>NZ_JBIVBC010000004.1:0-521673 GCF_044745865.1 Streptomyces sp. NPDC086787 | reverse complement strand
ACTCTACACACCGTGTATACGCCCCATGTATACGCCGTGTGTGCAGGCCATGGCGGGGCGTACCACCATGCAGGTGGGGCGGCTGATCAGCCGTTGGTCACGGTTCTGAAACAGGGGCGAGATGTCGCTGCGTCCGGATCGCCACGTCGTGCGGAAACACGCCCGGGCCGTCACCGGTGACGGTGACGGCCCGTGGACGGGGAGTTGCGCGGCTCGACTACACGGCGATGGCGCTCAGGGCGCGGCGGGCGCGCCGGGTGATGCGTTCGGCGCGGCGCTGGAGAAGCACGGCGCGGAGAACTCGTTCTCGCTCCGCCTCTCGCCGGCGCTCGATCATGAGTTCCTGGGTGTGGGCGTCGTACAGCATGAGTGTCCCCCTTGCGTGACGGGCCTGGGGCATCCCCGTGATGCCAAACCGCTTCGAACCCGCCGTCTGGTTGCGATTCTACAGCCTTCTCGTCGGTGCTGCCTTCGTTTTTAACGCACCAGAGCGAAATCACCTTCTGATGCCTGGTCGCGAGGGCGGGTCGGTCGTGACCTGTCATCCGTTTTTTGCGGTCATGGCGCAAAAAAGGACGCTTGGAGGCCGAGTGGCTGGACCCACGCGTGCAAGCGCCCCTTTAGTCCTCCGTCGCAAGATCCCCCCTGACATGGAAACGCGAACCATGCCGGACTTGCGAGGGGGATCCAGTTGTCACGTTTCGCCACTTTCACCGACCTCGTCCGGGCACGGTGCGCCGAGTTCGCGGACGACGATGTGCACGTTCAACTGCGCGACGGAAAGGACGGTCCGGATGCCGCGCGGCTGACGTACGGGGAACTCGACCGTGCCGCGCGGGCCGTCGCCGGAGCGCTGCTCGCACGAGGGGCCGAGGGGCGGCCGGTGCTGCTCATGTACCCGGGAAGCCTGGAGTTCCTGAAGGCGTTCGCCGGGTGTCTGTACGCCGGCGCGGTCGCCGTGCCCGCGCCGCTGCCGGACGGCGGCCGACGGGGACGGCTCGGGCGGAGTTCGGCCATGCTGCGGGACTGCGGGGCGCGGATCGTGCTCACGGACCGGGCGAGCGCGCCGGACGTCGCGCTGTGGCTGGCGACCGAGGGACACGACGACGTCGTGTGCGTGGCGAGCGACGCACTGGGTGAGGCGGCGGCCGACGAATGGCGGGCGCCCGCGACCCGGCCCGACGACCTCGCCTTCCTCCAGTACACCTCGGGGTCCGTGTCCGAGCCGCGCGGTGTGATGGTCACCCACCGCAACCTGATGGCCAATCAGGCGGCCCTGCAGCGGGTGCTGGGCACCACGGCCGACGACCGGTTCGGGGGATGGCTGCCGCTCTACCACGACATGGGGCTCATCGCCCATCTGCTGCACCCCGTGTGGCTGGGCAGCGCCTCCGTGATGATGTCGCCCACCTCCTTCATCAAGCGGCCCGTGCACTGGCTCCGGGCCATCGGCGAGCACCGGGTCACCATCGGCGGCGGACCGAACTTCGCCTACGACCTCGCGCTGCGCCGGGTCACCGACGCACAGCTCGCCGAACTCGATCTGTCCCGCTGGCGGCTCGCGCTCAACGGCGCCGAGCCGGTGCGCGCCGACACCCTCGACGCGTTCGCCCGCCGGTTCGCCGCCGCCGGACTGCGCACCGAGGCGATGTACCCGTGCTATGGGCTCGCCGAGACGACCCTGGTCGTCTCGGGAGGCGTCGGCGGCCAGGCGTACCGGCGGCGGGACGTGGACGCCGCCGCCCTCGCGCGCGACGTCGTCGCGCCCGCGGAGCCCGGCCGGGAGAGCCGTACCGTGGTCAGCAGCGGGCGGGTCACCGACTTCGACGTACGGATCGTCGACCCCGTCGGCCACCGGGAGCTGCCCGAGGGGGCCGTCGGGGAGATCTGGCTGCGCGGCGAGAGCGTAGCCGCCGGATACCACGGCAGGCCCGAGGAGACCGAAGCCGTCTTCCGGGCCACGCTGCACGGCGGCGAGAGCGGGTTCCTGCGCACCGGGGACCTCGGGTTCCTCGACGACGGACAGCTGTACGTCACCGGGCGGCTGAAGGAAGTCGTCATCCTCAACGGGCGCAACGTCTACCCGCAGGACGTCGAGTACGCCGTCAAGTCACTGCATCCCGCGCTCGCCGCCGGCACCGGCGCCGCGTTCTCCGTGGAGGCGGGCCGCGAACAGCTCGTCCTCGTGCAGGAGGTCAGGGGAGAGCAGCTCGAAGGACCGCAGCTGCGTGAACTCGCCCAGCGCATCCAGGCGTTGGTCGGCAAGGACTTCCATGTGCCTGCGGGCAGCGTGCTGCTGGTGCGGCCGGGCACCGTGCGCCGCACCACCAGCGGAAAGGTGCAACGCACCCTCATGCGCAAGGAGTTCCTCGCCGGAGAGCTGCACGGCGAGTACGAGGTGCTCGACCCGGCGGTGCGCGCCCTGGTACGCGCCGGGGACATTCTCCTGGAGGACGGCCTCCTCCAGTCCACCACCGGCGGTGGCGCGTGGTGACCGCCGTCGCCCCGGCCGTCCGTGAGGCCGAGGCACAGCGCCGGGTGGCCGCCGTGGAGGAAGTCCTCGGCGACCCCGGCGACCCCGCCAACCCGTGCGGCTACACCGCCCTGCTGGAGGCCGACCGGGACGCCGTACGCAGCGCGGCCGCCGAGGACGCGCTCGACCGGGCCGGTACGCACCGCGAGTACGTGCCGGTCGGACTCGGCGGGCGGCTCGACTCGATGGACACCCTGGTGCGGGTCATGCGCCCGCTCTTCCGGCGGGACATCGGGCTCGGCATGGGATACGGGGCGATGTCGTTCATGGCCGCCGCCGACGTGTGGATGGCCGGGACCGAGGCGCAACAGGACGGCCTGGCACGGCAGATGCTGGGCGGCGCGCGGGCCGCCATCGCCCAGCTGGAGACCGCCCACAGCAACGACTACGTGCGCAGCCAGGTCTCCGCCCGGCCGGGCCCGGGCGGCGGGCTGCTGCTCAGCGGCCGCAAGCCCGTCATCAACAACCTCGACCGGGCCGACGCACTGGTGCTGTTCGCCAGGACCGAGCCCTCGCCCGGCCGACGCAGCCACTCCGCGCTGCTGCTCGACCCCGCCCGCTTTCCCGCCGGACGGGCCGAACTCCTGCGCCGCCACACCTCCCTCGGACTGCGCGGCTGTGTGTTCGGCGGCGTCGACTTCGATGACTGCCCGGTGCCGGACGACGCCCTGCTCGGGCCCGTCGGCGACGGCGTGCCGATCGCGCTGCGCTCCTTCCAGATCAGCCGCACGGTCATCTCCTCCATGGTGCTCGCCGCCGTGGACACCAGCCTGCGCACCGCCGTCCGCTTCGACCACGAGCACCGCGGCGGAGGCTGGTCCACCGGCGGCTCCGACTCCCAGCGCACCACCAGCGCGATCACCGGAGCCTTCGTCAACCTGCTGCTGTACGACGCGCTCGCCACGGTCGCCACCCGGGCCGTCCACCTGCTGCCGGAGCAGACCAGCATCTACTCGGCGGCGGTCAAGTACCTGCTGCCGCGCGTCCTCACCGAGACGCTGTACGACCTGTCGATCGTGCTCGGCGCCGGGTTCTACACCCGTGAGGGCACCCTCGGCATCTTCCAGAAGCACGTCCGTGACCTGCCCGTCGTCACCCTCGGGCACGCCGGGACCGTCGCCTGCCAGAGCACCGTCATCCCGCAACTGCCGCGCCTGGCCCGCCGTTCCTGGTTCGTGGCGGACGAGGCACCCGCCGCGCTGTTCCGGCCGCGCGACCCGCTGCCGCCGTACGACATGGCACGGCTCGGTCTCGCCACCGGCGAGGACAGCCTCAGCGCCACCCTGCTCGCCGTGGCCGCCGAGACACCGGGCCGCGGTGCCGTCGAGCGCGTGCTGCGCGACCTCGCGCTCGGCCTCGTCGACGAGTTCCGCGACCTGCGCGCCCGGGTCCTCGCCCTCGGCCCCCGGCCGGGCGCGGCACCGTTCCCGCTGATGGACCGCTACGCGCATCTGCTCGCCGCATCCGCGGTGCTCGGGGTCTGGCGGCACAACCAGGACGGCTCCGACCCGTTCCTCGCCGACCCGGCCTGGGCGGCGGCCGCGCTGCACCGCATCGCACGCCGCCTCGGTGCCCCCGCGCCCGACCTGCCGGCCGAGTGCGAGCTGCGCGTGGTCCACGAGGTGCAACTGCGCTTCAGCGACCGGCGGAGCTACGACCTCTACGACACCCCGCTGCCGGGATGACCACGGCCCGACCGCCAAGTCCCGTACCTGCAAATCCCCTTGAAAGGCCTCCGGTCATGAACTCGAAAGGCGTCCGGCCATGAATGGACCGACCACCCGGCCGTCCGGGTTCCCCGCGTCCGACCCCGTCCTGCCCCGCGGCTGGCTGCTCGAGCGGGTCGCGCTCTACCTCGGCCGGGACGCGGACAGCATCGACCCCACCGTGCCGCTCGCCGAGTACGGCATGGACTCGGTGTGCGCGCTGAGCCTGTGCGGCGACCTGGAGGACGAGTTCGGGCTCGTGGTGGAGCCGACCCTGCTGTGGGACCACCCCACCGTGCAGAGCCTCCTCGGCTTCCTGGCGGCCGAACTGGCCGTCGCCGACGCGCGCGGGGGGCGGTGATGGCGGACGCGCCCGCGGCCCGTGACGGCGTCGCGATCGTCGGCATCGACTGCGCCTTCCCGCTCGCCCGCGACACCGACGCCTACTGGGAGCTGCTGCTGCGCGGCGGTGACGCGATCGCGGACGTGCCACCCCAGCGGTGGGACCCGGCCGCCTTCCGGACCGCCGAAGGAGCCGCCCGCGCCGGCCTCACCCGCGGCGGATTCCTCGACGGCGCCGACGTGTTCGACAACGACTTCTTCTCCGTGCCGCCCCGCGAGGCGGCCGCCATGGACCCGCAGCAACGGCTGCTGCTGCACTGCGCGTGGCGGGCCGTCGAGGACTCCGGTGTGGCACCCGGCTCGCTGGCCGGCAGCGGCACCGGCGTCTACGTGGGCGTAATGGGCGGCGAGTGGGGGCGGCTGCACCTCGGCGACTACGAACGGGTTACCCCCCAGCTCGGCGCGGGCAGCAGCGCGGGCATGACCGCGAACCGGATCTCCTACCAGCTCGGCTTCACCGGGCCGAGCATGGCCGTCGACACCGCCTGCTCGTCCTCGCTGGTCGCCGTGCACCTCGGGGTGGGAGCACTGCTGTCGGGAGAGTGCGACACCGTGCTCGCGGGCGGCGTCAATCTCGTCATGTCCCCGGCTCTCGGGCTCGTCTACCACCAGCTCGGGCTCGCCGCCGAAGACGGGCGCTGCAAGCCGTTCAGCGCACTGGCCGACGGCATCGGGCGCAGTGAGGGCGTCGGTCTCGTCGTACTGCGCCGCCTCTCCGACGCGGTCGCCGACGGACAGCGGATCTACGCCGTCCTCCGTGGTACCGCCGTCAACCAGGACGGCCGCAGCAACGGCATCACCGCGCCCAACCGCTGGTCGCAGGAGCAGGTCGTGGCCACCGCCTGCCGGCGCGCCGGGGTCGAGCCGCACGAGGTCGCCTTCATCGAGGCACACGGCACCGGTACCGCGCTCGGCGACACCATCGAGTGCGCCGCCCTCGGCAGCCTGCACGGCGTCGGCCGGGCCGAGCCGTGCGCGATCGGCTCGGTCAAGGGCAACCTGGGGCACACCGAGGGGGCCGCCGGGATCGCCGGCCTCATCAAGGTCGCCCTGGCGCTGCACCACCGGATCGTGCCCGCCAGCAGGTTCGCCGACCGGGAGAACCCGCAGCTGCGGCTCGCCGAGCGCGGACTGCGGCTGCTCAGGTCGCCGCTGCGGCTGCCGCCCTGGCCGGTCGTCGCCGGAGTGTCCAGCTTCGGCATGGGCGGCACCAACGCGCACGCCGTCCTCGGGTCCGCGCCCCGCCCCGCCCCCCGCACCGCCGCCAAGCGGTCCCGGCCCGGCGCGGGCGTGTTCACCCTCACCGCGGACAGCCCCGCCGCCCTGATCCGCAACCTCACAGAGCAGGCCGGCGCCATCGCCCGCCGCCCGCGCGCCTCGGCCGTCGCGCTGTGCCGGCACAGCAACCGCGTCAAGACCGGCCTGCCGTACCGCTTCGCGGTCACCGCCCGCGACACCGAGGAGCTGGCCGCCGCGTTGCGCGAGGCGGCCGGCGGCGGTCTGCCCGAGCAGGTCGCGCACCGGCCGTGGAGCAGACCGGCGGTGGCCTTCCTGTTCACCGGGCAGGGCGCCCAGTACCCCGGCATGACCGCGGGCCTGTACCGCGAGTCGGCCGTCTACCGGCAGCACCTGGACGCGGCCGACGCGGCACTCCTGCCGTACACCGACGTCTCCGTCCGCGACCTGCTGCTCACGGACGACGACGGGAGCGAACTCCCCGGAGAACTGACCCAGCCCGCCCTGTTCGCCGTCGAGTACGCCCTCGCCGCCACCCTCACCGCGCTCGGCGTCCGGCCCGCCGCCGTACTCGGGCACAGCGTCGGCGAGTTCGCGGCCGCCGTCACGGCCGGCGCGCTCACCCTGGACGAGGCCGCCCATCTGGTCGCCACCCGTGGCCGGCTCATGCACGCGCTGCCCGGCGGCGGCGCCATGCTCGCCGTGCAGGCCGCCCCGGACGCGCTGCGCCAGCTCCTCGCGGAGGAGCCGCAGGCACACCTCGCGGCCGTGAACGGCCCGCGCGACACCGTGCTGTCCGGCACCGCCGAGGCGCTCGCCAGGATCGCCGGGGCCCTGGCCGAGGGGCGGGTGCGCACCCGCGACCTGAACGCGCCCACCGCCTTCCACTCGCCGCTGGTGCGCCCCGTACTCGACCGGCTCAGGGCGGCCGCGGGCGCCACCGAACCGAGGACGCCCGACGTGCCCGTCTTCTCGACCCGCCACGGCCGTCTCCTCGACGCCACCGAGCGCATGGACGCCGACTACTGGGCCGCCCAGGCCGAGTCGCCCGTACTGTTCGCCGAGGCGCTCGCCGACCTGGAGGCGGTCTGCGCCCCCACCCACCTGGTGGAGATCGGACCACGCCCCCAGCTGCTGCCGCTCGCCGGGCGGGCCGGGCTCGCGTCCGGTGTGGAGTTCATGCACCCCTCGCCCGGCCCGGAGGCCGCCGGCACCGAACTCGCCGAGCTGGTGGCCCGCCTCTACCGCGCGGGCCTCGACCCGGACTGGGAGCGGCTGTACGACCCCGACGACCGGCCCGGACCCGGCGAGCGGCTGCGCGGCTACTCCTTCTCCACCGCGCACCGCTACTGGACCGCGCCCCAGCCCCCCGCCGCGCCCCGGGCCGCGCGGCCCGTGACCGCACCGAGGCCCAGGCCGACGCCCGCCGTGCCCGAGACCAGCGACCCGGTCTCCCGGGACCGGGACCCGGTGCTCGCCGCGGTGATCGACGCGGTCGCGGAGGTCGGCTCCTACCCCCTCGAACAGGTCACCCACTCCGCCCGCTTCTACGAGGACCTCGGCTTCGACTCGGTGATGATCATGCAGCTCAAGGACCGGATCGAGGCGCGGCTGCCGCACCTCGGGGAGGTCTCCGTACAGCAGCTCCTGCCTGCGCTGCGCTCGGTGGGCACCCTCGCCCAGTTCCTCGGCGGACACGTGACGGAAGGGGCACGCGGGTGAACCCCACGGCCTATCTCGCGGCGGCCGCGGGCGCGCTGCCCGGCCCGCCCGTCGACAACGCGACCCTCGGAAGGGCGCTCGGGCTGAGCGAGGAGTGGGTGGACATCTTCGTCGGCACCCGCACCCGCCACTTCGGCTGGGACCTGGAGACCGGACAGGTGCGGCACACCCTCGCCGACCTGTGCGCGCAGGCCGGCGGCGCGGCCATCGACGCGGCCGGACTCGACCCGGTCGACATCGAGTTCGTCCTGCTGGCCACCGCCACTCCGGACACCCTGCTGCCCACCACGGCGAGCGAGGTCGCCGACCGGCTCGGCCTGATGTACCTGCCCACCTTCCAGCTCCAGTCCGGCTGCGCGGGCGCCGTGCAGGCCCTCGACTTGGGCCGGACCCTGATCACCGGCGGCGCCCGTGCCGGGCTGGTGATCGGCGGCGACGTCACCCACCGCCACCTCGACCCGCACCGCGAGGTGACCCGCATGCCCACCGAGGAACTCGTCAACTACGTGCTGTTCGGCGACGGTGCGGGCGCGGCCGTCCTCACCGCCGAACCCGTCGCCGAGCGTGTCGCGCTCCGGGGCGTCCTCAACCGCTTCACCGGCCTCGGCAGGCCGCCCGGCCAGACGCTCGACTGGTACGGCATCAGCGACCGGCACAGCGAACGCCCCATGGTCGTCGAGGACTACAAGGCGATCGAGGAGTCCGTGCCCACGATGGCCCGCGAGATCCTCTGGGAACTCCTCGACCAGCTCGAATGGACCCCTGACGACCTGGACTTCCTGCTGCCGCCCCAGCTGTCGGGCCGGATGACCGAACGGATCACCGAGCAACTCGGCGTGCCCGCCGCCAAGGAGGTCTCCTGCGTAGCCGAGACCGGCAACACCGGCAACGCCCTGGTCCTGCTCCAGCTCGCCCGGCTCCTGCCGGACCTGACCACCGGCGGGCGGGCACTCGCGATCGCCGTGGAGTCCAGCAAGTGGATCAAGACCGGGCTCGGTCTGGAGAAGGTGTAGGAGATGGCGGTGCTGACGACGACGCGGGGCGAGCCGCTGCAACGACTGCGGGACCTCGCCGCCCGGGGACGGCTGGAGGAGTGCTACGACGAGACGGTTCCGCTCCTCGCGGAGCTGGCCGACGACCCCGGGGCGCGGCCGGACTGGGCCCGGCGGGCCGGTCGGCTGCTCGCGCGGGCCGACCGGGACGCCGTACTGGCCCGGCACCCGCACCTCACCCGGGTCACCGTGGCGGTCACCGGCCAGTCCACGGCCGCGGACGTCGTCGAGCCGCTCACCGGCGAACTGGCCAGGCACGGACTGCTGCTGAACCCGGTCGTCGGCGACCACGGCGCGTATCTGCGGGACCTCACCGACCCCTCGGGCGTCTTCCACGGCATGACGTGCGACCTCGCGCTCTGTCTCCTGGACGACAGCACGATCTTCGCGGAGGTGCCCGCCGTGTGGCACCCCGACGACGTCGCACGGGCCGCGACGGAGGTGGCGGAGCGCATCGAGGGCCTCGCCCGGCACCGCGCGGTCACCGGCGCGGGCACTCTGGTGCTCAACACCCTTCCCCTGCCCCGCGAGCGCACCCACCAGCTCATCGACCACCGCTCCCGGGCCCGGCTGGGCATGACCTGGCGGGAGTTCAACACTCGGCTGCTGCGACTCGGCGCCGAGCTGCCCGGCGTGGTCGTCATCGACCTCGATCCGCTCGTCGCCGCCTCGGGACCGGTCGCCGACGCCCGCCTCGCGCAGTACGCTGGAGCCAGGATCGGCGCCCCGCTGCTCGACGCCTACGCCCGCGAAGTCGCCCACCTGGCCCGCGCGCTGACCGGACGTACCCGTAAATGCCTGGTCCTCGACCTCGACAACACCCTGTGGGACGGGGTGCTCGGCGACGACGGACACGACGGCATCGCCGCCGCCGGCACCCTGCGGGGCGACGCGTTCGGCGCCTTCCAGCGGGCCGTACGCCAACTCGCCTCCCAGGGCGTGATCCTGGCCGTCAGCAGCAAGAACGAACGCGGCGCAGTCCTCGACGCACTGCGCACCCACCCCGATCTCCTGCTCAGGGAGGGCGATTTCGCCCGTGTGTACGCGGACTGGGAACCCAAGAGCGGGCATCTGACCGCGGTGGCCGCGGCGTTGGGCATCGGGGACGACGCGCTGGTGTTCGCCGACGACTCGCCCGCCGAGCGCGCCGAGGTACGGCACTCGGGCGTACGGGCGGCGGTGGTCCCGCTGGACGAGGAGCCCGCACTGCACCTGCAACGGCTGCTCGTCGACGGCTGGTTCGACACCCTCGCGCTGACCACCGAGGACCGCGTCCGCGCCGCCCACTACCGCGCGGCGGGCTCCCGCGCCGAGCTGCGCGCCGGGGCCGGGTCGCACGCGGACTTCCTGCGCGGCCTCGACGTCCAGGTCGCCCTCTCCGCACCCGAATCCCACGAGTACGAACGGCTCGCCCAACTCACCCAGCGGACGAACCAGTTCAATATGACCGGCCTGCGCCTGACGCCCGCCGAGGTGGCCGCGGCAGCGGCCGATCCCGGCCGGCTGCTGCTGGCGGCGCGCACCGCCGACCGGTTCGGCGCGAACGGCCTGACCGGCGCGCTGCTCGCCACCCGGGACGGGGACGTACTGCGCCTGGACAACGCCTGGCTCAGCTGCCGTGTCCTGGCCCGTGGGGTCGAGCAGACCCTGTTCGCTGCCGTGCTGGCGCACGCCCGCGACACCGGGCACCGCATGGTGCTCGCCGGATTCCGGCCCACCGCGAGGAACGGCCGCGCGGCCGGGCTCTACCCGTCGCTCGGGTTCACCGCCGAGGGCGAGCACGACGGGCTGCTGCTGTTCCGGCACGACCTGCGACGGCTGCCGGCCGTTCCGGAGCATGTGCGGACCACCGGGTCGGCGGCCACCGGTTTCGACGGGAGGGAGCGCCCATGAGCGCGGTCGACACGCTCGACGGGTTTCTCGCACTGCTCAGGGACGAGTTGGGTCTCGATGCAGAAGCGGTGGAGGCGGACCGGAGCCTGGTGGATCTCCCGAGGTGGGACTCGCTGTACTTGCTCCGGGTGGTCACCCTGGTGGAGGAAGAGACGGGCCGGCGGCTGCCGTTGGCCCCGGTACTACAGGCCCGCACGCTCGCCGAGATCCACGCCGTCGTCGTACGGCAGGGGTCCCGGCCTGAGCACGAGCGGCACAGCAGTGTGGAGGCACAGGCATGACCGTCCCCGGCAATTCCACGCTCGGGCCGCCGCTGGGCGCTCCCGTCGAGGTGGGAACCGACGACGCCGCCTGGGACCGCGTCCGCAAGGACCTGAAGTCGGGCGGGACCGCCCTGCTCTACGCCCACCGCTCGGTCCTCCAGCCCCAGTTGCCCGGCGGCGACGAGCTGCGCCGGCTGCTGGGCCGCGACTGGTCGCGCTATCTCGGGCTCGTCCACGCCGAGGTCCGCGACCGGTACGCGGCCTCCCGGGTGCTGCTCAAGTCCGCCGCGGCCGCTGTGCTGCGCGGTGATCCGGACGCGCTGGAGCTGGCGTACGGGCCCACCGGACGGCCGTATCTGCGCGGCTGCGACCAGATCGACATCAGCCTCAGCCACACCGACGACCTGCTGGTGGTGGGACTGACCACCCGGGGGCTGATCGGTGTGGACGCCGAGCGCGCCGACCGGCAGATGTACGGTGGTGGACTCGGGCGGCACGTGTGCACGCCGTACGAGATGGTGACCCTCGCGGCGCTGCCCGAGGAGCAGCGCAACCCGTCCCTGGTGCGGCTGTGGACGCTGAAGGAGGCGTACAGCAAGGCGATCGGGCAGGGCATGCAGTTCCGGTTCACCGAGTTCGGCTTCGGCCCCGACGGCAAGCCGGTGCGGGTGCAGCGGCCCGACGGCAGCGCGGGCACCGGGGACGAGTGGGCCTTCCGGACGTTCCCGCTGTCCAGCGGCTACTGCGTCAGCGCGGCCGTCTACGACGCCGGGTTCGGCCCGCCGGGCGGCACCGACATCACGACCATGCTCGACGCGGACTGCGTGGAGACCATAGAGGAGGCGCTGGGGGAGGGGTGAACGTCAGCCGGGCTCGGTCTCCCGCCCGGGTCCCCGCTGCTCCAGCAGGCCGGACAGCGCCACGTTGTACCCGGCCTGGAAGCGGCTGGTGGCCTCGAGTTCCTCGGTGATCTCGGAGATGTGGCGGCGGCAGGTGCGCACCGACATGCCGAGCCGGCGCGCGACCATCTCGTCCTTGTAGCCCTTCGCCATCAGGCGGAGGATCGACTGCTTGAGGTCGTCGGCGATGGACGGCGCGCGCGAGGTGTCCGGCACGAAGGGTGTGGCGCCGTCCCACAGGTGCTCGAAGACGTTGCAGACGAATCCCACCAGGGTGGGCTCCCGGACCACGATCGCGCCGATGGCCACCGGGCCGTCGGCGTCGTCGGCTCCCGCCCGGAGGCTGGGCGTGGGCAGGAGCACGGTCTCCCGGTCGTAGATCAGGATCCGGTCGATGACCTGGTCGGCGGTGCGCACCTCGACACCGGCCGCCGTCACGTCGCGCACATAGGCGCGGGTGGCGAGGTCGCTGCGCGCGGTGTGCTGGTAGATGACGCGCATCGCCACTCCCCGTTCGCGGATGCCGAGCGCCGACTTGCGGGCCGCCTGGAGGACGTCGCCGGGGCGCGCGCCGCCGGGAGCGACGGAGGCGACCTCGTGCCGGCAGTGGGAGCTGAGGTGGTCGAGCATGGACTGCACGGTGGCGGGGTCGGTGATGGCGTCGAACGCCTCGAGCCGGTTGCGCAGCCGGCGGCCCTCGAAGTAGACGGGCGTCAGCGACATCAGACGGCTGCGGACGTCGGTGACCGCCTGCTGGAGGTCGCGGATCTGGTCCTCGGCGGAGCTGACCAGGTCGGCGGTGGCGACGTCGGGGCCGACCGGCACGAGGACGCTGGGGTTGCCCGGCATTGGCTGGAGCAGCCGTAGCAGGGTCAGCACCTTCTCCGTACGCTCGATCTCGGCCGGGGACAGTGCCAGGCGTACCGCGATGTCGTCGCGGACGAAGCGGCCCAATTCGACGGCCTGCCCGTAGGCGGCAGCGCTGATGTCGTCCAGTTCGGCGAATTCGGAATGGGAATAATTCATTCCGCGCACCTGAATCTCGAGTGACCGAAGCGGAGTTGTTGCCGTGCAGCTTTGAGCCATCGCAGATGGCTTGGGTTTCGCTCGAGAAGTTGGAGATGGTGTTCCCGGCAGCGCGAGGGACCGCTGAGGAGTGCGGGGTTCAAGCGCATGGCGATCCGTCCCGACCGGCACCGGGGCACATCGAACCTGTAGGGGGAAACGTGCACGTTCTGACAAACATGATCAACATCGTTGCTCGTAGTGCAGCTTTGGGTAGTGCTCTTGGTCTGTTGTTTACCGGCGCCGTCCTTCTTGGTCAGCACGGCGACGCGGATCGAACCACGTCGGCACACCAGAGAACCGTCGCGACGGCGGGCGGTCCCATCCACCACGACGACGACCGGTGGCCGTAAACACCCTCAGCGTATCCGCAGGCGCCTCCCCACTCAGACCAGCAGGGGGGCGCCTGCCGCCGTGTGTGCGATCTCCGCGTGCCGTACCGCCGGTACCGCGATGGCGCTGAGGATCACGCCGTCGGCGGCCCGGAACCTACCGGTCAGGACACGGCGCGGCGAACCGGGCGCGGCCGCGGGGTCGTTGAGCAGAGCCGCGCGGAAGGTCCCGTGCTCCGGGTCCACCGTGAGCAGCGCGTCCTCGAACTCCAGGGTGTGCCCGGTGAGCGGGAAGTACGACTTGTAGACCGTCTCCTTCATGGAGAACAGCAGTCGGTCCCAGCGGACTTCGGGGAGTGTGCGCAGCAACCGGGCCACCCACGAGCGCTCCTGGGGCAACGCGATCGACTCCAGGATGCCGTCGGGCAGCGGCTGGTTGGGCTCCGCGTCGATGCCCAGCGCGGCGATGTCCCGGGCGCGGGCCACGACGGCACCCCGGTAGCCCGCGCAGTGCGTGATGGAGCCGACCAGCCCGGGCGCCCAGCGCGGCGCGCCGCGCAGGCCCGGCAGCACCGGGACCGGCTCCTGGCCGAGAGCCGCCATGGCGCGCCGGGCGCACCAGCGGGCCGTGGTGAACTCCAGCCGGCGAGCCTCCACGGCCCGGGCGATCTGGGCCTGTTCGGCCGGGAAGAGGGTGACGTCGGTCCGGTCGACGGTCGTGTCGACCGCCGCGACCTCGGCCGGCAGGAGCGCTTCGATCATGGTCATCACCCTCGTGGGACGGGCCGTTCCCGGGTGGGACGCGGCGATGTCCCCACCGTCGCGCCCGCCCCGGCAGGCCCTCAACGACAGACCGCCCCGGCCGGGCACACCGGCCGTCCGGCGCGTGCGAAAGCGCCTGTTGCCTGCCATGCGTGCTGGGGTGCGGCGTGGGCCTGCCATACGGTTGTCATGGCGCGTCTGCGGTCTGAGCCGGCGGCCTGATCCGGACGGCGGGCCCTGGGGGCCCTTGAGGGGTGCTGAGGGGTACTCGGCCGCGGGACGTGCGGCCTAGGGTCGGCGGATGCCGCACGGAAAGCTGATGGCCATCAGTGACCTGCACGTAGCGTTCGAGGAGAACCGTCGCGTCCTGGAGGGGGTGCGGCCGGACGACCCCGCCGACTGGCTGCTCGTCGCGGGGGACGTGGGGGAGTTGCTCTCCGACGTGGAGTGGGCGCTCGGGGTGCTCAGCGAGCGGTGGGCGCGCGTGGTGTGGGTGCCCGGCAACCACGACCTGTGGACCGCCCCGGAGGATCCGGTACGGCTGCGCGGCGACGCCCGCTACCGCCGCCTCGTGGAGATCTGCCGCAACCTCGGTGTGCACACCCCGGAGGACCCGTACCCGGTCTGGTGCGGGCCGGGCGGACCGGCCGTCGTGGCCCCGCTGTTCCTCCTGTACGACTACACGTTCCGCACCCCCGCGGCCGCCACCCGGCGGCAGGCGCTGGAGCAGGCGTACGCGGCCGGAGTGGTGTGCACCGACGAGTACCTGCTGCACCCGGACCCGTATCCCAGCCGGGACGCCTGGTGCCGGGCCCGGGTCGCCGAGACCGAGCGGCGGCTCGCCCAGTGCGACCCCAGTCTGCCCACCGTCCTGGTGAACCACTTCCCCCTGGTGCGCACCCCCACCGACATCCTGCGTCACCCCGAGTTCGCCCAGTGGTGCGGCACCGAACTGACCGCCGACTGGCATCTGCGCTTCCGCGCCGCCGCCGTTGTCTACGGCCATCTGCACATCCCGCGCACCACGTTCCACGACGGCGTGCGCTTCGAGGAGGTCTCGGTCGGCTATCCGCGCGAGTGGCGCAGACCCGGCCACCCGAGGAACGTGCCGCGGCTGATTCTGCCCGCTTGACGCCGGGCCGGCGGTGCCCGGGGAGAGCCGCGGTCACTTGCTGCCGTGCAGCTTTCGGACACCGGAACAGCCCCACTCGCCTGCGTAGACTGACGCCTTGAAGAGCGGTTGCCCCGCGCGGGAGAAGTCCTTTGCGCCGTCTTGGGGAAGTCATGGGGGCAACTCGAAAAATCCATGGGGGAGTTCCCTGTCGTACTCCTGGAATTCCAGATCGATTTCCGACTTCCATGGCAACGGGGGATGGTGGGCAGCGGCGATGTATATGGACCGGGAAAGTCACATCCGATTGTTGGAAACCGCAGTCCGGGAAGCGGTCGATGGTGCCGCCCGGATCGTGCTCGTGGAGGGCGCGGTGGGCTGCGGAAAGACCGAGTTAATTGAATCCGTAACGGAAATGGCCGAGCGGGCCGAACTGCTCGTGCTGCGCGCCGAGGGCACCAGGGCCGAGCAGGACCTGCCGTACGGCGTCCTCGGCCAGCTGGCCGCCGCTGCCCCCGAGGGCACGCTGGACGTCCTGCCCCAGGCAGCCACCGGCGCCGGACGCGTCGCCGCCCGTCAGGCCTTCGCGGCCGCGGTGGAGCGGCTCGCCGCACACACTCCGGTCGCCCTCTGCGTCGACGACCTCCACCTCGTCGACGAGCCGTCCCGCCACCATCTTCTGCACCTGGCCGGCCGACTCCGCCAGGCGCGGATCCTGCTGGTGCTCGCCGAGTCACTGCACGAGCGGACGGACGACCCGGAACTGGGCACCCACCTGCTGCGCAGACCGGGCTTCGCCCGCGTCCGTCTGGAGCCCCTCACCGCACACGAGGTCGCGGCGGCCCTACAGGGCGCCTCTGCCCCCGCCACCGCCCCGGCCGCGGCCGAGGCGTACGCGCTCAGCGGCGGCAACCCGCTGCTGCTGCGGGCCCTGACCGAGGACGGCGGCCCCGGCCGAGCCTTCGTCCAGGCCTTCCTGGCCTGCCTGCGACGCTCCGGCGGCCGCACCGAGGACATCGCGGCGACCGTCGCCGTGCTCGGCACCCTCGCCACCCCCGCCACCGTCGCCGGGCTCCTCGGCCTTCCCGAGGTCGAGGTACGGGACTGCCTCGGCGCGCTGGGCGCGGCCGGCCTGCTCGACGGCGCCGCCTTCCGGCACCCCGCCGCGCGCACCGCCGTACTCGACCACCTGGACGGCGCCCAGCGCGCCCGACGCCACCTCGAAGCCGCCGAACTCGCCCACGCGCAGGGCCAACCCGCCACCGACGTGGCGGACCAGCTGCTCGCGGCCGGCACCCCGCCGCCGCCCTGGGCCGGACCGGTCCTGCGCGCCGCCGCCGACCGGCTGCTGGCCGACGGAGCGCACCGGCGGGCGCTGGAGTGCCTGGAAGCCGCCCTGACCGGCGCCGAGGACGACGCGGAGAGCGCCGGAGCGCGCACCGCGCTGGCAGCGGCTCGGCTCGCCGTCGACCCCGCCGCCGCCGAACAGGAACTGGCCGGGCCACTCACGGCCGTACGGGCCGGACGGCTGTCCGCCCCCGCCACGGCCCGGCTCGCCCGACTCCTCGTCACCCAGGGCCGGATCGACGAGACGGCCGAAGTGCTCCGCGAACTCGACGTCAACTCCGTCGCGGAGGAGAGGGATTCGTGGGTCGACCCGGGACGTGCGGCCCTGGACGGACTGTCCGCCTTCCCGCACTGGCCGGTCCGCACCCCGTCGCCCGTCACCCTGCCCCGCCAGCGGGAGGCCACCTCCCGCAGAACCGTCCCGTCGGCCCCGACGAGCGCCACGGCCGTGGCGACACAGCCCGCACCCGGCTCACCCGGGCCCGGCTGGGCGGCGGCGTTCTGGGGCGTGCCCGACTGGGAGCGCGCGACGCGCGGCGTGGAGGGTGCCGAGGCACTGCTCCGGCGCACCAGCCTCGCCGAGACCACCCTCGCCCCCGTCCTCCAGGCCCTGCGCGCCCTGCTGCACCTCGACGGGCCACGCCGCGCGCTGCCCTGGACCCAGAGCTTCATGGACGAGGCCGCCCGCCGCGGCGCGCCCGGCTGGCGGGCCGTCCTCGCCCTCACCCGGGCCGAGGCGCTGCTGCGACAGGGTGATCTGCTCGCGGCCGAGGCACTCGCCCTGGAGGCGCGCGCGGCGGTACCCGAGCACGACGACAGCCTCTTCCACAGCTGGGCGGCCGCCACCCTGGCCGCGGCCCGCACCCCGATGGGCCGGCACGACGACGCCGGACGCGAGGTGTGCCGCCCCCAGCCGGACCGCCTCAACCAGAGCCTGCACCTCCTGGCCCATCTGAAGGCCCGCGGCGCCTACTACTTCGCCACCAACCGCTACCAGGCCGCCCTCGCCGACTACCTCGACATCGGGCGGGCCATGCGCCGCTGGGGCATCGACCGGCCCGTGGTCCTGCCCTGGCGCACCCACGCCGCCGAGGCGCTGCTCCAGCTCGGCGAAGTCCGTCAGGCGGCCCGGCTGGTCGCCGACCAGGCGGCATCGCGGGACCTCGCGCACCCCTGGGTGAACGGGCTGACCCTCCGTGCGAAGGCGGCGCTCGCCGAGCCCGCGGAGCGGCCCGCGCTGCTCGCCCGCGCGGTCGACGAACTGCGCCGCTCGGGAGACCGGCTCGAACTCGCCCGTGCCATGGCCGACCTGGGGGAGGCCTTCAAGGAGTACGGGGACCCGGCGCGCGGCAACATGGTCAACCGGCGGGCCTGGCACCTGGCCAAGGAGTGCGGCGCGCAGACGCTGCGCGAGCGGATCCTGCCGGGCCGGGCGGGTGCGGCGGAACCCGCCGACGGCTCGCGGCCGGCCGTCCACGCCGAACTCGACGCGAAACTGAGCGAGTCCGAGAAACGGGTGGCCATGCTCGCCGTGCACGGCCACACCAACCGGGAGATCGCCCTGAAGCTGTACATCACCGTCAGCACGGTCGAGCAGCACCTCACCCGCGTCTACCGGAAGCTCAACATCACCCGCCGCCAGGACCTGCCCGCCGACCTCCCGTTCAGCGAGGCACTGGACCTCGCGTGACACACCGCGTGGCCGACAGCGTGACAGACAGAAGGAGTACGACGATGAGCGGTACGCCGTTCGAGAACCCCGGCGCCGAGTACCTGGCGCTGGTCAACGACGAGGGGCAGTACTCGGTGTGGCCCGCGGCCGCCGAGGTGCCCGCGGGCTGGCGCGTCGACCTGCCGCGCACCTCCCGGCAGGCGGTACTCGACCACATCGACGCCCACTGGACCGACCCCCGGCCCCTCTCACTGCGGGCCGTCGACGGGCAGTCTGGCCAGTGACGCCCTCGCGTACACCGCCTGGCAGCCCGGGACGGTGAACAGCGACTCGCGCAGCGCGGAGGCGGACTCGCTCGTCAACTCCTCGACGGTGTCCGCCGCTTCGTACATCAGCGCGCGCTCAACTTCGAAGTAGTGCAGGTTGAAGGCGTCGACCTGCCGCTGGTACAGCCACCAGCGGTGGCATTCCTCCGGGCTGCCGTGCTCGCGCAGATAGGCGGAGGTCAGCTCCTCCTCCAGACGGTGCGCGAGACGCTCGGAGGCCAGCCGGGCCCGGATGCCGCGGACCGGACGGGCCCGCTCGTACAGGCAGTGGCCCAGTTCGTGGGCGACTCCGGCGAGTGCTCCGACGCTTGGGGCGTCACCGCCGAGGATCACGGCGGAGTGCGGGGGGCCGACGGTCCGGAACGGCGTGCCGGGTTCGGCGAGTGAGGACTCGGCGAGGATGCGCAGCACCCGGTCGCGCCAGGGCCGCAGTTCGGGCAGCCGGGGCAGGATCTCGGCGGCCGGGGCGTGCGTGGGGTGGCTCAGGATCAGGTCGTCGGCCGGCAGCGGCAGGGGCAGTTCGGCCAGGTGCGTGAGCATCGCCCGGCGCAGCGGCAGTACGGCCGTGTAGCGGGGGGCCGCCAGGACCTGCCGTACCTGGCGGTGCGTGACGTCGAACAGGCGCCGCACCCAGGGAAGTCGCCGTAGTTCGGCGAGGCGGGCACGGCGCCCGGCGAGCAGCGCCTCGATCAACTTGCCGGAGCCGAGGACGGCTTCGCGCTGGAGACGCCGGCGGTCGTCGCGATAGGCGGCGACGGCGTGGGGGTCGCCGGCGAGGTCGGGCGGCGGGGCGGGCCGGTGTGCCCCGCCCCGCTGGGGCACCACGGTCAGTTGTTGCTGTTGTTGTTGCTGTTCTCGTCGGCGGCGATCGCCAGGTCCTCCGCGAGGGCGTTGATGTCCGTGGAGGTGATGCTCTGGAGGCGCGGCGCGTCGGAGGCGTCGGCCATCACCGGGTTGTCGGCGTTGATGTGGGCGTTGTTGGCATTGCTGTTGTTGCCGTTGTTGTTGTCGCTGTTGTTCGACAGGGAGTTGTTCGCCGGGGAGTTGTTCACGATGGATCTCCTGAGGACGAGCCGGAAGCCGGGGCGGTGCCCGGTCTGCGTGTCGAGCAGCACCTCCATGTACGGCCATCGCGCTAAAGCCGTGGATGCGCTGTGGCAGGCGCATGGCAAGGTCGCGCGGAGCGCCCGGTGGGCATGGCAGGGAACCGCCAGGGCGGACGTGGGCCGCCCGGCCAAGGCGTGACAGGCCGGTCCCCCCGCGTTGTGCCCGGGTGGCGTGTGCCGCAGGGTCGGTGGCAATCCGCAGTCCGGCAGGAGGCCATCATGATCACGGATCAGGACCGCACGACACCGGCTCCGGCACGGCAGCGCGAGGAGATGCTGGACCTGGTCGAGGCCAGACTGCGCGCCCTGCTCAACGACGAGTACCGGCGTCACTCCGCGCACGCGCGCGCCGCCGTCCTGGTCGAGTCGCTGGCCGAGCTGGTCGCCGCGGGCGGCGAACGGGTGCGTCCCGTCGTGCTGTTCACCGGTTACCTCGCGGCGGGCGGCGCCACGGACGACCCGCGTGCCGTGGACACGGCCGCCGCACTCGAACTCCTGGACACCGCGACGCTGCTGCGCTCCGACGTGCACGACAACACGGCCGTACGCCGCGGCATGCCGGCCCTGCACGTGACCCGCGCGGCCGAGCACGAACGCGGCGGCTGGGGCGGCGACGCACACCGGTACGGCGCCTACACGGCCACGCTCGCCGGTGACCTCGCCCTCGCCTGCGCCGACCGGCTGGCCGCGGGGCTGACCGGAGCCGCGCGGGCACACTGGGACGAACTGCGCGCGGACCGCTGCGTCGGCATGTACGCACGCGAGGCGATGACCGCCGCGTACCTGGACGACCCCTGGCCCGGCCGCTGCGTCTCCGGCTGCGACAACGGCTGCCGGGCGGGCTGGTACGCCCTGCGCGCCCCGCTGCTCATCGGCGCCGCGCTGGCCGCCCGCGACGACCTGACCCCCGCCTACGAGACCTACGGCGACGCCCTGCACGCGGCCTGGCGGCTGCGGGGCTTCCTCGACGGCGGCCCCGAGTACGCCTGGGACGCCGACCTGCTGCGCGAGGCCCTGCTCGACGGCGACGAGCGGGACGTGGCCGAGCGCATGATCCGCGAACTCGTCGACCGGGCCGGCCGCACGGCGACCGAGGCTCCGCTGTCCACGGCCTGGCGCGCGGAACTCACGTCGTTCGGTATGCGGGTCGCCTCGGCGTGACGGTCAGGGTGCCGCTTCCGGCCCGGTGCGCGGCGATCCCGGGCGCAGGCGGGTGAGCCAGGCGCGCAGCGGCTCCTTGCGGAGGTGGCCGCTGTCGTCCCGGGGGAGGGACCCGACGAGTTCCAGGCGGGTGGGCAGGAACGCCTCCGTCAGCCCGCGCCGGGTCAGGTGGTCACGCAGTTCCACCAGGCCGGGCGGCTCCGCCTGGAGCGCGGGGACGACGACGGCGCACGGCATCTCGCCGTAGGTGGCGTCGGTGTACTCCACCACGGCCGCCTCCCGCACCCGCGGATGCGCGCGCAGCCCTTCCTCCAGCTCGTCGACCGGTACGACGAACAGGCCGCCGGTCCGTTCGTCCGCCCGCCGCACCACCGTGACCTCGCCGGGCGGTCCCGGTACGGCGGCGTCGCCGGTGTCCAGCCAGCCGTCCCGGGTCGCCCAGGCCGCCTCCACGACGGCCCCGTGCCGCCAGGCGGCCAGGGCCACCGACGGGCCGCGCACACGCAGCCGGCCCTCCGCCACCGTCACCTCCAGCCCGGGCAGCGGCCGCTCCGCCGACCCGTGGGACAGCGCACCCAGCCCCGACTCCGGCGCACCCCACACATTGCGCACCCGGGCCCCGAGCTCCTCCCGCAGCTCGGCGAGGAGGGCCTCCGGCGTGCCGACCCGGCCGCCGGTGAGGGCCAGCCGCAGTTCGGGCAGGTCACGCGGCTCCCGCCGCCGTGCGGCGAGCAGTTCGGCCCACTGCGCGGGCGTGGCGTAGACCTGCTCGGCGCCGGTGGACCCGGCGAGTTCGAGGAACACGCGCGGATCCCACACGTCCTGGAAGACGCCCGTGCCACCGGCCGCCAGCGGCCAGCACACCGAGTGCAGCAGCGCGGCGAGGGAGGTGAGCGGCAGCGGGGAGGCGAAGACGCCCGTCCCGGCCGTCGTGGCGTCGGCGCGCTGCGCCGCGAGACCCGCGTACAGCGTGTTGCCGGTGTGCAGGACCGTGCCGTGGTCCTCACCCATGCCCATCACGGTCAGCAGCAGCGCCGGACGGTCCGGGGACGCCAGGGAAAGCGGCAACTCAAGTGCGAACGGGCCACGTTCGTGGGCGGTGCGCAAGAAGTACGTGCCGAAGTCCACGGCACCCGGCGCCGCCGTGTCACCGACGGCCACCCGGCGCCGAAGCCACGGCAGCCGGTGCGCGACCTCGGCCAGCACCTCGGCGTTCGCGTACTCCTCCCAGCGGTCCGGCACCACACACACCCGGGCCCGCGTGACGCCGAGAATCCGCTCCAGGTCGGGCCCGCGCACCCCCGGCAGCACCGGCACCACCACGGCGCCGATCCGCCAGCAGGCCAGCACGAGGGCCGCCGTCTCCCACCAGTTGGGCAGCTGCACGGCCACCGGATCGCCCTCGGCCACCCCGAGCGAGCGCAACCCCGCCGCGAACCGGTCCATGTACCGGGCCAGTCGGGCGTACGACACGGTCACCGTGCGACGGCCCTCGGGGCGTCCGGCACGGTGACCGACGAAGGCGGGGCGGTCGGGGTGCGCGGCGGCGGTGCGCAGTACATCGTGGACGAACCCCTCGGCACGCCACAGCCCCACCGCCCGCCAGCCGTCCGCGACCTCGCGCGGCACGCTCGCCCCGTCCGGCAGCGGACCCGGTGGCGGTGAGCTTCCCGTCATGTCCACCGGCCCACCGACCACGCCACCTGGAGCCGGGACGTGCACCCGAGCCTGCGCATGATCTGACGCAGGTGGTTGACGACCGTCCACTCCGATATGTCCAGCCGAGAGGCAATCTGACGATTCGTCATCCCCTCCGCCACGAGCATCGCCACCTGCACCTGGCGGGGGGTCAGCGGCTGAGCCTCCGGAGTGGGGGCCGCCGGACGCGTGTCCGGGCCGGGTGCGGCCAGCGCCTCTTCCAGGGCGGTCGCGGCCGGCATCCGGGCACCCTCGGCCCAGGCCGCCGCGAAGCCGGCGGCGTGCAGCCGCGACCGCAGCGAGTCGAGAGCCTCGTCCACGGCCGCCCGCCGGGCCGGTGCCGCGCTGCTGCCCACCTGTCGGCGCAGCACCGCGCACGCCGCGAGCACACGCGTCGTCCGAGGGCCCGCCGAGGGATCGGCGTGCAGCCACAGCAGGGCCAGCTCCTCCAGCACGTCCGGCAGCTCGGTACGTTCACCGAGCGACGCGTACAGCTCCAGGCTCTCCCGCAGCGCGCGTGCCGCGCCCTCGGTGTCGTCACGTTCCACGGCGGCGGCAGCCGACTCGCGCAGCGCCCCCGCGAGACCGCGCGCGTCCGCCACCCGGCGGTGCGCGTCGACCCCCTTGTCCAGCAGACCGTGCGCCCTGCGGGTGTCGCCCTGCGCGCGCAGCGCCGCGGCCAGCGCGACCGTCGCGTCCGCCGCCGCGGCGGCCGCGCCCAGCGACTCCAGCGCGGACACCGCCGGCCCGAGGGCGGCGACCGCGCCCGCCGGGTCGCCGAACCGCAGCAGCGCCAGCCCCATGCGCGCCGACACCAGCGCCGTCTGCCGCCGGTCACCGAGCCGCTTGCACAGGGCGAGCGCCCGGCGGTGACGGCGTACGGCGAGATCTGCGTCGCCCAGCGCCAGGGTGAACGTCGCCGACAGGTCCACCAGCCGGGCGCGCATCGGCTCGGCCGGCGCGGCCCGGGGCGACGGCGTGTCCGGCCCGGCGGCCGACTCGTCGTCCTGCCCCGCCAGGTCGCACCATTCCACCCCCTCCCGCAGCCTGCCCTGCACCAGCCAGGGCAGGCGCAGCGCCAGCACCGTCGACGCGAGGTCCTCGACCGCGCCGCACCGCCGCAGCCGGCGCAGCGCGGCCACGATGTTGGGCTGCTCGGCGGCCAGCACCCGCAGCCAGTGCCCCTGGCGGGGCCCGGTGAGCCGCGGCTCCACGCTGCCCACGAGGTGCCGGTACGCGGCCGCGTGCCGGTCCAGGGCCGTGTCGAGCAGTCCGTCGGCGGCGAGTTCCTCGGTCATGTGGGAGCGGACCGGTTCGGGCACCGCGAACCGCGGCTCGCCCTGCTCCTGTTCGAGGGCCACTACCAGGCTCCGGTCGAGCAGCGAGTCGAGCACCGAGTCGCTCTCGGTGCTCGGCAGGGGCGAGACCCGCTCCAGCATCGGCATCCCGAACCCCGGCTCGAATATCGCGAGTTGCCCCAACAGCGTCAGCTCGCCCCGGCTCAGACCCGCGACCGAGGACTCCGCGAGCGCCGCGAGCGAGCGGTGCCGGGCGGGCGCGTGCGCGGGGCCGCCGGAGAGCGCGGTGAGCGCACCGCCCCGGTGCCGCACCCGGGCGAGCAGCACCTGCGGTGTGAACAGCCGCAGCCGGGCCGCCGCCAACTCCAGCGCAAGCGGCAGGCCTTCCAGCAGCCGGCACAGGGCGGCGACCGCTTCCGCGTTCTCCTCGGTGAGCGCGAAGCCGGGCACCGCGTCACGGGCCGCGCGGGTGAACAGCGCGACCGACGCGTTGCCCGCGAGCTCCTCCGGATCCTCGGCACCGGACGGCGGAACCGGCAGCCGGCCCACCGGAAGCAGCCGCTCGCCCACGATCCGCACCGGTTCGCGCGAGGTGGCCAGCGCGGTCAGTCTGCCGGCCGGAGCGAGGAGCTCACCGAGCACGGTGGTGAACGGCTCGCCGTGATGGTCGCAGCCGTCGAGAACCAGCAGACCGTCCGCGTCACCGGGCACCCGGCGCAGTTCGGCTGCCAGACGCAGCACCACGGCCGCGGCCTCGTCGGCGGACGCGGCGGGCCCAAGGTCCGCTGTACGCACGCCACGGAACTGGCCGGGTGCGGCCTCGAACGCCCCGGCCAGCGCGCTCTTTCCGACACCTCCGGGCCCGATGAGCGTCACCAGCCGGGCCTCCGGATCGGACAACCTGCCGTTCAGGACGACGAGTTCGGTGTCCCTGCCGACCAGGGCGCGCCCGGTCCCCATCGGTGCCGGGCGCAGCCCACGAACGCTCGGGGCCTGCTGTGTGACGGTCATGGCTTCCCCCTTGGGACGGCTGGCAGAACAGTCTCCGGAGCGGGCAAAGCGCGGCTTAAACAGCGTGGCTTGAACGCAGCGCCGTGTGCACGGGCCCCTGGTCCCCGCCAAGTCGGCCTACGCCGCCTCCCGCAGCCGCCACACCCCGGGACGCACCTCGACCGCCGGATCGGACTCCCCGGTGCCGCCCAGCCTGCGCAGGCAGCGCCGCGCGTAGGCCTCAAGACGACGGTCGCGCAGGGCCGCCGCCAGCTCGCGGCAGGCCGTGAACCGGGCGGTCGCGGTCGCCTCGTCGCCCTGGTCGAGGGCGAGCAGCGCCCCGGCCCGCAGGGCGTCGAAGCGCGCCGCCGAGTGCTCGGGCAGCGCACCGAGCGCCGAGTCCAGCAACGCGCCCGCCTCGTCGAACGCCCCCGCGTCGAGCCGTACATCCACCAGACCCACCAGGGCACGCCCGTGCTCCTGGCCGTCGGCACAGCCCCGGGCGGCCCGCACGGCAGCCTCGTACAGCTCCTCGCACCGCGCCAACTCACGCTGCTGCCAGGCGAGATCACCCAGCGAGCGCAGCATCCGCGCCTCACCGCCCCGGTCCCGCGCCCGACGTGCCGCGTCCAGGCCGAGCGTGTGCGCGGTCCGCCAGTGGTGCCACGCGGCCTGCGACTCCAGCCCGCCGGACAGGGCATCGGCCAGCCCCAGCGCCGCCGGCCACGCGCCGCGCGCGTGCGCCGTGCGCAGTACGTCGACCAGGACCGCCAGCCCAGGAGCCGCGTCGG
This sequence comes from Streptomyces sp. NPDC086787, assembly GCF_044745865.1. Lineage (NCBI taxonomy): Bacteria > Bacillati > Actinomycetota > Actinomycetes > Kitasatosporales > Streptomycetaceae > Streptomyces > Streptomyces sp. NPDC086787. Next base: position 496,308 of record NZ_JBIVBC010000004.1, on the reverse strand, counting down.
CCGGGCGGACGGCGGCGGTCAGAGCGCCCGCGTAGGCCGCGGCGAGACGGCCCGCCGCGTCCCGCGCCGAGTCCTCCGGCTCGTGCCGGGCGAGCAACTCGGCGGCCAGCAGCCGCAGCAGCGGATGGAACCGGTACCGGCCCGTCTCGTCGGCCTCCAGCAGACGCGCGTCGACCAGCCCCTCGATCATGCGGCCGGCTGCCTCCGTGCCGAGCCCCAGCACCGCGGCCGCCGGGCCTGGCGCGAACGGCCCGTCCGGCAGCAGGGCGAGCAGCCGGAACGCCCGCCGCTGCTCGGCGGTCGCCATCGCACAGCACGTCAACAGCACGTCCCGCACATCCAGTTCACCGACCCGTAAGGCGTCCAGCCGGTCCCGGGCGTTCCGCAGCCGGTCGGCGAGCGTGTGCGCGGTCCAGTGCGGGCGGGCGGCCAGCTGCGCCGCCGCGCTGCGCAACGCCAGCGGCAGGCCGCCGCACAGACCGGCCACCTCAAGGAGTGCCGCCCGCTCGTCGACCCCGGCCCCGGCCTTGGCCCCGGGCGCGCGGCCACCGGCGCTCGTGCCGGACGCCGCCGTCAGCAACGTGCGGGCCGCCTCCGGAGGCAGCGGCGCCAGCGACACCGTACGGACCGAGCCGAGCGAGGCGGGCGTACGGCGCATGGTGAGCAGCGCCCGGCACCCCGCACCGGCCGGCAGCAGCGGGCGCACCTGCGCCTCGGAACCCGCGTGGTCCAGGACGAGCAGTACCCGCCGGTCCGCCAGATACGTGTGCAGGGTGTCCCGCAGATCCTCCGCCGCCTCGGGCAGCGAGCCCGTCTCGCCCGCCCGCCGCAGCAGCCGTACCAGCGCCTGCGCGGCCGTGAGCGGGCGGCCGGGCTCCGGCTCCAGGTCCACGAAGAGCCGCCCGTCCGGGAAGGCGTCCGCGCACCGATGCGCGGCCTCGACCGCCAGAGCGGTCTTGCCCACCCCCGGCATCCCGGCCACCGCGACACACGCACCGGCCGGGGACGCGGTCAACAGGTGCACCACCCGGGCGAGTTCGTCCTCGCGGCCGGTGAACGCCGGATCGGCGGCGGGCAGCGCGACCGGACGTCCGCGCGACTGCGTCACCGTGACCGCACCGGGCGGCGCCGCCTCGGCGACCAGCAGGTCCGCGTCGCCCTCCAGGATCCGCCGGTGCAGCCGTTGCAGCGCCGGTCCCGGCTCGATCGCCAGCTCGTCCACCAGCGTCTGCCGCAGCCGGCCGAACGCGCGCAGCGCCTCCGCCTGCCGTCCCGCACGAAACAGCGCCATCATCAGATGACCGTGGAACTCCTCGCGCAGCGGATGCCGTGCCGTCACCGCCTGCAACTCGGCGACCAGCTCACGGTGCCGGCCCAGCTCCAGATCCGCGCGGATCCGCTGCTCCAGCGCGGCGACCCCGGCCTCCTCCAGCCGTACCGCCGCCGCGTCCAGCGCGGGTCCGTGCGGGGTGTCCGACAGCAACGGGCCGCGCCACAGCCCGATCGCCTGCCGCTGCACCGCCGACGCCCGCGCGAAGTCACCGGACTCCAGTGCCCGCCGTCCGCTCGCGTGCAGCGACTCGAACCGGGTCAGGTCCAGGTCCTCCGGATCCACCCGCAGCACATAGCCGGGCTGCCGGGTCACCAGTGCCTCCCGGCCGAACCCGTCCCCGGCGGCGTTGAGTTGCTTGCGCAGCTGTGAGATGTACACCTGGAGCGTCGTCGTCGCGGTCCGCGGCGGGTCGTCCTGCCACAACTCGTCGGTCAGCGCCTCCACGGACACCACCTCGCCGCCGCGCACCAGCAACAGGCCCAGCACGACCCGCAGTTTCGCGGCCCGGGGCGTGTACGGGACATCGGGGCCCGCGCTGCCCTCGACCTCCATCGGACCGAGGATCCGGAACCTCATCACGACGCCCGCGTCACAGATCCTGCACGACACTCGTGCGGGCCTCGGCCACCGCGCGCCGGTGCTGCGTCACCGTCAGCGTCACCGGCACCGACGGACGGCCCTCGGAGTCCCGTTCCAGCGGACCCGGCACCGCGACACAGCGCAGCGGCAGCCCCGCCTGCGCATAGCCGCGGAAGTGCACGTCCCAGCCGGCGACCACGGCCCGGTCGGCGTCCACCCCGCTGGCCCGGCCGGCCGCGAGGACCGACGTCTGGCGCAGCGCCTCCAGCAGCAGCAGACCCGAGACCTGGCCGTCCGCGGACGGCGCGAACACCGGATTGTCCCCACGGGTGAGAACCCAGGTCGTCAGCCGCCCGTGCGCCGACACGCTCGGCTCGCACACCACCACGTTGCCCGGCGCCCGGCGGCCGATCTCGGCCGGGTCCACCGGCCAGCCCGCGCCGTCCGGCACGTCGTCCAGCTCGGGTGCCGCGCGCAGCGCGCGCCGACTGTGCTCGATGTGGTTGCGGTGCAGCGCCGGCGTCAGAAAGACCAGCCCGGCGGTGCCGGTGCAGCACGCCACGTCGTCGACGCGCACCTCGACACCGAACGTCAGCCCGCGCGGCACCCCGCCGATCACGTGGTCGGGACGCGCGGTCAGATGCGTCGTCATCCGGGGCGGCACGGAGTATCCCGCGTCACCCGCGCGCCAGGCCCGCAGATCCGTCACCGACAGCGCGAACCGGTAGAACAGGCCCGGCCGTTCACGCGGCACACCGAAGTACCGGTGCCCCACGAACTCGCCGACCTCGCGCACCTCCTCCGCGACCGCCTGCGCGTCGTGGAAGAGACCGGGCCCGTCGTTGAACAGCGGATGCCCGGTCGGCGTCGAACCGGTCAGGACGAAGTTCTCCTCGCCGCTGCTCGGCGCGTCGAGAAGGTAGTGCTCCCAGGATGTCGGGCAGTGGATCAAATGGCGGGTCGCGTACCTCGGTCCGGCTACGGCGCCCGCCGTGCTCGTCGTGTCGACAGTCATGGTCTCTCCTCGGCGCGATGGGAGCTCTCCCGGCTCGCAGAGCATGGGAAGGGCCCGGTCTGCGGCGCGCGCTGTCCCCGTGACCGCCTCACGGGCGGCCCACGCACACCAGGGTGCGGAGTACGGTCCGCCGGACGCCAGCCGGGGACGTTGGCAGCAAGTTGCACGGCAACTAGTTGGGTGCGGGGACCAGGCGGTCGGGCACCCGGCCCAGGCCGGTCGGGCACGGGAATTGTCCGGTCGGACACCTGACTTGCCTGGTCGGGCGTGGTGTCCGGTGCTCGGGCCACCCGCGCTTTAGCCCCGCTCAGGCGGTCGGCGGCACAGTGGCCACGATGGCGCGGTCGCACCCGACCACCCCCCGTCACAGCGTGCCCGCGCCGGCCGCCCGCTCCGTCCGGGAAGTCATCCCCCGCCTTCCCGGACGGGGCTCGCGGACACCCCCACCCAGTGCGCGACCTGCGCCCGTGAGGTGATCCCGAGCTTCTTGAACATACGGCTGAGATGCGTCTCGACGGTCTTCGGGCTCAACTGGAGCCGCGCCGCGATCTGCTGGTTCGTACATCCCTCGCTCACCAGCACCGCCACCTGCGCCTCGCGCCCGCTCAGCGCCTTCCGGCCGCCGCCCCCGGAAGCGTTCGTCATGTACGCCCTGTACGGCACGTCGGTCCCGTACGGCACGTCGGTCCCGTACGGCACGTCGGTCCCGTACGGCACGTCGGCTCCGTTCGGCACGTCGGCTCCGGACCCGGCGGTGGTGCCGGACCTGGCGATGGTCCCGGACCCGGTCGTGGTGCCGGACCGCTCGTGCTGCCGTACCAGCCGAATCTCCCGCAGCCGACCGGCCGCCCGGTCCCGCCACACCCCGCCCAGGGGACGCGCCGCCCGCACAGCGGCCTCCGCCGCCTCCAGCGCCGTGTCCGTGTCGTGTGCCGCGAGCCGCACCCGCGCCCGGCACAGGGCCGCGTCCACACCCAGCGGCACCCCGCCCGAGCGGCGCGCCGACTCGGCAGCCCGCTCCGCCCACCGGCCCGCCCCCGTCACGTCCTCCGCGGCCAGCCGGGCGCGGGCGAGGCCCAGCTCCAGCCGGCCCGCCACATGTCCCTGCCCCGACTCACGCGCCCGGACCAGCGCCTCGCCGAGCCGCCGTTCCGCGTCATTCCTCCGCCCCGTGTGGAACAGGGCGTCGGCCAGCCGGTGCACGGCGTCGAGCCCGCGCAGCAGCGCGTCCTCCCCGAGCCCGTCGAGCGCCCGCGCGGCGGCGTCGGCGGCGTCCAGGGCCGCCCCGAATCGTCCGGCGGCGGCCAGCGCGGCAGCGAGCAGACAGCGGGCGTGTGCGGCGTCCATCGCGACCCGCTCCGCGCCGTACCCTGGCCCCCCTGGCTCCTCGGCAGCCGGATGGTCCACGCCGGGGAGACCGTGCAGGGCCTTCTCCGCCCACTGCTGTGCCGTACGGCCCAGCACCGGCTCGCCCCGGTCGAGCGCGAGCGCGGCGCACTCCAGGGCCGACGCCGTGACGGTCCACGGGCATCCCGCCACGGCCGAGCGCTCCAGGCACCGCTCCGCCTGCTCCCAGCGCCCCAGCAGCCGCAGCGCCTCCGCCCTGACCGGCGCCTCCCGCTCCGTCCAGGACACGGACCCGTACACCCGCAGCGCCGTTTCCGGCTGCCCGGCCAGCACCAGGGCACGCGCGCGCAGCAACTGCGCCCCGATGTCCCCGGGCGGCAGCAGCCGCAGCAACGACGCGGCCGCGGCGGCCTCCCGGTGCAGCCCGTCCGCCGCGACACCGAGCAACTCGGCGCCCACCCGCGCTCCGGACTCCCGGTCCTCGTCGACACACATCCGTGTCCCGCCTCCCCCTCGGTTCCCCCCGACCATCTCCCGGCCGGACACTCCACTCCAAGCAGGCTGCTGTGTCCGGTAGTTGCACGACAGGAAGTCCCTGATCCGTCAGGTGATCCCCGGACTACTGCCACGGTCCGCCGCAGGTCACGCTCGGACCATGGCTGTTGAATCGGAACCCGCCGTCCGCCCGGCGACCGCACCTCCGGTACCCGGCGCGAGCCGCCGACTGCGGGCCGGATACGCCTCCGGGGCCCTGGTCACCGGCGCGTTCAGCACACTGCCCGGCCTGCTGCTGCTGCCGTACCTCACGGACACCCTCGGCGTCGGCGCGGCACTCGCCGGAACCGTCGTCCTCGTGCCCAAGGTGTGGAACGCCCTCCTGGGCCCGCTCGTCGGCCACGCCGGGGACCGCAGGCCGCGCGTCCGCGCCCAACTCCTCTGTGGCGGGGCCGGCGTGGCCGCCGCGTTCACCCTGATGTTCGCCGCGCCCGGGCCCGCCTCCGCCGGTGCGTGGTGGGCCGCCGTCGGCTTCTTCCTGGCCGCCACCGCCTACGCGTTCTTCCAGGTGCCGTACTCCGCGCTGCCCGCCGAACTCGGCGAACGGCCCACCGACCGGGTCGCGCTCGTCGCGGGCCGCGTCGCCGTGATCGCCGTGTCCGCGCTGCTCGTCGGAGGGGCCGGGCCCGCGCTTGTCGACGCCGGGGGCGGGGGAGTGCCCGGACACCGTCTGGTCGGCCTGTTCGGCGCCGTGTGCGTGCTCGCCGGTACGGCGGCCGTACTGACCGGAATCAAGGGCGCGCCGCTCGCCGCCGCCCGCCCGGCGGAACCCGCACTGCGCCGCCAACTCGCCCTGGCCCGGCGCATCTCCGGGTTCCCCGCGCTGCTCGCCGCGATCGTCGTCCAGTCCGTCGCCACCGGCGCGCTGACCGCCGGCGCGCCCTACTTCAGCGAGCACATCCTCGGCGACAAGAACACCACCGGGCTGCTCGTCGCCGCGTTCGTCGCCCCCAACCTGCTCACCGTGCGCCCCTGGACCCGGCTGGGCACCCGTGTCGGCCATCGCGCGGGCTACCGGTGGGCGTGCACGGTCTTCGCCGCGGGCTGCCTGCTCCTCCTCACGGCCCCCGCCCTGCCGCTGCCCCTCGTACTGCTCCTCATGGCCCTCGCCGGAGCCGGGCACGCCGGTCAACTCCTCTTCCTCTACGCAATGTTGCAGGACGTCATCGCCGCCGAGGGCCTGCGCGGGGCGGGCGTCTCCGCCGGCCTCTTCACCACCTGCGAGACCCTGGGCCTCGCCGTCGGCCCGTTCCTGTACGGCCTCATCCTCGCCCTCTTCGGCTACACCTCATCGGGCACCGGCCACGCCCTCACCCAGTCCGGCACCGCGCACCAGGGCATCCTCATCGGCATCGGCCTGACCCCGGCGCTCGCGGCGCTCCTCGCGGCGGCCGTGCTGAACCGGGGCGGCAGGCGGGTCCGGGACTGAAAAGCCCAGGCGGGCGGCAGGCGGGTCCGGGACTGAAGCCCCAGGCGGGCGGTAGGCGGATCCGGGACTGACGCCGCCCATGCGCGGGCGGCCGTGGGACGACCGGGCCCCGCACCCCCGCTCACAGCAGACGGACCTGCGCCCCGTCGTCCTCCGCGTCGGCCCGCAGCGGGGTGCTGCGGCCGTCCGGTGTGCGGATCTCCACCGCTCCGGCCGGGCCGCTCGTGACCGTGCCGACCGCTGTGGCCAGGCGTCCGGCGCGGGTGGAGCGCAGAGCGGCTAGCGCTGTCGCCTCCTCGGCCGGGTCGACCACGAGGCACATGCAGCCCGCGCCGGCCGAGTGCAGCGGGTCCAGACCGAGGACGTCGAACGCCTCACGGGCCCCGTACGGCACCGGCAGCGCGGCCTCGTCGACCAGCAGCGCATGGCCGGAACGCTGCCCGAACTCCCGGAGCACCACGGCGAGTCCGCCCTCTCCCACCATCCCGGCCGCCCGCAGCGCGTCCGGCGGAAGTGCCGCCCGGACCGTCTCCAGCAGCCCGCCGAGCGGAGCCACGTCACTGGGCACGTGATACTCGAAGCCGAGCCCGGCGCGCAGCGACAGCACATGAACGGCGTGGCTGCCCAGCGGCGCGGACACCAGGACGCGGTCACCCGGACGCAGCGCGGCGGCGTCCAGGGGAGGGCGGGCGAACGCGCCGAACGCCGTGGCGGCGACCGCGATCCGGTCCACCTCGCCCGCCCGCACCACCCGCGCGTCGACCGCCGACACCCGTACCCCCGCTTCCCGTACGGCATCCCGCACGGACCCGGCGGCACGGTGCAGCAGCGCGGCCGGCAGCCCCGCCTCCACGACGACGGCGAGCGCCAGCCGGCGCGTCACCGCACCGGCGACCGCGAGCGCGTTGACGGCCGAACACACCGCGAGCCGCCCGATGTCCCCGTTTCCGAAGAACGGCGGATCCACCACACACATCACGGTGCGCAGTGCCAACGGCCCCGACTCCACAACTGGTTCGGGATCGTAGAGATCACCCAGCGCCGAGCTGAGGACCCGGGCCGGCGAGGCCTCGGTGGCACCGTCGCGCAGTGCCACTTGCCCCACGGGCACGGGAACGTCGTCCCGCAGCAAGGAAATCCCCCCTTTCCGGACCCGGGAACGCGGTCGGTCCCGACCACCAGTCTGCGTCAGTCTGCCGGTACCGAGGCGTCACGGTAGCCCGGGAAACCACGGACAACCCGCAGGCAGGGGTGGTGATTCAGGGGTGCCCAGGGGTGCGGCAAGGGGGACTGCGCGACCGGTCGCGCTTCCTAGGCTGCCCAGGGTCGGGGACCCGGAGCACCCGGGGCAGCCAACGGACCTACGGAGCGGCCATGGTGGACGTCAGCACGCGGGTGGAGCGGCAGCGGACCGCCGCCGACCGTCTCGACGAACGGCTCGGAGTGTTCGTACGCCGTTTCGACCCCGTGGGCATGGAGACGGCCGTCGACGGCCCGCTGCACGGCGTGACCCTCGGCGTCAAGGACGTGATCGCCACCCGCGAGGCCGTGCCCACCGCACACAGCAGGGCGTACGACACCGCCTGGCACCGGGGCCGTGACGCCGTCGCCCTGCGACGGCTGCGCGCCGCCGGGGCCGTACCGCTCGGCATGACCACCGCCGCCGAACACGCCCTGGGCCGCCCCGACCCGGCACTGCCGTTCCCGGTGCCCCGCAACCCCTGGGACCCCGACCGCTACCCCGGCGGCTCCAGCAGCGGCAGCGCCGTCGGTCTCGTCCACGGCCTGTTCGACGTCGGCCTCGGCACCGACACCGGCGGCAGCATCCGCATCCCCGCCGCACTGTGCGGCGTCACCGGTGTCAAACCCACCCACGGCCTCGTCCCGACCGCCGGCTGCCACCCCCTCGCACCCAGCCTGGACACTGTCGGCACCCTCGCCCGCACCGTGCGCGACGCGACCCGCGCGCTCGCCGTCGCCGCCGCCTGGGACACCCCCGCACCCGACTGGCGCGGCGACCTCGACGGCATCCGTATCGGCGTCCCCGACCGGGCCCTGGAGGAGTCCGGTCAGCTGTCCGACGACTGCCGCAACGCCTTCGACACCGCCCTCGAACACCTCCGGGACCAGGGAGCGAAGGTCGTCAGCGTCGAACTGCCCGAGCTGTACCCGCTGTTCGCCGCGCAGCTCATCACCCTGCTCGCCGAGGGCTTCGACCGGCACGGCGCCGGACTGCGCGCCCGCTGGGACCAGTACGGCCGTCCCTTCCGACGCACCCTGGTGCTCGGCGGTCTGATCCCCGCCTCCGTCTACGTCCGTGCCCAGCGCGTACGCGCCTGGGGCGCGGCCGGACTGCGCCACCGCCTCGACGGCCTCGACGCCCTCGCCACCCCCACCTGGCCCACCGCCGCCCCCCGCTACGACGACCCCACCGGCCTCGCCACCGTGTCCTGGCTGCCCAGCCTGTGGAGCGCCGTCGGATTCCCCGCCGTGGCCGTGCCCATGGGTTTCGACCCCACCGGCCTGCCACTGTCCCTGCAACTGGCCGGCCCCCCCGGCACCGACCGCGCGCTGCTCACCGTCGCCGACGCCTACCAGCGGCACACCGACTGGCACCTGCGCACCCCCGCCCCGCTGCCGGCGGCACCGCCCGCCCCCGTCGCCCTGCCACAGGGCGCCCCCTGTGAACCGGAGGCCCGCAGGCTGCTCGGCGAGGCACTGCACCGGGCCGGCGTGCCCGTGCCCGAGTCGGAACTCACCGAGTTCGCCGGACAGTGGCAGCTCACCGAAATGCTCTTCGGATTCCTGCCGGAACTCCCGGACTCCGCAAACGAGATGTACGAACACGACAGCTGAGGTGCACACCATGACGACGCAGCAAAGCCCCGCCCCGGCCACCGGGGAAAGCGACTGGATTCGCCGCTACCACCCCGCGGTGGCCGACGCCCCCCGCCTGATCTGCTTTCCGCACGCGGGCGGTTCGGCGAGTTTCTATTTTCCCGTCGCCAAGGAGCTGACCCCCGGCATCGACGTCCTCGTGGTGCAATATCCCGGCCGCCAGGAACGCCGCAGGGAACCCCTCATCGACAACGTTCCCGAACTCGCCGACCGCGTCTTCGAGGAACTGCGCCACCACGCCGACCGGCCGCTGTACCTGTTCGGCCACAGCATGGGCGCCACCGTCGCCTTCGAGATCGCCCGACGCTTCAGCGCGGCCGGACTCCCGTCCCCCGCCCGGCTGTTCGCCTCCGCCCGCCGTGCCCCGTCCCGCACCCGCGCCGAACGCGTCCACACCCGCGACGACGAGGGCGTCATCAGGGAACTGCGCAGGCTCAGCGGCACCGACGACCGGGTCCTCGGCAACGAGGAGATCATGCGGCTCGCCCTGCCGGTGATCCGCAACGACTACAAGGCCGTGGAGACCTACCGCGTCGAACCCGACGTGCGGATCGACTGCCCGGTCACCGTCCTCACCGGCGACTCCGACCCCAACACCAGCCTGGACGAGGCCCGCGCCTGGGCCGGGCACACCACCGCCGACTGCGAGGTACTCACCTTTCCCGGCGGCCATTTCTACCTGGTCGACCGGTCGCGCGAGGTACTCGACACCATCGCGGCCCGCACAATCGCCCCGGCCGCGCTCCGAGGTTAGGGGTGACCCTGCCCGGTCTAGGGGTCCGCACCGCGACCGTCCGCATCTAGCGTGAAGTTCACCGCTGCCACGAATTCCCTTTTCGTGGCCCGAGGACAGGAATAGGGAACAGCCGTGAGTCGAATAGCGTGGAAGACGCTGAGCAGCGGGAGCAGCGAAGGCCTCCTGCTGGCGGTCGACTTCGCCGCGGGAAGCCGCGCACCGGCCCAATTCGCCGACCTCGCCCCGCTCCTCGATCCGTCGCTCACCCTGTGGGCGAGCCGGACCCCGGGCCCCGAGGACCAGGTGCCGCCCACCGGGAACGCCTACCTCGACTGGTGGCTCGGCGAGGTACGCGACTCGGACACCCCGGTCAGGGCGGTCCTCGGCTACTGCGCCGGCGGTGTCTTCGCGGCGGCCCTCGCCGAACGCGTCGCCGACTGGCAGCCCGCCCCCCGACTCATCCTCCTCGACCCCGAACTCCCCTCCACCAGCGGGCTGTACGACGACTTCCACACGGCGGGCGACACCCTCGCCGCCCTGCTCACCCCCGCCGAACTCGACGCGTTCCACGCCCGCGGCGAAGCCCTCAGGGCACAGTACGGAGCCGACCGGCTCCCCGTCGTCGGACGCGAACTGGCCGACACCTTCACCGCGGCCGTGGCCGCCGCCGCCGACCGCCTCGACCTGGACGAGGACATCCGCGACGAACTCTCCGGCGCCTACGTCTCCCTCGTCTCCTACCTCACCGCGGCCACCACCCTCGGCCCGCTGCCCGCCTGGTCCACCGCCCACGCCCTCACCACCACCGCCCCCGACCAGGCCGTCGGCCACGAGCACCGCATCCCGGTCGCCCACGACGACCTGCTGCGCTCCTCCGAGACCGCGCGGGCCCTGGAGCAGCTGCTGGCCGACGACGCTGCCGACGCCGACGCCGCACCCGTGCTGATGCCCGCGACCGGCAAGGCCGGGTGACCGATGCGGACGCCGACCACGATCCAGGCCCGGACCGCGCCCCACGGCCAGGCCCCCGGCCACGCCCACGGCCACTCCGCCCTGCTCCCCGAACTCCTCGCCGAGCAGGCCCGCCGCACCCCCGACGCCCTCGCCCTCACCGACGGCGCCACCCGGCTCACCTACCGCGAACTCGCCGAACGCTCCGCCCGCCTGGCCCACCACCTGATCGGCCTCGGCCTCGGCCCGGAGGACATCGTCGCGGTCGGCATGCGGCGCGGCGCGGAACTCGTCACCGCCTTCCTCGCCGTACTCAAGGCCGGCGCCGCCTATCTGCCGCTCGACCTCCAGAACCCGCCGCAGCGCCTCGCCCTGATGACCGAGGACGCCCGCCCGGCGGCCCTCGTCACCCACACCGGCGGCAGCGCCCCGGCCGGCGCCGCCGTCACCGTCCTCCTCGACGCCCCCGCCACCCGCGCCGCGCTCGACGCCGCCCCTGCCACCGACCCCGGGGACGACGACCGCCGCCGGCCGCTGCACGCCGACCACCCGGCCTACGTCATCTACACCTCGGGTTCCACCGGCCGCCCCAAGGGTGTGGTCGTCACCCACCGCCCGCTTGCCGCCTACCTCGACTACGCGCGCGGCACCTACCCGAGCGCGGCCCGCACCACCCTGCTGCACTCCTCCGTCGCCTTCGACATGACGGTCACCACCCTCTACGCCCCCCTCACCAGCGGCGGCACCATCCGCGTCGGCACCCTGGAGGAACCCGGCCCGAGCCCCGCGCTGCTCAAGGTCACCCCGTCCCACATGGCCCTGCTCGCCACCCTGCCCCCGGAAGCGGCCCCCACCGAACAGCTTGTGGTCGGCGGTGAACTCCTGCTCGCCGAGACCGTCGAAGCCTTCCGCGACCGCCACCCCCGGGTCACCGTCCTCAACGAGTACGGCCCCACCGAGGCCACCGTCGGCTGCTGTGTGCACTCCGTCCACCCCGGTGACCCGCTCCCGCCCGGCGCCGTGGCCATCGGACACCCCACCTGGACCAGCGAACTACGGGTTCTCGATGCACAGTTGCGCCCCACCGACGACGGGGAGCTGTACATCGCCGGCGGTCAGCTCGCCCGAGGCTATCTGCGCCGCCCCGCCGTCACCGCGGAACGCTTCGTCGCCGACCCCTACGGCCCGCCCGGCACCCGCATGTACCGCACCGGGGACCGCGTCCGCCGCGCCCCCGACGGCACCCTCTCCTTCCTCGGCCGCCTCGACGGCCAGGTCAAGATCCGCGGCTACCGCGTCGAACTGGGCGAGATCGAGTCGGCCCTGCTTCGTCACCCGGCGGTCTCCCGCGCCGCCGTCACCGTCCACCGCACCCCGGCCGGAGACACCCACCTCGTCGCCTACGTCGTACCGGACGCCGTGTCGAACGTCGTACCGGACGCCATGTCGGACGTCGTGCCCGACGGCCGCTGCGAGCCCGACCGGCTGAGGGCGCACCTCGCCGACACGCTCCCCGACTACATGGTGCCCAGCGCCCTCATCACGCTCGACACCCTGCCCCTCAACGCCAACGGCAAGCTGGAGACCGATCGCCTCCCGGCCCCCGACTTCGCCGCCGTCACCACCTACCGAGCACCCGAGACCCCGGTACAGGCCCTGCTCTGCGAACTGTTCGCCGAGTTCTCCGGCGCCCCCAAGGCGGGCCTGGACGACGACTTCTTCGCCCTCGGCGGCACCAGTCTGGGCGCCGCCCAGGTCGCCAACAAGGCTCGCAGACAGGGTGTCCGGATCGCCCTCCAGGACGTCGCCGACCACCGCACGGCACGCCGTCTGAGCGAAGCACTGGCCTCGCACTGAACCACACGACAAGCCAAAGGAATTGGAGTAACGATGGAGCTGCTTCAGCTCGCCGGCATGGGCTGGATCTCCCGGTCGCTCGGCGTGGCCGCCCGGCTGGGCATCGCCGACCACCTCGCCGACGGCCCCAAGTCCCCCGAGCAGCTCGCTGAGCTGACCGACGCCCACCCCGACGGCGTGCTCTACCTGCTGCGCGTCCTCGGCATCGTCGGCGTCTTCCATGAGCGCGAGGACGGCACCTTCGAGCAGACCGAGACCTCGCAGCGGATGCGCGACGACCACCCGCAGTCCATGCGCTACTGGTGCGTCCTGGGCGGCGAGATGTACTACGACGTCTGGCGCGACCTGCTCACCACCGTCAAGACCGGAAAGCCCGCCTCACGCTCCGAGTACGGCGGGTCCATCTACGCCTACATGGACAAGGACACCGACGCCGGCGAGGTCTACGACAAGGCCATGGCCGACATCACCCGCCCGGCGGCCGCCGAACTGGCCCGTGACTACGACTTCTCCCGCATCGCCAAGATCGTCGACATCGGCGGCGGCACCGGCCACCTCCTCAAGGGCATCCTCGGCGCCCACCCCGACATCCACGGCACCGTCGCCGACCGCGCCGACGTCGCCAAGCGCGGCGCCCAGCTCCTCGAGGAGTCCGGCGACAAGGACCTGATCCGCCGCCTCTCCTTCACCGAGGCCGACTTCTTCGAAGAGGTCCCGAGCGGCGCCGACGCCTACTTCCTCAAGAACGTCCTGCACAACTGGAGCCCCGACAGCAGCACCCGCATCCTCAAGACGGTCCAGCGGGCCATGGCACGCACCGTCGAGGAGTCCGAGGGACTCGCCGCCGAACCGGTCCTCTTCGTCATCGAGCCGCTGCTCGGCCACGACAACGCCTCCGCGATCCGCTCTCTGTTCCAGATGGTCGTCTGCGAGGAGGGCACCCGCATCCGGTCCGAGGAGGACATGCGTGCGCAGGCCGAGAGCGCCGGCCTCCAGGTGCGGTCCATCCGCAATCTCTCCACCGAGCACAGCGTCGTCGAGTGCGTGCTCGCGACACGCGACTGACCCCCCCACCACTGCAGAGAGGACCGAACACGCCATGTGGGACGACCGGTTCGAAGTCATTGTCCGCCCCTACCTCGGGTTCCTGCCCGAGGACGCCCCCTTCACCCAGGAGCTCGACATGCGTGACGCGGGCCTCGACTCGCTCGGCATCGTCGACCTCCTCATCGAGATCGAGAACAGCTACGAGGTCAAGTTCACCGACGACGCGCTGTCCCTGGAGACGTTCAGCACTCCGGGCGCGCTCTGGCGCACAGTGTCCGGCCTGCGCGCCGCCACCGTGAGCTGACCACACCCGCACCGCACCACACCTCTTCCCCTTCCTCCCGCTCCTCTCCCACAGGTGGACGAACCGCATGTCGAATGAGTCGAACGAACAGAAGCTCCTCGACTACCTCAAGAGGGCCACGACCGAACTGCGCGACACCCGCAGGAGGTTGCGCGAGGAGGAGGAGAAGCAGTACGAGCCGATCGCCATCGTGGGCATGGCATGCCGCTACCCCGGCGGGGTGACCTCGCCCGAGGACCTGTGGTCCCTGCTCTCCGCGGGCGGCGACGCCATCACCCCCTTCCCCGCCGACCGGGGCTGGGACACGGCCGGTCTCTACGACCCCGACCCGGACGCCCCCGGCAAGACCTACTCCGTCGAGGGCGGCTTCCTGGAGGGTGCGGCGGACTTCGACGCGGACTTCTTCGGGATCAGCCCGCGTGAGGCGCTGGCGACGGATCCGCAGCAGCGGGTGCTGCTCGAGACGTCGTGGGAGGCGTTCGAGCGGGCGGGCATCGACCCGGCGTCGCTGCGGGGCAGCGCCACCGGCGTCTTCGCCGGCGTCATGTACCACGACTACGGCGCCCACCTCCAGGACGTCCCCCAGGACATCTCCGCCTTCCTCGGCAACGGCAGCGCCGCCAGCGTGGTGTCCGGTCGGGTGTCGTATGCGTTGGGTCTTGAGGGTCCGGCGGTGACGGTGGACACGGCGTGCTCGTCGTCGTTGGTGGCGGTGCATCTGGCGGCGCAGGCGTTGCGGGGTGGTGAGTGTTCGCTGGCGCTTGCGGGTGGTGTGACGGTGATGTCGACGCCGGACACGTTCGTGGACTTCAGTCGTCAGCGGGGTCTTGCGGCGGACGGTCGGTGCAAGCCGTTCGCGGAGGGTGCGGATGGTACGGGGTGGGGCGAGGGTGTGGGTGTCCTGGTCCTGGAGCGGTTGTCGGACGCGCGCAGGAACGGGCACCGGGTGCTGGCGGTGGTGCGTGGTTCGGCCGTCAACCAGGACGGTGCGAGCAGCCAGCTCACGGCACCGAACGGGCCCTCGCAGCAGCGCGTCATCAAGCAGGCGTTGTCGTCGGCGCGACTGACTCCGGCCGATGTCGATGTGGTGGAGGCGCACGGTACCGGTACCCGTCTGGGCGACCCGATCGAGGCGCAGGCGTTGCTGGCCACGTATGGGCAGGACCGGCAGGAGCCGTTGTGGCTGGGGTCGGTGAAGTCGAACCTGGGGCATACGCAGGCGGCCGCCGGTGTCGCCGGGATCATCAAGATGGTTCTGGCGATGCGTAATGAGCAGTTGCCGAAGACTTTGCATGTGGATGCGCCGTCGTCGCATGTGGACTGGTCTGCGGGTGCGGTGGAACTGCTCACCGAGGCCCGGTCGTGGGCGGTTGGGGAGCGTGTGCGGCGGGCGGGTGTCTCGTCGTTCGGTATCAGCGGGACGAACGCGCATGTGATCGTCGAGGAGGCCCCGGCCGGCGAACCGGCCGAGGCGGTGGAGGTCGCCGGGCTGCCGGTGGTGCCGTGGGTGGTGTCCGGCAAGACCGTGGAGGCGGTGCGTGGGCAGGCGGCACGGCTGCTCGGGCTTGCCGCGTCCCGCCCCGAACTCGACCTCGCCGATGTGGGTCACTCCCTGGTCACTGGGCGGTCGTCGTTCGCGTACCGGGCGGGTGTGGTGTCCGGGGACCGGGACGGATTGCTGGCGGGTCTGGAGGCGATCGCGGGCGGGAGTGTCGCTCCGGCGGTGGCCGGGGGCCCGCTGGCGTTCCTGTTCACGGGGCAGGGCAGCCAGCGGGCGGGGATGGGCCGGGAGCTGTACGAGGCGTTCCCCGTTTTCGCCGCCGCGCTGGACGACATATGCGCGGTGCTTGACCGGCACCTCGAACGGCCTCTGAAGGAGGTCATGTTCGGTGGGGTGGGGCTGGATGACACCAAGTTCACGCAGCCCGCGTTGTTCGCGCTGGAAGTCGCCCTGTTCAGGCTGCTCGAAGCCTGGGGTGTGCGCCCGGACGCACTGGCCGGGCACTCCATCG
Source organism: Streptomyces sp. NPDC086787 (assembly GCF_044745865.1). Taxonomy (NCBI): domain Bacteria; kingdom Bacillati; phylum Actinomycetota; class Actinomycetes; order Kitasatosporales; family Streptomycetaceae; genus Streptomyces; species Streptomyces sp. NPDC086787. The sequence continues at coordinate 480,245 of NZ_JBIVBC010000004.1, read as the reverse complement.
GTGAGCTGGCTGCCGCGCATGTGGCGGGGCTGTGGTCCCTGGAGGACGCGGCCACCCTGGTTGCCGCGCGTGGCCGGCTGATGCAGGCGCTTCCGGCGGGTGGTGCGATGGCCGCCGTGCAGGCGACGGAGGACGAGGTCCTGCCGGTGCTGCCGGAGGGTACGGGCATCGCCGCCGTGAACGGGCCGGTGTCGGTGGTGGTTTCCGGCCCGGAGGCGGGTGTGGAGGAGGTCGTACGGCACTTCGCCGAGGCCGGTCGCAAGACGAAGCGGCTCACCGTCAGTCACGCCTTCCACTCCCCGCTGATGGAGCCGATGCTCGCCGAGTTCGAGCAGATCGCCGCCCGACTCACCTACCGGGAGCTGAAGTTCCCGTTCGTCTCGACCCTGACCGGCAACGCGGTCTCGTACGACGACCTCTCCGACCCGACCTACTGGGTCAGGCACGTCCGTGAGGCGGTCCGGTTCGCCGACGCCGTGGCCACGCTGGACGGGCGCGGTGTGCGTACGTTCCTGGAGCTCGGCCCCGACGCGGTGCTCACCGCGATGGCCGCCGACACGGGCACCGAGGCCACGCCGGTCGCGGGACTGCGCCGAGACCGCAACGAGCCCCGGGCCCTGGTCGAGGCGCTCACCCGACTCCCGGCCGTCGACTGGGCCGCCTACTTCGGGCCCGGCCGCACCCCCGTCGACCTGCCCACCTACGCCTTCCAGCACGAGTCGTACTGGCTCGACGGCTACACGGGTGCGTCGCGCGGGGATGTCGCAGGCGCTGGTCAGACGGATGCCGAGCACCCGTTGTTGAGCGCGGCCGTGGAACTGCCGGATTCCGACGGAGTGTTGTTCACCGGTCGGCTGTCGCTCGCCGCGCAGCCCTGGCTGGCCGAACACGCGGTGAACGGTTCCGTGCTCGTGCCCGGTGCCGCGTTGGTGGAGATGGCCGTGCGGGCCGGGGACCAGGTCGGCGCCGGCACCGTACGTGAGCTGACCCTGTACGCACCGCTGGTCATCGCGGACGGTGGTGCGGTCGCGCTTCGGGTGCGGGTCGGTGAGGGTGACGAGCCCGCTCTCACCGTCCACTCCCGCTCCGAGGGCGAGGACGGATCCTGGACGCTGCATGCCGAGGGTGTTCTCTCGGCCGAGGCGGTCGAGCCCGCCGCCGATCTGACTGTCTGGCCGCCGGCCGGTGCGGAGCCGGTCGATGTCACGGGTCTGTACGGTGACCTGGCCGCCGTCGGTCTGGAGTACGGTCCGCTCTTCCAGGGTGTCTCGGCGGCCTGGCGCTCCGCCGACGGCACCGTGTACGCCGAGGTCGCCCTGCCCGAGGGCACGGACACCGATGGCTTCGGCATCCACCCCGCCCTGCTCGACGCCTCCCTCCACGCCATCACGCTGGCTCACCATGCCGACTCTTCCGCCCAGTTGCCGTTCTCCTGGTCCGACGTGACGTTGCATGCCACGGGTGCCTCAACGGTTCGGGTGCGTGTCACGGGTGACGGATCGGGCCACCGCCTTGATCTCACCGATCCCATGGGGACTCCGGTGGCCTCCGTGGGTGCGCTGGCTCTGCGCCCGCTGGCGGTGGATGCGAGTACGTCGGCGGTGCGTGACCTGTACCGGATCGACTGGACCCCGGTCTCCGCACCGGCGACGGAGTCCACGGCCGCGTACACGGTCCTGCGGGCGGCGACGGCCGCCGAGCTGCTCCCGCGGCTCCAGACCCACCTCAACGGCGACGGACTGCTGCTCGTCCACACCCGGCAGGCAGACACCGACCCCGACCAGTCCGCCATCCGCGGCCTCGTTCGAGCCGCCCAGGCCGAACACCCCGACCGGATCGTCCTCCTCGACACCTCCGGCCAGTCCTCCGACGGCATCCCCGCCCACATCCCGGCCAACGAACCCGAACTCAGCCATGACGAAGCGGAGTTCCGAGCCCCCCGCCTCACCCGGGAGGCAGTGTCCGCAGACGGCACTTCATGGTCCACCGCGGGCACTGTGCTGATCACCGGCGGCACCGGGGGACTTGGCGCGCTCACCGCACGCCACCTCGTCACCACCCACGGCGTACACAGCCTCCTGCTCACCAGCCGACGCGGCACCGACGCCCCCGGCGCCACCCAACTCACCACCGACCTCAGCGAACTGGGCGCCCACGTCGAAGTCGTCGCCTGCGACGTGACCGACCGGACAGCCGTCGCCCGGCTGCTCGACACGCATCCGGACGTCACCGCGATCGTCCACACCGCGGGCGTCCTCGACGACTCCACCGTCGAGACGCTCACTGCGGAGCGTCTGCGCTCGGTGTGGGCGCCCAAGGCGCTGGCCGCTCAGCATCTGCACGAGCTGACCGCCGACCGCGACCTGGACGCGTTCGTGCTCTACTCCTCCAGCGCGGCCACTTTCGACGGCACCGGGCAGGCCAACTACGCCGCTGCCAACGCCTACCTGGACGCCCTGGCCGCTCGGCGGCGGGCCGACGGACTGCCGGGCGTATCGCTCGCCTGGGGCCTGTGGGCACCCGAGGTCGGCGGCATGGGCGCCGAGCTCACCACGGCCGACCTCGACCGCATGGCACGCGTCGGAGTCCTGCCCATCGACGAGGAGCGGGGCCTCGCGCTTCTTGATGCGGCACTGTCCGGTGCGTACGGCCAGAACGCGCACCTGCTTCCCGTCGTCATGGACCCGCGAGCCATGGAGCAGCGGGCCAAGCGTGGCGAACTGCCCCACGTGCTGCGTGCGCTGGTCCGTCCCGCCGTCGCCCGCAGGGCCGCCGCGTCCGGCGCACGCGGCTCCGCCGGAGACCTGGCCGCCGGACTCGAACGCCTGCCGTCCGCCGAACGCACCCGCGTCCTGCTCGACCTCGTGCGCCGCCATGTCGCCTCCGTCCTGGGATTCGGCAGCGCGGGTGACGTCGTGCCGGACAAGCCCTTCAAGGAGTTCGGCTTCGATTCCCTCACGGCGGTCGAGTTCCGCAACGGGCTCGGTGCGGAGGCCGGGATCCGGCTGCCCGCGACACTCGTCTTCGACCACCCGACACCGACCGCGGTCGCCGGCTTCCTCGAGGCCGAACTCATCGGCGTGGAGGCGGCGTCGCAGGTCCCAGTGTCGGTCCCGACGGCGGTCACCAACGATCCGGTCGTGATCGTGGGCATGGCGTGCCGCTATCCGGGCGGGGTCGCCTCGCCGGAGGATCTGTGGTCGTTGCTCTCGGCGGGCGGTGACGCGGTGTCCGCGTTCCCGACCGACCGCGGCCCGCTCTGGCAGGAAGCCTACGACCCGGACCCGGAGGCCGTCGGGAAGACGTACACCCGGCACGGCGGATTCCTTTCCCAGGCGGCCGAGTTCGACCCGGGGTTCTTCGGGATCAGTCCGCGTGAGGCGCTCGCCATGGATCCGCAGCACCGGTTGCTGCTGGAGACGTCGTGGGAGGCGTTCGAGCGGGCGGGCATCGACCCGGCCACCGTGCGGGGCAGCGCCACCGGTGTGTTCACCGGCGTCATGTACCACGACTACGCCACCGTCCTGGAACGCTCCGCCCACCACGACACCGAGGGCTTCATGGGTGTCGGCGGCAGCATCGCCTCGGGTCGGGTGTCGTATGCGTTGGGTCTTGAGGGTCCGGCGGTGACGGTGGACACGGCGTGTTCGTCGTCGTTGGTGGCGGTGCATCTGGCGGCGCAGGCGTTGCGGGGTGGTGAGTGTTCGCTGGCGCTTGCGGGTGGTGTGACGGTGATGTCGACGCCGGACACGTTCGTGGACTTCAGTCGTCAGCGGGGTCTTGCGGCGGACGGTCGGTGCAAGCCGTTCGCGGAGGGTGCGGATGGTACGGGGTGGGGCGAGGGTGTGGGTGTCCTGGTCCTGGAGCGGTTGTCGGACGCGCGCAGGAACGGGCACCGGGTGCTGGCGGTGGTGCGCGGCTCGGCCGTCAACCAGGACGGCGCGAGCAACGGCCTCACGGCGCCCAACGGTCCCGCCCAGCAGCGGGTGATCCGGCAGGCTCTGGCCGCCGCCGGCCTGACCTCGCAGCAGGTGGATGTGGTGGAGGCGCACGGTACCGGTACCCGTCTGGGCGACCCGATCGAGGCGCAGGCACTGCTCGCCACCTACGGCCAGGACCGGCAGGAGCCGTTGTGGCTGGGGTCGGTGAAGTCGAACCTGGGTCATACGCAGGCGGCGGCGGGCGTGGCCGGGATCATCAAGATGGTCTTGGCGATGCGGCACGAGGAATTGCCACGCACTCTGCATGTGGATGCGCCGTCGTCGCATGTGGACTGGTCTGCGGGTGCGGTGGAACTGCTCACCGAGGCCCGGTCGTGGGCGGTTGGGGAGCGTGTGCGGCGGGCGGGTGTCTCGTCGTTCGGTATCAGCGGGACGAACGCGCATGTGATCGTCGAGGAGGCCCCGGCCCGGGAGCCGGCGGCGGCGGAGGCCGCCCGGCTCCCGGTGGTGCCCCTGGTCGTATCCGGCAAGACCGCCGAGGCCACCCGCGAGCAGGCCGCAAGGCTCCTCCAACTCGTCCGCCGGGAAGGCCGGATGGACCTGGCGGACGTCGGCTTCACTCTGGCCACGCAGCGGTCGTCGTTCGCTCACCGAGCCGGTGTCGTGGCCGAGGATCCGGCTGACCTGCTGGCGGGTCTGGAGGCGATCGCGGGCGGGAGTGTCGCTCCGGCAGTGGCCGGGGGCCCGCTGGCGTTCCTGTTCACGGGGCAGGGCAGCCAGCGCGCGGGGATGGGCCGGGAGCTGTACGAGGCGTTCCCTGTTTTCGCCGCCGCGCTGGACGACATATGCGCGGTGCTTGACCGGCACCTCGAACGGCCTCTGAAGGAAGTCATGTTCGGTGGGGTGGGGCTGGATGACACCGGGTTCACGCAGCCCGCGTTGTTCGCGCTGGAAGTCGCCTTGTTCAGGCTGCTCGAAGCCTGGGGTGTGCGGCCGGATGCGCTGGCCGGGCACTCCATCGGTGAGCTGGCTGCCGCGCATGTGGCGGGGCTGTGGTCGTTGGAGGATGCGGCGGCTCTGGTTGCCGCGCGTGGCCGGCTGATGCAGGCGCTTCCGGCGGGTGGTGCGATGGCCGCTGTGCAGGCGACGGAGGACGAGGTGCTGCCGGTGCTGCCGGAGGGTACGGGCATCGCCGCCGTGAACGGCCGGGTGTCGGTGGTGGTTTCCGGCCCGGAGGCGGGTGTGGAGGAGGTCGTACGGCACTTCGCCGAGGCCGGTCGCAAGACGAAGCGACTCACCGTCAGTCACGCGTTCCACTCCCCGCTGATGGAGCCGATGCTCGCCGAGTTCGAGCAGATCGCCACACAGCTCACCTACAACGAGACGAACATCCCGATCGTCTCCACGCTCACCGGCGAAGCGGTCTCCTACGAAGACATCTCCACCCCCTCCTACTGGGTCCGCCATGTCCGTGAGGCGGTCCGGTTCGCCGACGCCGTCGCCACGCTCGACGAGCAGGGCATCGGCACGTTCCTGGAGCTCGGCCCCGACGCGGTGCTCACCGCGATGGCCGCCGGCACGGGCACCGAGGCCACGCCGGTCGCGGGACTGCGCCGAGACCGCAACGAGCCCCGGGCCCTGGTCGAGGCGCTCACCCGACTCCCGGCCGTCGACTGGGCCGCCTACTTCGGGCCCGGCCGCACACCCGTCGACCTGCCCACCTACGCCTTCCAGCACGAGTCGTACTGGCCCGTGCCCTCGACGCTCGACGCGGGTGACGTCCATGCAGCCGGTATCGCTGCCGCAGGGCACCCGTTGCTCGGTGCGGCGGTGGAACTTCCGGATTCGGACGGGGTGTTGTTCACGGGCCGGCTGTCGCTGTCGACGCACCCCTGGCTGGCCGAGCACGCGGTGAACGGGACGGTCGTCGTCCCGGGTGCCGCACTGGTGGAGATGGTCGTACGTGCCGGGGACCAGGTGGGTGCCGGGACGGTCCGCGATCTGACCCTGCACGCGCCTCTCGTCCTGACCGAGACCGGTGCGGTCGCGCTTCGGGTGCGGGTCGGTGAGGGTGACGAGCCCGGTGTCACCGTCCATTCCCGCTCCGATGGCGAGGACGGGTCCTGGACGCTGCATGCCGAGGGTGTTCTCTCGGCCGAGGCGGTCGAGCCCGCCGCCGATCTGACTGTCTGGCCGCCGGCCGGTGCGGAGCCGGTCGATGTCACGGGTCTGTACGGTGACCTGGCCGCCGTCGGTCTGGAGTACGGTCCGCTCTTCCAGGGTGTCTCGGCGGCCTGGCGCTCCGCCGACGGCACCGTGTACGCCGAGGTCGCCCTGCCCGAGGGCACGGACACCGATGGCTTCGGCATCCACCCCGCCCTGCTCGACGCCTCCCTCCACGCCATCGGCGTGCAGGACACCACGGACGAGTCCCGAGCGGAGCTTCCCTTCTCCTGGTCGGACGTCACACTGCACGCCTCCGAGGCCTCTGCCCTGCGGGTGTGCACCACCAAGGAAGGCCCGGGTCACAGGCTGGAACTGGCCGATCCCATGGGTACGCCGGTGGCGTCCGTAGGTGCGCTGGCTCTGCGCCCGCTGGCGGTGGATGCGAGTACGTCGGCGGTGCGTGACCTGTACCGGATCGACTGGACCCCGGTCACCGCACCGGCGACCGAGTCCACGGCCGCGTACACGGTCCTGCGGGCGGCGACGGCCGCCGAGCTGCTCCCGCAGCTCCAGACCCACCTCGACGGCGACGCCGACGCACTGCTGCTCGTCCACACCCGGCAGGCAGACACCGACCCCGACCAGTCCGCCATCCTCGGCCTGATCCGGGCCGCCCAGGCCGAACACCCCGACCGGATCGTCCTCCTCAACACCTCCACCGACACCTCCACCGACGCCTCCACCGACGCCTCCGACGGCATCCCCGCCCACATCCCGGCCAACGAACCCGAACTCAGCTACGACGACGCGGAGTTCCGGGCACCCCGCCTGACCCGGGAGACGTCCACCCCCAGTGCCACCACCCCCTGGCCCACCACCGGTACCACCCTCATCACCGGCGGCACCGGAGGACTCGGCGCGCTCACCGCACGCCACCTCGTCACCACCCACGGCGTACACAGCCTCCTGCTCACCAGCCGACGCGGCACCGACGCCCCCGGCGCCACCCAACTCACCACCGAACTCAGCGAACTGGGCGCCCACGTCGAGATCGTCGCCTGCGACGTCTCCGACCGTGCCGCGCTGGCCGAGCTCCTGGCCGGGCACCCCGACATCACCGCCGTCATCCACACCGCCGGCGTGCTCGACGACACGACCGTGGAGCACCTCTCCGCGGAGCGTCTGGCCCGGGTATGGGCGCCGAAGGCCGATGCCGCCCGCCATCTGCACGAGCTGACGGCCGACCGCGACCTCGAAGTGTTCGTCCTGTTCTCCTCCGCGGCGGGCAGCTTCGACGGCATCGGACAGGCCAACTACGCCGCTGCCAATGCCTACCTGGACGCCCTGGCCGCTCGGCGGCGGGCCGACGGACTGCCGGGCGTATCGCTCGCCTGGGGCCTGTGGGCACCCGAGGTCGGCGGCATGGGCGCCGGGCTCACCGAGACCGACCTCGACCGTATGGCGAGGGCAGGGGTCGGTGCGATCGGCGCGGCCGAAGGTGCGGAGCTCTTCGACGCGGCGCTGGCTGCGGGGAACAGCAGGGCCCACATCGTTCCCATCAAGCTCAACGTCGACGCCTGGGATCCGGAGACCGCGCCGACGCTGCTCCGCGACCTCGTACGACCGCGCGCACGTCGCGCCGTACGGGCGTCCGTGGCAGCGGGCGCGAGCCGTCCGGGTGGGAACTCCCTCCAGGACCGTCTGGCGGCCCTGCCCGACACCGCGGCCCGCCGTGACCTGCTGCTCGACCTGACCCGGGGACGTGTGGCGGGCGTGCTGGGCTTCGCCGGAGCGCACGCCGTCGCGGCCGACGCGGTCTTCATGGAGCTGGGCTTCGACTCGCTCACCGGAGTCGAGTTCCGCAACGCTCTGGCCGCCGAGACCGGTCTGCGGCTCCCGGCCACACTCGTCTTCGACCACCCGAGTCCCGGCGCGGTCGCCGACTACCTGCTGACGGCACTGATCGGCTCCGAGACGGACACCACGACGGGACAGGGCACGGCGGCTGCCACGACCGTCGGCACGGACGAGCCGATCGCGATCGTCGGCATGGCCTGCCGCTACCCCGGCGGCATCAACTCTCCTGATGAGCTGTGGAAGTTGCTGGAATCGGGCGGCGACGCCATCGGCCCCCTGCCCATGGACCGTGGCTGGGACGTCGCCGGCCTCTACGACCCGGATCCGGAAGCGGTCGGCAAGACGTACTCACGCCACGGCGGATTCCTTTCCCAGGCGGCCGAGTTCGACCCGGGGTTCTTCGGGATCAGCCCACGTGAGGCCCTCGCCATGGATCCGCAGCACCGGTTGCTGCTGGAGACGTCGTGGGAGGCGTTCGAGCAGGCGGGCATCGACCCGGCCACCGTGCGCGGCAGCGCCACCGGTGTGTTCGCCGGCGTCATGTACAACGACTACGGAATCCGCCTCAGCGGCTACCCGGCCGACCTGGAGGGCTACCTCGGCACGGGCAGCTCGGGGAGCGTCGCCTCCGGCCGTGTCGCCTATGTCCTCGGCCTGGAAGGCCCGGCGGTCACCGTGGACACCGCCTGCTCCTCCTCCCTCGTCACCGTTCACATGGCCGCTCAGGCGTTGCGTGGCGGTGAGTGCACGCTGGCCCTTGCGGGCGGTGTGACCGTGATGGCCACCCCCGAGACGTTCGTCGGCTTCAGTCGTCAGCGGGGTTTGGCGTCCGACGGTCGGTGCAAGCCGTTCGCGGAGGCTGCGGACGGTACCGGCTGGGGCGAGGGCGTCGGCATGCTCGTCCTGGAGAAGCTGTCCGATGCGCGCCGCAATGGTCACCGGGTGCTGGCGGTCGTGCGGGGTTCGGCAATCAACCAGGACGGTGCCAGCAACGGGCTGACCGCCCCCAACGGTCCGTCCCAGCAGCGGGTGATCCGGCAGGCTCTCGCCGCCGCGCGCCTGACTCCGCAGCAGGTCGACGTGGTGGAGGCGCACGGCACCGGAACCCGTCTGGGCGACCCGATCGAGGCGCAGGCACTCCTCGCCACCTACGGCCAGGACCGCCAGGAGCCGTTGTGGCTGGGGTCGGTCAAGTCGAACCTGGGTCACACACAGGCGGCTGCCGGTGTGGCCGGGATCATCAAGATGGTCTTGGCGATGCGGCACGAGGAACTGCCGCGCACCCTGCACGTGGACACGCCCTCCTCCCACGTCGACTGGACCGAGGGAGCGGTCGAACTGCTCACCGAGGCCCGGCCATGGGCGGCGGGGGAGCGGGTCCGGCGCGCCGGCGTCTCCTCCTTCGGTATCAGCGGCACCAACGCCCACGTCATCATCGAGGAAGCCCCCGCCGAGACTCCCGACGAACCGGACTCCGCGGCCCGTAGGCTCCCCGTGCTGCCGTGGATCGTCTCCGGCAAGACCGCCGAGGCCGTACGCGACCAAGCCGCTCGGCTCCTCGACCTCACCGGTTCCCACCCCGAGCTCGACTCCACGAACATCGCCCATTCACTGACCGCCCGACGCGCATCGTTCGCTCACCGCGCGGCCGCTGTGGCGGGAGACCGGGCAGGGCTGCTCGCCGGTCTGGAAGCCATTGCCGACGGCCGCGTGCGGCCTTCGGGTACGGCAGGTCCGACGGCGTTCCTGTTCACGGGGCAGGGGAGTCAGCGGGCGGGGATGGGCCGGGAGCTGTACGAGGCGTTCCCTGTTTTCGCTGCCGCGCTGGACGCCGTGTGTGCGGTGCTTGACCGGCACCTCGAACGGCCTCTGAGGGAGGTCATGTTCGGTGGGGTGGGGCTGGATGACACCGGGTTCACGCAGCCTGCTCTGTTCGCGCTGGAAGTCGCCCTGTTCAGGCTGCTCGAAGCCTGGGGTGTGCGGCCGGACGCACTGGCCGGGCACTCCATCGGTGAGCTGGCTGCCGCGCATGTGGCGGGGCTGTGGTCCCTGGAGGACGCGGCGGCTCTGGTTGCCGCGCGTGGCCGGCTGATGCAGGCGCTTCCGGCGGGTGGTGCGATGGCCGCCGTGCAGGCGACGGAGGACGAGGTCCTGCCGGTCCTGCCGGACGGTACGGGCATCGCCGCCGTGAACGGCCCCTCCGCCGTGGTCGTCTCCGGCCCCGAACCCGGCGTCGACGAGGTCGTACGGCACTTCGCCGAGGCCGGTCGCAAGACGAAGCGGCTCACCGTCAGTCACGCGTTCCACTCCCCGCTGATGGAGCCGATGCTCGCCGAGTTCGAGCAGATGGCCACACAGCTCACCTACAGCGAGACGAACATCCCGATCGTCTCCACCCTCACCGGCAAGGCGGTCTCCTACGAAGACATCTCCACCCCCTCCTACTGGGTCAGGCACGTCCGTGAGGCGGTCCGTTTCGCCGACGCCGTCGCCACGCTCGACGAGCAGGGCATCGGCACGTTCCTGGAGCTCGGCCCCGACGCCGTGCTGACCGCGATGGCCGCCGACCCCCGCGCGATTCCCACCCTGCGCCGCGACCGCACCGAACCCCAGGCCCTGACCGAGGCACTCACCCGCCTCGACGCCACCGACTGGAGTGCCTACTTCGCAGGCACCGGCAGCCTGGCGGTCGACCTGCCGACCTACGCCTTCCAACACGGCACGTACTGGCTGGCGGACAAGGGGACGGGAACGGCCACGGGATTCGGGCAGTCCGACGTCCAGCACCCGTTGCTCGGTGCTGCGGTGGAACTTCCGGATTCGGACGGGGTGTTGTTCACGGGCCGGCTGTCGCTGTCGACGCACCCCTGGCTGGCCGAGCACGCGGTGAACGGGACGGTCGTCGTCCCGGGTGCCGCACTGGTGGAGATGGTCGTACGTGCCGGGGACCAGGTGGGTGCCGGGACGGTCCGCGATCTGACCCTGCACGCGCCTCTCGTCCTGACCGAGACCGGTGCGGTCGCGCTTCGGGTGCGGGTCGGTGAGGGTGACGAGCCCGGTGTCACCGTCCATTCCCGCTCCGAGGGCGAGGACGGGTCCTGGACGCTGCATGCCGAGGGTGTTCTCTCGGGCGAGCCCGTCGAGCCCGCCGCCGACCTCACAGCCTGGCCCCCGGCCGACGCGGAACCGGTCGACATCACGGGTCTGTACGGGGCCCTGGCCGCGATGGGCCTCGAATACGGCCCCCTCTTCCAGGGCGTCTCGGCCGCCTGGCGCTTCGCCGACGAAGCCGACGAAACCGTGTACGCCGAGGTTGCCCTGCCCGAAGGCGCCGACACCCAGGGCTTCGGCATCCACCCCGCCCTCCTCGATGCCTCACTCCACGCCCTCAGCCTGCTCGACGGCGACGACGAGACGGCACAACTGCCCTTCTCGTGGACGGATTTCGCGCTCCACGCCACCGGGGCCTCGGCGCTGCGGCTGTGCATCGGCCGCACGGGGTCGAGCTACCGGCTTGATCTCGCCGACCTCACGGGCGCGCCCGTCGCCACGGTCACCGGCCTGGCCCTGCGCCCGCTGGCGGTGGATGCGAGTACGTCGGCGGTGCGTGACCTGTACCGGATCGACTGGACCCCGGTCACCGCACCGGCGACCGAGTCCACGGCCGCGTACACGGTCCTGCGGGCGGCGACGGCCGCCGAGCTGCTCCCGCAGCTCCAGACCCACCTCGACGGCGACGCCGACGCACTGCTGCTCGTCCACACCCGGCAGGCAGACACCGACCCCGACCAGTCCGCCATCCGCGGCCTGATCCGGGCCGCCCAGGCCGAACACCCCGACCGGATCGTCCTCCTCAACACCTCCACCGACACCTCCACCGACGCCTCCACCGACGCCTCCGACGGCATCCCCGCCCACATCCCGGCCAACGAACCCGAACTCAGCTACGACGACGCGGAGTTCCGGGCACCCCGCCTGACCCGGGAGACGTCCACCCCCAGTGCCACCACCCCCTGGCCCACCACCGGTACCACCCTCATCACCGGCGGCACCGGAGGACTCGGCGCGCTCACCGCACGCCACCTCGTCACCACCCACGGCGTACACAGCCTCCTGCTCACCAGCCGACGCGGCACCGACGCCCCCGGCGCCACCCAACTCACCACCGAACTCAGCGAACTGGGCGCCCACGTCGAAGTCGTCGCCTGCGACGTGACCGACCGTGCCGCGCTGGCCGAGCTCCTGGCCGGGCACCCCGACATCACCGCCGTCATCCACACCGCCGGCGTGGTGCGGGACGGGACGATCGGATCGCTCACCGCGGAGGCGCTGGACGAGATGCGGGCGCCGAAGGCGGATGCCGCCCGCCATCTGCACGAGCTGACTGCGGACCGCGAGCTCGAAGCGTTCGTGCTCTACTCCTCCGCCGCCGGTGTGCTGGGCGGCGCGGGGCAGGGCGCGTACGCGGCGGCGAACGCCGCACTGGACGCCCTCGCCGCCGAACGTCGCGCGCAGGGGCTGCCCGGCACGTCCCTGGCGTGGGGCCTGTGGGCGCCGGAGGCCGGTGGGATGGGGGCCGGGATCGGCCAGGGCGACATCGAGCGCATGGCGCGCTCCGGCGTACGGCCGCTCACCGTGCCCGAGGGGCTCGCGCTGCTCGACGCGGCTGTTGCCACGGACCATGCCCTGCTCGTTCCCACCGGGCTCGACCTTCCGGCGCTCGCCCATACCGCCGGGGCACAAGTGCCAGGGCTCTTCAAGCAGTTGGTACGCCCGGTTGCCGTTCGCAGGTCCGCCACGGGTGGCGCCACCGCCACCGGTGGGACCGGCGGGCAGGAACTCGCGCGGCGGCTCGCGGGGCTCACCGGCCCGGAGCGGCAGCGCCTGGTCCTCGAGTTGGTCAACCGCCATGTGGCCGCGGTGCTCGGCGCGGGCGCCGGTGGCGGGGCCGGTACCCCGGAGATCACTCCCGACAAGCCCTTCAAGGAACTCGGATTCGACTCGCTCACCGCGGTCGAACTGCGCAACGGCCTGGGTGCCGAAGCCGGCGTCCGCCTTCCGGCGACGCTCGTCTTCGACTACCCGACCCCGGCCGAACTCGCCGGATTCCTGGTCCGGCAACTGGTCCCCGAGGGCACCGACGTCGAGGCCGGGGACGCGGCATACGAGGAGAGCGTGCGGGCCGGTCTGCGGGAGATCCCGCTGGCCCGGCTCAGGGACGCGGGTCTCCTGGACGCGCTGCTCGAACTCGCGGGCCACCGGCCCGCCACCCCGGGCTCGTCCCTGTCGGCGGACGACACGACCGGCGACGCCGGCACGACGGGCGACGACATCGACGACATGGACGCCGAGAGCCTCATCTCGATGGCACTCGAAGGATCGGACTTCTGATGACGCGGCTGACGACGCGCGACGCGAATTGGGTGAGGTAAGAGGTGTCTGGACAGAAGGCGCAGAAGGCGTCCGCACAGAGCGACAAGATCGTCGAGGCTCTCCGGGCGTCCTTGAAGGAGACCGAGCGGCTGCGAGAGCAGAACCGCAGGCTGACCGCCTCGGCCCATGAGCCGATCGCGATCGTCGGCATGGCCTGCCGCTACCCCGGTGGGGTCAACTCCCCCGACGAGCTGTGGCAGTTGCTGGCAGCCGGCGGCGACGCCGTCAGCCGCTTCCCGGAGGACCGCGGCTGGGACACCGAGGGCCTGTACGACCCCGACCCGGACGCGGTGGGCCGTACCTACTCGGTCGAGGGCGGATTCCTCTCCCAGGCGGCCGAGTTCGACCCGGGGTTCTTCGGGATCAGTCCGCGTGAGGCGCTCGCCATGGATCCGCAGCACCGGTTGCTGCTGGAGACGTCGTGGGAGGCGTTCGAGCGGGCGGGCATCGACCCGGCCACCGTGCGGGGCAGCGCCACCGGTGTGTTCGCCGGCGTCATGTACCACGACTACAGCGAGGTCCTGGAGCGGGCCACCGACGACCTGGAGGGCTTCCTCGGAGTCGGCGGCAGCATCGCCTCCGGCCGCGTGTCCTACGCGTTCGGCCTGGAAGGCCCGGCGGTCACCGTGGACACCGCCTGCTCCTCCTCCCTCGTGGCGGTGCACCTGGCGGCTCAGGCGTTGCGTGGCGGTGAGTGCACGCTGGCCCTTGCGGGCGGTGTGACCGTGATGGCCACCCCGGACACGTTCGTGGACTTCAGTCGTCAGCGGGGTTTGGCGCCCGACGGTCGGTGCAAGCCGTTCGCGGAGGCTGCGGACGGTACCGGCTGGGGCGAGGGCGTCGGCATGCTCGTCCTGGAGAAGCTGTCCGATGCGCGCCGAAATGGTCACCGGGTGCTGGCGGTCGTGCGGGGTTCGGCGATCAACCAGGACGGTGCCAGCAACGGGCTGACCGCCCCCAACGGTCCGTCCCAGCAGCGGGTGATCCGGCAGGCTCTCGCCGCCGCGCGCCTGACTCCGCAGCAGGTCGACGTGGTGGAGGCGCACGGTACCGGTACCCGTCTGGGCGACCCGATCGAGGCGCAGGCACTGCTCGCCACCTACGGCCAGGACCGCCAGGAGCCGTTGTGGCTGGGGTCGGTCAAGTCGAACCTGGGTCACACACAGGCGGCTGCCGGTGTGGCCGGGATCATCAAGATGGTCTTGGCGATGCGGCACGAGGAACTGCCGCGCACCCTGCACGTGGACACGCCCTCCTCCCACGTCGACTGGACCGAGGGAGCGGTCGAACTGCTCACCGAGGCCCGGCCATGGGCGGCGGGGGAGCGGATCCGGCGCGCCGGCGTCTCCTCCTTCGGTATCAGCGGCACCAACGCCCACGTCATCATCGAGGAAGCCCCCGCCGAGGAGTCGACCCCGGTCACCGAGGCTGTACAGCTGCCGGTCGTGCCATGGATCGTCTCCGGCAAGACCGCGGCCGCCGTACGCGCCCAAGCCGCCCGGCTCCTCGACTTCGCCACCGCTCACCCGGACTCGCACCCCGCCGACATCGGCCGGGCGCTCGCCACCGGCCGCTCGTTGCTCCCGTACCGCGCCGCCGCCGTCGCGGGGGACCGGGACGGCCTGCTGACCCGCCTGGAGACGATCACCCACGAGGACACGCCCCCGGTCAAGAACGGTTCACTGGCGTTCCTGTTCACGGGGCAGGGGAGTCAGCGGGCGGGGATGGGCCGGGAGCTGTACGAGGCGTTCCCCGTTTTCGCCGCCGCGCTGGACGACGTGTGTGCGGTGCTTGACCGGCACCTCGAACGGCCTCTGAGGGAGGTCATGTTCGGTGGGGTCGGGTTGGACGAGACGGGGTTCACGCAGCCCGCGTTGTTCGCGCTGGAAGTCGCCTTGTTCAGGCTTCTCGGAGCCTGGGGTGTGCGGCCGGACGCACTGGCCGGGCACTCCATCGGTGAGCTCGCGGCGGCGCACGTCGCCGGGCTGTGGTCGTTGGAGGATGCGGCGGCTCTGGTTGCCGCGCGTGGCCGGCTGATGCAGGCGCTTCCGGCGGGTGGTGCGATGGCCGCCGTGCAGGCGACGGAGGAAGAGGTCCTGCCGGTCCTGCCGGAGGGTACGGGCATCGCCGCCGTGAACGGCCCCTCCGCCGTGGTCGTCTCCGGCCCCGAACCCGGCGTCGACGAGGTCGTACGGCACTTCGCCGAGGCCGGTCGCAAGACGAAGCGACTCACCGTCAGTCACGCCTTCCACTCCCCGCTGATGGAGCCGATGCTCGCCGAGTTCGAGCAGATCGCCACACAGCTCACCTACAGCGAGACGAACATCCCGATCGTCTCCACCCTCACCGGCAAGGCGGTCTCCTACGAAGACATCTCCACCCCCTCCTACTGGGTCAGGCACGTCCGTGAGGCGGTCCGTTTCGCCGACGCCGTCGCCACGCTCGACGAGCAGGGCATCGGCACGTTCCTGGAGCTCGGCCCCGACGCCGTGCTGACCGCGATGGCCGCCGACCCCCGCGCGATCCCCACCCTGCGCCGCGACCGCACCGAACCCCAGGCCCTGACCGAGGCACTCACCCGCCTCGACGCCACCGACTGGACGGCCTACTTCGGGCCCGGCCGCACCCCCGTCGACCTCCCCACCTACGCATTCCAGCACGAGACCTACTGGCCCGCGACCGCCCCGTACACCGCGTCGGACGCCACCGGGCTCGGGCTCACCGCCGCGGGCCACCGGATTCTCGCCGGTGCCGTGGAACTGCCCGACTGCGACGGGGTGTTGTTCACGGGCCGGCTGTCGCTGTCCACGCACCCGTGGCTGGCCGAGCACGCGGTGAACGGGACGGTCGTCGTCCCGGGTGCCGCACTGGTTGAGATGGCCGTACGGGCCGGGGACCAGATCGGTGCCGGAACGGTCCGCGACCTGACCCTGCACGCGCCCCTCATCCTTGACGAGCGCGGCGCTGTCGCGCTCCGTGTCGGCGTTCGCGTCGGGGAAGACGGCGACGAGCCCGCCGTCACCGTCCACTCCCGGCCCGAGGGGGAGGACGGGGCCTGGACGCTGCACGCCGAGGGCGCCCTCTCGACCGACGCCGTCGAGCCCGCCGCCGACCTGACCGTCTGGCCTCCGGCCGGTGCGGAACCGGTCGACACCACGGCCCTCTACGACGACCTGGGCGCCATGGGCCTGGAGTACGGCCCTCTCTTCCAGGGCCTCACGGCCGCCTGGCGCACGGACGACGGCACGGTCCACGCCGAAATCGCCCTCCCCGAGGGCACCGACACCCAGGGCTACGGCATTCACCCCGCCCTCCTCGACGCCTCCCTGCACGCCATCGGGCTGCTCGAAGGCGACGACGAGACCGGCTCGGGCGGTGCCCGACTGCCTTTCTCCTGGACGGACTTCGCGTTGCACGCCGCCGGGGCCTCGGCCCTGCGGGTGCGGGTCACCGGTGCGGGCTCCGGCTACCGGATCGACCTCGCCGACCCGGCCGGCGCACCCGTCGCCACCGTCGCCGCGCTGGCTCTGCGCGAGCTGCCCGCCGCGACGGCGGGCGGAACCGCTGGCCGCGCCCACGAGTCGCTGTTCCGGCTCGACTGGCAGACCCTCGCCCGGCCCGCCATCGGCGCGCCCGATGTCCCGTGCCGTGTGATCGGGCCCGACCCGTTCGGTGTCGTCGACCTGATCGCGCAGTCCGGCGGGCGGTACGTGACGGAGGACGACGAGGCCGAGCTGGTGTTCGCCACGTTCGTCACCGCCGGGCTGGAGCCGCGCGAGGCCGTGCACCGTGCACTGGAGGTCGTACGGGAGTGGCTGGAGGGCGCACAGCCCGACGGGGCCCGGCTGGTGCTCGTCACCTCGGGGGCCGTCGCCGCCGCACCGGGCGACCGGGTGCCCGACCCGGCGGCCGCCGCCGTGGTGGGACTCGCCCGATCCGCCCAGTCCGAGCACCCGGGGCGGATCGTCCTGGTCGACCTGGACACCGCCGCCGAGTCCGCCGACGCCCTGCTGGCCGTCCTCGCGGGCACCGACGAGCCGCAGTTCGCGCTGCGCGCCGGGCAGCCGCTCGTGCCCAGGCTGGTGCGGACCGTGGGCGGCGAGCTGAACATCCCCGAGGGCGAAGCCCCTTGGCGGCTGGACTTCGCCCCCACCGGCACCCTGGACAGCCTCTACGTCGCCGACTTCCCCGAGGCCGCCGAGCCGCTGGCCGAGGGACAGGTGCGGGTCGCGATCCGGGCCGCCGGCGTCAACTTCCGCGACGTCATGAACGTCCTCGGCATGTACCCCGGCGACGCCGGGCGGCTCGGCCTCGAAGCGGCCGGAGTCGTGGTGGAGGTCGGGCCCGGAGTGGACCGGTTCGCCGTGGGCGACCGGGTGATGGGCCTGTTCTCCGGGGCGTTCGGACCCCTCGCCGTCGTGGACCACCGGCTGGTGTCCGCGATGCCGTCGACATGGACGTTCGCCGAGGCCGCCGCCGCCCCCGTCGTCTATCTGACCGCGTACTACGCCCTCGTGGACCTGGCCGGCCTGACCGCCGGCGAGTCCGTGCTGGTGCACGCCGCGGCCGGCGGTGTCGGTACGGCGGCCGTGCAGCTCGCCCGGCACCTGGGCGCCGAGGTGTACGGCACCGCCAGCCCCGGCAAGTGGGCTGCCGTACGCGCCCTCGGCATCGACCAGGACCGGATCGCCAACTCCCGCACCCTGGAGTTCGAGCAGCACTTCCTCGAAGCCACCGGCGGACGCGGCATGGACGTCGTACTCGACTCGCTGGCAAGGGAGTTCGTGGACGCGTCGCTGCGACTGCTGCCCCGCGGCGGCCGGTTCGTGGAGATGGGCAAGACCGACATCCGGGACGCCGACACCGTCGCCGCCGAGCACCCGGGCGTCGGATACCAGGCGTTCGACGTCATGGACGCCGGCCCGGACCGCATCCGGCAGATGTACGGCGAACTGCTCGCGCTCTTCGAGAGCGGGGCGCTGCGCCCGCTGCCGGTCACCGCGTGGGACGTGCGCGAGGCCCCGGAGGCGCTGCGCGTCATGGGGCAGGCCCGGCACACCGGCAAACTGGTGCTGACCGTGCCCGCTCCGCTGAACCCCGAGGGCACCGTACTGATCACCGGCGCCACCGGCGCGCTCGGCGGCCTCCTCGCCCGCCACCTGGTCACCGAGCACGGCGTACGACGGCTGCTGCTGGCCGGCAGGCGTGGCGCGCAGGCTCCCGGCGCGGCCGAACTCGCCGCGGAGATACGGCGACTGGGTGCCGTCGTCGACTTCGTGGCCTGCGACGCGGCCGACCGGGACGCGGTCGCCGCCGCCCTCGGCACCATTCCGGCCGAGCATCCGCTGACCGCCGTCATGCATGTCGCGGGCGTCCTGGACGACGGGGTCATCGGCTCCCTCACCCCCGAGCGGCTGGACAAGGTCCTCGCGCCGAAGGCGGACGCCGCCCGGCATCTGCACGAGCTGACCCGGCTCGCCGACCTCTCCGCGTTCGTGCTGTTCTCCTCCGCCGCCGGCACCTTCGGCAACCCGGGACAGGCCAACTACGCGGCCGCCAACGCCTACCTGGACTCGCTCGCCGCGCACCGCCGCGCCCACGGCCTGCCGGGCCTGTCGCTCGGCTGGGGACTGTGGGCCACCGACGGCGGCGGCATGGCCGAGTCGCTGGACGAGGCCGAACGCGCCCGCATGGCCCGCTCCGGCTCCGCCGCGTTCACCGGCGACGAGGGCCTCGCGCTGTACGACACCGCGCTCGCCCTGCCGTACGCCGCGCTCGTGCCCATCCACCTCGACCTGCCCGCCAGCGCCGCACCCGAGGAGGTGCCCGCGCTGCTGCGCGCCCTGGTGCGCACCCCGGCGCGGCGCACCGCACGCGCCGCGGACAAGTCCTCCGGCGGCGGCGAGCTGGCCGCCCGGCTCGCCGGGCTCGGCGCCGACGAGCAGCACGCGCTGCTGCTCGACGTGGTCCGCACCCACGCCGCCGCCGTCCTCGGGCACAGCGGCCCCGACGCCGTGGACGTCACCCAGGCGTTCAAGGACCTGGGCTTCGACTCACTCACCGGCGTCGAGTTCCGCAACCGGCTCGCCGCCGCCTGCGGCCTGCGGCTGCCCGCCACCCTGGTCTTCGACTATCCGGCCCCCGAAGCACTCGCCGGACACCTCCGTGCGGAACTCGTCGGCTCACTGCCCGCCGAGAACACCGCGACCGGAACCTCGACCGGCACCGTGACCGGCACCGACGAACCCGTCGCGATCGTCTCCATGGCCTGCCGCTTCCCCGGCGGCGTCCGCTCGCCCGAGGACCTGTGGCGGCTGCTCGCCACCCGCGGCGACGCCATGGGCGCCATGCCCGACGACCGGGGCTGGGACATCGACGCCGTGGTCGACCCGACCGGCGAGCGCCCCGGCACCAGCTACACCGACCAGGGCGGCTTCCTGCCCGACGCACCCCTCTTCGACGCCCCCTTCTTCGGCATCAGCCCCCGCGAGGCCCTGGCCATGGACCCGCAGCAGCGGCTGCTGCTGGAAACCTCGTGGGAGGCCCTGGAACGCGGCGGCTTCGACCCGCACACCCTGCGCGGCAGCAGCACCGGCGTGTTCGCCGGGCTGATCTACCACGACTACGGCAACGGCGCCGGATACACCCACCTCCCCGAGGGCGTCGAAGGCTTCCTCGGCACCGGCACCTCGGGCGGTGTCGCCTCGGGCCGCATCTCCTACGTCCTCGGCCTCGAAGGCCCGGCCGTCACCGTGGACACCGCCTGCTCCTCGTCGCTGGTCGCCCTGCACATGGCGGTCCAGGCACTGCAGCGCGGCGAGTGCGACCTCGCGCTCGCCGGCGGTGTGACCGTGATGGCGACACCGGACACGTTCGTGGACTTCAGCCGGCAGCGCGGGCTCGCCGCCGACGGCCGCTGCAAGGCCTTCGCGGAGGCCGCCGACGGCACGGGCTGGGCCGAGGGCGTCGGCATGGTCCTCGTGGAGCGGCTCTCCGACGCCCAGCGGCACGGACACGACATCCTCGCCGTCGTCAGGGGCAGCGCCCTCAACCAGGACGGCGCCAGCAACGGCCTCACCGCCCCCAACGGCCCCTCCCAGCAGCGCGTCATCCGGCAGGCCCTGGCCGCCGCGAGCCTGGCGCCCGCCGACGTGGACGCCGTGGAGGCACACGGCACCGGAACCCGCCTCGGCGACCCCATCGAGGCGCAGGCCCTGCTCGCCGCCTACGGGCAGGACCGCCAGGAGCCGCTGTGGCTCGGGTCCGTGAAGTCCAACCTCGGACACACCCAGGCCGCGGCCGGTATCGCCGGAGTCATCAAGATGGTCGAGGCACTCGGCCACGAGGAACTGCCCGCCACCCTGCACATCGACGAGCCCAGCTCGCACATCGACTGGGAGGCGGGCGCCGTACGCCTGCTCACCGAGGCCCGGCCGTGGCCGCGCCGGGACACGGCGCCGCGCCGCGCGGGCGTCTCCGCGTTCGGCTTCAGCGGCACCAACGCCCACGTCATCCTGGAGGAGGCACCCGCCCCGGCCGCCGTACCGCAGGAGCCGGAGCACCCGGAGCGCCCCGCCGGACCCGTGCCGTGGCTGCTCACCGCCCGCACCCCCGAGGCGCTGCGCGAACAGGCCCGCCGCCTGCGCGACCAGCTCACCGGACGGCCCCTCGACGGCGCTGACGCCGCGCGCGTCGGCCACTCCCTCGCCACCACCCGCACCCCCTTCGAGTACCGCGCCGTACTCGTCGGCGACGACGGCGCCCACCTGCTCCAGGGCCTGTCCGACCTCGCCGACGGCACACCGGCCGCCGGAATCGAGGAGGGCCTCGCCGGACCGGTCGGCAGGACGGTGTTCGTCTTCCCCGGCCAGGGCTCCCAATGGGTCGGCATGGCACGGGAGCTGATGGACAGCTCGGAGGTGTTCCGGGCGCGGGTCGAGGAGTGCGCGGCCGCCGTGGACGCCCACACCGACTGGTCGCTGCTCGACGTGCTGCGCGGAGCCGACGACGCCGCCTCCCTGGAGCGCGTCGATGTCGTCCAGCCCGCCCTGTGGGCCGTGATGGTGTCGCTGGCCGCCCTGTGGGAGTCCCTCGGGATCGTCCCGTCGGCCGTCGTCGGCCACTCCCAGGGCGAGATCGCCGCCGCCTGCGTCGCCGGTGCCCTCAGCGTCGAGGACGCCGCCCGCGTCGTCGCCCTGCGCAGCCGCGCCCTGGTCAGGCTGGCCGGGACCGGCGGCATGGTGTCCGTGCCGCTGCCCGCCGCCCGCGTCGAGGAACTCCTCGCACCGTGGGACGGGCAGATTTCCGTGGCCGCCGTCAACGGGCCCGCGTCCACCGTC
The DNA here is from genome assembly GCF_044745865.1 of Streptomyces sp. NPDC086787. Classification (NCBI taxonomy): domain Bacteria; kingdom Bacillati; phylum Actinomycetota; class Actinomycetes; order Kitasatosporales; family Streptomycetaceae; genus Streptomyces; species Streptomyces sp. NPDC086787. The sequence continues at coordinate 458,509 of NZ_JBIVBC010000004.1, read as the reverse complement.
GTCTCCGGCGACCCGGACGCCCTCGACACCCTGCTGGAACACTGCGAGCGCGACGGCGTACGCGCCCGCCGCATCCCCGTCGACTACGCCTCCCACTCCGCCCACGTGGAGTCCCTGCGCGAGGAACTGGCCGAGCTCCTCGCCTCCGTACGCCCCCGCGCCGGCCGGATCCCGCTGCACTCCACCCTGGAGGACCGGGTCATCGACGGCCACGAGATGGACGCCGGGTACTGGCACCGCAACCTGCGGCACACCGTCCGCTTCGAATCCGCCGTACGTTCCCTCGCCGGCAGCGGACACACCGTGTTCGTCGAGTGCAGCCCGCACCCCGTCCTGACCGTCGGCCTCACCGACACCCTCGCCGACGCGGGCGCCGAAACCGCCGTGGTCACCGGCACACTGCGCCGCGACGACGGCGGCCCCGCCCGGCTCCTCACCTCCCTCGGCCGGCTCGTCGCACACGGCGTACGGCCCGACTGGGACGCCGTGTTCGCGGGCCGCGCCACCGGCCGCGCCCAGCTGCCGACCTACCCCTTCCAGGGCGAGCGGTACTGGCTGGAGCCCACCGCAGCCGCCACCGACCCCACGGCCGTCGGCCAGAGCGACGCCGGACACCCGCTGCTCGGCGCAACGGTCACCCTGCCCGGCGACGGCGGCCTGGTGCTCACCGGACGGCTCTCGCTCACCGCGCAGCCCTGGCTCGCCGACCACGCCGTCGGCTCCACCGTCGTCGTACCCGGCACCGCACTGCTGGAGATGGCGGTACGCGCCGGGGACGAGGCCGACTTCCCGCACCTGGCGGACCTCACCCTCGAAGCACCGCTCGTGCTGCCCGAACGCACCGAGATCCAACTGCGCGTGGTGGTCTCCGCGTCCGGGGGCGGCGAGGGCGACGGCCGTACCGTCACCGTGTACTCGCGGCCCGCCGACGCCCTGCACGAGGACCCGTGGACCCGCCACGCCACCGGACTGCTCACCCGGCCGCCCGCCACCGGCGGGCAGCACCTCGCACCCTGGCCCCCCGAGGGCGCCGAAAGCGTCGACACATCACGGCTCTACGCCGATCTGGGCACCCTCGGTCTCGACTACGGCCCGGCCTTCCGCGGACTGCGCTCCGCCTGGCGCACCGACGACGCCCTGTACGCCGAGGTCGCCCTGCCCTTCGAAGCCGCCTCCCAGGCCACCGAGTTCGGCCTGCACCCGGCGCTGCTCGACTCGGCGCTGCACGCCATCGCGCTCGGCGGTTTCCTGGCGCCGGGCGACGGCGGACCGTGGCTGCCGTTCAACTGGCGCGGCGTCACACTGCACAGCGCCGGAGCCTCCGCACTGCGCGTACGGATCGTGGCCGCGGGGGAGGGCGCGGTGTCCGTCACCGTCACCGACACCGCGGGCGCCCCCGTCGCCACCGTCGACACGCTCCAGCTGCGGCAGTTGCCGGCCGACGCGCTGGCCCGCCTCTCCCGCGCGAGCGGAAACCCCTTCCGCGACACCCTCTTCCGCGTCGAGTGGACGGCGCTCCCCGCCCCCGAGAACGCGGCCGAGACCACGCCCGAAGTCACGGACGGCTGGGCGGTGTTCGGTGACGACCCGCTCTTCCCCGGCCTGCCGGAGATCTTCAGCACCGAGGAACTCGACGGCGGCGTCACCACCGTCCTGGCCCCCGTGCACTGGCAGTCCACCATCGACGACGCCGTGATGCAGACCCTCGGCGACCTCCAGGTGTGGCTGTCCGACCCGCGCACCGACACCGCGCGCCTGGTCGTCGTCACCCGGGGCGCCGTCTCCACGGCGCCCGGCGAGGACATCGCCGACCTCGCCCAGTCCGCCGTGCACGGCCTGGTGCGCACCGCGCAGACCGAGAGCCCCGACCGGATCGTGCTCGCCGACATCGGCACCGGGGTCCCGTCCCGGGCGCTGCTCGCGGCCGCCCTCGCCACCGGCGAACCCGAGTTCGCGCTCCGCGACGGCGAGATCCGCGTCCCGCGCCTGGCCCGCACCGAACCCGCCGACCAGGCCGAACCGCACACCTGGGCGGCCGACGGCACGGTCCTGATCACCGGCGGCACCGGTGGACTCGGCGCCCTCGTCGCCCGCCACCTGGTCACCGAACACGGAGTACGCGCCCTGGTCCTCACGAGCAGGCGCGGCCCCGACGCACCGGGCGCCGCCGAACTCGTCGCCGAACTGTCGGAGGCGGGCGCCGAAGTCGTCGCCGAGGCCTGCGACATCGCCGACCGCGACGCGCTCGCCGCGCTCCTCGACCGGCACGCCCCGCGCGCCGTCCTGCACGCCGCCGGAGTCCTGGACGACGCCACCCTCGGCCGCCTCACCCCGGAGAAGCTCGAAGCCGTCCTCGCCCCCAAGGCGGTGGCGGCACAGCACCTGCACGAGCTGACCGCGAGCCGCGACCTGGACGCCTTCGTACTGTTCTCCTCGTCGGCCGGCGTCCTCGGCAATGCCGGACAGGCCAACTACGCCGCCGCCAACGCCTACCTGGACGGCCTCGCCGCCCACCGGCGCGCGGACGGCCTGCCCGCCACCGCCCTCTCCTGGGGCCTGTGGGCCGAACCCAGCGGCATGACCGGTCACCTCGACACCGCCGACCTCGGCCGCCTCGCCCGCTCCGGCGTCCGCCCGCTCGACCCCGCGCAGGGCCTCGCGCTCCTGGACGCCGCGCTCGGCGAGTACGGCCACGACCACCCCCACCTCGTACCGATCGGCCTCAACACGGCCTCGCTGCGCGGCGCGACCGACGGCGCCCCGGTGCCGCACCTGTACCGCGGACTCGTCCGCACCCAGTCCAGGCCCACCGCCCAGGGCACCACAACGGCGGCCACGGCCGGAACGGAGGGCGCCGGCGGACCCGGCGAGGCACTGCGCGCCCGCCTCGCCGGGCTGCCCGCCGACGGCCGGGAGACGGCACTGCTCGACCTCGTCCAGTCCTACGCGGCCGCCGTGCTCGGCTTCGCCGGACCCTCGGCGGTCGGTGCCACCCGCTCCTTCAAGGAACTCGGCTTCGACTCGCTGACCGCGGTCGAGTTCCGCAACCGGCTCACCGCCGCCACCGGTATCCGGCTCTCCGCGACGGCCGTCTTCGATCACCCGACACCGCTCGCCCTGGCCCGCCTGCTGCACGCCGAACTGGCCCCCGGGCAGGCCGACCCCGCCGAGCAGGTCCTGGCCGAACTCGACCGCCTGGAAAACCACTTGCCGGACGCGTCGCTCGACGACGAGGCCCATGCGACGGTCACCGCCCGCCTCGAGGACCTGCTCGCCCGCTTCAAGAGCCTGCGGACCGCGCACTCCGACGGCACGGACGACATCGGCGTACGACTCCAGGACGCGTCGTCCGACGAGGTCCTGGCCTTCATCACAGACGAACTCGGCATCTGACGACCGGCGAACGACCGCGAACCACCGGTGATCGACCGGTGATCGACCGACGGGAGTCCTCTGGGGACTCCCGCCGCTGTCGCCGTCGTACGAGGGGAACAGAGGGGAAGTAGGGGAAGACAATGGCTGACGAGAAACAGCTGGTCGACACACTCAAGCGGGTCGCGGCCGACCTGCACGACACCCGTCGGCGGCTGCGCGAGGCCGAGGAGAGGGAACACGAGCCGATCGCGATCGTCGGCATGGCCTGCCGTTTCCCCGGCGGCGTCGGCTCGCCCGAGGACCTGTGGACCATGCTCGACGCGGGCCGCGACGGCATGGCGCCCTTCCCCCGCGACCGCGGCTGGAACCTGGACCAGCTCACCGCGAGCGACGGCCACGACGACAACGGCCGCCGCGCCGGATTCCTCCAGGACGCAGCCGGGTTCGACGCCGCGTTCTTCGGCATCAGCCCCCGCGAGGCGCTCGCCATGGACCCGCAGCAACGGGTGCTCCTGGAAACCGCGTGGGAAGCGCTGGAGCGGGCCGGCATCGACCCGCACACCCTGGCCGGCACCCGCACCGCCGTCTACGCCGGTGTCAGCAGCAACGACTACCTGCGCGGCCTGACCCGCATGCCCGACTCCATCGCGGGCCACATGATGACCGGCGTCGCCGCGAGCGTCCTCTCCGGACGTGTCTCCTACGTGCTCGGCCTCGAAGGCCCCTCCCTCACCATCGACACGGCCTGCTCCTCGTCACTGGTCTCGGTGCACCTGGCGGCCCAGGCACTGCGCGGCCGCGAGTGCGGCCTCGCGCTCGCGGGCGGTGTCACCGTCATGGGATCCGCCGGCACCTTCCTGGAGTTCAGCCGTGCCGACGGCCTCTCCGGCGACGGCCGCTGCAAGGCCTTCGCCGACGCGGCCGACGGCACCGGACTCTCCGAGGGCGTGGGTGTGCTGGTGCTGGAACGGCTGTCCGACGCGCGCCGCAACGGCCACCGGGTGCTCGCGGTGGTGCGCGGCTCGGCCGTCAACCAGGACGGTGCGAGCAACGGCCTCACCGCCCCCAACGGCCCTTCCCAGCAACGGGTCATCAAACAGGCCCTCGCAGCCGCCCGCCTGACGGCCCAACAGGTCGACGTCGTGGAGGCACACGGCACCGGTACCCGTCTCGGCGACCCGATCGAGGCACAGGCGCTCCTCGCCACCTACGGCCAGAACCGCGACGAACCACTGTGGCTGGGGTCCATCAAGTCGAACCTCGGCCACACCCAGGGTGCCGCCGGCATGGCAGGCGTCATCAAGATGGTCCTCGCCCTCCACCACGAACGGCTCCCCAGCACCCTCGGCGTGGACCGGCCCACCTCACACGTGGACTGGACCGCGGGCGCGGTGCGACTGCTGACCGAGCCCCGGCCGTGGGCGGCGGGCGAGCGGGTCCGCCGGGCCGGTGTCTCCTCGTTCGGCATCAGCGGCACCAACGCCCACGTCATCCTGGAGGAGGCCCCCGCCGAGGAAACGGCGGAGACCCCGCCACCGGTCACGCCCCCGGCCGCGCTCGCGGCCGTACCGTGGATGGTCTCCGGGACCGGCGAGGACGCCGTACGCGACCAGGCCCGCCGACTCCTCGACCACACCCGCGCCAGGCCGGAGCTGGATCCCGCGGACATCGGCTTCTCGCTGGTCACTCGGCGGTCGTCGTTCGCATACCGGGCCGGTGTGGTGGCAGAGGACAGGGACGGCCTGCTGGCCGGACTGGAGGCCCTCGCGGAAGGCGCCCCACTGCCGTCGGGCGGTCGTGGCCCGCTGGCGTTCCTGTTCACGGGGCAGGGGAGTCAGCGGGCGGGGATGGGCCGGGAGCTGTACGAGGCGTTCCCTGTTTTCGCGGCTGCGCTGGACGCCGTGTGTGCGGTGCTTGACCGGCACCTCGAACGGCCTCTGAGGGAGGTCATGTTCGGTGGGGTGGGGCTGGATGACACCGGGTTCACGCAGCCCGCGTTGTTCGCGCTGGAAGTCGCCCTGTTCAGGCTTCTCGAAGCCTGGGGCGTGCGGCCCGACGCACTGGCCGGGCACTCCATCGGTGAGCTCGCCGCCGCGCACGTCGCCGGGCTGTGGTCCCTGGAGGACGCGGCCACCCTCGTTGCCGCACGTGGCCGACTGATGCAGCAACTCCCGGCGGGTGGTGCGATGGCCGCCGTGCAGGCGACGGAGGACGAGGTGCTGCCGGTGCTGCCGGACGGTACGGGCATCGCCGCCGTGAACGGGGCGGTGTCGGTGGTGGTTTCCGGTCCGGAGGCGGGTGTGGAGGAGGTGGTACGGCACTTCGCCGAGGCCGGTAGGAAGACGAAGCGGCTCGCGGTCAGTCACGCCTTCCACTCTCCGCTGATGGAGCCGATGCTCGCCGAGTTCGAGCAGATCGCTACACAGCTCACCTACAGCGAGACGAACATCCCGATCGTCTCGACGCTCACCGGCGAAGCGGTCTCCTACGAAGACATCTCCACCCCCTCCTACTGGGTCAGGCACGTCCGTGAGGCGGTCCGGTTCGCCGACGCCGTCGCCACGCTCGACGAGCAGGGCATCGGCACGTTCCTGGAGCTCGGCCCCGACGCCGTGCTGACCGCGATGGCCGCGGACCCCCGCGCGATCCCCACCCTGCGCCGCGACCGCACCGAACCCCAGGCCCTGACCGAGGCACTCACCCGCCTGCCCTCCGTCGACTGGACGGCCTACTTCGGGCCCGGCCGCACCCCCGTCGACCTCCCCACCTACGCATTCCAGCACCGTCCCTACTGGTTCCGCAGCAACTCGGTCGCCTCGGGGGAGCCCGGCGACTTCGGGCTCGCGGCCGGTGGGCATCCGCTCCTGGGGGCCGTGGTCGAAGTCCCGGAAACCGATGGGGTGTTGTTCACCGGTCGGCTGTCACTGGCCACGCATCCGTGGTTGGCCGAGCACGCCGTCAACGGCACGGTCATCGTGCCCGGATCCGCGCTGGTCGAGATGGCCGTGCGGGCCGGGGACCAGGTCGGCCGGGGAACCGTCCGCGATCTGATCCTGCACGCACCGCTGGTGCTGCCCAGGACCGGTGCCGTCGCCCTGCGGGTGCGGGTCGGCGAGGGCGACGCCCCCGTGCTCACCGTCCACTCCCGCCCGGAGGGGGACGAAGGGGAGTGGACGTCGCACGCCGAGGGCGTTCTCACGGCGGACGTGCCAGACGTGACAGACGCGGCCGACCCGGCCGCCGACCTCACTGTCTGGCCGCCCGCGACCGCCCGGCCCCTCGACACCGCGCACCTCTACACCGGCCTCGCCGCTGTGGGCCTCGAATACGGCCCCCTCTTCCAGAGCCTCACGGCTGCCTGGCGCGACGGGGGCGCGGTCTGCGCGGAGATCTCGCTGCCCGAGGACGCCGAAACCGACGGCTACGGCATCCACCCCGCCCTCCTCGACGCCGCCCTGCATGCGATCGCGGCGGGAGAACTGCTGCCGGCCCCCGAACCCGGTTCCGCCTGGCTGCCGTTCTCCTGGTCGGACGTCACCCTGCACGCGAGCGGGGCCCGTACCCTGCGTGTCCGTGTCGCGGCGACCGCATCCGGCGCCGTCACCCTCCAGGCCGCCGACCCGGACGGGCGACCGGTGCTGTCCGTCGGCACGCTGGCACTGCGGCCGGTTCCCGTGACGAACGACGGTACGGCGGGTGCGGGCCACGCGGAGTACGGCGTCGAGTGGACCGTCGTCGACATGCCGGCCGACGGTGTCGGTACGGCGGACGCGCTGCCGTTGCCGCTGCCCGAGCCCGGCAGCGTGGGAGCCCTGCCGGTGGCGGGCTGGTCCGCGCTGACCGTTCCGGCCGGGACCTCGCCCACACGGGCCGCGACCGTCGTACTCGAAGCGCTTCAGGAGTGGCTGGAGCGCGCCGAGCCCGACGAGCGGCTGCTCGTCGTCACCCGAGGCGCCACCGACACCGCACCCGGAGAGGACGTCACCGACCTGGGCCAGGCGGCCGTCACCGGCCTCATCAGGGCGGCCCGTACGGAGTACCCGGGACGCCTTCTCCTGATCGACACAGACACAGACACAGACACGAACACGGGCGCGGGCACGGGCACCGGCTCCGGTTCCGACTCCGCCTTCGGTTCCGGTTCCGGTTCCGAGTCCGGATCGGAGCCGCTCCCCGCCTCCGTGCTCGCCTCCGACGAGGACGAACTCGCCCTACGTGCGGGTACCTTGCTCGCGCCCCGCCTGGTGCGCCGTACGACCGAGGCCGGGCCGGGACCGGTCTGGCCCACCAGCGGCACCGTCCTGATCACCGGCGGCACCGGCGGTCTGGGCGCACTCGTCGCCCGGCACCTGGTCGCCGAGCACGGGGTACGTAGCCTGGTGCTGGTCGGCCGGCGCGGCCCGGACGCCCCCGGCGCCGGTGAACTATCCGCCGAGCTGCGGGAGTCGGGTGCCGAAGTCACCCTCGCCGCCTGTGACGTCGCCGACCGGGACGCGGTCGCCGCGCTGCTCGCCGCGCACCCCGGCATCACCGCCGTCGTCCACACGGCGGGAGTGGTCGACGACGCGACGCTCGGCCGGCTCACCCCGGCCCAGTTGCACCGGGTCCTCGCCCCCAAGGCCGAGGCAGCCCGCCACCTCCACGAACTCACCGCAGACCTGGAGGCGTTCGTGCTCTTCTCGTCCGCCGCCGGAGTGCTGGGCGGCGGCGGACAGGCCAATTACGCCGCCGCCAACTCCTACCTGGACGCGCTCGCCGCGCACCGGCGCGCCCACGGGCAGCCCGCCGTGTCCCTGGCCTGGGGCCTGTGGGACCCGGCCACCGGAGGAATGGGCGCCGACCTCACCCCGCTCGACCTGGAGCGCATGGCCCGTACCGGCGTGCGCCCGCTCGGCGCGGCACAGGGTCTCGCCCTGCTGGACGCGGCCGTGGCGGCGGCGGACGCGCTCACCGTGGCCGTACGCCTGGACGTGCCGGTGCTCGCCCAGTCCCTCAGCGGCGGCGTACCCGGGCTGCTGCGCTCCCTCGTCCGCGTCCCCGCCCGTCGGACCGCGGCGGGCGCCGCGGGCGGCGCGACGGGCGGCGGCTCCGGACTGCGCGAACGGCTCGCCGCCATCGGCGACCGGGAGGAGCGGGCCGGGCTGCTGCTCGACCTGGTCCGCCGCCATGTACGCACCGTCCTGGGATTCGCCGGGAAGCAGACCGTGGAGGCCGAAAAGCCGTTCAAGGACTTCGGCTTCGACTCGCTCACCGCCGTCGAGTTCCGCAATGCCCTCGCCGCCGAAACCGGCGTACGGCTGCCCGCCACGCTTGTCTTCGACCACCCCACCCCGCACGAACTCGCCGCACACCTGCTCAGGGAGCTGGCGCCCGCCGACGACGACCCGGCCACCGCCCTGCTGCGCGGCCTCGACCACCTGGAACCCCTCATCGGCAACCAGGAGTTGGACCAGCTCACCCGGTCCCGGATCACCGTGCGGCTGCAAGCACTGCTGGCTCGCTGGCAGGACACGGACCCGGACCGGCGGCCGGAGACCCACATGGCCGCCGACGACCTGGCAGCGGCAACAGACGACGAACTCTTCGCCCTCCTCGACGGCGAGACCGGGAGCTGAACGACCATGACGGCAACCACCGCACCCGCCGGCGCCTCCGGCGACCGTGAGCAGAAGCTGCGGGACTACCTCAAGAAGGCCACCGCCGATCTGATGCAGGCCCGCCGCCGCGTCGAGGAACTGGAGTCCCGCACCCGCGAGCCCATCGCGATCGTCGGCATGGCCTGCCGCTACCCCGGCGGCATCGCCTCCCCCGACGACCTGTGGCAGCTCGTCGCGCGTGGCGGCGACGGCATGCGCGGCTTCCCCGACGACCGGGGCTGGGACACCGGCAACCTCTACGACCCCGACCCGAACGCCCTCGGCAAGAGCTATGCCAAGGAAGGTGGATTCCTCGACGCGGCAGGCGAGTTCGACGCCGCCTTCTTCGGGATCAGCCCCCGCGAGGCCCTGGCCATGGACCCGCAGCAGCGGCTGCTCCTGGAAACCTCGTGGGAGGCGTTCGAGCACGCGGGCATCGACCCGACCGCCGCCCGCGGATCGCGCACCGGCGTGTACGCGGGGGTGATGTACCACGACTACGGCTCGGACCGCGCCGCCCTCCCCGACGGCGTGGAGGGATTCCTCGGCACCGGCACCGCGGGCAGCGTCCTGTCCGGACGTGTCTCCTACGCGCTCGGCCTGACCGGCCCCGCCGTCACCGTCGACACGGCCTGCTCCTCCTCCCTGGTCACCCTCCATCTGGCCGCACAGGCGCTGCGGGCGGGGGAGTGCTCGCTCGCCCTCGCGGGCGGAGTCACGGTCATGGCCACCCCGGACACCTTCATCGACTTCAGCAGGCAACGCGGGCTCGCGCCCGACGGCCGCTGCAAGCCGTTCGCCGAGGCCGCCGACGGCACCGGCTGGTCGGAGGGCGTGGGTGTGCTGGTGCTGGAGCGGCTGTCCGACGCCCGGCGCAACGGCCACCGGGTGCTCGCCGTGGTGCGGGGCTCGGCGATCAACCAGGACGGCGCCAGCAACGGCCTCACCGCGCCCAGCGGACCCTCACAGCAGCAGGTCGTTCTCGACGCCCTCGCCTCCGCGGGCCTCTCCACCGACGACGTCGACGCCGTCGAGGCGCACGGCACCGGCACCGTTCTCGGCGACCCGATCGAGGCACAGGCCCTCCTCGCCACCTACGGCCAGAGCCGTGCGGAGCCCCTGTGGCTGGGCTCCGTCAAATCGAATCTGGGCCATACCCAGGCGGCGGCGGGTGCGGCCGGCGTCATCAAAATGGTGCAGGCTCTGCGCGCCGGCGTGCTGCCGCGCTCCCTGCACATCGACGCCCCTACCCCGCACGTCGACTGGTCGGCCGGCTCGGTGGAACTTCTCACCGAGAACCGCCCCTGGCCCGCGGCGGACCGCCCACGCCGGGCGGCCGTCTCCGCGTTCGGCATCAGCGGTACCAACGTCCACGTCATCATCGAGGAGGCTCCCGCCGAAGACCCGGAACAGACCGTCATCCCTGCCACGCCCCTGCCGGTGGTGCCCTGGACCGTCTCCGGCAGGTCGGCTGCCGCGGTGAGGGCCCAGGCGGCACGGCTGCGTGAACTCGTCCTCTTCCAGCCGGAACTCGATCCGGCGGACGTGGGCTTCTCGCTCGTCACCCGGCGCACCTCCTTCGCGCACCGGGCGGGTGTGGTGTCCGGGGACCGGGACGGTCTGCTGGCGGGTCTGGAGGCGATCGCGGGCGGGAGTGTCGCTCCGGCAGTGGCCGGGGGCCCGCTGGCGTTCCTGTTCACGGGGCAGGGGAGTCAGCGGGCGGGGATGGGCCGGGAGCTGTACGAGGCGTTCCCTGTTTTCGCGGCTGTGCTGGACGACGTGTGTGCGGTGCTTGACCGGCACCTCGAACGGCCTCTGAGGGAGGTCATATTCGGTGGGGTGGGGTTGGACGAGACCGGGTTCACGCAGCCTGCGTTGTTCGCGCTGGAAGTCGCCTTGTTCAGGCTGCTCGAAGCCTGGGGCGTGCGCCCGGACGCACTGGCCGGGCACTCCATCGGTGAGCTCGCCGCCGCGCACGTCGCCGGGCTGTGGTCCCTGGAGGACGCGGCCACCCTCGTTGCCGCGCGTGGCCGGCTGATGCAGCAGCTTCCGGCGGGCGGTGCGATGGCCGCCGTGCAGGCGACGGAGGACGAGGTCCTGCCGGTGCTGCCGGAGGGTACGGGCATCGCCGCCGTGAACGGCCCCTCCGCCGTGGTCGTCTCCGGCCCCGAACCCGGCGTCGACGAGGTCGTACGGCACTTCGCCGAGGCCGGTCGCAAGACGAAGCGACTCACGGTCAGTCACGCCTTCCACTCCCCACTGATGGAGCCGATGCTCGCCGAGTTCGAGCAGATCGCCACCGAACTCACCTACAGCGAGACGAACATCCCGATCGTCTCCACCCTGACCGGCAGCGCGGTGTCGTACGACGACCTCTCCGACCCGTCATATTGGGTCCGGCACGTCCGTGAGGCGGTCCGTTTCGCCGACGCCGTTGCCACGCTCGACGAGCAGGGCATCGGCACGTTCCTGGAGCTCGGCCCCGACGCCGTGCTGACCGCGATGGCCGCCGACCCCCGCGCGATTCCCACCCTGCGCCGCGACCGCACCGAACCCCAGGCCCTGACCGAGGCACTCACCCGCCTGCCCTCCGTCGACTGGACGGCCTACTTCGGGCTCGGCCGCACGCCCGTCGACCTCCCCACCTACGCATTCCAGCACCAGCACTACTGGCTGGCCTCCGCGGGCCGCGCCGGTGGCGGCTCGGACGTGGTGGAAGTGGCCGTGACCGTGCCGGAGCCCGAACCGGACCACCACGAGACGCGGTTGGCGGCGCTGCGGGCTGCCGACGACGCCGGACGCGCGGTGCTGCTCGGCGAGTTGGTGCGCGAGGTCACCGCCGGGGTGCTCGGTCACTCCGGCGCCGACGACGCCATCGAGCCGGACACCGACTTCCTCGACCTCGGATTCACCTCGCTGCTCGCCGTGGAATTCCGTGACCGGCTCACCGCCGCGCTCGGCCTGAAACTTCCCGCCGCGGTGATCTACGAATACGGGACCCCTGAAGAACTCGTCGAGTACTTGACGGAAGAACTTGAGGACGTGCTGGCCGAGTCCGCCCCGTAGGGGGCTTTAGGGGTAGCCATAGGGGCTCTCACCCGGCAAGGCCGCTTTTACCATCGAGACCGCCCGGCAAAACCGGCGGGATGCCAAGCCGGGAACGCGACAGACCAGTCAGGAAGGGGCAGCCGGTGGACAGCAACGATGTGTGGTTGAAAATCGACGGGAGCAGCCGGGAGGATCTCGTACTCGCCGTCGACTTCACCGCCACCGGCCGCCCCGACGCCCGCTTCGCGGATCTCTTCTCGCTCAGCGCGGCCGGCCGCCACAATGTGTGGGAGACGATGCCGCAGGCCATCGCCACCGACGTGGGGCCCGGAGGCCGGGAGTATCTGGACCGCTGGTTCGACTCCGTGCGCGAGTCCGGTCGGCCGGTGGGCGCGGTCCTCGGCTTCTGCGCCGGCTCGGTGTACGCGGCCGCGCTCGCCGAGCGCCTCACCCAGTGGCAGGAAAGCGCCCCACAGCTCATTCTGTTCGACCCGGAACTCGCCAACCCGCTCGGGCTGTACTGGCAGTTCCACATGTCCCTGAGCCTCTTCGAGTCCATTGTGGGACCCGAACCCATCTCGGCCGCCAACACCGAGGGGCACCACGTACTGGAGAACACCGACGACATCCGGGTCCTCGGCACCGAACTCGTCAGGCTTTTCCGAAACGTGAGCGAACCCGCTTTCGACGAGTTGGATCTGGACGCGGAGAGCCGTGCCGAATTCACCGAGTCCTTCACCGCTTTCGTGGCCTATGTCGTCGCGGCGGGTGATCTCGGCTCCATGGAGAACTGGCACAAGGCAGTCGCCTTCAGCTCGGCGAGCCCGCTCAGCGGACTCAACCGCCTCCGCTCGACCGACCCGGAGACAGCGGCCCGCGTCGTGGCCAGGGAGATCCGGTTCAACAGCGAGCACATGAACCTGCTGCGCGACGAGGCCGCCGCGAAGGCCCTGGACGCGCTGCTGTCCCCGCAGGACCTCTCCCGACAGATCCGGATGTGAGATGACGACGACCCCAGAGACCAGGACCGCACGGGACGAGGGAGGTACCACCGTCACGGCCGCGTCCCCCACCCCCACCACGCCCCCCACCCCCGCCGCCGACACCGGGACGAAGCCGGCCGCCCGCAAGAAGGCCGCGCCGCGCAAGAAGGCGGCCGCCGCCAAGCGGACCACGGCCGCGAAGAAAACCATCGCTGCGAAGACCACGGTCGCGAAGACCACGACCGCGAACCCGGCAGCCGAGACCGAGCCGGAAGCCAAGGCGAAAACCACCCCCGAAGCCACCACCAACACCAAGGCCGAGCCGGACGCCGAGGCCGAGCCGAAGCCGGCGTCAGTCACCGGTGCCCGCCACGACTCCGACGCCGAGCCCGCCCTGCGCATCACCGGACTGCGCAAGGACTACGGCGACGTCAAGGCCGTACGAGGCATCGACCTGACCATCGCGCCCGGCGAGGTGGTCGCCCTGCTCGGCCCCAACGGCGCCGGCAAGTCCACCACCGTCGACATGATCCTCGGCCTGTCCAAGCCGACCGCGGGCAGCATCACCGTGTTCGGCAAGGTCCCGTACCTCGCCGTACGGGAGGGGCTGGCGAGTGCCGTCCTCCAGGAGGGCTCCCTCATCGACGACCTGAGCGTCCGCGAGACCCTCGGCATGATCTCCTCGCTGTACAAGGACCCGCTGCCCATGGACGAGGTCCTGCGCCGCGCCAACATCGAGGACATCGTCGACCGGCGGGGCACCAAGCTGTCCGGCGGCCAGCGTCAGCGCGCCCGGTTCGCCTGCGCCCTGGTCGGCAACCCGCAGCTGCTCATCCTGGACGAGCCGACCTCCGCGATGGACGTGGGCAGCCGGCGCAAGTTCTGGGAGTCGATGCGGAAGTTCACCGACACCGGCCGTACGGTCGTCTTCGCGACCCACTACCTGGACGAGGCGGAGGAGTTCGCCGACCGCGTCGTCCTGATGCGCACCGGACAGATCGCGGCCGACGGCACCGTCGCCGAGATCCGCGCCCTGACCGCGGGTCGTATGCTGCGCGCCGCCGTACCGGGCGCGACCGCCGCCGTGCTGAGGAAGCTGCCCGGTGTCACCTCGGCCACCATCCGGCTCGGCCAGGCCGAGCTGCACTGCGACGACTCCGACGCCGCCGTGCGCGCGCTCGTCGCCCAGTACCCCGAAGCCCATGACATCGAGATCAGTGCCACCGGCCTGGAGGAGGCGTTCCTGTCGCTGACCTCCGACGACGCCTCCCAGGACGACACGCGGAACACGGAGGACGAGGCCGCATGACCGGCTACCTGGCCATCGAGATCAAGCGGATGATGCGCGGGCCGCGGTTCATCGTGTTCGCGTTCGTCGTGCCCGTCGTGATGTACCTGCTCGAGTGCATGCTCTACAAGAACCAGACCATCCCGCACTCGAACGGCATCACCTACAGCGCCTGGCTGATGTGCAGCCTGGCCGCCTACAGCGCGTTCACCTCGTCCATGCACACCACCGCCCGGGTCGCGCACGAGCGGCAGATCGGCTGGCACCGGCAACTGCGCCTCACTCCGCTGCTGCCGCGCACCTACCTGCTGACCAAGGTGTTCGTGGCGATGGTCGTGGCGCTGCCCGGCCCGGCGTTCGTGGCCCTCTTCGGCTGGCTCGTCCAGGACGTGCACATGTCGGCGGCCGGCTGGCTCCAGATCACCCTCGGCATCTGGATCGCCTCGCTGCCGTGCGCTGTCCTCGGCCTGGTGATCGGCCTGTACGTGGCGCCCGAGCAGCAGCAGATGTACCTCCAGGGCCTGATCATCCTCTTCGGTTTCCTCGGCGGTCTGCTCCTGCCGACCACCGGATTCCCGGACTGGCTGGTCGACATCATCAAGATCATGCCCAGCTACTGGCTCGCCGACATCGGCCACGGCGCCCTGCTGCACGACACCCGTGCGGTGGTCGGCGCGGCCGTGCTCGCCGCGTGGACCCTGGTGTTCTCCGGCGCGGTGGTCCTGAGCTACCGGCGCGAGGCGGCCCGGGCCTGAGCGGCCCCGGACGTACGAATGCCTGACAGTGGGCGCCGGCCGAGATGGCCGGCGCCCACTCACATGTCCAGCCCCGAACGCCGAACAGTCCAGCCCCGAACGCCGAACATTCCCAGCCCGCACGTCGAACACGTCCGGCCCCTCACCGGACCGAGAGAGGGACTCCCAAATGTTCCTGGCCCCCAGCCGCAAGGGCGTCGTTCCCTTCCGCGGCCACCACACCTGGTACCGCGTCACCGGAGACCTGCACAGCGGGCGTACGCCCCTGGTCGTCGCGCACGGCGGTCCAGGCTCCGTCCACGACTACCTGCTGAGCCTGACCGCACTCGCCTCCGACGGCCGCCCGGTCATCCACTACGACCAGCTCGGCAACGGCCAGTCCACCCGACTGCCCGACAAGGGCGCCGACTTCTGGACCGTGGACCTGTTCCTCGCCGAACTGGACACGCTCCTGGCCCACTTGGACATCGCGGACGACTACCTTCTCTTCGGCCAGTCCTGGGGCGGCATGCTCGGCGCGGAACACGCGGTGCGCCGCCCGCCCGGCCTGAAGGGCCTCGTCATCGCCAACTCGCCCGCCTCCATGCCCCTGTGGCGCGCCGAGTGCGAGCGCCTCAAGGACCAGCTGCCCCCCGACGTCCGCGACACCCTCCGCCGCCACGAGGCCACCGGCGACTACGCCCACCCCGACTACCAGCGCGCCGTCCTCGCCTTCTACGAACGCCACCTGTGCCGCGCCCGCCCGCTGCCCCCCGAGGTCGCCGACACGCTCCTCGCCCTCCAGAGCGACCCCACCGTCTACGGCACCATGAACGGCCCCGCCGACTTCCACGTCATCGGCACCCTCAAGGACTGGACCGTCGTCGACCGACTCCCCGCGATCGACGTCCCCACGCTGGTCATCACCGGCGCCCACGACGAGGCCACCGAACCCACCATCCGCCCCTTCCTCGACCACATTCCCCGCTCCCGCTGGGAACTGTTCGAGCACTCCAGCCACATGCCCCACGTGGAGGAACCGGAACGCTTCGAACAGGTCATGCGGCAGTGGCTGGCGGAGGTGGGCTGAGCGCGCACGAGCGACGAAGGCTCTGCGGAGGAACGGCCGAAGGGGGACCGGGCAGCGCCCGGTCCCCCTTCGCGTTCGTGCCGTGCGGCCGGCTGTCTACGCCGACCTGTCCGCGATGAACCCCGCCAGCCCGCGCGGGGTCGGATGCGCGAAGAGATCCGCGAGACGGATGCGCACCTTCACATCCGTCGTCCGCTTGATGCGCTGGAGCAGCTGTACGCCGAGCAGCGAGTGACCGCCGTGCGAGAAGAAGCCGGAGCCCGCCTTCAGATCCTCGCGCTTGAGGAACTCCCGCCACAGGACGATGAGCTGATCGGTGAGTTCGTCGGTGTCGACGGCGGTCGCCGTGGCCGGAGGCTGATCGCGACCGGTCAGAGCCTCCGCGCGCAGACGCAACCCCTCCAGGTCCGGCCGGCCGCCCACCGAGGGCAACGCGTCCACCACGACCACCCGGTCCGGCTCCGCGGCGGCCGGCAGTGACACCCGAATCTGCTTCAGGAGCCGCTCGGCCAGGCCCTCGGCGGGACCGCCGCCCGTGGGAGCCACGAACGACACCACACGACCCGCCACCGCCACGCTCGCCGCTTCGGCCACCTCGGCGTGCGCCAGCAGCACCGCGTCCACCTCGTCCAGCCCGAAAGCGAACCCCCGCACGGTCACCCGCCGGTCCAGTCGGCCCAGCAGCTCGAGCCGCCCGTCCGGCAGCCAGCGGGCCAGCTCCCCGGTGCGCCGGACCGTGCCGTCGGCCTCCGCGAGGCACAGCTCACCGCGCACCCGCACCGGCAGCTCACTACCGTCGGGCGCCGCGACCAGGGCGCGTACGGCCGACCACTCGCCCGGCGTGTACGAGGAGAACTGCGCGACGGCGGGGGAGTACGGCAGCGCCGCAGGCAGCCCGTTCCGGTGGCCGCCCGCCACCACCGCCCGGTCCGCGTCGCTCCAGACCGACAACTCACCCACAGGGCCGGATAGTTCCTCACCAAGGCGGACCAGGAGCGCGTCGTAACGGGCGAGCAGCAGGCCCACTTCGGCCGCTGAGAACACCTGGGTGCGGAACACGGCACGGATCCGCAGCTCGTCCTCGCCCTCCGCCTCGCCCTCGGGCATGAAGAAGAACTCCAGGTCGAACTTGCTGAAGCCGTTCTCCACGTCCCGCATCCGCGCCGGGAGTCCGCAGACGGCGAAGTCCCCGGACGTGCCGCCGGGCACGTAGTTGAACAGATGCGTGCACAGCGAGTTGCGCCAGCTTCCGCCGCCGTCCGCGTCCCGCACCTCGTCCAGCACCAGCTCGGCCGGCACCCCGCTGTGTCCGATCCCTTCCAGGAACACCGAACGCACCCGGTTCACCAGCCGCTTGAACGGCTTCGCCGGATCGATCCGCACACGCAGAGGCAACACGTTCACGTGATAGCCGATCGCCGACTCGTGCCCGTCCGGTCGCACACTCACCGGCGACCCGACGACCAGATCCCGGCCCGCGCCGTGCCGCGAAAGCAGCAGACAGTACGCGGACAGCAGGATGACCGCCTCCGGCGCACGCAGTTCACGGCACAGCCGCCGCACCACGCTCCGCGCCGGACGGGACAGCGTGTACCAGGTGCTCTCACCCGCCAGATCCGGGGTGTCGGAGGGAGGGTTCCCGAACCACAGGCCCGCCTCGTCGCCACCACGGAAGCCACGCAGCTGCTCGCGCCAGAACTCGACGCTCTCCGCTGCCGGTTCGGGCTCAACCGCCGCCGCCACCGGGGTCGTGTCGTACCCCTCCGGATCCTGGAGGGCATGCAGCAGCTCGCCCAGGAAGGACACGGTCGACATCGCGTCGAACACGAGATGGTGCAGCGCGACACTCACCGTGCATGCGGTCCCGCCGTCGCCGTCGGCATCCCGCGTGAACACCGCCCCGCGCACCAGCAGCGAACCGTCGAGCGCGAACGGCGCCCCGACGAACCGCTCCACGGCGGCCTGTACGTCGCCGTCGTCCGCCTCCTCCAGCACGGTACCGGGCACCGGGACCGCCACGGCGTCGGGCGCGAGCACACTCCTGATCAGCTCGGAGTCCGTCGCCCGGAAGACGGTCCGCAGGATCTCCTGCCGCCGCACCACGAGCGTCAGCGCCCGTGCCAGCGCGGCGGGCTCGACGACCCCGTCGACATCGAACGTGACGGACAGATTGTTGACCCCGGCCCCTGGCACGAGCCGCTCCAGCAGCCACAGGTCGGTCTCCTTGCGGGTGGCCATGATCGTGCTCCTCATCGCAGTAACAGCCCAACGGGCTGGGTCAGTCGATATCGATGCCCTCGAACTCGCCGTCGAGAATGTCGAAGATCTGGTCGGCGTCGGCGTCCGCCAGCGAGGCGGCGGCCGGCTCCCCGGCACCCTTCGGGGCGTGCAGCTCGGACCAGCGGGAGGCGAGGGTGCGCAGGGTCTGGGCCACCCGCGCGTGATCACCCGAGTCGAGTCCCTCGGGACCCACGACTCCCAGCAACCTCGCTTCCAGGGTGGCGATCTCGCTCTCCACCGTGCGCAGCGCCGCAGGCCCGGTCTCGTCCGGCACGAGCTGCTCGCGCACGTACTCGGCGAGCGCCTGCGAGGTCGGGTAGTCGAACGTGAGCGTCGCGGGCAACCGCAGCCCGGTCAGCGGCGCGAGCTGGTTGCGCAGCTCGACCGCCGCCAGCGAGTCGAACCCGAGGCCGCCGAAGCCGCGCTGCGGATCGACCGCTTCCTCCGACGCGTGCCCGAGCACCGCCGCCACCCGGGCCCGCACCAACTGGAGTACGTGCGGCGTCCGTTCGCCGGCCGGCAGTCGCAGCAGTCGCTGCTTGAGTCCCTCCGCGTCCGGCACTTCCGCCGCCACACCGCGACGCCGGGCACCCGGGCCCCGGACGAGTTCCCGCAGCATCGCGGGCAGCCCTCCGTCCCGGGCCCGCCGCTCCAGGGCGGCCGTGTCGAACGGTACCGGCAGCAGATGCGCCCGCCCGCTCTCGAGCGCCGCGTCCAGCAGCGCGAGCCCCGCTTCCCGGCCCAGCGCCCGCGGCCCGGTCCGAGCGACCCGCTCCACGTCGGCCTCGGTGAGCCCGGCGCCCATGCCGCCGACCTCGGGTGCCCACAGGCCCCAGGCGAGCGATACGCCCGGCAGCCCGTCGGCCCGCCGCCGAGCCGCAAGAGCGTCCAGATAGGCGTTGGCGGCGGCGTAGTTGGCCTGCCCGGTACCGTCGAAAGTGGCCGCGGTGGAGGAGTAGAGAACAAAGGCGCCCAGCTCCCGGCCGGCCGTCAGCTCGTGCAGATGCCGGGCCGCGTCCACCTTGGGCGCCCACACGGTCGCCAGGCTGTCCACGGTGAGACGCTCGACGGTCGCGTCGTCGAGGACGCCCGCGGTGTGGACGATCGCGGTGATGTCCGAGTGGGTGTCGAGCAGCCGGGCGACGGCTGTCCGGTCGGAGACGTCGCAGGCGACGACTTCGACGTGGGCGCCCAGTTCGCCGAGTTCGGTGGTGAGTTGGGTGGCGCCGGGGGCGTCGGTGCCGCGTCGGCTGGTGAGCAGGAGGCTGTGTACGCCGTGGGTGGTGACGAGGTGGCGTGCGGTGAGCGCGCCGAGTCCTCCGGTGCCGCCGGTGATGAGGGTGGTACCGGTGGTGGGCCAGGGGGTGGTGGCACTGGGGGTTGACGTCTCCCGGGTCAGGCGGGGTGCCCGGAACTCCCTGTCGTCGTAGCTGAGTTCGGGTTCGTTGGCCGGGATGTGGGCGGGGATGCCGTCGGAGGCGTCGGTGGAGGTGTCGGTGGAGGTGTTGAGGAGGACGATCCGGTCGGGGTGCTCGGCCTGGGCGGCCCGGATCAGGCCGCGGATGGCGGACTGGTCGGGGTCGGTGTCCGCCTGCCGGGTGTGGACGAGCAGCAGTCCGTCGCCGTCGAGGTGGGTCTGGAGCTGCGGGAGCAGCTCGGCGGCCGTCGCCGCCCGCAGGACCGTGTACGCGGCCGTGGACTCGGTCGCCGGTGCGGAGACCGGGCTCCAGTCGATCCGGTACAGGTCACGCACCGCCGACGTACTCGCATCCACCGCCAGCGGGCGCAGGGCCAGGCCGGTGACCGTGGCGACGGGCGCGCCCGTGAGGTCGGCGAGATCAAGCCGGTAGCCAGACCCCTCACCCGTGACACTCACCCGCAGGGCCTTCGCCCCCGAGGCGTGAACCGCCACGTCGTTCCAGGAGAAGGGAAGCTCGGCCTTCTCGGCGGCACCCGCGTAGGTGAGGGTGTGCAGTGCCGCGTCCAGCAGCGCGGGATGCAGGGCGAACGCCCCGGGATCCGCGCTCTCGGGCAGGGCAACCTCGGCGTGCACGGTGCCGTCGGCGGAGCGCCAGGCCGCCGTGAGCCCTTGGAATAGGGGGCCGTACTCCAGTCCCATCCCGGCCAGGTCGCCGTAGAGGCCGGTGACGTCGACGGGTTCCGCACCGGCCGGCGGCCAGGCGGCGAGCGCGGCGGCGGGCTCGACGGCGTCCGCCGAGAGGGCGCCTTCGGCGTGCAGGGTCCAGCTCTCCTCGTCGCCCTCGGGGCGTGAGTGAACGGTGACGGCGGGCTCGTCGCCCTCGCCGACGCGTACCCGGAGAGCGACCGTGCCGGTCTCGGGCATGACGAGGGGAGCATGCAGGGCCAGATCGCGAACCGTTCCCCGGCCGACCTGGTCTCCGGCCCGCATCGCGATCTCCACGAGCGCGGCACCCGGGACGATGACGGTCCCGTTCACGGCGTGCTCGGCCAGCCAGGGGTGCGTGGCCTGGGACAGTCGACCGGTGAACAACACTCCATCCGAGTCAGGCAGTTCCACCGCCGCACTCAACAAGGGGTGCTCGGCGTCCGACTGCCCCAGCTCGGAGGGGTTGCCCGCCCGCGTGGGCGTCGCGGCGAGCCAGTACGACTCGTGCTGGAAGGCGTAGGTGGGCAGGTCGACGGGTGTGCGGCCGGGCCCGAAGTAGGCGGCCCAGTCGACGGCCGGGAGTCGGGTGAGCGCCTCGACCAGGGCCCGGGGCTCGTTGCGGTCTCGGCGCAGTCCCGCGACCGGCGTGGCCTCGGTGCCCGTGCCGGCGGCCATCGCGGTGAGCACCGCGTCGGGGCCGAGCTCCAGGAACGTACGCACACCGCGCCCGTCCAGCGTGGCCACGGCGTCGGCGAACCGGACCGCCTCACGGACGTGCCTGACCCAGTAGGTCGGGTCGGAGAGGTCGTCGTACGACACCGCCTTGCCGGTGAGCGTCGAGACGAACGGGAACTTCAGCTCCCGGTAGGTGAGCCGGGCGGCGATCTGCTCGAACTCGGCGAGCATCGGCTCCATCAGCGGAGAGTGGAAGGCGTGACTGACCGCGAGCCGCTTCGTCTTGCGACCGGCCTCGGCGAAGTGCCGTACGACCTCCTCCACACCCGCCTCCGGACCGGAAACCACCACCGACACCGGCCCGTTCACGGCGGCGATGCCCGTACCCTCCGGCAGCACCGGCAGCACCTCGTCCTCCGTCGCCTGCACAGCGGCCATCGCACCACCCGCCGGAAGCGCCTGCATCAGCCGGCCACGCGCGGCAACCAGAGCCGCCGCATCCTCCAACGACCACAGCCCGGCGACGTGCGCGGCAGCCAGCTCACCGATGGAGTGCCCGGCCAGTGCGTCCGGGCGCACACCCCAGGCTTCGAGCAGCCTGAACAGGGCGACTTCCAGCGCGAACAGAGCAGGCTGCGTGAACCCCGTCTCGTCCAACCCCACCCCACCGAACATGACCTCCTTCAGAGGCCGTTCGAGGTGCCGGTCAAGCACCGCGCATATGTCGTCCAGCGCGGCGGCGAAAACGGGGAACGCCTCGTACAGTTCCCGGCCCATCCCCGCCCGCTGGCTGCCCTGCCCCGTGAACAGGAACGCCAACTGGCCCCCGGCCACCGCCGGAGCCACACTCCCGCCCGCGATCGCCTCCAGACCCGCCAGCAGACCGTCCCGGTCCCCGGACACCACACCCGCCCGGTACGCGAACGACGACCGCCCAGTGACCAGGGAGTGACCCACATCGGCGAGGTCGAGTTCGGGGCGGGACGCGGTCAGCCCGAGCAGCCGTGCCGCCTGCCCACGCACCGCCTCCACGGTCTTGCCGGACACCACCCACGGCACCACCGGCAGCCCGGCGACCTCGACCGCCTCGGCCGGTTCGCCGGCCGGGGCCTCCTCGACGATCACATGCGCGTTCGTCCCGCTGATACCGAACGACGAGACACCCGCCCGCCGCACACGCTCCCCAACCGCCCACGCCCGGGCCTCGGTGAGCAGTTCCACCGCACCCGCAGACCAGTCCACATGCGACGACGGCGCATCCACATGCAGAGTGCGTGGCAATTCCTCGTGCCGCATCGCCAAGACCATCTTGATGATCCCGGCCACGCCCGCCGCCGCCTGCGTATGCCCCAGGTTCGACTTCACCGACCCCAGCCACAACGGCTCCTGCCGGTCCTGCCCATACGTGGCCAGCAACGCCTGCGCCTCGATCGGGTCGCCCAGACGGGTACCGGTACCGTGCGCCTCCACCACATCGACATCGGCCGGAGTCAGTCGCGCCGACGACAACGCCTGCTTGATGACGCGCTGCTGCGAGGGCCCGTTCGGTGCCGTGAGCTGGCTGCTCGCACCGTCCTGGTTGACGGCCGAACCACGCACCACCGCCAGCACCCGGTGCCCGTTCCTGCGCGCGTCCGACAAACGCTCCAGGACCAGGACACCCACGCCCTCGCCCCACCCCGTACCATCCGCACCCTCCGCGAACGGCTTGCACCGACCGTCCGCCGCAAGACCCCGCTGACGACTGAAGTCCACGAACGTGTCCGGCGTCGACATCACCGTCACACCACCCGCAAGGGCCAGCGAACACTCACCACCCCGCAACGCCTGCGCCGCCAGATGCACCGCCACCAACGACGACGAACACGCCGTGTCCACCGTCACCGCCGGACCCTCAAGACCCAACGCATACGACACCCGACCGGACACCACGCTGCCGAGTCCGCCGTTGCCGAGGTATCCGGCGAGTTCCTCCGGGACGTCGTGCAGACGCGGGGCGAAGTCGTGGTACATGACGCCGGCGAAGACGCCGGTGGCGCTGCCCCGCAGCGACGCCGGATCGATGCCCGCCCGCTCGAACGCCTCCCACGACGTCTCGAGCAGCACCCGCTGCTGCGGATCCGTCGCCAGCGCCTCACGCGGGCTGATCCCGAAGAAGTCCGCGTCGAAGTCCGCCGCACCCTCCAGGAAGGCACCCTGGTCGACATAGGTCCTGCCGACGGCCTCCGGGTCCGGGTCGTAGGCTTCCTGCCAGAGCGGGCCGCGGTCGGTCGGGAACGCGGACACCGCGTCGCCGCCCGCGGAGAGCAGCGTCCACAGGTCCTCGGGTGAAGTCACCCCGCCGGGGTAGCGGCACGCCATGCCCACGATCACGACCGGATCGTCGTCTCCGCCGACCGGCGTACGGTCCGCCGCTGCCGCGGCGGCTCCCGGGGCCTCCGCCCCGCCGCCGAGTTGTTCGTCCAGGTAGCGAGCCACGGCCACCGTGTTCGGGTAGTCGAACGTCAAGGTCGCCGGCAGCCGCAGTCCGGTCGCCGCGCCAAGTTTGTTGCGCAGGTCGACCGCCGCCAGGGAGTCGAAGCCCAGGGTGCCGAAGCCGCGCTCCGGGTCGACGGCCGCCGGGCCGTCGTGGCCGAGTGCCGCGGCGACGTGCGTGCGGACGAGCGTGAGCAGTCGGCGCTCGCGGTCGGCCGCCCCGAGTCGCGCCAGGTCGTCGGTGAGGGAGCCGCCGCCCGTCGCCGTGTCCGTGCCCGCGGCCCGGCGGGCCGGAGTGCGGACCAGGCCGCGCAGTACAGAGGGCAGTTCCTCGGTGCGGGCACGCCGGGTCAGGGCCTGCTGGTCCAGGCGCAGCGCGAGGACATGGGCCGACGACTCCGGGAGGGCGGTCGCCGCGTCCAGCATGGCCAGTCCGGTCGCCGCACCGTGTGCGGGTGTTCCGGCCCGTGCCGCGCGGGACAGGTCGGCGGGCGCGAGTCCGGCCGCCATGCCCCCGGCCTCCGGGTCCCACAGGCCCCAGGCCAGGGAGAGCCCCGGCCGGCCGTGCGCCCGCCGCTGCGCCGCGAGGGCGTCCAGGTAGGCGTTGGCGGCTGCGTAGTTGGCCTGGCCGAGGGCGTCGAAGGTGGCGGCCGCCGACGAGTAGAGGACGAAGGCGTCGAGGTCGTGGTCCGCGGTCAGTTCGTGCAGGTACTGTGCCGCCCGTGCCTTGGGCGCCCATACCGATTCCAGGCGTTCCGGCGTGAGGCTGTCGAAGGTGGCGTCGTCGAGCACACCAGCCGCGTGGACGACGGCCGTGATGCCGGGGTGCCCGTCGAGCAGCCGGGCCACCGCCTCCCGGTCGGAGACGTCGCACGCCTCCACCGTCACGTCCTCGGCGCCCAACTCGCGCAGATCGGATACGAGTTCGTCGGCACCCGGTGTGTCGAGACCGCGGCGCCCCACGAGGAGCACACTGCGCACCCCGTGCATGGCGACGAGGTGGCGTGCGGTGAGCGCGCCCAGGCCGCCGGTGCCACCGGTGATCAGGACCGTGCCCGAGGTGGTCCACCGGACGCCGTCCGACGGAACCGTCACCCGGGCCAGGCGCGGTGCGCTGAAGGTGGTTCCCGAGCAGGCCAGTTCGGGTTCACCGGCAGGTATGTGGGCGGGGACGGCCTCGGCGGTGTCGAGGATGACGATCCGACCGGGGTGTTCCGTCTGGGCGGCCCGGACCAGCCCGCGAATGGCGGCCTGTTCGGGATCGGTGGTGGCCTCGTGGGTGTGTACGAGGGCGATGCCGTCACCGCTGAGGTGGGCCTGGAGCCGTGGCAGCAGTTCCGGCGCCGTGGCGGCCCGCAGCACGGTGTACGCGCCGGTCGGCTCGGTCGCCCGCGCGGTGACCGGCGCCCACTCGACCCGGTGCAGCGGCACCGCTCGCCCGGAGCCGCCGCCCGCCGCGGCGGGCCGCAGCACGAGCCGGCCGACCGTCGCGACCGTGGCACCGGCCGGGTCCGTCAGACGCAGGCGGACTCCGGAGGTGGCCGGGGACACGTGCACGCGCAGAACGGTCGCGCCGGTGGCCTGTACCGCCACATCGGTCCAGGCGAAGGGGAGTTCGGCGCCGTCGGCGTCCTCGTCCAGCCCGATGACGTGCAGGGCGGCGTCCAGGAGCGCCGGGTGGACGGCGTAGCCCTCCGGGTCCACGCCGTCGGGCAGGGCGACCTCGGCGTACAGCTCGTCGCCCCGCCGCCAGGCGGCCCGCAGGCCCTGGAAGGCGGGCCCGTAGCCGTATCCCCGGGTGGTCATGCGGGTGTAGGCGTCGCTCACGTCGAGCGGTACGGCGCCCTGCGGTGGCCAGACGGCGTCACTGTCGGCCGGAGCCGTCGCGGTCGGAGCCAGCAGGCCCTGGGCGTGCTGGCTCCATTCCGTGTCGGCCGTGCGGGAGTGCACGGTGAGCGGGCGCCGGCCGTCCGGGCCGGGCTCCGCCACCGCGAGCTGGATCTCCACGCCCGTCTCGGCGTCCTCCAGGGTCAGCGGAGCCTGGAGCGTGAGTTCCTCGACGGCCTCGCAGCCCGCCAGCCCGGCCGCGTGCACGGCGAGTTCGACGAACGCGGTGCCGGGGAGCAGGACCGTGCCGCCCACCGCGTGGTCGGCCAGCCACGGGTGGGTGCGCGTGGAGAGCCGTCCGGTGAGCACCAGCCGCTCGGCACCCGCCTCCGTCAACGCGGCTCCCAGCAGAGGGTGTTCAGGGTCCGTGACGCCGAGCGCGGCGGGATCCGCCGGTGCGTCGTGCGGGGCGTCGAGCCAGTGGCGCCTGCGCTGGAAGGCATAGGTGGGGAGGTCGGCCGCGGCCTGCTCCGTGCCCAGGAACGCGCGCCGGTCGACCGGTACCCCGCGCAGGTGCAGCGCGGTGACCGCGGTGACCAGCGAGCCCGGCTCGTCGTGTCCGCGCCGCAGCGCGGCCAGCAGTCGGCCCCCGGTCACCGAGTCGGCGCCCATGGCGGTGAGTACCGCGTCCGGGCCGATCTCCAGGAACGTGCTGACTCCGTGCTCCTCCAGCGCGCGGACGGCGTCGGCGAACCGCACGGCCGCGCGGACGTGCCGTACCCAGTACTCGGGGTCGGCCAGCTCGTCGTACGACACCTCGCGTCCGGTCAGCGTTGACACGATGGGCAGAGTCGGCCGCATCGGGTTCAGGACCTGCGCGAACTGACGGAACTCCGCCAGCATGGGCTCCATCAGCGGGGAGTGGAAGGCGTGGCTGACGGTGAGCCGCTTCGTCCTGCGACCGGCCGCATCGAAGTGCCGCACGACCTCCTCCACACCTGCCTCGAGTCCGGAAACCACCACCGCCATCGGCCCGTTGACGGCGGCGATGCCCGTGCCCTGGGGCAGTACCGGCAGGACCTCGTCCTCGGTCGCCTGTACGGCGGCCATCGCACCGCCCGCCGGAAGCCCCTGCATCAGACGGCCACGCGCGGACACGATGAGCGCCGCGTCCTCCAGCGACCACAGCCCGGCCACGTGGGCGGCCGCCAGCTCGCCGATGGAGTGCCCGGCCAGCGTGTCCGGGCGTACCCCCCAGGCTTCGAGCAGCCGGAACAGCGCGACTTCCAGCGCGAACAGAGCGGGCTGCGTGTAGTGCGTCTCGTCCAGTTCGGTGCCGGCCCCGCCGTACAGGTCCGCCTCGCCGAACATGACGTCCAGCAGCGGGCGTTCCAGGTACTGGTCCAGCGCCGCGCACACCTCGTCCAGGGCGCGCGCGAACTCCGGGTACGCCGCGTACAGTTCGCGTCCCATGCCGATGCGCTGACTGCCCTGGCCGGTGAAAAGGAACGCCAGCAGGCCGCCGGTCGGGCCGTCGCGCAACGGTGCTTCGCCGCGGGCGACGGCCGTCAGGCCGGACAGCAGGCCTTCGCGGCCGTCCGCCACGACGGCGGCGCGGTGCGGGAGTGCCGGACGGCCCGCGAGCGCCAGGGCCACGGAACCGGCGCTGAGGGCCGGGTGTTCGCGCAGGTGCGCGGCGAGCCGTGCGGCCTGGTCGCGCAGTGCCTCCTCGGTCCCGCCGGAAAGGATCCACGGCAGGACGGGCCGGGCCGGCGCCCCGTCCGGTGCGGCCGGTTCCTCGGCGGGCGCCTCCTCCACGATCACATGCGCGTTCGTGCCGCTGATCCCGAACGACGACACGCCCGCGCGCCGCACCCGTTCCCCGGTCGGCCAGGGACGGGCCTCGGTCAGCAGCCGCACCGCGCCCGCCGACCAGTCCACGTGCGAGGACGGTGCGTCCACATGCAGCGTGCGCGGCAGCAGCTCGTGCCGCAGCGCCTGCACCATCTTGATGACCCCGGCGACCCCGGCGGCCGCCTGGGTGTGGCCCAGGTTCGACTTGACCGAGCCCAGCCACAGCGGCTCCTGGCGGTCCTGGCCGTACGTCGCCAGCAGCGCGCCCGCCTCGATGGGGTCGCCGAGCCGGGTGCCGGTACCGTGCGCCTCGACCGCGTCGACGTCGGCGCCGGTCAGGCTCGCCGAGGCGAGGGCACGCCGGATCAGGCGGCGCTGTGCCGAGCCGTTGGGGGCGGTGAGGCCGTTGCTCGCACCGTCCTGGTTGACGGCCGAGCCGCGCAGTACCGCGAGCACCCGGTGACCGGCCCGCCGTGCGTCGGAGAGCCGCTCCAGGACCAGGAAGCCGACGCCCTCCGCCCAGCCGGTGCCGTCGGCCGCGTCCGCGAAGGGCTTGCAGCGGCCGTCCGGGGCGAGCCCCCGCTGCCTGCTGAACGCGGTGAACGTGCCCGGACTCGACATCACGGCCACGCCGCCCGCGAGCGCCAGCGAGCACTCGCCCGAGCGCAGCGCGCCTGCCGCGAGGTGGATGGCGACCAGGGACGCCGAGCAGGCCGTGTCGACCGTCAGGGTCGGGCCCTGAAGGCCCAGGGTGTAGGCGATGCGGCCGGAGATGACGCTGGTGGCGCCACCGGTCAGCAGGTGGCCTTCGTAGCCCTCGGGTGCCTGGTGCAGGCGCGGTCCGTACTCCTGGGGCTCGGCGCCGACGAACACGCCGGCGTCGCTGCCGCGCAGTACGGCCGGGTCGATGCCCGCGTGCTCCAGCGCCTCCCACGACGTCTCCAGGGCGAGCCGCTGCTGCGGCTCCATCGCGGCGGCCTCGCGCGGGCTGATCCCGAAGAAGTCGGCGTCGAACTCGGCCGCCCCGTAGAGGAACCCGCCCTCGCGGGCGTAGGTCTTACCGGGTGCGTCCGGGTCCGGGTCGTACAGTCCGGCCACGTCCCAGCCGCGGTCCTCGGGCAGCGGGCCGATGGCGTCGCCGCCTGCCGCGACCAGGTCCCACAGTCCGGCGGGGGAGGTGATGCCGCCGGGGTAGCGGCAGGCCATGCCGACGATCGCGACGGGCTCGCCCGGGTCCCGCTCCTCGTCGTGTCCGTCCGGGGTTACGGCCTCCGCCGACGTGTCGCCGAGCAGTTCGCGCAGCAGCTGCCCGGCCAGCGCCCGTGGGGTGGGATGGTCGAAGGCGATGGACACCGGCAGGTCGAGGCCGGTCGCGGTGGACAGCCGCCGTTGCAGATCGACGATGGCCAGCGAGTCGAGTCCCAACTGCCGGAACGGCAGGGACGTATCGAGTTCCGCGCCGGTGTCCCGGCCCGCCTCGCGCAGCGCCGCCCCGGCCTCCTCTACGACGAGCCCGAGCAGCCGCCGCTCCTGGGCGGCCCGGGACGTACCGGTCAACTCGGCTGCCGTCGACAGCTGTTCCGAAGGGGCGTGGGCGGGCTCGGTCATGGTCCCTGAACTCCAGTGTGGGTTATGCGACTTCGGTACGGGTCGTGACGAGGCGGGTGGCCGAGACCACCTCGCCACCGCTGAGCAGCAGCTCGGTCGGAGCCGGGCGGCCCAGGAACAGCAGCAGGCTGGCGGTGGGGCCGTAGGCGCCGGTGTTGGGCACGGCCAGCACGTCACCCGGCTCCGGCGGAGGCATCCGCACCGCGCGGGACAGCAGGTCGCCGGGTGTGCACAGCGGGCCCGCCAGGGTGACGGGCACCGGTTCGCCGGTGCGGTGGAAGGCCGGGTCCACGGAGAGCGGGAGCAGCCGGCCGAGACCGGCCATGCCGCCGAAGGTGTTGATGCCCGCGTCCAGGATCGCGAAGACCCGGCCCCGGCTCTCCTTGACGTTGGTGACGGTGGTCAGCAGCCGCCCGCTGTCGCCGACCAGATGGCGGCCCGACTCGAAGGCGACCTCCACCGTGCCCTCGCGCCAGCGCGGCAGCCGGGTGTCCAGGACCTTCTCCAGGGCGGCGCGCAGATTCGGGTAGCCGGGCCGTTCGTCCGGCACCGAGTAGGGCGCCGCGAAGCCTCCGCCTGCGTCCAGCATGCGCAGGGGCAGGCCGAGTTCGGCCTCCAACCGGGCCGCCTGCTCGATCGTCGCCGTGAACTCGGCGATCAGGCTCTCCTCGTCCTTGGAGTTGGACAGCGGGAAGAAGTGCGCGCCCGCCACCTCCGTCCCGGGGACGTCGAGCAGGTCGGGCAGCAGGTCGGGGAGGGTCTCGGCGTCGATGCCGAACTGTGAGGGTGTCCCGGTCATCCGGATGCTCGTGGTCGCCGCGGCCGCCGCGCTGTTGACGCGCAGCAGCACCTGGGCCGTCACTCCCTGCCGTACCGCCTGCGCGCCCAGCCTGCGCAGGTCGCCCGCCGACTCCACGGAGAAGGTGCGCACCCCCTCGGCGAGCGCGACGGCCAGTTCACCGGCCGTCTTGCCGGGACCCGAGTAGAGGACCGACTCCGCCGGGTGGCCGGCCGCCAGGGCGGAGGCCAGCTCGCCGGTGGAGCACACCTCGGCACGGCAGCCGCCGGACCCCTCGCGCAGCGCCCGCACCAGGCCGGGGTGCGGGTTGGCCTTGAGCGAGTAGTAGAGGGTGACCCCGTCGGGCAGGGCGGCCCGCAGTCCGGCGCGGGCGCGGGCGACCCGGTCGAGGTCGTACACGTACAGCGGTGAGCCGTAGCGGGCCACCAACTCCCGGTCCAGCGCGGCCTGTTCGGCTGCTGCGGTGGTCACTTGGCGGCCGCCTCGGCGTCGAGCAGCGCGGCCAGCTGCTGCTTGGCGTTCTTGCCGTTCGAGGTCAGCGGGAAGCTGTCCAGCACCTTGCACAGCGCGGGCACCTTCACCGCCTCCAGGCGGGTGGCCAGCTCGCGGAGCACCGCCTGCGGGGTCAACTCGTCCGACTCCACGAAGATCATCAGGTCGCGGTCGGCGGTCGGCTTCAGGGCGGCCGCGTTGCGCACACCGGGGATGTCCATCGCGGCGCCCTCGATCTCGATCGTGGACACCCGCATGCCCTTGCGCTTGAACATGTCGTCGCGGCGTCCCTCGAAGTACAGGTAGCCGTCCGCGTCCACGCGCCCGTAGTCACCGGTGAACAGCCGGGTTCCGCCGGTCGCCGGGTCGGGCCGGTAGGTGCGCGCGGTGATCTCCGGCAGGTTCCAGTAGCCGGCCATGACATGCGGCCCGGTCACCGTGATCTCGCCGCTCTCACCGGCCGGCACCTCGTTGCCGTCGGGGTCCAGGATCGCCACCCGCGTCCCCGGGATCGGCAGCCCGGAGGAACCGGGGCGGTCACGGTCCTGGTCCGGCGGCATGATGGTGATCCGCTTGCACTCCGAGATGCCGTACATGCGCACCACCCGGGCGTCCGGGAAGCACTTCCACAGCCCGTCGATGATCCGCTGCTCCAGCGCCGCCCCGGTGCTGGTGAACATGCGCAGCCGGGTCGGCCGCGGGTCGCGCTGCGCGAGCCGGATCAGCGGGCCGCCCAGCGACGGCACCAGCGGCAGCACCGTGGCGCCGCTCTCCCGGACGAGGATGTGCAGCTTGGAGTCCGCCTCGGAGTCCGCGAGGACCAGCGTCGCGCCGGACACCGCGCACAACAGCACCTGGAACAGGCCGTAGTCGAAGGACAGCGGCACCCGGACGAACACGGTGTCGTCGGCGCGGTAGCCGAGCACCTCGTTGATGGACCGCGCGGCGAACAGCATCTGCGCGTGCGGGCAGATGATGCCCTTGGGGGTCGCGGTCGAGCCCGAGGTGTAGATGAGCACGGCCGGTGTGTCGGACGGCTGCCCGCCCCCGGCGGACCCGGCGGCGGGTGTCAGCTCGGACCACAGGGCGCCGACCTCGTGCACCGGCCGGTCGGTCAGGCCCGACGCCCACGCGCCGGCACCGTCCGCGACGACCACCACGCGCGGCTCGCAGTCGGCGATCACCGCGCGCAGATGGAACTCCTTCATCTCCGCGCTGATCGGCACCAGCGCCGCACCAAGCCGGGAGGCCGCGTACAGCAGTGCCGTCGTCTCGCGCACGTTCGGCAGGCGTACGACGATCCGGTCGCCCGCGGTCACACCGGCCCGGCGCAGCCAGTCGGCGGCGGCCCGGCTCTGCGCGGCGAGCTGTTCCCAGGTCCAGGAGTCCCGGGCGTCACGCACGGCGACGTCCTGCGGGCGGCCGGCGGCCTGGGCGTCGACGAGCTGGTGCAGCAGCTCGGCGGCCTTGGTGAGGTTCTCGTCCACGGGGTCTCTCCTTAGTGGTCCGTGGCAGGGGCGGCGTCGGGTCGGCGCGGGGTGCGGCCGCGGTCCAGGAGCGTCAGCGCGCGCGCCCTCAGGGCGGAGCGGTCGATCTTGCGGTTGGCGTTCATCGGGAACTCGTCCAGGTGTGTCAGCAGCCGCGGCACCATCGCCCTGGGCAGGTTCGCGGTCAGTTCCTTGGCGAGCAGGGCGCTTTGCGCGGTGCGGCCGGTGTAGAAGGCGGCCAGTTCGTGACTGCCGCCCATCGGCACGGCGACGGTGACGGCGTCCTCCACTCCGTCGAGGGCGCGCACGGCGTGGCTGACCTCGGACAGCTCCACCCGCCAGCCCTGCACCTGCACCTGGTCGTCGGCGCGGCCCAGATAGCTGATCTCGCCGTCCGCCCAGCGGCGCACCCGGTCTCCGGTGCGGTACCAGCGGCGCCCGTCGTGGTCGAGGAAGCGGCCTTCGTTCTCGGCAGGGTCGAGATAGCCGTCGAACATCTGCGGCCCGGTGACGCACAGTTCGCCCTCGTCGCCGCCGGTCGTTCCGTCGGGGGAGAGCAGGACGTGGTCCAGGGAGCCGTACACCGGGCCGATGGGGACGACGCCGTTGACGTACCGCTCCACGGGGGTGGCGGTCGTGAGGCGGTGCGCGGTGACGGTGATGGTCAGCTCGGTGGGGCCGTACAGGTTCTCCACGGTGCTGTGCGGCGCGGCCGCCTGCCATTCCTCGGCGTCGTGCCGGTGCAGCGGCTCGCCCGCGAACAGCGACCGGCGCAGTCCGTCGAGCGCGCCCACCGCCAGCGCGCCGGAGCGGCGGGCGAGGGCGATCGCCGCCGGGGTCGAGAACCACACGGTGACCCGCTCCTCGGCGAGGAACTCCGGCAGCGCCCGGTAGGCCCGCATCGGCAGCGGCACGACCCGGGCACCCGCGCCCCACGCGCTGAACAGGTCGAACATCGCGCAGTCGAAGGTGAGATCGAAGGTCTGGGTGAAGACGTCGTCGGGGCCGAAGCCGTAACGGGCCTGCAGCGTACGGAAGTAGCTGTCGGTCGCCCGGTGTGTGGTGGGCACGCCCTTGGGGCGGCCCGTCGAGCCGGAGGTGAACAGGATGTACGCGGTGTCCTCCGGGCGCACGGTCCGTGGCGCCGCCAACGGCTTTCCCGGCAGCGGTTCTTCGGCAGCCGCGACCAGCGGCACACCCGGCAGCCCGATCCGGTCGTACGCCGCCGCGCCCCGCGCGTCCGCGATCACCGCGTCGGCCCCGGAGGCCTCCAGGACGGCACGGTTGCGGGCCGCCGGGAAGTCGGGGTGCAGCGGTACGGCCCGCGCCCCCAGATACAGGGCGGCCAGCAGCCCGGTGTACGCCTCGCCGCTCTTGCTGCCGAGCACCGCGACGGTACGGGGCACACCGCCGCACACCTCCACCAGCGCCCCCGCGAGGGCCAGCGCCCGCCGGTGGGCCTCGGTGTAGGTGGTGCCGCGCCCGTCGACGCGGAAGCACTCCCGGTCGGGCGAGAGAGCGAGCCCGCGCAGGAACAGACCGTGCAGACTGCCCGCGTAGGCGTCCTCGGCGACGGCCGGCCGGAGCTCGTGGCCGGGGGAGACCTGGGTCGTCATGTCAGACCCCCGCCGCAGCCGTGGCGCGCGGTGCCCGCTCCGGGGAGACCGGGACGACCTCGAAGCGCGAGGTGGCCGCCGACACCCGCCCGAACAGGGCGTCGGGACCGGCGATCACCAGACGCTCGACGCCCCGTCCGTGCATCGCGTCCAGCGTCGCCGGCCAGTCCACGGGGCGGACGAAGTGGTCGAGCAGCATCTGCCGCAACCCGGCCGCACTGGTCAGCTCGGTGCCGTCCTGGTCCGCGATCAGCGGTATCTCCGGGTCGCGCAGTGGCAGCGCGTCGATGACCTCGCGGGCCGCGCGCTCACGCAGCCCGGTGAACAGCGAGGAGTGCATGGGCGGCCGCATCACGTACAGCGGAAGCGCGCCGATCGACCGCAACCGCCGCTGGAACTCCTCCAGTTCGGCCTCGTGCACGGACACCATCCGGAACCCGTCGTCGAGCAGACACGCCGTCTCGTACCAGGCACCCCGGGCGTCCATCTCCGCGAACAGCTCGTCCAGCGGTCCGGCCGGGGCGCGCACGAACGACTGGGTGACCACGTCACGGTGCTCCTGCGCGAAGTACTCCTCGGTGCAGCGCGCCAGTCCCGCCGTCATCCGCACGGTGTCCGCGAAGCCGAGCGCCCCGCTGAAACCGACCGCGGGCTTCTCACCGAAGCTGGGACCCGCGCACACCACCGGCTCGACGCCGAGATCCTCCCGGGCCCGCCCGGCGAGCGCCGTGCACACCACCATGAACGCGACCTGAGCCGCCGGGGCGTACTCGTCCTCGCTCTGCCGGAACGCCTCGAAAAGAGAATGGCCGAGGACGTCGTCCGCGACCGAAACCAGCTTTTTGGCATGGGCATCGAGCAGCAGGAAGCGCCCCAGTTCCCGGAAACGCGTCGGCCCCATTCCCGGGAATACCATCGCCGTAGTCATCGCAGCACCCGTCTTGTCGCGAACTGGCCTCGTTCGGACAGTTCTAGACGCCGGGCAAGTCCCCACCAACCCCTAACCGACCCCGCCCACCACCCTTAGTAGGGGGCCGGGCGGAGACCATAGGGGGTGATCGCTGTGGCCTCTCGGCGGACCGCGCGGTTTGAATTGACGGTCCGAATACCCTGAGCCACATGGATGGGTGACCCATGACCGTGACCGAGGACACCACCTCACTCGCCCCCATGACCCAGCCGCCACCGCGCCCCGACCCGCGCTCCCGGGTGGCCCTGCTCGATCTGGTGAAGCAGACCGTGCGCGAGGGCCCCGGCCCGCGCGCCACCGAGCAGCAGTGGGCCAAGGGCAAGCTGACCGTCCACGAGCGCCTCGAACTCCTCTTCGACAAGGGGAGTTTCCAGGAGGTCGAGCCGCTGCGCCGGCACCGGGCCACCGGCTTCGGCCTGGAGAACAAACGGCCCTACACGGACGGCGTGGTCACCGGCTGGGGCACGGTGGAGGGCCGTACGGTCTTCGCCTACGCCCACGACTTCCGGATCTTCGGCGGCTCCCTCGGTGAGGCGCACGCCTCGAAGATCCACAAGGTGATGGACCTCGCGCTCGCCGCGGGCGCGCCCCTGGTCGCCCTCAGCGACGGTGCCGGCGCCCGGATCCAGGAAGGGGTCACCGCGCTCGCCGGCTACGGCGGCATCTTCCGCCGCAACGTGGCCGCCTCCGGCGTCATCCCGCAGATCAGCGTGATGCTCGGCCCCTGCGCGGGCGGCGCCGCCTACAGCCCCGCCCTCACCGACTACGTGTTCATGGTCCGCGGCACCTCACAGATGTACATCACCGGCCCGGACGTCGTACAGGCCGTCACCGGCGAGCGGATCAGCCACGACCAGCTCGGCGGTGCCGACGTCCACGCGACCGTGTCCGGCGCCGCGCACTTCGCCTACGAGGACGAGGCCGAGTGTCTCGCCGAGGTGCGCTACCTGCTGTCCATGCTGCCGCAGAACAACCGCGAACTACCGCCCGCCGTACGCCCCGACGACTCCCCGACCCGCCGTGGCGAGGCCCTCCTCGACCTGGTGCCGGGCGACCCCGGACGCTCCTACGACATGCGACCCGTCATCGAGGAGATCGTCGACGACGGAGAGGTCTTCGAGATCCACGCGGGCTGGGCCACCAACATCATCTGCGCCATGGCCCGGCTCGACGGCCATGTGGTCGGCATCGTGGCGAACCAGCCGTCGTCCTACGCGGGCGTCCTGGACATCAACGCCAGTGAGAAGGCCGCCAGGTTCGTGCAGTCCTGCGACGCCTTCAGCATCCCCCTCGTCACCCTGGTCGACGTCCCGGGCTTCCTTCCGGGCCGCGAGCAGGAGCACGGCGGGGTCATCCGGCACGGCGCGAAACTCCTCTACTCCTACTGCAACGCCAGCGTTCCCCGCATCTCGGTGATCCTCCGCAAGGCCTACGGCGGCGCCTACATCGTCATGGACAGCCAGTCCATCGGCGCCGACCTCACCTTCGCCTGGCCCACCAACGAGATCGCCGTGATGGGCGCGGAGGGCGCCGCGAACGTCGTCTTCCGCCGTGAGATCGCCGCCGCCCCCGATCCCGAGGCGGCCCGCGCCCAGCGCATCCAGCAGTACCAGGAAGAGCTCATGCACCCGTACTACGCCGCCGAACGCGGCCTCGTGGACGACGTCATCGACCCGGCCGACACCCGGGCCGTCCTCATCCGCTCCCTGGCGATGCTGCGCGCCAAGAACGCCACGCTGCCGTCCCGCAAGCACGGGAACCAGCCGGTATGAGCACCGCCGACGAGCAGCACCCCATCCGCGTCGTACGCGGCGAGCCCGACCCGGAACAGCTCGCCGCCGTCACGGTCGTCCTCCTGGCCCGCCTCCGCGAGGCCGGACCGGACGACTCCCCGCACTCCCCGGCCGCCGGCTGGACGCAGCCCGCCCACCGTCTGCCGGGCGCCTGTGCCGCGCGTACCTCGCACAGCAGTGAGCGCCGCTGCACCGGACCTCGGGCAACGGCGCTCAACGAGCACGGGGAACCACGTCAGTGCACGGCGGCCTGCCGGGCCTTCTGCGCGGCGATGGACGGGTACCGCATGGTGAACAGGACCGGGACGACGAAGGTGACGACCTTGATGACGATCGCGGCGGTGGTGGCGTGCGGGTCGGCCTTGATCAGCAGAGCCAGCGCGCCGGCGGCAAAGAGGAAGGACACCCCCCACACGGTGGTGATCGTCGCGTTGGTACGGAAGAACGCCTTGGTCTTCCACACGTGCTCCGGCGCGATCTTCCGCGCCAGCCCCAGCGTGAACGGCCGCCCGATGAGCAGCGAACCGAACGCGGTGACGGCGAGCCAGGCGTCCACAAGGGCCGGGCCGTAGGGGATGAGGCCGGAATCGGGCTGCTTGTACGAGAGCCAGGTGATGCCCGCGAAGAACACGAGGGCACTCACCTCGATCACCATCTCGTCCAAGTGCTTGCCCGACCGTCGTCCCTGGAAGATCACAAACGCGGCGATCCCCAGTCCCCACTCCGCGCCACTGCGCCACTCGTCACTCGTCGCGATCGCCGCATAGGCGATCCAGGGTAGGAAGCTGATGAGGTAGCGGGTCATGGAAAGCTCCTTTCTACCCATCATTCAGTCACCGCCCCCTTGCGGGGCGCTAAAGCGTGACGCGGCGGAGAACAACCGAACACTTTAGCGGTCCCCAAGCATTGCGGAAGACGCTCTTTCGACAACAATTCCCGGGCTGCTGGAGGAAAGTGTGTCCCGTCGACTGTTCACCTCGGAGTCGGTGACCGAGGGTCATCCCGACAAAATCGCCGACCAAATCAGTGACACCATTCTCGACGCACTTCTCACCCAGGATCCGACAGCCCGAGTCGCCGTGGAAACCCTCATCACGACCGGACAGGTACATATCGCGGGCGAAGTCACCACCACCGCCTACGCCGACATTCCCACCCTCGTGCGCGAGACCATTCTCGGCATCGGCTACGACTCCTCCGCGAAGGGCTTCGACGGCGCCTCCTGCGGCGTCTCCGTCTCCATCGGCGCCCAGTCGCCCGACATCGCCCAGGGTGTGAACGACGCCTACGAGACCCGGGTGGAGGGCGCCGCCGAGTCGGACGAGCTCGACCGCCAGGGCGCCGGCGACCAGGGTCTGATGTTCGGCTACGCCTGCGACGAGACGCCCGAGCTGATGCCGCTGCCCATCGCCCTCGCGCACCGCCTCGCCCGCCGCCTCGCCGAGGTCCGCAAGCAGGGCCCGCTGCCGTATCTGCGCCCCGACGGCAAGACCCAGGTGACCATCGAGTACGAGGGCGACCGCCCGGTGCGCCTGGACACGGTCGTCGTCTCCTCCCAGCACGCCCCCGACATCAGCCTCGACGCGCTGCTCGTCCCCGACCTGCGCGAGCACGTCATCGCCCCGGCCCTGGCAGACCTCGAACTGGACACGGACGGGCACCGGCTCCTGGTGAACCCGACCGGCCGCTTCGAGATCGGCGGCCCCATGGGCGACGCCGGACTGACCGGACGGAAGATCATCGTCGACACCTACGGCGGCATGGCCCGGCACGGCGGCGGCGCGTTCTCCGGGAAGGACCCCTCCAAGGTGGACCGCAGCGGCGCCTACGCGATGCGCTGGGTCGCCAAGAACGTCGTGGCCGCCGGCCTCGCCCGTCGCTGCGAGGCGCAGGTCGCCTACGCCATCGGCAAGGCGGCCCCGGTCGGCCTGTTCATCGAGACGTTCGGCACCGAGACCGTGCCCGTCGAGCGCATCCAGCAGGCCGTCACCGACGTGTTCGACCTGCGCCCGGCCGCGATCGTCCGGGACCTGGACCTGCTGCGCCCGCGCTATGCGCAGACCGCCGCCTACGGCCACTTCGGGCGCACCGGCGTGGACTTCACCTGGGAGGCCACCGACCGGGCGGACAAACTCCGCCATGCCGCGACCGGTTGAGCGGGGCCGGCTCATGCGGATCGCCGTCACCGGTTCCATCGCCACCGACCATCTGATGACGTTCCCCGGCCGCTTCACCGACCACCTGGTCCCCGGTGAGCTGGCGAACGTCTCACTGTCCTTCCTCGCCGACGCCCTGGAGGTCAGACGCGGCGGCGCGGCCGCCAACATCGCCTACGGACTCGGCCAGTTGGGGCTCGCCCCGATCCTGGTCGGCGCCGTGGGGCCGGACTTCGCCGACTACCAGGTCCATCTCAAGGAACACGGCGTCGACACGGACTCCGTGCATGTGTCGCACACCGCGCAGACCGCGCGGTTCGTGTGCACCACCGACCTGGCACAGAACCAGATCGCCACCTTCTACGCGGGCGCCATGGCCGAGGCACGCACCCTGAGCCTCGCCCCGGTCGCCGACCGGACCGGCGGCCTCGACCTCGTACTGGTCTCGCCGAACGACCCCGAGGCGATGGTGCGGCACACCGAGGAGTGCCGCGAGCTCGGTGTGCCGTTCGCCGCCGACCCCTCCCAGCAGCTCGCCCGCCTCGAACCGGCCGCGGTCCGTGACCTCGTGGCCGGGGCGCAGCGCCTGTTCACCAACGCCTACGAGGCGGCCCTGGTCCAGGAGCGCACCGGCTGGACCCACCGGCAGATCCTCGACCGGGTCGGCTCCTGGGTCACCACGCTCGGCGCGGACGGCGTCCGCATCGAACGCGCGGGCGAGCCCGCCGTCACGATTCCGGCCGCGCCGGTGCGCGAAGAGGCCGACCCCACCGGCGTCGGCGACGCGTTCCGCGCGGGCTTCCTCGCCGCGCTCGCCCACGGCCTGCCCGAACCCGCGGCCGCCCGGCTCGGTTGCGTCCTGGCCGGCCTCGCCCTGGAGGCACCGGGCCCCCAGGAGTACGTCCTCGACCGTACGGCGGTGACGGCACGGCTGACCGAGGGCTACGGCGAGCCGGCCGCCGCCGTACTCGCCCCGTTCCTGGAGGCCGCCCTGTGAGCACCCCACGCACGGCCACCGCACAGCAGCTGCGGGAGGCCCTCGCCACCCGGGTCGTCGTCGCCGACGGCGCCATGGGCACCATGCTCCAGGAGCGGGACCCCACCCTGGACGACTTCCAGGGCCACGAGGGCTGCAACGAGATCCTCAACGTCTCCCGCCCCGACCTCGTCCGCTCGGTGCACGACGCGTACTTCGCGGCGGGCGTCGACTGCGTCGAGACCAACACGTTCGGCGCCAACCTCGCCAACCTCGGTGAGTACGGCATCGAGTCCCGCATCCGCGAACTCGCCGAAGCGGGCGCCAGGCTCGCACGGGAGGTCGCCGACGGCCACAGCACCGCCGAACGGCCCCGCTGGGTCCTCGGCTCGGTCGGCCCCGGCACCAAACTGCCCACCCTCGGGCACGCCCCGTACGCACGGCTGCGCGACGCCTACCAGGAGCAGACCGAGGGTCTGATCGCGGGCGGCGCGCACGCCGTGCTCGTGGAGACCACCCAGGACCTGCTCCAGACCAAGGCCGCCCTGATCGGAGCCCGGCGCGCCCTGCGCGGGACCGGGGCCGACCTGCCGCTGTTCGTGCAGATCACCGTCGAGACCACCGGCACCATGCTGCTCGGCTCCGAGACCGGCGCCGCCCTCACCGCCCTCGAACCCCTCGGCATCGACCTGATCGGCCTCAACTGCGCGACCGGGCCCGCCGAGATGAACGAGCACCTGCGCCACCTGTCCCGGCACGCCCGCACCGGCATCTCCGCGATGCCCAACGCGGGCCTGCCGGTACTCACCGCCGACGGCGCGCACTACCCCCTCGGCCCGGTGGAACTCGCGGCCGCCCACCGCCAGTTCGTCATCGAGCACGGGCTCAGCCTGGTCGGCGGCTGCTGCGGTACGACGCCCGAGCACCTGAGGCAGGTCGCGGACGCCGTACGCGATCTCGAACCCACCCGTCGCGACCCGCGCCCCGAGCCCGCCGCCGCCTCCCTCTACACCTCCGTGCCGTTCCGGCAGGACACCTCCTACCTGGCCATAGGTGAACGCACCAACGCCAACGGCTCCAAGGCGTTCCGCGAGGCGCTGGTCCGCGAGGACTGGGACACCTGCGTCGAGATCGCCCGCGACCAGATCCGGGACGGCGCCCATCTGCTCGACCTGTGCGTCGACTACGTGGGCCGCGACGGCGTCGCCGACATGAAGGAACTCGCCGGCCGTCTGGCCACCGCCTCCACCCTGCCCGTCGTGCTCGACTCCACCGAACCCGCCGTACTGGAGGCCGGGCTGGAGCGCATCGGCGGCCGCGCGGTGGTCAACTCCGTCAACTACGAGGACGGCGACGGCCCCGACTCCCGGTTCGCCCGGATCATGCCGCTGGTCGCCGAGCACGGCGCCGCCGTCGTCGCCCTCACCATCGACGAGGAGGGCCAGGCCCGCACCGCCGAGTGGAAACTGCGGATCGCCGAACGGCTGATCGCCGACCTCACCGGAGAGTGGGGGATGGCCGAGGGCGACATCCTGGTGGACTGCCTCACCTTCCCCATCGCCACCGGCCAGGAGGAGACCCGCCGCGACGGCATCGAGACCATCGAGGCGATACGGGAACTGAAGCGCCGTCACCCGGACGTGCAGACCACCCTCGGCCTGTCCAACATCAGCTTCGGCCTCAACCCGGCCGCCCGCACCGTCCTCAACTCGGTTTTCCTGCACGAGTGCGTGGCCGCCGGACTCGACTCCGCCATCGTGCACGCCTCCAAGATCCTGCCCATCTCCCGTATCCCACAGGACCAGCTGGAGTGCGCCCTCGACCTGGTGTACGACCGTCGCCGGGCGGACTACGACCCGCTCCAGCGCTACCTGGAGCTCTTCGACGGCGTCGACACCCGCTCCGTCAAGGCTTCCCGAGCCGCCGAACTGGCCGCGCTGCCGCTGCCCGACCGGTTGCGCCGCCGCATCGTGGACGGCGAGCGCCAAGGGCTGACCGACGACCTGGACGAGGCGCTGACCGGCCACTCCGCCCTGGAGATCGTCAACGACATCCTCCTCGACGGCATGAAGACCGTCGGTGAACTGTTCGGCTCCGGGCAGATGCAGTTGCCGTTCGTACTCCAGTCCGCCGAGGTGATGAAGGCCGCCGTCGGCCATCTCGAACCGCACATGGAGCGCACCGGAACCGGGGGCAAGGGCACCCTGGTACTGGCCACGGTGAAGGGCGATGTCCACGACATCGGCAAGAACCTCGTGGACATCATCCTCACCAACAACGGCTACAACGTCGTCAACCTCGGCATCAAGCAGCCGGTCTCCGCCATAGTCGAGGCCGCCGAGAAGCACCGCGCCGACGCCATCGGCATGTCCGGCCTCCTGGTGAAATCCACGATGATCATGAAGGAGAACCTCCAGGAGCTCAATGACCGAGGTCTCGCCACCACCTACCCGGTCATCCTGGGTGGCGCCGCGCTCACCCGCGCCTACGTCGAACAGGACCTGCACGAGCTCTACGACGGAGAGGTCCGCTACGCCCGGGACGCCTTCGAGGGACTGCGCCTCATGGACGCCATGACCGCGGTGAAACGTGGCGAACCGGGAGCGGCCCTGCCCGAACTGCGGCGCCGCCGGGTACG
The DNA here is from genome assembly GCF_044745865.1 of Streptomyces sp. NPDC086787. Classification (NCBI taxonomy): domain Bacteria; kingdom Bacillati; phylum Actinomycetota; class Actinomycetes; order Kitasatosporales; family Streptomycetaceae; genus Streptomyces; species Streptomyces sp. NPDC086787. The sequence goes on along the minus strand of NZ_JBIVBC010000004.1, from coordinate 416,581 downwards.
CGCCACCACACCCGCCCGCCCGGCCGACGCCCCGCCCGTCCTGCCCGCCCGCTCCGACGTCGCCACCGACAACCCGGTCCCCACCCCGCCCTTCTGGGGCACCCGTGTCACCAAGGGCATCCCGCTCGCCGACTACGCCTCCTGGCTGGACGAACGCGCCACCTTCATGGGCCAGTGGGGCCTCAAGTCGGCCCGCGGCGGCACCGGACCGTCGTACGAGGAACTCGTCGAGACGGAGGGACGGCCGAGGCTGCGCGCCTGGCTGGACCGGCTGCACACGGAGAACATCCTCGAAGCCGCCGTCGTGCACGGCTACTTCCGCTGCGTCTCCAAGGGCGACGACCTGATCGTCCTGGACGAGAACGGCACCGAGCTCACCCGCTTCACCTTCCCGCGCCAGCGACGCGACCGGTATCTGTGCCTCGCCGACTTCTTCCGCGCCCAGGACGCGGACCCGGGGGAGACCGACGTCATCTCCTTCACGACGGTCACCATGGGCAACCGCGTCTCCGAGGTCGCGAACGAGCTGTTCGCCGCCAACGCCTACCGCGACTACCTCGAACTCCACGGCCTGTCCGTGCAGTTGACCGAGGCGCTGGCCGAGTTCTGGCACGCCCGGGTCCGTGCCGAACTGGGCGTCGCCGACCAGGACCCCACCGACCTCGCCGGGATGCTCCGCACCGACTACCAGGGCTGCCGCTACTCCCTTGGCTACCCGGCCTGCCCCGACCTGGAGGACCGCGCCAAGATCGCGGCCCTGCTCCGCCCGGAGCGCATCGGCGTCACCCTCTCCGCCGAGTTCCAGCTCCACCCGGAACAGTCCACGGACGCCCTGATCCTGCACCACCCCGAGGCCGTCTACTTCAAGACGACCGGTGGCCCGGCCGAGGAGACCGACCGATGACCACAGCCGCCACGGCCGCCACCACCCGCACCCCCGCCTCCCTGAGGGACCTGCTCGCCGCGGGCGTCACCACCTTCTCCTTCGAGTTCTTCCCGCCGAAGACCGAGGCAGGCGAGCGCACCCTGTGGGAGGCGATCCGCCGGATCGAGTCCGCCGCCCCCACCTTCGTGTCGGTCACCTACGGCGCGGGCGGCTCCTCCCGGGACCGCACGGTCGCCGTCACCCGCCGCATCGCCGCCGAGACGACCCTGCGCCCCGTCGCCCACCTCACCGCCGTCGGCCACTCGGTCGCGGAACTGCGGCACATCATCGGTCAGTACGCCGACGCGGGCATCCGGGACGTCCTGGCGCTGCGCGGAGACCCGCCGGGCGATCCGCGCGGCCCGTGGACCGCACACCCCGACGGACTGCACCACGCCTACCAGCTGGTCGAACTCGTCCGTGCAGCAGGGGACTTCAGCATCGGCGTCGCCGCGTTCCCCGAACGGCACCCGCGCTCGCCCGACTGGGACAGCGACATCGAGCACTTCGTCGCCAAGTGCCGGGCAGGCGCCGACTACGCCATCACACAGATGTTCTTCGACGCCGAGGACTACCTACGGCTGCGCGACCGGGTGACGGCCGCCGGCTGCGACACGCCGATCATCCCGGAGATCATGCCCGCCGTGCACGCCCGCCAGATCCGGCGCTTCGCCGAACTGAGCGACGCCCGCTTCCCGGCGGACCTCGCCGAAGCCCTGGAGACGGCCCGCGACGACCCCGCCACCGCGCACCGCATCGGCGTCGACCACGCGACCGCGCTGGGCGCACGGCTCCTCGCCGAAGGGGCGCCCGGACTGCACTACATCACCCTCAACCGCTCCACAGCCACCCTCGACATCCACCGCAACCTGACCCACCTCATGGAGAGGCCCGCGCATGCCCGCCAAGACCACTGACTTCAAGGTCGCCGACCTCTCCCTGGCCGAGTTCGGCCGCAAGGAGATCACCCTCGCCGAGCACGAGATGCCCGGCCTGATGGCGATCCGCAAGGAGTACGCCGAGGCGCAGCCGCTGGCCGGCGCCCGGATCACCGGTTCCCTGCACATGACCGTGCAGACCGCTGTGCTCATCGAGACCCTGGTCGCCCTGGGCGCCCGGGTCCGTTGGGCCTCCTGCAACATCTATTCCACGCAGGACCACGCGGCGGCGGCGATCGCCGCCGCCGGGATTGCGGTGTTCGCCTGGAAGGGCGAGACGCTGGAGGAGTACTGGTGGTGCACCGAGCAGGCGCTGACCTGGCCGGACAGCCCCACCGGTGGCCCGAACATGATCCTCGACGACGGTGGTGACGCCACCCTCCTCGTCCACCAGGGCGTCGAACACCAGAAGACCGGCAACCTCCCCGAGGCCGCCAACGAGGAACTCGCCGCCGTCCGCGCCCTGCTGGAAACCGCCACCCTGGACTGGTCGGCCATCGCCGCCGACATCCGTGGCGTGACGGAGGAGACCACGACGGGTGTCCACCGCCTGTACGAGATGCAGCGCGACGGTGTGCTCCTCTTCCCGGCGATCAACGTCAACGACGCGGTGACCAAGTCGAAGTTCGACAACAAGTACGGCTGCCGCCACTCGCTGATCGACGGCATCAACCGCGCCACCGACACCCTGGTCGGCGGCAAGACCGCAGTTGTGTGCGGGTACGGCGACGTGGGCAAGGGCTGCGCGGAGTCGCTGCGCGGCCAGGGCGCCCGTGTGATCATCACCGAGATCGACCCGATCTGCGCCCTCCAGGCGGCGATGGACGGCTACCAGGTCACCACGCTGGACGAGGTCGTCGGGACGGCCGACATCTTCATCACCACGACCGGCAACAAGGACATCATCCTCGCCTCGGACATGGCGAAGATGAAGCACCAGGCGATCGTCGGCAACATCGGTCACTTCGACAACGAGATCGACATGGCCGGCCTCGCGAAGATCCCCGGCATCGTCAAGGACGAGGTCAAGCCGCAGGTCCACACCTGGACCTTCACGGACGGCAGGAAGGTCATCGTCCTGTCCGAGGGGCGCCTGCTGAACCTGGGCAACGCGACGGGCCACCCCTCGTTCGTGATGTCCAACTCCTTCGCGGACCAGACCCTGGCCCAGATCGAGCTGTTCGCCAAGCAGTCCGAGTACCCGATCGGCGTCCACACGCTGCCGAAGCACCTGGACGAGAAGGTCGCCCGCCTCCACCTCGACGCCCTCGGCGTCAAGCTGACGACGTTGCGCCCGGAGCAGGCCACGTACATCGGCGTGCAGGTCGAGGGCCCCTACAAGCCCGACCACTACCGCTACTGACCGCGGAGGTCCCCATGCCGCCCGACAAGCAGGAAGAACCCCAGGCCCCGGTGCTGTATTTGGCCGGGGTGGACGAGGACCCGGCCGAGTCGCACATCGTGCGCGGCATCGACTGACGGACCGGTTCCCGTCCTCTACGTCTACGTCCCGAACGCCCGCAGGATGCGTTCCGCCGCGAGCGTCGCCGTCAAGGAGCCCTCCCTGACCTGCTGCTCCAGGCGGGGCGCTGCCTCCCGTACCGCGGGATCGGCGTGCAGGCGCCCCAGCAGTTCGTCGCGGACCATCGACCAGGTCCAGCCGACCTGCTGGTCACGCCGCTTGGCGGCGAGGCGGCCGGTCGAGTCGAGGAGCGTGCGGTGCTGTTCCAGACGTTCCCAGACGACGTCCAGACCGATGGACTCGCGGGCACTGCAACTGAGCACCGGGGGAGTCCAGAAGGCGTCCTTGCCGTGCATCAGCCGTAGCGCGCCCGCGAGTTCACGGGCGGCCGCACGGGCATCACGCTCGTGCGGGCCGTCCGCCTTGTTCACCGAGATCACGTCGGCCAGTTCCAGGACACCCTTCTTGATGCCCTGCAACTGGTCACCGGTGCGGGCCAGGGTGAGCAGCAGGAAGGAGTCGACCATGTCGGCGACCGCCGTCTCGGACTGGCCGACGCCTACCGTCTCCACGAGGATCACGTCGTAACCGGCCGCCTCCATCACGACCATCGACTCACGCGTCGCCTTGGCCACCCCGCCGAGCGTGCCCGCGCTGGGGGAGGGGCGGACGAACGCCGCCGGATCCACGGCGAGGCGCTCCATCCGGGTCTTGTCACCCAGGATGGAGCCCCCGGTACGGGTGGACGAGGGGTCCACGGCGAGCACCGCCACCCGGTGGCCCTGCGAGGTCAGCAGCGTGCCGAACGCGTCGATGAACGTCGACTTGCCCACGCCCGGCACCCCGCTGATGCCGATCCGTCGCGCCCGCCCGCTGTGCGGAAGCAGCTCGGTGAGCAACTCCTGTGCCAGCGCCCGGTGCTGCGGCCGGGTGGACTCGACGAGCGTGATGGCGCGAGCCACGACCGCCCGCTTCCCGTCGAGCACACCCTTCACATACGTGTCGAGATCGATCGCCGCCATGAGGCCCTACAGATCGTGGCCGAGGTCGGCCGACAGCCGCTTGACCAGATCGTGGGCCGCGTCCGGGATCACCGTCCCGGGCGGGAACACGGCCGTGGCGCCCATCTCCAGCAGCGTCGGCACGTCCTGCGGCGGGATCACCCCGCCGACCACGATCATGATGTCCGCCCGGCCCTCGTCGGCGAGCTTCTCGCGCAGCGCCGGTACGAGGGTGAGGTGACCGGCGGCCAGCGAGGACACGCCGACCACGTGGACGTCCGCCTCGACCGCCTGCCGGGCGACCTCCTCCGGCGTCTGGAACAGCGGGCCGACGTCGACGTCGAAACCGAGGTCGGCGAAGGCGGTCGCGATCACCTTCTGCCCGCGGTCGTGGCCGTCCTGGCCCATCTTGGCGACCAGGATGCGCGGCCGCCGCCCCTCGGCGTCCTCGAAGGCGTCCACCAGAGCCCGGGTGCGGTCCACGGACGGGGACTCGCCTGCTTCGTTGCGGTACACCCCGGAGATGGTACGGATCTGACTCGCGTGCCGCCCGTACACCTTCTCCAGGGCGTCGGAGATCTCGCCGACGGTCGCCTTGGCGCGGGCCGCGCGCACGGCCAGCTCCAGCAGGTTCCCGTCGCCGTCCGCCGCCCGGGTCAGCGCGTCCAGCGCGTCCCGGCAGGCCATCTCGTCCCGCTCCGCGCGCAGCCGCCGCAGCTTCTCGATCTGCTGGGTGCGCACCGAGGAGTTGTCGACCTTCAGGACGTCGATCTGCTCGTCGCTGTCCACCCGGTACTTGTTGACGCCGATCACCGGCTGCCGCCCGGAGTCGATGCGGGCCTGCGTCCGCGCGGCCGCCTCCTCCACGCGCAGCTTCGGGATGCCGGCGTCGATGGCCTGCGCCATACCGCCGGCCTGCTCGACCTCCTGGATGTGCGCCCAGGCCTTGCGGGCGAGGTCGTACGTCAGCTTCTCCACGTAGGCGCTGCCGCCCCACGGGTCGATGGTCCGGGTGGTGCCGGACTCCTGCTGGATGAGCAGCTGAGTGTTGCGGGCGATGCGCGCCGAGAAGTCGGTGGGCAGCGCGAGCGCCTCGTCCAGGGCGTTGGTGTGCAGCGACTGGGTGTGCCCCTGGGTCGCCGCCATCGCCTCCACACAGGTGCGCGTGACGTTGTTGAACACGTCCTGCGCGGTCAGCGACCAGCCCGAGGTCTGCGAATGGGTGCGCAGCGAGAGCGACTTGGAGTTCTTCGGGTCGAACTGGCTGACCAGCTTGGCCCACAGCAGCCGGGCCGCCCGCATCTTGGCGATCTCCATGAAGAAGTTCATGCCGATCGCCCAGAAGAAGGACAGCCGCGGCGCGAACGCGTCCACGTCCAGGCCCGCCTCACGCCCCGCGCGGATGTACTCGACTCCGTCCGCGAGGGTGTACGCCAGCTCCAGATCGGCCGTCGCACCCGCCTCCTGGATGTGATAGCCGGAGATGGAGATCGAGTTGTAGCGCGGCATCCGCTGCGAGGTGTACGCGAAGATGTCGGAGATGATCCGCATCGACGGCTTCGGCGGATAGATGTACGTGTTGCGGACCATGAACTCCTTGAGGATGTCGTTCTGGATGGTCCCGGCCAGCTTCTCGGGCGGTACGCCCTGTTCCTCGGCAGCCACGATGTAGAGCGCCAGCACCGGCAGCACGGCGCCGTTCATCGTCATCGACACGGTCATCCTGTCCAGCGGAATCCCGTCGAACAGCTGCCGCATGTCGTAGATCGAGTCGATCGCCACGCCCGCCATGCCGACGTCACCGGTCACGCGCGGATGGTCGCTGTCGTAACCGCGGTGCGTGGGCAGGTCGAAGGCGACCGACAGGCCCTTCTGGCCGGCCGCCAGGTTGCGCCGGTAGAACGCGTTGGACTCCTCGGCGGTGGAGAAGCCCGCGTACTGGCGGATCGTCCAGGGCTGGTTGACGTACATCGTCGGGTAGGGGCCGCGCAGATACGGCGCGATGCCCGGGAAGGTACCCAGGAAGTCCAGGCCCTCCAGGTCACGGCCGGTGTAGAGCGGCTTGACGCCGATGCCCTCCGGGGTCTCCCAGAGCGGCTCCTCGGCGCCGGTGGCGCGCCCGACGGCCGTACGCCACTGTTCGGCATCGCCGTCGGCGACCGGGGTCCCCAGCTCGATGCCGGAGAAGTCGGGGATTCCCATCAGGACACTCCCATACGGTCAAGGGTCGCGGACAGCACGGCCACGGCGTCGCAGCCCGCGAAGACGTACGAGTCGACGCCCGGGTACTCGGCGGGGCGGCCCGCGAGGACCACGTGCCGGGCACCGGACGCCTTGAGCGACTGCGCCAGTTGCCCGGCCTGTTCCTCGTACAGCGCGTCGCTGGAACACAGCACGGCCTCGGTCGCGCCGCTCTCCTCGTAACTTCCCTCGGTGACCGGTTCGATGCCGCCCGCCTGGAAGAGGTTCGCGGCGAACGTCGCACGCGCGGTGTACGCGGCGGCCGGACCGATGGTGGCCACGAAGACCCGGGGGCGGGCGCCGGTGGCCGCGAGGTGCGCGTCCGAGCGGGCGCGCAGCTCCTCGTACGCCTCGTCGCGGCGCACCCGCGGCAGCCCGCCGGACGGCCCCTCGGGCGCGGGCGCGCGCTCCACGGCCTTCTCCGCGAGATGCGGGAACTCGCTGACCCCGGTGATGGGTTCACGCCGCTTGGCGAGCTTCTTGGAGCGCTCCGCCCAGGTCGTGGCCAGGTCCGTACGGATCCGGCCGGAGCGCAGCACGGCCGCCTGGCCGCCGTCCCGCTCGATCGACCGGAAGAACTCCCAGCCCGCGCGGGCCAGTTCGTCGGTGAGCGCCTCCACGTACCAGGAGCCGCCCGCCGGGTCGATCACCCGGGCCAGATGGGACTCCTCCACCAGGATCGTGGACGTGTTGCGGGCGATACGGCGGGCGAACGCGTCCGGCAGGCCGAGCGCGTGGTCGAACGGCAGCACGGTGACCGAGTCGGCGCCGCCGACCCCGGCCGCGAGCGTCGCCACCGTCGTGCGGAGCATGTTCACCCACGGGTCGCGCCGGGACATCATCACCGGCGAGGTGACCGCGTGCTGCGTCTGCGCACCGGCGCCCGGCGCCCCGCACACCTCGGCGACCCGCGCCCACAGCCGGCGCGCCGCGCGCAGCTTGGCGATGGTCAGGAACTGGTCGGCGGTGGCCGCGAAGCGGAACTCCACCTGTCCGCAGGCCTGTTCGATCGTGAGACCGGCCTCGGTCAGCTCACGCAGATAGGCCACACCGGTGGCCAGCGAGGCGCCGAGCTCCTGCGCGGCCGAGCCGCCGGCCTCGTGGTACGGCAGCGCGTCCACGGTCAGCGCGCGCAGCCCCGGATACGTCCCGGCGCATCGCGCGGCGAGTGCGGCGAACGGAGCGAACCCAAGGGCGCTGCCGGTACGGGCCTCGTGCCCGAGCGGGTCTGCGCCGAGGTTGCCGCGCACCGCCGTGGCGTCGACGCCGCGCTCCTCGTAGAGGGCGAGCAGCCGTGCCGCGGCCGCCTCGGTCTCCTCCCCGGCGTCCAGCACCACCGGCGCCAGGTCCAGGTACACGCCGTCGAGGGCGCGCGGGAGGTCGGCGACGGGGATCCCGCCCGAGCCCACGACCAGCCAGAGCGAGGTGACGCCGTTCTCCAGGTCGGCCAGTACGGACCCGTCCTCGATCGCCGCGTGCCGCTGCCGGACGTCCCAGCCGCCCGCGGTGCCGCCCTCCGGGCGGCCACCGCGCACGAACGGCGCGAAGCCGGGCAGGCCGGGATCGGGCGCGGTGTCGCGCGCCGTGTAGAGGGGGCGGGTGCGCAGCCCGTCCTCCAGCGTCGTGGACAGAGCGTCCTCAGCTGCCGCGCCCGAGACTTCCTTGCCCGACTTGCGCAGCACACCCTCGACAAGGCGTTGCCACTCTTCGTGTGTCGCGTCAGGGAACTCGGCGGCCAGTGAGAGCCCGTCGTCAGGCAGGACCGTCATGGCTCGGATGCTAGGCCAGTACGCTTGCGGGGCAGCAGCGGGGGGCCTGTGACGTTGCCCTCCTCAAGACTGTGACCTGCACCTCTCCGGTATGGTACGACCCTTTTGGGCGAACCTGCGACACGCCGGTCGCGCCTCGTGTCGGTGTTGGGCCGAACGGGTGACTTGGCGTAAGAATTGGCTGGTGCAGGGTTCGAGTGCGAGTCAGTTCAGGGGGATCCGGTGAGGCGCTACGACGTCACCGACGAGCAGTGGGAAGGGCTCGCCCAGGTCGTGCCGCTGAGAGGGCGTGACGCCTGGCCGTCCCAGGTCGGTCACCGCTCCCTCCCGGAGGCGGTGACCGAGACACGGCGCCGGTTCGTCGTCCTGCGCGTCAACGTGTTCGCCGACGCCCGGGACGTCGCCGAGACCCTCATGGCGGGCGCACCGGTCCTGCTCGACCTGTCCAGCGCGGAGACCGAGGTCGCCAAGCGCGTCCTGGACTTCAGCACCGGCGTGGTCTTCGGCCTCGCCAGCGGGATGCACCGGGTGGACCGGAACGTGTTCCTGCTGACCCCGCCCGGCACCGAGGTCAGCGGGCTCATGGACGGGGTCGGGCTCTCCGGGACGTGAGGATCCCTCGGTACCTCGATAGAAGGAAGCGAACTGCGCCGTAACGGTTCGCCCGGGTCGCGGAGTCCTACGGTCCGGATATGACCACCCCCTCCGCCCTCACTTCCTCCGGCGCGCTCCGGACCCCGGAACCGCCCTCGTCGGCGTGGCCGGGCCGGCCCCGGGTCACCGAGCTGCGGCTGTCCGCGTTCGCGGGACACCGGGCCGCCCGGTTCATGCTCGGGGCGTTCACCCTGTTCGCCGGGCCCAGCGGATCCGGCAAGTCGACGGCGCTCGGGGCGTACGAGGCACTCGCCCGGCTCGGCTCCGGGGCGACGCTCGCCGGGGTGTTCCCGGACCCGGCGGCCTGCGTGCCCGAGCGGGCCCGGCCCGATGCCCAGCACCGGCGCGGTTTCCGCATCGGCTGTACGACGGACGGTCCCGAAGGCCCGGTCCGGCTCGATGTCGCGGTCCAGGCGGAGCCGGAGCTGCGCATCGTGGGCGAGCGGCTGACGGCGGGCGGACTGGTGCTGCTGGAGACGGCCCTGCGCGACCCGGGGCGCCGCACCGTGCAGGCGGCCTGGCACACCGCCGGATCGGCGCCGGTGACCAGGGCGCCGCTCCCCGACGACCGCCTCGGCACTCCGCTGCTGCCGCTGCGCGTGGCAGGCAAGACGGACGGTCAGCGCCGGGTGCTGGCCGCTGCCGAGCAGACGGTGGTGGCCCTGCGTTCCGCCTTCGCCTGCGATCCGCGCCCCGACCGGATGCGCGCGGCCGTCCCGCTCGGCCCCGGCCTGCTCCGGCCGGACTGCGGCAATCTCGCCGAGGTCCTGTGGCGCACCCGCGCGGAGTGCGGCCGTCGGCACGCGCAGCTCGTCACAGCCGTGCGCGCCGGATGCGCGGGTCCCGTGGCCGACCTGACGGCCGAGGCGTGGGGCGACGGGACGGTCCGGGCGCTGCTCGACCGGGGCGAGGGGATCCGCACCGGCCTCGGCCGGCTGGGCGACGGCGAACTGCGTTACCTGGCGCTGGCGCTGGTGCTGCTCACGGGCCCCGGAGTCCTCGCCGTCGACGCGCCCCACGAGGTCCCCGACGCCCTGCGGACGCTCACGGTCCTCGCCGACGGCTTCGACCGCGCGCTGGACGGACGGCAGCGCACGGAACTGGTCCGGCTCGCCGGGCGGATGTGCGGACTCGGGCACATCCGCCTGCTCGGTGCGGTGAGTGACGGGTCGTGGGCCGCGGGGGCCGACGGGGTCACAGTGGTACACCTGGAGCCGTGACCGAACACCTGGACGTGGCGAAACTGCAGCGACGGCTGGCCGACTTCGCGGCCGCCCGGAACTGGGAGCGCTACCACACCCCCAAGAACCTCGCGTCCGCGCTGAGCGTGGAGGTCGCCGAACTGGTCGAGATCTTCCAGTGGTTGACGCCGGAGGAGTCGGCCCACGTCATGGCCGACCCCGAGACCGCCCACCGTGTGACGGACGAGGTCGCCGATGTGCTCGCCTACCTCCTCCAGCTGTGCGAGGTGCTCGACGTCGACCCGCTGGCCGCCCTGTCCGCCAAGATCGACCGTAACGAGCGGCGGTTCCCGGCACCGGGGAACACATGAGGAGTTGTGGATTCCGAAATCACTCTTCGGAGTCAAGACACCGTCCGAATCCCAATTGTTGTCCGCAGATTTCCGTCTTCCACTGGCTTTCCGTCTCAAACACCCTCACTCTGGGTAGTGAACCAGGGAGTTCGAGAGTTCGGGCGGAGAGCGTGCCACGAGCACGTCGGGCGGACGGGGACGGCCCATGGATGCGAAGCGGCTGATCGGGACCAGCAGAAGCGCCCTCGCGGACAGCGGCGACGCGCGGGGAATCCTGGAGGAGGTCTGGCAGGCCCAGGCCCTCGCCCAGGCCATAGGCAGCCGGCTGGCGGTCTCCGGGCCACCGGAACTGCGCGGCGAGGCACTCGGCCTGACCGAACTGGCCGGCCGGGGCTGCGGTGTTCTGGACACCCCGGACCTCGACCCGGGCGATCTCCGCGCCGCCCAGCTCACCGAGCTGGACGACGCCCGCGAGACCCTGCTCTGCCTCGGCGGCCTCCTGGGCGAGGTCGGCATGGCCCTGGTCGGCATGGCCAGCTCCGCCGACGACCAGTCGACGTACTGGCAGTGCATGGAGGCGATCGACGCCGCCGACGAGTCCCGCGACCGGGTGCGGGAGATGCTGCGCAAGCTCGCCGCCCGGGAGGCGGCGTTACCGGAGAGCGAGGTGGGTTGAGCGACGTGGGGTAGGGGAGGAGGCGCAGACGCGCGGGAGCGCCGGGGGGCACGACCCACCCCGTGGCGTGCAGGATGGACGCATGGATCTTCGAATCTTCACCGAGCCCCAGCAAGGGGCGACCTACGACACCTTGCTCACCGTGGCGAAGGCCACCGAAGACCTCGGGTTCGACGCCTTCTTCCGCTCGGACCACTATCTCCACATGGGCGACGTGAGCGGTCTGCCCGGCCCCACCGACGCCTGGATCACCCTCGCCGGACTGGCCCGCGAGACCAAGCGCATCCGCCTCGGCACGCTCATGACCGCCGCCACCTTCCGGCTGCCGGGCGTGCTCGCCATCCAGGTCGCCCAGGTCGACCAGATGTCCGGCGGCCGGGTCGAACTCGGCCTGGGCGCAGGCTGGTTCGAGCAGGAGCACAAGGCGTACGGCATCCCGTTCCCGAAGGAGAAGTTCGACCGGCTTGAGGAGCAACTGGCGATCGTCACCGGGCTGTGGGCGACGGAGACCGGCAAGACCTTCGACTTCCACGGCGAGCACTACGACCTCACCGCGTCGCCCGCCCTCCCCAAGCCCACCCAGCCCAGGGTCCCGGTCCTGATCGGTGGTCACGGCGCCACCCGCACGCCCCGGCTGGCCGCGCAGTACGCGGACGAGTTCAACATGCCGTTCTCCTCGGCCGAGGACAGCGAGCGGCAGTTCGGGCGGGTCCGCGCAGCCGCCGAGGCGCACGGCCGTGACCCCGGTGAACTGGTCCTCTCCAACGCCCTCGTCGTCTGTGTCGGCGCCGACGACCAGGAAGTCGCCCGCCGGGCCGCCGTCATCGGCCGTGAGGTCGACGAACTCAAGGCCAACGGCCTGGCCGGCTCCCCGGCCGAGGTCGTCGACAAGATCGGCAGGTATGCCGAGGCCGGCTCCCAGCGAATCTATCTCCAGGTCCTGGACCTGTCCGACCTCGACCACCTGGAGCTGATCTCCGGTCAGGTGCAGTCGCAGCTGTCGTAGCACCCGGCGCACCGGGCGCGCCCGCCCATGCGAGAGTCCCTTCGGCCTCATCGGATCGAGGCCGAAGGGACGCCCCGGAGATCACGGAAGCGACACAATGTGCTACAGCTGTGGGGTTGTGGTGGCGGAACTGTGGGCTCCATCACGGCGCACATGATCCGCGACTGATCGTATGACCGGGTGCGTAAAATGCTCCCTCTCACTGTCACCGGCCTGCTGGCCCTGTCGGCCTGCCAGCTCGTCGGCCAGGACGACGCCGCCTCCGACAAGGCCGGCCGTCTGAACACCCTGACGGCGTCCCCGCTCCACGCCTACATGGTGGACTCCTCGTCGGACGAGGTGAAAATCGTCAATTCGGCGGAGTGGATCCTCGCGAAGAAGTGCATGCTCCGGCTCGGCTTCGAGGGCTTCGTGGCGTTCAACCCGAAGACCGTCGAGTCGACATACTCGGTGCGGCAGGGGGACGTTTCGAGCCGTGACACGACCGACGACGACAAGCCGTACGGAGTCGACGATCCCGACCTGGCCGCCGAGCACGGCTACCGCGGCGACGGCAAGAGCGCGGAGCAGTCCTCCCAGCCGCAGGAGTGGCCGACCGATCAGTACCTGGCTCTCACCGGCGAGTTCGACAAGGGCGAGAGCCATCGTGCCCATGGGCACCCCATTCCCGAGCACGGTTGCCTGGGAGAGGCCGGGCGGCAGCTCGTCGGCCCCGAGCCCAAGGCGACGAAGGTCAACGGGGTGACGGTCCCCGGCTTCGCACTCCCTTATCAACTCTGGTACGAGTCCCGCAAGGAGGGGGAGAAGGACCCGGCCTGGAAGAAGGCCGATCACGCCTGGTCGGAATGCATGAAGGACGAGGGCTTCCGGTACGACAGCCCCTTCGACGCCATGGTGGACAGCGCCTGGATCGTGCCGGACCGGCCGTCCGCCAAGGAGAAGAAGGCAGCGGCCGCCGATGCCCGGTGCAAGCTCGACACCGACTACATCGACACCGTCCACAAGGTCCAGACCCGCGTCCAGAAGTCGCTCATCAGCAAGAACAAGAAGGGTCTGGACGCCCTGCGCGCGATGCAGACGCGGGCCGTGAAGAACGCGCAGGCGATCGTGGCTAAGGACGCGAAAGACGCTAAGGACGCGAAGGAGTCGTGACGATGGCGGCCCACACCCCGCGCCCCCTCCGCACCACCTGCGCCGCGGTGACCGCCGTCGCCGCGGCCGCCGTCCTCGTCCTCACCGGCTGCGGCAGGGAGACGACCGGTGCGCCGGGGGCCGCGGGCACCGGGCCGGGGTGCCCGTCGGCCGGCCCCCGGGACGGCACGCCCAAGGACGGTGTGCGCATCACGAGCCTGTCGGGTACGGCGTCCGGCCACGGCAAGGGCTGCGGGACCGGCGTCTCCTCCGTCGCCTTCTCGGTCACCAACGCGTCCAGCACCCCGATGACCTACACGGTCACCCTCGGCTTCCGCTCCGCCTCCGGCGGAGCCGTCTCCACCGTCACGAAGACCGTCACCGCGGTCCCGCCGGGGCGGACGGTCACGGCGACCGCCGCCCCCGGGGAACTGCCCCCGACCGCACCGCGCATGACGGACGTCTCGATCGAGAAGGTGCGCGGCATCCCCACCGCCGAAACCCCCTCGTCGGGCGGCTCCTGCCCGCCCTCCGGGGTGCACCTTTACGCCGACCAGGGCGACGCCGCCATGGGACTGCGCGTGGTGAGTCTGCACCTGGAGAACTGCGGCACGCACGCCTACCGTCTGAACGGCCGCCCCACGCTCCAGATCCTCGACGCCGGGCACGACCCCGTCCCCGGCGTGCGCATCGTGCGCGGCGAGGACATCGCCACCGCCACCGGCGCCGACGGCACCCCCCGCCCCCTCACCCTCAACCCGGGCGAGCGCGCCTACGCCGTCCTCACCTGGCGCAACACCACCGAGGCCGGAAACCCCGTCAACGCGCCTTATACGCGAGTGTGGGCCAAGCCCGGCGCCCGCCCGGTCGTGGTGACACCGGAACTCGACCTCGGCACCACGGGCAGGCTCGGCGTGGGCCCGTGGAAGAGGGCAACGGACACCGGCCGGTAGGGGAGAGCCGGGAAGAACGAGGGAGAAGAGGGCAGAACAGGGGAGAACAGGGAACCGTCACGGCAAAACCGCTGGTCGGATCCGTGCCGCACAGGAGAGACTCGGACGCGTGTTCCTGACGATATCCACGAGCGGCACCGCCGCCCAGCCCGCCACCGACCTCGGTTTTCTGCTGCACAAGCACCCCGGCAGAGCGCAGAGGTTCTCCACCTCCTACGGCACCGCGCACGTCTTCTACCCACAGGCGGACGCCGACCACTGCACGGCCGCGCTGCTCCTGGAGGTCGATACGGTCGCGCTGGTCCGCCGTGGCAAGGGCAAGGGCCGTGGCGGAGCACCGGACGCGGCACTCGCCCAGTATGTCAACGACCGCCCCTACGCGGCCTCCTCGCTGCTCGCGGTCGCCCTCAGCACCGTGTTCTCCAGCGCCCTGCGCGGTGTGTGCACCGCCCGCCCGGAGCGGGCCGCCGCACCCCTGCCGCTGCGCGTCGAGGTGCCCGCGCTGCCCGCCCGTGGCGGCCCGGATCTCGTACGGGGACTGTTCGAACCGCTCGGCTGGACCGTCACCGCCGAGCCGGTCGCACTCGACACCGAGTTCCCGCAGTGGGGCGACTCGCGGTACGTCCGTCTCGTCCTGGAGTCGGAGCGGCTGACCCTCGCCGAGGCGCTGCGCCACCTGTATGTGCTGCTGCCCGTCCTGGACGACGCGAAGCACTACTGGGTCTCCTCCGACGAGGTCGACAAGCTGCTGCGCGCCGGTGAGGGCTGGCTGTCCACGCACCCCGAGCAGAAGCTCATCACCAGCCGCTACCTTTCCCGCCGCTGGTCCCTGACCCGGCAGGCGATGGAGCAGCTGGAAATGGTGCGCCTGGCCGAGACCGACGACAGCGAGGTCGAGTCGATCGACAACGCGGTCGAGGAGGAGGCGGAGACCGAGGAGCGGCCGACACCGCTCGCCGCGCAACGCCGGGAGGCGATCCTCGCCGCGCTGCGCGAGTCGGGCGCCGCCCGCGTGCTCGACCTCGGCTGCGGTCAGGGCGAGCTGGTGCGGGAGCTGCTGAAGGACGTGCGGTTCACCGAGATCGTCGGCGTCGACGTGTCCGTGCGCGCGCTCACCATCGCCTGCCGGCGGCTCAAGCTGGACCGCATGGGGGAGCGGCAGGCGGCCCGCGTCGAGCTCGTCCAGGGCTCTCTCGCCTACACCGACAACCGGCTCAAGGGATATGACGCCGCCGTGCTCAGCGAGGTGATCGAACACCTCGACCTGCCCCGGCTGCCCGCCCTGGAGTACTCCGTGTTCGGGCACGCCCGCCCGCGCACGGTCCTCGTGACCACCCCGAACGTCGAGTACAACGTCCGCTGGGAGACCCTGCCCGCCGGACACGTACGGCACGGCGACCACCGCTTCGAGTGGACCCGCGAGGAGTTCCGCGCCTGGGCGGCGGCCGTCGCCGAACGGCACGGCTACGAGGTCGGATTCCGGCCCGTCGGCCCGGACGACCCCGAGGTCGGCCCACCCACCCAGATGGCCGTCTTCCACCGAGACGACCACCCCGAGAAGCACACCGAGCACACCGAGCACGTCGGCAACACGGAAAAGGAGGCGAAGGCGGCATGACCGAGAACCAGACCCCCACGGGACGGACCCTCCCCGTCACCGACCTGTCCCTCGTCGTCCTCGTCGGCGCCTCCGGCTCCGGCAAGTCCACCTTCGCCCGCAGGCACTTCAAGCCCACCGAGGTGATCTCCTCCGACTTCTGCCGCGGTCTGGTCTCCGACGACGAGAACGACCAGGGCGCGACCAAGGACGCCTTCGACGTCCTGCACTACGTCGCGGGCAAGCGACTGGCCGCCGGCCGCCGCACCGTCGTGGACGCCACCAGCGTGCAGCAGGACAGCCGACGTCAGCTGATCGACCTGGCGAAGAAGCACGACGTGCTGCCCATCGCCATCGTGCTCGACGTGCCCGAGGAGGTGTGCGCCGAGCGCAACGCGGCCCGCACCGACCGCGCCGACATGCCCCGCCGGGTGATCCAGCGGCACATCCGCGAACTCCGCCGCTCGCTGAGGCAACTGGAGCGCGAGGGCTTCCGCAAGGTGCACGTGCTGCGCGGAGTGGCGGAGGTCGAGGGCGCCACCGTCGTCACCGAGAAGCGGTTCAACGACCTGACCCACCTCACCGGACCCTTCGACATCATCGGCGACATCCACGGCTGCGCGTCCGAACTGGAGTCGCTGCTGGGCAAGCTGGGCTATGCCGACGGCGTGCACCCCGAGGGCCGTACGGCCGTGTTCGTCGGCGACCTGGTGGACCGCGGCCCCGACTCCCCGGGCGTGCTGCGCCGGGTGATGTCCATGGTCGGGTCGGGCAACGCGCTGTGCGTGCCCGGCAACCACGAGAACAAGTACGGCCGTCACCTCAAGGGCCGCAAGGTCCAGCACACCCACGGGCTCGCCGAGACCATCGCGCAGATGGATGAGGAGAGCGAGGAGTTCAGGGCCGAGGTGCGCCGCTTCCTGGACGGGCTGGTCAGTCACTACGTCCTCGACGGCGGCAAGCTGGTCGTCTGCCACGCGGGCCTGCCCGAGAAGTACCACGGCCGCACCTCCGGGCGGGTGCGCTCGCACGCCCTGTACGGCGAGACCACCGGTGAGACCGACGAGTTCGGGCTGCCGGTGCGCTACCCGTGGGCCGAGGACTACCGGGGCCAGGCCGCCGTCGTCTACGGCCACACCCCGGTCCCGGACGCCACCTGGCTGAACAACACCATCTGCCTGGACACCGGCGCCGTGTTCGGCGGCAAACTGACGGCGCTGCGCTGGCCGGAACGCCAACTGGTCGACGTAGCGGCCGAGCAGGTCTGGTACGAGCCGACCAGGCCGCTGCGCGCCGAGGCGCCCGGCGGCCAGGACGGACGGCCGCTGGACCTCGCGGACGTGCACGGCCGACGGGCCGTGGAGACACGGCACGCGGGCCGGGTCGCGGTGCGCGAGCAGAACGCGGCCGCCGCCCTGGAGGTCATGAGCCGGTTCGCGGTCGACCCGCGCCTGCTGCCGTACCTGCCGCCGACCATGGCGCCCACGGCCACCTCGCGGGTGGACGGCTATCTGGAGCACCCGGTCGAGGCCTTCGCGCAGTACGCGGCGGACGGCGTCGCGCGGGTCGTGTGCGAGGAGAAGCACATGGGCTCCCGGGCGGTGGCCCTGGTGTGCCGGGACGCGGAGGCGGCACGCACCCGGTTCGGTGTGGAGGGCCCCACGGGCTCGCTGTACACCCGCACCGGACGGCCGTTCCTCGACGACGAGAAGGTGACCGAGGAGATCCTCGGCCGGCTGCGCACGGCCATCGCCGACGCCGGGCTGTGGGACGAACTCGCCACGGACTGGCTGCTGCTGGACGCCGAGCTGATGCCCTGGTCGCTGAAGGCGTCCGGACTGCTGCGCTCGCAGTACGCCGCGGTGGGCGCCGCCTCCGGTGCGGTGTTCCCCGGTGCGCTGGACGCCCTGGACAGCGCGGCGGCGCGCGGTGTGGACGTCACGGAGCTGCTGTCCCGGCAGCGTGAACGCGCCGCCGACGCGGCCGCGTTCACCGACGCCTACCGACGCTACTGCTGGACCACCGACGGTCTCGAGGGGGTGCGCCTCGCGCCGTTCCAGATCCTCGCCGTGCAGGGCCGCAGCCTCGCCGCGCTGCCGCACGACGAGCAACTGGCGCTGATCGACCGGATGGTGGAGCACGACGGCACCGGACTGCTCCAGACCACCCGCCGGCTGTACGTCGACACCGGCGACCCGGAGTCGGTGCGCGCGGGTGTCGACTGGTGGCTGGAGATGACCGGGCGCGGCGGTGAGGGCATGGTGGTCAAACCGGTCGGGGCGGTGGTCCGGAGCACGGAGGGCCGACTGGTCCAGCCGGGCATCAAGTGCCGCGGCCGCGAGTACCTGCGGATCATCTACGGCCCGGAGTACACCCGGCCGGACAACCTGGCCCGGCTGCGGCAGCGGTTCCTGAACCACAAGCGGTCGCTGGCCATCCGCGAGTACGCCCTCGGCCTCGAGGCCCTGGACCGGCTCGCGGAGGGGGAGCCGTTGTGGCGGGTGCACGAGGCGGTGTTCGGGGTTCTGGCACTGGAGTCGGAGCCGGTCGACCCGCGGCTGTGACCTCGCTGACGCCCCGCCCGACGCACCTCCCGGTGCGGCGGGCGGGGCGTCAGCCGACCAGCCGCAGCCGCTGTCCGCACACCCCGATCCGTACCGTCTGACCCCAGGTGAGTTCCAGCGCGTCGCTCTCGATCCCGTCGCCGAAGGCGGTCAGCCGGTCGGACTCGACGGTGACCGACAGGGCTGCGGAGGACGGGAGTTCACCCGCCACCAGTGAGGTGCCGGTGGCCGGGGACGGCCAGGCCTCCCGTACGAACCACAGGAGCCGGTCCTCGGTGGGGGAGGGCAGCGTCAGGCGGCTGGCCCGCTCCTGCCACACCGACCGGAGCCATCCGGTGGCGCCCGTCCCGGTCCCCACCAGCACACCCGACGACGCCTGGGTCTCCACGGCGCCCCCGTCGCCGTGGAGACCCAGGCGGTAGCGGGCCGTCTGGTGCCCGGTCGCGCCGAGATAGATCTCGTTGAGCGCCACCAGCCGCTGTGTGTCGTCCGCGACAGCCTCGACCATGGTGAGTTCGTCGACGCAGGTGCTCCGGGTGAGGGCGGCCGGCAGCAGGGTCCCGGCGTCCGTGGGCCGGTGCCGTACGAGCACGCCGGTGTTGCGGCCGGGATCGGCGTCGATGCCGACGACCGGCTGGCCCGCGAGGTACTTGGCGGCGTTGGCCACCAGCCCGTCCTGGCCCACCACGACCACCACGTCCTCGGGCGCGAACAGAAACCGGTGCAGGTCGGACCGCTCCACCTGGCTCTGCCGCCAGGACAGCGGCACCGCCGAGGCGACCTCGGCGAGCGCCCGGCGGGCACGCTGGTGGCGCTCGGCGACCTCGGCGATGTCCCGGCCGCGGGAGGCGAGGAAGAACGCGGCCTGGCCGTGTGTGCCGTGCCGGGCCACCAGTTCCTCGTACTCGGAGGTGCGATGGACCAGCACGGCACGCGGGGCCAGGCTCACTGCGCGTCTCCCGGGCCGCCGAGCCTGGCCAGCAGGCCGGTGAGCACGTCCGGCGACAGGGTCACGCTGTCGATCCGGGGCAGGTTCTCCGCGAGCCGGGTCGCGGTGAGGGCGTGCAGCGTCGCGGCGCCGTCGACTCCGGCGTCCGCGTGCGCCCGCAGCCACGCGGCCTGGGCCTGCGCCCGCGCCTCGCCGACCTCGCGCGCGCCCTCGGCCTCGGCGCGGGCGAGCCGGAGTGCGCGGTCCGCCTCGGCCTCGGCGAGTCTCACCGACCGGTCCGCCTCCGCCTTGGCGAGCCGGACCGTCCGGTCCGCCTCGGCCTGTGCGCGCACCGCGTCCGCCGCCGCGTGCTCCTCCGCCTCACGGCGGGCGTTCGTGCCGCGCTGGTCGACCAACTGCTCTTCGCGCCTGGCCAGTTCGATCTGGCTGGCCAGCTCGTTCTCGGCGATGGCGCGTTCCCGCTCGACGGCCACGGCCCGCCGTTCGTAGGTGGCCCGGTCGGCCTCCTGCTGGATCTGCTCGCGGGCCGGAGTGCGCAGCGCCCGCTCCACCTCGGGCTCGGGCCTGAGCGCCACCACGCGGACCGCGACCACCTCGATGCCGGTGGCCGGCAGCCGGGGCTCGGTGCCCAGTCCCTCGGCGACCCGCTCCCGCACCGAGCTCACCCCGTCGACCAGCGCCGCCGACAGCGGTGTGCGGGCCAGCACGGCAAGCGCGTGCTGCTGGGCCGTCTCCGTGAGCAGCGTGCCCAGTTGCTCCAGCGGTGTGCCCCGCCAGCCGCCGGTGTCGGGGTCTATCGAGAAGTCCAGGCGGGCGGCGGCGACGGCCGGGTCGCTGATCCGGTAGGTGACCGTCGCCTGCACGGTCACGTCCTGGAAGTCGGAGGTGCGGGCGTGGAAGGCCATCGCCAGCTCCCGGTCGTCGACCGGTACCTCGGACAGCGCGGCGGTCAGCGGCCGGAACCAGAAGCTGAGGCCGGGCCCGTCGTGCGCGAGCTTCCCCGAGCGGTGGTGCCGTATGTGCGCCGTCGGAGCGCCGCGCAGATGACGCCATCCCAGGCGCCGGGTGATGTCGGCCATGGGGCCACCCCCTCGTTCCGTTTTCGTCATGTGGACGATAATGGAGAACTCTGATTTTCGTCAAGGAGACGAAAACAGAAGTCGCAGAAACGGTCGAGCCGGGGGTGAAGACGGTCGCCGATGGTCAGGATGGAGACATGGGATTCCATGTCGACTCCGAGGCCGGGCGGCTGCGCCGCGTCATCCTGCACCGGCCTGATCTAGAGCTCAAAAGGCTCACCCCCAGCAACAAGGACGCCCTCCTCTTCGACGACGTCCTGTGGGTGCGCCGCGCGCGCGCCGAGCACGACGGATTCGCCGACGTGCTGCGCGACCGCGGTGTCACCGTCCACCTCTTCGGTGACCTGCTCACCGAGGCGCTGGAGATCCCGAAGGCGAGGACGCTCGTCCTCGACCGGGTCTTCGACGAGAAGGAGTACGGCCCCCTGGCCACCGACCACCTCCGGGCGGCCTTCGAGGCCCTGCCCGCCGATGAGCTGGCCCAGGCGCTGGTCGGCGGCATGACCAAGCGGGAGTTCCTGGACGCCCACCCGGAGCCGACCTCCGTCCGCTTCCATGTGATGGACCTGGACGACTTCCTCCTGGGCCCGCTGCCGAACCACCTCTTCACCCGGGACACGTCCGCCTGGATCTACGACGGGGTGGCCGTCAACGCCATGCGCCTGCCCGCCAGGCAGCGCGAGGCCGTGCACTTCGAGGCGATCTACCGCTATCACCCGCTGTTCCTCGACGAGACGTTCCGGGTCTGGTCCGAGGGGCAGGCCGACTACCCGTCCACCATCGAGGGCGGCGACGTCCTGGTGATCGGCAACGGCGCCGTCCTCGTCGGCATGAGCGAGCGCACCACCCCGCAGGCCGTCGAGATGCTCGCCCACAAGCTGTTCGCGGCGGGCTCGGCCCGGACGATCATCGCGCTCGACATGCCCAAGCGGCGCGCCTTCATGCATCTCGACACCGTGATGACGATGGTCGACGGCGACACCTTCACCCAGTACGCGGGCCTCGGCATGCTCCGCTCGTACACCATCGAACCCGGCGCCGGGGAGAAGGAGTTGAAGGTCACCGACCATCCGCCGGAGCAGATGCACCGCGCGATCGCCGCCGCCCTCGGGCTCAGTGAGATCCGCGTCCTGACCGCCACCCAGGACGTGCACGCGGCCGAGCGTGAGCAGTGGGACGACGGCTGCAACGTCCTCGCCGTCGAACCCGGCGTCGTCGTCGCCTACGAGCGCAACTCCACCACCAACACACATCTGCGCAAGCAGGGCATCGAGGTGATCGAGATCCCCGGCAGCGAACTGGGCCGGGGCAGGGGCGGCCCGCGCTGCATGAGCTGCCCGGTGGAGCGTGAGCCTGTCCAGTAGCTCACAGTGATGCGTGACGCTCACGGTGATGTCTGAGTGCACAGCGACACATGCCGCCGTATAGAAATGTGGTCCATCGTATAGACTTCCAGTCGTTCCCCCGCCGTCCCGTGTCCCCGTCCCCCTGGAGCGCCCTCATGGCGACAGTCCCGACCGCCCTCGCCGGCCGCCACTTCCTCAAGGAGCTGGACTTCACCGAGGAGGAGTTCCGCGGCCTGGTCGAGCTGGCCGCCGAGCTGAAGGCCGCCAAGAAGGCGGGGACCGAGACGCGGTACCTCCAGGGCCGGAACATCGCGCTGGTCTTCGAGAAGACCTCGACGCGCACCCGCTGCGCGTTCGAGGTCGCGGCCGCCGACCAGGGCGCCTCCACGACGTATCTCGACCCCGCGGGCTCGCAGGTCGGCCACAAGGAGTCCGTCAAGGACACCGCCCGCGTCCTCGGCCGCATGTTCGACGCCATCGAATACCGCGGTCACGGCCAGGGCGTCGTGGAGGAGCTGGCCGCCCACGCCGGTGTCCCCGTCTACAACGGCCTCACCGACGAATGGCACCCCACCCAGATGCTCGCCGACGTGCTCACCATGACCGAGCACAGCGACAAGCCGCTGAACCGGATCGCCTACGCCTACCTCGGCGACGCCCGCTACAACATGGGCAACTCCTACCTCGTCACCGGCGCCCTGCTCGGCATGGACGTCCGTATCGTCGCCCCCCGGCTGCTCTGGCCGGCCGACACCGTCGTCCAGGTGGCCCGGCAGCTCGCCGAGACGTCCGGCGCCCGGATCACCCTCACCGAGGACGTGGCCGCGGGCGTGCGCGGCGCCGATTTCGTCGCCACCGACGTATGGGTGTCCATGGGCGAGCCCAAGGAGGTCTGGGACGAGCGCATAGCGCTGCTCGGCCCGTACGCCGTGACCATGGACGTGCTGCGCGCCACCGGAAACGCCGACGTGAAGTTCCTGCACTGCCTGCCCGCCTTCCACGACCTCGGCACCGCCGTGGGCCGCGAGATCCACGAGCGGCACGGTCTGACCGAACTGGAGGTCACCGACGAGGTGTTCGAGTCCGAGCACTCCGTCGTCTTCGACGAGGCGGAGAACCGTATGCACACCATCAAGGCAGTCCTGGTGGCCACCCTCACCCGGCCCACCACACACGACGTTGCCTGACGCCCCTCACCTCCCCTTATCCTGACCGGCGGCCCGGAGCCACCCCCTCCGCGGCCGCCATCGCGCCCGACCCCGGTCGCACCGCACCACCAGAAACGAGCACCACCCGCATGCCCGCTCAGCCCTCCAAGCTGCGAACAAAGTCCCCCGCCCTGCTGGTGGCCGAATCCGGCGCCGACCGCGACGGCCACGGCCTCAAGCGCACGATGGGCCTCTTCCAGCTGATCTGCTTCGGCGTCGGCGCGATCGTCGGGACCGGCATCTTCGTCGGCCTCTCCGACTCGGTCGCCCAGGCCGGCCCGGCCGTCGTCGTCTCCTTCATCCTCGCGGCGATCACCTGCGTCTTCACCGCCTTCTCCTTCGCCGAGCTGGGCGGCGCGATCCCGGTCTCCGGCTCGTCGTACTCCTTCGCCTACGCCGGCCTCGGCGAGACCACCGCCTTCCTGGTCGGCTGGTGCCTGCTCCTGGAGTACGGCATCTCGATCTCGGCCGTCGCCGTCGGCTGGAGCCAGTACGTCAACGAACTGCTCGACAGCCTCTTCGGATGGCACTTCCCCCGGGCGCTGTCCGGCGGTCCCGCCGAGCACGGCGTCGTCAACCTGCCCGCCGTGATCGTCATCGCCATGGCCTGCGTGCTGCTGGTGCGCGGAGTGCGCGAGAGCGCCCGTGCGACCGCCACCATGGCCGCGGTCAAGCTCGTCATCCTCGTCGCCTTCTGCGCCATCGGCTACAGCGCCTTCAAGGACGGCAACCTCACCCCGTTCTCCCCGGCCGGGCTCGGCGGCATCGGCGCGGGCACCACGGCGGCCTTCTTCTCGTACATCGGCTTCGACGCGATCACCACCGCCGGTGAGGAGGCGAAGAACCCCCGCCGTGACATCCCGGTCGCCATCCTCGTCTGCATGGGCATCGTGACCCTGCTGTACTGCGCGGTCGCCGTCGCCGCCATCGGCGCCATCGGCGGTGACCAGGTCGCCGACCGGCCGGCCGCGCTGTCGTACGTCGTCAACCAGGTCACCGGCTCCACGGTGGGCGGCGGGGTCATCGCCTTCGGCGCGGTCGTCGCCATCGCCTCCGTGGTGCTCGCCGTGATGTACGGCCAGACCCGCATCCTGATGTCCATGTCCCGCGACGGACTCGTCCCCCGCGTCTTCGAGAAGGTGTCCCCGCGCACCTCCACGCCCGTGACCGGCACCCTGATCGTCGCCGCCGTCTTCGCGCTCCCGGCCGCCTTCGCGCCGCTGGACGCCGTGATGAACCTGTGCACCATCGGCACGCTCGCCATCATGGCCGTGGTCAACATCACGGTGATCGCCCTGCGCCGCCGCGAACCGGGCCTCGCCCGCAGCTTCCGGGTGCCGCTCTACCCGGTCGTGCCGGTGCTCGGCGTCGGCTTCTGCCTGTACCTGATGTACGAGACGGGCTGGCGGACCTGGATCCAGTTCGCCGCGTTCCTCGCGGCCGGGTTCCTGGTGTACGTCCTCTACGGACGCCGGAACTCCACGCTGACCAGGACGGCCGCCGCGGCCGGGGTCACGCCGGTCGACGCCGCTGAGCGGGAACCACAGGGAGTCTGAACCACACGGCCTTGCCCGACTCGGTCGGGCGGTGACCGCAGGACGAGCTGAGGGCGCGGATCAGCAGCAGACCGCGCCCGTGCTCCTGCCACGGGTCCGGCGCCTCGAGGACGGGCCGGGCCAGCTGACCGGGCGGCGCCGGGTCCGGGTCGTGCACCTCGACCTGGCAGCCGGTCGGCAGCATCTCCACCACCAGCTCGATCGGGCCGCTCCCCGTGGCGTGCTCCACCGCGTTGGCGACCAGCTCCGCCGTGAGCAGCTCCGCCGTGTCGCTGTCGGCCAGGTGCCGCTGGTCCGCCAGCGCCGAACGCACCAGGGCACGCGCCACCGGCACCGCGGCGGCGGTGTGCGGCAGCGCGACGCGCCAGGAGGCGGGGACGGGTCCGGGATCGTGCACGAGGAGATGGTACGGCCCCGAACTAAAGAAGCCCTCGTGCGGGTGCCTCTGTTGCGTACTCGTGACGACAGTCACAAATGGGTGATAGCTTCATGGGGTAGAGCATGTGCAGAGCAACGTGAGGCAGTGCCCCCGAGGAGGCCGCCCGTCATGAGTCCGTTCACCGGCTCCGCCGCCCGCACCGCCCACTGGGAGCATCTGCGGGTCGAGATCGCCGAGGGAGTGGCCACCGTCACCCTCGCGCGCCCCGAGAAACTCAACGCCCTCACCTTCGGTGCCTACGCCGACCTGCGCGACCTGCTCGCCGAGCTGTCCCGCGAGCGGGCGGTGCGCGCCCTGGTGCTGTCCGGCGAGGGGCGCGGCTTCTGCTCCGGCGGCGACGTCGACGAGATCATCGGCGCCACCCTGTCCATGGACACGGCCCAGCTGCTCGACTTCAACCGGATGACCGGCCAGGTCGTGCGGGCCGTGCGCGAGTGCCCGTTCCCGGTGATCGCCGCGGTGCACGGCGTGGCCGCCGGGGCCGGAGCCGTGCTGGCGCTCGCGTCGGACTTCCGGGTGGCGGACCCGAGCGCGCGCTTCGCCTTCCTCTTCACCCGCGTCGGTCTCTCCGGCGGGGACATGGGCGCCGCCTATCTGCTGCCCCGGGTCGTCGGCCTCGGCCACGCCACCCGCCTCCTGATGCTCGGCGACCCTGTGCGGGCGACCGAGGCCGAGCGGATCGGCCTGATCAGCGAACTGGCCGAGGAAGGCCACACCGACGAGGCCGCCCAGTCCCTGGCCCGCCGCCTGGCCGGCGGCCCGGCCCTCGCGTACGCCCAGACGAAGGCCCTCCTCACCGCGGAGCTGGACATGCCCCTGGCGACCGCGATCGAACTGGACGCCTCCACCCAGGCCCTGCTGATGAACGGCGAGGACTACGCGGAGTTCCACGCGGCGTTCACGGAGAAGCGGCCCCCGAAGTGGCAGGGCCGGTGACTCCCATGGCCGACACGCGGATGCCGACCTCACCGGCGCGACGAATCGCGATCATCGGCGGCGGCCCGGGGGGTCTGTATGCCGCGGCCCTGCTGAAACGCCTGGACCCCAACCGGGAGATCACCGTCTGGGAACGCAACGCCCCGGACGACACCTTCGGCTTCGGAGTGGTGCTCTCCGACGAGACCCTGGGCGGCATCGAACACGCGGACCGGGCCGTGTTCGAGTCCATGCAGAGGGACTTCGTCAGATGGGACGACATCGACATCGTCCACCGCGACACCCGCCAGACCTCCGGAGGACACGGGTTCGCCGCCCTCGGCAGGAAGCGCCTCCTGGAGATCCTCCACGAGCGCTGCCGCGACCTGGGAGTGGAGCTGCGCTTCCGCGCCGAGGCCCCCCACCCGGACCGGCTCCGCGAGGCATACGACCTCGTCGTCGCCGCCGACGGCGTCAACAGCAGCACGCGCGAGGCATACGCCGAGGTGTTCCGGCCGCACGTGACCACGCACCGCTGCCGCTACATCTGGCTCGCCGCCGACTTCGCCTTCACATCGTTCCGTTTCGAGATCGCCGAGACCGAGCACGGCGTGATGCAACTGCACGGCTACCCCTACGCGGCCGACGCGTCCACCGTGATCGTCGAGATGCGCGAGGAGGTGTGGCAGGCCGCCGGCTTCGCGGAACTGGACGAGGAGGGGTCGGTCGAACGCTGCGCCAAGATCTTCGCGGACGCGCTCGGCGGCCGACCGCTGCGCTCCAACAAGTCGGCGTGGACGACGTTCCGCACGGTGGTCAACGAACACTGGTCGCACGGCAACCTCGTCCTGCTCGGCGACGCCGCGCACACCGCCCACTTCTCCATCGGCTCCGGCACCAAGCTGGCCGTGGAGGACGCCCTGGCGCTGGCCGCATGCCTGGAGGAACAGCCCTCCCCGGCCGAGGCGTTGGCGGCCTACGAGCAGGAACGCAAGCCCGTCGTCGCCTCCACCCAGCGAGCCGCCCGCGCCAGCCTTGAGTGGTTCGAGGACATCGCCCGCTGTCTCGACCGGCCGCCCCGCCAGTTCGCGTTCAGCCTGCTCACCCGCAGCCGCCGCGTCACCCACGACAACCTCCGGCTGCGCGACGCCGGTTTCACCGAGGCCGTGGAGCACGAGTTCGGCTGCCCGCCCGGTACGCCCCCGATGTTCACCCCGTTCCGGCTGCGCGGTCTGACCCTGCGCAACCGGGTCGTCGTCTCGCCCATGGACATGTACTCCGCCGAGGAGGGCGTCCCCGGCGACTTCCACCTGGTCCACCTGGGCTCCCGGGCGCTCGGCGGCGCCGGTCTGCTGATGACCGAGATGGTGTGCGTCAGCGCGGAGGGCCGTATCACCCCCGGCTGCACCGGCCTCTACACCGGCAGACAGGCCGAGGCCTGGCGGCGGATCACCGAGTTCGTGCACACTCGGGCACCGGGCACGGCGATCGGCGTGCAGCTCGGCCACAGCGGCCGCAAGGGCTCCACCAGGCTGATGTGGGAGGGCATGGACGAGCCGCTGCCCGACGGCAACTGGCCGCTCGTCGCCGCCTCCCCGATCCCGTACAAGCCCGGCAGCCAGACCCCGCGCCAGCTCTCCCGCGCCCAACTGACCGACATCCGTGAACAGTTCACATCCGCCGCCTGGCGTGCCGCCCGCGCGGGCTTCGACCTGCTCGAACTGCACTGCGCCCACGGCTATCTGCTGTCCGGCTTCCTCTCCCCGCTCACCAACCAGCGCACCGATGCCTACGGCGGCTCGCTCGCCAAACGGCTGCGCTTCCCGCTGGAGGTCTTTGACGCGGTGCGCGCGGTGTGGCCGGAGGAACGGCCCATGACCGTCCGGATCTCCGCCACCGACTGGGCCGAGGGCGGCACCACGGCCGAGGACGCCGTGGAGATCGCGCGTGCCTTCGCCGGACGTGGCGCCGACGCGATCGACGTGTCCACCGGCCAGGTGGTGGCCGAGGAGCGGCCGGAGTTCGGGCGGTCCTACCAGACGCCGTTCGCCGACCGGATCCGGCACGAGGCGGGCATCCCGGTGATCGCTGTCGGCGCGATCTCCTCCTGGGACGACGTCAACTCCCTGATCCTGGCCGGACGCACCGACCTGTGCGCACTCGCCCGCCCCCACCTCTACGACCCGAACTGGACCCTGCACGCGGCCGCCGAACAGGACTACGACGGCCCCGCCGTCAGCTGGCCGTCCCCCTACCGGGCGGGCAGCCGCCGCCCGCAGACAGGGCGCACGGACGCCCCCAAGCCGCGGCTGACCCTGGGGACCTGACGGAGGATCACAGCCCGGCGAACTCGGCCCCGGCGTCCCGCAGTCGCGCGTGCAGCCCCCGGAACACCTCCGTCGAGCGGGCGCCCGGCCAGTCCGCGGGGAGCAGGTGCGGGGGCAGGCCCGGGTCGGTGTAGGGCAGGTGGCGCCAGCTGTCCAGGGCCGGCAGATAGTCGCGGTACGCCTCCTCGGGCGGGGTGTCCGGGCGGGCCTCCCAGGCGTGCAGCACCCGCGCATGGGCGTCGAGGAAGGCCTCGTGCTGCTTGGCGATGGCGGCCAGGTCCCACCAGCGGGCGACCGCCTCCGCCGTCGGCGCGAAACCGAGGTGCTCGCCGCGGAAGAAGTCGACGTACGGGTCGAGCCGCAGCCGTCGCAGGGTGTGCCGGGTCTCCTCGTACAGCCGTGCCGGGGCGATCCACACCCCCGGGGCGGCCGTGCCGAAGCCCAGGCCCGCCAGCCTGGAGCGGAGCACGTGCCGCTTCTGCCGTTCCGACTCGGGGACCGAGAAAACGGCGAGCACCCAGCCCTCGTCCTCTGGCGTAGCGGTCGGGTAGATGCGCCGGTCACCGTCGTCGAGCAACTGACGTGCCTCGGGCGACAGTTCGTAGCCGGCGGCGCCCGCCTCGGTGCGTGCGGGCAGCAGCAGGCCCCGCCGCTTCAGCCGCGACACCGACGAACGCACCGAGGGCGCGTCCACGCCGACCGCGGCGAGCAGCCGGATCAGCTCGGCGACGGGTACGGGGCCGGACACGAAGCGGCCGTACGCGCCGTAGAGCGTGACGATGAGGGACCGTGGTGCGTGCTGCTCGGACACGTTGATCATCTTAGGTCTTCGGAATCACTGCTGGTCCTCGCCGGTGCGCAGCCGGAAGCGCTGGAGTTTGCCGGTCGCCGTGCGCGGCAGCGCGTCGAGGAAGACGATCTCGCGCGGTGCCTTGTAGGGCGCCAGCTCGGACTTCACGAAGCCGCGCAGCTCGTCCGCGTCCCGTTCGGCACCCTCCTTCAGCACGGCGTATGCCACGACCACCTGACCGCGGTCCTCGTCGGGCCGCCCGATCACGGCCGCCTCGACCACGTCGGGGTGGCGCAGCAGCGCGTCCTCCACCTCAGGTCCGGCTATGTTGTACCCGGCCGAGATGATCATGTCGTCCGCCCGGGCGACGTACCGGAAGTAGCCGTCGCTCTCCCGGACGTACGTGTCGCCGGTGACGTTCCAGCCGCCGCGTACGTACTGCCGCTGCCGGGGATCGGCGAGGTACCGGCAGCCGACCGGCCCGCGCACGGCGAGCAGCCCGGGCTCGCCGTCCGGCAGCGGCTCCCCGTGCGCGTCCTGCACGCGCGCCTGCCAGCCGGGCACCGGGACCCCCGTCGTCCCGGGCCGGATCCGCTCGTCGGCGGCGGAGATGAAGATGTGCAGCAGTTCGGTGGCGCCTATGCCGTTGATGATCCGCAGCCCGGTGCGCTCGTGCCAGCCCCGCCAGGTGGCGGCGGACAGGTTCTCGCCCGCGGACACACAGCGCCGTAGCGACGAGACGTCGTGCCGGTCCAGGTCGTCGAGCATCGCGCGGTAGGCGGTGGGCGCGGTGAACAGCACGGAGACCCGGTGCTCGGCGATCGCGGGCAGCAGCTGCCGGGGGCCGGCCTGTTCGAGCAGCAGGGCGCTCGCTCCGGCGCGCATCGGGAACACCACCAGTCCGCCGAGCCCGAAGGTGAAACCGAGTGGGGGACTGCCCGCGAACACGTCGTCCGCGCGCGGTGCGAGCACATGCCCGGAGAAGGTGTCGGCTATGGCGAGCACGTCCCGGTGGAAGTGCATGCACCCTTTCGGGCGGCCGGTGGTGCCGGAGGTGAAGGCGATCAGTGCCACGTCGTCGGCCGCGGTCGGCACGGCGGCGTACGGGGTGCCGGGCGCGGGCCTGCGCAGCAGGTCGTCGGGGGCGTCACCGCCGTAGGTGGCGATACGCAGCCCGGGTATCTCGGCCTTGGCGAGGTCGTCGACGGACCTGACGTCGCACAGCGCGTGCTCCACCCGGGCTATCGAGCAGATCGTGGCCAGCTCGTGCGGGCGCTGCTGGGCCAGTACGGTGACGGCCACAGCGCCCGCCTTCAGTACGGCCAGCCAGCAGGCCGCGAGCCAGGGCGTGGTGGGGCCGCGCAGCAGGACGCGGTTGCCGGGGACCACCCCGAGGTCGCCGGTGAGGACGTGCGCGATCCGGTCGACGCGGGCACGCAGCTCGCCGTAGGTCCAGGAGGCATCGGTGGGCGTGTGGAACACCGGCCGCGCCGGGTCGGCGTGGTCCAGAAGTTCCGCGGCGCAGTTGAGCCGCTCGGGGTAGTGCAGCTCCGGCAGGTCGAAGCGGAGTTCCGGCCACTGGTCGGCCGGCGGCAGATGGTCGCGCGCGAAGGTGTCGACGTGCGCCGAGTCGTACATGACGGTTCGCCCCCTTGCCTGGTGGGCTCGCGGGTGGGGTCGCGCAAGGAGCGTATCGTGTTGGTGACGGCAGTCAACAGTCCGCGATACCGTCGAGTGTGGGCCGGTGGCGGCCCACAGTGGAGGGAGGACCGGCCCGTGCCCGCATTCTCGCTCGGACCCGAACAGACCGCCTGGTGTGCCGAGCTGCGCACCCTGGCCGCACAGCGGCTGCGCCCGCTGGTGGAGAAGGGCGAGCCGGGACACGTCAACCGGCCGCTCCTCGCCGAGCTGGGCCGCCTGGGCCTGCTGTCCAGACTGTTCACCTCCGGCGCCCTCGACCTGTGCCTGATGCGTGAATCCCTGGCACAGGCCTGTACGGAGGCCGAGACCGCGCTCGCTCTCCAGGGCCTCGGCGCCCACCCGGTGCACGCCCACGGCACCCCGGCCCAGCGGGAACGCTGGCTGCCCCGGGTGGCCGACGGCGACGCCGTGGCGGCGTTCGCGCTGAGCGAGCCGGGCGCGGGCTCGGACGCGGCGGCACTGGAACTCAGGGCGGAGCCGGAGAGCTCCGGGCGCTGGCGGTTGTCCGGACGCAAGTGCTGGATCTCCAACGCCCCCGAGGCCGACTTCTACACGGTCTTCGCCCGCACCACCCAAGGCGCGGGCGCCCGCGGCGTGACCGCGTTCCTCGTCCCCGCCGACCGTCCCGGCCTGACCGGCAACGCACTGGAGATGCTCTCCCCGCACCCCATCGGCAGCCTCGACTTCGAGGCCGTACCCGTCACCGCGGACGATGTGCTCGGCGAGGCCGACCGGGGGTTCCGGGTCGCGATGGGCACCCTCAACCTGTTCCGCCCCAGCGTCGGCGCGTTCGCGGTCGGCATGGCACAGGCCGCGCTCGACGCGACCCTCGACCACACCGCCCGTCGCGACGCGTTCGGCGGCAAGCTGATGGACCTTCAGACGGTCGCCCACACGGTCGCGGAGATGGCCCTGCGCACCGAGTCCGCCCGTCTGATGGTCTACGCGGCGGCGACCGCCTACGACGATGCCGCCCCCGACGTCCCCAAGCGGGCCGCCATGGCGAAGCTGCTGGCCACCGAGACCGCCCAGTACGTCGTCGACGCGGCCGTCCAACTGCACGGCGCCCAGGCCCTGCGACTGGGCCACCCACTGGAGCACCTGTACCGCGAGGTGCGCGCTCCGCGCATCTACGAAGGCGCCAGCGAGGTCCAGCGTGGCATCATCGCCAAGGAGTTGTACGCCGCCGCGCGCACCGCGCCGCAGACCGCCGGGGAGGCACCATGACGGCTGAACGCATCAACCCGCCCGAACTCTCCCCGCCCCAGGGGTTCTCGCACGCCGTGGTCGCCACCGGCAGCCGCCTGGTCTTCCTCGCGGGCCAGACCGCCCTGGACACCGACGGCAAGATCACCGGCGACACCTTCCCCGAGCAGTTCGAGAAGGCCCTGACCGGCCTGCTGACCGCCCTGACCACCGCCGGCGGCACCCCCGCCGACCTCGCACGCGTCACCGTCTACGCCACCGACGTCGCCGCCTACCGCGCCCACGCCCGCGAAATCGGCGCCATCTGGCGCCGGTTGGCGGGCCGGGACTACCCGGCGATGGCGGTCGTGGAGATCGTCCGCCTGTGGGACGCGGAGGCACTGATCGAACTGGACGGCTTCGCGGTGCTGCCCTAGGGGGTGTCCGACGGCAGGGCCGGGTTCGTGGACGGTCAGGCGGCGGCCGTCAACGGGTGGTTCGCCGGTGCCCGGTGCGGAGGCACCACGCTTCCGTCGGCGTGCAGTTCGCCCGTGTCGTCGAAGACGATCCCCCCGTCGCACCGCAGGGTCCACCCCTGCTCGGGGTGGGCGGCGACGATGTGCGGGGCGCCGCTGTCGTGGGCTGGGGTCTGGTGAGAACACATGGCGCACCTCCGCGTCGGGTGTGACGGGTGCCGACGGCCAGTTCACCGCCCGGCACGAGTAGACCATGCCCCACTCGTGAACGGCTCGGAACGGGCTGCGGCGCAACGTGACAACACATGGACAATTCCCGGACCGTTCCACGACCGCGGTGACGCGCCACCGACCGAGTGAAGGTCACACCTCGCGCCGCGCCCGCCCGGTACGAGTGGAGTCCCCGCCCGCACGACCCGAAGGGTAGCCATGCCCGTGCCCCCGCGCCCCGCCCTCGCCGCGACCGTCGGCGCCCTCGTACTGCTTCTCACCTCCGCCGCCGCCGCCTCCGCAGGCTCCGGCGAGACCGTGACGGTGGACCCGACCGGCCGCATCGCCTCCGACGGCACGATCACCCTGTCCGGCACCTACCGCTGCACCGGCGGCCGGGGACCGGTGTTCATCAGCTCCTCCGCCGGTCAGAGGGCCCGGTCGGTCCAGCACGCCATCGGCGGCACCGCGGCCGTGTGCGACGGCGCCGAACACGCCTGGAGGAACTCCGGCAAGGTCACCCCCAACCCGCTCCGCCCCGGCAGGGCCCACATCGAGGCCGCCGTCATGGAACTGCGTCCCCTGGGCGGCCTGCCACTGCCGCACTTCCACGCCGAACGTCGGCGGGACGTGACGTTGAAGAGGGGCTGACCGGCCGCCTGCACCGCCGCCCGGTGCCCGAGGCTCCCTTGGCGGCCGACGCGGCCGTCGCCGTACGCTGCCCGAACCGCACCGCTTCAGCAGCCGATGGGGAGTTCCCGCGTGACCGAGCCGACTGCCCCGGACAAGAAACCCTTTCTGTACGTCGTCGTCTGCGCGAGCGGGATCGCCGGCGAGGTCGGCACACTGATCACCGCCGCGCAGCAACGGCACTGGGAGGTGGGAGTCGTCGCCACCCCGCAGGGACTGGGCTTCCTCGACACGGAAGTGATCGAGGCGCGGACCGGCCATCCGATCCGGTCCGCCTGGCGCCGCCCCGGCGAGGCCCGGCCGCTTCCTCCCGCGGACGCGATCGCCGTGGCCCCGGCCACGTTCAACACGGTCAACAAATGGGCCGCCGGGATCTCCGACACCCTCGCGCTGGGCATCCTGTGCGAGGCCTACGGCATGGGTGTCCCCACCGCCGTCCTGCCGTACCTCAACGCCGCCCAGGCCGCCCACCCTGTCTACCGGCAGAGCCTGGCACGGCTGACCGGGATGGGCGTCCTGGTCGGCTCGTACGAACCGCACGAGCCGAAGGCCGGGGGAGGCGTCCAGCGCTTCCGCTGGACGGAAGCGCTGGACCTGCTGGAGCCGGTCAGATATCTCGGAACGTCTCGATCTGCGCCCCCACCGAGTTGAGCCGCTCGGCGAGCTCCTCGTAACCCCGGTTGATGACGTACACGTTGCGCAGCACCGACGTGCCCTCGGCCGCCATCATCGCGAGGAGGACGACCACGGCGGGGCGCAGGGCGGGCGGGCACATCATCTCGGCGGCGCGCCAGCGGGTGGGGCCCTCGACCAGCACGCGGTGGGGGTCGAGGAGCTGGAGGCGGCCGCCCAGGCGGTTGAGGTCGGTCAGGTAGATGGCCCGGTTGTCGTAGACCCAGTCGTGGATCAGCGTCTTGCCCTGCGCCGCCGCGGCGATGGCCGCGAAGAACGGGACGTTGTCGATGTTGAGGCCGGGGAACGGCATCGGGTGGATCTTGTCGATCGGCGCCTCCAGCTTGGAGGGGCGCACGGTCAGGTCGACCAGCCGGGTGCGGCCGTTGTCGGCGACGTACTCGGGGGTGCGGTCGTGGTCGAGGCCCATCTCCTCCAGGACCGCCAGCTCGATCTCCAGGAACTCGATGGGAACCCGGCGCACCGTCAGCTCCGACTCGGTCACCACGGCGGCGGCGACCAGGCTCATCGCCTCGACCGGGTCCTCGGAGGGGAAGTAGTCGACGTCCGTGTCGATGTCCGGCACGCCGTGCACGGTGAGGGTCGTGGTGCCGATGCCCTCGACCCTGACACCCAGCGCCTCCAGGAAGAAGCACAGGTCCTGGACCATGTAGTTGGAGGAGGCGTTGCGGATGACGGTGACGCCGTCGTGCCGGGCGGCGGCCAGCAGCGCGTTCTCGGTCACGGTGTCGCCGCGCTCGGTCAGTACGATGGGGCGGTCGGGGCTGACGGACCGGTCCACCTGGGCGTGGTACTGGCCCTCGGTGGCGGCGATGTCGAGCCCGAAGCGGCGCAGCGCGATCATGTGCGGCTCGATGGTCCGGGTGCCGAGGTCGCAGCCGCCGGCGTACGGCAGCTTGAAGTGGTCCATGCGGTGCAGCAGCGGGCCGAGGAACATGATGATGGAGCGCGTGCGTACGGCGGCCTCGGCGTCGATGGCGTCCATGTCGAACTGGGCCGGCGGCACGAGCTCCAGGTCGGTCCCGTCGTTGATCCACCGGGTCCGTACGCCGATCGAGTTCAGGACCTCCAGCAGACGGTAGACCTCCTCGATCCTCGCGACCCTGCGCAGCACCGTGCGTCCCTTGTTGAGGAGGGAGGCGCACAGGAGGGCGACACACGCGTTCTTGCTCGTCTTCACGTCGATGGCGCCGGACAGCCGGCGCCCGCCGACCACGCGCAGATGCATCGGGCCCGCGTAGCCCAACGAGACGATCTCACTGTCCAGCGCTTCACCGATTCGGGCGATCATCTCAAGGCTGATGTTTTGGTTGCCGCGCTCGATACGGTTCACGGCGCTCTGGCTGGTGCCGAGCGCTTCCGCGAGCTGTGCCTGTGTCCAGCCGCGGTGCTGGCGGGCGTCACGGATGAGCTTGCCGATGCGTACGAGGTAATCGTCTGCCATGAGGTCGAGGCTATCTCAGATATGAGATGGCGCTCGCTGCGGGGGGCTGTTCGGGTGAAGGGGCGTGTCGTCGCAGGTGACATCCGGGGTGGACGCCGGGGTGGGTCCGGGCATGACCATCCGGCCCCGGTGTACTAGAGTTATCTCGACATCGAGATATCTGCCGAGGCGCACCGCAGCCGCACGCATCGTCAGAGTGGCGGTAAGGCTTACCTAACTTAGCCTTACCTTAGCGGATCGGCCAGTACAGCGTGGCGGCAGGATGCGGTGGTACGCGCACATCAATGAAGGAGACTGTCGTGTCGGCGAACAGCTTCGACGCCCGCAGCACGCTGCAGGTGGGCGACGAGTCGTACGAGATCTTCCGGCTGGACAAGGTGGAGGGCTCGGCCCGGCTGCCGTACAGCCTCAAGGTCCTGCTGGAGAACCTGCTCCGCACGGAGGACGGCGCGAACATCACCGCCGACCACATCCGCGCCCTCGGCACCTGGGACTCCCAGGCCCAGCCCTCGCAGGAGATCCAGTTCACGCCGGCCCGCGTGATCATGCAGGACTTCACCGGCGTCCCCTGCGTCGTGGACCTCGCGACCATGCGTGAGGCCGTGAAGGAACTCGGCGGCGACCCGGCCAAGGTCAACCCGCTCTCCCCGGCCGAGCTGGTCATCGACCACTCCGTCATCGCCGACAAGTTCGGCACGAAGGAAGCCTTCGGCCAGAACGTCGAGCTGGAGTACGGCCGCAACAAGGAGCGCTACCAGTTCCTGCGCTGGGGCCAGACCGCCTTCGACGACTTCAAGGTCGTCCCCCCGGGCACCGGCATCGTCCACCAGGTGAACATCGAGCACCTGGCGCGCACGGTCATGGTCCGCAACGGGCAGGCCTACCCCGACACCCTCGTCGGCACCGACTCGCACACCACCATGGTCAACGGCCTCGGCGTCCTCGGCTGGGGCGTCGGCGGCATCGAGGCCGAGGCCGCGATGCTCGGCCAGCCGGTCTCCATGCTCATCCCGCGCGTCGTCGGCTTCAAGCTCACCGGTGAGCTCAAGCCCGGCACCACCGCCACCGACCTCGTGCTCACCATCACCGAGATGCTCCGCAAGCACGGTGTCGTCGGCAAGTTCGTCGAGTTCTACGGCGAGGGCGTGGCCGCCACCTCCCTCGCCAACCGCGCCACCATCGGCAACATGTCGCCGGAGTTCGGTTCCACCGCCGCGATCTTCCCGATCGACGGCGAGACCCTGAACTACCTGCGCCTGACCGGCCGCTCGCAGCAGCAGGTCGCGCTGGTCGAGGCGTACGCCAAGGAGCAGGGCCTCTGGCTGGACCCGGCCGCCGAGCCGGACTTCTCCGAGAAGCTGGAGCTGGACCTCTCCACGGTCGTCCCGTCGATCGCCGGCCCGAAGCGCCCGCAGGACCGCATCGTCCTCGCGAACGCCGCCGAGCAGTTCAAGACCGACGTCCGCAACTACGTCGACACCGCCGACGAGGCGGGCAAGGAGTCCTTCCCGGCCTCCGACGCCCCGGCCACCGCCAACGGCGTCCCGTCCAACCCGGTCGTCGTCACCGCCCCCGACGGCTCGACCTACGAGATCGACCACGGCGCGGTCACCGTCGCGGCCATCACCTCCTGCACCAACACCTCGAACCCGTACGTCATGGTCGCCGCCGCCCTGGTGGCCAAGAAGGCGGTCGAGAAGGGCCTGACCCGCAAGCCGTGGGTCAAGACCACCCTCGCCCCGGGTTCGAAGGTCGTCACGGACTACTTCGACAAGGCCGGTCTGACCCCGTACCTCGACAAGGTCGGCTTCAACCTCGTCGGCTACGGCTGCACCACCTGCATCGGCAACTCCGGCCCGCTGCCGGAGGAGGTCTCCAAGGCCGTCAACGAGCACGACCTCGCGGTCACCTCGGTCCTCTCCGGAAACCGGAACTTCGAGGGCCGTATCAACCCCGACGTCAAGATGAACTACCTGGCCTCCCCGCCGCTGGTCGTCGCGTACGCCCTCGCGGGCTCCATGAAGGTGGACGTCACCAAGGACGCCCTGGGCACCGACCAGGACGGCAAGCCGGTCTACCTGGCCGACATCTGGCCGACCGAGGCCGAGGTCAACGACGTCGTGGCCAACGCCATCGGCGAGGACATGTTCAACAAGTCCTACCAGGACGTGTTCGCCGGTGACGCCCAGTGGCAGTCGCTGCCGATCCCGACCGGCAACACCTTCGAGTGGGACACCGAGTCCACCTACGTCCGCAAGCCCCCGTACTTCGAGGGCATGCAGATGGAGCCGGCCCCGGTCACCGACATCGCCGGTGCCCGCGTCCTCGCCAAGCTGGGCGACTCGGTCACCACCGACCACATCTCCCCGGCCGGCGCCATCAAGGCCGACACCCCGGCCGGCAAGTACCTCACCGAGCACGGTGTGGAGCGTCGTGACTTCAACTCCTACGGCTCCCGCCGAGGCAACCACGAGGTCATGATCCGCGGCACGTTCGCCAACATCCGCCTGCGCAACCAGATCGCGCCGGGCACCGAGGGCGGCTACACCCGCGACTTCACCCAGTCCGCCGAAGGTGAAGGAGGGGCGCCGGTGTCGTTCATCTACGACGCCTCGCGCAACTACATCGAGCAGGGCATCCCGCTGGTCGTCCTGGCCGGCAAGGAGTACGGCTCCGGCTCGTCCCGCGACTGGGCCGCCAAGGGCACCGCGCTGCTCGGCGTGAAGGCCGTCATCGCCGAGTCGTACGAGCGCATCCACCGCTCGAACCTCATCGGCATGGGCGTGCTCCCGCTCCAGTTCCCGGAGGGCCAGACCGCCGAGACCCTCGGCCTGACCGGCGAGGAGACCTTCTCCTTCACCGGCGTCGAGGAGCTGAACAACGGCACCACGCCGCGCACGGTGAAGGTCACCACCGACTCCGGTGTCGAGTTCGACGCGGTCGTCCGCATCGACACCCCCGGTGAGGCCGACTACTACCGCAACGGCGGCATCATGCAGTACGTGCTGCGCAACCTGATCCGCAACTAGGCAGTGCGGTACACAGCGCGGCAAGCGGTGAAGTAAGCGGTACGGCTCAGCCGTTCAGGGCCGCATCCCCGGCAACGGGGGTGCGGCCCTTCGCCGTTCCCGATCCCCGGCGGGGTTCCCCGTTCACGCCAGGGCGTCCAGTCCGTCCAGATCGTCCAGGTCGTCGAGGTCCGCCAGGTCCTCCAGGACGTCCGACGGCAGTTCACAGAGCGCGTCCGCGGTGTCCGCCAGCGTCTGTTCGGCCCAGATGGTCTTGCCCTGGGGGGTGTAGCGGGTGCCCCAGCGCTCGGTCATCTGGGAGACGAGGAAGAGGCCGCGGCCACCTTCGTCGGTGGTGGCGGCATAGCGCAGATGCGGTGACGTACAGCTGCCGTCGGTGACTTCGCAGGTGAGGGTGCGGTCCAGGATGAGGCGCACATGGATGGGCGGCGTGCCGTAGCGGATCGCGTTCGTCACGAGTTCGGTGAGGACCAGCTCGGTGGAGAAGGCGAGGTGGGGCAGACCCCACTCGTTGAGCCGGCGGGTGACGTCGCTGCGCATACGCGACACGGCGGCGGGGTCGCAGGGGATGTCCCACTCCGCGATGTGGTCGGGCGCCAGCGCGTGGGTGCGGGCGATGAGGAGGGCGACGTCGTCCTTGGGGCGGGTGGGCAGGAGCTGGTCGAGGACGGCCTGGCAGGTGTCCTCGGGGGTCCGGTGGGGGTGGCCGTGGAGGGCCTGCCGGAGGAGTTCCATGCTGTCGTCGAGGTCGCGGTTGCGGTCCTCGATGAGACCGTCGGTGTAGAGGACGAGCTGGGTGCCCGGAGTGAGGTGGAGGGTGGTGGTCTGGAAGGGCAGGCCGCCGAGACCCAGGGGCGGACCGGTGGGGATGTCCGGGTAGGTGGTGGTGCCGTCGGGGTGGACGAGCGCGGGAGCGGGGTGCCCGGCGCGGGCGACGGTGCACGTCTGGTTGATCGGGTCGTAGACGGCGTAGAGGCAGGTGGCGCCGATGATCTCCGGGCTGGAGTCGGCGGTGGTCTCGCCCTGGTCGATGCGGGCGACGAGGTCGTCGAGGTGGACGAGGAGCTCGTCGGGGGGAAGGTCGAGGGTGGCGAAGTTGTGTACGGCGGTGCGCAGCCGGCCCATGGTGGCGGCGGCGTGCAGGCCGTGGCCGACGACGTCGCCGACGGCGAGGGCGACCCGGCTGCCGGGCAGCGGGATGACGTCGAACCAGTCGCCGCTGACGCCGGAGTGGGCGGGCAGGTAGCGGTAGGCGACGTCCAGCGCGGTGTGCTCGGGCAGGGCCCGGGGCAGCAGGCTGCGCTGGAGCGTGACGGCGACGGCGTGCTCGCGCGTGTACCGCCGGGCGTTGTCGATGCTGACCGCGGCCCGTGCGACCAGTTCCTCGGCGAGCGACAGCTCCTCCTCGTCGAACGGCTCGGGCCGCTTGGCCCGCCAGAAGTGCGCCATCCCCAGCACCACACCCCGCGCCTTGATGGGCGCCGAGATGAGGGAGTGGATTCCGAACGCGACTATCTCCTGCGCCCGCGGCGGGTCCTGCATCTGCCAGTCCTCCGCCTCCGCCAGGTCCGCGACCAGTTCGGAACGCCCGCTGTCATAGCTGCGGGCCATGGGGGTGAACGGCAGGAAGTCGATCAGCTGGTCCTTGGGGTACAGCGGGGCGTCGTCGCGGATCCCGCACACCGCCACCCGCCGGATCCCGGTGGCCGTGGGGGTCGGCTCCTCTCCCTGGAGCACCGAATCGGCCAGGTCCACGGTCACGAAGTCCGCGAACCTCGGTACCGCGACCTGCGCCAGCTCGTCGGCCGTACGCACCACGTCCAGGGTGGTACCGATCCCCAGCCCGGCGTCGTACAGCAGCTTCAGCCGCTCCCGCGCGAGCTCCGCGCGCCCGGACACCGCCTGGAGCTCGGTGGAGTCGCGCAGGGTCACCACCGTCGTCCCGCAGTCACTGCCGGGGTTGGTCGGACGCTGGTTGACCGCCAGCAGGCGCTCGCCGGCCAGGTGCACCTCGTCCGTGGCCTCACGCCCGGAAGTCAGCAGGGCCACCATCTCGGCGGCCAGGCCCGACAGCTCCCAGACGGGGGAGCCCTCCGCGTCGGGCGGCAGTTCCAGCAGCCGGCGCGCCTCGTCGTTGACGAGCAGCAGCCTGCCGTCCTCGCCGACGATCAGCACCCCTTCGCGCACCGAGTGCAGCACCGTGTCGTGATGTTCATACATACGGGACATCTCGTCCGGGGCGAGGCTGTGCGTCTGGCGCCGCAGCCGCCGTCCCACCATGGCGGTGCCGCCGGTCGCCACCACGAGCGCACCGGCGCCGGAGCCCATGATGATCGGCAGCTGCCGGTTCACCTCGCTGGTCACGTTCTTGACCTTCAGGCCCGCGGACACCAGGGCCTTCACCCTGCCGTGGGAATCGTCGATGGGCACGGTGGCCTGCACCTCGTGCCCGAGCGGGCCGTGGACGCTCTCGGTGTAGACCTTTCCGGCCAGGGAGGGTTCGATCCGGCCGACGAACCGCTGGCCGATCTTGCTCGGCATGGGGTGGGTGTAGCGGATGCCCTTGGTGTCCATGACCACGATGAAGTCGACACCGGCGGCCCTGCGTCCGGCCTCGGTGAGGGGTTGGAGCACCTTCGACGGATCAGAGGTCTTCAGTGCCGCGAGGACACCGGGCGAGTGCGCGAAGGTCTGCGCGACAGCGACGGACCGCCGCTTGGCCTCTTCGCTGGTGTCACGCTCCGACTGCAGAACGAGGGCGATGACCGCGCCGAGGACGAGCAGTACCACCAACGCGACCTGGAGCACGAAAACCTGTCCGGCAACGCTGCGCGGGCTTCTGCCGGTGACTGAACGCAATGAGAAGCGTCGAAACCGGACGAATCTGTCCGCCATAGCGACATTTGTAGCATCGGCGGCTCGCGGTGGCTATGGCCTGGGCAGATTTTGGATTCTTCGTGAGCAGCCGCGAGCCGCCGTGAGCGGCTCTGGGCGGACCCGGTGGCGATGTGCGCACCGGGTCCGCGAGCCGGGCGGATGAGGGGGGTTCGGGCCCGCCCGGAGGGTGCTTCCCCGCTCGGCGGAGCCGAGAGACTCGGGAAGCGTGCTTGTGCCGACTTCGGGCACCGACAACGTTGTCGAGTGATCTGCCATGACTTTACCGCGCCAACCGACAACGATGTCAAGCGACTTCGGGTCGCTCAACAGAGTGAGCCGGGGGCGTGTCGGCGCGGGTGCGCGCGACCCTCCGTGCTACCTGTGTGCGACCCTTTCGTGCCGCTTCGTGCCGGGTCAGGCGAGCAGCTCCACCTCCGCCAGCGTCGACTCACTGTCGAGGACCAGCCGGTACTTCCGGTACGAACCCGGTGCGGCGACGGTGAACGCCCGGGTCTGGCGGTCCCACCTGAACGGTTCGCCGGAGCGGTGGTCCAGGGTCCGCCAGGCCTCGCCGTCCGCGGACCCCTGGAGAGTCCAGCCCGCCGGAGCCGTGGCATGGTCCGCGGACGAGGTCAGCGTGTACTGGACCGCCCTGGTGGCTCCGCTCACCGGCAGGTCCACGGAGGTCACCGCGGCGTCCGTCGCCGAGGTGTCGTCGAACAGGGCACCGGCGCCCCGCAGCACGTCCGCACGTGGCGTCGGCACCTGGTCGTCCCGGGTGACGGAGACCGGGGCCGCGTTCCGTCCGGTGCCCC
The DNA here is from genome assembly GCF_044745865.1 of Streptomyces sp. NPDC086787. Classification (NCBI taxonomy): domain Bacteria; kingdom Bacillati; phylum Actinomycetota; class Actinomycetes; order Kitasatosporales; family Streptomycetaceae; genus Streptomyces; species Streptomyces sp. NPDC086787. The sequence goes on along the minus strand of NZ_JBIVBC010000004.1, from coordinate 374,401 downwards.
ACTTCGAGGGCGTGGCGCCCATCCGGAACTCCAGCACCCCGCCCTTGGCCAGCAGTGCGTGCGGAAGCGAAGTCGACGTCCAGGCACGGCCGTTGACCGTCAGGCTCTGCACGTACACGTTCTTCGCGCTGTTCTTCGGTGCCTTGATCACCAGGTCCCGGCCGTTCTCCAGGTGGACGGTCGCCTTCCTGAACAGCGGGGAGCCGATGGCGTATTCGCCGCTGCCCATGACCAGCGGGTAGAAGCCGAGGGCCGAGAAGAGGTACCAGGCCGACTGCTCGCCGTTGTCCTCGTCGCCGTGGTAGCCCTGCCCGATCCCGCTGCCCGTGTAGAGGCGGGAGAGCGCCTCGCGGACGTTGCGCTGCGCCTTCCAGGGCTCGCCGGCCGCGTCGTACATGTAGATCGCGTGGTGCGCGACCTGGTTGGAGTGGCCGTACATGCCCATCCGCACGTCCCGCGCCTCGGTCATCTCGTGGATGACGCCGCCGTAGGAGCCGACGAATTCGGGGGAGGCGGTCTCCGGGGTGCTGAAGTACCGGTCGAGCTTGTCGCCCAGTCCGCCGCGGCCGCCGTAGAGGTTGGCGAGACCGCGGCTGTCCTGCGGGACGCTGAAGGCATACCCCCAGCCGTTGGTCTCCGTGTAGTCGTAGCCCCACACCCGGGGGTCGTAACCCGCCGACCCGACACGCCAGTTGCCCTTCGGGTCCCGGCCCTGGAAGAAGCCCGCGCGGGTGTCGAACAGGTCGACGTAGTTCCGGGCGCGGTTGAGGAAGTACGCGGACTCTTCCTGGTAGTGCCGCTCGCCGGTCTTCCGGTGGAGGGCCTCGCCCATCTTCGCGATGCCGTAGTCGTTGACGTAGCCCTCCATCGCCCAGGACAGACCCTCGTCCGTGGCGGTGCTGGTGTAGCCGAGGAAGGGCGAGGTGCTCATGCCCTTGCGGCCCACGCCCGAGGACGGGGGCACCACGGTGGCGTTCTTCAGGGCCGCCTCGTACGCGGCCTTCGCGTCGAAGCGGACGCCCTTGACATACGCGTCCGCGAACGCGACGTCGGAGGAGGTGCCGGTCATCAGGTCGGCGTAACCGGGGGAGGACCAGCGCGAGGTCCAGCCGCCGTCCTTGTACTGCTGCACGAACCCGTCGACCATCGAACCCGCTTGACCGGGTGTCAGGAGTGAGTAGGCGGGCCATGTCGTGCGGTAGGTGTCCCAGAAGCCGTTGTTGACGTATACCCTGCCGTCGACGATCTTCGCACCGGTGTGCTCCGGGGTGTCCGGACCGGGCATGGGGGAGAAGGGCGAGGCGTACCGCTCCCTGCCGTCGGCCTTCTCGAAGCCGGAGTTGGGGTACAGGTACAGCCGGTACAGCGAGGAGTACAGCGTGGTCAGCTGGTCCGGGGTGGCGCCCTCGACCTCGACCTTGCCGAGCAGCCGGTCCCAGGCCCGCTGGGCCCGCGTCCGCACGGTGTCGAAGGAGGTGCCGTCGGGGATCTCCTGGCGCAGGTTGTCCTTCGCCTGGTCGACGCCGATCAGCGAGGTCGCCAGCCGCAGGGTGACGGTGCGGTCGGCGCCCGCGTCGAACCGCAGATGGCCCTTGACGCCGCTGGAGGCGCCGTCCGTCACCGGCTTGTCGAACGTGCCGTAGACGAAGAGCCGGGTCGCGCCCGTCGACAGCCCCGACTTGACGTCGGAGTAGCCGGTGACGATCCCGTGCTCCCGGTCGAGGGTGAGCCCCGCCTGCTCGGTGACGTTGTCGAAGACCACGCTCGCGTCGTCGCCGGGGTAGGTGAAGCGCAGCGCGGCGGCGTGGTCGGTCGGCGTCATCTCGGCCTTGAGGCCGTTCTCGAAGCGGACGCCGTAGTAGTAGGGGCGCGCGGTCTCGCTCTCGTGCCGGAAGGCCAGCGCCCGTGCCGTGCGGCCGGTGGGCGGAGTGCCGGCGGCGGCGGACGGCATCAGCTGGAAGGTCTGCCGGTCGCCCATCCAGGGGCTGGGCTCGTGGCTCACACTGAACGCCTGGATCGTGGGCAGGTTGGCGTCGTTGTTCGCGCGCGCGTATTCGTACAGCCAGCTCAGGGAGGACGCGTTGGTCACCGGCGTCCAGAAGTTGAAGCCATGCGGTACGGCGGTCGCCGGGAAGTCGTTGCCGCGCGAGAAACCGCCGCTGGAGTTGGTGCCGCGGGTGGTCAGCGCGTAGTCGGACAGATGTGCCCTGGGCTTCTCCGGGGCCACCGCCTTGAGCGCGACGTCGTCGATCCAGCCGCGGAACCTCGCGGGCCCGGACGGGGAGTCGTAGGCGAGCAGGATCCGGTCGACGGTCCTGCCCGCCGCCACGGAGCCGATCCGCGCGGCCACGTCGTTCCACTGATTCACGTACAGCGCCTTCGACGCGCCCTGTCCCCGTGGTGACAGCGGGAAGCCGTGCTGGTCGGTCGCGCCCAGGTCGCTGAGGTGGGTGCCGTCGGAGAAGGCCAGGTCGACGGAGACGTTCGTGGCGTCGTAGTCGCGGTCGCCGTCGGCCATGGCCGGGAAGATCCGGTACGACAGCCGGGTTTCGCGGCCGACCCGCACATGCACGTCGAAGACCTTGTTGTACGAGTACGCCCGCCCGGCCGCCGTGTGTCGTCCCGCGTACCGCAGGGCCCTGGTGCCGGTGAAGCCGACGCGGGCCTTGGCCGTCGGCGATCCGCCGGGGCCGTGGTCGACCAGGGACAGCATGTCCTGTGGGATCGGCCCGCCGCTGCCGCCCGTGGAGAACTGGACGTCGGCGAGCTGCACGATGTCCGGGGCGCCGTTGTTCCTCGTGATGTCGAGCCGGAAGTGCTGGTACTCGGCCGGTTCGGCGAGGTCGTACGACACGGTCCGCAGCCGTTCGGAGAAGGACTCGCCCGACCGGGTGTCGAGGGTCTTCCAGTCCTTGCCGTCCGTGGAGCCCTGGAGGGTCCAGTCCCTCGGGTCGCGCTCGGCGTGGTCGTTGGCCGAGGTGAGGGCGTACGTCACGACCCTGACCGGTCTGTCCAGGTCGAACTCGGCCCAGCCGGTGGGCTCGAACGCCAGCCACTTGGTCTCCGGCTCGCCGTCGGTGAGGTTCTCCTTCACCTCGCCCGCGCCCTTGTTCTCGGCGCTCGCGCGTACCTCGGTGACATGGTCGGTCGCGTTGCCGGGGATGCCGGTGGTGTATCCGCCGTCGACTCCCGAGGCGCGCCTGCTTCCGTCCGGTCCGGTGTCGACGGTGTTCAGCCAGTCCGGTGCCGGGTCGCCGGCTTCGAACGAGGATGCGAACTCCCGGGCGGCTGCCGGTGTCTGGGCGGGCAGGGCGACCACGGCGCCCTGCGAGCCCACCGCCATGACGAAGGCGGCCGTGAGAACGGCCGCCGGAGCCCATCTGTGCCGAGTTCTCCGCTGCAAAACGGGTCCTCTCCGCGCGTACGTCGGACAACGTTGTCAAGTTCGTGCGCAGAGACCAGTAGGAGTCAAGTGGTCCTTGATGTCAAGGGTGTTGGGCGTGGCATTCAGGGGTCAATGGGGCGGAACCAGCCGGGGTGGCGCGCGCGGCGGGCTCATATTTCCGCGAGGTCTCAACTCGGAAAAGACCCACGGCCAACCTTGCGCCCGATCTTGCCCCTTCGGCCGGAAGTGGACTATACCTGTCGGCGTTTCCTGCACGCCCCAGCACTACCCCGACAGCGGTGCCGGGAGGGTCCGGTGTACCGCCTGAGTCCTGGAGAAGGCGAGGACTTTGAGCATGGGATCCACTTCCGCAGCGAACGAAGGCACCACTTCCGCAGAGAGCCACGGCACCACTTCCGCGGGGAGCCACGGCACCGACGGTGTGGGCCGTCGCGATCTGATCAGGCGGTCCGTCGCACTCGGCCTGGTCTCCGTACCCGCGATGGGTCTGCTGTCCGCGTGCGCCAGCGGCGGCGGGGGCGACGACAGCGGCGACGGACAGGGCAAGGGCAAGACGTCCAAGGCGAACCCCTTCGGCGTGGAGAAGGGCGGCAAGCTCGACGTCGTGATCTTCAAGGGCGGGTACGGCGACGACTACGCGAAGGCGTGGGAGGCGAGCTTCCAGAAGGATCTCGGTGTCACCTCCACGCACACCGGCACCCAGGAGATCACCGGCAAGCTCCAGCCCCGCTTCAACGCCGGCAACCCGCCGGACATCGTGGACGACTCGGGGGCCCAGCAGATCAAGGTCGACGTCCTCTACAAGAACGGTCAGCTGCTCGACCTCGCCTCGGTGCTCGACGCGCCCTCGGTCGACGACCCGGGCAAGAAGGTCCGCGAGCTGATCATTCCCGGCACCCTGGACGCCGGTATGCAGGAGGGCAAGATCGTCGCCCTCAACTACATCTACACCGTCTGGGGTCTGTGGTACTCCGGCAAGCTCTTCAAGGAGAAGGGCTGGGCGGAGCCCAAGACCTGGGACGACTTCCTCGCGGTCTGCCAGGAGGCCAAGAAGCAGGGCATCGGCGGCCTCGCCCACCAGGGCAAGTTCCCCTACTACATCAACGTCGCCATCATGGACCTGATCGCCAAGAAGGGCGGTCTGGACGCCATGAAGGCGATCGACAACCTCGACCCCAGGGCGTTCGTGGGATCCGACGCGGCACAGGCGGGCATCGAGGCGATCTACGAGATCGTCGAGAAGGGCCTGCTGATGCCCGGCACCAACGGCCTGACCCACACCGAGTCGCAGACCCGCTGGAACCAGTACAAGGCCGCCTTCATCACCTGCGGCTCCTGGCTGGAGAACGAACAGCTCAAGCAGACGCCCGCCGACTTCGACATGAAGTTCATGCCGATGCCGCTGCTGTCCGGCAGCAAGCTGCCGTACGAGGCGATCCGGGCCGGATCCGGCGAGCCCTTCGTCATCCCGGCGAAGGCGGGCAACCTGGCCGGGGCAAAGGAGTTCATGCGGCGCATGCTCTCCAAGGAGTGGGCGACGACGTTCGCCAAGGAGGCCAACTCCCTCACCATCCTCAAGGACGGCGTCGACCCGGGTGTGAAGCTGCGCCCGGGCACCCAGTCCACCGTGGAGGCGTCCAAGGCGGCCGGTGACAACACCTTCCGCTATCTGTACCCCGAGTGGTACAGCGAGATGGACGCGACCATCCAGAACGCGTCGAACGAGCTGATGGCCAAGCGCATTCAGCCGAAGGAGTGGCTGAAGCGGGCCCAGGCCGCGGTCGACAAGCAGGCCAAGGACCCGGCCGCCAAGAAGAACCACCGGGACTGACCGACCGCACGCCGTGTCCCGGGCCGGTCCCGCCGGCCCGGGACAGGCCCATCAGGGGCAGGAAACGCCGATGCGCAAAGGGCAGTACAGATTCGTCACGGGATTTCTCCTCGTCCCCGTGGCGCTTTATCTGATCTTCGTGATCTGGCCATACCTCCAGACGTTCGGCTATTCGCTGACCGACTGGAAAGGACAGTCGCAGACCTTCAAGTTCGTCGGTCTGGACAACTACATACAGCTGTTCAAGGACGACGTCTTCCTCCAGGCCGTCTGGCACAACGCCCTGTTCCTGATCTTCATCCCGGTGATCACCATCCTGCTCGCCCTGTTCTTCGCCTTCATGGTGAACGCGGGCGGTCGCGGCCGGGCGGGCGGAGTGCAGGGCGTCGCCGGATCCCGGTTCTACAAGGTCGTCTACTTCTTTCCGCAGGTGCTTTCGCTGGCCATCGTCGCGGTGCTGTTCAACGCGGTGTACCGGAGTGACGGCGGTGGACTTCTCAACGGTTTCCTGATCAAACTCGGCCTGGTCGACGCAGCGAATCCGGTCGAATGGCTGAACGAGCCCGACATGGTGCTGTGGGCGCTGATGGCGGCCGTGGTCTGGCACGGCGTCGGTTTCTATCTGGTGCTGTTCTCGGCCGCCATGCAGTCCATACCGAAGGACATATACGAAGCCGCGCTCATCGACGGCGCCGGCCGCAACCAGTCCTTCTTCCGCATCACCCTGCCGCTGCTGTGGGACACCGTGCAGACCGCCTGGGTGTATCTGGGCATCGTCGCGATGGACATGTTCGTACTGGTCTCCTCCATGACCCAGAACATGGGCGCCTACGGAGGCGGTCCCGACCACCACAGCGACGTGATGTCGACGGTGATGATGCGCAACTTCCAGTACTTCGGAAAGAGCGGCTACGCCTGCGCCATGGGCGTGGTCATGCTCCTGCTCACCCTGATCCTGTCCGTGGTCATGCTGCGCGCCACCCGCCGCGAGCGCGTCGAGTACTGAGCGGGAGACACGACGACATGAGCGCACCTCTCAAGGAATCCACGGCCGCGTACGACGAGCGGACCGTCGGCAAGGAACCCACCCGGCCCGCCGCCCGGCGCGGTGAGGGCATCGCCCTGAACGTGTTCTCGCACGGCTTCCTCGCCCTGTGGGCGCTGCTGATCGTGCTGCCGCTGCTGTGGCTGGTGATCGGCTCCTTCAAGACCGACGCCCAGATCGGCGGCTCCGCGTTCGGCTGGCCGCACGACTGGTCCTTCGACGTCTTCCGGCGGGCCTGGGACAAGGGCATCGGCGACTACTTCCTGAACACGGTCATCGTGCTGGTCTTCAGCGTGCCGCTGACCATGCTCTTCGGCTCGATGGCCGCGTACGTGCTGGCCCGCTACCGTTTCCCGGGCAACCGGCTCCTCTACTACTTCTTCGTCGCCGGCGCGATGTTCCCGGTGTTCCTGGCCCTGGTCCCGCTGTTCTTCATGGTCAAGCGGCTGGACATGCTGAACACCTACCAGGGGCTGATCCTGGTCTACGTCGCCTACTCGATGCCGTTCACCGTGTTCTTCATGCACGCCTTCTTCCGGACCCTGCCCACGGCGGTCTTCGAGGCGGCGGTCCTGGACGGCGCCTCGCACACCCGGACCTTCTTCCAGGTGATGCTGCCGATGGCGAAGCCGGGACTGATCAGTGTGGGGATCTTCAACACGCTGGGGCAGTGGAATCAGTTCATCCTGCCGACGGTGCTGATGCAGCCGCAGAGCGGCTCGGACCCCGAGCGTTACGTCCTCACCCAGGGCCTCATCCAGCTTCAGCAACAGCAGGGGTACGCCTCCGACCTGCCCGTTCTGTTCGCCGGGGTGACCATCGCGATGGTCCCGATGCTGGTGGTCTATCTGTCCTTCCAGCGGCAGGTCCAAGCGGGCCTGACCTCGGCGACGCTGAAATAGCGCAGAGCCCGCACTGTGTGCAAGACCCCGGAAACCGTTCAACCTCTTGACGGGAGGCGACCCCAACGGCTCAGCTTAGGGTTCACTAGTTGGACATAGACGGGGCCTCATCGCAGCGGTCCCGCGCGCGCAGGAGGTCGTCGTGGAGACTCCGGGGTCGCAGTCGTCACTGCACCGAGCCAACCTGGAGCGGGTCGTGCGCGCCGTGAGGCTCGCCGGTTCGCTCACACAGGCGGAGATCGCCAGGAGCACCGGCCTGTCGGCCGCAACCGTCTCCAACATCGTACGAGAACTGAAGGATGGCGGGACCGTCGAGGTCACGCCCACCTCGGCGGGCGGCCGCCGGGCCCGCAGCGTGTCCCTGAGCGGGGACGCGGGCATCGTCATAGGGGTCGATTTCGGGCACGCGCACCTACGGGTCGCCGTCGGCAACCTGGCTCATCAGGTGCTCGCCGAGGAGTCCGAGCCGCTGGACGTGGACGCCTCCGCAGCACAGGGCTTCGACCGGGCGGAACAGCTGGTCAACCGGCTGATCGAGAGCACCGGCGTGGACCGCGCCAAGATCGCCGGAGTGGGCCTCGGCGTGCCCGGTCCGATCGATCTGGAGTCCGGCTCGCTGGGATCCTCCGCCATCCTGCCCGGCTGGATCGGCACCCGCCCCGCCGAGGAGCTGCGGGGGCGGCTCGGCGTACCCGTGCACGTGGACAACGACGCGAACCTCGGCGCCCTCGGCGAGATGGTCTGGGGCAGTGGCCGCGGAGTTCGTGATCTTGCTTACATCAAGGTCGCGAGCGGTGTCGGTGCCGGTCTGGTGATCGAGGGGAAGATCTACCGCGGCCCCGGCGGCACGGCCGGCGAGATCGGCCACATCACCCTCGACGAGTCCGGCCCGGTCTGCCGCTGCGGCAACCGGGGCTGTCTGGAGACCTTCGCGGCGGCCCGCTACGTGCTCCCGCTGCTCCAGCCGAGCCACGGCACCGATCTGACCATGGAGGGCGTCGTACGCCTGGCCAGGGATGGAGATCCCGGCTGTCGCCGTGTGATCGCCGACGTCGGCCGCCACATCGGCAGCGGCGTGGCGAACCTCTGCAATCTGCTCAATCCCAGCAGGGTGGTGCTCGGTGGCGACCTCGCGGAGGCGGGGGAGCTGGTCCTCGGGCCCATCAGGGAGTCCGTGAGCCGCTACGCGATCCCGAGCGCGGCACGTCAACTCACCGTTCTTCCAGGGGCACTTGGCGGCCGCGCCGAGGTGCTCGGCGCGCTCGCCCTCGCTCTCGGCGAGATGGGCGATTCGACCCTTTTGGACGGTAGTCTGGCCGGGGTCGCACCCGCCTTCACTTAGAGAACGAATGACGCCGTTGCCATCTCGTTAAGTATTTACTTCTTGACGTCGAACTTGCGGCCGAGTTGACTTCGAGCCACCTCGGCCGCAGCGTTGCGGCCCTGTCAGGGAGGCACCCCCAATGAACGCAACGATGCGCAGAGTCGTCATCGGCACCGCCGCGGTATCGATGGCCCTTTCCGTGGCCGCCTGTGGCAAGGCCGGCGACAAGGACAACGACTCGTCGAGCTCCGGTGGCAAGTCCATCGGCCTGCTCCTTCCCGACAGCGTGACCGCGCGCTACGAGAAGTTCGACAAGCCGTACTTCGAGGCGAAGGTCAGCGAGCTGTGCTCGGACTGCAAGGTCGAGTACGCCAACGCCGCCGGTGACGCGAACAAGCAGGCCCAGCAGGTCCGCACCATGATCACCAAGGGCGTCAAGGTCCTCGTGGTCAGTGCCCAGGACTCGGCCGCCATCAAGTCGTCCATCCAGGCCGCCGTCAAGAAGGGCATCAAGGTCGTCGCCTACGACCGCCTCGCCCAGGGCCCGGTCTCCGCCTACGTCTCCTTCGACAACGAGAAGGTCGGCCAGCTCCAGGGTCAGGCGCTGCTCGACTCGCTCGGCGCCAAGGCCACCAAGTCGTCCAAGGTCGTCATGATCAACGGTCTGGACGCCGACCCGAACGCCGCGCTGTTCAAGAAGGGCGCCCACTCCGCCCTCGACGGCAAGGTCGACATCGCCTACGAGCAGTCCGGCGAGTGGAGCGACGTCACCGCCGCCTCGAAGATGAAGACGGCCATCACCCAGCTCGGCGCCAAGAAGATCGCGGGCGTCTACTCCGCCAACGACGGCATGGCCGGCGGCATCGCCACCACGCTGAAGGGCGCGGGCATCAGTGGCATCCCGCTGACCGGCCAGGACGCGGAGCTCGCCGGTATCCAGCGCATCGTCGCCGGCACCCAGTCCAGCACGGTCTACAAGGCGTTCAAGCCGGAGGCCGACGCGGCCGCCCAGCTCGCGGTCAACCTGCTCCAGGGCAAGGACATCAAGTCCCTCGCCACCTCGGAGCAGACCAGCGGCTCCGGCGACAAGGTGCCCTCGCAGCTGCTGACCCCGGTCTCGGTCACCAAGGCCAACATCAAGGACACGGTCGTCAAGGACAAGCTGTACACCGTCGCGGAGATCTGCGCCGGCGAGTACGCGAGCGCCTGCAAGACCGCCGGTCTTCAGTAGTCCCCAGGCCTCCCTGGCCGAGGCTCGTGCGAGCCGCACGAGCACCCGACCGCCCCGGCGGTCCCGCGAAGCCCCTCCGACGCCCGCCCCGGCCTACCTACCCCGCTGCCGGGACGGGCGTCGGACGGAACCGCTGCCCAGTGCCGCGGATTCGCGCACGTTCATCCTGTAAACCTCGTGCCCTGTGCACGTCCCTCCGCGCCTGACTGTCCAAGCGCGGCATCCCCGCCGGTCAGGCGGCGAAGGAGATGGTTCACGTGTCCGCTACGCCCGTGCTGGCGTTGCGCGGAGTCTCCAAGCGATTCGGTGCGGTCCAGGCCCTCACCGACGTCGAGCTGGAGGTCCACGCCGGAGAAGTGGTCGCCCTGGTGGGCGACAACGGCGCAGGAAAGTCCACCCTGGTCAAGACGATCGCGGGTGTCCACCCCATCGATGAGGGCGTCATCGAGTGGGAGGGCAGGCCGGTCGGCATCAACAAGCCGCAGGACGCCCAGTCACTCGGCGTCGCGACCGTCTACCAGGACCTCGCGCTGTGCGACAACCTCGATGTCGTCGCCAACCTCTTCCTCGGCCGCGAGCTGCTGCACCGCGGCGTCGTCGACGAGGTCGAGATGGAGAAGCAGGCCCGTGAGCTGCTGAGCACGCTGTCGATCCGCATCCCCAGCGTGCGCATCCCGATCGCGAGCCTGTCCGGCGGCCAGCGCCAGGTCGTCGCCATCGCGCGCGCCCTGATCGGCGACCCCAAGGTCGTCATCCTCGACGAGCCCACCGCCGCCCTCGGCGTCGAGCAGACCGCGCAGGTCCTCGACCTGGTCGAGCGGCTGCGCGAGCGCGAGCTGGGCGTCATCCTCATCAGCCACAACATGGCGGACGTGAAGGCGGTCGCGGACACCGTCGCCGTCCTGCGCCTGGGCAAGAACAACGGCTCCTTCCCGGTGAAGAGCACCAGCCAAGAAGAGATCATCGCCGCGATCACGGGAGCCACGGACAACGCCGTGACCCGTCGTGCGGACCGTCGCACCACGGAGGCGGCAAAGTGACTGACACGTCCAAGGTCGAGAAGGCCGAGAACGCCGACCCCCTGGTGAAGAGCCAGGACACCGTGGCCCCCGCCGACGACCCCACGGCCGCGCCGGTCGAGGTCGTCGACCCCCGGCTGCTGGTCCGCGACGAGGGCTTCAAGGGCTACATCACCGAGTTCAAGCGGAAGATCAAGGGCGGTGAGCTGGGCTCGCTCCCGGTCGTCATCGGCCTGATCATCATCTGGACCATCTTCGAGCTGAAGAACGACCGCTTCCTCAGCGCCGGAAACCTCTCCAGCATCAGCTACTTCATGGCCGCCACCGGCATGCTCGCCATCGGCCTGGTGTTCGTGCTGCTGCTCGGTGAGATCGACCTCTCCGTCGGCTCGGTCAGCGGTCTGTCGTCCGCGCTGTTCGCCGTCTTCGTCGTGCAACACGGCATGAACGAGTGGCTCGCACTCGTCCTCACGATCGTCACCGGCGTCGGCATCGGCGCCCTGCACGGCTGGTTCTTCGCCAGGATCGGCGTACCCGCGTTCGTCGTCACGCTGGCCGGCTTCCTCGGCTGGAACGGCCTGATGCTCTGGCTGCTGGGCGCCAGCGGCAGCATCAACATCCCGGACGCCACCGGCCCGGCCCACCTGCTCGGCCAGAGCAGCTACTTCATGGACCAGGCCATCATCGGCGCCTACCTGCTGGCGGGTCTCGGTGTGGTGCTCTCGCTCGTCGGCAACTTCGGCGAGCAGCGCCGTCGGCGCGCCGCCGGTGTGCCCTTCCGGCCCACCAGCGAGATCCTGCTCCGCGTCGGTCTGCTCGCCGTCGCGTCCTTCGCCGCCGCGGCCGTGCTGAACAACGCCGAGGGTGTCTCCAACGCGCTGGTGATCTTCCTGGCCGCGCTGGTCGTCGTGGACTTCGTGCTGCGCCGTACGACCTACGGCCGCAAGGTCTTCGCGGTCGGCGGCAGCATCGAGGCCGCGCGCCGCGCCGGTATCAGCGTGCCCATGGTCCGGATCACGGTGTTCGCCATCTCCGGCGGCTTCGCCGCGGTCGGTGGCATGTTCTTCGCCGGCCAGACCGCCACCGCCTCGCTCGGCTCGGGCGGCGGCAACACCCTGATGCTCGCCATCGCGGCCGCCGTCATCGGCGGCACCAGCCTGTTCGGCGGGCGCGGCAGCGTCTGGTCGGCGCTGCTGGGCATGCTGGTCATCCAGTCCATCCAGACCGGTCTCGACCTGCTGAACATGAGCCAGTCGATCCAGTACATGATCACCGGCGCGGTGCTGCTGGCCGCGGTGGTCATCGACTCGGTCTCCCGCAAGAGCCAGAAGGCGGCCGGCCGCGCGTAGCGGCAACGCCCCCTGAGCCTGTGCCCGGCGCCAACGGCGGCGCCGGGCACAGCCGCGTTCGGGAACCACCACGATGGGTACCGCCGTTCGAGTGATGTACGACGCAGAGCCCGGACACCGACCGCCGAGGCGGAACATTAGACTCGACAAGCCCGGCAACTGCTCGATCAGCTCAACTGCAAGGAGGCACGGGTGCCGCTGCTGACCCGCATCAGGGGACCGCGCGATCTGGACCGGCTCAGCCCGGAGGAGCTGGACCGGCTGGCAGAGGAGATCCGGACCTTCCTGGTCGACGCCGTCGCCAAGACAGGCGGCCATCTCGGCCCCAACCTGGGCGTGGTCGAGCTCACCATCGCCCTGCACCGCGTCTTCGAGTCCCCGAAGGACAAGGTGCTGTGGGACACGGGCCACCAGTCCTATGTGCACAAGCTGCTCACGGGGCGACAGGACTTCTCCCGGCTGAAGATGAAGGGCGGCCTGTCCGGCTACCCCTCCCAGGCCGAGTCCGAGCACGACATCATCGAGAACTCGCACGCCTCGACGGTCCTCGGCTGGGCCGACGGTCTGGCGAAAGCCAACCAACTGCACAAAAGGGACAGCCATGTGGTCGCCGTCATCGGTGACGGAGCCCTCACCGGCGGCATGGCCTGGGAGGCGCTGAACAACATCGCCGACGCCAAGGACCGCCCCCTGGTCATCGTCGTCAACGACAACGAGCGCTCGTACGCGCCGACCATCGGCGGCCTCGCCAACCACCTGGCGACCCTGCGCACCAGCGACGGCTACGAGCGCTTCCTGGCCCGCACCAAGGAGGTCCTGGAGCGCACCCCGGTCCTCGGCAGGCCGCTCTACGAGACCCTGCACGGCGCGAAGAAGGGCCTCAAGGACTTCATCGCCCCACAGGGCATGTTCGAGGACCTGGGCCTCAAGTACGTCGGCCCCATCGACGGTCACGACATCGAGGCGCTGGAGTCGGCGCTCGCCCGCGCCAAGCGGTTCGGCGGCCCGGTGATCGTGCACTGCCTGACCGAGAAGGGCCGCGGCTACCAGCCCGCCCTCCAGGACGAGGCCGACCGCTTCCACGCCGTCGGCAGGATCCACCCCGACACCGGTCTGCCGATCGCCAGTTCCGGCGCCGACTGGACCTCCGTCTTCGGCGACGAGATGGTGAAGCTGGGTCACGAGCGGGAGGACGTCGTCGCCATCACCGCCGCGATGCTCCAGCCCGTCGGTCTCGACCGGTTCGCCAAGGCCTTCCCCGACCGGGTGTACGACGTCGGCATCGCCGAACAGCACGGCGCCGTCTCCGCGGCCGGCCTCGCCACCGGCGGGGTGCACCCCGTCTTCGCCGTGTACGCCACCTTCCTGAACCGCGCCTTCGACCAGGTGCTGATGGACGTGGCGCTGCACAAGTGCGGAGTGACGTTCGTCCTGGACCGGGCCGGCGTCACCGGCACCGACGGCGCCTCCCACAACGGCATGTGGGACATGTCGATCCTCCAGGTGGTCCCCGGGCTCCGGCTCGCCGCACCCCGGGACGCCGACCAGGTGCGCGCCCAGCTGCGCGAGGCCGTCGAGGTCGAGGACGCGCCTACCGTGGTCCGCTTCTCGAAGGGCGCCGTCGGTCCCGCCGTACCGGCAGTGGGTCGCGTCGGCGGCATGGACGTGCTGCGCGAGCCGGGCACCGACACCCCGGACGTGCTGCTGGTCTCCGTGGGCGCGCTCGCCCCGATGTGCCTGGAGATCGCCGGGCTGCTCGACAAGCAGGGCATCTCCACCACCGTCGTCGACCCGCGCTGGGTCAAGCCCGTCGACGAGGCCATGGCCCCGCTCGCCGAGCGGCACCGCGTCGTCGTCACCGTCGAGGACAACTCCCGGGTCGGCGGCGTCGGCTCGGCCGTCGCCCAGGCCCTCAGGGACGCCGGGGTGGACGTCCCGCTGCGCGACTTCGGCATCCCGCCGCGCTTCCTCGACCACGCCTCCCGCGCCGAGGTGATGGCCGAGATCGGGCTGACCGCCCCCGACATCGCCCGGCAGGTCACCGGCCTGGTCGCCAGGCTGGACGGTCCCGCCGAACGCGAGACCGCCGAGGTCGAGTCCGCACGCGACTAGGCCTGTCCCACAACGCGCCCATTTGGGCCGGTTTCACCCCTTTCGAGGGTGGTGAAACCGGCCCATTTGCGTGAATCGGTGTGCGCGGGGCATACGTACCACGCCCCCTCTTGATCAGGTCGAGCCGGGTCGAGGCAGGTCGAGGACGACAAGCGTGGGAGGTACCTCGTGAGCAGAACCGTCTTCCGGACGAAGAACGTAGAACAGTCCATCCGCGACACCGAGGAGCCGGAGCACGCGCTCAAGAAGTCCCTGTCCGCGCTGGACCTGACCGTCTTCGGCGTCGGTGTCATCATCGGCACCGGCATCTTCGTCCTGACCGGCAAGGTCGCCAAGGAGAACGCGGGCCCCGCGGTCTCCCTGTCCTTCGTCGTGGCCGGCGTGGTCTGCGGGCTCGCCGCCCTCTGCTACGCGGAGTTCGCCTCCACCGTGCCGGTGGCCGGATCCGCCTACACCTTCTCGTACGCCTCCCTCGGCGAACTGCCCGCCTGGATCATCGGCTGGGACCTGGTCCTGGAGTTCGCCCTCGGCACGGCGGTGGTCGCCGTCGGCTGGTCCGGCTACATGCGCTCACTCCTCGACAACTGGGGCTGGCACCTGCCCGGCTACCTCTCCGGGCGGGACGGAGCCCACGGCTTCGGCTTCGACATCCTGGCCGCCGCCCTCATCCTGGTGCTCACCGCCATCCTGGTGATCGGCATGAAGCTGTCCGCCCGGGTCACCGAGGTGGTCGTCGCCATCAAGGTGGCCGTCGTCCTCATCGTGATCGTAGCGGGCGCCTTCTTCGTCAAGGGCAGCAACTACGAGCCGTTCGTCCCCGAGTCGGCGCCCGCGCCCGCCGCGAGCAGTCTGAAGGCGCCCCTCGTGCAGCTGATGTCCGGCTTCACGCCCTCCAACTTCGGCGTGATGGGCATCTTCACCGCCGCCTCCGTGGTGTTCTTCGCCTTCATCGGCTTCGACGTCGTGGCCACCGCCGCGGAGGAGACCAGGAACCCGCAGCGCGACATGCCACGCGGCATCCTCGGCTCCCTGTTCGTCTGCACCGCGCTGTACGTGGCGGTGTCCATCGTCGTCACCGGCATGCAGCACTACAGCAAGCTCTCCGTCGACGCCCCGCTCGCCGACGCCTTCAAGGCCACCGGGCACCCCTGGTACGCGGGCGCGATCAGCTTCGGCGCCGTCATCGGCCTCACCACGGTGTGCATGATCCTGCTGCTCGGCCAGACCCGCGTGTTCTTCGCGATGAGCCGCGACGGCCTGCTGCCCCGCTTCTTCTCCGTCGTCCACCCCCGCTTCCGCACCCCGCACCGGCCGACCATCCTGCTCGGCGTGCTCATCGCGATCATCGCCGGGTTCACCAGCCTGAGCGAACTCGCGGAACTGGTGAACATCGGCACCCTGTTCGCCTTCATCGTCGTCGCGCTCGGCGTGATCATCCTCCGCCGCACCCGCCCGGACCTGCCCCGCGCCTTCCGCACCCCCTGGGTGCCGTTCGTCCCGATCGTGTCCGTCCTCGCCACCTTCTGGCTGATGCTCAACCTGCCCGCCGAGACCTGGCTGCGGTTCGCCGTCTGGATGATCATCGGATTCATCGTGTACTTCATGTACGGCCGCACCCACAGCCGCCTCGCCGAACGGCAGCAGCCCGCGACGACCGGCGACCGGCCGGCCGACGGCCCGCGATAGCACCGTAGTCCCGCGGTCCCGTATGTCCTGCCCCGGCACGGACCACCGAGCCGGATAGCGTGCTCCCCATGCCCGCCGTCGCGCTCGCCCCACGAACCACAGCCGAGCGGAAGGCGTACTGGGCGCGGCTGCTGCCCGCCCTCGCGGTCCTCGCCGCCCTCACCCGGGCACCGTCCTTCGCCCGCCCGCTGTGGAACCCGGACGAGGGCTATCTCGCGGTACAGGCCCGGATACTGGCCCAGGGCGGACAGCTGTACGAGACGGTGGTGGACCGCAAACCGCCGTTCGTACCGTGGCTCTACCAGGCCGCGTTCGCGCTGGGCGGCTCCGGATCGCTCACCACCGTACGGATCCTCGCCGTCCTCGCCCAGCTGCTCACCGCCGTCCTGCTGGCCTCGCTGGCCCGGCGCCGCTGGGGCGACACCGCGGGCCGCACGGCCGGGCTGCTCCACCTGCTGATCTCCGTGGGGCTCAACCCCGAGGACGCCCAGGCCGCCGGCTTCGAGGTGTTCATACTGCCGTCCACGGCCGCAGCGATGTGGTGTGCGGACCGCCGCCGCTGGGGTGCGGCCGGGACGGCCGTCGCCGCCGCCTTCCTCACCAAGCAGACCGGCGGAGCCGTACTGCTGCCGGTGGTGTGGCTCGCCCTCCGGCACGGGGCGCCGCGCACCGCCCTGCCCCGGCTCGCAGCCGGCGCGGTCCTGCCGGTGCTGGGCGCGGCCCTGGCCACCAACCCGGCCGGCTTCGTCTTCTGGACGGTCACCGGCTCCGGGTCCTACGCCACCTTCACCGGCTCCGAACTCCACGTCCTGTCCCGGGGGCTGGCCAACACGGCCATCCTGGCGGTGGCCTGCGCGGGCCTGATCCCACCGGTGGTACGACTCCTGCGCACGCCGCGCACCGGCACGGCACCGGCGGACCTGTGGCTGTGGCCGGCCTCATCGGCGCTCGCCGTGGCCCTCGGCCTCCACTTCTTCGGCCACTACTACCTCCAGCTCACCCCGCCCCTCGCCCTGCTCGCGACCGCCGCCCTTCAGGTCCTGCCCCGGAAACGGCTCACGGCCGCCGTCCTCACCTCGGTCGGCTGCTGCGCCCTGTTCCTGGCCTGGGGCCTGCTGGCCCCCCGCCCCGAGCTCACCCACGCCCAGCGCCTGGCGTCCGCCGTCGCGAGCCGTACGGCACACGCCGACCGGGTCCTCGTCTGGGGCATACACCCGGAGACGTACTGGCTCGCCGCCCGCACCCCCGCGAGCCGCTACCTCACCGCCGGACTCCTCACCAACTACAGCGGCGGCCGCGACGGCCCCAGGATCGGGGAGAAGTACGGCGTGGAGGGCGCCTGGCCCGTCTTCCGCGCGGAAATGACCACCCACGCCCCCGCCCTGGTGGTCGACGACTCCCGCGGCAAGCCCTACGCCCCGGCCCGGGTTCCCACCCTGCGCCGCCTTCTGACGGCACGGTACGAACAGGTGGGCGAGGTGGACGGGGCGGTGCTGTACGCACGGGTGCGTTGACGCCGTAGCGGGCTCTGCGGGTCTATGGCCGCCCGCCCAGGGCCGCCCGGGGGCCGGTGACCTCCGCGTTCAACTCCGTCACCCGGCGCCGCAGTTCCCGGTCGGCCGTGATGACCAGGCAGGGGCGGCCGGGATTCGCGGCCACCAGTTCGGCGATCCGGTCGTCGCCGCTGCCCGACGCCGGCTCCACCCGCACGCCCGGCGCGGACTCCACCTCGCGGGCCGCCCCCTCGACGACGAGCACGATCTCCACCGGATCGGGTCGGCCGGGCAGCCCCTCCGAGGCCAGCCGGTCCCGCAGCCGCTCGGTGGCACCCTTGCGGTCCCGCCACCAGCCGTCGGGCACCGACCCGACCACGTTCGCCGCGTCCACGATCACCAGCAGCGAGGTGTCCTCGTCCATGGGTCGATTTTCCCACGGCCACAGCTGCCCGCGGCGCGGCGCGGCTCCGGTGGCCGTGCCGACCGGAGCGACCTCCGGGACCGGGACGCCCTGAACGCCTGGCTACCTCAACGCCGATGCCCGGCGCACCCCCCTCGGTGCGCCGGGCATCGTGCGTTCGCGTGGAACGCCGTGGATCTCCGGTTACGCCGGGACGCTCGCCACGCCCGGGGCCAGGAACTTCTTGCCGGTCACGCGCTCCGAGACGCCCTCGCGGTCCAGGTACGGCGTGACGCCGCCCAGGTGGAAGGGCCAGCCGGCGCCCGTGATCAGGCAGAGGTCGATGTCCTGGGCCTCGGCCACGACGCCCTCGTCCAGCATCAGACCGATCTCCTGGGCCACCGCGTCCAGGACACGGGCCCGGACCTGCTCCTCGGTCAGGACGGTGTCGCCCTGCTTCAGCAGCGCGGCGACCTCCGGGTCCAGCTCCGGCTTGCCGCTGTCGTAGACGTAGAACCCACGCTTGCCCGCCTCGACGACCGCCTTGAGGTTCGGGGAGACCGTGAAGCGGTCCGGGAAGGCCCGGTTGAGGGTCTCCGAGACGTGCAGGCCGATCGCCGGACCGACCAGCTCGAGGAGGACCAGCGGGGACATCGGCAGGCCGAGCGGCTCCACCGCCTTCTCCGCCACGGCCACCGGGGTGCCCTCGTCGATGACGTTCTGGATCTCGCCCATGAAGCGGACCAGGATGCGGTTCACGACGAACGCCGGGGCGTCCTTGACCAGAACCGCCGTCTTCTTCAGCTTCCTGGCGACCGCGAAGGCGGTGGCCAGCGAGGCGTCGTCGGTCTGCTCGCCCCGGACGATCTCCAGGAGCGGGAGGATGGCGACGGGGTTGAAGAAGTGGAAGCCCACGACCCGCTCGGGGTGCTTGAGCTTCGACGCCATCTCCGACACCGAGAGGGAGGAGGTGTTGGTGGCGAGGATCGCGTGCGCCGGGGCGACGGCCTCGACCTCGGCGAACACCTTCTGCTTGACCGACATCTCCTCGAACACGGCTTCGATGATGAAGTCCGCGTCGGAGAAGCCCTCGGCCTTGTCCAGGACACCGGAGACCAGCGCCTTGAGGCGGTTCGCCTTGTCCTGGTTGATACGGCCCTTGCCGAGCAGCTTGTCGATCTCGGCGTGGACGTAGCCCACACCCTTGTCGACGCGCTCCTGGTCGATGTCGGTCAGGACGACCGGCACCTCGAGGCGGCGCAGGAAGAGCAGGGCGAGCTGCGAGGCCATCAGACCGGCGCCGACCACACCGACCTTGCTGACCGGACGCGCCAGCTTCTTGTCCGGGGCGCCGGCCGGGCGCTTGCCGCGCTTCTGCACCAGGTTGAAGGCGTAGATGCCGGACCGCAGTTCGCCGCCCATGATCAGGTCGGCGAGCGCCTGGTCCTCGGCGTCGAAGCCCTGCTGGAGGTCGCCGTTCTTGGCGTCGGCGATGATGTCGAGGGCGCGGTAGGCGGCCGGGGCCGCGCCGTGCACCTTGCTGTCCGCGATGAAGCGGCCCTTGGCGACGGCCTGGTCCCAGGCCTCGCCGCGGTCGATCGCCGGGCGCTCGACCGCGGTGTCGCCCTTGAGGACGTTCGCCGTCCAGATCAGCGACTGCTCGAGGAAGTCGGCGCCCTCGAAGATGGCGTCGGCGATGCCCAGGTCGAAGACCTGCTGGCCCTTGAGCTGCTTGTTCTGGTTGAGGCTGTTCTCGATGATGACCGAGACGGCCTTGTCGGCACCGATCAGGTTCGGCAGCAGTGCGCAGCCGCCCCAGCCCGGGACCAGACCGAGGAAGACCTCGGGCAGGGAGAACGCCGGGATGGCCTTCGACACGGTCCGGTAGGAGCAGTGCAGACCGACCTCGACGCCACCGCCCATCGCGGCACCGTTGTAGTAGGCGAAGGTCGGCACGGCGAGGCCCGCGAGGCGCTTGAAGACCTCGTGACCGCCCTTGCCGATGGCGAGCGCGTCCTCGTGGTTCTTCAGCAGCTCGACGCCCTTGAGGTCGGCGCCGACCGCGAAGATGAACGGCTTGCCGGTGATGCCGATGCCGACGACGTCGCCCGCGGCGGCCTCCGCCTCGACCTGGTCGATCGCGGTGTTCAGGTTCGCGAGCGAGGCCGGGCCGAAGGTGGTCGGCTTGGTGTGGTCGAAGCCGTTGTCCAGCGTGATGAGCGCGAAGCGCCCGGCACCGAACGGCAGGTCGAGGTGGCGTACGTGCGCGGACGTCACGACCTCGTCGGGGAACAGCTCGGCCGCACCCTTCAGAAGCTCAGCGGTGGTGCTCACTTGTCCCCCTCGAAGTGCGGGTTCTCCCAGATGACGGTCGCGCCCATGCCGAGGCCGACACACATGCTGGTCAGGCCGTAGCGGACGTTCGGCTGCTCCTCGAACTGGCGGGCCAGCTGCGTCATCAGACGGACGCCGGAGGAGGCCAGCGGGTGACCGAAGGCGATGGCGCCGCCGTACTGGTTGACGCGCGGGTCGTCGTCGGCGATGCCGTAGTGGTCGAGGAAGGCCAGCACCTGGACGGCGAAGGCCTCGTTGATCTCGAACAGACCGATGTCGGAGATGCTGAGCCCCGCCTGGGCGAGCGCCTTCTCCGTGGCCGGGATCGGGCCGTAGCCCATGACCTCGGGCTCGACACCCGCGAAGGAGTAGGAGACCAGACGCATCTTGACCGGCAGGTCGTTCTCGCGGGCGAAGTCCTCGCTCGCGATGATCGAGGCGGTGGCGCCGTCGTTCAGACCGGCCGCGTTACCGGCGGTGACCCGGCCGTGGACGCGGAACGGGGTCTTCAGACCGCTCAGGTTCTCCAGGGAGGTGCCCGGACGCATCGGCTCGTCGGCCGTGACCAGGCCCCAGCCGGTCTCGCCGGCCTCGGGGTTGGTGCGGCGCACCGAGATCGGCACCAGGTCCTGCTGGATCTTGCCGTCGGCGTACGCCTTGGCGGCCTTCTCCTGCGAGCGCACCGCGTACTCGTCCGCGCGCAGCTTGGTGATCTGCGGGTAGCGGTCGTGCAGGTTCTCGGCGGTCATGCCCATGAACATGGCGGACTCGTCGACCAGCTTCTCGCTGACGAAGCGCGGGTTCGGGTCCACGCCCTCACCCATCGGGTGACGGCCCATGTGCTCGACACCACCGGCGATGACGGCGTCGTAGGCGCCGAAGGCGATCGAACCGGCGACGGACGTCACGGCGGTCAGGGCGCCGGCGCACATGCGGTCGATCGAGTAGCCGGGCACGGACTGCGGGAGGCCCGCGAGGATGCCGGCGGTGCGACCGAGGGTCAGCCCCTGGTCACCGATCTGGGTGGTCGCGGCGATGGCGACCTCGTCGAGCTTCTTCGGGTCGAGACCGGGGTTGCGGCGCAGCAGCTCCCGGATCGCCTTCACGATGAGGTCATCGGCACGGGTCTCGTGGTAGATGCCCTTCGGACCCGCCTTGCCGAACGGGGTGCGGACGCCGTCGACGAAAACGACGTCCCTGACGGTACGAGGCACGATGGCTCTCCTCCAGGGTGCGGGGTGGCACTGCTGCGACACGCAGGCGCTGGGCGCTGAGCGCGCGCTCAGGACCCATGCTACTTGTGGGTAACGTAGCTGCACACCCCTGACGCGGGGAGCGGCGAACGTCACACCGTGACCGCGGACGACTCGGTGGATCCCGGTGCGATGTGCGCCCCTCCGGCAGCGACCGTCCTACTCGCCCTTCGCCACAAGGGTCGCCACCAGCGCCGGTGTCACCTGTTCGACCTGCCACGGCCGGGCGCCGTAGCCGGTCAGGGCGGCGGCCACCACGTCGGCGTCGGGGGACTTGGGGGGCTCCCAGCACAGGCGGCGGACGGCGTCGGGGGCGATGAGGTTTTCCTGGGGCATGTTCAGGCGCTCCGCCAGCGCGGTGACCGCGGTGCGGGCGGCGGAGAGGCGAGCCGCGGCGGCCGGGTCCTTGTCGGCCCAGGCCCGGGGCGGCGGCGGTCCCGCCACCGGCTGGCCGGGCAGGGGCAGCCGGGCCTCCGGCAGGGCCTTGGCGCGGTCCACGGAGGCCTGCCACTGCTCCAGCTGCCGACGTCCCATGCGGTGCCCGAACCCGCTCAGCGCGGCGAGCGCGCCCGCGTCCGCCGGCAGCGCCAGCGCCGCCTCGACGATCGCGGCGTCGCTGAGCACCTTGCCCGGCGACACGTCCCGCCGCTGGGCGATCCGGTCACGGGCCTCCCACAGCTCCCGCACCACGGCGAGCTGCCGGCGCCGGCGCACCTTGTGCATGCCCGAGGTACGCCGCCAGGGGTCCTTGCGGGGCTCGGCCGGGGGAGCGGACGCGATGGCGTCGAACTCCTGGCGGGCCCACTCCAGCTTGCCCTGCCGGTCCAGCTCCTTCTCCAGGGAGTCCCGCAGGTCGACGAGCAGTTCGACGTCGAGCGTCGCGTACCGCAGCCACGGCTCGGGCAGCGGTCGGGTCGACCAGTCGACGGCGGAGTGCCCCTTCTCCAGGACGAAGCCGAGCACGCTCTCGACCATCGCGCCGAGGCCGACCCGGGGGAACCCGGCGAGCCGGCCGGCCAGCTCGGTGTCGAACAGCAGGGTGGGCACCATGCCTATCTCGCGCAGGCAGGGCAGGTCCTGGGTGGCCGCGTGCAGCACCCACTCGACGCCGGACAGCGCCTCGCCGAGACCGGACAGGTCGGGGCAGCCGACGGGGTCGATCAGCGCGCTTCCGGCGCCCTCGCGGCGCAGCTGCACCAGATAGGCGCGCTGCCCGTAGCGGTAGCCGGAGGCGCGCTCGGCGTCCACGGCGACGGGGCCGGAGCCTGCGGCGAAGGCGGCGATCACCTCGGCCAGTGCGGACTCGTCCGCGATCACCGGCGGAATGCCCTCACGGGGTTCGAGCAAAGGGATCGGCGCCTCGGCCGCAGAAGTTCCGCCGTCGTCCGGAGGGGTTCCACCGGGGGTGCGCAGTGGCATGTCTGCTGCGGTCTCTTGGGCGTCGGTCACATGTCAAGGGTATCTGTGTGGAGACAGGGCCCGTCGACGGAACGTTCCGTCGACGGGTGTCAGGGGGTCGTAAATCAGTCAGGTCGGTGAAACATCCCGTTCACGCGGGTGAACGGCCAAGGCAGGGCGCGAGGTGTCCTCCGGGTCGCTCAACGGGTTCAGTGGATGATTCCGGTACGCAGGGCCACCGCCACCATCCCGGCGCGGTCACCCGTGCCGAGCTTGCGGGCGATACGGGCGAGGTGGCTCTTCACGGTCAGTGCGGACAGGCCCATGGACACGCCGATCGCCTTGTTCGACTGTCCCTCCGCGACCAGTCGCAGCACCTCGACCTCACGGCCGGAGAGCTCGCGGTAGCCACCCGGGTGGCTCGGGGAACCCGGGGGGCGGCGGTGCATACGGGCGGCGGTGGCGCCGAGGGGAGAGGTACCCGGTCGGGTGGGGAGCCCGATGTTGGTCCGGGTGCCGGTGACGACGTAGCCCTTGACTCCGCCGGCCAGTGCGTTGCGCACGGCGCCGATGTCGTCGGCGGCGGACAGCGCCAGCCCGTTGGGCCAGCCGGCGGCGCGGGTCTCGGAAAGGAGGGTCAGGCCGGAACCGTCCGGGAGATGGACGTCGGCGACGCAGATGTCACGGGGGTTGCCGATGCGGGGACGAGCCTCCGCGATGGACGAGGCCTCGATGACATCGCGCACGCCGAGCGCCCACAGATGGCGGGTGACGGTCGATCGGACGCGAGGGTCGGCCACGACCACCATGGCGGTCGGCTTGTTCGGGCGGTAGGCGACCAGGCTTGCGGGCTGCTCAAGGAGAACGGACACCAGGCCTCCTGGGGTGCGGGTCGGAGCCGGCTATGGGGATCAAGCCGGGACGAACCGTGCTTTCAAGGTCACAGTCGTCTTCGGCAGTAAACCCGTCCGCCTTTAGGGAATGATCACGATCTAGTGAGTAACAATCCGCGCAATTCGGACGCGCGATCGATCACCCGAAGATCGAGTCGGTTCGGGCGATGTCGATTACGGAACTGAAAGTGGCCGTATCGACAAAGAGATGGTCAACGAGATGATGATCGACTGACACCCGTCGAAAACCGGCCGACCTGCGTGCGCTCCAGCGTCCTTCGCGTGCCTCCGCGTGCCTTCGCGTGCCTCCGCGTTCCTCAGCGGGACTGCGGCCCCCGGCGCTGCGGCAGGGTCACCACCGACGCGTCCCCCGGAGCGGCGGGCGGCAGCCCGCCGACCTGGGCCAGCAGATCGCACCAGGACGCCATGTGGGCCGCGGTGTCCGGAACCCCGCCCAGACCCTCCCGAGGTGTCCAGGACGCCCGGATCTCGATCTGCGACGCGGCCGGACGCGCGGACAGCCCGCCGAAGTAGTGCGAACTCGCGCGCGTCACCGTGCCGCTCGGCTCGCCGTACGACAGTCCGCGCGCCTGGAGCGCCCCGGTCAGCCACGACCAGCACACCTCCGGGAGCAGCGGATCCGCCGCCATCTCCGGCTCGAGCTCGGCGCGTACCAGCGTCACCAGGCGGAACGTGCCGTGCCAGGCCTCGTGCCCGGCCGGGTCGTGCAACAGCACCAGACGCCCGTCGGCGAGATCCTGGTCGCCGTCCACCACCGCCGCCTCCAGGGCGTGCGCGAAAGGCGCGAGCCGTCGGGGCGCGGGGCAGGGGTCCACCTCGACCTGCGGCCGCAGCCGCGCGCTTCTGAGCGCCTCGACCGCGGCCCGGAAGGCCGGCGGGGCAGCCCCGTCGGTATGCCGCTCCGCCTCCCCCTTGTCCCTCTCGTCGTCCATTCCGCCAGCGCCGTCCGACAGTCGTCCCTGAGCCGCAGCCATGCGGGGAAGATTAAGGGGAAGCGGCGCTCCGTGCAGGGAGAGACACCACCTAAGAGCCGCATAAGGACCGGGGCCGTGCCGACTCCGGGGCCGTGGGAGACTTGCCGTCGTGAGTGCCAACGGAAGCCCCACGGGCCAGCAGCCGACAGCGACGTATGACAGCGCCTTCCTCAAGGCGTGCAGGCGTGAACCCGTGCCGCACACCCCCGTGTGGTTCATGCGGCAGGCCGGGCGCTCACTGCCGGAGTACCGCAAGGTGCGCGAGGGCATCGGGATGCTGGACTCGTGCATGCGGCCCGAGCTGGTCACCGAGATCACACTCCAGCCGGTGCGTCGGCACGACGTGGACGCGGCGATCTACTTCAGCGACATCGTCGTACCGCTCAAGGCCATCGGCGTCGACCTCGACATCAAGCCCGGTGTCGGCCCGGTCGTCGAGCGCCCGATCCGCACCCGCGCCGACCTCGCCCAGTTGCGCGACCTGACCCCCGAGGACGTCTCCTACGTCACCGAGGCCATCGGCATGCTCACCGGGGAGCTGGGCGCCACCCCGCTCATCGGCTTCGCCGGCGCCCCGTTCACCCTCGCGAGCTACCTCGTCGAGGGCGGTCCGTCACGCACGTACGAGAACGCCAAGGCGATGATGTACGGCGACCCCGAGCTGTGGGCCGACCTCCTCGACCGCCTCGCCGAGATCACGTCCGCCTTCCTGAAGGTCCAGATCGAGGCGGGCGCCAGCGCCGTCCAGCTGTTCGACTCCTGGGCCGGCGCGCTCGCCCCGGCCGACTACCGCCGCTCGGTGCTGCCCGCCTCGGCGAAGGTCTTCCGCGCCGTCGAGGCGTACGGCGTCCCGCGCATCCACTTCGGCGTCGGCACCGGCGAGCTGCTGAACCTCATGGGCGAGGCCGGCGCGGACGTCGTCGGCGTCGACTGGCGCGTCCCGCTGGACGAGGCCGCCCGCCGCGTCGGCCCCGGCAAGGCGCTCCAGGGCAACCTGGACCCGACGGTCCTGTTCGCCACCAGGGAGGCCGTCGAGGCCAAGACCCGCGAGGTGCTCGACGCGGCCGAGGGCCTGGAGGGCCACGTCTTCAACCTCGGCCACGGTGTGATGCCGTCCACCGACCCGGACGCGCTCACCCGGCTCGTGGAGTACGTGCACACCCACACCACCCGCTGACTGACGCCTCACCACGTCTGCCGGGGCCGGGCCTTCCTGCCGAACAGCAGGCCGGGCGGCTCCGGCGGCGGGGGAGTGCCGGGCCGCAGCGGCATCGCCAGCAGCATGCCGGCGACGAACCCAACGACATGTGCCGCGTACGCCACCGTCCCGGCGTCCGACATGGCGCGCCCGGACGAGTACACCGCCTGCAACACGAACCAGAAGCCCAGCACCACCCAGGCGGGCAGCCGGAGCGGCAGGAACACCAGGAACGGCACCAGCACCCACACCCTGGCCCTCGGATACAGCACCAGATAGGCGCCCAGCACCCCGGCTATCGCCCCGGAGGCGCCGATCAGCGGGTCGGTGGAGCCGTCGTTGAGTACGGCGAAGCCGTAAGCGGCCGCGTAGCCGCAGACGACATAGAAGAGCGCGTAGCGGACGTGACCCATCCGCTCCTCGACGTTGTTCCCGAAGATCATCAGAAACAACATGTTCCCGAGCAGATGCAGCCAACCGCCGTGCAGGAACAGCGACGTGAACACCGACAGCGCAGGTGACTTGTCGTAGCCCGGCGCCCCCACCGCGCACTCCGGCCCGCGCGGCCCCAAGCCGACCCCTCCGGTCGGGACCCGCCGGGGCAGCTGATGATGGATCAGCTCGTTCGGTATCGCCGAGTAGTGGTCCATGAAGGCGTGCAGACGACACAGCCGAGCCAACTCTCCTCCACCCGCGACGGAGTCGGCTATGCCGGGGGTGGAGAGGAAGACCAGTACGTTCGCGGCGATCAGCGCGTAGGTCACCCAGGGGGTGCGGCTCACCGGATTCACGTCATGGACGGGAATGACCACAAGGAAGTAGTGCCCCGGATACGGTCCATGAACCGGCGAAGGCCTTCGACGGGCGCTGTCCGTGGTGCGACTTGTGCTCAAACCAGTCGCTGTCCGTGCCGGTAGGTCCAGTCGTTCAGGTTGCCGTGTGGTGCAGAGGTCGATGAAAAGGCGTATGCGGCGCTGAGGGCGCGCTCGGCGTGCCCTTCGGCCTCAGCCGACGCTGCCGTGCTCCACGGGGAAGTCCGGGGGCCAGGGCTGTGCGAAGTCGAACAGGGACGGGTCATCGAATTTGCGGTCCGCTTCGCGCCACGAGGGGTCGCCGGAGACGACGAAGCTGTCCCCGTCCGGTTCGATCATCCAGGTGAAGGCCGAATCGTCCGCGGGGAGGTCATACGGGCGACCGTGTGCCTTGCCTTCGGCTCGGTTCTCCGGGTCTGTCACCGGGGCAACTCCTGGTGTGAGGTCGTGGCTCGCCGAAGGGGCCGCGGCAGTCGACTGGGAGCAGTCGCGGCACTGGTCCAGGTCCGCGACTGCATCACGCTCGCTCAGGAAGTTTGGATCGCATGAGTGATCTCTGCGCCGGTGCGGGCGACGACCACGGTGTATCCGTCTTTCAGGGCCGGTGGAAGCAGCCCTCGATCCTCCTCCTGGAGGACCACGGATCCGCCCGGGACGACAAGCACCGCGTTGAGTCGCTTCAGCAGCCCGGCCAGGAGGTCCATGACACCTTCGCCTCCGAAGCGGGTGAAGGTGATGTTGACGGGGCTGCTGAGGTAGACGTCCGCTGTCTCTCCTTCTCCTGTGCTCACCAGAAGGAAATTCAAGCCGGGGTCCCGTGCCTCCACGTAAGGGTCAAGGACCTCGCGCGCGGCGCTCATGTCGAGCGGTGCTGGTTCGCCGTTCTCGAACCGGCATACGTAAATATCAAGACTCATGGTCGCTCTGGTCTCCCATGCTCGCCGTGTCCTCGTACCAGGGGTAAGAGTCACCTACCGGTACCGGCTCATCCCACAACGCAGCGCCGGTGGTCCGGTGGCCGCGAACCGGTGCTCATCGTCGGCGGTGAACATTTTCGATCGGTCTCGCGTATCTCCGGTCAACCGACGTGAGGAATCAGGCGACATGAACGACCGAGTTACTCCTCCCATGCATGCCCTGCCCGACGGTGAGGCGGAGCTGTCCCTAGTCGTGCGGCTCCCCTGGGAGGATGTGGCCAGGCTGGGCCAGGAGGCCGGGCGGCTGGCCGCGCAGATGAAGCGGCCGGTGACTCTGGACGAGGCCGTCAGTAACCGGTTGCGCTCGTCCAGGGCGTCCGCAGCGCACGCCAAGCCGGCAGGTGAGCAGCCCGCGCCGGCGGTGTCCGGCGCGGGCGTGACCTCCCTGCCGAGGATCAGCGGGACCGGCTGAGAAGTCGTCGTGGACGGGGGAGCGCAGGCGTTTCCGAAGGCAATCGTGGGTAGGCGCGCTGTCGTCGGAGGCGGGGACGGTGCGCGTGACGGGAACCCACGCGCTCTCCTGCCGTGACCCCGCCTCCGGCCTCCGCCCGATCCGAGCCGTCGGAGTCAGGCGATCCAGCCGTTGGTCAGGCCGAGGACTGCGGAGCCGTCCAGGTCGGTGAGCTTGGTGCCCACGAAGTCGCGTGCCCAGTCGGAGGTCTGGAGGCGGAAGGCGGGCTCGTCGGCGGTCAGCGCCTCCATCACCGACTCGGCGGCGCCCTCGGGGGTCTGGGCGGCGTCCGCGGAGAACTGCGCGATCGTACGGTTCAGATAGGTGCCCAGCTGCGGCGCGTACACCCCGGCCTCCGCGGCCGCGGCTTCGAGGTCGACGCCGACGTTCGTGACGAACTCGGTGGCCACGGCTCCGGGTTCGATCACCGAGACGGACACCCCGTGCTGCGCCGCCACGGGTGCGAGGCTCTCCATGTACCCCTCGACGGCGAACTTGGCCGCGCAGTAGGCCTCGTTGAAGGGCTGTCCGATGACGCCGCCGACGCTGGTGACGGTGACCAGCCGGCCGCCGGAGGCGCGAAGGTGGGGCAGGGCCGCCTTCGAGACGTTGAGCACGCCGAAGAAGTTGACCTCCATGACCTTGCGGACCTCGGCCACGGACTCGTTCTCCAGGGTGCCGAGGTGTCCGGCGCCCGCGTTGTTGACGACGGCGTCCAGGCGTCCGTGATCGGCGATCACGCCCTCGATCGCGGACCGGGCCGAAGCCTCGTCCGTGACGTCCAACTGACGGACGTCCAGCTCGACGCCCGCCTCGGAGGCCGCCTTGCGCAGGGCGTCGGAACGGCTCGGGTCACGCAGGGTGGCGACCGTGGTCCAACCGGCGCGGGCGGCGGCGACGGCGGCGGCGAGGCCGATGCCGGAGGAGGTGCCGGTGATGAGGACGACCTTCGGGGACTGGGCAGACATGGGGAGGTCCTTCGTTCGATCAAGCATTTGGGTGCGTGTACACACACCATAATGCACTTACGTGTGTGTGCACGCAACCGCTAAGCTGATGACATGACGAAGAAGAAGATCGCGCAGGCGGAGATGCCCGCGGCCGACTACGCCTTCTACGGGCTGGTGTGGGCCGGCACCGTCATGGCGGACCGGGTGGACCGCGTCCTCACCAAAGCGCACGACCTTCCCGTCTCCTGGTTCGAGGTGCTGCTCTGGCTGGCCTCCAGCACCGACCCCGTCCCGGCCTCGGTGCTGGGCAACAGCACGATGCTCAGCCGTAGCCAGGTCTCGCGCGTGGTCGACGCCCTCCAGGGCCGCGGCCTGGTCGTGCGCACCCCCTCGCCTCGCGACGCGCGCTCCGTCGAGGTCTCGCTCACTCCCGAGGGCCGCCGGCTCTTCGAGGCGGCCGACGCCACCCGCCGCGAGTGCCTGGCCCCCGTCTTCACGGACCTCCTCGACGAGGAGGAGCTGCGGACCCTCGGCAGGGTGTGGCAGAAACTCAAGGCCAACAAGAACGCATGACGCCGGCGAAGGCGACCTCGACAGGTCGCTTTCCGGCTCAGGGCGTTTTCGCCGCCACTTTCGCCGCCGCCTTCCTCGCCGCCACCAGGACCGGATCCCAGACCGGCGAGAACGGCGGGGCGTAACCCAGGTCCAGGGCTGTCATCTGTTCCACCGTCATGCCCGCGGTCAGCGCGACCGCGGCGACGTCGACCCGCTTCGCCGCCCCCTCCCGGCCGACGATCTGCACCCCGAGCAGCCGTCCCGTGCGGTGCTCGGCGAGCATCTTCACCGTCATGGGGGCGGCGCCGGGGTAGTAGCCCGCGCGGCTGGTCGACTCGATGGTGACCGCCTCGAAGCGCAGACCCGCCCGGCGGGCGTCCTTCTCGCGCAGGCCCGTGCGGGCGATCTCCAGGTCGCAGACCTTGCTCACCGCCGTGCCGACCACGCCCGGGAAGACGGCGTAACCGCCGCCCGCGTTCGTGCCGATGACCTGGCCGTGCTTGTTGGCGTGGGTGCCCAGCGCGATGTGCCGCTCCTGGCCCAGGACCAGGTCGCGCACCTCCACGCAGTCACCGCCGGCCCAGATGTTCTCGTGGCCGCGGACCCGCATCGCCAGGTCCGTGAGCAGACCGCCGTGCTCCCCGAGGGGCAGGCCCGCCCGCGCGGCGAGCGTGGTCTCGGGGCGTACGCCGATGCCAAGGACGACCACGTCCGCCGGGTACTCCGCGTCCTTGGTGGCCACCGCGCGCACCCGGCCGTCCGGCCCGGTGCGCAGCCCGGTGACCTCGGCGTCGCCGACGATCGTGATGCCCATCGCCGTCATGGCCCGGTGCACCAGCCGGCCCATGTCCGGGTCGAGCGTGGCCATGGGCTCGCTGCCCCGGTTGACCATCGTCACCTCATAGCCCCGGTTGACCAGGGCCTCGGCCATCTCGACGCCGATGTAGCCCGCGCCGATGACGACCGCGCGGCGTCCCGGCGTGTCCGCCAGGGTGTCGAGCAGCGCCTGTCCGTCGTCCAGGGTCTGCACGCCGTGCACCCCGTGCGCGTCCATGCCCGGCAGGTCGGGGCGGACCGGGCGGGCGCCGGTCGCGATCACCAGCTTGTCGTACGGCGTCCACGACTCGGCTTCGGAATCGAGTGCCCGCGCCCGTACCCGCCGCCCGGCCACGTCGATCTCCGTGACCTCGGTACGCAGCCGCACCTCGATCCCGCGCGCGCGGTGCTCCTCGGGCGCGCGCGCGATCAGCAGGTCGCGTTCGGGCACGTCGCCGCCCACCCAGTAGGGGATCCCGCAGGCCGAATAGGAGGTGAAGCCGCCGCGTTCGAACGCCACGATCTCCAACTCGCCCGGCCCGCGCAGCCGCCGCGCCTGCGACGCCGCCGACATCCCGGCGGCGTCCCCGCCGATCACCACCAGCCGCTCCGGCCCACCGTTCATGTCCATGGGAACACGCTACGGGGACCGCCGACTTCGGGCGGGACCGCCTCCTGTCGGTGCCGTCTGAGAAGGTGGAGCCATGAACGGCAAGAACGGATCCGGCGTGCATGGATCAGGTGTGTATGGATCCGGTACGGACGGGACGGGGCACGTCGTCGTCATCGGGGCGGGCATCGCGGGGCTCGCCGCCGCGCACCGGCTGCTGGGGCGCGGCGCGCGCGTCACCGTCCTGGAGGCCGCCGAGGGAATCGGCGGCAAGCTCCAGGTCGCAGAGATGGCGGGCGTCCGCATCGACCTCGGCGCAGAGTCGATGCTGGCGCGCCGCCCCGAGGCGGTCGGCCTCGCACGCGAGGTGGGCCTCGCCGACCGTCTGACGCCCCCCGGCACCGCGACCGCCTCGATCTGGACCCGTGGCGCCCTGCGCCCCATGCCCAAGGGGCATGTGATGGGTGTGCCGGGCACGGCCGCCGCCCTGTCCGGCGTGCTGTCGGACGAGGGTCTCGCCCGCATCGAGCGCGAAGCCGACCTGCCCCGCACGGAGGTCGGCGACGACGTCGGGGTGGGGGAGTACGTGGCGGACCGCCTCGGCCGCGAGGTCGTCGACCGCCTGGTCGAACCCCTGCTCGGCGGGGTCTACGCCGGTGACGCCTACCGCATCTCGATGCGCTCGGCCGTTCCGCAGCTCTTCCAGGCCGCCCGCACCCACGCCTCGCTGACCGAGGCCGTCCGCGGGATCCAGGCGAAGGCCGCGGCGAACCAGCATACCGGGCCCGTGTTCATGGGCATCGAGGGCGGCGTCGGCACGCTCGCCCAAGCGGTCGCGGCCTCGGTCACCGCGCAAGGCGGCGAGATCCTCACCCGCACTCCCGCGACGGAACTGCGCCGGGCCGGTGACGGCGGCTGGCGGGTGACGGCCGGCGACCGCGTGCTGCACGCCGACGCCGTGGTCGTCGCCGTACCCGCGCCCGCGGCCGCCGCCCTGCTGGCTGCCGAGGCCCCCGCGGCCGCCGCCGAACTGCGAGCCGTCGAATACGCCTCCATGGCCCTGGTGACCCTCGCCTACCACCGCGCCGACGTCACCCTCCCCGACGGCAGCGGATTCCTCGTCCCGCCCGTCGACGGCCGCACCATCAAGGCGTCCACCTTCTCCTCCCAGAAGTGGCGCTGGATGGCCGAGGACAACCCCGACGTGATCACGCTGCGCACCTCCGTCGGACGGTACGGCGAGACGGAGATCCTCCAGCACGAGGACGCCCACCTCGTCGACGTGTCCAGGAGGGACCTGGGGGCGGCCACCGGCCTTGACGCCACGCCGCTGGACACCCGGGTGGTCCGCTGGACCGACGGCCTGCCGCAGTACCCGGTCGGCCACCACGCGCGCGTCGCCCGTATCCGCGAGCATGTCGCCGCGCTGCCCGGCCTGGCCGTGTGCGGCGCGCAGTACGACGGCGTCGGCATCCCGGCCTGTGTCGCGAGCGCGCACGCCGCCGTGGATCAGCTGGACGGTGATTCGCGCGCGGTGCGGGAGCTGTCCGCGAACCCGGTGCAGAGCCTGCACGGCGGAGCGGGAGAATAGCGTCATGAACGACGAAGCCTCCACCACCGAGCCCGGCAGGACCCCCAACCGGGGCAAGCTGGCCAAGGACCTCAACGACGTCATCCGGTACACCCTGTGGTCGGTCTTCCGCCTGAAGGACGTGCTGCCGGAGGACCGCGCCGGTTACGCCGACGAGGTCGAGGAGCTGTTCGACCAGCTCGCCGCCAAGGGCGTGACCGTCCGCGGCACGTACGACGTGTCCGGTCTGCGCGCCGACGCCGACGTCATGATCTGGTGGCACGCCGAGACCAGTGACCAGCTCCAGGAGGCGTACAACCTCTTCCGCCGCACCCGGCTGGGCCGCGCGCTGGAGCCGGTCTGGTCGAACATGGCACTGCATCGCCCGGCCGAGTTCAACCGCTCGCACATCCCGGCCTTCCTCGCCGACGAGACTCCTCGCAACTACGTCAGCGTCTACCCGTTCGTGCGCTCGTACGACTGGTATCTGCTGCCCGAGGAGGACCGCCGCCGCATGCTCGCCGACCACGGCAAGATGGCTCGCGGCTACCCCGACGTGCGCGCCAACACGGTCGCCTCGTTCTCCCTCGGCGACTACGAGTGGCTCCTCGCCTTCGAGGCGGACGAGCTGTACCGCATCGTGGACCTGATGCGTCATCTGCGTGCCTCCGAGGCCCGTATGCACGTCCGCGAGGAAGTCCCGTTCTACACGGGCCGCCGCAAGAGCGTGTCCGAACTGGTGTCGGGGCTCGCCTAAGGCTGCTGCTGCCAGGGCTGGTCACGGTGGGCGAACGCCGCGCGGAGTTCCGGTTCGCCGATCGCGCGGATCCCGCGTACGGCGACGGAGGTGAGGTAGGTGCGGTCGTCCCCGGCGCCGTTCCCGGCGCCACCGCCCGCGCCGCCCACGGCAGCACCGCCCGCGCCGTCCACGGCGCCGTTCGCGCGCCGGGGCAGCGCGCCGAGCAGCCGCTGCCCGGCGGGGGAGGCCCACGGCGAGTAGGGGTGCGCCTCGACGCGTGCGAGGGCGAGGCAGCCCAGGGTCAGGGCGAGCGGCAGCGCGAACCAGCAGGCGACCAGGTCGCGCGGCATCCCGGTCTCGGCGGGCAGCAGCAGCGCCAGGGCGGCGAGCGCGACGACACCGAGCGCGGCGGCCCTGACCTGGCGCACTCCGGCCGCGACGGGGCTACGGGCCCCGTCGGGCACCGCGAGCCCCGCCCGCACCAGGCCGTCCGCCAGAGTGCGCACGGCGTCGGCGCTCGCGGCCGCGGACCGCACCGGCTCGATCCGGGACTGGCCCTGTGGGCCTATCGCCCCTATGACGGACCGTTCGATGTCGTCCCGGCCTCTCGGGTCCACGACGGTCGCCCAGCCGGTGTGCGCGAGCAGCAGCCGGCGCTGGCGTGCCATCGAGACCAGGGTGAGATCCGCGACCCGCGAGGGGCCGCCCGACAGGAAGGCCGCCTCGTACAGCGTCAGGTCGCGCCCCCGGACGGAGGTCGCGTCCTGAGTGGCGACAGCCGCCGCGTGTACGGCGGCCAGGCACAGCCGGGTGCACGCGGTACCGGCAACGGCCCAGGCCAGAAGCAGGAGTAGGACCCAGAACATGACGTGTTTCTATGCCAGTGGCCTGGTGAGCGCCATGTCATTTTCGCCATCCGGACAGAGTGTGGCCGGTATGTGACGTTCCGGATGGTTCGCGGATCAGGGAGTACCCGTCGGCTCCGGGCTGGAGGCGGCCGGTGGGAGCGTCCAGGTGGCCGTCGGCGCGGGGGTCACCGGGACCGCCTGGGCGGGGTCGACGGACGGCGGGACGGGGACGGCGGGACTGCTCGTGGCGGCGAGGTCCCGCGCCAGGGAGGCGAAGTCCACATAGCCGGTGGCCTCCAGCACCCTGATGTGGTCCAGGACGGTGGTGTTGGCGTCGTCGGCGAGGCCACGCACCAGGGAGTTCTGGGTACCCGCCCTGACCTGGGCGACCACGGAGAACACCCGTCCGTGGGCCAGCCGCACGATGTTGGCGAACTCGCGGTCGAAGTCCGGCCCGCTCGCCGCGCGCAGGGTGGCGAGCCACTCCTGCTGCTGCTCGTTGGGCTCGTTGGGCACGGGCAGCCCGAGCCGGCTGGCCACGGTGCGGTCGTGCGCGTCCAGGGCGGTGTGCCCGTCCACCAGATGCCGGCCGGCGGTCCGTACGGCCTCGGTGGTGCCCTTCTGCTCGGCCAGCTCACCGGCGGGCAGTTCCCACAGCCCGGCCAGCCGGACCTTGGTGACGAAGTCCCGGTCCAGCGTGGACAGCGGGCCGTACGGCGTGGCCACGGTCTGCGCGCTCAAGGTGTCGGCGGCGGCCGTCCCTGGCCGCTGCGCGTACGACCAGACCGGGACGAGCAGCGCGACGGCGGTCGCGGCCAGGCCTGTGATGATGAGTCCGGTGCCGGTGAAGACGCCCCGGCGCCCGGCCGGTGGTCGTGGTCCCATGGTGCTGCCTCCTGCTCGCGGCACCGCACGCCAGGCTGGAGCGGGCGGGCGCGGGAATCGGCATATTACTGCGGGGTTCCGCTGAAAAGGGGCGGGTGTTACCGCTCTCACGTCCTGCGCAGCAGCACCCTGCGTGCCGCGCGGGCGGCCCGCGCCGCGGGGCGAGGGGACCGGGGCGCGGGCCCCGACCGGTCCAGCCACCACTCCCGCAGCTCCCGCCGCACCCCCGCGTTCTCGATCCGGTCCGCGGACAGCAGGCTCCCGGCGAAGTCCAGCGCGTCGCGCCGGTAGCCGCCGCTCATCGGATGCGTGTGGGCGTAGGCGAGGAACGCCGGCCGATAGCCGTCCCCGAGGATCCGGGGCAGTTCGGGAGCGACCTTCGCCACCACCCCCGCCCGCTTCGCGGCGAGTGCCCGCGCCTGGACGCCCATCCGCGTCCGGTCGAACCCCTCGGGCACGGGGGTCCCGGCGACCAGCGAGGAGAGGACCGCGGTCTGCGCGAGCGCGAGCCGCTCCCTGGCTTCGTCGGCGGCGGGGGAGATGGTACCGGGGGCCTCCCGCACGGTGCCGGACTCCCGTACGGCGGCGCCCCCCTTGCGCACCGCCTCCTTGATCGCCTCCAGTTCCCTCTCCAGCTCACCGGGGGCGGGGAAGTCCTCGTCCCGCTCCAGCAGCACCCCGGGCGGCGAGACCCGGGAGGCCAGGTCGGTCAGGATGTCGAGGACCGCCTCGGGGACGGGGTGGGCGTGGCTGTCGTGCCAGACGCCGTCGCGCTCGAAGCCGCCCGCGACATGGACGTAGGCGATGGCCTCCAGGGGCAGTTCGGCGAGCGCCTCGGCCGGGTCCTCGCCCCGGTTGACGAGGTTGGTGTACAGGTTGGCGACATCGATGAGCAGCCGTACTCCGGTCCGGTCCGCCAGCTCGTACAGGAACTGGCCCTCGGTCAGTTCCTCGCCGGGCCAGGAGATCAGCGCGGCGATGTTCTCCACGGCGAGCGGCACCGGCAGCGCCTGCCGGGCGATCCGCACGTTCTCGCACAGTACGTCGAGCGCGTCCCGGGTCCGCGGCACGGGCAGCAGATGGCCCGCCTCCAGCCGTGGGGACGCGGTCAGCGGCCCGCCCGCCCGCACGAACGCGATGTGCTCCGTGACCAGCGGCGCCCCCAGCAGCTCGGCCCGCGCGGCGAGATCGGCCAGCCGCGCCGCGTCGGGCCGCTCCGCGCCGCCAAGTCCGAGGGAGACACCGTGCGGCACCACCGTGACGCCGCGCTCGCGCAGCCGCAGCAGCGACTCCGGCGGATGCCCGGGGCACACGTTCTCCGCCACGGCCTCCACCCAGTCGATCCCGGTCATCCCCTCGACGGCGTCGGCGATCTCCGGCCGCCAGCCGATTCCGGTGCCCAGTCGGCGCATGTCCGTCCCCCTCGTTCGCGTGACGGGGGTTATCGCCCAGGCGCCCGGCGGTGAACCCCGGCGGCCACGTCTTCAGAGCAACATTTGAGGTTCTCGTCGACCGGTGTCAGGACCGGCGCAGCGCCGGATGGTCGGCCACCACGGTCGGACTGCCGGGCGCGATCTCGGTGAACCCGGCGTCGCGTACGAGCGGGAGCCCGCCGCCGGTGAGGCGGGCCCAGTCCGCGGGGTCGGCGACGCGTACGGCGAGGGGGAAGCCCGCGTCGCGCCAGGCCGTGCGCTGTTCGTCGGACAGTTCCCACCAGGCGAGCTGGGCACCGTGTCCTGCCTGGGCCATGGCCTTGCCGGCCGTCATGTCGAGGTGGGGGTTCGTCCACAGGGTGGGCACGTCCGGGTCGGGCGCGGCCGGCGGTCGCGGGTCGTCGAGGTCGGTGCCGGACACCTGGAGCTTGGCGAGTTCCTTGGGCCAGCCGTCCAGGGGGACGGGCGGGAAGACCCGTACCTCCGCGGTGCTGCCGGTCACCGTGATTCCGGGCAGGGCTTCGGCCCGCCGCCACTCGGCGCCGCGGGCCCGTCGTACGACCTTGCGGATGCGGGCGTCCTGCCAGTCACGGACCGCGTCGGCCCACTCGCCCTCCCCGCGCGCCCGCTCGTCGGCGAGCAGTACGAGCACGGCACGCGCCGCGGTCTCCAGCGCGTCCGTGCGCGCGGGTGGAGCGGCGCGTTCGATCCGTGCCACCAGGGGCAGCACGAACTGCGGTGCCTCGTCCCGCGCGCTGCGCTCCGCGCGGAAGGGGCTGTCGCCGGGGGCTGTCACGATGTCGTTCACAGCGGACAACCCTACGACCGGGCGGCGACGGCCCAACCGGTCACCCCGGACAGGCGCCGCGCTCGGCCTCCTGCCAGTCGCAGACCGGGCACAGCGTGACCCCCCGGTACGCCGCGGGGTACTCGGTCGGCTTCCGGCACCGCACGCACTCCGCGTACGGCGGGCCGTCGGCCGGGGTCGCCGGGGTGGAGTCGATGATGGAGTCGTAGTCCTCGTCGCTCATCTCTTCAGCGTAGGCCGGTCAGTCGTGGCGGGCGGCCTGGCCGATGAGCTCGGACACCTTCACGAGCCGGTAGCCCCGCTCGCGCAGCTTCGGCACGACCGCGCGTACCACGCGCTCCGTCGTCGGGGCGGCGCTGCGGGTGCAGTGCATGACGACGACGGAACCGGACTTCACTCCGTCCAGTACCTGCCGGGCGACGGCGTCGGCGTCCGTGGCGAACGCGTCGCCGCTCACCACGTCCCACTGCACCGCGGTGACGCCCAGACCGCTCAGTGCGCGCAGTGCCGGCTGGTCGTAGCAGCCGCCGGGGAAGCGGAAGTACGGCATCGGGCGCGGCACCCCCGCCCGGCGGATGGACGTGTACGCCTGCTCGACGTCCGCGCGCATCCGGTCGGCGTCGACCGTCGGCAGGCCGTAGCAGTCACCGGTGAAGGCGTAGTGGCTGTAGGAGTGGTTGCCGACCTCGAAGAGTGGGTCCTGGCCGATGTCACGGGCCTCGGCCGGGTACTCGTCGGCCCATCTGCCGGTCATGAACACGGTGGCCGGGACCTTCAGCGCGCGCAGTGTGGCGATGAGCGCGGGGTTGTCGAAGTGCTCGCCGGCGGCCGCGCGCGGTCCCTGGTCGGCGGTCATGTCGGCGTCGAAGGTGAGGGCGACGGTCTTGTCCGGGGTGCGCGGACCGTTCATGAAGACCGGGGTGAGACCGGCCGGCCCCGGGGCGAGCCGGGGCGGCGCGGAGGCGGCGGGTGCGGGGCGCGCCGGGGCCGGGTGCGGGGCGGCCGGGGTTCCGGCGCCGCCGCCGCAGGCGGTCAGGGCGGCGCCCAGGGCACAGAGTGCGGCTACGCGTCGAACACGTCGTACAAGAGTGAACACAGCATGACGGTATGAGTGGAAATATGCCTATCGGTCCGACGCGCCCTGCGGGGCCCGCCGGAGTCACCCGGCCGGATGCTGCGTGTTCACCGCCGGGGCGTGTGTGTTCTCCGTCGGGGGGTGTGCGATCTCCGCCGGTGGGTGTGCGTTCTCCAGGAACCGCAGCAGTTCCACCGGGATCGGCAGCACCAGCGTGGAGTTCTTCTCCGCAGCCACCGCCATGACCGTCTGAAGCAGCCGCAGCTGGAGGGCGGACGGGGTGTCGGCCATCTGTTGTGCCGCCTCGGCCAGCTTCTTGGAGGCCTGGAGTTCGGCGTCGGCGTTGATGATCCGCGCCCGGCGCTCGCGGTCGGCCTCGGCCTGGCGGGCCATGGAGCGCTTCATGGTGTCCGGCAGCGAGACGTCCTTGATCTCCACGCGGTCGATCTGCACGCCCCAGCCCACCGCCGGGCTGTCGATCATCAGCTCCAGCCCCTCGTTGAGCTTCTCGCGGCTGGACAGCAGATCGTCCAGGTCGCTCTTGCCGATGATCGAGCGCAGGGAGGTCTGCGCCATCTGGGAGACGGCGAACCGGTAGTCCTCGACGTTCACCGTCGCGGCGGCCGCGTCCATCACCCTGAAGTACACGACCGCGTCCACCCGCACGGTCACGTTGTCCCGTGTGATGCCCTCCTGGGCGGGCACGGGCATCGTCACGATCTGCATGTTGACCTTGTACAGCCGGTCCACCGCCGGGATGATCAGGGCCAGCCCCGGCCGGCGCACCTCACCGCGCAGCCGGCCGAGCCGGAAGACCACTCCGCGCTCGTACTGTTTGACGACCCGCAGGCCCGCGGCCAGGTACACCACACCCGCGGCACCGGCGGCGGCCAGTGCTCCCAGCAGTTCCTGGAGCATGACGACCTCCTTCTTAAGAGGTCCTTCGTGTCCGCTCCTGCAACGATATGCCCGTCGCCCGGCCCGGGGCCATCGCCGTCGCCGCTCTACACAAGCCCCTTCGCGTCGCGGGCCAGCGCGGTGAGGCGGGATATCGCGCGGAAGTACTTCTTGCGGTACCCGCCGTTCAGCATCTCCTCGCTGAACAACCGGTCGAAGGGCAGCCCCGCGGCGAGCACCGGGACCTCACGGTCGTAGAGCCGGTCCGCGAGGACCACGAGCCGCAGCGCCGTCGACTGGTCCGGCACCGCGCGCACATCGGTGAGGCACACCGCGCGCAGTCCGTCGGTGAGCGCGCCGTACCGGCTGGGGTGCACCTTCGCCAGGTGGTCCAGCAGGCGCGGGAAGTCGTCCAGCGAGGCACCCGGGGTCGCGTACGCGGTCTTGGTCACCTGTTCGTCCGAGAACGGCGCCGGAGCCTCGGGCAGCCCCCGGTGGCGGTAGTCCTCGCCGTCGATGCGCAGGGCGCGGAAGTGGGCGGACAGACCCTGGATCTCGCGCAGGAAGTCCGCGGCCGCGAACCGGCCCTCGCCGAGCTTGCCCGGCAGCGTGTTGGAGGTGGCGGCCAGCGCCACTCCGGCGTCGACCAGCTTGCCGAGCAGGGTCGACACCAGGACGGTGTCGCCGGGGTCGTCCAGCTCGAACTCGTCGATGCACAGCAGCCGGTGCCCGGACAGCGTCCGCACGGTCTGCTGGAACCCGAGGGCGCCGACCAGGTTGGTCAGCTCCACGAAGGTGCCGAACGCCTTGAGCGCGGGTTCGGCGGGCGTGGCGTGCCACAGGGAGGCGAGCAGATGGGTCTTGCCCACGCCGTAGCCGCCGTCGAGGTAGACACCGCGGGGGCCCGCGGCCGCCTTGGGGGCCCTGGGCCTTCCGAACCCGAGGAAGCCGCGCCGGCCGGAGCCGGTGGAGTGCGCCCCGCCGAGACCGGCCGCGAAGCCTTCGAGCACCCGCACCGCCTCGGTCTGGCTCGGCTGGTTCGGGTCCGGGATGTACGTGGCGAAGCGGACCGAGTCGAAGCGTGGCGGCGGCACCATCTCGGCGACCAGCCGGTCCGCGGGGACGTGCGGCTCGCGCTCGCACAGGGAGATCGGGGACACGTCGGCTATCGGGCTCGGCCCGGACGCGGAGGGGGAGGAGGACGACACGGTTACCCATGCTAAGGGGTGCCTGCCCTCTGCCCGCCCTGGTCGCATCGGGCGCTCATGGGGCAGGCACCCCTGAGCGCCGTGCCACACTGCACCACATGCGACGCCTGTTCCCCGTGACCGACGAGACATCGACCGACGAGAGGGTTACGGCCCGCACGGCGACCGGCGAGCGGGCGGTGGCCCCGGACCACGGCGGGGACCGGGAGTGGAGCCTCGCCGAACTCGCCACCGCCTACGCCTATCCCGAGGCGGCGGCAAGCGGGCGATCGGCCTGGCTGCGGGCCAACATGGTGTCCACGCTCGACGGGGCCGCCCAGCACGAGGGCCGCTCGCAGCCCATCTCAAGCGCGACGGACATGCGGATCTTCGGCACGCTCAGGGCACTGGCGGACGTCGTCGTCGTGGGCGCGGAAACGGTACGGCAGGAGGAGTACCGGCCGGCCCGCGCGCGGGCGGAGTTCGCCGGGGCCAGGAAGGCGGCCGGACAGGCACCGGCCGCGGCGATCGCGGTCGTCACCGCGAGCCTGGACCTCGACTACTCGCTCCCGCTGTTCACCTCCCCCCTGGTGCCCACCCTCGTCCTGACCGGCGCCGCGGCGGCCCCGGACCGGATCGCCACCGCCGAGAAGGCGGGTGCGCGGGTGGTGATCGCGGGTGACGGCGTCGGGGTGGACCCGGCGCGTGCCGTACAGGCCCTCGCCGCCCTGGGTCACACCAGGCTGCTCACCGAGGGCGGGCCCCGGTTGCTGGGCCAGATGGTCGCCGCCGGGGTGCTGGACGAGCTGTGCCTGAGCCTCTCGCCGATGCTCACCGCCGGGGACGCGCAGCGCATCGCCGGCGGTCCGTCGATCGCCGTGCCCCGGCGCTTCGAACTCGTGTCCCTGCTGGAAGAGGCCGGGTTCCTGTTCAGCCGCTACCGTCGGTCCTGAATTAGGCGGAATATGCCGTTCCGCTTACTTTCCGACCGCTTTTCAGCGGGAACACTGAATCCGGCAGTACCCGTGCGATCACGGGGCAGGATGGTTTCCTCAGGGGTCGATCGCGGCCCCACGCAGGACAGGGGCCGTACGGGCCCGAAGAGAATGGGGCGCCGGTGTTCAAAAGCGTACTGATGATCGAGAAGGCTCTGACGTCCGCCGACGTGGAGTTCGTCACCACCCTGCACGGTGACGATCAGGTCGCCTTCCACGTCCTGCTTCAGCCCCGCGGCGACCAGGCCGACCGCCTGCTGCGGGCCATCGACGACATCGCGCTGGGCGAGCTGGACGAGGCGGCACGCGAGGGCGGCACCCCCGAGGGCGACGCCGCCAGGGAACCCGCCCG
Source organism: Streptomyces sp. NPDC086787 (assembly GCF_044745865.1). Classification (NCBI taxonomy): domain Bacteria; kingdom Bacillati; phylum Actinomycetota; class Actinomycetes; order Kitasatosporales; family Streptomycetaceae; genus Streptomyces; species Streptomyces sp. NPDC086787. The sequence continues at coordinate 332,569 of NZ_JBIVBC010000004.1, read as the reverse complement.
CCAGGCCCTGGACGTGTCCATCAGGGCGCTGCGCGCGGTGGGCAGCGAGGCCGACGGCCGACTGGTCGAGGACCACCCGCTGGACGCCCTGAAGGCGCTGGTCGAGGAGACCGGCGCCGACGAGGTGATCGTCCTGACCGACCCCCACTACGTGGAGGAGTTCTTCCACCGCGACTGGGCGTCCAGAGCCCGGCACAAGGTCGGCGTACCGGTGCTCAAGCTGTTCTCGCACAGCAAGGCGTGACCGCACCCCGACCCGACCACGCCCTCGCCCGACCCCGCCCTGATGGGTACCGGATCGGCCTGGGCCATAAGGTGGTGCGCTGAACGCTCGCCGCACCACCCCTAGGGAGACACACATGGCTCCGGGCCTTCCCACCGCGATGGACCGACCGCACTTCATCGGCATCGGCGGCGCCGGAATGTCGGGCATCGCGAAGATCCTCGCGCAGCGTGGGGCGAAGGTGGCGGGCAGCGACGCCAGGGACTCCGAGACCGCCCAGGCCCTGCGCACGCTGGGCGCGACCGTGCACATCGGGCACGCGGCCGGGCACCTCGCGGACGACGCCAGCTGTGTCGTCGTCTCGTCCGCGATCCGCCAGGACAACCCCGAGCTGGCCCGCGCGGCCGAACTGGGCATCCCCGTGGTGCACCGCTCCGACGCGCTGGCGGCCCTGATGACCGGCCTGCGCCCGATCGCCGTCGCCGGCACCCACGGCAAGACCACCACCACCTCGATGCTGGCGGTCTCCCTCACCGAGCTGGGCCTGTCCCCGTCGTACGCAATCGGCGGCGACCTGGACGCACCCGGCTCCAACGCGCTGCACGGCGAGGGCGACATCTTCGTCGCCGAGGCCGACGAATCGGACCGCAGCTTCCACAAGTACGCGCCCGAGGTCGCGATCGTCCTCAACGTGGAGCTGGACCACCACGCGAACTACGCCTCCATCGAGGAGATCCACGAGTCCTTCGAGACCTTCGCCGACCGGATCGTCCCCGACGGCACGCTGGTGATCGCCGCCGACCAGGAGGGCGCCCGGGAGCTGACCCGGCGCCTGGCCGGCCGGGTGCGGACGGTGACGTACGGAGAGTCGGCGGACGCCGACGTGCGCGTCCTGTCCGTGGTACCGCAGGGCCTCAAGAGCGAGGTCACCGTCCTCATGGACGGCGCCGAGCTGACCTTCACCGTATCCGTGCCCGGCCGCCACTACGCCCACAACGCGGTGGCCGCCCTGGCGGCGGGCGCGGCGCTCGGTATCCCGGCCGAGGAACTGGCGCCCGCGCTGGCCGCCTACACCGGGGTGAAGCGGCGCCTCCAGCTCAAGGGCGAGGCGGCCGGCGTCCAGGTCATCGACTCGTACGCCCACCACCCCACCGAGATGACCGCCGACCTGGAGGCCATGCGCGCGGCCGCGGGTGACTCCCGCATCCTGGTGGTCTTCCAGCCGCACCTGTTCTCCCGCACCCAGGAGCTGGGCAAGGAGATGGGCGAGTCGCTGACCCTCGCGGACGAGTCCGTGGTGCTCGACATCTACCCGGCCCGCGAGGACCCGGTCCCCGGTGTGACCAGCGACATCATCATCGACGCGGCACGCTCGGCGGGCGCGGCGGTGCGGGCCGTGCACGACAAGGCCGAGATCCCCGCAGTGATCGCGGGAATGGCGAGGCAGGGTGATCTCGTTCTCACCATGGGCGCGGGCGACGTGACAGACCTGGGCCCACGCATTCTGGATCACCTGTCGCACCAGTGAGGGGCTGAAAAGTCATGGCGTACGACGTCGAGAAGCCGGACGAGCAGTGGCGCGCGGAGCTGACCCCGGCGGAGTACGCCGTGCTGCGCCAGGCCGGCACCGAGCCGGCCTTCGTCGGCGAGTACACGGACAGCAAGACCAAGGGCGTCTACTCCTGTCGCGCCTGCGGCGCCGACCTCTTCACCTCGGAGACGAAGTTCGACTCCCACTGCGGCTGGCCGTCCTTCTTCGACCCGAAGGACACCGACGCGGTGGAGCTCCTGGAGGACCGCTCCCACGGGATGGTCCGCACGGAGGTCCGCTGCGCCCGCTGCGGCTCCCACCTGGGACACGTCTTCGAGGGGGAGGGCTACGGCACCCCCACCGACCAGCGGTACTGCATCAACAGCCTCTCGCTGCGGCTGGCACCGGACGAGGAGTGACGGACCGCACGCTGGGTGCCGGGACCGCTCCGGTTTGAGATTCTGTGTAGGTGTGGGGCGTCGCCCGATGGATCCAGTCCCGTCGAAGGCCCGGAGCGGCCGGAGACGGCCGTGAGGACGGGCTGAGGACCCTGCGGGCGGCGGTGCGCGGGATCGGAACGACGCTCGACGAGACCAAGACCTGCGCGGAACTGGCCTTCGCGGCCGCACGGCTGACAGGCGGTGCGGCCGCGATCGTCCGCAGGATCGGCGACACCGTCTCCGGCTACGACGCCGTCCACGGCGACCCCGGCATGCTGCCCGACGCCCGCTGGGCCATCGCCGTGGCCCGGGACCTGGGGGCCCCGGCGGCGGACGGCCGCCAGGAGCCCTGGATCGAGTACCCGCTCGGCATCCGCGCCCAGCCCGCCATCGGTGTGCCGCTGAGCAGCAGAGAAATCCACTACGGCGTGTTGGTCTGTGCCCGGGACGGGCCGCCGTTCGTCCGCTTCGAGGCGGAGCTGCTCGCCGTCCTCGCCGAACGGGCCGCCTCGCACGTCCGGCACGCCCGCGAGTACGAGCGGGTGAACCGCACCGCCGGCGATCTCCAGCGCGCCCTGATCGCGGAGCCCGGCCGTCCGCACCCCAACCTGGAGGTCGGCGTCCGCTATCTACCCGTGGGCGGCCGGGCCCTGGTCGGCGGCGACTGGTGCGAGACCGTCCGGCTGCACTTCGGCCGCACCCTGCTCGTGGTCGGCGACGTCATGGGCCACGGCCTGGAAGCCGCCGTCGACATGAACGCCTACCGCTCCTCCCTGCGCTACATCGCCTCCGCCGACCTCCCCCCGCACCGGGTGCTGCGCCAGATGGACCACATCGCCTCCGGCGAGGCGGACCGCAGACCCGCCACCTGCCTGATCGCGCGCGTCGACCCGGCCCGCAGCCAGCTCACCCTGGCCAGCGCGGGCCATCTCCCACCCGCCCTGGTCACCCGTGACGGCGACACCTCCCTGGTGTCCGCCCCGGTCGGCCCGCCGCTCGGCACCGGCTTCGGCGGCTACCAGTGCGCCACCCACACACTCGGTGCCGACGAGACCCTGGTGCTGTTCACCGACGGCCTGGTCGAGCACCGCGGCGAGGACATCGACAGGTCCCTCGGCCGCCTCGCCGGGCTCGGCTTCGCGCCCGGCGCGACCGTCAGCGAGATCCTGGAGACCATCGTCACCCGCCTGGACGCACGCAACGCCGAGGACGACGTGGCCGTGCTGGCGGCCCGCTCCCGGCTGAGGCACGGCCCGGTCCCACCCGAGGGCACTCCCGAGGGGCCCGGCTGGTGAGCACGGGCACGCCGGGTCAGCGGTCGCCCACGGCCCGGGGCAGCGTGATCGTGAACGACGTTCTCCCCGGCTCCCCGGCCAGCGCGACGGTTCCGCCGTGGGCCGCCACGAGAGCCCGGGCCACCGCCAGACCCAGCCCGCTGCCGCCCCGGTCCCGACTGCGGGCCTTGTCCACGCGGTAGAAGCGGTCGAAGATCCGGCTCCGCTCGGCGGCCGGGATGCCCGGGCCCGCGTCCGTGATCCGGACCGTCGCCGTGTCGGCCGTGGCCGAGAGCGACACGGACACCGCGGTCCCCTCCGGGGTGTGCACGGCCGCGTTGGTCAGGAGGTTGTCCAGCACCTGACGGATCCGTACCGGGTCCACACGCAGCCGCACCGGGACGTCGCCCGCGCTCGCCGTCAGCGGATGGCCCGGGTGGCCCGCGCGGAAGGCGTCCGCCGCCTCCTCCACGAGGCCCCCGAGATCGGTATCGGCCGGCCGCAGCGGCACCTCCGCCTCGTCCAGCCGGGCGAGCAGCAGCAGGTCGTCCAGGAGCACCCCCATACGGGCCGCCTCGGCGCGCAGCCGGGCCAGGTGCCGCTCGCGTTCCTCCGGCTCGTTGGCGGCCGCGTAGCCGAACAGGTCCGCGTAGCCCCGTACCGACATCAGCGGAGTGCGCAGTTCGTGCGAGGCGTCCGCCACGAAGCGCCGCAACCGCTGCTCGGCCTCCGCGCGCACCGCGAGGGAGGAGTCGATGTGCTCCAGCATCGTGTTGAACGCGGTGCGCAGTTCCTCGATCTCCGGGCCGCCTCCGGGACGGTCGGCGCGCAACGGCAGCCGGGCCGCGGAGTCGCTGAGGTCGTGGGAGGCGATGCCGTGGGCGGTGTGGGCCATGTCGCTCAGCGGCTGGAGGCCGCGCCGCAGCATCGTGCGGCCGAAGCCGACCAGGGCCAGCAGTGCCAGCGCGAACACCACCGCCTGCACCGCGACCAGCCGCCGTACCGTCTCCTCGATCCCGGTCATCGGGGCCGCGCTGACCAGCACCACCCCGGGCTCCACCTCGCAGGCGCGCAGCCGGTAGGCGCCCTCACCGTCGATGTGCACGGTGCGCAGCAGTTCCACGTCCGTGCGGGCCCGTGCCTCGGCGAGCGTCGTCAGCGCCCGTGTGTCGGCCGGCGCGTCGGATGGCCTGCGCAGCCGGGCCGAACCGCCCGTGACGTCGAACACCGCGGTGTACCAGCCGTAGTACGGCTGGCGCCGCACCGTGCCGTGCGTGGACGCGTCCTTGGTCTGTACGACCTGGACGACCTTCAGCTGTTCCCCGAGCTGCCGTTCGAGGTAGTTCTGCATGTACGTCGTCAACGCCGTACCGACGACGGCGAACACGACCAGCGACAGCGCGCCCAGGCTCAGCGCGAGCCGGGTGCCGAGCCGCAGTCCGCCGTACGCCCGCCGGAGCCGTCCGCTCACCGGGCCGCCCGACGTACCGCGTAACCGAAGCCCCGCGCGGTGTGGATCAGCGGTTCCCCGCCGGCCTCGTCGAGCTTGCGGCGCAGCCGGCTGATGACCAGTTCGACCACGTTGGAGCGACCGCCGAAGCCGTACTCCCACACGTGGTCGAGGATCTGCGCCTTGGTGAGCACCGCGGGTGACCTGCGCATCAGATAGCGCAGCACATCGAACTCGGTCGGAGTGAGCGACAGCAGACGGGTGCCCCGGCGCACCTCCCTGGTGTCCTCGTCCACGGTCAGATCGGCCACGCGCAGCACCGGCCGCTCGGAGCCGTTCCCCGGGCCGCGCCCGGAGCTGCGCCGCAGCACCGTGCGCAGCCGGGCCATCAGCTCCTCCACCGCGAAGGGCTTCACCAGGTAGTCGTCGCCGCCCCGGGTCAGTCCGGCCACCCGGTCGGCCACCGTGTCCCGCGCGGTGAGGAACACCACGGGCACCATCGTCCCCGAGCGGCGCAGCCGGTCGAGCACACCGAATCCGTCCACGTCGGGCAGCATCAGGTCGAGGACGACGATGTCCGGACGGAAGCCGGCGGCCAGGCTCAGCGCCTCCTCACCGGAGTAGGCGGTGACCGCCGTCCAGCCCTCGTACCTGGCGACCGTGGCCACCAGGTCGGCTATCGGCGGGTCGTCGTCCACAACGAGGAGTCGCACAGTTTCCACCCCCTCATACTGCGCCACGCCGGGCCCGGTGCCCGAGGCCGTCCGGCCCGGCCGGGCACATCGATACGTACTTGAAAGTGGGACGACAGGAAACCGACAGGTGGCCGTGGGCAAGCTCGTCATCCGGACCCACTCAAGGGAGCTGCCGCCCATGACGACCCTCAAAGCGCCCCCCGCGAACCCGCCCTCCACGGCGATGCGCCCCAGGGTGCTGGCGCGCACCGGCCTCGGCGTGCTGCTGGGCGTGAACGCCGTCCTGGTCGCCGTCCTCTTCGCCCAGGCGGGCCCCGGCCCGGACGTCCTCATGGCGCTCGGCCGCCTCACCGGCCTCTACGGCGCGCTCCTCATGGCCTTCCAGCTGCTGCTGGTGGCCCGGCTGCCCTGGTTCGACCGGCGTATCGGCATGGACCGGCTCACCTCCTGGCACCGCTGGACCGGCTTCGGTCTGCTGTGGACGCTGCTCGGGCACGCGGTGTTCATCAGCCTCGCCTACGCCCAGCTGTCGGGCAGGAACCCGGTCAGCGAGCTGTTCGACCTGGCCCGGACCACCGAGGGCGTGCTCCGCGCCGTCGTCGCCATGCTGCTGATCCTGGTGGTCGGCGCGGTCTCGGCCCGCTGGGCGCGGCGCCGACTGGCCTACGAGACCTGGCACTTCGTCCACCTCTACACCTATGTGGCGGTGGTCCTCGCCTTCACCCACCAGGTCGCGATCGGCCCGACGTTCACGTCGTCGGCCTTCGCGCGGACCTACTGGTACGCGCTGTGGGGCGCGGCTCTCGGTGCGGTGCTGGTGGGCCGGGTCCTGCTTCCGCTGCGGCGGAACCTGCGCCACCGGCTGCGGGTGTCGGCCGTGGTGCCCGAGTCCGACAGCGTGGTCTCGGTGTACGTCACCGGCCGTGACCTCGACCGGCTGCCGGCCGCGGCGGGACAGTTCTTCCTGTGGCGGTTCCTGACCAGGGACCGCTGGTGGCAGGCCAACCCCTTCTCGCTGTCCGCCGCGCCCGACGGCCGCCAACTGCGGCTGACCGTCAAGACCGCCGGTGACGGCACGGCGGCCCTGCGCCGTCTCAAGCCCGGCACCCGGGTGTTCGCCGAGGGGCCCTACGGCGCCTTCACCACCTTGCACCGCACCCGTCCCGACAGCGTGCTGATCGCGGGCGGAGTGGGCATCACCCCGATCCGTGCCCTGCTTGAGGACCTGCCGGGCCACACCGTCGTGCTCTACCGGGTGGCCGCCGAACGGGACGCGGTCCTCTACGCGGAACTGGCCGAACTGGCCGCCGCCAAGGGCGCGGAACTGCACGTGATCGCCGGACCGGCGGCCCCGGACCTGCTCGCACCCCGCGAACTGGCCCGGCTGGTGCCCGACATCGCCGACCGCGACACCTTCGTGTGCGGGCCGCCCGGGATGACGGCCGCGGTGCGCCGCAACCTCGGCGACCTGGGCGTGCCCCGGCAGCAGATCCACTTCGAACGCTTCAGCCTGGCGGGATGAGAGAGGCACGAACATGAAGCGAGCAATCCCCGTTCTGGCGCTGACTGTCGCGGGCCTGATCCCGCTGTGGCGCTACACGCCGTCCCACGACACGGTGACGGCCGGGCCGAGCACGTCCAATTCCGGTTCCTCGTCGTCCTCGTCGAAGACGTCGTCCTCCTCGTCCAAGGTGGTGACGGGCTCCACCGTCACCACGGAGAAGGGAGACGTGCAGGTCGAAATCACCTACGAGGGCGGCAGGATCAGCTCCGTACGGATGGTCAAACAGCCGGCGGGCCCGACGACCGCCGGCGCGGTGCCGACGCTGATCCAGGAGACCCTCACGGCCCAGAGCGCCGACATCGACTCGGTGTCCGGGGCCACCATCACCAGCGAGGGGTACAAGAAGTCACTGCAGGCCGCGATCGACGAGGCGGCCGGGTGACCGTGCACCGGATCGAGCACGTCATGGGGTTCCCCGTGTCCCTGCGGGTGGACGACGAGGGCGTGGGCGAGGACGTCGTGGAGGCGGTGTTCGCCTGGCTGCGCGAGGCCGACGCCCGGTTCAGCCCGTTCAAGGCGGACAGCGAGGTGTCCCGCCTGGACCGGGGCGAGTTGTCCGCCGACGCGGTCAGCGCGGACCTCGCCGAGATCCTGGCCCTGTGCGAGGAGTACCGGGTGGCGACGGGCGGGGCGTTCGACGTCCGGCTCCCCGGCCGTGGCCTCGACCCCTGCGCGGTGGTGAAGGGCTGGGCCGTCCAGCGCGCGGCCGACTCGCTGACGGCGGCGGGGGTCCGGCGGTTCTGCCTGAACGCGGGCGGCGACGTGGTCGCGGCCGGCGGGCCCTGGCGGGTGGGGATACGGCACCCCGAACACGCCGACCGGTTGTGCGCGGTCCTGGACATCACCGACGGCGCGGTGGCCACCTCCGGCCGCTACGAACGCGGCGACCACATCATGGACGCCCGCACCGGCCGCCCCGCGACCGGGTTGCTCAGCCTGACCGTCGTGGCGTCGACCCTGACCGAGGCGGACACCGCCGCGACGGCCGCCTTCGCGCTGGGCGTGGGGGGTGTCGCCTGGGCGGCCGCCCGGCCCGGTTGCGAGGTCCTCGCGGTGGACGCCGGCCGGCAGGTGCTGCGCACGGCGGGAGTTCCGCTGTCCGGAACCGGCTGACCCGACGTCCGTCTCAAGGCCCGGTCGCCCGCCGAACTGCTGAAACACTCGCCGTCTAGACTCGTCCCGCAGCGGCCTGCGTGACGACCGTGGCCGGAAACGGGCAGGGATCTGCCACATCCGAGAGGTGTTCGGCGTTTTGATACGGATAGATTCAGTCACCAAGCGGTATCCGGACGGCACGGTGGCCGTCGACGGGCTGTCGCTGGAGATACCGGACCGCTCGATCACCGTCCTCGTCGGACCCTCGGGCTGCGGCAAGACGACGACCCTGCGCATGATCAACCGGATGGTCGAGCCGAGCGAGGGCAGCATCCTGCTCGACGGTGCCGACATCCGGCAGCAGCCGGTGAACACGCTGCGGCGGTCCATGGGGTACGTCATCCAGAACGCCGGACTCTTCCAGCACCGCACGATAGTCGACAACATCGCCACCGTGCCCCGCCTGCTGGGCTGGAGCAAGCAGCGGGCCAGGGCGCGCGCGGCGGAGCTGATGGAACGGGTGGGACTCGACTCCGCCCTCGCCAAGCGGTACCCGTACCAGCTCTCCGGCGGCCAGCAGCAGCGCGTGGGCGTGGCCCGGGCGCTGGCCGCCGACCCGCCGGTACTGCTGATGGACGAGCCGTTCTCCGCCGTCGACCCGGTGGTGCGCAAGGGACTCCAGGACGAACTCCTGCGCATCCAGGACGAGTTGGGCAAGACCATCGTCTTCGTCACACACGACATAGACGAGGCGGTCAAGCTCGGCACCATGGTCGCCGTACTGCGCACCGGCGGCCGGCTCGCCCAGTACGCCCCTCCCGCCGAACTGCTCAGCGCCCCGGCCGACCCGTTCGTGGAGGACTTCCTCGGCGCCGACCGTGGCATCCGGCGGCTGTCCTTCTTCCCTTCCGCCGCACTGGAGTTGGAGACCGCTCCGGTCGTCCCGGTGGACGCCGACGCCACGCGGATCGCCGCGAGCGCCTCGGCGGACGTGCCCCTCCTGCTCGTGACCGACCCGGACGGCAGACCACTCGGCTGGGGCGAGCCGAAGGACCTCACGGCGGGGAGGATCGCGACCGAGCGGCTGCTGCCGTACGGCCGCCCCTTCGTGCACGGCACGGACTCGCTGCGCGCCGCGCTCGACTGCGCGGTGCTGTCGCCGACCGGGTGGGCCGTCGGCGTGGACGGCGACGGCAGGGTCGTAGGCGTCGTCTCCCAGCAGAGCATCGGCGAGGCCATCCGGGCGGCCCACACCGCCGCCCACACCGACGAGAGCGGCGCCGCCCACACCGACAAGCGCGTCGACAAGAGGGTCGACAAGCGCGACGACGATGTGCGGGCCGCCGGATGAGCGGCTTCTTCGACATCCCGAGCGACCTCCAGCACAGCTACCTCGGCCTGATCGGCCTGCACCTGCGCGAGGCCCTGCTCCCGGTACTCGCCGGTCTGCTGCTCTCGCTGCCCGTCGCCCAGCTCTGCGCGCGCTTCCGCTGGCTGTACCCGCCGGTGCTGGGCGTGACCACCGTGCTCTACGCCATCCCCTCCCTGGCCCTCTTCGTCGTCCTCATCGACTACACCGGCCAGAGCGAGACCACCGTGATGATCCCGCTGGCCGTCTACAGCCTCGTGGTGCTGGTGCCCTCGATCGTGGACGGTGTCCGCTCGGTGCCCGAGGAGACCCTCGCCGCCGCCACCGCCATGGGCCTCGGACCCGTACGCCGCTATGTCCAGGTGCAGTTGCCGATCGCCGTGCCCGCGATCATCGCGGGTCTGCGCGTGGCCACCGTGTCGAGCATCTCCCTGGTCAGCGTCGGCATGCTGATCGGCAACCAGGGTGCGCTGGGCAACCTGCTGAACGACGCGAACATCTACCACCGGCCCGAACTCGCCGTGAACGCCACGGTGACCATGGCGGTCCTGGCGACCCTGGTCGACGCGCTGCTGGTCGTCGTGCGCACCCTGCTGACCCCTTGGATGCCGAAGGGCGGCGCCCGGTGAACATACTGAACTTCGTCCACGCCTTCTTCAGCGACAGCGCGCACTGGCACGGCTACGACGGCATCCCCACCCGGCTGACCGAGCACATCCGGTACTCGCTTCAGGCCCTCGTGCTCGCCGCCCTCATCGGGCTGCCCGTGGGCCTGGTCACCGGTCACTACGGGCGCGGCGGCAACGCGCTCGCGCTGATCGCCACCGCGAGCCGGGCGCTGCCCACCTTCGGCCTGCTGGTCCTCGCGGTCACCTGGCTGGGCTTCGGCCTCACACCCGTGATGATCCCGCTGGTCGTGCTCGCCGTCCCGCCGATCCTGGTCACCACCTACGAGGCGGTGCGCTCCGTCGACCCGGCTCCGGTGGACGCGGCCCGGGGGATGGGCATGTCGGAGCCGCGGATCCTGTTCCAGGTCGAACTCCCGGTCGCGCTCAGGCTGATATTCGGCGGCCTGCGCTCGGCGGCCGTCCAGATCGTGTCGACCGCCACCATCGCCGCGTACGTCGGTCTCGGCGGCCTCGGCCGGTACATCATCGACGGCCTCTACCAGCGGGACTACGAGAAGGTCGTCGGCGGGGCAAGTCTGGTGGTGGCCATGGCCCTGACGACCCTCGCGCTGTTCTGGGCCGTGGCCCGGTTCGCGGTGTCACCCGGAGTGCGCCGCGGCGGGTGACTGCCCACGTCCGCTGCCTCATACCCGGCATCGAAGCGGATTTTTGAGGCCAATCGGTGATCCGGAGGCACTTGACTGACGGAGATCCGGCTGGCTTGGATCGATGGAGTGCTTCGCGGCGCCGCATCGCTCGCCGTGCCGCCACCTTCCCCCCAACCCTCTCAGCCCGGAACGGAAATCGTGACTTTCACCCCGCACACCAGCAGTTCCGCCCGTAGATTCCGAGGCGCGGCCGCCGTCGCGCTCGCGGCGGCCACGGCCCTGCTGGCGGGCTGTTCCTCCGGCGGCGGCTCCGACCCGCTCAAGGACGACAAGGCGAGCGGCGGCAAGGTCGTCGTCGGCTCCAACAACTTCGCCGAGAGCATCCTCCTCGCCGACATCTACGGCGAGGCCCTGAAGGCCAAGGGCGTCGAGGTCACCTACAAGCCGAACATCGGCAGCCGTGAGACGACGTACGGTCTGCTCAAGAACGGTGCCGTGTCGGTGCTGCCGGAGTACAACGGCGCCCTGCTCGCCTACCTCGACCCGAAGGCCGCCCCGAAGACCGTCGAGGCGACCACGTCGGCCATCGAGGCCAAGCTCGACTCCAAGCTGACGCTGCTGAAGCCGGCGGCCGCGGAAGACAAGGACTCCATCTCGGTCAACTCGGCCACGGCGGAGAAGTACCACCTCACCGGCAAGTCCTCCATCGCCGACCTCAAGGACGCGGCGAAGGACCTGGTCATCGGCGCCTCGCCGGAGTTCCAGACCCGGCACCAGGGCCTGGACGGCCTGAAGTCGGTCTACGGCCTGGAGTTCAAGTCCTTCAAGGCGCTCGACGCGGGCGGTCCGCTCACCGCGGCGGCGCTGAAGCAGGACACCGTGCAGGCGGCGGACATCTTCACCACGGACCCGACCATCGCCAAGGAGAAGTTCGTCGTCCTCCAGGACACGCAGAACCTCTTCGGTTTCCAGAACGTCCAGCCGCTCGCCCGCAAGAACGCCCTGCCGCAGAAGGGGGTCGACGCGCTGAACGCCGTGTCCGCCAAGCTCGACACGGCGACTCTGCTGGACCTGGACACGCAGGTGCAGTCGCAGCACAAGGACCCGCTGGACGTCGCCAAGGCCTGGCTGAAGTCGGTCGGGCTCGGCTGAGCGACCCGCACGACCGCGGCGGCCGCTCGGACGTGAGCGCCGCCGCGGGCTCAGGCGGGCCCGCCCGCACCCTCCGCGAGCCGGGCCGCCCTGCGTCGTTTGCGGCGGCCGGCCCGGGGCTCCTGGTCGGGCAGCCAGCCGAAGGTGAGGCAGCTGCCGACGAGGCCGAGCAGGAGACCGAGGAAGAACCCGCCGAGGTTCGAGGTGATCCAGGTGCCCAGGGACACCAGGACTCCGACGAGGGAGTAGAAGAGGCGCTGGCCGGGGCTGAAGAGGGTCAGCAGGCCGCACAGCAGCATCACGGTGGGCAGGAGATAGCCCGCGAGGCCCTGCATGCCGATGTGCAGGACGACCTTCACCGACGCCTTCATGGTGAGCAGGACCTCCGCCCCGCCCAGGGCGAGCAGCAGTCCGCCCCAGAACGGACGGCGGGCCCGCCAGCGCCGGAAGGCGAGCCGCATCCCCCGAAATGACCGGTCGGCCATCAGCAACCCGACTCGCCGAAGTGCAGGTTCAGCCCCGGCAGCTTGAACACACCTGCCGTGGTGGCGTAGTTGGTCTGCCGCAGACTGCCGATGTGCACCGTGTCGGCCTGCTGGCTGAAGACGCCGATCGGGCCCTGCACCCCGGCCTTGTCGAGCGTGCTGGCGTCGTTGCCGATCTCGATGTTCCGGAACGCCGCGTTGCCCGACAACTCGGTGGAGTCGGTGGTCAGATCGGTCGCCGTCACCTTCTCGGAGCCCCCGCCCGCGGTGATGATCAGGTTGGTGCCGCCGAGGTCCACGCTCTGGCACAGTTTGGTGAGCGTCGCGTTCTTGATGGCGGAGGTGACGACCAGCACCTGTCCGCCCGTGTCGCCGGCGTTGGGGCTGCCGTCGGCCATGTTGTCGAGGTTGCCGAACTGCTCGAACCCGGTGCCGTCGAGGCTGGTGGCCGTGACGGTGAAGGGCATTCCGGAGATGGCGAACTGGACGCCCAGCGCTCCCTGCGCGGTGAGGACCGCGAGGCCCGCCGCGACCAGGGTGGCCGGCACCGCCATCACGGCGGCCCGGCGCAGCCGTACCCGGCCGCGTCTTTCTGGGTTCTCGGGGATGGTGCCGGCGGACGAGGCCATGTCTGCTCCCACGGGGACAGCGGCTGTTACACGACGGTTACCTCCCAGGAAGTTACCGGTGGTTACTTTTCGCGGTCAATAGGTGTGTGAAGAAGCGGTGATGACGGTGGGCCGGTTGTGGCCCGAGTGTCGTGCCGAGCCCAACTCGGCTTTTCAGCCTTGACTCTGACAGATAGTCAGGTCTACAACTTCACTGGTTCTTACTCGGATCCGCGGCACAGGATCCGCCTCCCGCGGCCCCGGCCCGAGCCCCCACTTCACCGCAACGCACCGCCTCGGCGCGGCCTCGCCATGGCCGCTCGCCCACCCCCAGAAGAGAGGCACCCCCATGCGTACGCGATCCCTGCTCGCCCTCGCCGGAACCGTCGTGGTCCTCACCGTCGCGGCCACCGCCCCCGCCTCCGCGGCCGGCAACGTGCTCACCAACGGCAGTGCCGGTGGCACCGCCGTCGCGGTCGGCGACACGCTCACCGCCCCGCTGGCCACCGGCACCAGCGCCACCCTCTACTCCAGCGCCACCGGCACCAGTGGCATCAAGTGCACCTCCTCGACCTTCACGGCCAAGGTCACCAGCAATCCCGCCGCCCCGGGCGCCGCCACCGAGTCGGTCACCGCGCAGACCTTCGGCAGCAGCAGCTGCACCAGCAACGTCCTCGGAGTCACCGGCGTCACCAGCATCACTGTCGACAACCTGCCGTACACCGCCTCGGTCACCTCCGGCGGTACCGTCACCATCACCCCGGCCAGCGGCTCCACCATCCAGACCACGGTCAAGCTGAGCACCCTGCTGGGCAGCATCAACTGTGTCTACCGGGCCAACAGCCTCACCGGAACGTCCAGCAACACCGACAACAGCATCACCTTCACCAACCAGCAGTTCACCAAGAGCAGCGGCTCCGGACTCTGCTTCGCCAGCGGCTACTTCACCGCCAAGTACGCGCCCGTCACCGACGCGGGCGCGAAGGTGTTCGTGAACTGAGTTCCATGACGCCGGAGTTCAGCGCCGGCGCAGTCTGATCGCCAGAGCGGCGCCCCCGGTGAGCAGCAGCACCGCGGCGGCGCCGCCCGCCATCATCGGTGCGGAGGGGCCGGATCCGGACGCGGTGTCCGAGGCGACCGGAGCGGCGTCGGCGACGGTCTCCCGCGCGCCGGTCCCCGTGCTCACCGACGGCGAGGCCGACGGGCTCGACGGCTTCGCCGATGCCGCCGGAGCGCTCGGCCGGGCCGACGCCGAGGCGCCGCCGCCCGCCCGCTTCTTCGCCGTACCGCTCGTCGAGCCGCTCGCCGCACCGCTCCCCGCCGACCCGCCCGACTCCTTGGCGGCCTTGGGGAACACCACGTCGGAACACGAGTAGTAGGTGTCCGGCGTACTGCTGTTCTGCCAGACCGTGTACAGGACATGACGCCCCGTCCGGTCCGCCGGCAGCTTCGCGGTGATGCGGTAGGCGCCGCCCGACAGCGCCGGGTCCGTGACCTGGGCGAAGGGTCGTGTCGGCAGATCCGACCAGGCAAGCGGTTTCGCGGGGTCGTAACCCGGCTTGGTCAGATACAGCCGGAACGTTCCGGCGTGCGCGATCGTCGAGGTGTACGTCATCGTCAGCCGCCCGCCCGGCGCCAGCCGTGTCGACGGCCAGTCCACGCGAGCCAGGTCGAGGCCCTTGTAGGCGGACAGGCCCGCGCTGCACAGTTTCCCGTCCGGGATCACCTGCCGGTCGCGGCCGTTCACCCCCGCCACCCGCAGGTTGTCCCACTCCACGAACGACGAGCCGCCGGCCGCGATCGCCGCCCGGCAGGCCGCCGTACCGGAACCGCCCCCGCTGGGGGAGCAGGCGTACGCCCGGCTGAGCGGATCCGTCGGCGCGCCGTGGGCCAGGGCCGGGCCCGCCGCCCACAGCGAGACCAGGGCCGAGGCCGCCAGGGCGGCCGCCGGGACCCTCAGGTGTGCGGTCATCCGAGTCATCCGGGACATCTCCTCGGCCGGCGGGGGGAACGGTGTGCCCCGTGCGATACGGCTCCCGGACCGGTCCCGTTCATCCGGCAGATCCGTGGTGCCCGAACGCACCGACCGGGACGTCTGTTTCCCCGTATGGCGCTGTGGCCGCCAAGGGACCATTGAGAACGGGCTGTTCGCCTCGTATCGTGGCGATCATCGGCAACACGGCCGCCCGCCCGCCGGTGGCTCCGGAAAGACGGAAGGTTCGAGGGAGGAACCCACTTTGACTTCGTCCGCTTACCGGAACTCGACGGCGGCGGCGGCCGTCCGCGCGCCGGTGACACGTGTCGCCCCGAGGGCCGGACCGTCAGGCGCCCGTTCTCGCACGGTGAGTTATCGTGTGCATGGGGTAAAAAACAAACGGCACGTCCCGTTCGTTTCCGTCCGCAAGGAGTGTCCAGTCGATGGCGAGGCAGTTACGCGCCGAGCAGACCCGAGCAACGATCATCACCGCCGCGGCCGACCTGTTCGACCGCCACGGCTACGAATCGACCAGTCTCAGCGACATCGTCGAGCACGCTCAGGTCACCAAGGGAGCGCTGTACTTCCACTTCGCCGCCAAGGAGGACCTGGCGCACGCCATCATGGAGATCCAGTCCAGGATCTCCCGGCAGGTCCTCCGGGACGTCGAAAGCCGCGGCTGCACCTCGCTGGAGTCCCTCATGCGCACCACGTTCGGCATCGCCCGGCTCGCAGTCGACGGCCCGATCCCGCGCGCCGGACTGCGTCTGGCCACGGCGGAAGTCGCCGTCCGCCCGCCCCTGAGCCATCCCTTCGCCGAGTGGCTGGAACTCGCCACCCGCAAACTGGTCGGTGCCGTCAAGGAGTCCGACCTGCACCCGGACACCGACGTGGACGCCGTCGCCCACTCCCTCGTCTTCTTCTTCGTCGGCACCCGTGTCGCGGGCCGCTCCCTCGACCCGGTCGCACGACTGCCCCGCAGAGTCGCGGAGATGTGGCACCTCATGGTGCGCGGCCTGGTGCCGGTGCCCCGCCGCGCCCGCTATCTGACACTCGCCTCCCAGCTGGAGCGGGAGACCAGAACGGCCTGACCCGCGCGATACGGTGACGCACATGCCCGACACCCCCGCCGCGCCCGTGCTCCTCGGCGACGAGCCCGGATCGTTCCCGCACAGCGTGCTGGCCGAACGGCACCCGGCCCTCATCCGGCGGGTGCGGGACGCCTTCCCCTACGGCCCCGGGCAGCACCGCGCGCTCGACGCACTGCTGGAGAACTGCGCCAAGGGCCTGATCGAACCGCTCCCCGCCGACGCGCCCGACCGGGACCTGTGGCGGGCGTGGGGTGCGGACGCCCACGCCGGACAGTCCTGGTTCCACGTCCCCTGGCTGTGGTCCGAGAGCTACTTCTACCGCAGGCTCCTCGAAGCCGTCGGCTACTTCACCCCCGGCGCCTGGCAGGGCATCGACCCCTTCCGCCCGTTCAAACGCGCCGAACTCGACGCCGAGGAGACGGACCAGGAGCTCGCCGCGCTCGACAGCTCGACGGACACACCCGCCGACGAGCGGGCCCGCGCCCTGCTGCACGGCTCGCTCTGGGGCAACCGCGCCGACCTCGGATTCCGGCTGTCCGACGCCGACGCCGAGGCCAGGGAGGCCGCGCCCGCCCTTGTCGCCGACGACAGCGAGACCCTCTGGTCCCTGCTCCCGCCCTCCGGCACCGGCACCCTCATCCTGGTCGCGGACAACGCGGGCCGTGAACTCGTCCCCGATCTGCTGCTGATCGACCACCTCCTCGCCGAGGGCCGGGTGGGACGGGCCGTGCTGCACGTCAAGCCGTACCCGTACTACGTCTCCGACGCCACCACCGCCGACGTGGTCGACGCGCTGCACCGGCTGGTCTCGGCACCGGGCCGGGCCGCCGGATGCGGTCGGCGGCTCTGGTCCGCCATGGCCGACGGCCGCCTCACCGTGCGCGCCCACCCCTTCTCCTGCGCCCCGCTGCCCTACGCCGACATGCCCGGCGACCTGCGCGCCGAGTTCGCCTCCGGCACGCTCACCGTCTTCAAGGGCGACCTCAACTACCGGCGCCTGGTGGGCGACCGGCAGTGGCCGCCGACGACTCCCTTCCGGGACGTCACGGCCTGGTTCCCGGGGGCGGTCGCCGCGCTGCGCACCCTCAAGTCCGACGTGATCACGGGACTGGACGCCCGCACCGAGGCCGCGCTGACCGCCGCCGAGGGGCAACGCTGGCGCACCAGCGGCACCCACGCGCTCATTCAGGTCAACCCAGGTGCAAAGGCAGCGCCTTGATGCCGTTGATGAAGTTCGACACGAGCCGCACGGCCGGACCAGCCGGACGCGGCTCGGGCAGCACCCGCAGCGCCTCCTCGTACAGCACCCGCAGCTGAAGCCGGGCGAAGTGGGCGCCCAGACACACATGCGGACCGTCCCCGAAGGACACGTGCGGGTTCGGCGTGCGGGTGAGGTCGAGGCGGTCCGGGTCGGCGAACACCCGCTCGTCCCGGTTGGCCGAGGCGTGGAAGACCACCACCTTGTCCCCGGCCCGGATACGCTGCTCGGCAAGCTCGGTGTCCCGTACGGCGGTCCGACGGAAGGACAGCACGGGCGGATGCCAGCGCAGCAGTTCGTCCACCGCCGTGCCCAGTTCCACCCTCCCCTCGCGCAACTCCGCGTATGCCCGGGGATGTTCGGCCAGCGTCAGCAGCCCGCCGGGGGCCGCGCCGCGCACGGTGTCATTGCCCGCGACCGTCAGCAGGAAGAAGAACATCTCCAGCTCTGCATCCGCGAGCCCGGGATCCTGCGCGAGGGTGGTCAGCACGTCGTCGGCCGGGTGGCGCCGCTTGTGCGCGGCCAGTTCGCGGGCGTAGTCGAACATGTCCCGCAGCATGGCCGGTGACCGGGGGTTCACCGGCCTGCCCCCGCCGTCCAGGACCTGCCCGCCCGCCTCGTCCGGGTCCTGATAGCCGATCACCCGCTGGGTCCAGCGCAGCAGCGACTGCCGGTCGCCCGCCGGAACGCCCAGCAGGTCCGCGAGGTTGAGCAGCGCGTACTCGTCGGTGACGGCGGCCACCAGATCCACCGTGCCGTCTCCCGCGCGGGCCTGTGCCACGGCCCCGGCCAGCAGGGTGCGGGCCCGCTCCCGCACCGCCCCGGCGAACCGTTCGACACGCCCCGGGGTGAACGCACGGCTCACCAGCCGGCGCAGCCGCCCGTGCGACGGCGGGTCCTGATTGAGCATCATGCGCCGGATGAACGGCAGGTCCGCCGGATCCGGGTCCCGGATCTGGGTGGCCCCGGCACACGACGAGTACACCGAGGCGTCCCTCAGCACCCGCACCACGTCCGCGTGCCGGGTCACCGCCCAGAACCCCGGCCCGGCCGGCCAGCCGAGCACCTCCGGCTCGTCCTGCCGGGCCACCGGGTGATGGTCGCGCAGGACGCGGTAGTCGGCGTACGGCACCCCGGAGCCGTAGCGGCGCGGATCGAACACGTCGGGCACGGGTGGCGCCTCGCGCACGCTCACGCCGCCCCGGACCCGTCCTCGCGCAGGAAGTCCTCCACCAGCTGGATCAGGTCCAGCGGCGTCTCGTCCATGGGATAGTGACCGGCGCCGGACAGCGCCTGCAGCTCCGCACGCGGATACCAGGACATCCAGGTCTCCTGGACCAGACCGGGCGACAGTGCCGGGTCGAGTTCCCCGGCGACGGCCAGGGCGGGCACCAGGGAGTCCTCGACATCGGCGCGGAAGTCCTCCCCCGCCCACGAGTCGAGCCAGGCACGGAACGCCTTCGGGTCGCTGCGCTCCAGCGAGGTGGCCACCATCCGGTCGAGCCAGGCGGCGGGGCGGCGGCCCCCGGTGGTGAAGTCGATGATCGCCCGCCGGTTCTCCGGCCGGTGCGCGGCGTCCGCGAACAGCTCCCACTGCTCGCCGGGCAGCGGCAGCCCCGAGGCGGGTACGGGGGAGACGCCGACGATCCGGCGCAGCCGGTGCGGCGCCATGGCCAGCAGCCGCTGCGCCACCGCGCCGCCCATCGAGTGCCCGACCACCGAGAACCGCTCCCAGCCGAGCCGGTCGGCCAGTTCCACCAGGTCCCGCGCCGCCTCGGCGGTGGTGAACTCGCCCGTGGCGTCCCTGGCCTGCCCGTATCCGCGCAGGTCGACCAGCGCGTAGGTGAACGTCTCGCGGTCGAGGTCCGGGAGCACGGTCGCGTAGGCGGACCGGTCGGCGAACCAGCCGTGCACGGCGAAAACCTTGTGGGCGCCGTCGCCGTGCACCTCATGAGGCAGAACGAAGGAGGTCATGGCACCACCGTGGCCCGTGGGCGGGGGCTCGGCAAGACCGCGCCCCCTGCGACACGCTGAACGCCACACGGACCGGCGGAAGTTGCCGGATTCCCCCTGATTCACGCGATGGTGTGATCATGTTCCGCCCGGCGGATGGCCCGCGCGGAGCCCGGGTAGGGCCCGGCCATGACGCAGCCGTTCGAACTCCCGCACTTCTACATGCCGTACCCCGCGCGGCTGAACCCGCATCTGGACGAGGCGCGCGCCCACTCGACCGGGTGGGCGCGCGAGATGGGCATGCTGGAGGGTTCCGGAGTCTGGGAGCAGGCCGACCTCGACGCGCACGACTACGGGCTCCTGTGCGCCTACACCCACCCCGACTGCGACGGCCCCGCCCTCTCCCTCATCACCGACTGGTACGTGTGGGTGTTCTTCTTCGACGACCACTTCCTGGAGATGTACAAGCGCACCCAGGACCGCGCGGCCGGCAAGGCCCACCTGGACCGGCTGCCGCTGTTCATGCCACTCGACCTCGCGACCCCCGTGCCCGAGCCGAGGAACCCGGTCGAGGCGGGCCTCGCCGACCTGTGGGCGCGCACCGTGCCGGCCATGTCCGCAGGCTGGCGCCGCCGGTTCGCGGTGGCCACCGAGCACCTGCTCAACGAGTCCATGTGGGAACTGGCCAACATCAACGAGGGACGCATCGCCAACCCCGTCGAGTACATCGAGATGCGCCGCAAGGTGGGCGGCGCCCCCTGGTCGGCGGGCCTGGTCGAGTACGCGAGCGCCGAGGTGCCCACGACCGTCGCCGAAACCCGGCCGCTCCGGGTGCTGATGGAGACCTTCTCCGACGCCGTGCACCTGCGCAACGACCTGTTCTCCTACCAGCGCGAGGTGGAGGAGGAGGGGGAGAACAGCAACGGCGTGCTCGTCCTGGAGACCTTCTTCGGCTGCACCACCCAGCAGGCCGCCGACACCGTCAACGACGTACTCACCTCCCGCCTCCACCAGTTCGAGCACACCGCGCTCACCGAGGTACCCGCCCTCGCCCTGGACAAGGGCCTCACCCCCGGCGAGGTGACGGCGGTCGCCGCCTACACCAAGGGGCTCCAGGACTGGCAGGCGGGCGGCCACGAATGGCACCTGCGCTCCAGCCGGTACATGAACCAGGGCGCCGTGTCGGGGTCCCCGTGGCACGGCCCGGCCGGCCCCGGCTCCGCCGCGGACGTCAGCGCCCTGCTCTCCTCGGCCACCGCCGAAAGGGCGCGTGCCTACACGCACCTGCCCTTCCAGAAGGTCGGCCCGTCCGTGCTGCCCGACTTCGGGCTGCCCTGGCAGGTCCAGCTCGCCCCCGGCCTGGACGGCGCCCGCGAGCGCCTCTCCGGCTGGGTGCACCGGATGGGCATGCTCCAGGAGGGCGTCTGGGACGAGGACAAACTCAGGGCGTACGACCTCGCCCTGTGCTCGGCCGGCATCGACCCGGACGCCACGCCCGAGGCCCTCGACCTCAGCGCGCGATGGCTCGCCTGGGGGACGTACGCCGACGACTACTACCCCCTCGTCTTCGGGCACCGCCGCGACCTGGCCGCCGCCCGGCTGGCCACGGCCCGGCTGTCCGGGTGCATGCCCGTCGACGGCGAGGACGCGACCGTCCCGGCGGCCCCCATGGAACGCGCGCTGGCCGATCTCTGGGCCGGTACGGCGGCGGACATGACCCGCGACGAACGCCTCGCCCTGAAGCAGGCGGTCGACAGCATGACCGAGAGCTGGGTGTGGGAGCTCTCCAACCAGACGCAGAACCGCATCCCCGACCCGGTCGACTATCTGGAGATGCGCCGCGCCACCTTCGGCTCCGACCTCACCCTGAGCCTGTGCCGCAGGGGCCGGGGCCCCGCCATCCCGCCCGAGGTGTACCGCAGCGGGCCGGTGCGCTCACTGGAGAACGCCGCCATGGACTACGGCTGCCTCGTCAACGACGTGTTCTCCTACCAGAAGGAGATCGAATACGAGGGCGAGATCCACAACGCCGTCCTCGTCGTCCAGAACTTCTTCGGCGTCGACTACCCGGCCGCCCTGCGCGTCGTACACGACCTGATGACCCAGCGGCTCCAGCAGTTCGAGCACGTGGCCGCGAACGAACTGCCCCTCGTGTGCGACGACTTCGATCTCTCCGCGGAGGCGCGCGAGGCCGTGCGGGGCTATGTGGACGATCTGCGCAACTGGCTGGCCGGAGTGCTCAACTGGCATCAGCGCGTCGATCGCTACCGGGCCGACTGGCTCGCCCGCCGCGCCCACGGCTTCCTCCCGTCCCGGCCACCGGCGCCCGCGCTGCCCGTCGGCTGACCGGGGGCGGTCCACTCCCGCGAGGGCGGAGTGATCCCTCCCTCGCGGGCCGACTCCCGGGCCGACTCGCGGCCCCGCTCCGGAGCGGGAGGTCACCCACCCGGAGCCGAGCGCGCGCTCGCGACGCGGTACCGGGTGGGACGCGCTACCGGGTGGGTGGCACGCCGAAACCGGCTCGCGCGGGTCTCCGGGTGCGGGCAGGATGCTGGCATGGTCCCTCGCCCCGCCCCAAGACGCCCCCTCGGAGGCCCGGATGACCGGTAGTCCGCCCGCGCCCTTCACCGCCGACGACTACCGGGCCCGAATGGAGCGCGCCGCGCGCGCCGCCGCCGAGGCCGGGCTCGCGGGACTGCTCGTGGCCCCGGGACCGGACCTGGTCTGGCTCACCGGCTACGCGCCCACCGCGCCCACCGAGCGGCTCACCATGCTGGTCCTGGCCGCCGGGCGGGACCCCGTACTGGTCGTGCCCACCCTGGAGGCACCGGACGCGGAGCAGGCCGTCGGCGCGCCCCCGCTGACCCTGCGTGACTGGACCGACGGCACGGACTCCTACGCCGTCACCGCCGCCCTCCTGGACAAGGACGGCCGCTACGGCATCAGCGACAACGCCTGGGCGATGCACGTCCTCGGTCTCCAGCGGACGCTGCCCGGATCCGCCTACGCCTCCCTCACCGACGCGCTGCCGATGCTGCGCGCCGTGAAGGACGCCGCGGAACTGGAGCTGCTGGCGGCGGCGGGGGCCGCCGCCGACGCCACCTTCGAGGAGATTCGCACGGTGCCCTTCGCCGGCCGCCGCGAGTCCGACGTCGGCCGCGACCTCGCCGACCTGCTGCGCCGCTTCGGACACGCCCAGGTCGACTTCACCATCGTCGCCTCGGGACCGAACGGCGCCAACCCGCACCACGAGGTCGGCGACCGCGTCATCCGCCCCGGTGACATGGTCGTCCTCGACTTCGGCGGGCTCAAGGACGGCTACGGCTCCGACACCTCCCGCACGGTGCACGTGGGGGAGCCCACGCGGGAGGAGCAGAAGGTCCACGACACCGTCCGCGCCGCCCAGGAGGAGGGCTTTCGCGCGGTACGCCCGGGCGTCGCCTGCCAGGAGGTCGACCGGGCCGCCCGCGCGGTGATCACCGACGCCGGATACGGCGAGTACTTCATCCACCGCACCGGCCACGGCATCGGCGTCACCACGCACGAGCCGCCGTACATGATCGAGGGAGAGGAGCAGCCCATGGTGCCCGGCATGTGCTTCTCCGTTGAGCCGGGCATCTACCTGCCCGGCCGCTTCGGCGTGCGCATCGAGGACATCGTCACCGTAACCGGCGAAGGCGGCCGCCGCCTGAACAACACCACCCGTGACATGGTCATAGTGGACTGACACACCTTCGGCACACCCTCGACCGACACCACCGAACGGCGACGGCACGACCATGACCCAGGCACCCGCACCCACCGCGGACACCGTCCGCCGACTGGTCCGCTCGCTGCTCAAGGAGAGCGCGGGCGGCGCCCCGGGCCCCGACGTCCGGCCCGTGGACGAGGGCGGCCCGCGCTCCGCCTGGTGGGTCGGCACCCGCCATGTGCTGCGGCTCGCCCCCGACCGCGAGGCCTCCGCCCGCCTGCGCCGCGAGCTGCGGCTGCGCGACCTGCTGCGCCCGCACCTGCCCGTCGCCGTCCCCGCCAGCGTGGCGCACACCGACTGGGCCCCCGGGCTGGCCTGCACGCTCGACACCAGGCTGCCCGGCGGTACGGCGGAACGGCACGAGGTGTCCGCCGTCGGCGAGGCCGACCTGGCCGGGCTGCTCACCGGACTGCGCGAGGTACCCGTTCGGCAGGCGGAGACGCTCGGCGTGCCGCGCGCCGCGGCACGTTCCCTGGAGGCGCTGCGCCGGATGGCCGTACGCGCCGGGGAACGGCTCGGCGCCGCCGACGAATTCGACCCGGCGCTGCTCCAGTCGCTCACCCCGCCCGGCGCCGCCCAGCTCGCCGCCCAGCACGGCACGGCCGTCCTGGTGCACCACGCCCTCACCAGCGAGCACCTGGTGGTGAGCGCCGACGGCCGGGTGCGCGGTGTCCTCGACTGGACCTCCGCGGCCGTCGGCGACCCCGCCGAGGACATCGCCGGGCTGGCCCTCGCCGTGGGCGCCGGCCCGGCCGTACGCGCGGCCACCCTCGCGGGCTACGGCGCCCGTCCCTGCCTGCGCGGGCTGTGGCTGGCCCGCTGCGACACCGTCATCCGCCTCATGGACCACCTGGACGGCCGGGACACCGGCCCGCTTCCGCTGCTGCGCGTCCAGCTGGGCCGGGCCTGGGAGACGATCCTGCTGGAGCGGACGACGGAGTTCAGGGACCCCTGAGGGCCCTGGGGCGGAACAGGGGCGCAGCGGCTCAGTCCTGCGTCAGCACCACGCACGACTCCCCGGGCACCAGCAGCTGCCCGTCGGCCCCCGGCGCCTCGACCGGGTCCCACGCGGCGAGCACCCGCAGCCCACCCGTGCCCAGCGGGATCGCCGCCGCCTCCTTGCCGAGGTTCACGGCCACCCGGACGTCCCCGCGCCGGAAGGCGAGCCAGCGTGCCTCCTCGTCGTAGGCCACCTTGATGTCGGCGAGGTCCGGATCGGTGAGGTCGGGCTGAGCGGCGCGCAGCGCGACGAGCCGCCGGTACCAGGCCAGCACGCGCGCGTGCGGCTCGCGCTCCGGCTCCGACCAGTCCAGGCAGGAGCGGTCGCGGGTCGCCGGGTCCTGCGGGTCGGGCACGTCCTCCTCGGCCCAGCCGTGCGCCGCGAACTCCCGTCGCCTGCCCCGCCGTACGGCCTCGGCGAGCTCCGGGTCGGTGTGGTCGGTGAAGAACTGCCACGGGGTGCCCGCGGCCCACTCCTCGCCCATGAACAGCATCGGTGTGAACGGCGCGGTCAGCGTGAGCGTGGCCGCGCAGGCCAGCAGCCCGGGGGTGAGGGAGTGCGAGAGCCGGTCGCCCCGGGCCCGGTTGCCGACCTGGTCGTGGGTCTGGCCGTAGCCGAGCAGACGGTGCCCGGGCACCCGGGCACGGTCCAGCGGGCGGCCGTGCCGGCGGCCCCGGAAGCTGGAGTACGTACCGTCGTGGAAGAAGCCGCCGCTCAGTGTCTTGGCGAGGGAGGCGAACGGCGCGCGGGCGAAGTCGGCGTAGTAGCCCTGGGACTCGCCGGTCAGCGCGGTGTGCAGGGCGTGGTGGAAGTCGTCGTTCCACTGCGCCCGCAGCCCGAGGCCGTGCTCCGCGCGCGGGGTGATGAGCCGCGGGTCGTTGAGGTCGGACTCACCGACCAGGAACAGCGGCCGGCCCGCCTCGTCGGCGAGGGCGTCCACCGCCGCGGACAGTTCCTCGAGGAAGTGGCACGCGCGGGTGTCCCGCAGCGCGTGCACCGCGTCCAGCCGCAGCCCGTCGAGCCGGTAGTCGCGCAGCCAGGCCAGCGCGCTGTCCACCAGAAAGGCGCGCACCTCGTCCGAACCGGGGGCGTCCAGGTTCACCGCCGCGCCCCAGGGAGTGTGGTGCGTCTCGGTGAAGTACGGCCCGAACGCGGGCAGATGGTTCCCGGACGGCCCCAGATGGTTGTGCACCACGTCCAGCACCACGCCCAGGCCCAGCTCATGGGCCCGGTCCACGAACCGCTTCAGCGCCTCCGGGCCGCCGTACGGCTCGTGCACCGCCCACAGCGAGACTCCGTCGTAACCCCAGCCGTGCCGCCCGGGGAAGGCGCACAGTGGCATCAACTCCACGTGCGTGACGCCCAGTTCCACAAGGTGCCCGAGCCGCTCGGCCGCCGCGTCCAGGGTGCCCTCACGGGTGTAGGTGCCCACATGCAGCTCGTACAGCACCGCGCCCGGCAGCGGGCGCCCGTCCCAGTCGGCCCGCCAGGTGTACCGGCCGTGGTCCACTACCGCGCTCAGTCCGTCCGGGCCGTCCGGCTGACGGCGCGAGCGGGGGTCGGGCAGTACGGGACCGTCGTCCAGCGCGAACCCGTACCGCGAGCCGTCACGCGCCTCCGCCTCGCCCGACCACCATCCGGGACGGCTCGGATCGCGCGCCAGCGCACGCGTGGCGTCGTCGCACCGGAGCGTGACGCGGTCTGCCTGTGGTGCCCACACCTCGAACTGCACGGACGGTTCCCCTTCGTCTGCCCACGGTGACACAGCCCGTCCATCGTGCCTTCAGCGGCATCGACGCGCTTTTGATTTCTCCCATTCCCCATGGGTGTCGTCCGAAGTACCCGGGCGGGGTGATGGTTTACCCGTTTTCTGGACACCCGGGGTTCACTGGCCGACAATCGCCTGCGTGACGTCGTCTTTCGAGTTCCCCGCGTACCGCCCCGCGCGGCTGTCCGACGCGGAGCGCGACAAGGCGCTTCAGGTGCTGCGGGACGGCGCCGCCATGGGCCGGATCTCGCACGACACGTTCCTGCGCCGGATGGAACTGGCGCTCGCCGCCCACCGGGCCGACGAACTCGCCGCGCTCACCGCCGACCTGCCCCGGGAGAAACGGGTCTCGCGGGTGCTCCTGGCGGGCGTGGAGGCGGTCTCGGGCTTCACCGTACGGCTGCGTGACGCCTGGCAGGCCGAACGGCTGCCCAAGCTGCTGCTGCCGCACCCCGGCACCGGCCACCCGCTGCGCATAGGCCGTGATCCGGCCAGCGGACTGCGGCTGAACCACGAGACGGTGTCCCGCGTGCACGCCGAACTCCGTCACCAGGGCGGCATCTGGGTGCTCCGGGACCTCGGCTCGACCAACGGTACGACGGTGAACGGCCGCCGGGTCATGGGTGCCGTGGCGGTTCACGAGGGGGACCAGGTGGCCTTCGGGCGGATGGCTTTCCGGCTGTCCTCGAACTGACGACGCGGGCGCGTCCGTACGGTCTCGTTCGGGTGAACCGGGGTGGAGCGCGGCGGCCGGCGTGCCGATGCACCGGGAGTGACGTACATGATCAAGGCGTACTCCACCGTGCTGCTGGCCGCCACCGCCCTCGCGGCCGCCGGTCCCGCCGTGGCCGCCGGGCCGGCGCCCAGCGGCGCGGACTCCGGCACCTGGCTCCAGCTGACCGTCACCCGGGGCGACACCCTCTCCCTGCCCCTGGACCCGGCCCGGACGCCGACCGTGCCGAGCGGCGGCACGCGCGGCAGACTGCTGCTGTGCGACCCGCCGAAGGGTCACCCGCGCGCGGCCGGAGCCTGCGCCGACCTGGCGGCGGCGGACGGCGACATCGGGCGGATTCCGCCCAAGGAGGACGCCGTGTGCACGATGATCTACGCACCGGTCACCGCACGCGCGTACGGGCAGTGGCACGGCCGGATCGTCACCTACGAGAAGACGTTCTCGAACGCGTGCACGATGGCGGCGCGCACGGGTGCGCTGTTCGCCCTGGACGACTGAGTACCGCCCCCGCCCAGTGGCGTACCCGCGCCCGCTCAGGCCTCCTCCTCACACCTTCCGCTCGCGCGTGTACCGGGCGGCCGCGAGGACCGTGCGCAACTGGTGCTCCACCTGGTCCTCCAACGGCACCCAGCGGGCGCGGAAGCGACTCGCGAAGGCGTCGCACCAGGAGGCGACGAGCCGTTCGAGTCCGGGGGCGGCGCGGTCGTCGGCCTCCCGCAGGACCCGCAACAGCATCGCCGCCGCCCGCAGCGGCAGCCGCCGTCCGAAGGCGTCCACGCTGCCCACGTGGGCCATCGTGGGATGGGCGGGCGGGCTGCGGACCCAGTCGTCGGCCAGGCCCGGGACGAGACCGAGCCCCCACCGGGCGGCCCGCAGCAGCGGCCCCTCGGCCCCGTCCAGCCGGGGCAGCACCTCCGTCAGGACCCGCTCCACCTCCCGGGCGTCCCGCCGCAGCCGCCCGGCCAGCCGCCGCAGCGCCGCCTCCGGAGCGGGGTGCGGCGCCGGGTCGTCCACCAGGTCGCTGGCCCACATCGGCACCTCCACCACCGCCGTCAGACCGCCGTACCGATGGGTGTGGTACCAGGTGCTGCGCCGGGCGTCGTCCGGCATGCTCGGGTAGGGCAGCCCCGACTCCGGACCGGGCATCACATGCACACCGGGTCCCGAGGCGGGCCAGCCCGCCGCGTCCGAGGCACCCGTCTCCACCGGGATGTTCAGCTCCGCCGCCGACTTGCCGAACGGCTCGGCGAGCCCCGGCAGGTCCTTGGTGAGCTGCACCCAGCTGCCCCCCAGCTCGGTGCCGTGCAGGGTCACCTGGAGACGGGGCCGCAGTTCGTCGATGACCCCCGTCAGGGCCCGGGTCTCGGGCGGCAACCGGTCCGCCGGCAGCACCGACGGAGACCACTCGGGCTGCTCCGGACCGGCCGGCCGGTAGAAGCCCAAGTGGTAGTCGAGCAGGCTGCGCGGTGCCGGGGTGACATGCAGGCTGGCGCCGTCGGGGTCCGCGCACAGCAGCAGGTGCCAGGAGGTTCCGTCGCGCAACTCCGGCTCGCGCAAAACCCGTTCGGCGAGCGTGAGGAGTGTACGGCCGCCGGTCGGCTCGTTGGCGTGAGCGCCCGCCACCACCAGCACGGCGGGTCCGGCGCGCCCAAGCGACAGCAGGTGCAGTGGCCGTCCCGCGCGTGAGACGCCCACCTGCCGCAGCCTGCACAGGCCCGGCCGGTGAGCGGCCAACGCGCGGGCGGTGGAAACCAGTTCGGGAACACTGGGGTAGCGCAGCTCCGGCAGGAGACTCACCCCCGACTCGTCCGCCCGTCTTCGCCATCCCCAGTGCCGCACGCGGTAGGTGAACTGTCAAGGATTTGGCCGGGGAGGTTCCGGCGAGCGCCGGGACGCGACCGCTCTCACTGCCGGTGCCGCCCCTGCCCGGTGGCCGGCCTTCAGCCCGCGTCGCCGACCCGCTCCAGCAGTGCCACCGGCATCCGCCCGAAGAGCTCCGCCGCGCGCGCGTGGCCCGTGAACTCCCTTTCCGGCGCCAGTACGTCGGTCCAGCTGCCCGGGGGCAGGGGCAGTTCCGTGTCGGCCCAGCCGCCCGTCTCCGCCAGCCGCAGGGACAGGCGCGTCACGGCCGTGATCACCCGGTCGGACCGGGAGTACGCCAGGCAGTGTGCCGCGGCGGGACCCCGTGCGGGGAGCGGGGTGTAGGTCGCCGTGGTGCCGAAGGCGTCCGGGCGGCGGCCGCGCAGCCGCAGGGCCGCCGTCGTCAGCGCGGCCTTCTCGCCGGGCGGCCGGGTGGGCGGGAAGTCCACCGGGCGGCGGTTGTCCGGGTCCACCAGGGCCCGGTACTCGTCCTCCGTCCCCTGGTAGACGTCCGGCACCCCGGGCATCGTCAGATGGACCAGGGCCGTGCCGAGGACGTTGGCCCGGACGTGCGCCTCCAGGGACTTGCGGAGACCGGCCACGCGGTCGCCGGCGGCACCGCAGGGACCGTCGGCCACGAACGCCGCCACCGCCTCCTCGTACGACGGGTCCTGCTCCGTCCAGCTCGTGTGCAGCCCGGCCTCGCGCACGTGCTTCAGCAGGGCCTCCTGGACCCGCTCACCGGCCGCGGGGCCCAGGCCGAACACCGTCTGCCAGGCCGCCCAGGCCAACTGCCCGTCCGGCGCGCCCGCACCGTCGCCGATCGCGTCGGCCCACCGCTGCGGACACTCGGTCAGCACGGCCAGCGCCGCCCGTACGTCGGCACTGCGCTTGGTGTCGTGCGTCGTCACCACCGTCCCGGTCGCCGGCCAGTCGCGCTGCACGCGCGCGCAGTACGCGTGGAACTCCTCGGGGGACACCCCTGGGCGGCCCGGGTCGCCGCCCACCTCGGTCGCCGACAGCAGCGGCACATAGCGGTAGAACGCGGTGTCCTCCAGGGACTTGGCGCGCAGCGCCGACGACACCTGCGCGAACCGCGCGCGGAACTCGGCGAGCTCGGGACCGGCCGCGGGGGACCCGGTCAGCAGCCCGCGCACCACGTCCACCGCCCCGCCCTCCTCGGGCACCCCGAAGGCACGGCGGGCCTCCTCGGCGGCCTCCTCGGTGATCACGGCAGCCGCGTCACCGCAGGCGTACGGCCGGTACACCCGCATCCGCACCAGCAGTTCCAGCAGCGCGGTACGCAGTGCCCACGGGGCGCGGTCGCGCAGCGCAGGGTCCGGCGAGCCCTCGCACAGGCGGCTCGCCACCCGGGTCAGCCGGTCCGTCTCGGTGGCCAGCTCGTGTGTGAGAACCTGGTACGCCGCCCGCCGGGCCGTCGCCTCCCAGTCGCCGCCCGAGTCGGGCCGCGGGGCCGCGAACCGACGGTACTGGTCGAGCAGTTCACCTGCCCCCGCCGGGTCGGTGAACAGGCCGTCCACCTGCCGGAGGGCGTCGTATCCGGTGGTGCCCGCGACGGGCCACGAGGCCGGGAGCCGTTCCCCGTCGGAGAGGATCTTCTCCACGACCGTCCAGCAGCCGCCGGTCGCCGTGTGCAGTCGTGCCAGATAGCCGTCGGGGTCGGCGAGCCCGTCCGGATGGTCGACGCGCAGCCCGTCCACCACGCCCTCGCGCAGCAGCCGCAGGATCGTGCCGTGGGTCGCCTCGAAGACCTCCGGATCCTCCACCCGCACCCCGATCAGCTCGGAGATGCTGAAGAACCGCCGGTAGTTCAGCTCCGTGCGGGCCAGCCGCCACCACACCGGCCGGTACCACTGAGCGTCGAGGAGCCGGGGCAGCGGAAGCTCCGCGGTGCCCTCGCGGAGCGGGAACACCTGGTCGTGGTAGCGCAGCACGTCACCGTCGACGGTCAGCCGGTCCAGCTCGCCGCCGACCGGTCCGCCGAGCACCGGCAGCAGCAACTGCCCGTTCCCCGCGTCCCAGTCGATGTCGAACCAGCGCGCGTACGGCGAGCCGGGGCCCTCGCGCAGCACCTCCCACAGGGCCCGGTTGTGGCGCGGAGCCATGGCCATGTGGTTCGGCACGATGTCCACCACCAGGCCCAGCCCGTGCTCCCGCGCGGCGCGCGACAGCGCGCGCAGCCCCTGCTCCCCGCCGAGTTCCCCGCGCACGCGCGCGTGGTCCACCACGTCGTAGCCGTGCGTGGAGCCCGGGACGGACTCCAGGACGGGGGACAGGTGCAGATGGGAGACGCCGAGCGACGCCAGGTGGGGGACGGCGGCCGCCGCGGCCGCGAACGGGAACTCGGGCTGCACCTGCAACCGGTAGGTGGCCGTCGGCACGACGGTGCCGGGTCGCTCTGCTGTCATGCAGACCTACGTACCCACCCGGCCGCGTTTCGTGTCATCCGCACGCCAGGTGGCCTAGGGTCTGTCGTTTGGATCACGCCGCAGACGCGGGATCCGGCACGCACGTCCGGTGCGTTGTCGTCCGTCGCCGACGCGCCGCGTCGACTCCCTCCTCCGCCTTGCAGCCGCACGCACCGGACTACCCCGCTCACCCCCGCCGACAGCGCACCGCCGACATCCTGCGACCTGATCCAAACGACAGACCCTGGATGGCTCACGTGGGCCGCTGGAGCACCGTCAGGCTCCGGCCCGTCAGGGTCAGGCACTCCCCGGCCCGCACCTTCGGCCCCGTGCCCGGCGGTACCCCCTCTGGACGCGCGGTGTCGACCACGACCTGCCACTGCCTCCCGTGGTCGGCCGGGACCAGGAATTCCAGGGCCTTGGGCGACGCGTTGAACATCAGCAGGAAGGAGTCGTCCCCGATGCGCTCCCCGCGCGGGCCGGGCTCGGAGATCGCGTTGCCGTTGAGGAACACCGTGAGCGCCGACGCCTGCGCCGAGTCCCAGTCCCGCTGCACCATCTCCTTGCCCTCCGGGGTGAACCAGGCGATGTCGGACAGCTCGTCGTGCGTGCCCTCCACCGGCCGCCCGTGGAAGAAGCGGCGCCTGCGGAAGACCGGGTGGTCGCGGCGCAGCCGGACCATCGCCCGGGTGAAGTCGAGGAGTTCGCCGGCCGCCTCCCCGCGCTGCGGCCAAGGAAGCCAGGAGATCTCGTTGTCCTGGCAGTACGCGTTGTTGTTGCCCCGCTGTGTGCGCGCGAACTCGTCCCCGTGGCTGATCATGGGGACGCCCTGGGAGAGCATCAGCGTCGCGACGAAGTTCCGCATCTGCCGGGCCCGCAGCGCCAGCACGTCCGGGTCGTCGCTCTCGCCCTCCGCGCCGCAGTTCCACGACCGGTTGTGCCCCTCGCCGTCCCGCCCGTCCTCGCCGTTGGCGTCGTTGTGCTTGCCGTTGTACGACACCAGGTCGTGCAGGGTGAACCCGTCGTGGCAGGTCACGAAGTTGATCGAGGCCAGCGGGCGGCGCCCGTCGTCCTGGTACAGGTCGGAGGAGCCGGTCAGCCGGGACGCGAACTCCGCGAGCGCGCGCGGCTCACCCCGCCACAGGTCCCGTACCGTGTCGCGGTACTTGCCGTTCCACTCGGTCCACAGCGGCGGGAAGTTGCCCACCTGGTAGCCGCCCTCGCCCACGTCCCACGGCTCGGCGATCAGCTTCACCTGGGAGACCACCGGGTCCTGCTGCACCAGGTCGAAGAACGACGACAGCCGGTCCACCTCGTGGAACTGTCGGGCCAGGGTGGCCGCGAGGTCGAACCGGAAGCCGTCTACGTGCATTTCGGTGACCCAGTAGCGCAACGAGTCCATGATCAGCTGAAGGACGTGCGGGGACCGCATCAGCAGCGAGTTGCCGGTGCCCGTGGTGTCCATGTAGTAGCGCGGGTCGTCGGTGAGCCGGTAGTACGACGGATTGTCCAGCCCGCGGAACGACAGGGTCGGGCCCAGGTGGTTGCCCTCGGCGGTGTGGTTGTAGACCACGTCCAGGATCACCTCGATCCCGGCCTCGTGCAGCGCCCGCACCGCCGACTTGAACTCCAGCACCTGCTGTCCGCGGTCGCCCCAGGAGGCGTAGGCGTTGTGCGGGGCGAAGAAGCCGATGGTGTTGTAACCCCAGTAGTTGTTCAGGCCCATGTCGACCAGCCGGTGGTCGTTGACGAACTGGTGAACCGGCATCAGTTCCAGCGCGGTGACGCCCAGTTCGGTCAGATGCTCGATCACCGCCGGATGCGCGAGCGCCGCGTAGCTGCCGCGCAGTTCCTCGGGCAGCGCCGGGTGGCGCATGGTGAGGCCCTTCACATGGGCCTCGTAGATCACGGTGTGGTGGTAGTCGGTGCGCGGCCGCCGGTCGTCGCCCCAGTCGAAGTACGGGTTCACCACGACCGACGTCATGGTGTGCGGCGCCGAGTCCAGGTCGTTGCGCCGTTCGGGTGCGCCGAAGTGGTAGCCGTAGACCTCCTCGCCCCACCGGACCGCCCCGCCGACCGCCTTCGCGTACGGGTCGAGCAGCAGCTTCGCCGAGTTGCAGCGTGCTCCGCGCCCGGGGTCGTACGGTCCGTGCACCCGGAACCCGTACCGCTGCCCCGGCATGACGCCCGGTAGGTACGCGTGCCGCACGAACGCGTCGCTCTCCCGCAGTTCCACCGCCGTCTCCGAGCCGTCGTCGTGCAGCAGACACAGCTCTACTCGGTCCGCGGCCTCCGTGAAGACCGCGAAGTTGGTCCCGGCGCCGTCGTACGTCGCGCCGAGCGGATACGCCTCTCCAGGCCAGACCTGCATGGCAATGACCCTTCCAGGTGTCCCGGGTTCCTGGGGAAGACTGCCCAGGATCTCCCCGAAAGTAAGGGAACCGCCTGTGACTTACGTCCCTCTTACCCGGTGACCAGTGCATCCAGCGCCCCGCGTGGACGCTGATGCCGAACCAGTGGGGAAGACACGTACTCCAGAGGGCCGCAGGACCGAGCGGTGCCAGGGGGGTAGGGGGAAGATGTGCGCAAGATAGTGCACCGCCACCTCGGGAAGGTGGTGGCCGGTGCGGCCGTCGCGGTGGCAGGGACCGCCGTGATGGTCGGAGTCACCCTGCCGGGAACGGCGGGGGCCGACGACTCGGGAAGCGGCGGCCGGTCCGCACAGCAGGCGGCACCGGGGCAGGGCACGGTGGCCGCGCCCGGTGTGGTCGAGCGGGCACCCGCGGAAGGACAGAAGGGCAAGGGCCGCGACCCGTTGACCGACGACGAGGTCAAGCGGGTCGAACGGATCGCGGCGGGCGGACAGCCGCTGCGCTCCGCCGAGAACGTCGCGGGCAGCCGCGGTCCGCAGCGGCTCAGCGTCGACCTCGCCGAACCGGAGGCGGACGAACTCGACGACCCGGCCGCGCCCCGCCGCGCGGACGTGACGTTCTACGACTACAACAGCGACGCTCTTGTCACCAGGACCGTCGACCTCGACTCGGGCAAGGTCGTGCAGACCGGAACCCAGCACGGGGTGCAGCCGCCGCTCAGCCGTGCCGAGAACGCCGAGGCGGCCCGGCTGCTGATCGCCGACCCGCTCGGCGCGGGCCTCAAGGCCGACTACAAGGACGCCACCGGCCGGCAGCTGACCTCGCCGGACCAACTGCTCTTCAACGGCGCTGTGTACCGGGCCACTCCGGGCGCCCAGCCCGCCGTGCTCGACAAGTGCGGCGAACACCGTTGCGTGCGGCTTTTCCCGAAGGTCAAGAACGGGCCCTGGATCGACGCCAGGTCGCTGATCATCGACCTGAGCGCCCGCAAGGTCGCGCAGCTCAAACGCGGTTGAGCCAGGCTTTGTTATCCGTTCGTCCTTCCAACACGTACCTCCTTCAAAGGAGTCACTTCGTCATGCGCGTGATCAGATACAGCCATGCCCGCAAGCGGGCGGCCGTCGGCCTCACGGTTGCCGCGCTGGCCGCCGGCGCGACGACCGGCGCGGGCCCGGCCGTCGCACAGCCGCGGACCGCGGCGGCGGCCGCCGCCGACTGCAGCGCCGCCTACCGGATCGAGCAGAAGCTCTCCACCGGCACCACCTGGCGGATGTGCTGGCGCTACGACAGCAAGGCCGGCCTGGTGCTGGAGAACATCTCCTACCAGCCCAAGGGCGAGAGCGCCCCGATCAAGGTCCTCAACAGCGGCCGGCTCGCCCAGATCGACGTCCCCTACGACGACGGAAGCGTCGAGTACGACGACCTGACCGGCTTCGGCTTCGCGCAGGGCCTGGTCAACCTGGATCCGGGCGAGTGCCCCGGCGGCACCATCAAGACCGTCAAGGTCCCGGACGCCTGGGATTCGGAGCACCCGAACGTCAACGGCCTGTGCACCACGACCCGTTCGCGCGGACACGCCTACCGCATGCAGGGCGACACCGCGAACAAGGTCTTCCAGACCCAGGGCAAGGACCTCCTTGTCTACACGGTCAACAAGGTCGGCTGGTACGAGTACATGACCGAGTGGCGCTTCCAGGACGACGGCACCGTCAACATGAACGTCGGCGCCACCGGCAGCCTCTCCTACGGGGACTACGACGCCGGTGACGGCCGCGGCTGGCCCATCGGCAAGGGTGCCAAGGCCTTCGCCACCAGCCACAGCCACAACGTCTTCTGGCGGCTGGACTTCGGCCTCGACGGTTCCTCCAAGACCAAGGTCGAGCAGTACGACTCGAAGGTCACCGCACCGGCCCGCGGCCAGGCGGCACCGACCAACAAGACCACCCGCACCAAGATCACCAAGGAGCTCTCGGGCGACTACCAGACCTACCGCTGGTGGCGGATGGTCAGCGAGAAGGGCAAGAACAAGGACGGCCACGCCCGTTCCTACGAGGTCGTCCCCGGCCCCACCACCAGGTACCCGGGCCGCAGCTTCACCAAGCACGACGTGTACTTCACCGAGTACAACAAGTGCGAGCAGTTCGCCAGCAACAACCCCGGCAACTGCGGGGCGCGCGCGGGCAAGTCCGTCGACACCTGGGTCAACGGCCAGACGCTCACGCACCCGGTGGTGTGGGTGAACGTCGGCTTCCACCACATCGCCCGGGACGAGGACCAGCAGCCCATGCCGGTCCACTGGCAGGGATTCTCCATAGCCCCGCGCGACGTCACGGCCATGAACCCGCTCACTCCGGACCCGCTCGCCGCGCAGAACGGCCACTGGCAGCCGACCAGTTGAGGTAGTTGAGCAACGACCCTGTCCATCCGGCTGCACCGCCGACCGCTCCCGGAGTACCCTTCCTTGATCGTTGGCATGGGGAGAGCTCGGGGGAGCGGAAGGCGGTGCACGGGTGGGCTCGGGAGGGCTGGAGCTGTCCCCCGGTGACGAGGGTCACGAGGGGAACTCCGCAGAGGTCCCGCCCGGCGCGGTGTCCCTGGCGCGCCCGATGGACGCCGGTGCCATCGGGCCGGAGCTGGACTGGGACGCCGACGCCTGGCTGGAGGTGCGCACCCGCGCCCAGCGGGCCGGCCGGGCCTACATCTGGCTGAACCTCGTCGAACAGCGGCTGCGCGCGGTCGTGGCCGCCGTACTTCGCCCGGTCTACGAACCCGTGCACGGCGGCGACTGGGTGGTCGCCGCGGCCGGACCCGCCGGGCAGGAATGGGTGCAGCGCGCCGTCGCCGTACGCGAGGTCAGCCGCCGCAAGGGCTACCTGCTGGACCCGGCCGACGACAACGTGCTGAGCTTCCTCACGCTGCCCCAGCTGCGCGAGCTGATGGTGCAGCACTGGCCCTGCTTCGAACCGTACTTCGACGAGCGCAGGGACCTCGAACTCGCCCTGGACGAGCTGGAAGTCACCCGTAACGTCGTGTCCCGCAACCGGGCCCTGTCCGAGGCGGTCCTCAACCAGGCCGAACGTGCCTCCGCCCGGCTCCTCGAGATGCTGGGCACGGGCCGGGACGTGCCGTCCGCGCGCCGGATGCCCGTCGACGCCGTGGAGAACCTGGTCGGCGACCGGTACGCGGACGTGGTCGCCGTGCACCCCGACCGGGTGCGGCTGCTGCGCCAGTTCCCCGCCGAGGACATCTTCGGTGGCGCCCGCCGCCTCGACGCCATCGGCATCGGCCTCAACCTGCTCGTGCAGAACTTCTCCGGACGGCGCCTGGTGCGCCTGGCCGAGTCCGGCTGCCGGGTGCGGCTGCTGTTCCTCAACCCCGCCTCCAGCGCGATCAAGCGCCGCGAGCGCGAACTCGGCATGAAACGGGGCGAGCTGGCCCGGTCCGTCGAGATGAACATCCTGCACATGCGCCGGGTGCGGTCCCGGCTGCGCGATCCGGGCGCCTTCGAGATCCAGGTGTACGACGAGACACCGCGCTTCACCGCCTACCTCGTGGACGGTGACGGCGCGGACGGCGTCGCCGTGGTGCAGTCGTATCTGCGCGGCTCGCGGGGGATGGAGGTTCCGGTGCTGGTGCTGCGCAACGGAAGCCACGTGGTCAAGCCGGGTGATGTACGCGAAGGGGTGGAAGGCGGCCTCTTCGCGACATACCGCGAGGAATTCGAGCTGAACTGGTCCGATTCGCGACCCGTGTCCTGAACCGTCCCGCCCCGCAGGCGCAACGCGGTCCCCGGATTGTCAGTGGCCCGTGCGAGGGTGAAGACCACAGGGGGAACGCACCACCGAGAAGGGGGGCCGCCATGGGCTGGCACCAGGAGCTGCTGATCGGCTTCGACCTGGAGACGACCGGGACCGATCCGCGCGAGGCGCGCATCGTGACGGGCGCCGTGATCGAGGTCAGGGCCGGAGTGCCCATGGGGCGCCGGGAGTGGCTGGCGGACCCGGGCGTGCCGATCCCGGCCGACGCGGTCGCGGTGCACGGCATCAGCAACGAACGGGCGACCGCCGAGGGCCACCCGGCCGACCAGGTCGCCGACGCCATCGCCGAGGTCCTCACGTCCTACTGGAAGGCGGGCGTCCCCGTTGTCGCGTACAACGCGGCCTTCGACCTCACCCTGCTCTCCGCCGAACTGCGGCGGTACGGACTGCCGTCGCTGGCCGACCGTCTGGGCGGCGCCGACCCGGCCCCGGTCCTCGACCCCTACACCATCGACCGATGGGTGGACCGCTACCGCAGGGGCAAGCGCAACCTCGAAGCGGTCTGCGCGGAGTACGGCACAGTCCTCGACTCCGCCCACGACGCCTCGGCCGACGCCCTGGCCGCGGCTCGTCTGGCCTGTGCGATAGCCGACCGCCACCCCAAGATCGCGGCCCTCGGCCCGGCGGAACTCCACCTCCGCCAGATCGACTGGTACGCGGGATGGGCGGCGGACTTCCAGGACTTCCTGCGGCGCAAGGGCGACACGGACGCGGTGGTCGACGGCACATGGCCGCTGCGCGAGCCGACGGGGATCAGCCCGGCGTAACCGCTTTCAGAGTTTCTGAGAGCCGTGCAGGGCCTCTCAGAAACTCGCGGAGCCGCTCAGCGCCGCTCAGTGCCGCTCAGAAGGCATGCCACCGCACCGTCTCGTCCCCGTCCCGCAGGGACTTCACCCGGCGCCGGAACTCGGCCAGCGCCCGGGGGTTGGCCGGAGCGTGCTGTGCGACCCATGCGCAGCTCGCCGTCTCGCGGGCGCCGCGCAGGACCGGGCAGCCCTCCCACTCGCGCACGTCCCAGCCGTATGCCTGGGTGAAGGCGTCGTAGTCCCCGGCGGGCAGGCCGTAGCGGTCGCGGGTCAGGGCCATCACCACCAGGTCGTGCTCGCGCAGGTCCGCGGAGACGGTCTCCAGGTCGACCAGGACCGGCCCCTCGGGGCCGACGTGCACATTGCGGGGCAGCGCGTCACCGTGGATCGGCCCCCGCGGCAGATGCGGCGTCAGGGCGGCCGCGGCCGCCGCGAAACCGTCCCGGCGCTCGCGCAGATACGCCGCGTCGGCCGGGTCGACGGCGTCGCCCGCGAGCCGCAGCCAGCGCTCCACACCGCCCAGCAGATCGCGGGGCGGCAGGGGGAAGGAGGGCGGGAGGAGCGCGTGCAGGAGGCGGAGCAGCCCGGCCAGGTCTTGTGGCTCGGCGGGCCGTACCGGATCGGGCAGCCGGTGCCACACGGTCACCGGATGCCCCTCCACGAGCAGCGCCTCCGGCCCGGCCGCCCGCACCGCGGGCACACCGGCGTCCGCGAGCCACCCGGCGATCTCCAGCTCGCGCCGGGCCCGGTCCAGGAGCTCGGCGTCCCGGCCCACCTTGACGACCAGGTCACCGGCGGCGAACACGGCGTTCTCCCCGAGAGCGAGGAGCCGTGCGCCCCGCGCCGGACCCGGCAGCACCCCCGCCCGGTGCAGCACGTCCCGTGCCCCTGCCTCGTCCATCCCATGCCTCCGTCCCGATCTGCGGCGGCCAGTCTCGCACTGACGCGCGCGGGCAACGGGCGAGGGCCCGCCGGCCCCCTCGGGAGGAGACCGACGAGCCCTCGTGTCAGGCAAGTTCAGACGGGTTCGGCGGAACCGGGCAGGTCTAGACCCGCACCGGCTCGTTCTCGTCCAGTGCCGAGGGGGCCACCGGCTCCGGCGACTCGTCGTGGGTCAGGTCGGGCATCCGGTTCAGCCACTTCGGCAGGTACCAGTTGCGCTCGCCGAGCAGCGCCATCACGGCGGGCAGCAGCACACCGCGGATGATCGTCGCGTCGATGAGGACCGCGGCCGCGAGGCCCACGCCCATCTGCTTCATGGACTGCATAGACAGCGTTCCGAAGATCGCGAACACGGCGACCATGATGACCGCGGCGCTGGTGACGACACCCGCCGTGGTGACCACACCGTGCTGGATCGCGTCCTTCGTCGAGCGGCCGCGCTGCCGCGCCTCCCGGATCCGGGAGACCACGAACACGTGGTAGTCCATGGAGAGACCGAACAGGATCACGAAGAGGAACAGCGGCAGCCAGGTCACGATGGCGCCGACGCCCTCCGCGCCCACCAGCGAGGCACCCCAGCCGTGCTGGAACACGGCCACGAGGATGCCGTAGGCCGCGCCCACCGACAGCAGGTTGAGCACGATCGAGGTGATCGCGATGGTCAGCGAGCGGAAGGACAGCAGCATCAGCAGGAAGGCGAAGACGACCACGAACGCGAAGACCGGGACGACCGAGCCGACGATCTGGTCGTTGAAGTCGTGGTTGCCCGCGACCTGACCGGTGACCGGCGCCTCCACGCCCTCGACCTTGCCGAGCGTGGCGGGCCGCACCTCGTCGCGCAGCTTCTCCAGGCTCTTGGTGGCCTTGCCCAGGTCCGAGCCGCCGACCAGCGGCACGGACACCAGCGCGACGTTCTGCGCCTGGCGCACCTTGATGTCGACCGGCCCCTGCGAGGCGCCCGAGGAGATCGCCTGCTTCTTGAAGTCGGCCAGCGCCTGCCGCACCTCGGGCGCGTTGATGTCCTTCGCCCTGACGACCACCGAGGCGGGCTCGGAACCGCCCGGGAAGGCGTCGTTGACCCGGTCGTAGGTCTGCACGATCGGCAGCGAGCCGCCGAACTCCTGGTCCAGCGTGAGCTGTGAGGTCTTCATGCCCAGCGCGGGTGCGGTGACGGCGAGCAGCGCGCCCGCCGCGACGAGGACCGAGACCAGGGGCTTGGCGAGCACACCGCGCAGGACAGCGGTCCAGAACCGGCTCTCCGTGCCACCGGTGCCACCCGTACTGCGCCGACGGCGGCCCAGGAACGGGAGGCGGCCCTTCTCGACGCGCTCGCCCAGCAGGGACAGCATCGCGGGCAGCACGGTCACGGAGCCGATCATGGCGACCGCCACGACCATCAGCGAGGACAGGCCCATCGCCTCGAACATGGGGAGCCCGGTGAACATCATGCCCGCCATCGCCACGCACACGGTGATACCGGAGACGATGATCGCGCGCCCGCTGGTGGCGGCGGCGATCCGCAGCGCGGTCCCGGCGTCCCGCCCGGCCTCACGCTCCTCGCGCTCCCGGCGCAGGTAGAACAGGCAGTAGTCGACGCCGACCGCCATGCCGACCAGCAGCATCACGGAGTTCGCGGTGTCGCTCATCGGCTGGAGGTGGCTGACGATGCCCATCAGGCCCATCGTCGCCATGATCGCGGTGATCGCCAGCGCCACCGGCAGCAGCGCGGCCACCAGCGCGCCGAAGGCGATGAGCAGAATGCCGAGCGCCACCGGCACGGCGGAGTACTCGGCCTGCTGGAAGTCGTCGCCGAACGCGTCCTTGTACTGCTTCTGCATGCTGGCGGCGCCGATCTCCTCGACGCGCAGCGACTCGTGGGCCTTCTGCACGCCCGCGACGGCCTTCAGCACCGGCTCGACCCGCTCTGAGGCGGTCTTCGCCTCACCGCGCATGTCGAAGCGGACCAGCGCGCTGCGGCCGTCCCGTGAGATGGTCTGGGCCGCGTACGGCGACACGACGCCGGTGACCTTCCCGGTGCCCTCGACCGCCTTGACCACGTCGGCGACGGCGGCCCGGAACACGGCGTCCGTGGCCCTGACGGAACCGTCCTTCGACTGGATCAGGACCGTCTCACCGGCCGGTTCCTTGATGCCGGCGTCGTCGATGATCTGCGCGGCGGTGTGCGTCTCGCCCTTGAGCTGGTCCGACTCGTCGACGTCGACCCGGCCGGCCGCGCCGCCGAGGCCCATGGACAGGACGACGAACAGCACCCAGATGCCGACGGCCGCCCAGCGGTGCCGGGCACTCCAGCCGCCGGCGCGGGCCGCCAGGCCCCTCACCCGCGTATCTCCGTTCCCCATGACGGGAATTCCCCCTTGTGTGCTGTGACGGCCCCCGCCGCAACGTCGTGGCCGTATGCGATTCGTTCGATTCGAAGGTATGGGGCGGATAAGGGCGTCTCGTCGTGCTGCCCGGTGAACCTCGGCGGCCGGTTCTCATAGCTGAGGAGGATGCCTGGCCCTTACATGTGTCGGTCCTTCTCGGGGGCGATGATCAGGGCTGTCCGTTCCGTCTTATTGCGAAACCCTGTTGAACAAGTCACAGGCGCGTGTAGTGGTTGATCCGCACCGCTGTCATCGGCGAGAGTTTCGACCGGGCCGGTCATCGGCCGGCGGCCGTCGTGCCCGCCCCCACGGGGCACGACGGCCGCCCTATGGTGGCTGGATGACGATGTATGCGGCACTGCTGCGCGGGATCAACGTGGGCGGCAGGAAGAAAGTCCCGATGGCCGAACTGCGCGGGCTGATCGAGGGCCTCGGACACGACCGCGTCCGCACCCATCTCCAGAGCGGCCAGGCCGTGTTCACCGCCCGCGACGGCGACGAGGAGTCGCTGGCCGCGGAGCTGGCGGCAGCCGTCGAGGAGCACTTCGGGTTCCCGGTCGACGTGATCGTGCGCGACCACGCCTACCTCAGGGCGGTGGCCGACTCCTGCCCCTTCCCGGCCGCCACGCTCGAGGCCCGGCAACTGCACGTCACGTACTTCTCCGCCCCCGTCGACGCCGACCGCTTCGCCTCGGTCGACCGGGCCGCCCACCTCCCCGAGGAGTTCCGCCTCGGCGACCGCGCCCTGTACCTGTACGCCCCCGACGGCCTCGGCCGCTCCAAGCTCGCGGAACTCCTCGCGCGGCCACGCTTCACCAAAGGTGTGATCGCCACGACCCGGAACTGGAACACGGTGGTCAGGCTGGTGGAGCTCACCGCCGGGGACGAGTGACGCGAGCGGCCGTCACGTCCGCCCAGGCGACCCGGGTGAGACCCGACCGGCCGACTGGTCGGGCCGACTGGTCGGCGTGGAACGGCACTTGGCGCACACCGGATCGGGCGGGGTGTGACACAAACACGGCCGCCGACGCTGTATCAAGAGGCCGGGTGGGTGCGCGATCCGACGTCACAGGGGAGCGCCGGAACGCGGGGCTGCCCGCCCGGCCCTCAGCCGGACTCGCCCCGCCGGCTCCCTCACGTCCTGGACCGCCCCGTCCCACCCAGCCCGGCGCACGGCGGCCGGCACCTGGCCGGCCTCCGCGAGCCGGTCGGCGGTCAGGCGCCCATGGCGGACAGCACCGGCACCCGTGCGGCGTCGTACCGCTCCAGCAGGAGCCGCGCGACCTCCGGTGCCGGGCCCAGCACCTCGGCCAGCACATCCGCCTGGGCGGCGCCCCGCGCGATGCGGTCCGGCAGGAAGCCGGGGGCCAGGACGTATGGCGCGACCGCCACCCGCCGGCAGCCCTGGGCCCGCAGTTCCCCTACCGCGTCCTCGGTGCGGGGCAGTGCGGCGGAGGCGAACGCGGGCCGCACGGCGCACCAACCGGTGCGCCGCCACTCCCGCGCGATTTCTGCGATCACCGCGATCGCCTCCGGGTCGGTGGACCCCGCCGAGGCCAGCACGACCCCGGTCGAGGACTTGTCGGCGGGCGTCAGCCCCGCCTCGTACAGCCGCCGTTCCAGCGCCGACAGCAGCAGCGGCGACGGACCGAGCACCTCCGCCTGCCGGATCCGCAGCCGGGACGGCGCGTCGTGCAGGACCGCCGGGATGTCCGCCTTCGCATGGAAGGCGCGGGTCAGCAGGAGGGGCAGGGCGACGACGTCACGTATGCCCTCCGCCGCCAGGGACTCCAGCACCCCCTGCACGGACGGGATGTTGAAGTCCAGGAAGCCGGTCTCCACGCGCAGCCCCGGCCGCAGAGTACGTACCCGCTCCACGAGGGCGTGCACGGTCGCGGCGTGCCGCGCGTCGCGGCTGCCGTGGGCGATGACGAGAAGGACCGGACGACGCATGGAACTCAGCCCTTCACCAGCAGGCCTCGGCTGCGCAGCACCCACCGCTCCAGCGGACTGAAGATCAGCAGGTCGATCGCGATGCCGACGAACAGGATCAGGAAGATGGCCTCGAACACCATGGACATGGAGCTGGCGTTGCGGCCGTTCTCCAGCAGCGCGCCCAGGCCGATGCCGAGGTCGGGGGAGGAGGCGATGATCTCGGCCGCCATCAGTGACCGCCAGGAGAACGCCCAGCCCTGCTTCAGGCCCGCGAGATAGCCCGGCAGTGAGGCGGGCAGCACGATGTGCCAGGCGCCCCGCAGCCCCGTCGCGCCCATCGTGCGGCCCGCCCGCAGGAACAGCGGCGGCACCTGGTCGATGCCGGAGACCAGGCCGTTGGCGATGGAGGGCACCGCGCCCAGCAGGATCA
This sequence comes from Streptomyces sp. NPDC086787, assembly GCF_044745865.1. Taxonomy (NCBI): domain Bacteria; kingdom Bacillati; phylum Actinomycetota; class Actinomycetes; order Kitasatosporales; family Streptomycetaceae; genus Streptomyces; species Streptomyces sp. NPDC086787. The sequence continues at coordinate 288,902 of NZ_JBIVBC010000004.1, read as the reverse complement.
CCGCGTACATCATCGAGTTGTCCAGGCCGAGCCAGATCACCGCGGGCGGCACCCAGGCCACGGACGGCAGCGACTGGAGGCCGGACAGGACCGGCCCGATGGCCGCGCGCAGGAACTTCACCCGGGCCACCAGCAGACCCAGCGGGGTGCCGATGGCCAGCGCGAACAGGAACCCCAGCAGACCGCGCGAGACGCTCGTCCAGATGTAGTCGAGCAGCTTGCCTTCCAGCCAGGCGTCCTTGAACTCCCCGCCCACGTCGGCGGGCGAGGGCAGCTTCGTCGGGTCGTCGACGATCCGGAACGAGATCAGCCCCTGCCACACGAGCAGTACCACCACGGTGGCCACGACCGGCGGCAGGACCTTGTCCACCAGCGTCCGCCGCAGCGGCGTCCGGCCGGTGACCCCGGTCTCCAGGGCGTCCAGGCCCGCCTCGACGCTGCCGGCGTCCGTGGCCGTCCTTGTGTCAGTGCTGGCCATGTCGGCGGATCTCCCCACGCAGGACTTCGGTGATCTCCAGGGACAGTTCGGCGACCGGCGCGTCCTCGATGCGCCGGGGCTGCGGGATGTCCACCCGCCACTCGCGGGCCACCCGCCCCGGCCGCGACGACAGCAGCACGACCCGCTGCGCGAGCCGCACCGCCTCGCGCACGTTGTGCGTGACGAACAGGACGGACAGTCCCGTTTCCCCCCAGATCCGGGTCAGTTCGTCGTGCAGCAGATCACGGGTGATCGCGTCGAGCGCCGCGAACGGCTCGTCCATCAGCAGCAGTTGGCTGTCCTGGGCGAGGGCGCGGGCCAGCGCCACGCGCTGGCGCATTCCGCCGGACAGTTCGTGCACCCGCTTGCCGTACGAGCCGGTCAGGCGGACGAGTTCGAGCAGTTCCTCGGCCCGGCCGCGCCGCTCGTTCTTCGGAACTCCCCGCAGCTTGAGGGCGAGTTCGATGTTCTTGCCCGCGGTCAGCCACGGGAACAGGGCGTGCTCCTGGAACATCAGGGCGGGCCGCCCGTGGGTCGTGATGCTGCCGGCGGAGGGCTCGTCGAGCCCCGCCACCAGGTTCAGCAGGGTCGATTTGCCGCAGCCCGAGGCCCCCAGGAGGGTGACGAACTCGCCGGGCGCGACATCGAGCGTGATGTCGTCCAGGACGAGCTGCTGTCCGGCCGGTCCGGCGAAGGACTTCGAGACGTGCTCCATGCGGGCGGCGTGCTCGACTGCCTCGGCGCTGTCGGCCTTGGCGAGGGCGGTTGCCATGGTCGTCACCTCCTGGGAACTCGGGATCCGGGACTTACTTCGCGCCGAGACCGGCGTCGTCGACCTTGGCTCCGCCCTCGGCCGCGAGGACCTTGTTCAGCAGCGTGAGGTCGTAGATGCCGTCCAGCTTCGGGTTCTCCAGCAGGCCCGCCTTGACCGCGTGCTGCGCCTCGGTGTTGAGCGTGGCGGCCAGCGGGTCGTCGGTGACCTGGATGGACTTCCACGCCGGGTCCAGGACCTCGGCGGGCAGCTCCTTGCCGGAGTCGACGCCCAGCTGCTTGTTCGCCGCGGCCTTCGCCTGGTCCGGGTTGGCGTTGATCCACTTGTTGGTCTCGAACGACGCCCGCAGCACCGCCTCGACGGCCTTCGGGTGTTCCTTGAGGAACTTCTGCGACACGATGATGTTCGTGATCACGAACTTCTTGTCCGGCCACAGCGTCGACTCGTCGAGCAGCACCTTGCCGCCCTCGGCGACCAGCTTGGACGCGGTCGGCTCCGGCACCCAGGCACCGTCGATGGAACCGGACTTGTAGGCGTCGGGGGTCACCTTGTTGTCGGTGCGGACCACCGACACATCGCCCTTGCCGCTCTCCGCGTCGACCTTCCAGCCCTGTTCGGCCGCCCAGTTGAGGAACGCCACGTCCTGGGTGTTGCCGAGCTGCGGGGTCGCGATCTTCTTGCCCTTGACGTCCTTCAGGGACTTGATCTTCTTCGGGTTGACGACCAGCTTCACCCCGCCCGACGCCGAACCGCCGATGATGCGCAGGCTCTTGCCGTCCGACTTGGTGTAGCCGTTGACGGCGGGGGAGGGGCCGATCCAGCCGATGTCGATGGAGCCCGAGTTGAGGGCCTCGATCTCGGACGGCCCCGCGTTGAAGATCTGGTACTTGGCCCGGGTGGCGCCGAGCTCCTTCTGGAAGAAGCCCTTCTGGTTGCCGACCAGCGCGGTGGCGTGGGTGAGGTTGCCGAAGTAGCCGATCTTGACGGAGTCGAGGCCGTCGATCTTCTTGGCCCCGGCGGCGACCTTCTGGTCGGCCGGGTCGTCCTTGGCCTCGGAGCCGTAGCTGCACGCGGCGAGAGCGAGCAGGGGCAGAGCGACGACGGCGGCGATGCCGCGGCGCGTGAAGGTGCTACGGGTGGGTCGGTTGGCAGGCACGGGAGGCTTTCCTCTCGTTGGCCCGGCGGTCACGGTCTTTCAGGTCGTGGCCGGGAGGTCGGCAGGTCTTCGTCGTCGCTTCCGGGACGTCGTCACCGGGTGGGGGGACAGGGCGCGCAGGCAGTGCGCGTACGTCAGCGCACACATCGGGCCACCCCGCCCTGCCCGCTGCCGAGGGCGCCGCTGCCGACGCGGCCGCCCTCCTTCGCGAACATCGAGTAGAAGTCGTTCATCGTCATGGTCAGAAGTCCCAACCGTCTTCGTCCGCCTGGTTCTTGACCGGTTCCGGAGCCGCGAACGACTCGCCGACCATGCCCGCGGTGAGTGTGGTGCCGTCGCTCGGGTCGATCAGGATGAACGAGCCGGTGCGGCGCGAGTCGGCGTAGGCGTCGACCGGCAGCGGCTCGGCGGTGCGGATCTTCACCCGGCCGATGTCGTTGGCGGCGAGCAGCCCCGGGTGCGGATGCAGGGACAGCTCGTCCAGCGTCAGCCGGGAGGGGATGTCCTTGACGATGGCCTTGACCGTGCGGGTGCCGTGCTTGAGCAGCACCCGGTGCCCGACGGTCAGCGGCTGGTCGGCGACATGGCAGACGGTGGCCTCGATGTCCTGGGTGGTCGCCGGGGCGTCCGCGGTGGGCACGATCAGGTCACCGCGGGAGACGTCGATGTCGTCGGCCAGCAGCACGGTCACCGACTGGGTGGTCCAGGCCACGTCGACCGGCTTGCCGAGCAGGTCGATGCCGGAGATGGTGGTCGTGCGGCCGGACGGCAGCACCGTCACCGGATCGCCCACCCGGAAGGAGCCGGCGGCGATCTGGCCCGCGTAGCCCCGGTAGTCCGGGTGTTCGGCGGACTGCGGCCGGATCACGTACTGCACGGGCAGCCGGGTGTGGCAGTGCGCGAGGTCGTGGCTGACCGGCACGGTCTCCAGGTGCTCCAGCACCGTCGGGCCGCCGTACCAGTCCATGTTGGCGGACGCCTCCACCACGTTGTCGCCGCCCAGCGCCGAGATGGGGATCGCGGTGACCTGGGGGATGCCCAGGTTGGTCGCGTAGGCCGTGAACTCCTTGGCGATCGCCGCGAACACCGGCTCCGCGTAGTCGACCAGGTCCATCTTGTTGACCGCGAGCACCACGTGCGGGACCCGGAGCAGTGCGGCGATGGCCGCGTGCCGGCGGGTCTGCTCGACCACACCGTTGCGGGCGTCGACCAGGATCACCGTCAGCTCGGCGGTGGAGGCGCCGGTGACCATGTTCCGGGTGTACTGCACATGGCCGGGGGTGTCGGCGAGGATGAACCGGCGGCGGGGGGTGGCGAAGTAGCGGTAGGCCACGTCGATGGTGATGCCCTGCTCGCGTTCGGCGCGCAGGCCGTCGGTGAGCAGCGCGAGGTCCGGGGCGCCCTGGCCGCGGCTCGCGGACGCCCGCTCCACGGCCTCCAGTTGGTCGACCAGCACCGACTTGGAGTCGTGCAGCAGCCGCCCGACGAGGGTGGACTTGCCGTCGTCGACCGAACCGGCGGTGGCGAAACGCAGCAGCGTGGTGGCCGAGAGTTCCTCGGTCGTCGTTGTCATGGTTAGAAGTACCCCTCGCGCTTGCGGTCTTCCATCGCGGCCTCGGAGAGCTTGTCGTCGGCGCGGGTGGCGCCGCGTTCGGTGAGCCGGGAGGCGGCGATCTCGGCGATCACCTTCTCGATGGTGTCGGCTCCGGAGTCGACGGCACCGGTGCAGGACATGTCGCCGACGGTCCGGTAGCGGACCTGCCGCTTCTCGACCGTCTCGCCCTCCCCGGGGCCGCCCCACTCGCCGGCCGTCAGCCACATGCCGGCGCGCTGGAACACCTCACGCTCGTGCGCGTAGTAGATGTCGGGCAGTTCGATGCCCTCGCGGGCGATGTACTGCCACACGTCCAGCTCGGTCCAGTTGCTGAGCGGGAAGACCCGCACATGCTCGCCGGGGGCGTGGCGCCCGTTGTAGAGGTTCCACAGCTCGGGGCGCTGACGGCGCGGGTCCCACTGGGAGAACTCGTCCCGCAGCGAGAACACGCGTTCCTTGGCGCGGGCCTTCTCCTCGTCGCGGCGGCCGCCGCCGAAGACCGCGTCGAACCGTTCGGAGCGGATCTTCTCCGTCAGGGGAAGGGTCTGCAGGGGGTTGCGGGTGCCGTCGGGACGCTCCTTGAGCACGCCGCGGTCGATGTAGTCCTGCACGGAGGCGACGTGGAGGCGCAGCCCGTGGGCGGCGACCGCACGGTCCCGGTACTGGAGGACCTCGGGGAAGTTGTGTCCGGTGTCGACGTGCAGCAGCGAGAAGGGGATCGCGGCCGGCGCGAACGCCTTCAGCGCGAGGTGGAGCATGACGATGGAGTCCTTGCCGCCGGAGAACAGGATCACCGGCCGCTCGAACTCGCCCGCCACCTCGCGGAAGATGTGCACCGCCTCGGACTCGAGCGCGTCCAGATGGGAGAGGGCGTACGGGCTTTCCGTTCCCTCGTCGTCCCCGGTGACCTCGGTGACGGTCGTCATGCCAGTCCCCTCTCGCTGAGCAGCGCGAACACGGAAGCCGCGGACTCCCGCACGGTCTGGTGCTGCGACTCGATCCGCAGATCGGGCTTCTCCGGCTCCTCGTAGGGGTCGTCGACCCCGGTCAGCCCCGTCAGTTCGCCGGCGGCCTGCTGGGCGTACAGCCCCTTCACGTCCCGTACCGAGCACACCTCGACCGGGGTCGCCACATGGACCTCCAGGTACGGGGTGTCGTTCGCGTCGTGCCGGGCGCGCACCGCCGCACGGCTGTCGGCGTACGGCGCGATCACCGGGACCAGCACGACGACGCCGTTGCGGGCCAGGAGTTCGGCGACGAACCCGATGCGCTGCACGTTGGTGTACCGGTCCTCGCGGGAGAAGCCGAGGCCCGCCGAGATGAACTCGCGGATCTCGTCTCCGTCCAGCACCTCGACGCGTCGGCCCTCGGCGCGCAGTCGGCCGGCCAGCTCGAACGCGATGGTGGTCTTGCCGGCGCTCGGCAGACCGGTGAGCCAGACGGTGGCTCCGGTGGTCACGTGGTTCTCCTGCTTGTCGAGGGTGGGGGAGGGCTGCATGTCCGGGACGGTCCGACTGTCCGTCATCCGTGCAGCCCGCACTCGGTCTTGGCGCGACCCGCCCAGCGTCCGGCACGCGCGTCTTCGCCTGCCAGGACCCGGCGGGTGCACGGGGCGCAGCCGACGGAGGTGTATCCGTCCATCAGCAACGGGTTGGTGAGGACGCCGTGTTCGTCGACGTAGGCGTCCACGTCGTCCTGGGTCCAGCGGGCGATCGGGGAGATCTTGACCTTCTGCCGCTTCTCGTCCCAGCCGACCACCGGGGTGTTCGCCCGGGTCGGGGACTCGTCGCGGCGCAGACCGGTCGCCCAGGCCTGATAGCCCCGCAGCCCCTCTTCCAGCGGCCGGACCTTCCGCAGGGCGCAGCACAGGTCGGGATCGCGGTCGTGCAGCCTCGGACCGTACTGGGCGTCCTGCTCCGCGACCGTCTGCCTCGGGGTGAGGGTGATGACGTTGACGTCCATCACCGCCTCGACCGCGTCGCGGGTGCCGATCGTCTCCGGGAAGTGGTAACCGGTGTCGAGGAAGACGACGTCCACACCCTTCGCCGCCCGGGAGGCGAGGTGGGCGACCACGGCGTCCTCCATGGAGGAGGTCACGCAGAACCGGCCACCGAAGGTCTCCGCCGCCCACTGGAGGATCTCCAGGGCGGACGACTCCTCCAGCTCGCGTCCGGCCCGCTCGGCGAGCGCCTTCAACTCCGCTGCTGTGAGCTCTTTCTGAGCCATCGTCATATCTGGTCATCCCCTCCATGGTCGGCTGGCCGAAGGCCACGGGCCAGAAGCCCGATGAACTTCAGCCGGAATGCGCGGTTGCAGGCCGCGCATTCCCAGGCGCCGTGACCCTCTTCGCTCGGACGGAGGTCCTCGTCGCCGCAGTAGGGGCAGTAGAAAGGTGCGGCCCGCTCGCTCATGAAAGGGCCTCCTCGGAGGCACGGGCGGCCCAGACGGCGAAGCGTTCGCCGTCCTCGCGCTCCGCCTGGAACCGGCGCAGGACCCGCTCGACGTAGTCCGGCAGCTCCTGCGAAGTGACCTTCAGGCCACGGACCTTGCGACCGAATCCGGCCTCCAGGCCGAGCGCTCCGCCCAGGTGCACCTGGAAGCCCTCGACCTGCTCGCCGTCGTCGTTCACGACCAGTTGGCCCTTGAGACCGATATCCGCCACCTGGATACGGGCGCAGGCGTTCGGGCAGCCGTTGATGTTGATGGTGAGCGGCTCGCCGAAGTCCGGCAGCCTGCGCTCCAGTTCGTCGATCAGCGAGATACCGCGCGCCTTGGTCTCGACGATGGCGAGCTTGCAGTACTCGATGCCGGTGCAGGCCATGGTGCCCCGCCGGAACGGGGACGGGTGCACGGTGAGGTCCAGTGCCTCCAGGCCGGCCACCAGCGAGTCGACCTGGTCCTGCGTCACGTCCAGGACGATCATCTTCTGCTCGGCGGTGGTCCGCACCCGGCCGGAACCGTGGTTCTCGGCCAGGTCGGCGATCTTGGCGAGGGTGGTGCCGTCGACCCGTCCGACACGCGGCGCGAAGCCGACGTAGAACCGTCCGTCCTGCTGCCGGTGCACGCCGACGTGGTCGCGCCACCGCTCCACGGGCTGCGCGGGCGCGGGCCCGTCCGTCAGCTTCCGCTTCAGGTACTCGTCCTCCAGGACCTGCCGGAACTTCTCCGCGCCCCAGTCCGCCACCAGGAACTTCAGGCGGGCGCGCGTACGAAGGCGCCGGTAGCCGTAGTCGCGGAAGATCGAGATGACGCCCTCGTAGACGTCCGGGACCTCGTCCAGCGGTACCCAGGCGCCGAGCCGTACGCCGATCTTCGGGTTGGTGGACAGCCCGCCGCCGACCCACAGGTCGAAGCCGGGGCCGTGTTCGGGGTGCTCGACGCCCACGAACGCGATGTCGTTGATCTCGTGCGCCACGTCGAGCAGCGGGGAGCCGGAGACGGCGGACTTGAACTTGCGCGGCAGGTTGGAGAAGTTCTTGCTGCCGATGATCCGGCGCTGGATCTCCTCGATGGCCGGGGTGCCGTCGATGATCTCGTCCTCGGCGATCCCGGCCACGGGTGAGCCGAGGATGACGCGGGGGGTGTCACCGCAGGCCTCGGTCGTGGAGAGCCCGACGGCCTCCAGCCGCTGCCAGATCTCGGGGACGTCCTCGATCCGGATCCAGTGGTACTGCACGTTCTGCCGGTCGGTGAGGTCCGCGGTGCCCCGCGCGAACTCCTGGGAGATCTCGCCGATGACCCGCAGCTGTGCGGTCGTCAGCCGGCCGCCGTCGATCCGCACCCGCAGCATGAAGTACTTGTCGTCCAGCTCCTCGGGTTCGAGGATCGCGGTCTTGCCGCCGTCGATGCCCGGCTTGCGCTGGGTGTAGAGGCCCCACCAGCGCATGCGGCCGCGCAGGTCGTTGGGGTCGATCGAGTCGAACCCCCGCTTGGAGTAGATCGTCTCAATACGTGTCCGCACATTGAGACCGTCGTCGTCCTTCTTGAACTGCTCGTTGCCGTTGAGCGGGGTGAAGTGTCCGGCGGCCCACTGACCCTCACCACGGTGGCGGCTCACCTTGCGGCGGGGCACGGAGGCGTCGGGGTGCTGTGGGGTGGCGGCCATGGTTCTACGTCCTTCGAGACCGGTGGTGGGCTGCTCTGACCTGCGCATATGGGCGCGTCGAGGCGTACGTGCGCGTCATTGCGCGAAGAAGCGTGGAGGATGCTGGGAAGAACGGCGGTGCTGCCGGGCCGGTGGCCGACGGCCACCGGGGCGGTTCAGCTCGCCGGACAGATGGCGCTGGACATGCGGCCGAGGTCGACGTGCCGCCGACTCACCAAGGCGATTCCAGTTCCAGACATGACCGCAGCGTGTCACGGTGATCTGGACACAGTCCAGCTTTATCCAACATGCGGACACCCGTGTCTCGTTGTGTGAGACACGGGTGTCGTCGGTCACAAGATGCGCGCGGGGGCTTGTCGACGCAGGTCAGGCAGGGTAGGCCCCCGGCCAGGGACCCGGAGTCGCCGCTTCCGGCTCGTCCTCCACCTGGGTGTCGAAGAGCCGGAAGCCGCGGCGCAGGTAGTTGTCCATCGCGTGCTCGCCGTCCTTGCTGCACGTGTGCACCCACACTCGCTTGGTCGCGACGCGCTGTGACCACCGCTCCGCCAGGTCCCACGCGCGCGCGGTCCCACAGGACAGCAGGTGCCCGCCGATCCGGCGGCCCCGGAACGCCGGGAGCAGACCGAAGTACATGATCTCCACGACCCCGTCGTCCTGCGGGTCGAGCTCGACATACCCGGCCGGCGTCCCCCGTTCGTACGCCACCCACGTCTCCACCCCCGGGCGGTCCAGATGCTCCACCCACTGGGCGTAGGTCCAGCCGAGCCGGTCGGTCCATCGGATGTCGCCGCCCACCGAGGCGTACAGAAAGCGGCTCAACTCGGGGGAGGGCACCTCCGCGCGCACGATCCGCACCTCGCCGTCGGGGGCGGCGGCGGGCAGGAGGTCGGCGGGGGACGTCTGTTCCAGGGACCAGGTGGTGACGGTGACACTGCTCATGCAGGTCAGGGAACCATCTACTCCGTCGAACTGTCGATCGAGGCCAGCGGGACGGAGAACAGCATCCGGTCCGACAGCGACCACACCTCGCCGGTCCCGGCCGCGTAGGAGAGCGACCCCATGCCCTTCGTCCAGCAGTGGCGTGTCGCCTCGGAGCCGCAGCGGGCGGCGTTCGCGCCGTCGGTGTCCTGCCGCCACAGGCTGCTCCGGCCGTCCAGGGAGCCCGCCGGATACCCGACGTACCAGGTGGTCCGCGCGTCCCCGGGGCGGTGCTGGGTCAGCACTCCCCGGATCCCGGCCGCCCGTGTCTCGTACGCCTCCACGGCGTCCACCCGGCCCGCCGGATCCGTGGCGAGCGGGCCGCCGCCCGCCGGGTCCGCGCTGAGCGGGTACCGCCACAGCCGGGCGTGCCGGTCGCTGTCCGCCGGTGTCCACTCGCTCACCGCGAGGCTGTCGGGCGCCGAGCCGCGGTCCAGGGACAGTGCGCCCGGACAGGGCGAACCGGTGGCGGAGCACCGTCCGGCCGGGAAGCGGTACGAGCCCACGGCGGGCATCACATAGCGGTAGCCGCGGGCCGACCAGCCGCCGGGCACCCGGCCGATCGCGGGGGTGTCGGCCGTGGTGCGGTGGATGCGGTCGACGTCGTAGACGTAGAGCGCCTCGGCGCCCCCGGCCGTCGTGGTGACCAGCAGCTTGTTCCGGTACCAGACCATGCCGGAGACGGGGGAGACCAGCCCCCGGTAGTCGCGGCCGTCGGCGGTGGGGACCACCAGCAGCACCCAGCTGTACGCGAGGCGCTCCGGGTCGTCGGCGTCGATGAAGGCCACCCGGGCCAGGCCCCGGTCGGCGACGGAGCCGGTCGTCGTGCTGTGCGTCCAGCCCGCCAGGATCACCCGGTGACGGCCCCAGGAGCCGTCGTCGTCCGCATCCCCGGACGTGGTCACCGAGGCGGGCCGCCAGTCCGGCGCGGCGGTGTCCGCGGGGTCCCAGCAGTACGCGCGCCCGGCATCCGGAGCCACGGGCAGCGACTTCCGCTCGGTCCGGGTGCAGTCGGCCGCCTCGACCAGAGTGCGGTCGGCGCCGTCCAGTACGGCGGAGACACCGACCGGGCGGCCCATCGCCTCCGCCAGCCGGTCGAGCATCCGCGGTGGAGTCCGGTCCTCCTGGAGCCGCAGTCCGGCGGTCTCGGCGGGAGAGGTGAGCGGTTTCAGCGCGCCCGGGTTCTCGGCGACCGTGGCCTGCGATGCGCTGATCATGGTGGCGGCCGCGGTGAGCGCGAGTGCGGTTCCGGCGAGGAACGCGCGAACGGCACGGCCGCGCTTGCGCCGGCGATGTCTGCCGCGATGCTGCATGCTCTTCCTCCCTGGCGGGCCAACTGCGCCTGGTGATCCGTACGTTGACGGAGGAGCAGGTGGGGAGGCCCGTAGGGGATGCTACGGCAGTCGTGTGCGATGAAGTCCGAAGACCTTCCAAATATCCGGAAGATGCCGCCCGGATGTGCCGAATTGGTACTGGGCATATGCCGGTGGCGCTACCCTGTCACGGACTGTGCGCCAGACCCTGCTCGGTGTCAGGAAACCGGCCGGGCCCGTTCCACCACCGGCGCCAGGTCCAAGCCGTACGGCAGGGTGCCGAACGCCGAACCCCAGTCGCCGCCCAGGCGGGACGCGCAGAAGGTGTCGGCCACCTCCGGTGGGGCGTGGCGGACCAGCAGGGATCCCTGGAGCACCAGGGCCATGCGCTCCACGAGCCGCCGGGCCCGGCCCTCGACGGCCTCCAGATCGCCCAGTTCGGCCAGCAGCTGCTTGGCGGCGGTGTCCAGGCGGTGGTCCGCGCCGCGGGCCCGGCCGATCTCCGTCAGATACGCGTCGAAGGCAGCAGGCTCGCGCTGGAGCGCCCGCAGCACGTCCAGCGCCTGGATGTTTCCCGCGCCCTCCCACACCGAGTTCAGCGGCGACTCGCGCACCAGCCGGGGCAGCCCCGACTCCTCCACATAGCCGTTGCCGCCCAGGCATTCGGCCGCCTCCACCGCCACCGGCGCACACCGCTTGGTCACCCAGTACTTCGCAGCCGGCACCGCCAGCCGCAACAGGGCACGTTCCTGCTCGCTCCCGTCGTCGTAGGCGGCCGCCAGCCGCAGCGCGAGAACCGTCGCCGCCTCCGACTCCAGGGCCAGGTCGGCGAGCACGTTCCGCATCAGCGGCTTGTCCACCAGCTTCCCGCCGAACGCCTCCCGGTACGTGCAGTGGTGCACGGCCTGCGCCACCGCCTGCCGCATCAGCCCCGCCGAGCCGAGCACGCAGTCGAGCCGGGTCGCGGCGACCATCCCGATGATCGTCCGCACCCCGCGCCCCTCCTCGCCCACCCGGCGCGCCCAGGTCCCGCCGAACTCCACCTCCGCGGACGCGTTCGACCGGTTGCCCAGCTTGTCCTTGAGCCGCTGGATCAGAAAGGTGTTGCGGCTGCCGTCCTCCAGCACCCGTGGCACCAGGAAGCAGGTCAGGCCGCCGGGAGCCTGCGCGAGCACCAGGAACCCGTCCGACATCGGCGCCGAACAGAACCACTTGTGCCCGGTCAGCTCGTACGTCCCCGATTCGGCCAGCGGCCGCGCCGCGGTCGTGTTGGCCCGTACGTCGCTGCCGCCCTGCTTCTCGGTCATGCCCATACCGAAGACCGCCCCCGCCTTCAGCCGGGCGGGCCGCAGCTCCCGCTCGTACACGGTGGACGTCAGTCGCGGCTCCCACTCGGCGGCCAGCTCCGGATCGGCGCGCAGCGCGGGCACCGCCGCGTGAGTCATCGACAGCGGGCACCCGTTGCCCGCCTCCGCCTGGGTCCAGACCAGGAACCCGGCCGCCCGCCGCACATGTCCGGCGGGCCGTGTCCACGCCGAGGTCAGCCCCGCCCCCACTCCCTTGCCCAGCAGCCGGTGCCAGGCGGGATGGAACTCGACCTCGTCGATCCGGTTGCCGTACCGGTCGTGGGTGCGCAGCCGGGGCGGGTGTTCGTTCGCCTGGGCTCCCCACTCCTGCACCTGCGCGGAACCCGCGCTCCGGCCGAGCGCGGACAGTTCCGCACGGACCTCGTCGCGCAGCGCGGGGTCCGTGTGCCGCTCGACCGCCTCCGTCAGGGCGCGGTCGGCGGCGTAGACGTCGTATCCGACCAGCCGCGGCGGCTGGTTCGTCACCGCGTGGGTGCTCGTGTGGGTGGTGCTGCGTGCCATGTCTGCGTACCTGCCCGGGGCCGAGGGGGTGGTCTCCAGACTGACACAGCAGCCCAACCGGAGGAGCCTGCTCCAGCCACCCCGGCGCGGTCACCCGTGGCGGCATGGGCCAGGTGCCCACCCGGAAGGTGAGTGGGGCACGGCACGGCGGATACCTTTAGGGCGTGCAGCCAGCAAGTGAATCCCCAGAGCGGCCGCCCGGTCGCCTTCACCGGGCCAGAGCCCTCTACCGGAACGTCTCCAAGCGCAGGACCGCCTGGCTGCTGCTGAAGGACACCGTCGACTCGTGCATGGAGTACCGCATCCTCGGTCTCGCGGCCGAGGCGGCGTTCTTCACCCTGCTGTCGGTCCCGCCCCTGCTGCTCAGCCTCATCGGGCTGCTCGGCTACGTCGACGACTGGACCGGCGCCGACACCATCGCCAGCCTGGAGAACAACCTCCTGGAGGCATCCCGCACCGTGCTGTCCGACCGGGGCGTGCGGGAGATCGCGGAGCCGATCCTGACCGACGTGATGCGCGGCGGCCGCCCCGATGTCATCTCCATAGGCTTCCTGTTCGCCCTGTGGTCGGGGTCCCGCGCGGTCAACGTCTTCATCGACACGATCACCGTGATGTACGGCCTCGACGGCGTCCGGGGCATCGTGAAGACGCGGATCATGGCGTTCCTGCTGTTCATCGTCGCGCTGCTGATCGGTTCGGTGGCGCTGCCGCTGATGGTGGCCGGGCCGGACGCGGTGGTGCGGATCGTGCCGTGGTCGGAGACCGTGGTGCAGGTCCTGTACTGGCCGGTCGTGATCATCCTGTCGATCGTCTTCCTCACCACGCTGTACCACGTGTCCGTGCCGGTCCGCTCCCCGTGGATCGAGGACGTACCGGGCGCGCTGGTCGCCCTGGCCATGTGGGTGCTCGGCAGCTTCCTGCTGCGGATCTACCTCACCAGCACCATCGAGGGCGCCACGATCTACGGCTCGCTGGCCGCCGCCGTCGCCGTGCTGCTGTGGATCGGTGTGTCGGCCTTCGCGGTGCTGGTGGGCGCCGCGGTGAACGCCGCGATCGACCGGGTCTGGCCGGCCGCCGCCACGGCAGCGGCCCGCGCCGCCAACGAGCGCCTGCGCGACGCGGAGGTCGCCGAGTACGTCGCCCTGGTCGCCGCGGCCCGGGAGGCGACCTCGGACGACCCCGACGACCCCGACATGCCCTCCGAGTTCCCGGAGCGCTGGTCCCGCTTCCTGCCCCCCGAGGACGTCACGGCCCGCCTGCGCGCGCATGTGAAGAGCACCCACCACCACAACCACAACACCACCCACCACCACCCGGGAAGTGACCGGGCGTAGCCTGGCCGGTGTGTACGAGGAGCGGGCGTCCCGGCTGACCGGGGCCGTGGTCTGGCACCGAGCCCCGGAGGGTCCCGGCGTCGCGCGGGTGCTGCCCGACGGCTGCATGGACCTGCTGTGGAACGAGGGCCGTCTGCTGGTCGCGGGACCGGACACCCGCGCTTACGCCCCCTCGGGGCCGCCCGCACGCTGGGCCGGGGTCCGTTTCCGCCCCGGCACGGGACCCGCGCTCCTCGGCGTACCGGCCTGCGAACTGCGCGACCGGCGGGTGGAGCTGGCCGACCTGTGGCCCGCCGCCGAGGTACGGCGCCTGTGTGCCCGGGTGGACGCGGCGCCGGATCCCGCGGCCGCCCTGGAGCAGATCGCGCTGGCCCGAGCCGCCGACGTGCCCGCACCCGACCCTCTCCTGGACCGGCTTGTCACGGCCCTGGAGGAGGGCCGCCCGGTGGCCGAGACCGCCGACGGACTCGGCCTGGGCGCACGTCAGTTGCACCGCCGCAGCGTCGCCGCCTTCGGCTACGGCCCGAAGACCCTGGCCCGGATCCTGCGGATGCGCAGAGCACTCGCGCTGGCCCGCGCGGGTCTGCCCTTCGCGACGACGGCGGCACACGCCGGATACGCGGACCAGCCGCATCTCGCCCGTGACGTCAGACAGCTGACGGGCATGACTCTAGGAGAGCTGGTCGGACCCGTCCGGTAGTGGCGCGAACAGGTCCACCCCGTTGCCGTCCGGGTCGAGCACGGTCGCGTACCGCTGCCCCCAGAAGGCGTCCCACGGCTTCAGCTCGCCGTGGTGGCCGGCGCCCACCAGGTGGTCGTACATGGCGTCGACCCCGGCGGGCGACCCGCACAGGAAGGCGAGTCCCACCCGGCCGCCGCCGGAGGGCGCCCGCCAGCCGGGGTGGAAGGAGCGGACCGTCTCCTCGGTGTCCAGGGCGAGCCTCAGCCCACCAGGGAGTTCGGCCTCGACATGCGGCTGGTTCTCGGCACCGTCGGGGAAGACCAGCCCGAGACGGCGGTAGAAGGCGAGCGAGGCCGCGAGGTCGGAGACCACCAGACCGATCACGGCGAACCGCGGAGCAGGAGCAGGGGAGGAAGCAGGGGTCGGATCCGGAGTCAGCGAAGTCATGAGTGCACCGTAGGCGGAAGCGGGAACGCCGGTCTTGAACGGATCGGACACGACCGGACGACCGGGAGCGCCCGGTGCGGCCCTGTGCCTGACGGTGAACAAGCTGGTCCGTTGGGGTGAGTAAAGCTCGCGCACACGAAGGGTCACGTGAATATCTAGAGATCCTCTTGTCCCGGCAAAGCTCATCCACACGAGGAGCCAGACGGTGACTTACGGTAAGAAGCTGCGCGAGCAGATCGCCGCACCGGGGACCACCCCGTTGATCGGCGTGTACGACATGTACTCGGCCTCCATCGCCGCCAAGCACTACGACGGCATGTTCGTCTCCGGCTTCGGATTCGCGGCCTCGTACTACGGGCTGCCGGACATCGGCTTCATCGCCTGGCCGGACATGCTGGCGTTCGTGCACCGGCTGCGAGGCGCGTTCCCGCGTCACCACCTGCTGGTGGACATCGACGACGGGTACGTCGACCCGGAGGTCGCCTGTCACGTCGTGGAGGGACTCGAACGGATCGGGGCCTCCGGGGTGATCCTGGAGGACCAGAAACGGCCGCGCCGGTGCGGGCACGCCGAGGGCAAGCAGGTGCTGCCGCTGGACGAGTACCTGGAGAAGCTGGAGAAGGTGCTGGCGACCCGTCAGGACCTGCTCGTCGTGGCCCGCACGGACGCCACCGACGAGCACGACATCCTGCACCGGGCCGAGCGGCTGGCCGCCACCGACGCCGACGTGGTCCTGGTGGACGGGGTGCGCAGCGTCGACTGGATCCGCCGGATCCGTGAGGTCGTCGGTGCCAAGCCGCTGCTGTTCAACCAGATCGCCGGCGGCAAGTCACCCCGGCTCTCGCTCACCGAGCTGAGCGAACTGGGCGTGGACGTCGCCATCTACAGCACCCCCTGCCTGTTCGCCGCCCACGCGGCGATGGACTCCGCACTCACCGGGCTGAAGGCCACCGACGGCCGGCTGCCCGAGGTGGACGCGGCGAGCGGCGTCGGCGTCAAGGCGTCCACCACCCTGCTGGAGCGCAACATCGCCCGCGACCGCCTCGCCCCCGAGCCCGCACTGGTCGGCACGGAGGGGGCCCCGCACCGGAGCGACTGAACGGAACGCCGCCGCTCACGGTCACCCGAACGGCCCCCCGGCCGCCCCCTGCACCGGAATACCCGGAGCCGATGTGATGCTCTGGAAATACGGGCGCGCGAGCGCGTGGGAGGACGCGAGGGAGGAGCTGGTGGGCGGATGACGGCAGACCGGTCCGGCCCCGTGGCCACCACGCCGTACGGGGCGGTGCGCGGCAGGTACGAACGCGGGATCGCGGTCTTCCGCGGCATCCCGTACGCCGCCCCGCCCTTCGGTGCCCGCCGGTTTCGGCCACCGGAGCCGCCCGAGCCCTGGGACGGTGTGCGTGACGCTGGCGCCTTCGGCCCCACCGCGCCGAAACCGCCGTACTCCGAGGCCTTCGCGCAGTACCTGTCCGACCCCACCGTGGGCGGCGACGACTGCCTCAACCTGAACGTCTGGACCCCCGAGCCGGGCCCCGGCGCCCGGCTCCCGGTCCTGGTGTGGCTGCACGGCGGCGCGCTGACACGCGGCTCGTCCGCGGTACCCGTCTACGGCGGCCACGGCTTCGCCCGGGACGGCGTCGTCCTCGTCTCGGTCAACTACCGGCTCGGCGTGGAAGGCTACGGCCTCTTTCCCGACACCCCTGCCAACCCCGGACTGCGCGACCAGTTCGCCGCGCTCGCCTGGGTGCACGAGTCGATCGGTGCCTTCGGCGGCGACCCCGGCCGCGTGACCCTCGCCGGTCAGTCGGCCGGTGCGATCAGCGTCGGCGCCCTCGTCGCCGCCCCGCCCGCCCAGGGCCTGGTGCGCCGCGCCGTACTGCAGAGCGGCGCGCCGGAGGCGTCGGAACGCGACAAGGTACGGCGCATGGTGCGCCGGATGGCCAACCGGCTCAGGATCCCGGCCACCGCCGAGGCCTTCGCCGCCGTCGACCGCGACCTGCTGCTGAGCACCCAGGCGGAGGTGGGCCGACTCAGCAGCCCCGTCCTGGGCGGCCCCGCCTTCGGTGTCGTCGTGGACGGCGACCTCGTCCCGCGCCACCCCCTCGACGCCCTGATCGACGGCACGGCCGCCCGGGACGTCGACCTGCTCATGGGCTGGACCCGCGACGAGTACCGGCTCTGGCTGGTACCGGGCGGCCTGGTGGAACGCGTCGACCGGCTCGGCCCGGTCGCGCTCGCCGGCGCGATGGCCCGCTGCCGCTGCGGCCACGAGGTACCCCGCGGGTACCGCGCTCTGCACCCCGAAGCCGGCACCTCCGAGATCGTCGGGCAGATGGTCACCGACCACCTGCTCCGCCGCCCGCTCCAGTGCCTCGCCGACGCCCGCCCCGGAGTCTCGTACGTCTACGAGTTCGCCTGGCCCTCCAACCTCCCCGCCCTCCCCAACCGGCCCGGACTGCGCGCCTGCCACGCCCTGGAGCTCGGCTTCGTCTTCGACACCGGCGACGTCCCGGACTCCGCGAGGCTCGCCGGCGAGGGCGCGCCCCGGGAGCTGTGCGACACCATGCACACGGCCTGGGTGCGCTTCGCCGAGACCGGGGACCCCGGCTGGGAGCCCTGGCACACCGCGCACCCCGTACAGATCCTGGGCGACGGCCCGCCGCACATCGCCTACGGCCCCCGGGACCCCGAACTCGCGCTGTGGACTGCGGACACCACCGTCCCGCACGAGCCGGGCGCACCCGTGCGCAGTACGGAACCGATGTCGGCGGTACGCCGCCTGCGCCGTTCGGTCGGCGCCCGCCGTCCCTGACCTGGTGCCCCGGCCGCTCAGGCCGCACGCAACTCCCGGGCGACCGACGCGATCTCCGCCGGTCCCACCCGGCAGCAGCCCCCGACCAGCCGGGCACCCGCGGCCCGCCACGCCCGGGCCTGCCCGCCCGTGAAACCGGCCCGGCCACTCCAGACGTGGGACTCGGCGTCCCAGACCTCCCCGCTGTTGGGGTAGGCGACGACCGGCTTGCCGGTCACCCGCGCCGCCGTCCGGACCGCGTGCTCCACGTCCCCCGGAGCACAGCAGTTGACGCCGACCGCGATGACCTCCTCCACGTCACCGGCCAGGGCGAACGCCTCCTCCAGCGGCTGCCCGGCCCGGGTGCGGTCCCCGTCGACCGTGTACGACAACCAGGCCGGCACCCCCAGCCCGCGCACCGCCCGCAGCAGCGCCGTGGCCTCATCCGTGTCCGGGACCGTCTCCAGCGCCAGGACGTCCGGAGCGGCCGCCGCCAGTACCTCCAGACGCGGCCGGTGGAAGCGCTCCAGCTCATCGATGCTCAGTCCGTACCGGCCGCGGTACTCGGAGCCGTCTGCGAGCACCGCCCCGTACGGCCCGGCCGACGCCGCCACCCACAGTGGCCGCCCGATCCCCCCGGCTCGTGCCCGCCGTACCGCCTCCCGAGCCAGTTCCACGCTCAGCGCCAGCAGCCGAGCCGTCTCCGCCCGTCCGGTCCCGAGCCGCGCGAACCCCTCGAAGCCGGCCTGGTAACTGGCGGTGGTCGCCACGTCCGCGCCCGCCCTGTAGTAGGCGAGGTGCGCCTCCACCACCGCCTCGGGACACTCCGCCAGCAGCCGCGCCGTCCACAGCGCACCGCCCAGATCGTGCCCGGCGGCCTCCAGCTGGTTGGACAGCCCGCCGTCGAGCACGACCGCCCCGGCGGCCAGGGCCTGCGCGAGGTTGGGGGACGCGATACCGCTCATGTCACGACGCTACAGGGGTCCGCCCGCTCGGAAAATCGGTTGATCGTCATTGATCGACTTCCTAGGCTCCTTGATCGGTCCCCTTCGGTCAGACCGTGCGCAACTCAAGCCACTTCCGAAGGCGGGCCTCGTCAAAGTATGGGGGAACAAGTCATGACAGGTTCGAAGATGAAGGTCCTCGTGGGCCGCCTCGGTCGCGGCGCGACCCTCGGGTTCGCCGCGACGACCGCGCTCGTCGCCCTCGGAACCGTCCCGGCTCACGCACAGGACGGCACCGCGGCCGAGGCCCAGAGCTGGAGCTGCGACTCCGGCCGCATCTGCATGTACGAGGACGCCAGCTACACCGGCAGCAAGTACGTCAACTGGAAGCCCACCGGCACCAACCAGAAGTACCAGATAGACGGTTGGGACGGTGACAACGAGATCACGTCGCTGATCAACAACACCAGCTACAACATCCGGATCTACGACAACGACGACTACTCGGGCTACTCGATCTGCGTCAAGCCGCACGTGGACATCACCAACCTGAAGTACGGCTGGGTCTTCAACGACGAGGCCGAGAGCGCCAAGACCGTCGCGCACTGCTAGGCGGATTCGAGTGCGGGTGTGGGTCGTCCGGCAGCGGTCGGCCCACACCGGGTCCGCCCCGCGAAAATCGCTTCTCCTCCCGGGATCCGCCCGACACAATGCCCGGCATGACTTCCAAGATCCGGCACGTGACGATCGACTGTGCCGACGCCTACGCTCTCGCCGGCTTCTGGTCCCAGGTCCTCGGCGAGCCCCTGCACAAGGACGACCATCCCGGTGACGCGGAGGCGTTGATCGAGGGCGCGGGTCTGCTGTTCGTCACCGTGCCGGACCCCAAGACCGTGAAGAACCGCGTCCATCTGGACCTTCAGCCGCAGGACCGCACGCGCGACGAGGAGGTGGCTCGTCTGCTCGCCCTCGGGGCCGCCCTCGTCGACGACCAGAGGCGCGAGGACGGCACGGGCTGGGCGGTGCTCGCCGACCCGGAGGGGAACGAGTTCTGCGTGGAGCGTGGTGCCCCGGAGCGCGCGGGCCAGGGGGACAGCGCCTAGGAGCGCGGCCAGTGTTCGAGGGTGATGTGCAGGGCGTCGACCGCCTTGTCCCAGGACGCCTGTACGTCGCGGTCGGCGCCGAAGGCGCCGGTGGACTCCAGGGCGCAGTAGCCGTGGAAGGTGCTGCGCAGCAGTCGTACCGCGTCGGTGAGGTCGGGTTCGGCGAGGCCGTAGGCGCGCAGCATGCCGTAGGTGATCTCGGCGGTGCGGCGCATGGCGGGGGAGTCGGCGACCAGGGACTGGTCGATGCGGATCTGGGTGGCCGCGTAACGGCCGGGCCGTTCCAGCGCGTATGCGCGGTAGGCGCCGGCGAACGCGGTCAGGGCGTCCTTTCCGGCCCGGCCGGCCACGGCGGCCGCGATCCGTTCGATCAACTCGGCGCCCGTGTACAGCGCGAGCCGCGTGCGCAGGTCCTGAAGGTTGCGCACATGCCCGTAGAGGCTCGCGTCCTTCACCTTGAAGCGGCGGGCCAGTGCGGAGAGGGTGACGTTCTCGAAGCCGGCCTCGTCCGCGAGTTCGGCCGCGGCCGCGACCAGCCGGTCGGCGGTCAGCCCCGCACGGGCCATGGAAGCCACTCACCTTTCCTAGGGTGTCCAGGTTTGGTCCAAGAGTATCCAGGTTCGGAGAGCGAGAACGGTGACCGGTGAACAGCCGTTGTGGCGGCAACGGAACTTCGGCGTCTTCTGGACCGCGCAGACCCTCTCCTTCCTCGGTGACTCCTTCGCGCTCGTCGCGCTGCCCCTGCTGGTCCTCCAGGCCACCGGATCGATCGCCCGGATGGGCCTGCTGACCGCGGTCGGCTCGGCGGCGTCCGTGGTCGCGGCGGTCTTCGCCGGGGCGCTGGTCGACCGCGTGGACCGCCGCAGACTGCTGATCGCCTGCGATCTCGTCCGCATGGTGCTGTACGGGCTGATTCCGCTGGTGTGGCTGGCCGGACCGCACATCTGGGTGCTGTACACCGTGCTGCCGGTGTGCGAGGCCGTCGGGATGCTGTTCGCCGTCGGCTACGTCACCGTCGTACGCGGACTGGTCGGCACCGGACGGCTCACCGAGGCCAACGGCCGGCTGAACGCCACTGCGGCCGCGGCGGGCGTACTCGGTCCGCTGGGCGCGGGCATCGTGGCCGCCTGGACCGGACCGGCCGCCGCGGTGGCCGTGGACGCGGCGAGCTTCGGGGTGTCCGCGGCCTGCCTGGCCTTCGTACGGCTCGGCGGGCGCGGCGGGGACGAACGGCGCGCCGGGGACACCTCCCTGTGGCGGGATCTGCGCACCGGCGTCTCGTTCCTGCGCGGTCACCCCGTACTGCGGTCGCTCACCGTCCTGCTGACCGGGTTCAGCTTCCTCACCCTCGGCCTGACCGACCTGGTCATCTACCACCTGAAGCACGACCTGGGCCACGGTGACGGCACGGTCGGCACCGTGATGGCGGTCGCCGCGCTGGGCACGATCGCCGGATCCCTGCTCGTCGCGCGCGTCCGCCGGGGGATCGGCTTCGGGCCGACCTGGACCGGCTCGGTCGCGGTGTGCGGTCTGGCGTTCGCGGGGCTCGGGTGGGTGCGCGGCGTACCCGCGGTGGCGGCCCTGAGCGCCGCCTTCCTGGGCTGTGTCGCCATGGCCGGCACCTGCTCGATGTCACTCCGTCAGGAAGTCACACCGGAACCCCTCCTGGGCCGAGTCACCTCCGCCTTCTGGACCCTGCACTACTCGGCGGCGCCGGTCGGCGCGGCGCTGCTCACATGGGCGGCCGAACGCCATGGCACGGCGCCGGTCGCGCTGGTCGCGGGCGGCTGCTGCGTGCTGATCGCGGGCGCGGCGCTGGGTACTCCGGTCCGGGGCCGGGGCGCCCGGCCCGGCGCCGGGAGCCCCGGACCCGCGTGTCAGCCGGTGGCCGAGAACACGAATGAGAACTCGGCGGGCCCGGCCCACAGGTAGTACCCGGGCAGGGGGCCCGGACCGCAGGACGCGGAGCCGATGCCGTGCAGTCCGTGGTCGAGGTTCACCCAGACCGTGCCGTCCGGCGTGAGGTCGCTGCGGTGCGCGGCGGCGTCCAGCCGCTCGGTGGTCCAGCGGCGGGCGGTGAACCAGAACTCCGGGTCGCCCTCGATGCGCAGTCCGCCGATCTCCGCCCAGCGGACGTCCGCGCGGGCGCCGTTCTCCTGCGGGCGGACGTACGGCGTCTGCATGCCGTCCACGGTCGAGTGCCAGCGGCCGATCGCGGACGCCGCTCTGGAGTCCGGGTACGCCTCGCCGGGACCGCCACCGAACCAGCGCACCGTGTCCGCCCCGGCCAGCCCCAGCCGGATGCCGAGCCGGGGCAGCGGTACCGTCCAGTCGCCCTCGGGCGTGACGGAGACGGTCAGCTTCAGCCGGGTGCCGTCCGACGTCCACCGGTACACCGTCGCGAGGCCCGTCTCGCGCCCGGCGGCCGCCACCCGGGTGCGTACCGTCAGGGCGTCGGCGTCGGCGTGCACGCCGTCGAGCCGGTGCCGCATGCGGTGCAGACCGAGCGCGCGCCACAGGGGCCCGTGGCTGACGCCGGTCCGCCAGTCCGCGCCGTCGTCGTTGTCGGTGGTCGCCCGCCACACATCGAGCCGCGGTCCGTGCACCGCCAGGCCGCCGATGCCGAGCAGCGTTCCGGTGCGGGCGTCGAAGTCGGCCGGGCCGAGCGTGATGCGGCCCGCGGCGGGCCGGGGTCGGGGTGCGGCGGTGGCGGACCCGGCTGCGGCGGACGGCACCCGGCGTGCCGTCACCTGGCACTGGCCCCACGCGACCACGTGCCCCTCCGGTGCCCAGGCGGTGTCGGCGGCCAGACACGCCCGAACCGTCCACCATGCCTCGTCCGGCGCGGTGGCCGCCACCGGCGGCTCCGGCAGCGGCACGTCGGCGCTCTCGCCGGGTGCCAGGGCCGGTACCGGGAGCGGGCCGGTCGCCACCGGTTCGCCGTCCACCTCGTACGACCAGGTGAAGGCGAGCGCGGAGAGGTCCGCGAAGTCGTGCCTGTTGGTGATTCGGACGGTGCCGCCCGTGCCGAGGCCCTCGATACGGACCGGCTCGATCACCTTCTTGAGCTCGGCCAGCCCGGGGGACGGGCGCCGGTCCGGGAACAGCAGTCCGTCGCAGACGAAGTTGCCGTCGTGCAGCTCCTCGCCGAAGTCGCCGCCGTATGCGAACCCGTACCGGTCGTCCTTGATGCCGTGGTCGATCCACTCCCAGACGAAACCGCCCTGGAGCCGGTCGTACGACTCGAAGATCCGCTGGTAGTCGGCGAGCCCACCGGGGCCGTTGCCCATGGCGTGCCCGTACTCGCAGAGGATGAAGGGGAGTTCGCGCCGCCCGCGAGGTCCGCCGTCCAGGCCTCGGCCGATCCGCTCGACCTCCGCGTGGTCCGCATACATCCGTGAATAGACGTCCGTGTCACGGCAGTTGATGTCACCCTCGTAGTGCACGATCCGTGCGGGGTCCCGGCCGTGGATCCAGTCGGCCATCGCGGTGAGACCTCGGCCGGTGCCCGCCTCGTTGCCGAGGGACCAGATGACGACCGACGGATGGTTCTTGTCGCGCTCGACCGTCCGGGCGGCACGGTCGAGCAGCGCCGGAGTCCAGCGCTCGTCGTCGGTGGGGTTGTTCCGCCAGGCCTGTTCGGTGAAGCCATGGGTCTCCAGGTCGCACTCGTCGACGACCCACAGGCCGTACTCGTCGCACAGGGAGAGGAAGGCGGGGTGCGGAGGGTAGTGCGAGGTGCGGACCGCGTTGATGTTGTGACGCTTCATCAACAGTACGTCCTCGCGCATGGTTTCCAGGTCGAGGGCGCGGCCGTGCTCCGGATGCCACTCGTGCCGGTTGACTCCCCGGAACAGCACCGGCCTGCCATTGACCTTGAGCAGGCCGTCGGCCCGCTCGACGGTCCGGAAGCCGATGCGCAGCGGCACCCGCTCGCCCTCGGTGGCCAGTACACCGTCGTACAGCGTGGGCGTCTCCGCGGACCAGGGCCGCACCGGCGTGGTCACCGTGACCCCGGTGGCGATGTCGACACCCAGGTCCGGCACGGTGACCCGGCCGGGCTCGTCCGAGTCGACGCACAGGGTTCCCTCACCGGTGACATGGTCGTACGAGGCGTGCACGAAGTGGTCGGCGACGCCGCCCCGCGGCCGGTGCAGCAGCGTCACGTCACGGAAGATGCCGGGCAGCCACCACTGGTCCTGGTCCTCCAGGTACGACCCGGCGGACCACTGGTGGACACGTACGGCCAGGGTGTTGCCGACCGGCTTCAGCAGATGGCCGACCGCGAACTCGTGCGGCAGCCGGGAGCCCTTGAAGTCCCCGACGTCCGTGCCGTTCAGCCAGACCCGGGCACATGACTCGACCCCGTCGAAGCGCAGCACCGCGCCCCCGTCCGCCGGCCAGTCGGGCGGCAGGTCGAAGACGCGTACGTGGTCGCCGGTGGGGTTCTCGGTCGGGACACGGGGCGGGTCCACCGGGAAGGGGTAGAGGTGGTTCGTGTAGACGGGCCTGCCGTGCCCCTGGAGCACCCAGTGGCCCGGAACCGTCACCTCGGCCCAGTCCCCGGTGTCGTATCCCTCCGCCGCGAAACCCTCGTCGTGGGCGTCGGCGCGCTCGGCCAACCGGAAACGCCAACTTCCGTTGAGTGTGAGGGACTCGGTGTCGGACGAGGCGTACCAGGCACGGGGCGGCAGCGTCCCGCTCCCCGGGGACACGTCCTCGATGTGGTCGATGGATGATGAAGCCGTGGTGCTGCGGAGGGACATCGGTCTCCTAGGAGGGTCCTTGACGCCGGTCTGCGTGACTCCTCGCGGGGGTCGTGGTGCGCCTGCCCGCGGTCCGCCGCCCGGCCGGTCGCAGCGCCCCTTCCAGGGCGAAAGCCGCCGCGCCTAGCGACACCGGGTCGGTGGGTATCGGCGAGAGGACGATCTCGGTGGCGGCCAGCGGCCGCCGCAGCGCGTGCCGGGCGACGGCCGCGCGCACCTCGTCGAGCAGCGGCTCGCCCAGCCGGGCGGCGACCCAACTGCTGAGCACCACCACTTCGGGATTGAGGAGATTGACCAGGTCGGAGATGCCCGCTCCCAGGTAACGAGCCGTCTCCTGAACCGTCTTCACCGCGACCGGGTCCTGTTCGGCGAGTCCCCGGGCCAGCGCGTCGATGGTCGCGGTCTGGTCCCCGGGATGCAGCAGTGGGCTGCCGGGGCTCAGTTCGCGCAGGCTCTGCATGATGCCGGGCGCGCCGACATACGTCTCCACACAGCCGTGGTTGCCGCAGTGGCACAGGCGTCCGTCCAGGACGAGAGTGGTGTGCCCCCACTCACCGGCGCTGTTGCTGACCCCCCGGTGCAGCCCGCCGCCGAGTGCGAGACCCGCGCCGACGCCCGTGCCCAGGTTGACCACCACGGCGTCCGTGCGCCCGCGCGCGGCCCCGAACCACAACTCCGCGACCATGCAGGCGCGCAGCGGGTTGTCCAGATGCAGCGGGTGGGGGAGCTGCCCGGCGAGAAGATCGCGCAGCGGCACGTCGTGCCAGCCCCAGTTGGGCGCGTAGGCGCACACGCCCGTGTCGCGGTCCACCTGACCCGGCACGCTCACCCCGACGCCGAGTACCCGCTCCGCCGCGCTCCCGGCCGCCGCGACCACCGCGCCGACAGCCGCCGCGACATCACGGACCACCTGTTCCGGGCGGCTCTCGCCGGGCCGCATGTCCTCCGTGGCCCGGGCCACCACGTTCAGCGCGAGGTCGAAGAGTTCGGCCTGGATGTACGTCTCGGCGATGTCCACCCCGACGAGCGCGCCGCCCGGCGCGTTGACGGCGACCAGCCCCCGGGGGCGGCCCCCGGCCGAGTCCTCGTAGCCGACCTCCGTGATCACGTGGAGTTCCAGCAGTTCCCCGACCAGCGTGGCGACCGTGGCCAGGCTGAGCCCGGTGGCGGTCGCGAGTTCCTGTCGGGAGACGGGGGAGGTGGCGATGATCTCGCGCAGTACGTCGTAGCGGTTCGCGGTGCGGATGTCACGTGAAGTGCGCTTCACGGAGCTGCCCCTCTCGACGTCCGGTTCCGCGCCAGGTTATGGGCCGGCGGGGCTTTCTACAAGGGATGTGAAAAGGGCAGGAAGAAGAAGTTCGCGCGACTGGTGACCGGGTGCCCCGCGCGGCGCCCCGGCAGTCCCGCTCCAGGACACGCCCGGCGCCCGGGGACCCCCCGGCGCCGAAGACGCGCGGCCGGGGGCATACCGTGAGGAGCCGAACGCCTGAGCCGGGAGGAGACACGGGATGGGCAGCCGCACCGCGCTGGTCGAGGATCTGATGGAGAGGTTCCCGCATGTTCCGCGGGAAGCCGTCTTCAAGGAGGACCTGCTCCGCGGCGGGGTCGCCTTCGACGCCTCCGCGCTCTCCGACAACGAGAACGGCGAGGTCAAGCCGAAGTCGTACTTCATCTTCTCCTTCGACCACGGCACCCTGCCCGAGCTGGGCGAGGCCGCGCTCCGGCGACCCCCGGAGGAGATCATCCTCACCGGCGGGCCGTACGACCTGCGGCGCACCGTCGTCTCGGTGCGCGTGAACCCGACCTCGCCGTACCGGGTCGCCGCCGACGAGGAGGGGCTCCTCGGGCTCTACCTCGACGGGAAGCGGATCGCGGACGTGGGCGTGCCGCCCATGCCGGAGTACTACCGGCACAAGCTCTCCAACGGGAAGTCCGTGATGGAGGTGGCTCCCACGATCCAGTGGGGTTACCTGATCTACCTGACCGTCTTCCGGGTCTGCCAGTACTTCGGCGCCAAGGAGGAGTGCCAGTACTGTGACATCAACCACAACTGGCGCCAGCACAAGGCGGCCGGGCGGCCCTACACCGGGGTGAAGGACGTCGACGAGGTCCTCGAAGCCCTGGAGATCATCGACCGCTACGACACCGCCAAGGCGTCCACCGCCTACACGCTCACCGGCGGCGCGATCACCAAGACCGTCGGCGGCCGCGACGAGGCGGACTTCTACGGCCGCTACGCCAAGGCCATCGAGGAGCACTTCCCCGGCCGCTGGATCGGCAAGGTCGTCGCCCAGGCGCTGCCCAAGGACGACGTCCAGCGGTTCAAGGACTACGGCATCCAGATCTACCACCCCAACTACGAGGTGTGGGACCGCAGGCTGTTCGAGCTGTACTGCCCCGGCAAGGAGCGCTACGTCGGCCGCGACGAGTGGCACAAGCGCATCCTCGACTCGGCGGACATCTTCGGCGCCCGCAACGTGATCCCCAACTTCGTCGCGGGCGTCGAGATGGCCGAGCCCTCCGGCTTCACCACCGTCGACGAGGCGATCGCGTCCACCACCGAGGGCCTGCGCTTCTTCATGTCGCACGGCATCACCCCCCGGTTCACCACCTGGTGCCCCGAGCCGACCACCCCGCTCGGCAAGGCCAACCCGCAGGGCGCGCCGCTGGAGTACCACATCCGCCTGCTGGAGGCGTACCGCGCCACCATGGACGAGTTCGGCCTCGCCTCGCCCCCCGGCTACGGGCAGCCCGGACCCGGCCGAGCCGTGTTCTCGGTCAGCTCCTTCATGGACAGCCTGCCCGCGACGGATCCGGCGGAGGAGCCGGTGGGGGAGTCCGCTCGGGCGTGATCCCGGCGGACCCGCGAGGCGGCCACCGGATTCGGACAAGCGGCTTGTCACTTGTGTCGAACACGTGAAAGGCTCGGCTCCTGCCGCGAGGCTCCCCCCAACTTCGTTGCCCAAATGGCGAGTTGGCCTCGCAAGTGATGCGGGAGTTCCATGCCCCACCTGCCGACCCTCCAGGACTCAGCAGAGGCCGCGCTGTACACCGAGTGCTGGGAGGCGGTGCTCTGCTATGCGGATCTGTGCACATCGTCCGGCTCCCGGGCCGCCAGCCGGCTGGCCACGGAGGCGTTCGCGCTCGTCACGCGTGAGACCCGGGCCGCCGAAGCCGCCGCCGTGCGTGGTACCGGCCGCCGCGCCGGAACCCGGCTGCCGGTGATCCCGCTGCTGCTCACCGCCGTACGCACGACCGCGGCCGGCTGGGAGGCCGGCGGCCTCGGCCACCTGCTCGACCCCGACCTGCGACTGTGGCTCGAATCCGACCAGGCCGCCCGCTACACCGGGCCACCGCTCCAGCGCCCGATCGCCCTGCGGGGCCTGCGCGACATGCGGGAGCCGGACGCGTCCCTGCTGTGGCTGGCCGAGGTGGAGGCACTGCCGCTGACCGCCGTCGCCCGCCGCCTCGGCATCGACCCGGCCACCACGGGCCGGGAGTTGGACCAGGTGCGCGACCTGTTCCGGGACCGCTGCCACCGCGCGCACCTCGACACGCCAATGGAAGCGCGATGCCGCGGCTACGCCCGGCTGCTCGCCGCGGTCTCCCGCACATCCGCCGCCGCACTGCCCGACGACCTCTTCCGGCACCTCGCCACCTGTGAGTGCTGTGCGGAAGCCGCCGCCTGCCTGCGCCGGCACGACGGCGCGCTGCCCACCGCGCTGGCCGACGGGGTGCTCGGCTGGGGCGGTTCCGCCTATCTGGAGCGACGCCGCAGGGCCGCCGACGTACGCGGTGCGGGCCGCCCCGCCGAGCCGACGGCCGACACGGACACCGGCGAGCCGAAGGAGGCGGTGGGCCGCACCCGTGTGGTGTGCGGCGGCCTGATGGCCACCGCCGTCCTGCTGTCGGGCCTCGCGCTCGGCGTGTCGATGATGCCGCTCGGCGGCTCCGGCGACGACGCCGCGGACGCCCGCGACGACCGTCGGACGCTCTCCGACCCCGGCCTCAGCCTGCCGTCCGTCGACCCGCTGCCGTCCTCGGCCTCCGCGACCGCCTCGGCGCCCACCACCGCCCCCGCGCCGACGGCAGCCGCCATCCCGTCCACCGGCCCGACCGGGTCCCGGACCACCGTCAGTCCTCGTGCCGCCGCCAGGCCCGACCGCGCCGCCAGGTCCGCACCCGGCTGCCGCGTCGGCTACGACCTGGTGAGCCAGTGGCCCGGAGGGTTCCAGGCCACCGTCACCGTCACCACCCCGAAGGCACTCACCGGCTGGCAGGTGTCCTGGTCCTTCCGTGACGGCCAGCGGACCGGCCGGACCTGGGACGCGTCCGCCGGTCAACTGGGCTCCCGGGTGACCGCGACCGCCCCCGACTACGACCCTTCGGTCGCCGCGGGCGGCACGCTCACCTTCGGTTTCCTCGGCACCTGGAGCGGCCGGAACTCGGCGCCGTACGACTTCACCCTCAACGGGTCGGCCTGCACGCTGAACTGATGTCGGCTCAGCAGTCCGACTTGTAGAAGTACTTGCTGACCGACGGGTCGCCCATGTTCGCCTTGGTGATGGCCACCATCGTGGTCCCCACCGACTTCTGCACCGGCTTGCCCTCGAACGCAGCCGCCAGTTGGTCGACGGCCTGCCTGCCGATCCCGGCCGGATCCTGGGCGACCAGCACCTGGAGGGTGCCCGCCTTGAGCGCCTCGATCTCCTCCGGCTCGGCGTCGAACGCGGCGACCTTCACGGCACCCTGCTTCCCGGCCTGCTTGAGCCCGGTGGCGATGCCCTTGCCGGTGTTGGTGTTGCCCGCGAAGACACCCCCGAGGTCGGGGTGGGCCGCCAGGGTCGACTGGATCTGGGAGGCCGCGGTGGCCGGCAGGTCGTTGTCGTACAGGGTCGGCAGCACCTTGATGCCCGGGTACTTGCTCATCTCCTCGGTGAAGCCCTTGATCCGCGCGTCGGTGGTGGAGACACCGGGCTTGACGCTGATCACGATCACCGAGCCCTTCTCGTTCATCAGCTTCGCGAGCGCGTCGGCGGCGACCCGGCCGCCCTTCTCGTTGTCGGACGAGACACGGGTGATGCCTATCGAGGCATCTGTGACCTCGGTGTCGACCAACGCGATCTTCGTTCCGGAGGACTGGATCTGCCTGAGCGAGGGAGTGAGCGCGCTGGTGTCGACCGGCGAGACCAGCAGCCCGTCGGGCCGGGCCGCCGCCACCGAGTCGATCAGCGGACGCTGCACCGACACGTCCCACTGCGCGGAACCGTCGGTGGTGAAGTCCATGCCCTTGGCCTTGGCCTCCTCCTGCGCGGCGCAGCTCATGGTGATGTAGAACGGATCGCTCTTCACACCGGTGACCAGTCTGACCTTCTTGTGGGCGGCGCCCGCCGATCCGGAACCTCCGTCGTCGGACGAACCGCACGCGGCGGCACCGGTCAGTGCCAGTACGGTGCACACGGCCGCCGACAGCCTGCGCCTGCTGCGAATGTTCGGCATGTTCTCGTTCTCCTCGATCTGAGCGGGGACGGGGTGAGCGGGGGGCCGCCGGTCGGCGGACCCGGAGGGTCGGGCCGGGGCGGCGGTCATGCGCGTTCCCGGGACTTGCGGCGCATCTGGTCGATGTAGACGGCCGCGACGAGTACGACGCCCACCGCCACGTCCTGCCAGTACTGCTGGACGCCGATCACGATCAGACCGGTGGTGAGGACCGCCGGGATGAAGACGCCGATCACCGTCCCCAGCACCGAGCCGCGTCCGCCGAACAGGCTGGTGCCGCCGAGGACGACCGCGGTGATCACCTTCAGGTTGTCGGTGGAGTGGCCGGCGATGGACGTCGTGCCGTACGAGGCCAGCCACATCACCGCGCCCAGCCCCGCCAGCAGCCCCATCAGCCCGTACACCTTGATCAGATGACCACCCACCGAGATGCCCGCGCGCCGGACCGCGGCCGGGTTCGAGCCGATCGCCAGGGTGCGGCTGCCGAACCTGGTGCAGCCCAGCACGGCGCCGAACACCGCCGTGACCACTGCGGCGAGGACCACCATCCACGGGATGCCGAGCACCTTGCCGAACCCCAATGTGTCCTGAAGACGGGTGGAGGCCGCGCCCGCCGGATCCTGGCCGCCGGTCACCAACTCCGCCAGGCCCAGCGCCGCGCCCAGGCCGCCGAGCGTCACGATCAGCGGCGGCACCTTCCCGGTCGCCACCACCGCTCCCTGCAACGCGCCCCACCCCGCGCCGACGGCGAGGGCGATCAGGACGCACACGGCGACCGTCCCCCAGCCCGAAGTGGGCCCGCCGTGATGGATGTTGTACTCACCGGCCGCCACCGCGGCCAGCACCAGCACCGAGCCGATCGACAGGTCGATGCCCGCGGTGATGATCACGTACGTCATGCCGACACCGAGCACCAGGTAGATGGCCGCGTTGACGGCGATCTGCGTGATGTCGTACGTGGTGAAGAACTTGCCGGGCGCGGCGACGGTGAAGAACACGACCAGCGCCACGAGGATCAGGAAGGTCCACAACTCACTGACCCCGGCCGCCCGCCGCAGCCACTCCGGTACGGCGAGCCGCGCGTCCTCGGGCCGTTGGGTCTTCGTGAACTCCCGGCCGGTCGCTTCGCTGCTGTCGGCGCTCATCGCCCCTCCTCCGATTCCACCGCTGCGGCCGGGCCGGCGGCGGCTCGTGGTGCGGGGTCGTCCAGCGACCCGGTCATGGCCCCCACGAGTTCCTCGATCGTGGTCTCCGCCGCGGTGAACGAGGCGACCCGGCGGCCCAGCCGCAGCACCTCGACCCGGTCCGCCACCGACAGCACCTCGGGCATGTTGTGGCTGATGAGTACGACGCTGATGCCACGGTCGGCGACCCTGCGGACGGTCTCCAGCACACGGGCGCGCTGTACGACGCCGAGTGCGGCGGTCGGCTCGTCCATGAAGATGACCTTGTTGGCGAACGCCACCGCGCGAGCCACCGCGACCGACTGGCGCTGACCGCCGGACAACGTTGTCACAGGTGCCGTGATGTCCTTGAGTTCCACGCCGAGCTCCGCGAACGCGCTGACCGCCGCCCGTCGCATCGCGGGCCGGTCCAGAACACCCAGGCGACCCAGCAGGCCTCCGCGCAACAGCTCCCTGCCGAGGTGCAGGTTGGCCGCCGCGTCCAGGTCGGGTGCCAGCGACAGGTCCTGGTAGACGGTCTCGACACCGTGGCGCTGCGCGTCCATGGGCCCGGTGAACCGGACCGGTTCACCGTCCAGACGGACCTCGCCGGCGTCGGGGGCGAGCACGCCCGAGAGGACGTTGACCAGAGTCGACTTGCCGGCCCCGTTGTCACCGATCAGTGCGACGACCTCGCCGGGATATGCCGTGAAATCGGCGCCCTGAAGCGCCTGTACGTGGCCGAAACGCTTGACCACGCCGTGTGCCGTGAGAAGTGGTTCCCTTGCAGAGGCCATGTGGTGCCTTCGCGTTGATGTCGTTGGTGTTGACAGCCCGATGATTCTGGGATGTTGGCGGATCGCTGGTCAAGGGCCGGGTGTGAACCGGATCCCGAGTGGTCGACAGCGGTTCGCGACGACGACATGCGGCTCGGCGGACGGCCGGCCGGTCCAGTACCTCCCGGGGGCCGGCGCGATCGCGGACAGTGACGACCGAGCGGCCTGTTCCGGCCGTCGCCACGCTCACCCGTCGGCCACCGGGCGGGGCAATCGATCCCAAGGGCCCGGCGCGCGGCTCCGGTTGCCGCGCCTGCCGCGACACGTACGCACCGCTCCGGTGGCCGCCGCGTTCACGTTGTGAGTGACGCGCGGCGGCAGCTCCTCCGGATGGTCACCGGCACGGCCGCCGGGCGCGGGTGGGAGTCCGGCAGCGCCTTTCAGGTGCTTGAGCGGCTGTTCCGTTCCTGCTGTGCGGTGGACGTCGTGGCCCGAGCAGGGCGGGACGCGGGCGTTGAGCACCCCGGCTCCGCCCGCCCTGCGGCGGGGTGGGCCGACGCACCGCGGCCCGACGCCGGCAACTCGATGAGCTGTTCGGCGTCGGGCTGCCGCTCCGTCGCGCCGGGCGAGCACGCGGCCGACCCCGGCGCGGGTGGCGGTCGACGCGTGCGCGTATCGCACGGCCCGGACCGGGGCGGCAGCTCTCCGGCCGACTGCCTCCTGTGTCCCCGGCCAGGTCCGGTGCCTCGGCCGGGCTCGGTGCCTCGGTGAGGCTCAGTGCCTGGTCAGCATGCCTTCGCGGAGCCGGGCGAGGGTCCGCGAGAGCAGCCGGGAGACATGCATCTGGGAGATGCCCAGGTGTTCACCGATCTGCGCCTGCGTGAGTTCCTCGACGAATCGCATGTGCAGGATCCGTCGGTCACGTTCGTCGAGTTCCGCGAGGAGCGGGGCCAGGGTGTGGAAGTCCTCGACCAGTTCCAGGTTCTGGTCCTCGTTCCCGATGAAGTCCTGCAGGGCGCTCTCGCCGTCCACGTTGGTGCCGATGGTGGCGTCCAGAGAGGCGGAGGAATAGCCGTTCGCGGCCAGACGGGCCTCGCGGACCTCCTCCTCGGGCAGGCTCATCAGCTCCGACAGCTCCTTGACCGTCGGCAGACGGCCCAGGCGGCTGTGCAGTTCCTCGGTGGCCTTCGCGAGCTGGACGCGCGCCTCCTGCAGTCGGCGCGGCACGTGCACGGCCCAGGTGGTGTCACGGAAGAACCTCTTGATCTCTCCCACTATGTAGGGGATCGCGAAGGAGGTGAACTCCACTTCCCGGGACAGCTCGAACCGGTCGATGGCCTTGATCAGACCGATCATGCCGACCTGGACGATGTCCTCCATCTCCTGCGGCCCCCGGCTGCGGTAACGGCCGGCCGCGAAGCGGACCAGGGACATGTTCATCTCGATCAGCGTGCTGCGGGCGTAGCTGTACTCGGGCGTGCCCTCTTCCAGCACGGCGAGCTGTCCGAAGAACAGCCTGGACAGCTCACGGGCGTCCTTCGGGGCCACCTGAGAGGGGTCGGCGACCTCGGGCAGCGTGCTGGTCTGTGTGATGGTTGCCGCGGTGCTCATGAGTGCCATGAGTTTCCCCTCCCGGAACGAACTCTTTCCTGGCGTCGGCCGAAGCGACTGACGTCGGGACGCGCGTACCCGGTCATCCGTCACCTACACCTGTCATCGCGTACACCAGTCCTCGCGCCGGGCATGAGTGGTGGCGGGCGAGCCGCAGGAAGTGCCCATGAGAGAAGTTGATGATCTTGGGCATCCGTACACGGAATCATCGCGCTGTCCAGGAGGAAGTCACCCATGACCATACCCGTGCGCCCTGGGCGACGGACGCGACGCGATCGTCGCTTCGATCTGCGTACCACGACCCTGTTCTTTCTTCTGCTGGCGATCATCCTCTGCGTGCTGGCGTTCCTCGCGCGCACCGCGGCTGCCGTTGTCGAACACCGTCCCCTCTGGGCTTGTGTGCTGGCGGTGTTGGGCTTCGCGTCGGCCGTGACGCTCCGGCCCCGCCGGTGGCGGCGTCCCTCTGCCGCGCGATACGCGCGACGGGCCGCTCGGGCTCTGGAGGAAGCGGCGGAGAAGGCGTCCCGCAACCTCTGTGCCGTGGGAGTGGACGAGATCGCTCCGCGGGCGGTCGGAGGCGGGATGCCGGACGCGTTCGTCGCGGACGCCGTGCCGGCGGGCGGCGGATGTGGCGCGGGCTGCCCGGGGCCGGAGGCGACGGCGGGCGTCACGATGCCGTTGTGTCCCGGCCGTGAAGAGGCGACCGCGACCCTCGACCCCGCCGTCGAGTACGCCGAACTCGACCCCGACGGTTTCGAGCAGGCGATCGCCGACCTGTGCGCACGCGACGACTGCCGCGAGGTGGAAGTGGTCGGAGGAGCGGGCGACCTGGGCGCCGACGTCACTGCGGTCACCGTGGACGGGCGGCTGGTGGTTATTCAGTGCAAACAATACGGCGAGGACAACAAGGTCGGTTCGCAGGACATGCAGCGATTCGGAGGGACCTGTTTCGTCGTTCACGGGGCCGACGTCGCTGCGGTCGTCACGACAAGCGATTTCACCGCACCCGCTCTCGAGTACGCGCGTCAGTGCGGAATCGTGTGTGTCAACGGCGAGGACCTGAACGCGTGGAGGAGCGGCACGGGGCCAACTCCCTGGGACCAGGTCGACTGGTGAGGACGTCGGGACATGCGCTCAGGGCCCGGCCGTCGGGAAGACGGCCGGGCCCTGAGGCGTGGTGCGCGGTGTCAGGTCACCATCGGTACCAGCGGCCGCGACCACCACCGGCATTGGTGGAACGCATGACGAAACCGAGCAGCCACATCACCAGCACGATGAGGGCCACCCACCACAGAATCTGGACAGCGAATCCGGCGCCGAAGAGAATCACCGCGAGCAGCAGAACGAGAAGCAGGGGAACCATAGTCATCAACCTCCTGAACCGCCGTGTGCCCTGTCGATCGAACCCTATTCACCGAGCGCTCCTTGTTTGTGAAGGGAAGCACCGGTTCTTCCGGGCGCCGTGACCAGCCGCCGTCCACCGACGGTCACCATGCCGATGTGTCCGCCTCGTGGGCGGCGGTGGCGGCGAGCCGCATCGTGAAAGTGACGTCGGCGCCGACGGCACCCCGGGCGATGTCGATGCGGTCGGTGAGCTGACGGACGATCCAGAGCCCGCGTCCGTCTTCGGAGGCTCCCGGTGCGGGCGGATCGCGAGGGATGACGTCCTCGTCGAAGCCGGGTCCCTCGTCGGTGACCTGGCAACGCAGGCTGTCCGCACTGAGATAGAGCCTGAGCGTTCCCTCGCCACCGCCGTGCCTGACGGCGTTTCCGGCCACCTCGTGCATGGCCAGGACGAACTCGGTCCGGCGTGCCTGGCAGAGCCCTGCGGCCGAGGCCAGTTCGTCGACGCGAACGCGGATCCTCGCCAGGTCCGGAGCGCGGAAGGGCGTGTCCAGCAGCAGTTGTTCTCGTCCTTGCGCCGGGAGCAGCTCTGTGGTCATCGAGTGGATCCCTCGGCCTCGACGAGGGTCAGGGCGTCCACCGCTGCGGATCCGAGACGGCGCAGTATCTGCGCGTTGAACGGGGAACAGCGGACGTCCACCCGTTCGTACGGGCAGGCCTGCTTGACTTGGCGCAGCATTTCCGCGGCACAGGTGACCGACAGGAAGGACACCGGGGTGAGGTCGAGCAGCAGTCGCTGACGGTCGGCGAAGCCGTTGAAGGCCTTCAGCAGAGCGTCTTTCCACTGGGCCAGGGTCGACCAGTCCGCTTCCCCCACGAATCGCAGTCCGTGGTCGAAGTGGTGGGCACCGAGCTCTCCCGGCCGTTCGAGGAGGGCCACCGGATGCCCCACTCGCATGGCCTCCACCGTCTCGGCGGTGAAGCGGCGCCGGTCGTAGGTGCAGATCTCCGCGTACCGGCGGTCGGCGAAGAGGGAGTCAGCGTGTGTCTCCCGGTGCATGACGCCCTCGACGTCCATGCCGAGGTCCTGGACCCACGCCATGTCGATGATGGAACGCAGCCCCGCGTACCCTTCGGCCCGGGCCTGCTCGGTCTCCTCGCGTAAGCGGCTCATCTGCCGTTCGGCGGTGAAGGACCGCTGTGGGTGTATCAGCTCGCGCATGCTGGTGAACCGCAGTCGGCCACTCTCCTGAGCCGCCTCGGAACCCCCGTAGGGGAACAGCCGCGAAAAAGCGTCATCCTGCGATACGCCGGGGTCGGCCATGACGATGACCTTCTCGTTGCGCGCCATTCCGAGCTGTGCGAAGAGACCCAGCACCCCCCACCGCAGGTCGTCGTCCGCGTAGTGCGCAAAAGCGTGATCTCCCAGGCCCATCTGCTCCACCGCCAGGGTATTGACGTCCACCGGAACAGTCATGGCCACCTCCCTCCGCCGGATCGGCCTTATACGGCCGTGATGAAGTCATCGACGCTACAGCCCGGCATATCAGGAGGGGATGGCATTGCGACTCTCGACAGATTTTGATCCGAAGGCGTCGCCCCTGGTCAATTTTGTGGGCAAGTGGCTTGATTGGTATGCGCCGGGTTCCCCCGCGTTCGGTGCCGGTCCTGACATGTGCGGCTGATTTCCGGTCATCCGGCGACCGTGTAGGAGCTCGCGCCCGTCCCGGCGAGCCCACCGCCTTCCACGATCAGGTACTCCGGGCGGATGGGGCGCCCGTCGAGCCAGCACTCCAGGATCTCCCGCGTACCGGCCGCGTAGCGCGCCTGCGCCGAGAGGGTCGACCCGGACACGTGCGGTGTCATCGCCTCGTGGGGCATGGTGCGCCAGGGGTGGTCGGGCGGTGGCGGCTGCGGGTACCAGACGTCGCCGGCGTAACCGGCCAGTTGGCCGCTGTCGAGGGCCCGCACCACGGCGTCCCGGTCGACGATGAGCGCCCGTGCCGTGTTGACGATGTACGAACCCCGCTTCATGGCCCCGAGCAGTTCGTCGTCGAAGAGGTTCTTCGTCCGTGGGTGCAGCGGAGTGTGGATCGAGAGCACGTCGACGGAGGAGACCAGTGAACGGACGTCGGGATGCCAGGTGAGCTCCAGCTCCTCCTCGACCTCCTTGGGCAGCCGGTGCACGTCGTGGTAGTGCAGCCTGACGTCGAACGGTTTGAGGCGGCGCAGTACCGCCTGGCCGATCCGGCCGGAGCCGAGGACGCCGGCGTCCATGCCTTCGAGGTCGTAGGCGCGCGAGACGCTGTCGGCGATGTTCCAGCCCTTCTTGGCGGTCACCCACTCGTGGGCCGGCATGTAGTTGTGCACCAGGGTGAGAATCTGCATCACGGCGTGCTCCGACACGCTGATGCTGTTGCTGAAGGTCACCTCGGCCACGGTCACGCCGTGGTCGATGGCGCTCGGCAGGTCGACGTGGTCCGACCCGATCCCCGCGGTGATCGCGAGCCTGAGCCGGGGAGCCGCGGCGATGCGTTCGGGGGTCAGATAGACGGGCCAGAACGGTTGCGAGATGATCACGTCGGTGTCGTGAAGTTCGCGTTCCAGGGTGGAGTCCGCCCCTTCCTTGTCGCTCGTGACGACGAGGGTGTGACCCCGGTCCTCCAGGAAGCGGCGCAGTCCCAGTTCTCCCGAGACGCAGCCGAGGAGGTGCCCCGGAGTGAAATCGATGGCCTGCGGGGTCGGTACGGTCTGACCGCCCGGATAGCCGTTGATGGCCGGAATCTCGTCGCGGGCGTAGTCGGGCGGATAACCGCCCACGGGGTCCGGATAGAGAACCGCGAGAATTTTTGCCATGGCTGTCCTCCGCTGCAGTCCTGGGGATAATGGGTGGCTGTTCCGGTGGATAAGGATGCGGCTATTTCCATGGGTCCCACGGGAGTTCGGGAACCGCGCAGCCGACACGAAACCTAACCGGTGGTGGCACCCGGTGAATCGGCTTCGGCTGCGTCCGCGAGGGCCTGCGCCGCGGCTTCGGCGGCTTGTGCCGCATCCCTGGCGGCCTGGTCGGCCATACCGTCCGAGGACGCCTCGCGGGTGGCCGGTGACTGGGGAAGCGCCTCGCTGAAGGCGCGGGAGACTCCTTGCAGAGCGGCGGTGACCTCGCCGGGGATCACCCAGAAGGTGCTGCCGGCTCCTTGCGCGAGTTGGGGAAGCATCTGCAGGTACTGGTAGGCGAGCAGCTTGGGGTCGGGGTCGTTGCGGTGCACCGCCTGGAAGACCTCGTCGATGGCTCGTGACTGTCCCTCGGCCTTGAGGATCTCGGCTGTCCGGTTGCCCTCCGCACGAAGGACGGCGGACTGCTTGTCCCCTTCGGCGGTGAGTATCTGCGACTGGCGCTGTCCCTCCGCACCGAGAATCGCGGCACGCTTGTCCCGCTCGGCCCGCATCTGCTTCTCCATGGCGTCCTTGATGGACTGCGGGGGGTCGATGGCCTTGATCTCCACCCGGTTGACTCTCAGCCCCCACTTGCCGGTGGCCTCGTCCAGCACCCCGCGGAGCTGGCTGTTGATGGTGTCGCGCGAGGTGAGCGTCTTCTCCAGGTCCATGGAGCCGACCACGTTGCGCAGCGTGGTGACGGTGAGCTGTTCGACCGCCTGGAGGAAGTTGGCGATCTCGTACGCGGCTGCGCGTGGGTCGGTGACCTGGAAGTACAGCACCGTGTCGATCTCGACGACCAGGTTGTCCTCCGTGATCACGGGCTGCGGTTTGAAGGACACGACCTGCTCACGCAGGTCGATCACCGGGTAGACGCGGTCGATGTAGGGCATCACGAGGTTGAGACCGGGCTTCAGGGTGCGGTGGTAGCGGCCGAGCCGTTCGACGTTGCGGGCGCGGGCCTGGGGCACGATGCGGACCGCGCGCAACACCGTGAACACAGCGAAGAGGGCGACGAGCAGCAGTCCCGCGATGAGGAACGCCGAATCCATGACTCACTCCCGTGGATAGACGAGTGCGGTGGCGCCCCTGATCTCTATGACGTCGACCGTCGTGCCGGGAGGAATCACCTGCGTCTCGTCATAGGCGCGGGCCGTCCATTCCTCACCGCCGATACGGACCCTGCCGCCGTCGCCCGTCACCTCCGAGACGGAGTAGGCGGCCGTGCCGACCAGGGCGTCCACCCCGAACCGGTCCTCTTGCGATCGGGTCAGGTGACGCAGAGCGATGGGACGTACGAACAGCAGGCTGACCGTGGCCACGAGGACGAACACCAGGAACTGCCAGGGCAGAGCCAGCCCGGACGCCGCGACCGGAACGGTGAGCAGAGCGGCGACGCCGAGCAGTCCGAGCGCTGCGGTGAGCGTGAAGATCTCGGCAAGGAACAGGATCGCTGCGGTACTCAGCCAGATCAACCATGGGTCCATTGCGTGCGCCTATTGTTGATTTCTCATGCTTTTCTACATTTTACCCACTTCTCCCGGGGTCTCAGATCTCGGCGCAGGTCCCCGGTAATTCAGTGGTGCTCACGCGGGCGCTGTCCTAGGGTGATCACCGTTGACCGCGACTTGAGGAACGGGAGGTGTGACAGATGGCTGTCTCCGTGATGGGCGTTGCCCGAAACCAGCAGATCATCCACTCCACCCCCGTGGCCTCCGGCTGACCTTTCTCGCAGCGCAGAACCGCGCGCGCCGGGGCCGCCCTTCGAAGGGTTTCCCTTGAGTTTCGCTTCTCCTTCTTCTTCCGCTTCGTCGCACTCGCTCGCCCTGTACGGCTGGGACGAGGACTGGGCCGCCGAGTTCGCCGTGTACGCCGACCAGGGTCTGGTGCCCGGTCGTGTGGTGCGGGTCGACCGTGGCCAGTGCGACGTCGTCACCCCGGACGGCGCCGTCCGGGCCGACACGGAGTTCGTCGTTCCCCGTGACCCGATGAAGGTCGTGTGCACGGGGGACTGGGTTGCCGTCGACGCCGCGGGCGGCGACCCGCGATACGTGCGGACGTTGTTGCCGCGCCGTACCGCCTTCGTCCGCTCCACCTCCTCCAAGCGGTCCGAGGGGCAGATCCTCGCCGCCAACGTCGACCACGCGATCGTCGCCGTCTCGCTCGCCGTCGAACTCGACCTCGGCCGCGTCGAGCGGTTCCTGGCACTGGCCTGGGAGTCCGGGGCGCAGCCGGTGGTCGTGCTCACCAAGGCCGACCTGGTACCGGACCCGGTGCATCTGTCGTACCTCGTCCAGGACGTGGAGGCGACGGCGCCGGGCGTGCCGGTGCTCACCGTCAGCGCCCTGCACGGCGACGGCCTCGAAGTGCTGACCGCGCTGGTCTCCGACGGGACCTCCGTGCTGCTCGGGCAGTCCGGCGCGGGCAAGTCCACCCTGGCGAACGCGCTGGTCGGCGCGGACGTGATGGACGTCCGGGCGGCGCGGGACATCGACGGCAAGGGGCGGCACACCACCACCACCCGCAATCTGCTCGCGCTGCCCGCCGGGGGCGTGCTGATCGACACCCCCGGGCTGCGGGGCGTCGGACTCTGGGACGCAGAGAGCGGCGTCGGCCAGGTGTTCTCCG
Source organism: Streptomyces sp. NPDC086787 (assembly GCF_044745865.1). Classification (NCBI taxonomy): domain Bacteria; kingdom Bacillati; phylum Actinomycetota; class Actinomycetes; order Kitasatosporales; family Streptomycetaceae; genus Streptomyces; species Streptomyces sp. NPDC086787. The sequence continues at coordinate 248,610 of NZ_JBIVBC010000004.1, read as the reverse complement.
AGATCGAGGAACTGGCCGGGCGGTGCCGGTTCCAGGACTGCGCCCATGAGTCCGAACCCGGGTGCGCGGTGCTGGCCGCCGTCGACTCCGGCGAGCTGCCGGTCCGTCGCCTGGAGAGCTACCGCAAGCTCATCAGGGAGAACCAGCGGATCGTCGCCAAGACCGACGCCCGGCTCCGCTCGGAGATCCGACGTGAGTGGAAGCGCAGGGGTGCCGAGGGCAAGGCGGCGATGGAGCTGAAGCGCGGAAAGTGGGGCTGGGTCGTGTCCGACCATCCCTAGGGGGCGTCCGATCAAGGCGTACCTGTGTGTCCGATTCCCGCCAGCCCCGTCCGTCGCCGTCCAGCACACTGGAGGCGTGACGGAGGAACCGTGATGGACGAAGACAGCAGGTACGAGGCGGTGCGCAGCCGGGACGCGCGGTTCGACGGGGAGTTCTTCTTCGCCGTCACCACGACCGGGATCTACTGCCGGCCGAGCTGCCCGGCGGTGACGCCGAAACGGGGGAACGTGCGGTTCTTCGCCACGGCCGCCGCCGCGCAGGGCTCGGGGTTCCGGGCCTGCCGGCGGTGCCGTCCGGACGCGGTGCCCGGGTCGGCCGAGTGGAACGTCCGGGCGGACGTGGTGGGCCGCGCCGTGCGGCTGATCGGGGACGGTGTCATGGACCGGGAGGGCGTCACCGGGCTCGCCGTGCGGCTCGGCTACAGCGCCCGCCAGGTGCAGCGGCAGCTCACCGCCGAGCTGGGCGCCGGCCCCGTCGCGCTGGCCCGCGCCCAGCGGGCGCACACCGCGCGCGTCCTGTTGCAGACCACCGCGCTGCCGGTCACCGGGGTCGCGTTCGCCGCCGGGTTCGCCAGCGTGCGGCAGTTCAACGACACGATCCGCGCCGTGTACGCGGCGACACCGACCGAGCTGCGGCGTGCCGCGCCCCGGGGCCGGGCAGCCTCCACGGCCGGGATCCCGCTGCGGCTCGCCCATCGCGGGCCGTACCAGTCGGGTGCCGTCTTCGACCTGCTCCGGCGCGAGGCCGTGAGCGGGATCGAGGAGGTCGACGGCGCACCAGGCCGCCGTACCTACCGGCGCACGCTGCGGCTGCCGTACGGCACCGGGACCGCGGCCGTCGAGGAGCGGACCGGGGCCGGGGGAGCGGGCGGCGTCGCGCACCCCGGCGGCTGGCTCGACGTCCGGCTGCACCTCGCCGACCCCCGCGATCTGACGACCGCCGTGCAGCGGCTGCGCCGCCTTTTCGACCTCGACGCGGATCCGTACGCGGTGGACGAGCGACTCGGCGCCGACCGGCGACTGGCCCCGCTGATCGCCGCCCGGCCCGGACTGCGCTCGCCCGGCGCCGCCGACCCGGCGGAACTCGCGGTCCGGGCCCTGGTCGGGCGGACCGAGGCCGAGCGGCTGGTGTTGCGGTACGGCAAGGCGCTGGACGCCCCCCGAGGCACCCTCACCCATCTGTTCCCCGAACCCGCCGTGCTCGCCGAGGCCGAGCCGCACGGCACCCTGGGCGCCCTCGCCGCCGCGCTCGCGGACGGGACCGTGCGCCTCGACCCCGGCGCCGACCGCGAGGACGCCGAGGCCGCGCTGCTCGCCCTGCCCGGAATGGACCCGGCCGTGGCCGCCGTCATCCGCGTCCGGGCCCTCGGCGACCCCGACGTGGCCCCGCCGGGCCTGGACGTGCCCGACAGCTGGCGCCCCTGGCGCTCCTACGCCGTACGACACCTGACCATCGAGAGCGAGGCCGAGCGGGCATGACCCTCCTCAGCACCAACATGACGACCTACTGGACCATCGACACCGCGCCGCTCGGCCCGCTCCTGCTCACCGCCGACCCGGACGGCGTGCTGACCTCGCTGTCCGCGCCGGGGCAGAAGGGCGGCCGCACGGTGCAGAGCGGCTGGCGGCGCGACCCCAGCCCGTTCCGCGCGGCCGAGGAGCAGCTCGCCGCCTACTTCGCCGGTGAACTCAAGGAGTTCCGGCTGGAGTTGCGCGGTACCGGCACCGAGTTCCGCGAGCGGGTGTGGGCCGCCCTCGACTCCGTGCCGTACGGCGCGACCACCACGTACGGCGAGATCGCCGCCCGGATCGGCGTCTCCCGGGCGGCCGTGCGTGCCGTCGGCGGCGCGATCGGTGCCAACCCGCTGCTCGTCCTGCGCCCCTGCCACCGGGTGATCGGCGCCGACGGCTCGCTGACCGGCTACGCGGCCGGCCTGGACCGGAAGGTGCGGCTCCTCACGCTGGAGGGGGCGCTCGACGGCCCGACGCCGCTCTGACCGGTCCGGACTGGGCCGAGCGGGTGTCCCGCCCGGTGATGTTCCGCCCACCTTCGGCACCCGTGTGTCACCTTCGCCTCCAGGGGCCAACGGGTAAGGGCGGGCGCGCACATGGTCAGGACAGCACGGGTTCTCGCACTGCTGCTTCTGCTGTCCGTGGGCGCCGTCGCCCCGGCCGCGGCGGGCGGGGCACGGACCGCCGCCGTCGCGTGGGAATCCCGTGGTTCGGCGCTGTGGACCGGCAGTTGGGAGACCGCGCCGTCCGGGACCACTCCCGCGCTGCCCGGCGCCGCCATCCGCAACGTCGTACATCTGAGCGTCGGCGGAGACGCCGTACGGATCCGGGTCAGCAACCGGCTCGGCACCTCGCCCCTGACGCTGGGCGCGGTCACGGTGGCCCTGCGGCGGGCGGGCGGCCCGGACGCCGTACCCGGGTCGATGCGCGTGGCTGCCTTCGCGGGGCAGCGGGCCGTCGTCGTGCCGACGGGCGGGGACGTCCTCACCGACCCGGTTCCGCTGCTCGTGCCCGACGGAGCCGACCTGCTCGTCACCGTCCACACCCCGGACGACTCCGGTCCGGCGACCTACCACCGGTCGGCCCTCCAGACCAGCTATGTCGCCGCGGACGGCGCGCTGTGGGCCGAGGACGAGAGCGGTGCGGGGTACGTGACCACCACCAGCCAGTGGTACTACGTCACCGGAGTCGACGTGTTCGGCGGATCCGCGGGCAGCGTCGTCGCGTTCGGGGACTCCCTGACCGACGGCGCCGGATCCTCCGCCGACGCGAACCGCCGCTGGCCCGACCGCCTCGCCGAACGCCTGCGCGCAAGCGGAGCGGGCGGGTCGGACGCCATGGGCGTCCTCAACGCGGGTGTCTCGGGCAACCGTCTGCTCCGCGACGGCGTCGGACCGAGCGCGCTGGCCCGGCTGGACGCGGACGCGCTGTCCCGGGCGGGCGTGCGCGCCCTGATCGTGCTGGAGGGCATCAACGACATCAAGGGCTCGCCCGAGGCGACCGACCCGGCCGCCTTCGAGGGGGCGTACCGGGAGATCGTGCGCCGGGCGCACGCGCTCGGGATCCGGGTCGTCGGGGCGACCCTCACGCCGTACGGCGGCTACTCCGGCTTCACCCCGGCCCGTGAGGAGGTGCGGCAGAAGGTCAACGCCGTCATCCGCGCGGGCGGGGTCTTCGACGCGGTCGCCGACTTCGACGCCGCCGTCCGCGACCCGGCGCTGCCCGAGCGGATCAGGCCCGACTACGACCCGGGCGACCATCTGCACTTCAACGATGCGGGGATGGGGGCGCTGGCCGACACGGTCGACCTGGCCACCCTCTGGTGACGCCCCGGCTGACGCCCCGGCCCGGTCCCGTCAGCGGCTGAGCACCGCGCCCAGCCACACCGCGGCGATCAGCAGGCAGGCGAACAGCTCCGCCAGCACGCTGGAACCGCCCGAGCGCATCGTCATACGCAGCGGGGTGGCGCCGCTCTCGCGCAGCCGCCGGGGCGGCAGCGCGCAGCGCACCACCTGGGCGACCAGCAGTACGGCGGTGGCGCCCACCAGGACACCCCACGCCAGCGGCCGCGGATCCTTCAGTGCCCACCACAGCACCGCGGCCCACACCAGCCATGTCCCCGGCATGCCCGGCACCAGCACCCCGCACACGCCGAGCGCGATCACCAGACCGACCAGCAGGAGTTCGGGCACTCCCATCTGCCCAGCGTGCCCGAGCACGGGGCCGGGCGCAGTTCGTGTCTCGTACGGCAGTTCGTGTTGTCCCCCGAGGCGGCAGGCCCGGCCGTAAGCCGCAGCCGATTTTCCGGATGCCCCGTTTTCATCCGGCCCGTGCGGTGGACAATCAGGAACATGAGCCAGCAGGGGGGAAGGCCCATCCGTCGCGACGACGACTGGTGGGGACAGCTGTACGACGACTCCACGGAGGACACCGGCCCCACGGACACGGCCGAGTCCCTGGACGACCGGTTCGCCTCGGCCTCGGACACGGTGGACGCGGTGGACGCCGCGAACACGGACCCGCCCGCCGAACCGGCGGTCCCGCGGCAACGCCGGTCCACGGAGCCACGGGAGCCCGCCGACGCACCCGTCGCCGCCGTCGACCACGTCGGCTCCGGGCCGCCCACCTACGACGCCGAGCCGGTCTCGCTGCCCCTGGCCGAGCCGGACGCACTGGACCATCTCGTGGCGGACACCGTCCTCGACGGCGCCACGTACGGTTCGTGCACCCTGCGGGCGGCGTCCGTGCGGGGGGACTCCGCGCGGTACCGGGGCGAACCGCGCCGCGACTCGCTGCTCACCGCGCGGTTCGGGACGGGTGACCAGGCACTGGTCCTCGTGGCCGTGGCGACCGGGACACGGGCCACGCCGGGGGCGCACCGGGCGGCGGCCGAGGTGTGCCGGTCGATCGGGCGCGCCGTGGGCCGCAGTCACGCGCGGCTGGCCGAGGACATCCGGGCCGCCCGGCGCGGCGACCTGAAGTCGGGACTGCACCGGCTCACCGACCGCAGTCTCAGCAGCCTCCGGGCCGACGCCGCCGAGCAGGGCATCGACCCGGAGGAGTACTCGGCGAGCCTGCGCTGCCTGCTGCTGCCCGCCCACCCCGACTGCCGTACCCGGGTGTTCTTCGGCGTGGGCGAGGGCGGCCTGTTCCGGCTGCGCGGCGGGGCATGGCAGGACATCGAGCCGCAGGTCACAGCCGTCGCCACCACCGGTGAGCCGGTGGTCGGCTTCGGGTCGCCGCCGGCCGAGACCCCGGAGGGCGACCGACTCACCATGGATCTCGGCATCCCGACGCCCCCGAGCCCCTACGAGCCGGCACCGCAGCCGCCCCGGGAACCGTTCCGGTTCCGCGCCTCCGTCGCCCGGCCGGGTGACGCGCTGCTGATGTGCAGCGGCGGCCTGGCCGATCCGCTGCGCGGCGAGCCCGCCCTCTGTGCCTACCTGGCCCGGCGCTGGTCCGACGGCACTCCGCCCGGCCTGGCCGCGTTCCTCGCGGACTCCCAGGTGCGGGTCAAGGGCTATGCCGACGACCGCACGGTGGCCGCCGTCTGGGAGGCGTAACCCCGGCCCCTGTGACTTCATGGATCTCGGAGCCCGGACGGCTACTCCGGGCGTATACCCCGGAGCCGAAGGGGCAGACGAGAGCCATGGCCAAGAAGAACGTCGCCGAGCAGTTCGTCGACATCCTTGTCCGCGCCGGCGTGCGCCGCCTGTACGGCGTCGTCGGCGACAGCCTCAACCCGGTCGTCGACGCCGTCCGCCGCAACTCCGCCATCGACTGGATCCACGTACGCCACGAGGAGACGGCCGCCTTCGCGGCGGGCGCGGAGGCGCAGGTCACAGGGAAACTGGCGGCGTGCGCCGGCTCCTGCGGGCCCGGCAACCTGCATCTGATCAACGGCCTCTACGACGCCCACCGTTCCATGGCTCCCGTGCTGGCCCTCGCCTCGCACATCCCTTCCAGCGAGATCGGCCTCGGCTTCTTCCAGGAGACCCACCCGGACCGGCTGTTCGCCGAGTGCAGCCACTACAGCGAGCTGATCTCCAGCCCCCGGCAGATGCCCCGGCTGCTCCAGACCGCCATCCAGCACGCCGTCGGGCAGCGAGGGGTGAGCGTGGTGTCGCTGCCCGGTGACATCGCGGACCAGCCCGCGCCCGACAAGCCCGCCGAGACCGCCCTCGTCACCTCCCGGCCCACCATCCGCCCCGGCGACGCCGAGATCGACCGGCTGGTGGAGATGATTGACCGGGCCGAACGGGTCACCCTGTTCTGCGGCAGTGGCACCGCCGGGGCGCATGCCGAGGTGATGGAGTTCGCCGGGAGGATCAAGTCCCCGGTGGGGCACGCACTGCGTGGCAAGGAGTGGATCCAGTACGACAACCCGTACGACGTCGGCATGAGCGGTCTGCTCGGCTACGGCGCCGCCTACGAGGCCACCCACGAGTGCGACCTGCTGATTCTGCTGGGCACCGACTTCCCCTACAACGCCTTCCTGCCCGACGACGTCGCCATCGTGCAGATCGACATCCGGCCCGAGGTGCTCGGCCGGCGCTCCCGTCTGGACCTCGCCGTGTGGGGCGATGTGCGCGAGACGCTGCGCTGTGTCACCCCACGGGTGCGGCCCAAGGACGACAGGCGCTTCCTGGACCGGATGCTCAAGAAGCACGCGGACGCGCTGGAGGGCGTCGTCAAGGCGTACACCAGGAAGGTCGAGAAGCACGTCCCGATCCACCCCGAGTACGTGGCCTCGGCGCTGGACGAACTGGCCGACGAGGACGCGGTGTTCACCGTCGACACCGGGATGTGCAACGTGTGGGCCGCCCGCTACATCTCGCCCAACGGCCGCCGTCGCGTGATCGGTTCCTTCTCGCACGGCTCGATGGCCAACGCGCTGCCGATGGCGATCGGCGCCCAGTTCACCGACCGCGGACGACAGGTCGTGTCGATGTCCGGGGACGGCGGCTTCACCATGCTGATGGGGGACTTCCTGACGCTGGTGCAGTACGACCTGCCGGTGAAGGTGGTCCTGTTCAACAACTCCTCGCTCAGCATGGTGGAGTTGGAGATGCTGGTCGCGGGGCTGCCCTCGTACGGGACCACCAACACCAACCCCGACTTCGCGGCGGTGGCCCGCGCCTGCGGTGCCTTCGGAGTGCGGGTCGAGAAGCCCAAACAGCTCGCCGGTGCACTCAAGGACGCGTTCAAGCACCGGGGACCGGCCCTCGTGGACGTCGTCACCGATCCCAACGCGCTGTCCATCCCGCCGAAGATCAGCGCCGAGATGATCACCGGGTTCGCCCTGTCCGCCTCGAAGATGGTGCTGGACGGGGGAGTGGGCCGCATGGTGCAGATGGCCCGGTCCAACCTGCGGAACGTGCCCCGGCCCTGACCCGCTGCCGACACCGCTGGATTCCGGCCAGTTTCGCCGGTGCCACGAAGTCGCGCCCGGGGGTGCCCGCGGGGCCCGGTCGGCAAGGTGGGCGCGGCCGTGTCGGCAGGCCGGAAGCCGGTGGCTCTTGACCGGGAACATGGCTGAAGACCCGGTTATTGACATTTCGGCATGAGTGCCCCTGTGCGGATCGGGCATGGATCCCGTGAACGTGTTCGATCAGGAGGGATACCGGCAACAGCGTGCGGGCGGGGGTCATGAAGAGGCAGGCGCGAGGAGGCGGTCCCGTGGCCATCGGGGCGTCCTCGGCGAAGGCAATGGGGGAAGAGACCGACATCGTCACCGACATCGTCACCGAGAAGGTGCACGCACCACAGCTCAGACGCAGGCTGGGGCGGGCCGATCTGCACGAGGTGCCCGAGTCGCGCAGGGCACTGCGCGAACTCCTGCGGCACTGGGGGAAACCGGGCCGGTCCGAGTTGGCGGAACTGCTCACCAGCGAACTCGTCACCAACGCTCTCGTCCACACCGACCACGACGCTGTACTGACGGCCGTCATCGGCCCGCGCGGACTGCGCGTGGAGGTCAGGGACTTCGTCGCCCGCAGACCCAGGCCGTGTGTGCCCGGCGACGACGGCACGCACGGCAGGGGGCTGTTCCTCGTCGAATCTCTCGCCGACGCGTGGGGCGTACGGCCGCACGGCGTGGGCAAGTCCGTGTGGTTCGAACTGGACGCGGAAGCGTAGTGAACGCGATGACGCGATGAACGGGGTGGGGGCGTGACCGTCGCGGTCACGCCCCCATCCGGCTTTTCTTCCGGCTTCCCGCCTCCGGGGCCTCAGCCGAACTGCTGCTCAAGGTCCTTGAGCTTGCGCTCCAGGGAGTCGAGGCGCGGCAGGGCCATGGTGTCGTCCTCGGCCGTCAGATCGACCGTGATGGGGTCAGACCCCTTCCGGACGGGCTGGAGGGAGGGCCGAGAGCGCACGGGCAGCTGTTCCGGCGCGGATATGGCGGGCTCCGCGGCGACCTGCGACGACCCGCGTTCGACCTCGTGCACATCCATCTCCCGGCCGGCGCCACGGCCCGCGAAGCCGCGCTGGCCCCGGCTGATCGCCTTGAGCTGGGCGCGCTCCACCCGCTGCTGCTCACGGCGCCGCAGTCGCTGGTCTTCCTTCTGTCGCTTGTCCTCGCGCACCTCCTCGACCGCCTCGTCCAGGCTGCGCACGCCCTCCAGGAGCATCAGCGACCAGGCGCCGTAGGTCTCGCGCGGCGCCCGCAGCCAACGGACGATACGGATCTGCGGCAGCGGGCGCGGCACCAGACCCTGCTCGCGCAGGGCGGCCCGGCGGGTCTGCTTCAGGGCGCGGTCGAAGAGGACCGCGGCCGACAGGGACATGCCGGAGAAGAACTGCGGGGCGCCGTCGTGACCGATACCCCGGGGCGCGTGCACCCAGTTGAACCAGGCCGCGGCACCGGCGAACGTCCAGACGAGTATCCGGGAGCCGAGGGCCGCGTCGCCGTGGCTGGCCTCGCGGACGGCGAGCACCGAGCAGAACATGGCCGCGCCGTCCAGGCCGAACGGCACCAGGTATTCCCAGCCGCCGGTCAGCCCGAGGTTCTGCTGGCCGAAGCCGACCAGGCCGTGGAAGGAGAGCGCGGCGGCGACCGCCGCACAGCAGAACAGAAGGACATAGGAGGCGGTGCCGTATATGGCCTCCTTGCGCCTGCGGCGCTCCTCGCTGCGCTCCCACGAGTCGTCCGCGCTCGTGTCCTTCCCCGAGGAGCGCTTACCGCGCGCTAGCACCGCGACCGCCGCCAGCATGCCCAGGAGCAGAACGGCGCCGGGAAGCAGCCAGTTCAGCGATATGTCGGTCAGTCTCATCTGGGGTCCCTTGCATTGGGATAGGGCGTAACGCCCGCCATAGTGGCCCAACCCCACTGGTCCTCAGGGGGTTTCGGGGCAAGAGGCCGCCAAGGGAGTGCGGGGAGCTGCCCAGAGCGGCGTAATGCTCGAACTGCCGCTTGAGGGACGGAAGTTGAGTTCGATTAAGAGTACCCGTACGAATGATTCCCGTGACAAGTGATGATGTTGCGAACCCCTGAGGGGTTGTCAGGCCGCCGCGCAGGCGGTGAGTTTGGCGACGCGTTCGGCGTCGCGATTGCGCGGGCAGGTGACGCAGGTGTCCTCGGGGGCGAGAGTGTAGAACATGCAGCAGCTCGCGCGGTCCCGGGTGGGCAGCGGCCGGCCGTCCGGTCCGGTCAGCACCCGGAAGGCGGCGGAGCCGACGTACGGCCGGGTCGCCCCCGGCAGCAGCAGTTCCAGCTCGCGCACCGCCCGCTCCCGCTCGCCGAGCTGCTCACCGACGTACCAGAGCCCCTCCACGATCTCGTCGGTCGCCATGCCCCACAGCGCCCGCCCGCGCCGCCGCATGCGCGGCCCGAAGCCGCCGAGGACGGGTTCGAGGTGTTCGGCCACGGCGTCCCGGACCCGGGCCCGCAGCGCCTCCTCGTCGGGGACGATCTCCGCGCCGGGCAGCGCCGCCGCCGGGTCGTCCGGCAGGCACGCGAAGGAGACCGGGCGCACTGCCATCCGGCCGCCCTCGCGGTCGTAGGAGACCTCGGTCGCGGGGAGCCGGGGCACCCTGCGGTGCAGGAACCAGGGGAGCGTGATCAGCAGGCAGGCGTACCAGGCGTACCGGTGCAGTCCGAAGGTGGCGACCACGTCCGGGCGGCCCCTCTGCCCGTAGTCGCGCAGCACCTGCTCCTCGTCCCATGCCAGGAAGGCGTCCAGGCCCTCCGTGCCCGCGGCGAGCTGGGCCGCCGTGACCCAGCCGTCGCCCTGTGGCAGGGGTGTGCCGGTGGCCTGCTCGGTCACGGTGAGGTCCGGGCAGGCCTCCGCGAGGCGGGCGTACGCGGCGGCCACGGGAGAGGAGGTGGCGGCGGGCATCGAGGAACCACCGTTCGTCGATCACTGGGCAGGTAAGGCTTACCTTACCCTCCTGGTCCGGGTGTGAACTGTCACGCTGTGCGTCCAAGATGCTTGACGGTCGGTGACAACCCGCCGTTAATGGCCCAAGTACCGACAAGCCGGAGGAGAGATTCCGTGAAGCGCACTGCGGGCGCCCTGCCCCGCGCCCGCGGCGAACACCCGCACACCGTGCGGCGTGACTCCGTGCGCGGCCAGGTCCTGGACGCCCTGCGCACGGCGCTCGCCACGGGCGAGCTGAGGTCCGGCGAGGTGTACTCGGCCCCGGCGCTCGGCGACCGGTTCGGGGTGTCCGCGACGCCCGTCCGGGAGGCCATGCAGCAGCTCGCGCTGGACGGTGCGGTCGAGGTCGTGCCCAACCGGGGATTCCGGGTGGTGGAGCGCGGCACCCGGGAGCTGGCCGAGCTGGCCGAGGTGCGCGCCCTGATCGAGGCGCCCGTGGTGCTGCGACTCGCGCGTTCGGTGCCCGCCGCACGCTGGGCCGAGCTGGTGCCGCTCGCCGAGGACACCGTGCGCGCGGCGGCCTCGGGCTGCCGGGCGACCTACGCCGAGTCCGACCGCGCCTTCCACGGCGCGCTGCTCTCCCTCTCCGGCAACGGCCAGCTGGTCCGGATCGCCGAGAACCTGCACCGCCGCGCCCAGTGGCCCCGGACGGAGGGCCCGCCGCTCACCGTCGACGCGGCCCAGCACACGGCCCTCCTGGAGGCGCTGATCGCCCGCGAACTGGACACCGTCCAGTCCCTGGTCACGCAGCACTTCGGCGCCCTGGCCTGACCGGCGCCGACGGGAGCCTCAAGCCGTGGCCGCCCCCGGTGTCGTGGGGGCCAGTTGCTGGGCCAGCCAGGTGGGGACGCCGCCCAGGAGGCGGAACAGACGGCGGGCCTCGTCGCGCAGGCGGGTCGCCTCGGGTTCCGACTCGGCGTCGGCCAGGGAGGCCAGGGCGGGGGCCGTACCCACCAGATAGCCCAACTCCTCCCGGATCCTCAGCGATTCGGCGAAGCCGTGCCGCGCCTCTGCCAACTCGCCCTGCCGCAGGGCCAGTCCGGCGAGGTGTCGCCAGGTGAAGGACAGCAGCAGCGGATCGGAGTGCGTGGTGGCCGCCGCGTGCGCCCGGCGGTACGCGGCGAGCGCCGACTGCGGGGAACGCGAGAGGTTCTCGGCGAGCAGACCGCGCCGGAAGTCCAGCAGGGCCCGCCCGGAAGCCCCCGGAGGGATCAGCGCCGCCGCCCGGCCCAGCGCCGCCCGTGCCTCGTCGGCCCGGTCCCGCACCCCGTGCAGCGTCGCGGCGTAGGCGAGCTGCCCGCGCTCGCAGGCGGCCGCCCCGCGCTCCTCGTCACCGCGCGCCTGCGCCTCCGCCACGCGCAGCGCGTCCTCGGCCTCCTCCCACCCGCGCTCGGTGTACAGGCACCGCTCCACCAGCAGCCCGGCCCGCTGGAGCGAGGCCGCCGGGGTGTCCGGCGGGAGCAGCGCTGCCGCGTCGGCCCAGCAGGCCCGCGAGCGCAACCGCCATACCGCGGTCTGGAGAGGATCGTCACCTGCGGTCGTTCCGTTACCAGACATGGCGGTATGCGCCACGTTGCCCTCCCCGAGCACGCCATCGAGCTGTTGAGTGGTGGCCGCATTCCAGCACCAATCGCGGTGCCGGGCCAAGAGGGTGGGTGAATAATTTCACAAAGTCGTGGGACATCGCGGCCACTCGGAGCCGCTTCCGCCGCGCGCCCGGCGACCTCAGCTCATGCGCAACGCCAGGAAGAAATCGAGCTTGTCCTCCAGCCGGGACAGGTCCCGGCTCGTCAACTGCTCGATTCGGCCCACGCGATAGCGCAGTGTGTTGACGTGCAGGTGAAGTCGCGTGGCGCAGCGGGTCCAGGAGCCGTCGCAGTCGAGGAACGCCTCCAGGGTGGGGATCAGTTCGGCGCGATGGCGGCGGTCGTACTCGCGCAGCGGGTCGAGCAGCCGGGCGGTGAAGGCGCGCCGCACGTCGTCCGGCACGAAGGGGAGCAGCAGCACGTGCGAGGCCAGCTCCTGGTGGCCCGCCGCGCACACCCGGCCGGGCCGTGCCGCCGCCACCCGGCGGGCGTGCCGTGCCTCCTCCAGCGCGCCCCGCAGCCCCTCCGCCGAGTGCACCGCCGCGCTGACGCCCAGGGTGATCCGGCCGTCGTCGGCGAGCCCGGCCGTGAGCGGCTCCCGGACGGACTGGAGCAGCGCGTCGGCGACGATTCCGGTCTCCGAACCGTCGTGCTCGACGGAGACGGCCGGCAGCGGCACCAGCGCCACGGCCTCGTCCCCGGTGTGGGCGACGGCGATCCGGTCGGAGGGCTCGGGGCCGGTGGCCAGCGGGTCGACCAGGATCTCCTCCAGGAGGGTCTGGGCCACCGGGCCGCCCTCGACCTCCCCGCCGTCCCATTCCACGCGGGCCACGACCACCTGCCAGTGCGGGGCGGCCCCGAGGCCGGGCAGCAGCACCGGCGCGGCCACCCGCAGCCGGGCGGCGATCTCGGCCGGCGCGGCGCCCGCCTGCACCAGTTCCAGGACCTCCTGGGCGAGCCGCCGCCGTACCGTGCGGGCCGCGTCCCGCCGGTCCCGCTCGACCGCGATCAGCTGGGTGACACCCTGGAGCAGGTCCAGGCGTTCCCCGGGCCAGTCGCCGGCGTCCGCCTCCACGGCCAGCAGCCAGTCCGACAGCACCGACTCGCGCACGTCCCGGGCCGCGTGCGGGGAGCGGCCGCTGCCGCGCACCGGGAACAGGGAGTACGTGGCCGCGGGACCGGAGCCCAGCAGCACCCGGTGCGGGCCGCGGCGTCCGGTGCGCACGGCGGCCAGCTGTTCGGCGGCGAGCCGGACGCACGTCTCGGGCGCCAGGGGGCCCGCGGCCTTCGAGCCGGCGATCAGTCGTCCGGTGGGGGAGAGCACCCAGGCGCGCAGGTCCAGGTCGGAGCCGAGCAGGTCAAGGACCACGTCCGGGCCGCCGCCCGCCGGGCCCGCGGTGATCATCCGGCGATGCCGGTCCACCACGGCCGCGAGATCACCGGCCCGTTCGCCGGAGACCTGCCGGACCACATGCTCGGTGACCGTCGCGAACGCGACCGACTCGTGCACCGCGAACAGTGGCAGCCGGTGCTGGGCGCACGCGAGCACGAGGTCCTCCGGCACGGCGCCCAGTTCCGCCTCGCCCGCGGCCAGCGCGGCCACGCCCGCCTGTGTCAGCAGTCGTACGAAAGGCTCGGAGTCCTCGGCGTTCCGGCGCCAGGCCAGGCCCGTCAGCACCAGCTCGCCACCCGAGAGGTAGCGGCTCGGATCGCGCAGGTCGGTGGTCATCACACCGCGCACGGTGCGGTCGAGTTCGTCCGCACCGCCGAGCAGCCGCAGGCCCAGCGCGTCGGTGTCCAGCAGTGCGCGCAGCCGCATTCTCGTCGCCGCCGTTCTTTTGTCTCGAAAACTACGATGAATCTTGAAGGGTCGTGAAAGGTCGAGCAGGGCGGGGGCCCGGTCGCGTTTCTATAGGAAAGCGAGGAGGTTACAGACGACCTCCATTCATACGAATCTACAAGATGACCTCGTTGGCCAGCCAACTCCTTCATGGTTTCCGTGACTGACCCCGATGGAGCACAGGGCGGTGTACTTGCCCCACTCCGCGTGAACAGCACATGAACGAGCCGGGGCAGCCGCACGCGATCTGGCTCATTCCGTATGATCCCAAGACGAAGAAGAGAGCCATTCATGGACTTCCTTCGCCCCGCCAGCTGGGAGGAGGCGCTCGCCGCCAAGGCCGAGCACCCCACCGCTGTGCCGATCGCAGGCGGCACCGACGTCATGGTCGAGATCAACTTCGACCACCGGCGGCCCGAATACCTCCTCGACCTCAACCGTGTCGGCGATCTCTACGCGTGGGAGGTGGGCGAGGACAGCGTGCGGCTCGGTGCCTCCGTGCCGTACACCCGGATCATGGAGGACCTGCGCGCCGAGCTGCCGGGTCTGGCCCTCGCCTCGCACACCGTCGCCTCCCCGCAGATCCGCAACCGCGGTGGCGTGGGCGGCAACCTCGGCACCGCCTCCCCGGCCGGTGACGCCCACCCCGCGCTGCTCGCGGCGGGCGCCGAGGTCGAGGCCGAGTCGGTACGCGGCACCCGCATGATTCCCATCGACGACTTCTACACCGGCGTCAAGCGCAACGCGCTCGCCCCCGACGAGCTGATCCGCGCGGTGCACGTCAAAAAGGCGGACGGCCCGCAGCAGTACTCCAAGGTCGGCACCCGCAACGCGATGGTGATCGCCGTCTGCGCCTTCGGCCTCGCCCTGCACCCCGAGACCCGTACGGTCCGTACCGGCATCGGCTCCGCGGCACCCACCCCGGTGCGGGCGAAGACCGCCGAGGACTTCCTGAACGCGGCGCTCGAAGAGGGCGGCTTCTGGGACAACGGAAAGATCATCGCCCCTTCGGTGGCCAAGCAGTTCGCGGACCTGTGCGCCGCCTCCTGCAACCCCATCGACGACGTCCGGGGCACCGCGAGCTACCGCCGCCACGCGGTCGGTGTCATGGCCCGCCGGACCCTCACCTGGACCTGGGAGTCGTACCGCGGCGCCCGCCGCACCTCGGAAGGAGCTGCGTGATGCGGGTCAACTTCACCGTCAACGGACGCCCGCAGGAGGCCGACGACGTCTGGGAGGGCGAGTCCCTGCTCTACGTCCTGCGTGAGCGGCTCGGCCTGCCCGGCTCCAAGAACGCCTGCGAGCAGGGCGAGTGCGGCTCCTGCACGGTCCGCCTGGACGGCGTGCCGGTGTGCTCCTGCCTGGTCGCCGCGGGCCAGGCCGAGGGCCGCGACATCGTCACCGTCGAGGGGCTCGCGGACTACGCCAAGCAGCGCTCCTGCGCGACGGGCGCCTGTGGCACACCCCTTGACGAGGCCAAGGGATGGCAGGCCCGGGGCACCGACTCGCACACCGGAGAGGGCACCGAACTCTCCACGATCCAGCAGGCGTTCATCGACGCGGGCGCCGTCCAGTGCGGCTTCTGCACCCCCGGCCTGCTGGTCGCCGCCGACGAGATGCTGGAGCGCAACCCGAACCCCAGCGACGCGGACATCCGCGAGGCACTGTCGGGCAACCTGTGCCGCTGCACCGGCTACGAGAAGATCATGGACGCGGTCCGGCTGGCCGCGGCCCGGCAGTCCGAGGGGGTCTGAACATGACCAACGGCACTCCCACCAAGATCACCCAGGGGTCGCAGACCAAGGGCGGCATCGGCGAGTCCACGCTCCGCCCGGACGGTACCCTCAAGGTCACCGGCGAGTTCGCGTACTCGTCCGACATGTGGCACGAGGACATGCTCTGGGGCCAGATCCTGCGCTCCACGGTCGCGCACGCCGAGATCGTCTCCATCGACACCAGCGAGGCCCTCGCCACCGCCGGCGTCTACGCCGTCATGACCTATGACGACCTGCCCGCCGACATGAAGAACTACGGCCTGGAGATCCAGGACACCCCCGTCCTGGCCCACGGCAAGGTGCGCCACCACGGCGAACCGGTCGCCATCGTCGCCGCCGACCACCCGGAGACCGCGCGCCGCGCCGCCGCCAAGATCAAGGTCGACTACCGCGAACTCCCGGTCATCACCGACGAGGCCTCGGCGACCGCCCCGGACGCGATCCTGGTCCACGAGAACCGCGACGACCACCACATCGGCCACGTCCCGCACCCCAACATCGTCCACCGCCAGCCGATCGTGCGCGGCGACGCCGCCGAGGCCGCACGGCGGGCCGACGTGATCGTCAGCGGGGACTACTACTTCGGCATGCAGGACCAGGCCTTCCTCGGCCCGGAGTCCGGCCTCGCCGTACCCGAGGAGGACGGCGGCGTCCACCTCTACATCGCCACCCAGTGGCTCCACTCCGACCTGCGCCAGATCGCGCCGGTCCTCGGCCTGCCCGAGGACAAGGTACGGATGACGCTCTCCGGCGTCGGCGGCGCGTTCGGCGGCCGCGAGGACCTGTCCATGCAGATCCACGCCTGCCTGCTCGCCCTGCGCACCGGCAAGCCCGTCAAGATCGTCTACAACCGCTTCGAGTCCTTCTTCGGACACGTCCACCGCCACCCCGCCCGGCTGCACTACGAGCACGGGGCCACCAGGGACGGCAAGCTGACGCACGTCAAGTGCCGCATCGTCCTGGACGGCGGCGCGTACGCCTCAGCCTCCCCGGCCGTCGTCGGCAACGCCTCCTCGCTCGGCATCGGCCCGTACGTCGTGGACGACGTCGACATCGAGGCCATCGCCCTCTACACCAACAACCCGCCCTGCGGCGCGATGCGCGGCTTCGGCGCGGTCCAGGCGTGCTTCGCCTACGAGGCGCAGATGGACAAGGTGGCGAAGGAACTCGGCATGGACCCGGTTGAGTTCCGTCAGCTCAACGCCATGGAGCAGGGCACCATCATGCCGACGGGCCAGCGCGTCGACTCCCCGGCACCGGTCGCCGAGATCCTGCGCCGCGTCAAGGCGATGCCGCTGCCGCCCGAGCGCCAGTGGGAGAGCAGCGAGGGCGCGGACGTACGGCAACTGCCCGGCGGCCTGTCCAACACCACGCACGGCGAAGGCGTCGTACGCGGCATCGGCTACGCGGTCGGCATCAAGAACGTCGGCTTCTCCGAGGGCTTCGACGACTACTCCACCGCCAAGGTGCGCCTGGAGGTCGTCGCGGGCGAGCCCGTGGCCACCGTGCACACGGCCATGGCCGAGGTCGGCCAGGGCGGCGTCACCGTCCACGCGCAGATCGCCCGCACCGAACTCGGCGTCTCCCAGGTGACCATCCACCCGGCCAACACCCAGGTGGGCAGCGCGGGTTCGACCTCCGCCTCGCGCCAGACCTATGTCACCGGCGGCGCCGTCAAGAACTCCTGCGAGCTGGTGCGCGAGAAGGTACTGCAGCTGGGCCGCCGCCAGTTCGGCACCTACCACCCCGCCTGGGCCACCGCCGAACTCCTCCTGGAGGGCGGCAAGGTGGTCACCGACGGCGGTGAGGTCCTCGCCGACCTCGCGGACGTCCTCGGCGACGACGTCGTGGAGATCGAGGCCGAGTGGCGGCACCGCCCCACCGAGCCCTTCGACCTGCGCACCGGCCAGGGCAACGGCCACGTCCAGTACACCTTTGCCGCACACCGCGCCGTGGTCGAGGTCGACACCGAACTCGGCCTGGTCAAGGTGATCGAGCTGGCCTGCGCTCAGGACGTGGGCAAGGCGCTCAACCCGCTGTCCGTCATCGGCCAGATCCAGGGCGGCACCACCCAGGGCCTCGGCGTCGCGGTCATGGAGGAGATCATCGTCGACCCGAAGACCGCCAAGGTCAGGAACCCGTCCTTCACGGACTACCTGATCCCCACGATTCTCGACACGCCGACCATCCCCGTCGACGTGCTCGAACTCGCCGACGACCACGCCCCGTACGGGCTCCGTGGCATCGGCGAGGCCCCCACCCTGTCGTCCACTCCGGCCGTCCTCGCGGCGATCCGGAACGCGACCGGGCTGGAGCTCAACCGCACGCCGGTCCGACCGGAACACCTCACCGGAACGGCGTAACCGCTCAGCAGGACCCTCATTGTTCGTCTCGGGCCGTCCCCCGGGTCGTCCATTCCCAAATCCCGTACGGCCGCGCACGCGGACCGCGGGTGCCCCTATGAACCTTGGGAGATGGCCCCATGACCCAGCAGTCAGTGGAACCCAGGACCACCGCCGAGGACGCGGGAGAAGGAACCCGCGTCCCGGCCGGCCGGTCCTGGCTCGACCGGTACTTCCACATATCCGACAGAGGTTCCTCCCTCCCGCGTGAAGTGCGCGGCGGCATCACCACCTTCATGGCGATGGCGTACATCCTCCTGCTCAACCCCCTGATCCTGTCCGGCAAGGACGCGGCCGGCGACACCCTCGGCCAGAAGGCGCTGATCACCGCGACCGCCTTCGCCGCAGCCCTCACCACGCTGCTCATGGGCTTCGTCGGCAAGGCACCGCTCGCCCTCGCCGCCGGCCTCTCCGTCTCCGGCGTCGTCTCCGCGCAGGTCGCCCCGCAGATGACCTGGCCGCAGGCGATGGCCATGTGCGTGGTCTACGGCGTGGTCATCATGCTCCTGGTCGTCACCGGCCTGCGCGAGATGGTCATGAACGCCATCCCGCTCCCGCTCAAGCACGGCATCACCATGGGCATCGGCCTGTTCATCGCCCTCATCGGCTTCTACAAGTCCGGCTTCGTGCACCAGGGCAAGAACGTCCCCGTCAGCCTCGGCCCCACGGGCGAACTGAGCGGCTGGCCGGTACTGCTGTTCGCCGCCACCCTGCTCGCCATCTTCATGCTCCAGGCCCGCGGGATCCCCGGCGCCATCCTCATCGGCATCGTCGGCGGCACGATCGTCGCCGCGATCCTCAACACAGCCGGCGTCATCGACCCGAAGCAGTGGGCCAACGGCGCCCCCGAACTGCACGGCAGCGCCGTCTCCATGCCCGACTTCTCGCTCTTCGGACACGTCGACTTCGGCGGCTGGGGCCAGGTCGGCGCGATGACCGTCGGCATGATCGTCTTCACCCTGGTGCTCGCCGGGTTCTTCGACGCCATGGCCACCATCATCGGCGTCGGCACCGAAGCCGGACTCGCCGACGACAAGGGCCGGATGCCGGGCCTGTCCAAGGCCCTGTTCATCGACGGCGCGGGCGGCGCGATCGGCGGTGTCGCCGGCGGCTCCGGCCAGACCGTGTTCATCGAGTCCGCCACCGGCGTCGGCGAGGGCGCCCGCACCGGCCTCGCCTCGGTAGTCACCGGACTGTTCTTCGCGGCCTGCCTGTTCTTCACCCCGCTCACCGCGATCGTCCCGCAGGAGGTCGCCGCCGCGGCCCTGGTGGTCATCGGCGCGATGATGCTGATGAACGCCCGGCACATCGACTGGGCCGACCGCGCCACCGCGATCCCGGTCTTCCTGACCGTGGTCCTGATGCCCTTCACCTACACCATCACCACGGGCGTCGCCGCCGGTGTCATCTCCTGGGTCGCCATCAAGACCGCCGAGGGCAAGGCACGGGAGATCGGGGCGTTCATGTGGGGCCTCGCGGCCATCTTCCTCGTCTACTTCGCCCTCAACCCCATCGAGGGCTGGCTGGGCGTGCACTGACCCTCACCGCTGCCAAGGAGACCGAGAGATGCTGGACATCGCCGAGGAGCTGAACCGGTGGGCCGCGCAGGGCCGTGACTTCGCCGTGGCCACGGTGGTGGCCGTCGGCGGCAGCGCCCCGCGCCAACCCGGCGCCGCCCTCGCGGTGGACGCCGACGGCACGGCGGTCGGCTCGGTCTCCGGCGGTTGTGTGGAGGGCGCGGTGTACGAACTGTGCCGGCAGGCGCTCCATGACGGCGAAACCGTCCTGGAGCGCTTCGGATACAGCGACGAGGACGCCTTCGCCGTGGGCCTCACCTGCGGCGGCGTCATCGACATCCTCGTCACCCCGGTACGGGCGGCCGACCCCGCCCGCCCGGTGGCCGAGGCCGCGCTGGCCGCCGCCGCGAACGGGCGGGCGGCCGCGCTGGCCCGGATCGTGTCCGGGCCGCCCGAACTCACCGGCCGTGCCCTGCTCGTTTGCCCCGACGGCACATACGACGGCGGCTTCGGCGCCCACCCCGAACTGGACCGCACCATCGCCGCCGAGGCGGCCGCCTTCCTGGACGCGGGCCGCACCGGCACCCTGGAGATCGGCGAACGGGGCTCCCGCTGCGGCGCCCCGCTCACCGTGCTGGTGGAGTCGTCGGTGCCACCGCCCCGGATGATCGTCTTCGGGGCGATCGACTTCGCCTCCGCGCTCGTCCGCGTCGGCAAGTTCCTCGGCCACCACGTGACCGTGTGCGACGCACGCCCGGTGTTCGCCACCCGCACCCGCTTCCCCGACGCCGACGAGATCGTGGTCGAGTGGCCCCACCGCTACCTGGAACGCACGGACACCGACAGCCGTACCGTCCTGTGCGTGCTCACCCACGACGCCAAGTTCGACGTACCGCTGCTGAAGCTGGCGTTGCGCCTGCCGGTGGCCTACGTCGGTGCGATGGGCTCCCGGCGCACCCACCTGGACCGCAACGAACGCCTGCGCGAGGTCGGCGTCACCGAACTCGAACTGGCCCGTCTGCGCTCCCCGATCGGCCTCGACCTCGGAGCCCGCACCCCCGAGGAGACGGCCCTGTCCATCGCCGCGGAGATCGTCGCCGCCCGCCGCGGTGGCACCGGCGTCTCCCTCACCGGCGCGCACACCCCGATCCACCACGACCCGGTGCCGGTGACGGCGCGGGTGGGACGGAGGGGGTCGGCGGCCTAGGCCGACACGGGCCAGGGGATACGCTGCGGCCGAGACCTGCTCCTGGATGTCGCTAAGCCGCGGAGGGTGACCATGCGTTCCTTGACCTTCGTCATCGGTACGGGACGCAGCGGCTCGACCGCGCTGTCACGCATCCTCAACTCCCATCCCGACATCCTGAGCCTCAACGAGTTCATGGCCTCCGTGGGCGACGCCGCCTTCCCGGACGGCGAGGTGACGGGAGAACGGTTCTGGCAGTCGCTGTTCCGGCCCGCCCCGCA
Organism: Streptomyces sp. NPDC086787; assembly: GCF_044745865.1. NCBI lineage: Bacteria > Bacillati > Actinomycetota > Actinomycetes > Kitasatosporales > Streptomycetaceae > Streptomyces > Streptomyces sp. NPDC086787. Next base: position 227,849 of record NZ_JBIVBC010000004.1, on the reverse strand, counting down.
CTTCCAGCGGATGATCCGCAGCGGGCTGCCGCTGCCCGAGTTCCTCTACACCCGCCGCCCCGGCAGGTACACGGCGGACACCACGGGCGTGCCCGCGCTCTCCCTCATGGTGCTGCCCCACCTCACCGACGACCCGGACGGGCTCCTCGACGAACTCCGCACGACGGTGTCCCGGTGGCCCCAACGCGCCGCCGCCGAGCACCATCGGGCGCTGTTCGGTGCGCTCTGCGCACGGTTCGGACGGACCGCCGTCGTGGAACGCTCCGGCTACTCGACCGGCTGGGCGCCAGGACTGCGGGCCGCGTTCCCGGAGGCCAGGTTCGTGCACATGTTCAGGGACGGGCCGGACTGCGCCCTGTCCATGAGCCGCCATCCCGGATACCGCACGATCTCCCTGCTGCGCGAGATCAAGGAACGGGCCGGGATCGCCAGTCTCGCCGACCTGACCGACGACCACGTCCGCGTGCTGCCCGCGGACCTCTCACCCCTGCTCGCCGAGCGCTTCGATCCCGCGCTCGTACGCGACCGGGACGTCCCGCTGCGGACGTTCGGCACCCTGTGGTCGGAACTCGTCACCGAGGGGGCGGAGTTCCTCGACCGGCTGCCCGCGGGCCGGGGCACCACGCTCGCCTACGAGGACCTCCTCGACCGTCCCGCGGAAGAACTGACCCGCCTGGCGGGCTTCGTCGGCGTCGCCGCCACCCCGGAGTGGCTGCGCAGCGCGTCCGCCGTACTCGACCACTCCCGACGAGGCTCCGCCCGGCGGCTGTCGGGCACCGAGTTCGAAGAGTTGCGGAACAGCTGCGCCCCGGGCACTCGGGTGCTGCGCGGACGCCCCGGTCCGTGACCGCCCGTCCCCCCAACGCTTGCCCCTCACCGGCGGTACGGCCTGAAGGAGCGGGATCAGCTGGGTGACGTCGTTGCGGTTGCCGCCGGTCAGGGTGGCGGCGAGCGGGATGCCGGTGGCGTCGGTGATCAGGTGGTGCTTACTTCCTGTTCTGCCTCGGTCGGCGGGGCTTCGTCCGTCTTGAAGCCCCCTTTGACGCCCGGATGTGGGAGCCGTCGACCGTCGACCGGGAGAAGTCCAGGGTGTTCGCGCTGCGGAGCTTGGCCAGGAGTACCTCGTGCAGCCGGGGCCACCTCCCGGTCAGTGAGTGTCGGCGCGCTTTTCGAGGCGAGTGCCTTGGCGAAGGGTGATCGACATCAGGTCGCTGGGGGCGTTCAGCTCCAGGCGGTGCCAGCGGCCGCGGGGGACGATCACTGCGGTGCCTGCCTGCAACTGCACCATGTCCTCGGCGCCACCGGGCGTGGTGGCACGGAAGTGAATTCGGACGCCGCCAGTCAGGCAGCACACCGCCTCTTCGGCCTCCGGGTGCATCTCCCAGTGGTCGGCGTGGACGACGACGTCGGTCTCCACGCGGAACGTCGTGACCTGCCAGGCGCCGGAGTCGCTGCTCGTCATCTGCCGTTCGGCGGCTCGGACATCGCCGTCGGGGCGGAACTGCAGCGCGGAGACGAACAGGTCGATGGGGGTCGTCGTCATGACGGCGTTCCTTCCAGTCGGTTCTTTGTGGGGGCGGCGGGTTGCGGGTCAGGCAGGACGGCCTGGCCTCGGGGCAACACCCCGATCGCCGTGACTGCCGCGAGTACGAAGAGGCCGGCGGTGACGGCCAGGCCCAGGGCATAGCCGTCGTTGAGGGAGGCGGGGTCAGTGGCGGGGCCGGTGCGTAGTGCGGCGATGGTGGCCAGGGCGGCCAGGCCGACGCAGCCGCCGAGTTGGCGGGAGCTGTTGAAAAGGCCGGAGGCCATGCCGGCCTCGCGGGAGGCGACGCCGGTGGTCGCGGCGGCGGCGACCGGGGCCAGGACCAGTCCGACGCCGACGCCGGTGATGAGGCAGGGACCGAGCACGTCGGTGAGGAAGCCGCCGCTGGGGCTGATGAAGGCCAGCCAGGCCAGGCCCACGGCGGCCAGCAGAGCGCCGGGCACCAGGGCGGCTCGGGGGGTGCGCGCCGTGGTGACGCGGGTCGCGATGATGGTGCCCGCGACCAGGCTCACGGAGAACGGCAGGAACGCGGCGCCGGTCGCTGCGGCACCCATGCCCAGGACCTGCTGCATGTACAGGGACACGAAGTAGAACGCCGTGAACTGCCCGGCCGCGGCCAAGAAAACCAGCACGTTGGCGCCGGCCACCCAGCGACTGCGCAGCGGGCCGAGGCGCAGCAACGGCGCGGGGGCCCTGGGTTCGGCGAAGGCAAAGGCGACCAGGAGCGCGGCCGCAACGGCGAGGGTCGCCACGGTGGCCAGGGATCCCCAACCTCGGGCGTCGGTGCGGACGACACCGAACACCAGCAGCCCGACTCCGCCGGTCGCCAGGACAGCGCCGAGCACGTCCAGCCTCTCGCGCCGGTCGGGCCGTGCTCCGGCGGGCACGCCTGCCAGAACCAGCGCGAGAGCCGCCGCCACGACGGGCAGGTTGACCAGCATCACCCAGTGCCAACCCGCGTACTCGGTCAGCAGACCACCGGCCAGGACCCCCAGCGCTCCCCCTGCGGCGTTCACCGCGCTCCACACCCCGAGCGCCCGGACACGCCGAGGGCCCTCAGGGAACGTGGTGGTGAGCATGCCCAGCGCGGCCGGGGCGGCCGCGGCAGCACCCAGGCCCTGACCGGCGCGGGCTGCGATCAGTTGCCAGGGCGCCTGGGCCAGGCCGCCCATCAGCGAGCACAGCCCGAAGACGACCAGGCCCCCCACAAGCAGCCGACGGTGACCGTACAGGTCACAAGCCCGACCCCCCAGTAGCAGCAGTCCGCCGAAGGTGAGCGCGTAGACGTGCACGATCCACGACAGGTCGAGCGGCGCGAATCCCAGCGCGGTGCGGATTGCGGGCAGTGCGACGTTGACCACCGACATGTCCAGGGCGATGACGAACTGGGCGACGGCCGCCGTCGCCAGCACCACCCCGGGTCGCCCCACTAAGTTTTTATACATGTACAGAAACTAGCGTCAGGGGATCGCCGTTGTCGACACCTGGGGAATGATGGGGGCATGCCGCAGCCGTCCGCACCGCGCAAGTCCCCTGGCCGACCTCCCCGTATATCCCGCGAGGAGGTCATCAGGACGGCCCGCCGGATCGTGACCGAGGAAGGCGTGGACCGGCTGACCATGCGGCGGCTGGCCACGGAGATCGGCAGCACACCGATGGCGCTCTACCACCACGTCCGCAACAAGGAAGAACTGCTCGTCCTGCTGCTGGACGACTACGCGGCGCAGGCGCTGCGTCGACCCGAACTGCCCGTCCGTCCTCGCGAGCGGATCGTCGTTGCCGCCGCCGCGATCCACGAGGCGCTCGCCGCCTGTCCCTGGATCGTGGAAGTGCTGACCGCCGATGACCTGATGTCCACGTCGGCGCTGTGGTTTGTCGAGCAGATCGTCGACGGCCTGGTCGAATGCGGACTGTCCCCCGAGCGGGCCGTGCACGGTTACCGCGCGATCTGGTACTACACCGCTGGAGAGATCGTGGTCCGGGCGACAGCGGCCCGGCGGCGTGCAGACGACGACCGAGGGACCTACCGGGAGCAAGCCTTCGGCAATCTCGATCCGGGTGAGCTGCCCCGGTTGGCGCAGATCGCGGACCGCTGGGTACCGCTGACCGGCGAGGACACTTACCTCGACGGGCTCCGAGCTCTGGTGGATGGCCTTCTCGCCATCCGCTGACGATTTTCCGTCGCCGATGATGTGCGCCTGGCCCTTGGCCGGACACTCCCCACTGCGCGAGCGCGGGATCGGGCTGCACGTCATCGAGCCGCTTGGCTTCCGGGCCGGGCTGGTCTTCAGGATGGCGAGCAGGGTCTCCGGGTGTGTGTCCACGCGGGCGTTGTCGGTGGGGGTGTAGCCCCTGGCGAGTTGGTGCGCGAGTCCCTTTCCCCTGCTGCGGCACTCGTCCTTGCCGCCGGGAGCAGCCGTGTTCCGTCGTTTCTCTGCGGATGCAGGGTGCTGCCGGTGGTGGCCAATTGTTGCGCAAAGTGACTGCTTGAGGTTGTGCTGAGTGACATCATCGGCCCTACTCGCGGCGGCCTCGTTGCCGACGGCTGCTGTGTGGGGAAGGCGCTGGTGAACGCGCCGAGGGAAGGACCGGCTTCATCTGTGTGTGGTGACGGTTGTCCCTGCTTGATTGCGGACGTCGAGGGGACCGTCGGGAATGTGGCACGAGCACGTCTGGGTTGGCCGTTACGCGTTACCTGCTGCGGTGAGTGCCGCCATCGCGTGGATCGGGCTCCTGCGGGATTTTTCCCGGCGAGGACGGTTGCTGGGGAGCCGGCAGTCGGTCGGTCTGCTGTTTCTCATGCTGGGGATGCTGGGCGGCGTGACGGTGGCCGCGGCCGCGCTGCTGCCTCACGCCGGTTCTCTTCCGCCTGTGGTGGCGGGTGTCGCCACGGGAGCCGCCGCGGTGCCGAGGCGGAAGCAGGAAGAGGGGACGCCGCCGTACATCAAGTTCATGACCTTGGGTATCGCCCTGGTCAGGGAGAGACTGATCGACCGGGTGCACTTGGACGCCCGGGCTTGGTCCGACACGTTCCTCGAGGGCATCCACAGCTCGGCGCAACTGCGGGTGTTCGTCTACGACCTCAAGCTGTACCTGCTGGATCGGCATGAGCTCGCAGGTGACGTCAAAACCGTCAACGCCCTGTACACCGATGCCGAAAAGGCGCTCGATGCGGCCCTGGAAGTGCAGACCAGGATCGCCGACGACTGCCGGGAGCCCGGCATGCCGTGGTCGCGTGAGCTGAGCGAGGACGAGGCCATCCGTCAGCGCCGCGCGTTCGCGGAAGCTCGAGCGCAGTGCGGTCACCTGCTGCTCTTCGCCCATGTCCACGGACGGCGTAGCGAATATGCGCAGCTGACTGCGCTGCGTGAGAAGGCAACGTCGAACGATGCGTTCCACAGTCCTCAACTGCCGCCACAGCGCTCACTCCTGGGCCGCTGGCGTGCGCGCAAGCAGGAGACGAAGTCCTAGGACTGGTGCAGCGGAGCGACTTTCGGACAGAACGGCGGGGCACTGCTCAGTGATAGGACCTGAGTCCTGCGCTCCTGAGCGGTGAGGAGTCCCTGCCGTCGGAGTCTTTGGTGCCCGTCCTGCGTGGCCGGGGGTGGAAAGTGATCTCCACCTCGGCGTCGAGTGCCTCTGCGGCCGCGGCCAGGGTGCGCACCGTCAGGTTCGCGTCGCCGGACATGATCTGGCTGATGCGCCCGGGGCTGACCCCCATGGCCTTCGCCAGGTCGGAGCGGGACCGGCCCAGGCCTGCCAGCAGGCCGGCCAGTGAAGCAGAGGCCTGCCGGGCCAGCCGGGCAGCCGCTAAGTCCGTGTTGCTTTCAGAACGAGCAAAAATGCTCACGCTCTACCCCCAACTCATGCCATGGCAACATGTGTTGCCTCTCTACGAGGATGCCATCTTTAGCTGTAGCTAAAAACTCAGTTGGGGCAAAAAGTCTCCGAAACTTCCCGGGTTGCCCTACTGAACAGGCGTGTGACCTGCGCTTTCGCCGCAACAGCAGTTGACGCAAAGTCACCTACTTGGAGGAGGGGCGGTGCCGGTGTCCACGCCGTCTCCGGCTTCGTCTGCGCCATTCGATGAGAAGTTCGGCCTGCTCTGACGCGGGGCACGGCTGCGCCGCGGGCGCTTGGGTGCTGCACGGACGCCTCGGTCCGTGACCTGCCTCGGCCCGCGTGACCGTCCGCCAACCCTTCAACAGGCCGCGACGCGCCGCGCGGCCGTCACTTGTGCCGGGTCGGCGGGGCCACCCGAGGTCGCCCACGCTGCCCATTCCGACGAAGGCCACCCAAGGTCGCCCGCGGCGCTCTTCACACGCGGCGCCGGTCGGGCCAGGCATCGCCGGATCAGACCGTCGTCCCGGCCGCCGGGGCCGACTGAGCCGTCCGGGCAGGCTCCGGCAGGACGCCGCGGCGCCGGGTGGGCATGCCGAGCGTCGGGTTGGCGACGCCCCAGGCCGCGCCCTTGCAGACCAGTTCCTTGTAGACGGCGGCGAGCCGTCCCGTCAGGGCGGCCCGGACGGACCGGTCGTCGGCGGTGACGTACTGGATCAGGCCCGCCCTGCGGCCCAGCGAGATGCACTGGTTGAAGTAGCGCAACGTCGTGTGCGGGAGCCTGCCGCCCGTCAGGCGTGCCGCGATGGCATCGGCCGCCTGCCATGCCATGGGCACGCCCGAGGCGCACGACATGCGGAGCGGCTTGTCGCCGGCCCCCGTCGCCAGCGCCGCGTCGCCGACGGCGTAGACGTCCGGGTGCGAGACCGAGCGCATGCTGCCGTCGACCACGATTTGCCCCGAGCCGGTGACCTCGAGGGTGGTGGCCCGTGCGATCGGGTGGGCGGCGAAGCCGGTGGTCCACACGGTGACCGAGGCCGGGACGGACCTGCCGTCGGCGGTGTGGACGCGGTCGGTGCCGACGTCGGTGACGTCGGCGTGCTCGTGCACGGTGACGCCGAGCCTGTCGAAGACCGTGCGCAGATGCCGGGCGCCCCTGGGGGAGAGCCAGTCGCCGAGAGCGCCGCGGGCGGCGAGGGCCACATCGAGATCCGGGCGGGCCTCTGCGATCTCGGCCGCCGCCTCCAGTCCGGTGAGGCCGCCGCCGACCACGACCACGGACTGTCCGGCGGCCGTGCGCGCCAGGCGATCGCGCAGCCGCAGCGCTCCGGCCCGACCGGCGATCTCGTGGGCGTGCTCGGCGGCCCCGGGGACGCCCTGGTCGTCCCAGGCACTGCCGAGGGCGTGGACGAGGGTGTCGTAGTCGAGGGTCCCGCCGCCGTCCGCGCCGGTGACGGCGACGGTCCTGCGTTCGACGTCGATGCCGGTGACCTTCGCGAGCCTCACTTCGACACCGGTGCCGGCGAACATCTCGGCGAGCGGCCGGGGCGTCAGCTGCTGTCCGACCGCGAGCTGATGCATCCGGACGCGTTCGACGAAGTCCGGCTCGGCGTTGACGAGAGTGATCTGGACATCCTCGCGGCGCAGCCGCCTGGCGAGTCGGCCGGCGGCGACGGCTCCGGCGTATCCGGCTCCGAGGACGACGATGCGGTGCTGCATTTCCTGTCTCCTGACTCGAGCCTTTCAGCTCTTCAGCTCTTCAGTGGGTCGCCCTCTGAACCGGACGGCCCGCCGTTTCCTGACAGGAGTTCGATGTGAAGCACATCACAGCACGCTGAGTGCGGGATCGCCGTGGTCGCTGGACGCCCACCGATGTGTCGCCCGTTCGAGCTTGTCGGGGTTGACCTGGCTGCGGAAGGCGGCGATTCCCCCGGCGGTGATCTCCAGGCACATGACGCCCACGACCCGGCCGTCGACCACCACCACGAGAGCGGGGTCGCCGCCGTTGGCGGTCGAGACATGGATCTCGGGTGCGCCGCCGACGATACGGCGCTTGGACTCGCTCGGCTTGAACAGCCCTCGCATGAACTTCGCGACCGCCAGAGCGCCTTCGAACGCCTTGGCGCGGGCCGGGACCTTCCCGCCTCCGTCGCCGACGGCGATGGTGTCCTCGGTGAGCAGCCGTACGAGCGGCTCGGTGCGGCCGCTGGTGGCGGCCGCGAGGAACTCGTCGACGATTCTCCGGACGGCGGCCTCGTCGGTCACGGTGCGGGCCTTGCCGTCGGTGACGTGCTTCTTGGCACGGTGGAAGATCTGCTGGCTGGCCGCCTCGGTGATGTCGAGGAGTTCGGCGATCTCCCGGTGCGGGTAGTCGAAGGCCTCGCGCAGCACGTACACCGCACGCTCATGAGGAGACAGCCGCTCCAGCAGGGTGAGCACCGCGTACGACACCGATTCACGCTGTTCGGCGGTGTCGGCCGGGCCGAGCATCGGGTCCCCGGCGAGCAGCGGCTCGGGGAGCCACTGTCCCACGTAGGTCTCGCGGCGCGCGCGGGCCGAGGTGAGCTGGTTGAGGCACAGATTGGTGAGGACCTTGGTCAGCCACGCCTCGGGGACCTCGATACGGTCGACGTCGGCGGCCTGCCAGCGCAGGAACGTCTCCTGCACGGCGTCCTCCGCCTCGCTCGCGGATCCGAGCAAGCGGTAGGCGACGGCTTCCAGGCGGTGTCTGAATGCCTCGAACCGGTCGACGTCGCTCATGGTCATGGCCACGACGTGACTGTATCCCGTGTATCCCGTGTCCCGTATCCCGTCAGGGACGACCGAGCAGGTCGTCCACCGCCCGCCCGAACACCGCCCGGGACGCCCGGACCAGGACCGGGTCGAACGCCCCCGGCAGTCCGCGGACCCGGAGCTCCTCCCGCCACAGCACACGGGTACCGCCGCCGGGCCCCGGCTGCACCTCCAGTTCGGCCCAGCCGAGCACCACCCGGCCGCGCTTGACCAGCCGGCACAGCCCGGGCTCGCCGTCCCGGGGCGGTCGCCAGAGGGTGACCTCCATCGGGTCGGCGAAGGACAGCGGGCCGAGCCCCGTACGGGCCACGAACCGGGTGCCCTCGCGCGTGGGCGGTTCGGTGATCACGACGACTCGCGTCAGCGGGACCGTGCGGGAGTGCCGGGGCCACTCCGTGAGCCGACGCCACGCCTCGTCCGTCGGCAGCGGCGCCGTGCGTTCCAGGTGGAAGGTAGCCACGTGACGATCCTAGGTCTTTGGGAAGCCGCGGCTCGTCCGTGCCGACGGCGGCCCGGAGATTTCGGCGGACGGACGCTGTCCCGTCCCGCCCGCCGCTCCTACCATCCTTGGTACGGGCGGGCATACCGCCTGCCCTCAGGGGGAGTTGGTCGTCATGCCGTTGCACACCTATGGCGTACTGATCACGCGGGCCGTGGACACCCGGCGCGAGGGCGCCGCGGACACCCCGCACTACCAGATCCACCTCACGGACGACACGGGCACGCACTACCGAGCCGCCGTCAACGTACTGTCGCAGGAGAAGCCCGCCGAGCTGCTGTATCTCGTCGACGAGGACTTCCGGCATCCCGTGACGGAGCGTCTGGAAGGCCTGCCCAGCGGCTGGAACAGCCTCCGACCGGGCCCCGCCGGACCCAACCTCGACTTCGTGCGCGGCAACTGCTTCGACCCTGCCGCCATGCGCACCCTGCCGCCCGACGCGTCCGGCCCCGACAACGACCTGGCCGACCTGCTCGACCACTGGGTGCGGCGGGCCGTCGCGGACCAGGACGCCCGGCTGTACGTCTTCGGCGAGCGGTTCGGCCCCGAACCGACCACCAAGGACAAGGTGTTCGGCTTCCTGCCCGGCAACGGCGTCCACGACATCCATATGAACCAGGGCAACGGCGGCAGCTTCGGCAGGGACGACGGCGTGTGGCAGGACGGCGGCATCCTCATCCGCCACCCGGCCGGGAACCGCTGGGTCGCCGTCTTCCTGGCCTTCCAGAACCAGGCCTGGCACACGGACGACGTCACCGGTCATCCCATCGACGACACCGACCCCTCGCGACCGGCGCCGGGCTCCCGGCGTGTACGCATCGTCGCGGCTCTCGTCAACCCGGCAGGCCCGGCGCCCGAGGCCGAGAACATCACCCTGCTCAACGCCTCGCCCGCCCCCGTCGACCTCACCGGCTGGCATGTCGCCGACGCCAACGGCCGGCGGTCGCCGCTCCCCGCGGGACCGCTCGCACCGGGCGCCGCGCTGCCCGTACCCCTGTCCGGCGGAGCCCAGCTCGGCAACCGCGGCGGCCGGATCACCCTGCTCGACGCGGCGGGGCTGAAGGTGGACGGCGTCTCCTACACCGCCGACCAGGCCGCCAGGGAAGGCTGGACGCTGGTCTTCTGACTCCCCGCCCGGTCGGACCGCGAACCTACGGTCGGTAGACCTTGCCCGGCTCGGCCTTGCCGGGTGCGAGCAGTTGCGGCACCGTCACGAACACATACCCGCGCTCCTTGAGCGCGTCGATGATGCCGGGTACGGCGGGCACGGTGCCGTCGTAGAGGTCGTGCAGCAGGATGATCCCGTCCCGGCCCGCCTGGTCGAGGACCCGCTTCTTGATCAGTGCGGAGTCGGTGGTCGTGTAGTCCTTCGCGGTCACGCTCCAGAGCACCTCCGCGAGCCCCTCCTCGCGGCTGATCCGCTGCACCGTCTCGTTCGTACGGCCCTGGGGCGGGCGCATCAGCGTCGGGCGGCGTCCGATGAGGCGTTCTATCGCGTCGTTGGGCCGCTTCAGCTCGTCGCGTATCTGGTCCTCGGATATCTCGGTGAGGATCTTGTGGTCCCAGGTGTGGCTCGCGACCTCGTGGCCCTCGGCGGCCATGCGCCTGACCAGCTCCGGGTACTTCTCGATGTGCCGCTTGCCCAGCAGGAAGAAGGTCGCCGGGACCTGCTTCTCCCTGAGGATGTCGAGAAGCTGGGCCGAGTGCTCGCTCGGTCCGGCGTCGAAGGTGAGCGCGATGCACTTGACCTCGCGGCAGTCGACGGTGCCGAGCCGGGCGACCTGGGTCGTGGTCGCGGCGTTGCGTGCCGAACTGGGCGCGGTCATGTCGTTGCCGCACCCGGTCAGAGTGAGCGCCAGCGAGACGGCGACGGATACCACCGCGGCACCGCGCAACCATGACGCCGGTCTCTTGGTCTTCTTTTCCGCGAGCTTCTTGGTCCACTGAGGCATGCGTGGACTATACACTTAGTGTATAGAAGCCTTCGCGGACGGCATGGGGTGACCATGGAAGGGGATGGCGGACCTCCAGCCGAGCAGTCGAGAGGACGACCCATGCGCTTCCGGGACCGAAGGCACGCCGGGCAGGAGCTGGCCGGCCGGCTCCGTGACCTGCGGGACGCGGGCGCCCTGCCGGACCCCGTGGTCCTGGCCCTGCCCAGAGGTGGCGTCACGGTGGCCGCCGAGGTCGCCCGGCTGCTCGGGGCACCCCTCGACGTGCTGGTCGTACGCAAGATCGGCGCACCACGTCACGAGGAGTTCGGAGTCGGCGCGATCACCGGCGACGAGCCGCCGCTCTACGACCCGGTGAGCCTGGCCGGACTGCATCTGACCGAGGAGGACCTCGCCCCGGTCGTCGCCCGGGAACGGCGCGAGCTGCACCGCCGTGAGCGGCGCTACCGGCGCAACAGCCCCGCGCCCGCCCTCCGCGGCCGCGCGGTGATCGTCGTGGACGACGGGCTGGCCACCGGGGCGACCGCGCGCGCCGCCCTGCGGCGGGTACGGCGCGCCGCGCCCGCCCGGGTGGTGCTGGCGGTACCCGTCGGCGCGCCGCAGGCCCTCGCCCTGCTCGGCGGCGAGGCCGACGACGTGGTCTGCCTCCACCGGCCGTACGACTTCGCCGCCGTGGGCCAGTGGTACGACGACTTCGCGCAGCTCACCGACGAGGATGTGCTGGACGTGCTGGACGCGGTGCGGGAGCCCTGAGGAGGCGCGAGGTGCCGGACATGACCGAGGGCGAGGCGCGGCGGTGTTTCACCGCGGCACGGGTGGCCCGCCTGGCGACGGTCGGCCCGGACGGCCGCCCCCATCTGGTGCCGGTCGTGTTCGCCGCGCTCGGCGCCGACCGGATCGTCACCGCCGTGGATCACAAGCCGAAGACCACGACCCGGCTGAAACGGCTGCGCAACATCGCCGCCCACCCGTCCGTGTGCCTGCTCACGGACGCCTACGACGACGACTGGGACCGACTGTGGTGGGCGCGGGCCGACGGGGAGGCCGTGCTGCTCCCGCGCGACGCCCGCACGGAGGCCCTCGCCCCGCTGTGCGACAAGTACCCCCAGTACCGTGACCGTCCGCCGGACGGGCCCGTGGTCGCCGTCACCGTCGAGCGCTGGACGGGCTGGCGGGCGGTCACAGCCAGCCCCGGCGTTTGAAGACCAGGTACAGAGTGACGCACACCACGCCCATCAGGCCGACCGCGAAGGGGTAGCCGAACGCCCAGTGCAGCTCCGGCATCTCCTGGAAGTTCATGCCGTAGATCGTGCCGACGAGGGTGGGCGCGAAGAGGATCGCCGCCCACGCCGAGATCTTCTTCACCTCCTCGTTCTGTTCGAACCCCGCCTCCGCCAGCGCCCGCATCTCCGCGTTCTGCTGCTGGGTCACCAGAGTCGCGTTCACGGTGAGGATCTCGCTCAGCGCCAGCCGGAAGCCGTCCACGCGCTCGCTGATATGGGTGACGTGGTCGGCGACGTCCCGCAGATAGCGCTGGAGTTCCTCGTCGGTCTCGTACTTGGCGAATCCCGCCATCAGGGCGTGCAGCATGCCCACCAGGGGACGGGTGGCACGCTGGAACTCGACCATTTCCCGAGAGAGTTCGTAGGTGCGGCGGGAGACCTCGGGGTCGCCGCGGAACACCTCGGTCTCGATCTCGTCGACATCGTTCTGGACGCCCTCGACGACCGGCGCGTAACCGTCGACGACCGCGTCCAGGATCGCGTACAGCACTGCCTCCGGGCCGAGCTTCAGCAGCTCGGGGGAGTCCTCCATCCGGGTGCGGACCGCCGACAGGTCCGGGGCCCCGCCGTGCCGGACCGTGATGACGAAGTCCGGGCCCACGAACACGTGCAGCTCGCCGAAGTCGACCTCCTCCGGAGCGTCCAGGTAGCGGGCCGCGCGCAGCACGACGAAGAGCGTGTCGCCGTACCGCTCCAGTTTGGGCCGCTGGTGCGCCTCCATCGCGTCCTCGACGGCGAGCGGGTGGAGCCCGAACTCTGCTGCCAGGGAAAGCAGTTCGCTCTCGGTGGGCCGGGCGAGCCCGATCCACGCCATGCCGTCGGGCTGCTCGTGCAGTTCGCGGTAGGTGTCGGTCAGCGTCTCGGGGGAGGAGACCCGCACCCCGTCCCGGTACAGCGCCGCCCGGACGATGCCGACCTTCTCGGCCGGTTCGCCGGCCGAGGGCGCGGCAGTCTCACCGGCCGGCGGCACCGCCGAGGGGCCGGGCGACCTGCGCCGGATGGACCTGCGGTGGTTCCTGTCTGCGGGGCCGCCGCGTCCGGCGTGCATCACGGCTGCCTCTCGGTCGAATCGGCCGAGCCCGGCCCGGCGTGATCACCAGCCAGGATATACGGACGCTTCCGGACCGGTCCGATGCCGCCCGTACCGGTGTGCGAGGCATGAGGAAATGGATAGGGGGCGCTGCGGGCCGCTCGTGGTGGCTCGCAACGCCCCCTGGTCTCTGCCCGAGGGGTGCTCAGGAGTTGTTCCGCGCTACGAATTGACCTGCGCGGTCACCAGGTTCGAGAAGGTGGTCAGCCGGGTGTACACACCCGGATAACCGGCCTCCGCGCAACCCTCCCCCCAGGAAGTGATCCCTGCCAGGACGCCCCCGATGAGCAGGGGACCGCCGCTGTCGCCCTGGCAGGTGTCTACGCCGCCGGATGAGTATCCGGCGCAAACCATGTCGGTCTTCACGAAGTCCGAACCGTAGGAACTCTTGCAGCTGGTGTCGGACACGATCGGCACGGTCGCCGTCCGCAGCTGGTTGGAGGAGTTCCCGCTCTCCGATGTGGTGCCCCAGCCGAGGATGCGGGCCGTGGCGCCGGTCGAGTACACGCTCGTCTGCGAGGAGGAGACGTACGACGCCGCGGTGTACGGCATCGAGGTCGACAGGGTCAGCACGGCCACGTCGTCGCCGTTGGTGGCGTCCGAGTAGTCGGGGTTGATCCAGATCTTGCTGACCTTGCTGACCGTGCCGTTGGTGCCGTTCAGATACGTCCGGCCGCCCACCACGCGCACGCCGCTGGTGGATTCGCCTTCCATGCAGTGGGCCGCGGTGACCACCTTCTTCGCCGCCACCAGAGTGCCGCCGCAGAACTGGTTGCCCCTGGAGTCCGTGATCTGCATGACGAACGGGTAGGCGGTCGTCGTGGTGGTCGTGCCGCCCACGATGGGCTGCGGGGCGGCCGTGGCGGTCGGGGAGCCGAGCAGTGCGGTAGCCGCGGCGGCACCGGTCGCCGCGAGCAAGGCGGCGGTCTTTCTTGCGCGGTTGGGCCCGGACATGAGTCTCCTCGGTGGGGGTTGCCGGTGGGGGGACGCACGGGTGGGGGGTGGATCACGGAGGCTGCGGGACCAGCCCCCGTGTGCCCGGCGAGCGGCACGCCTTTAAGCTAGATGCCGGTACACCCTCCTCCCAATGAGGGAACCCCCTAGGGGAGTAGGGCAGGGAAAACCCTCGGTCCGGCCCAGTTAACCGGCAGTTTTGTCACTTTGCGCGCCGCCCCGCCGCCAAGCGGACGATGTCCACCCGCGAGCGGATCCCCAACTTGCGGTAGACGCGCGTGAGGGTCGCCTCGACCGTCTTCACACTGATGAACAGCCGTGCGGCGATCTCCCGGTTGGTGGCTCCCTCCATGACCAGCGCGGCGACCTGACGCTCCATCGCGGCGAGCCCCTCCAGCCCGTCGAGGCCGCCGGCCAGCGCGGCCGCGGCGGCCGGTGCCGGCTCGGGCGCCGCGAGGGCCGTGTCCACCTGGCGCAGCCAGGGCAGCGCACGGCAGCGCCGGAACAGCCGGCCGGCCTCGTCGTACGACCCCGGTCCCGGACGACGGTCCGTCAGCGAGGCCAGCACGAAGGCGGCTCGGGCCTCCTCCAGCCCGTACCCCAGGTGGGCCAGCCGCTCCTGAGCGGACGTCAGCTGCGCCACCGCGGCGTCGTGGTCCCCGGCCGCCGCGCGCACCAGCGCCTCGGAGCGGTCCAGCACGGCGAGGACGCTGTCCCGGCCGAGCCGCAACGCGTGCGCGCGGGTGACGTCGATGACGTCCTGCGCCTCGGCGGGTTCACCGATCCGCACGAGGGCCTCGGCGAGATCGCCCTGCCAGCGGCCGCGCGCCGGGTCGGTGATGCCGAGGGTCCGCTCCAGCTCGCGCACCCGCCGCAGCGAGCGCACCGTGCCCGCCGGGTCCCCGGCCACCAACTGGGCGTAGCCGAGAGCGCCGAGGGCGCGCGAGAGGTACATCTGGTCGCCGTCCTCCTCGGCGTGCTCCACCGCCTCCCGGGCCAGCGCCAGCGCCCGGTCCACGTCCCCTCCGGACGCCTCGGCGAGTGAGGTGAGCATGGCGGAGGCGGTTTCACCGATCCCGCAGTCTCGGGCCAGCCGCAGGCTCTCCCCGGCCAGGTCGAGGGCCCGGCCGCAGTGCCCGGAGCGCAGTTCGGTCTCGGCGAGGCCGCGCAGGAAGTGCACTTCGCTCTCGACCGAGCCCCGCCGGCGCACCTCGCGCAGCAGGGCGGTGACCGTGGCACGGGCCTGGCCGAGCTGGTCGCCCATGATCAGCCAGCGGAACCGGGCGCTGCCCGCGCCGTTGTGATGGCAGGCCACCTGCGGGTCCTGCGGCTCCTGCAGCGCCCGCTTGATGGTGGCCGGGGCGGCCGGGTGGCCCATGAGGGTCTCGGTCTGGGCCTGGAAGGCCAGCGCGAGCAGTTCGGTGCGCCGGTCGCCGCCGCGCTCGGCCAGTTCCGCCGCGTGTGCGGCGGCCTCCCGGGCCGCGGTGAAGTCGCCCTCGACGATGAGGGAGCGCCAGGCCAACTGGTAGTGGACCAGGGCCAGCAGCCGGGGGTCGTCACCCGCGTCGGCCAGGGCCTGCGGGAAGACGGCGTCGACCTCCGTCATGGTGTGGCCCGCCGAGTCGATCACCACGATCCAGGCCCGCACCCGGTCCGCCGGGGCGGACGCCCGGGTCAGCACCTCGCGGGCGATGTCCCGCGCGAGGTCGACCTCGCCGGCGGTGATCGCGTCCTCGGCCGCCTGGAGCCGGCGTTCGTCCGGGGCGGGCCGGGTGCCGGCCGGGGTGTGGCGGGCGGCGAGCAGGCCGAGCTGTGCGGCCACCGAGGGGGCGCCCCGGTCGCGGGCCTGCGCGGCGGCCCCGGCGAGCCGGGCGGCCACCTCCGGGTCGGTGCCGGTGGTGGCCAGCGCCAGATGGCGGGCGCGTTCGATGGGGTCGGAGGCCGCGGTGGACAGCGCGGCGTGGGCGGCCCGCCGTTCGTGGGCGGGCGCCTCCGCGTAGAGGGCGGCCGAGATGAGCGGGTGCGCGAAGCGGACGGTCGGACCGTCCGGATCCGTGGCGAGCAGCCCGAGTTCGGCGGCCTGGGCGCACTCGGCCTCGACGTTGTCCCGGCCGGCGGCGAGCAGCAGGGCGGGGGTGGGCCGGGCGCCCGCGCTGGCCACCAGCAGGGTGCGGCGGGCCTCGACGGACAGCATGTCGAGGCGGCTGAGAACCAGGGCGCGCAGGGAGGTGGGCACGGGCAGCGGTTCGCCCGGCCTCGGCGGGGTGGGGCTCTCGGCGAGGGCGCGGCCGAGTTCCAGGGCGAAGAGGGGGTTGCCGCCGCTGGTGCGGTGGATCTCGCGGACCGTGGAACGGCTCAGACCGGTGTAGCCGCGGTGGTCGAGCAGCGCGGAGACCTGGTTGCGGGTGAGGGGGCCGAGGCGTACGGCGGTGGTGTCCGGCGGGCACGCGCGCAGATGCCGGTCGTACTCCTGGCCCTCGGTGCGGACCGCGCAGAGCAGCTGCACGGCGGTGCCGCCCAGCCTGCGGGCGGCGAACCCGAGGAGCTCCGCGCTGGCCGGGTCCAGCCACTGCAGGTCGTCGGCGACGATCAGGACCGGGCCCTCGGCGGCCAGGGCGCGCAGCGCGGACAGCACCGCGAGGCGCAGCGCCAGCCCGTCCCGTTGCAGGGTCGACTCGCCGCGCCCGGTGATGGCCGACTCGAGGGCGGTGTGCTGGGCCGTGGGCAGCCGTGCGGCGACCCGGTCGAGGACGAGGCCGAGGAGGTCGGCGAGGGCGAGGAAGGGCAGGTGCGATTCGGACTCGGTGGCCGAGCAGCGCAACACGGTGCGGACGGCGCCCGCGTATTCGTCGGCCAATGCCCGCAGGACGGTCGATTTCCCTATTCCGGCGGGGCCGTGCAGGAGCACACTGCCGCCCGAGGCGAGCTGCTCGCGTGCGGTGCCGAAGAGCTCCTCCCTGCCGATGACCAGGTCGGGGCGGCATCTCGCAGGCTCCTGGATGTCCCGTTGCACGGTCACCGCTCCCCTCGTATGTCGTGTCCGGGCCAAATTCTAGGCAACGAACCTTGAAATTCGGACGGAAGCTGTCGTGAGGGAAATAACAGAGGGTCAAGCATAGGGAAATTCAAAGTGCCGCCGATTGAATAGAAAGGCTTCCTTACGGCTACGGCAGGAGCCCCGACCGGCGCGCGGCCGCCACCGCCTCCCCCCGGGTGTGAGCGCCCAGTTTGCGCATCGCCGAGCGCAGATAGCCCTTGACCGTCTCCGGGCGCAGCCCCAGCCGGTCCGCCACCGCCGCGTTCGTCGCGCCCTCCGCCACACAGAGCAACACGTCCGCCTCGCGCGGCGCCAGCCCGGCACCGGACGCCGGGCGTGGCGCGGTGAGCAGGCCGCAGGCGGCGAGCAGCTCCGACCGCAGCCCCGGGTCGGCGATCCGGGGCGCCAGCGCGACCAGCGCCACATGGGCCTCCCGCACCTGCTCCCAGCACGGGTGCGTGTCCGCACCGGCCACCGGCCGGGCGGCCGCCAGGAGTTCCCGGGCCTGCTCCCGGACCACCAGGGCCTGCTCCACGTCCCGCGCCACCGCCACCGCCGCGCTCAGCGTGCGGTCACCCAGCGGCTGGGCCGCGCGCAGGGCGCCGTAGAGCACCCCCCGCACGCGGCGCCCGACCACCACCGGCACGGCGAACACCGAGCGGATCCCCTCGACCGCGACCGGAATGTCGTATTCGTGGCTGATCTGCCGCGACGAGGAGTAGTCCGTCACGGCGCACGGCCGTGCCAGCGCCACCGCCTTGCCGCCCAGACCGTTGCCCGAGGTCACCGCGAGCGAGCGCAACGCCATGGTGTTCGTGCCGCTCAGCTCGCTGATCCGGATCTGCGGCCGGCCCGACTCGACCAGCCCGCCGAAGGCCACCGGGAGCCCGGTGGCGCGCCGCAGCCGGGCGAGCGCCCCCCGGAACTCCACCGTCCCAGCGGCGTCTGCTGCCACCTGTCCGCCCTTCGTCGCTGCCCGGTGCGGGTCCACACCCCCGTTCGGGGGTAGTGAGACCCGCATCACGGATTACACGATGCCAGAGAGCCGCCGGGCAATGGTCCGTTCACGAGGAGGACAGATGACGACCGCGACGGATCTCTTCCGTAGCGCGCGGGACTTCCTGCTGGAGCATCGCGAGGACTACGCCAGGGCCTACCAGGGCTTCACCTGGCCGCGCCCCGCACACTTCAACTGGGCCCTGGACTGGTTCGACGTCATCGCCGAGGACAACGACCGCAGCGCCCTGCACATCGTCGAGGAGGACGGCGGCGAGACCCGGCTCTCCTTCGCCCAGCTGGCCGAGCGCTCCGACCGGGTGGCCAACTGGCTGCGGGCCCAAGGCGTCCGGGCCGAGGACCGCATCCTCGTCATGCTCGGCAACCAGGCAGAGCTCTGGGAGACCGCGCTGGCCGCGATGAAGCTGCGCGCCGTCGTCATCCCCGCCACCCCGCTGCTCGGCCCCGCCGACCTGTGCGACCGCGTCGAGCGCGGCAAGGTCCGGCATGTCCTCGTACGCACCGCCGACACCGGCAAGTTCGACGCGGTCCCCGGCAAGTACACCCGCCTCGCCGTCGGCGGCGCGCCCCGGGGCTGGCAGCCGTACGAGGACGCGTACACCGCGCCCGCCGACTTCACGGCGGACGGCGAGACCCTCGCCGACGACCCGCTGATGCTCTACTTCACCTCGGGCACCACCGCCCACCCCAAGCTGGTCGAGCACACCCACACCTCCTACCCCATCGGGCACCTGGCCACCATGTACTGGATCGGCCTCAGACCCGGCGACGTGCACCTCAACATCTCCTCGCCCGGCTGGGCCAAGCACGCCTGGTCCAACCTGTTCGCCCCCTGGAACGCCGAGGCGACCGTCTTCGTCCACAACTACACGCGCTTCGACGCGGCCCGTCTGATGGCCGAGATGGACCGGGCCGGGGTCACCTCCTTCTGCGCCCCGCCGACCGTGTGGCGCATGCTCATCCAGGCGGACCTCGCCCAGCTGCGCACCCCGCCCCGCGAGGCCCTCGCCGCGGGCGAACCGCTGAATCCGGAGGTCATCGAGCGGGTGCGCGGCGCCTGGGGCGTCACCATCCGGGACGGCTTCGGCCAGACGGAGACCGCCGTGCAGGTCTCCAACAGCCCCGGCCAGCCGCTGAAGTCCGGCTCCATGGGCCGGCCCAGCCCCGGCTACCGGGTCGAACTGCTCGACCCCGTCTCCGGCGCTCCCGGCGCCGACGAGGGCGAGATCGCGCTCGACCTGTCGGCCCGCCCGGTGGGTGTGATGGCCGGCTACCACGGCGACGCCGACCGCACGGCGGAGGCGATGGCGGGCGGCTACTACCGCACCGGCGACATCGGCTCCCGCGACGCCGACGGCTACATCACCTACGTGGGCCGCGCCGACGACGTCTTCAAGGCCTCCGACTACAAGATCAGCCCCTTCGAGCTGGAGAGCGCGCTGCTGGAGCACGCGGCGGTGGCCGAGGCCGCCGTCGTGCCCGCGCCGGACGAGCTGCGCCTCGCGGTCCCCAAGGCGTACATCGTGCTGGCCGACGGCTGGCTGCCCGGACCGGACACCGCCAAGGCGCTCTTCGAGCACTCCCGGGACGTGCTCGCCCCCTACAAGCGCCTGCGCCGGCTGGAGTTCGGCGAGCTGCCCAAGACCGTCTCCGGCAAGATCCGCCGGGTCGAACTGCGCGAGGCCACGGCAGCCGGCTCGCGCGACGAGTACCGCGAGGAGGACTTCCGGTGACCACACAGCTGTCGTACACCCACGGGACGGGCACCACCGCCCTGCTCGGCGACACCATCGGCGCCAACCTGGACCGGGCCGTGGCCGCCTGGCCGGACCGTGAGGCGCTGGTCGACGTCCCCTCCGGACGGCGCTGGACCTACGCCCAATTCGCCGCCGACGTCGACCGGTTGGCGTCCGCCCTGCTCGTGAGCGGGGTGGCCAAGGGCGACCGGGTCGGCATCTGGGCGGTCAACTGCCCGGAGTGGGTGCTGGTCCAGTACGCCACCGCCCGCATCGGCGCGATCATGGTGAACATCAACCCGGCCTATCGCACCCACGAGGTCGAGTACGTCCTGAACCAGGCGGAAATCTCCCTGCTGTTCGCCTCCCTCGGCCACAAGACCAGTGACTACCGGGCGATGGTCGAGGAAGTGCGGGGCAGGTGCCCGCGGTTGCGGGAGACGGTCTACATCGGTGACCCGAGCTGGGAGGCACTGCTCGCCCGCCGGACCTCCGACGCGTCGTCTCCGTCGACGCCGTCGTTCCCGGAGCTGTCCTGCGACGACCCCATCAACATCCAGTACACCTCGGGGACGACGGGCTTCCCGAAGGGGGCCACCCTCTCCCACCACAACATCCTCAACAACGGTTACTTCGTGGGCGAGTCCATCGCCTACAGCGAACAGGACCGGATCTGCATCCCGGTGCCCTTCTACCACTGCTTCGGCATGGTGATGGGCAATCTCGCGGCGACCTCGCACGGCGCCTGCATGGTCATCCCGGCGCCCTCCTTCGAGCCGAGGGCCACCCTGGAGGCGGTACAACGCGAACGGTGCACCGCCCTGTACGGCGTGCCGACCATGTTCATCGCGGAGCTGAACCTCCCCGACTTCGCGTCTTACGACCTCTCGTCCCTGCGCACCGGCATCATGGCGGGCTCACCCTGCCCGGTCGAGGTGATGAAACGGGTGGTCGCCGAGATGCACATGGCGGAGGTCTCCATCTGCTACGGCATGACCGAGACCTCCCCCGTCTCGCTCCAGACACGGATCGACGACGACCTGGAACACCGCACGGGCACGGTCGGCCGGGTCCTGCCGCACCTGGAGGTCAAGGTCGTGGACCCGGCGACCGGGGTGACCCGGCCGCGCGGCGCGGCGGGGGAGCTGTGCACCCGCGGCTACAGCGTGATGCTCGGCTACTGGAACGAGCCCGGCAAGACCGCCGAGGCCGTGGACGCGGGCCGCTGGATGCACACCGGGGACCTCGCGGTGATGCGCGAGGACGGCTATGTGGAGATCGTCGGCCGCATCAAGGACATGATCATCAGAGGCGGCGAGAACATCTACCCGCGCGAGATCGAGGAGTTCCTCTACGCCCACCCGAAGATCAGGGACGTACAGGTCGTCGGGGTGCCGCACGAGACGTACGGCGAGGAGGTGCTCGCCTGTGTCGTCCCGCGCGAGGCGGCCGACCCGGTGACGCTGGAGGAACTGAGGGCCTTCTGCGAGGGACGGCTCGCGCACTACAAGGTGCCGAGCAGGCTCCAGCTCCTGGACGCGTTCCCGATGACGGTGTCCGGCAAGGTGCGCAAGATCGAACTGCGTGAGCGGTACAGCCGGTAGGGCACCCCTGCCGGGCCCCCGGGTCAGGCCGCGTTGGCGTCCAGGTGGACGGCGGGTCCGTTCACCGGGTGCGCGGTGCCCGTGAGGGTCAGCACGAACAGCGGTATGCCCAGCAGGTCCGCGCTCGCGCGGGCCTCGTCGGTGTAGCCGGCGAGGGAGAAGTAGACGCAGTTCGCCGAGTCCGTCATCGCCGTCAGCCACAGGCACTCCACGTCCCGTGGCGAGGCCGGACCGGCCGTGGGATCCACCTGGACCACTATCCCGCGGGCGGCGAGGCCTATCCCGGCCGGCGGCCGCTGGTCGGCCCGCCGTATGTCCTGGTGGCCGAGCCGACGCAGATACAGGGCGACGGCCGTGACCGCGTCGCGCGCGGTGCGGATCGTGACGGGCTGCGGGACCGGGCGCGGCCGCACCGGCCCGGTCGCCCCCGGCGGCCCGGTACCCGAGCGCCCGGCCGTGGCACGCGCGCCGGGCCCGTCACTCCTGCCCGCGCGCCGGTGTCCCTGCGGATCCGCGACCGGGATGCGCAGCAGGGTGCCGCAGTCGCAGCCGAGTTCGGGCTGCGGCCACTCGTCCCGCCGTCCGCAGGACGGACAGCGCACCATCACCCAGTCGTCGTCCCACACCCGGTGGGTGACCACCGTCGCGGGGGCCGAGCGGTCGAGTGGCGGCGCGACGCGGGCGCCGCACACACAGGGATACGAGGGCGCGGTGTAGACGTGCGCGCTCCGGCAGGCCGGACAGCGCACCGGCACGCTTTTGGACATGGCTCCCATCGAACACCCATGAGACCCCGTTTGTCCTTGCCTTGACGGTCTTGGTCCGCCCACCTACATTACTTTCAGATAGTAGAAAACAGTTTCCGCAATGCGGAAATGCAGGGGCGGAAGTGGCAGGAGTACGCGATGACTCGAATGACCGCTGCCCGCGCGGCAGTTGAGATCCTCAAGCGCGAGGGCGTCACCGACGTGTTCGGTGTGCCCGGAGCGGCGATCAACCCCTTCTACGCGGCGCTCAACGCCTCCGGAGGCATCCACCACACCCTCGCGCGCCATGTCGAGGGCGCCTCGCACATGGCCGAGGGCTACACCCGGACCCACCCGGGGAACATCGGCGTCTGTGTCGGCACCTCGGGTCCGGCGGGCACCGACATGATCACCGGCCTCTACTCGGCCACCGGTGACTCGATCCCGATCCTCTGTGTCACCGGCCAGGCCCCGACCGCGGTGATCCACAAGGAGGACTTCCAGGCCGTCGACATCGCCGCGATCGCCGCCCCGGTCACCAAGATGGCGGTCACCGTGCTGGAGGCGGCCCAGGTCCCCGGGGTCTTCCAGAAGGCCTTCCACCTCATGCGGTCGGGCCGGCCCGGCCCGGTCCTGATCGACCTGCCGGTCGACGTCCAGCTCACCGAGATCGAGTTCGACCCGGAGACGTACGAGCCGCTCTCGGCCTACAGGCCTGCCGCGACCCGCGCCCAGATCGAGAAGGCGATGGCGCTTCTCGGCGAGTCCGAGCGCCCGCTGATCGTGGCGGGCGGCGGCGTCGTCAACGCGGACGCCTGCGAACTCCTCGTGGAGTTCGCGGAACTCACGGGCATTCCGGTGGTCCCCACCCTGATGGGCTGGGGCGTCCTGCCCGACGACCACGAACTGCACGCGGGCATGGTCGGACTCCAGACCTCGCACCGGTACGGCAACGCGACCTTCCTGGAGTCCGACTTCGTCCTCGGTATCGGCAACCGCTGGGCCAACCGGCACACCGGCAGGCTCGATGTCTACACGGCGGGCCGCAGGTTCGTGCACATCGACATCGAACCCACCCAGATCGGCCGGATATTCGCCCCCGACTACGGCATCGCCTCCGACGCGAGGGCCGCGCTGGAACTGTTCGTGGAAGCGGCCCGGGACCTCAAGGCGGCCGGTCGGCTGCCCGACCGCTCCGCCTGGGCGGCAGCGGCCCAGGAGCGCAAGGCCGCCCTCCAGCGCCGTACGCACTACGACGACATCCCCATCAAACCGCAGCGTGTCTACGAGGAGATGAACAAGGCCTTCGGGCCGGACACCCGGTACGTCTCCACCATCGGCCTCTCACAGATCGCCGGCGCCCAGCTGCTGCACGTCTACCGGCCACGCCACTGGATCAACTGCGGCCAGGCGGGCCCGCTCGGCTGGACCGTCCCGGCGGCGCTGGGCGTGGCCAAGGCCGACCCCGGGGCGCTCGTCGTCGCCCTCTCCGGCGACTACGACTTCCAGTTCATGATCGAGGAACTGGCGGTCGGCGCCCAGCACAAGATCCCCTACGTCCACGTCCTGGTCAACAACTCCTACCTGGGTCTCATCCGGCAGGCACAGCGGGCCTTCGACATCGACTTCCAGGTCAGCCTGGAGTTTGAGAACGTCAACTCCCCGGAGGTGGGCGCCTACGGCGTCGACCACGTGAAGGTCGCCGAGGGCCTGGGCTGCAAGGCCATCCGGGTGACCGACCCGAACGAACTCGGCGCCGCCTTCGACCGGGCCAGGAAACTCGCCGCCGAGTTCCGGGTGCCGGTGGTGGTCGAGGCGATCCTGGAACGCGTCACCAACATCGCGATGTCCACCGTCAACGACATCTCCGACGTGACGGAGTTCGAGCAACTGGCAACGGAGCCGGGCCACGCGCCGACGGCGGTCAGAACACTGAAGGTCTGACAAGCCCCTCACACCGCCCCGCAACCGAACCCCGCCGGTGGCCCCCGCCCGCGAGGGAGTGCCGGTGGCCACGAGCGGGTCACACCGTCCCGCAGCTGAACCCACCGCCCCCGCCGGTGCTGCCTGGCGGTGCGTGCTCGGTGGTGCCGCCCCGGCCGGTGAGTCCGGCCTGGTGCGTGGACCGGGGGCGGGAGTGCGTGGGGGCGGGGTTGCTGTGGAGGGGCGCGGCGATCGGAGTGTTCGTGGCCACGAGCGGGTCACACCGTCCCGCAGCTGAACCCACCGCCCCCGCCGGTGGTGCCTGGCGGTGCGTGCTCGGTGGTGCCGCCCCGGCCGGTGAGTCCGGCCTGGTGCGTGAAGCGGGGTGCGAGTGCCCTCAGGGCGCGATCGCCGTGGAGGGCCACGGCGAGGAGGGTGTCCTCGGTCGTGAGCCCGGTCGTGCCGGCCGTCGGCAGTGGGTGCCGGGTCCGCAGATCCTTCAGGAACCGGCGCCCGGCCCGCGTGCGCCCGGGCGGAAACCCGCGGAGCAGCCCCGTGGCCGTGAGGTCCGCGCAGCCCGGCGAGGGCCGAGCGCACGCCCCGCCTGCCGAGCAACTGCCCCATCCCGGCGGGCCGGTACAGCGCCGCGTGCACGGCCCTGGTCAGAGAAGAGGGGAGGGGCTGGACCCCGGCCGGACCGACGGTCCGCATCGTGCCCGCCCGGCCCGCCGCGACCGCGCCGCGCAGATGCAGATCGAGTACGGCCACGGTCACGGCGGCCCGCGGGCCGCCCCGTAGCAGCGCGACCGCGTGCGGCTCCGGCCGGATCGCCGTTCCTCCGCTCATGGCACACCCCCTCGCGACGCCCGCCGCCCCCGCGACGGCGGGCCCCGCGTGCCGGGTACCTGCCCGTCGCCGGGGGCGGCCGAAGCCTCGCCGGGCCCGGTTCAGAGGTTGATTTGAGGGTGCCGTAGCAGCCGTACGACCCCCGACGTACGCGCCGCGTCAGTGATCCAGTTCCGTGAGGCCGGGCCACTCGTCCGGGCCGCCGCCCTGCCAGTCGATGAGGTCGTCCTCCTCGACCTCGATCCGGTCCAGGTCGGCCATGCGCAGGATCTCGACCACGTCGTCCAGGTGGGAGGCGACCCCGAGGGTCACCTCGCCCTCGGTGACCCGCCGGGAGCCGTCCAGGGCCGGGGCGTGGACCACGATGTGCGGGTGCTCCGCCGGTGGATAGGTCATGACTCAAGGCTCCTGCGGGGCGGGCGGAACCGCACCCCGAAGGAGCCTCGACACCTGCTCGGCGCATGGAGGGGACCGCGGTGGCGGCGACGGACCGGAGACGTCCTTCCCTCTCGTCGGGAAGGGGTACCGGATCCTTCACCACCGCACTGGCTCGCACGCCGCCGCGGTCCTCACCCTGCCGTACCGCGGACGCGGTACGGCAGCTCAGTCCTCGCGCAGGGCGCGGACCGCCTCCTCCACGCGCCGTCCGTACTCGGGGTCGGCGGCGTGGAAGTGGGCCAGGTTCTTCTCGATCACGTCGTCACGGGAGACCTGCGACAGACCTGCCGCGATGTTCGCGACGAGTCGGGACCTCTCGTCCCGTGACATCAGCCGGTACAGCTCGCCCGCCTGGAAGAAGTCGTCGTCCTTGGTGTGCGCGGGCGCCGGGTGGGTGCCGGTGTGGCCCGAGACCGGCAGCGGTGCCGACAGCGGGCGGCCGGTCTCCACCGGGCCGTCGTAGGAGTTGGGCTCGTAGTTCTTGGCGTGCCGGCCCTGTCCGTTGACCGCCATGAGACCGTCGCGGCCGTGGTTGCGCGCGGTCGTCGCCCTCGGGGCGTTGACGGCCAGCAGGGTGTGGTTGACACCCAGGCGGTAGCGGTGCGCGTCCGCGTAGGCGAACAGGCGGCCCTGGAGCATCTTGTCGGGGGAGGGGCCGATGCCCGGCACGAAGTTGCTCGGGGCGAAGGCGGCCTGCTCGACCTCGGCGAACACGTTGTCCGGGTTGCGGTTCAGCACCAGCCGGCCCACCCGCTGGAGCGGGAAGTCGCTGTGCGGCCACACCTTGGTCAGGTCGAACGGGTTGAACCGGTACTCCGCCGCCTGCGCCGCGGGCATGATCTGCGTGTACAGCGTCCACGACGGGTGCACGCCCCGCTCGATCGCCTGGAGCAGGTCCGTCTGGTGCGAGTTGGGGTCGGTGCCCGCGGTCTCGGCGGCCTGCTCGCCGCTCAGGCAGCGGATGCCCTGGTTGGTCTTGAAGTGGTACTTGACGAAGAACGCCTCGCCGTCGGCGTTCGTCCACTGGTAGGTGTGCGAGCCGTAGCCGTTCATGTGGCGGTACGACGCCGGGATGCCGCGGTCGCCCATCAGCCACGTCACCTGGTGCGTGGCTTCGGGGGAGTGCGCCCAGAAGTCCCAGACGTTGTCCGGCTCCTGGCGCCCCGTGAACGGGTCCCGCTTCTGCGAGTGGATGAAGTCGGGGAACTTGACGGGGTCCTTGATGAAGAACACCGGAGTGTTGTTCCCGACCAGGTCGTAATTGCCTTCCGGCGTATAGAACTTGACCGCGAAGCCGCGCGGGTCGCGCACCGCGTCCGCGCCGCCCAGGCTGTCCGCCACGGTGGAGAAGCGCACGAACACCTCGGTGCGTCGGCCGATGGTGCCGAGGAAGTCGGCGTGCGTGTAGGCGGTGACGTCGTCGGTCACCTCGAAGTGGCCGTACGCGCCCGAACCGCGCGCGTGCACCACGCGCTCCGGGATCCGCTCGCGGTTGAAGCGCGCCAGCTTCTCCAGCAGGTGCTGGTCCTGGAGCAGGAGCGGGCCGCCGACGCCGGCGGAGGCGGAGTTCTGGTTGTCGGCGACCGGGGCGCCGGACTCTGTCGTGAGCACGCGCTTCGACATCGTGGACCTTCCGTGCGAGGGGCGGCGGAGCGCTTCGGAATTCGACTTCCGCTTCGTGGAGCCTAGGTTCGTGACGATCGCTGCGTCAACAGTTTGTTGAATGGGGTTCCGGGCGGTGCCGCCGCCTGGGCGCGACAGGACAGTTGTCGGCGTCGGCACCGCCCGGAAGCTGGGGTGGACCGTGGCGGGGGTGGCTCAGACCCGGTCGCCGGACAGCCGCTGCACGGCCCGCAGCAGGGCCGAGTGGTCCAGCCCGCCGTCACCCTGGGCGCGCAGACTGGCGACCAGCTGGGCGACCACGGCTCCGACCGGCAGGGCGGCGCCGACGCTGCGGGCCGCGTCCGTGACGATGCCCATGTCCTTGTGGTGCAGGTCGATGCGGAATCCGGGCCGGAAGTCGCGGTCCAGGAAGTTGTCCCTCTTGCGGGTCAGCACGGTCGAGCCCGCCAGGCCGCCGTTCAGGACGTCCAGGGCCGCCGTCAGGTCCACGCCCGACTTCTCCAGGAAGACCACGGCCTCGGCGCACGCCTGGAGGTTCACGGCGACGATCAGCTGGTTGGCGGCCTTCACCGTCTGTCCCGCACCGTGCGGGCCGCATCGCACGACGGTCCTGCCGAGTGCCTCGAAGACCGGCCTCGCCTCGTCGAAGTCGGCCTGCCCGCCGCCCACCATGATCGACAGGACCGCCTCGACGGCACCCGCCTCACCACCGGACACGGGGGCGTCGAGCACGCGAACGCCCTTCTCCCGCGCCGCGGTTGCGAGATCGACCGAGGTCTGCGGGGTGATCGAGGACATGTCGATCAGCAGCGCGCCGGGGCGCGCGTTCTCCAGGATGCCGTCCGGGCCGTAGGCGACCGCCTCGACCTGCGGGGACGCGGGCACCATGGTGATGATCACGTCGGCGTTCCGCACGGCGTCGGCGACCGAGCCGGCGGCGGTGCCGCCCGCGGCGGTCAGACGGTCCAGCTTGGCCCGCTCCAGGGTGAAACCGGTGACGTCGTAGCCCGCCTTGATCAGGTTCTCCGACATGGGGGAGCCCATGATGCCGAGGCCTATCCAGGCGATCTTGGGAAGGGTGGTCATGGTGGGGTGCCTCTCGGTGCGTCGGTGGTGGGATCAGCGGGCGGCGCGCGACTCCGTCGGCAGCCAGTCGAACGCCTCGGCGCTCGGGCGGTCGCCGGGCTTGTACTCCAGGCCCACCCAGCCGTCGTAACCAGCCCTGGTCAGCTGTCCGAGCAGGTCCATGAGCGGGAGCGAGCCGGTTCCTGGGGCGCCGCGGCCCGGGTTGTCGGCGATCTGCACGTGGCCGGTCCGCGCCGTGTACCGCTCGATGACCGACGGCAGGTCCTCGCCGTTCATGGACAGGTGGTAAAGGTCCATCAGGAAGCGCGCGTTGCCCAGCCCGGAGGCCTCGTTCACCCGGTCCACGACCTCGACCGCGGCGGGGGCGCTCACCAGCGGATACCGCGGCGACTCGGGCCGGTTCAGCGCCTCGATCAGCAGGGTCGCGCCGATCCGGTCGGCGGCGCGGGCCGCGAGGACCAGGTTCTCCAGGGCCAGCGCGTCCTGCTCGGCCGGGTCGACGCCCTCGGCCCGGTTGCCGTACAGGGCGTTGAGCGCCGTACAGCCGAGCGATCCGGCGAACTCCGCGGCCACGTCGACGTTGGCCCGGAACCGCTCCGACTCCGCGCCGGGCAGCGACAGGGCGCCCCGGTCCGGACCGGGCAGCCGTCCGGCGTAGAAGTTCAGGCCGGTGAGCCGTACGCCCGCGTCCTCGACGGCCCGCTTCAGGGCGGTCAGTTGCGAGTGCTGCGGGGTGGGTGTGTCGACCCAGGGCCACCACAGCTCGACCGCCCCGAATCCGGCCGCGGCGGCCGCCGCGGGGCGTTCCAGGAGCGGGAGTTCCGTGAACAGGATCGACAGGTTGACGTTGAACCTGGGCATGGTTTCCACGCTCCTGAAGTTTCCGTATTGTGGAATATGATTTCTACTTGATGGAAAGGCTGCCTCTGGTTCCGGGTCTTGTCAAGGCACCGTTCGCACCGTTCCCGGCTGTCGGGAATCGCGCGGAATCGGGTGTCGGCTAGGGTCGGGACGCAGGTCACAACGGCACCCTGGGGGCACTGATGCGATTGCGCGTGGAGTTCACCACCGAACCCTTCGATCTCGACCGGGCACCCGCACACGCGCTGGTCGCGCGCGAGGTCGTCGAGACGGCCCAGCTGGACGCGGTGGACGTCGGCCCGTTCGGCAACACCGCCGAGGGCGGCGCGGACGCCGTACTGACCGCCGTGGACGCACTGCTGCGCAGATCCCTGGAGGCCGGTGCCACCCGGATCTCGCTCCAGGTCAACGTCGTCGGGGAGGACGTGTGACCGGCACCGGCGACGAGTCCTTCATCGCGGCGGTGAAACCGCTGGTCGACGCCATGGGCGGCGAGCTGCTGGCGCCGGACGAGGCCGGTCCCGACGACGTCGTGCTCTCCTGGGAGGGGGCCGACGTCGTCGCCGTGCGGCTGCCTCAGCTCGCCGACTCGCTGGACCACATCCTGGCGGCCATGGAGCGCAGGCAGGGCAAACCGCTGGCCGAGCTGGACCGCAAGACGAAGCAGGAGGTCGTACGGGTCCTGGAGGCGCGCGGCGCCTTCTCCGTGCGGCACGGTGTGGAGACCGTGGCGAGCGCCCTCGGGGTGAGCCGCTTCACGGTGTACAACTACCTCAACCGCGACAAGCAGGGCTGACCCGCACGGCAAGGTGGGCCGACCTGAAGTCCGACCTGAAGTCCGACCCGGAGGCCGGCCCGAAGGTACGGAATTTTCAACAAAGTGTTGACGCGGGTCTTCTGGAGGGCGTTAGCTGACGGCAGCCCGTTCAGCACGAAGGCCCTCGCGGCCACGGAGGCTCCCGTGACGTCGACTTCCACGCCCCCGGGTGCCACACCCTCGGGTCTGGCCCGGTTCAACCTCCTGGAGGAGCACGCGGCCTACGTCGCGCTCCACGAGGCATGCGCCTCCAGGGCATGGGTCGAGCGCCTGCTCGCCGCCCGGCCCTACCTCTCCGCCGACGCCCTCTACCGTGCCAGCGACGCCGCCATGGCCGTGCTGACCGCCGGCGACCTCGCCGAGGCGATGGCCGGGCACCCGCCGATCGGCCGCCCCAAGCCCGGTGACCCGGCCTCGGCCCGGGAGCAGCGGGGCATGGCGGACGCCTCCGAGGAGCTCAGGGCCGAGATGCTGGAGCTGAACCTGGCCTACCAGGACAGGTTCGGGCATGTCTTCCTCATCTGCGCCACCGGGAGGACCGGCGAGCAGATGCGTGACGCGGTCAGGGAGCGGATCGGCAACTCGCCGGAGCGGGAGCGCGAGATCGTCCGCACCGAACTGGGCAAGATCAACCGTATCCGTCTCGCCCGTATCGTCGAACAGGACTGAGACCAGCATGAGCAGCAGCACCACCGCCTCCGTGTCCACCCACATCCTGGACACCAGCGTCGGCCGACCCGCCGAGGGCGTAGCCGTCCGGCTCGCCGCCCGCGCCGGCCGCGACACGGACTGGCAGGCTCTCGGCGGTTCCGCGACCGACGGGGACGGGCGGTGCAAGGACCTGCCGGCGCTGCCGGCGGGAACCACCCACGTACGGCTGGACTTCGCCGTCGAGCCGTACTTCGAGATGAAGCAAGCCGATGCGCAGCAGGACGCCCCCGCGAACCGGGACAGCGGATCCGGTGTGTTCTTCCCGGAGGTGGCGATCACGTTCGCCGTCGTACCGGGCGAGCACTACCACGTGCCGCTGCTGCTCAACCCGTTCGGCTACTCCGTATACCGAGGGAGCTAGCAGACATGCCCATCCTGGGACAGAACCAGTACGGCAAGGCCGAGAACCGGGTCGTCAAGATCACGCGGGACGGCGCCACCCACCACATCAAGGACCTCAACGTCTCCGTCTCGCTCTCCGGCGACATGGACGAGGTCCACTACTCCGGCTCGAACGCCAACGTGCTGCCGACGGACACCACCAAGAACACGGTGTACGCGTTCGCCAAGGAGTACGGCATCGAGTCGGCCGAGCAGTTCGGCATCCACCTCGCCCGGCACTTCGTCACCTCGCAGGAGCCGATACAGCGCGCCCGGATCCGCATCGAGGAGTACAGCTGGGAGCGCATCGAGACCTCCGAGGCGAACTCCCGGTTCATCGGCGCCGACGAGGTCAAGCACTCCTTCGTCCGCAAGGGCCAGGAGACCCGGCTGACCCAGGTCACCTACGACGGCTCGTCGTGGGAGGTTGTCTCGGGCCTGAAGGACCTCGTCGTGATGAACTCGACGAACTCCGAGTTCTGGGGCTACGTCAAGGACAAGTACACGACGCTGCCCGAGGCCCACGACCGCATCCTCGCGACCGAGGTGTCCGGCCGCTGGCGCTTCGGCTGGAACGACGACGAGCAGAAGACGCCCCACTGGGAGAAGTCCTACGAGCAGGTGAAGAAGCACATGCTCCAGGCCTTCGCCGAGACCTACTCGCTCTCCCTCCAGCAGACGCTCTACCAGATGGGCGCGCGCATCATCAACAACCGCGCCGAGATCGACGAGGTCCGCTTCTCGCTGCCGAACAAGCACCACTTCCTGGTCGACCTCAAGCCCTTCGGGCTGAAGAACGAGAACGAGGTGTACTTCGCCGCCGACCGCCCGTACGGCCTGATCGAGGCCACCATCCTGCGGGACGGCTGCGAGGCCCGGATCCCCGTCGACCTCACCAACCTCTGAGACATCCGAACTCCTCCGAACGGGACGAACCATGGCAGCAGACCGGCGCATCGTCATCGAGAACTGTGCGATCGCGACCGTGGACGCGGACGACACCGAGTACGACAGCGGCCATGTCGTCATCGTGGGCAACCGGATCGAGTCGCTCGGCGCGGGCCCGGCCCCCGACGGCCTCGCGAACGTGGACCGCCGTATCGACGCCACCGGGCACCTGGTCACCCCCGGGCTGGTCAACACCCATCACCACTTCTACCAGTGGATCACCCGGGGCCTCGCCACCGACCACAACCTGTTCAACTGGCTGGTCGCGCTGTACCCGACCTGGGCGCGCATCGACGAACCGATGGTCCGCGCGGCGGCTCAGGGCTCCCTCGCGATGATGGCCCGTGGCGGTGTCACCACCGCGATGGACCACCACTACGTCTTCCCGAAGGGCTCCGGCGACCTCTCCGGCGCGATCATCGGAGCCGCCCGCGACATGGGCGTCCGCTTCACCCTCGCCCGCGGCTCCATGGACCGCAGCGAGAAGGACGGCGGCCTCCCGCCGGACTTCGCCGTGGAGACGCTGGATGGCGCCCTCGCCGCGACCGAGGAGACCGTGAAGCAGCACCACGACTCCTCGTTCGGCGCGATGACGCAGGTGGCCGTCGCCCCCTGCTCGCCGTTCTCCGTCTCCACCGACCTCCTGCGCCAGGGAGCCGAGCTGGCCCGCCACCTCGGAGTGCGCCTGCACACCCACGGTTCGGAGACCGTGGAGGAGGAGAAGTTCTGCCACGAGCTGTTCGGCATGGGCCCGACCGACTACTTCGAGTCCACCGGCTGGCTCGGCGAGGACGTGTGGATGGCCCACTGCGTCCACATGAACGACTCGGACATCGCCGCCTTCGCCCGCACCAGGACGGGTGTCGCCCACTGTCCGTCGTCCAACGCCCGCCTCGCGGCCGGCATCGCCCGCGTCCCCGACATGCTCGCGGCCGGTGTCCCGGTCGGCCTCGGCGTCGACGGCACGGCGTCCAACGAGTCCGGCGAACTCCACACCGAACTGCGCAACGCCCTGCTGATCAACCGCCTCGGCGTCCACCGCGAGGCCGCCCTGAACGCCCGTCAGGCGCTGCGTCTCGGTACGTTCGGCGGCGCCCAGGTGCTGGGCCGTGCCGCCGAGATCGGCTCACTGGAGCCGGGCAAGCTCGCCGACCTGGTGCTCTGGAAGCTGGACACCCTCGCCCACGCCTCCATCGCCGACCCGGTGACCGCCCTCGTGTTCGGCGCGGCGGCCCCGGTCACGCTGTCCCTCGTGAACGGCGAACCGGTCGTGGAACACGGCCGCCTGCTCCACGCCGACGAGGACGCCATCGCCCGCGCCACCCGCGCGGAGGCCCGCCGCCTGGCCGACATCGCCGCGCGGGGCTGACCCCCAAGAACACCGGCCGGGAGGGACGGCTCCCGGCCGGCAGCGGTGGACCGAGCGGGGTCCACGGCGGCCGTCGCCGGGGCACGCACACAAACGCGAGCCCCGGCACGGTCACCGCGACGGCGTCTGCTGGCCCTGGTTCCGGGTAACGACTGGGCTTCACGTAGACTCGTGACGTGGCATTCATGAGCGTCCCGCACTGCTGCTTCCTGTAATCGGAAGGCTTTGAGGGCGATGCCGGACGGCGTCGCCCTCCTTGGTGTGCCCGCTGCGTGAACCACGTTGCCGACGCTGCCCGTTCCTTCCTGAGGCAGTGACGCTCCGAGCGCGCGTGCAGGCACGGTCTCTTCCCCCTTCACCCTTGCCAGGAGTGCCTCGTGCCCGTGTCGCTTTCCCCTGCCCTCGAACTGTCCCTCGACCTGCTGCGCTGCCCGACGTGCCGCACGGGTCATCTGCACCCCGAACGCGGCGCGCTGCGTTGCCCGGTGGGCCATACCTTCGACATCGCCCGCCACGGCTACGCCGGCCTGCTGACGGGCACCCGCGCCACCAGCGGCGACGACGCAGCGATGGTTCTGGCCCGGGACCGATTCCTGTCCACCGGCAGCTACGCGCCCATCCGCGAAGTCGGGGCCCGCTTGGCGGCCGACGCCGTGTCCGGACAGGCCACGGTCGTGGACGTGGGATGCGGCACGGGCTACTACCTGGCCGGCGTACTCGACCAGTTCCCCGGCGCCCGTGGTCTGGGTCTGGACGCATCGGTGCCCGCGCTGCGCTCGGCAGCCCGAGCCCACGACCGAGCCGCCGCAGTGGCCTGGGACGTCTTCCGCCCCTTCCCGCTGGCCGACGGGATGGCAGACGTCGTGCTGGACGTGTTCGCCCCGCGCAACCCGGCAGAGTTCCATCGCGTGCTGCGCCCGACCGGTCGGCTGATCGTGGTCCGTCCCACTGGCCGGCACTTGGCCGAGCTGCGCAGCCGGTTGCCTGCGACGGTCGGGATCGACCCGGCCAAGGAACAGCGCCTGCACCGGGCGCTGGACCCCTTCTTCGAGGCTGCCGTCACTCGGCGGGTGGAGTACTCCATGCCCCTGAGCAGGGTTGATGCTCTGGACCTGGTGGCGATGACGCCGAGCGCACGCCATGTGTGCCGTGCAGACTTGACCGAAGACGGCCTCCTGCCCGACCAGGTCACCGTCTCCGTGCTGGCCACCGCCTACCGGCCTCGCTGACCACGAGCGGACGCATAGGCCTGCTGATGCCCCACGAGGTCATGCGCCTGGCGTCGTCCCGGGACCCGGCCACGCCATGAGGTTGGCGAGCAACTCTGCCTGCTCGACGGCGTCGTCCAGGGCGTGGTGGGTGTGGGGGCGTGTCGAGAGGAGGTGGCGGGGCATGTTGCCCTTGGCCACCGCTCGCAGCGGGAGGCCCGCCTTCGTGGCGTACAGGGTCTTCATGTCCAGGCAGCCCGAGTGACCGAAAGGGCTCGCGCCGGTGAAGCGGATCAGGTACCAGTACAGGAACGTCCAGTCGTACGAAGCCGGATAGCCGCACATCACCGGCTGCGCGCCCGCGCTCACCTCGCGCACCCAGGCGCTGAACTCGGCGAGCGCGTGCCCCGGTTCGGCTCCCTCGACCGTCAGCCGTTCGCGGTCGAGTCCGCTCACCGCCAGTGCCTCCGGGTCGAACGCGGCGCTGATCGGCCTCAGCTCGCGGTAGAAGGTGTGCTGTTCGGGATCCGCGGCCGTGAATCCCTCGGCGTCCTGAGTACCGGCGACGGCCGCACCCAGGCTCAGCATGGAGAACGGCCCCGGGATCGGGCCGTCGGCCTCGATGTCCACGGAGATGTAGCGGCTGGGTCTCACGCGTCGTCCGGTCACGGGACCGCAGCATCGCAGGCGCACGCCGGCGTCCGCACCTGAATTCCCCTCGGACTCCTCACACCCGGCGCGGGGACGCCAGCAGATAGCGCGCCCGGGTCCGGGGCTCCGTGTACTCGCCCGCCTGCCAGCCCGCCCCCGCCAGCGTGGCCGCGCACGCGCGCAGGGTCTCGCCGTCCGGGACGTACACGGCGACCGCGTCCGGCTGCGGGGTCTCGCGCACCCGGTAGCCGTCCTCGTCCGTGCTCGCGGGGCGGTGCCCGGCGGACTCCAGGGCGAGCGCCGCGGCCGGTACCAGATGCGTACGCTCCCAGCCGCACGGACGGTCCGTCGCCCCGTCCCGGTTGGTCATCCGGCGCAGCTCCAGCAGTCCCTCCCAGGCGGTACGGACCTCGCGCAGCCGGGCGGGGGTGGTGCTCCCCGGCACCTCGCCGCCGACGCGGGCGGCGAACACGCCGACGGCGGGGGAGGAGGATTCCGGGGGGCGCAGGGATTCCGGGGACTCCGAGGGCTCCACAGGGTCGGCGGCGCTTTCCGGCGCCGCCTCGCGTATCCGGTGCCCCGCCGGTGTCAGGAAGTGGTCGTGCGGCGGCCGTGGATGCCGGAAGGCCAGGCCTCGCTTCACCAGCGCCGCGAGCTGCGCCTCCGTGCCCCGCAGGCGTCCGGTGGCCGGATCGGCGGTGTCGATGACACGCCGCTGCGGGGCGGTGGGCGGTCGGGTCACGGCGTGCTCCCTCCGGGCGTACGGACTTTCCGTCCTTCTCGCGAGAAGGCTACGGCCCGGCACCGACAACGCCCGCTTCGTCCACCTCGTCCGCTCCCGGCCACCCCGGCCACCCCGTCCGCTCCGGCCAGTCCCGGCAGTCCGGCTGCTCCGCCTACTCCGGTGAACCCGGCGGCCGCAGGTTCCACCCCGTGATCACCGGACGCTCGTGCTCCGTGCCCAGGCTGCACAGGGTTCCCGTGGCCAGCTGGAACAGGGCCCCCTGGGACGGCGGCAGGCCGAGCCGGCGGGCGGTGAGGACGCGCAGGAAGTGCCCGTGCGCGATGAGCAGGGCGGCGCCCTCGACACCGTCCATCGCCGCGTCCACCCTCGCCAGGACACGGTCCGCGCGCTCTCCGACCTGCTCCGGCGTCTCCCCGGGGTGCTCCGGCGGCCCTGCCGCGACCCCGTCCGTGAACAGGAACCAGCCGGGCCGGGTGCGCTGGATCTCGGCGGTCGTCACGCCCTCGTAGCCGCCGTAGTCCCATTCGCGCAGGTCGGCGTTGACCCGGGCGTCGGCCATGCCGATCAGCTCGGCGGTCTCGCACGCCCGCTTGAGCGGGCTGACGAAGGCGGCCCCGATCTGCCGGGAGCGGATCAGGGGCGTGAGCCCGCGCGCCTGATCCCGCCCGTGCTCGGTGAGCGGCAGGTCCGTCCAGCTGGTGTGTTGCCCGGACCGCGACCACTCGGTCTCACCATGCCGGACGAGAATGATGTCAGCCACGCTCGCGCCCTTCCCATTCGCCTGTCAGCACGGTGACACACCGTACCGGCGGGTCGCAGGGCGGACTGGGCCGGACGGCCGAGCCCGCTGCCGGGTACGGCCCGCGCCGACGGCGGGACACGTGGCGGTCACTGCCGATAGCCGCTGAGGAACCGCCCGATCCGTCCGATCGCCGCTTCCAGGTCGTCCGCGTGGGGGAGGGTCAGGATGCGGAAGTGGTCGGGTTCCGGCCAGTTGAAGCCGGTGCCCTGGACGACCTGGATCTTCTCCCGCAGCAGCAGGTCCAGGACGAACCTCTCGTCGTCGTGGATCTTGTGCACCTTGGGGTCGAGGCGCGGGAACGCGTACAGCGAGCCCTTGGGTTTCACGCACGTCACGCCGGGGATGTCGTTGAGCTTCTGCCAGGCGACGTCGCGTTGCTCGCGCAACCTGCCGCCCGGCGCGGTGAGTTCGTGGATGGACTGGCGGCCGCCGAGGGCCGCCTGAATGGCGTACTGGGCGGGCGCGTTGGCGCACAGGCGCATGGAGGCGAGCATGGTCAGGCCCTCCAGGTAGTCCTTCGCGTGCTGCTTCGGGCCCGTGACGACCAGCCAGCCGGAGCGGAAGCCCGCCACCCGGTAGGTCTTCGACAGGCCGCAGAAGGTCAGGACGACCAGGTCGGGGGCGAGCGCGGCGGCCGAATGGTGGACGGCGTCGTCGTACAGGATCTGGTCGTAGATCTCGTCGGCGAAGACCATCAGGCCGTGGCGGCGGGCGAGGTCGAGGATGCCCTCGACGACCTCCTTCGGGTAGACCGCGCCGGTGGGGTTGTTCGGGTTGATGATGACGACGGCCTTGGTGCGGTCGGTGATCTTCGACGCCATGTCGGCCAGGTCCGGGTTCCAGTCGGCCTGCTCGTCGCACCTGTAGTGCACCGCCTTGCCGCCCGCGAGCGTGGTGACCGCGGTCCACAGCGGGAAGTCCGGCGCCGGGACGAGGATTTCGTCGCCGTCCTCCACCAGCGCCTGTACGGCCATCGAGACCAGTTCCGAGACGCCGTTGCCGAGGAAGACGTCGTCCACGCCGACCTCCAGGCCCAGGGTCTGGTAGCGCTGGGCCACCGCCCGGCGGGCGGAGAGGATGCCGCGCGAGTCCGTGTAGCCGTGGGACTGCGGCAGCATCCGGATCATGTCCTGGAGGATCTCCTCCGGCGCCTCGAAGCCGAACAGCGCCGGGTTGCCGGTGTTCAGGCGCAGCACGCTGTGCCCCGCCTCCTCCAGTGCGTTGGCGTGCTCGATCACCGGGCCGCGGATCTCGTAGCAGACCTCGCTGAGCTTGTTCGACTGCCGGAACTCCATGCGCCCCTCCGGAAACTGGTGATGCTTGGTTTTACCAAGCTGGAGCTTGGAAAGTCCAACAACGCGTCTAGACTGCGTCGCATGTCACCTCGCCGAAGCTACGACCAGTACTGCTCCGCAGCCCGCGCACTCGACCTCGTCGGCGACCGCTGGACCCTGCTGATCGTCCGCGAGCTTCTCGCCGGTCCCCGCCGATACACGGACCTGCACGCGGACCTGCCCGGAGTCAGCACGGACGTACTCGCCTCGCGGCTGAAGGACATGGAACGGGACGGTGTCGCGGTCCGACGTCGGCTGCCGCCGCCGGGCGCGGTGTTCGTCTACGAACTCACCCGGCGCGGACGTGAGTTGCTCCCCGTGCTCCAGGCGCTGGGTGAGTGGGGCGAGGCCGAGGTGGGCGAGCGGCGCCCAACCGACGCCGTACGGGCCCACTGGTTCGCGCTGCCGCTGCTGCGCGCGCTGGATGGCGAGGGTGTTGTCGAAGTCAGTCTGGAGGAGGGGGACTTCCATCTCCGCGTCGGCGCCGAGGGCACCCCGGTCTACGGCGACGGACCCGCGCCGGGCGAGGCGGACGCGAGGCTGGCACTGGACACGGAGACCTGCGAGGCCTTGGTCCGGGGCGAGTTGACGCTCGCGGACGCGATCCGGGCCGGTCGGGTGACGGTGGCGGGTGAGGGCGAGATCGCCAAGGCCCTGCGCGAGGGGTGAGGGCGATCGCCATCGCGCTGCCCGAGGGGTGTACGGCGAAGGGCCCGCCGCGTGTCCACGCGGCGGGCCCTTCGGTGAGGCGGTGAGGCGGGGTCAGGCGCCCGGCGGTATCCGTGACGGTCGGCCGTTGCCGCGGGTCAGGGCGTAGCCGCCGATGCCGGCGAGTGCGGCGAGCACGCCGCCGATCGCGGTCCACACCCAGCGGTCGGACCACCAGCCGGAGGACCAGCCGTCGTCCTCGCCGAAGCTGGACAGCACTGCGGCCTTGGAACCGTCCTTCTCCTCGGCGGACTTGGCGGCGATCCCGGGGACGAGCGGCTTGCCCAGCGAGCCGTCCACCGCCTCGGCGCCGCCGATGTCCTTGGAGTCGACGCGCACTTCGGCACCGACCGGCTTGCCGAGATCGGCGGCGCCGAGGTTCACGACCGTCAGCCGGACGTAGTACGTGCCGGGCAGCGGGTCGCTCGACCACGGCTCGGACCAGCCGCGCACGGTGCGCAGCACACAGGCCAACTCGACCGGGGCGGCGCCCTGTCCGGCGGTGCGGGTCGCTGCGCCGTACTGGCAGGACTGGTGACGGCGCAGCCCGTCGTACACATCGAGCTGCCAGGTCTGGGAGCCGTGTGCGTCCGGGAGCTTCACCGTCGCCTTGACGGTGGGACGCTGCCCGGTGTCCGCGGGGAACGACCAGTACAGATAGTCACCGGTGGAGGCGGAGGCGGTGGCCTGCTGCCCCTGCTCGATCTCCGTCGCCGTACGGAAGGAGGTGCCCGCCCGGGTGGGTGCCGAGTCGTCGGAGGAGGAGTTCGGCGAGCCCGAGGGCGAAGGCGAGGAGTCGGCGGCGGCGGGCCAGGCGGCCAGTCCGAGCGCCAGCAGTGCGGCACCCAACACACGTGTGATTCGCATCAGTTCGTCCTCCAGACAGCGATCCGCCAGCGCGACACCCAGCCCCACAGCAGACCCGCGACAAAGCCGGTCAGCACCAGCGCGCCGAGCAGCCACCAGCCACGGCCGAGGCCGAAGGCGGCCACGTCGTGGTGGCCGGACGGGCCGTCCACGACGTCGACGGTCAGTTCCAGCGGCAGGCCCGGCGTGGTCTTCACGCCGGCCGCCGCCGAGAACGACTGAGTGACCTGGAGGCACACGGTCTCCGCGGCCGCCTCGTCGTCGTTGCTCTCCTGCTTCGGATAGCGCAGACCGGTGGAGACGGCATCCGTGCGCCCGGTGCCCGCGGCCTCGCCGCGCACGATCTCACGCCCGTGCACGGTCACCGCTCGCAGCAGCACCCCGTAGTTCGGACTGACGGCCCGGTCGTCCGCCACGCTCACCGAGGCGCGCAGCTCCTGACCGGGCTTGACGTCCACCTTGTACCAGCGCTGCTGCCCGAACTCCTCGCGGTCGGTGTACAGCCCCGACTTGAGAGCCGGCGCCGCCTCGCAGCGGTCCGTCCCCTCGGTCGCCACCGGGGTCACCACCGGGTCGGCCGCGCGGTCCACCAACTCGCCCACCCGGTCCGACAGTTCCTCCTTGTGGCGGACATCGGTGTAGGTGCCGCCGGTCGCGTCGGCGATGCAGCTGAGCTGGGCGCGGGTCTTGGCGTCGGGCACCAGGCCCAGGGTGTCGATGGTCAGCCCGATGCCCTTGGCCGCTATCTCCCGGGCCACCTCGCACGGGTCCAGCGGCTGGCAGGTGTCCTCGCCGTCGCTGATCAGGACGATACGGCGAGTGCCGTCACCGCCGTTCAGGTCTCCGGCCGCCTTCAGCAGCGCGGGACCGATGGGCGTCCAGCCGGTCGGCGTCAGCGTGGCGACCGCGGTCTTGGCCTCGGTGCGGTTCAGCTTGCTGACCGGGTACAGCTGTGCCGTGTCCTTGCAGCCCGTCTTCCGGTCGTTGCCGCGGTAGTTGGCGCCGAGGGTCCGGATCCCGAGCTGGACCTCCTCGGGCGTCGCGTCGAGCACCTCGTTGAACGCCTGCTTCGCCGCGGCCATCCGCGACCCGCCGTCCATGTCGTTCGCCCGCATGGAACCGCTGACATCCAGCACGAGTTCCACCTTCGGAGCGGCCGGTTCCGTCTCGTCGGCGGCCGCTCCGGCGGGGAACGCGATCCCGGCCGTCAGGGCGGCGAGCAGAGCGCAGACGCCCGCCGCCAGCCGTTGTGTTCTGATCATCGGCGGATCCTATTGATCAGAGGTGCCGGGCTCCAAAACGAGCGGGTTCGGCAGCCCGAACCACTGGTCACCGGGCGTCTGCGGCGACAGCCGCATCAGCGTCAGCGCCTTCGCGGGCAGCGGCTCCGCACACAGCGCCCGCAGGTCGTCCGTGCGCGGCAGATCCCGTACGACCGTCTCCAGCGCAGCCCCGAGCGCGGCGCCCGAACCCGCCGTACCCGCCAGCGCACCCGCCACCAGGGAGCCGAACAGTTTGCGGCGCAGTGCGGTCTCGTCGTCCGTGACCAGACGGCCCGTCAGCGCGGGCGGCGCGATGGCGTGTCGGGCCAGACGGGCGGGGCTGACCCTGATATCGGCCAGGTCGCGGTAGACCAGCCGCAGCGGCGCACCCGTTGCGGAGAGCACCACGAGCAGGTTCTGGCCGTGCGCCTCCAGTGCCACCCCCAGGTCCAGCAGGCGCAGCCCGACCGTGAGCGCGAGCCGGGTGAACTCGGCCAGCCAGGCGGGGGAGTCGGGCAGGTCCGTGGTGGCCAGTGCCCCGACCGGCAGCGCGAGCTCGTCCGGCGCCGCGTACTGGCGCGGCGACTCGCGCAGTACGGCGGCCAGATCCGGGGAGTGCGCGGTCACCGCGCCCAGCGTGCGCGTGATGTGCAGCAGCCCGTCCGTACGGGCCGCAAGGTCCTCCGCGAACGACGACAGGGCCGCGGACACCCCGACCGAGTACTCGGAGATGTCCCGCACCGACGAGGTGAGGCGAGTGCTGAGCGCCGTCTTCACATGCGGCCCGTCCTCCGGCAGTGCCAGCGTGCGCAGGGACATCAGGGGATGCGCCGACCGCCAGGGCTCACCGGCCGTCTTGAGGACGTGCTCCGCCTGCCAGGGGTGCACCGGGATCAGCAGCCGCCCGCCGTCCCCGGTCTCCTCCGGCCAGGAACCCGTCACCAGGCACTCCTCCCGCCGTACCGGGACCGACCGCAGCTCCACCACCGGTCCGTGCTCCGGTCCGTACGCGAGCTGTTCCGCCACCGAGAAGCCGGGACGGGAACGGCAGTTGGGGTGGAACGGATGCCCGTCGGCCACCCGCTGCTCCCACCTCCAGTCCCTCGTCGGCCACTCCTGCGGCCCGGTCGGCCGGCCCGCCCGCGACAGCGCCAACGAGGCGGTGCTGTGGGCGAGTTCCGCCGCGTAACCCGCGGAGTGCGGCACCGCGAGATCCGTCATCAGACGGGCGGCGTCGTCGTACGACTCGCCGTCGAGGTCTACGACCCGGACGTAGTCGCCCGTCGCATACGGGTCCGCGCGCGGGCCACGCAGCACCCGCCCGTCGCCGAGCCACAGCGCGAGGCCCGGCCCGTCCGGCCCACCCCGCCCGTCCGGCCCGCGACGGGCGATCCACGGCAGTGGCTCATGGGCCAGCGCCCGCCACAGCCGGCTCAGCACGGCCGACCGGGCGCCCGGCAGCTCGGCCGAGTACCGGGCCACCAGGCCGGGCCGGATCTCGGCCAATTCGGCGGCGACCTGCTCCTCGACAGTGGGGGGACGGTGCACGGCGGGGCTCCTCGGGGTACGGAACGGGACGGTCACGAATGCCACGGTCGACAGACATACTGATCACCATCGGACCGTTCGCACGCAAGAACCCCCGTGCGAACCCGTGTGGACGCAACAGAACGAAGTGGATCGCGTGGATCTCAAGCCCCCCAGCGACGACATCGGCCGACGCGCCGACGCGTACGCGGCAGCCCCCCTGCTCAACTGCCTGCTGCGGGAGGTCGCCCAGCCGCTCCCCGGGCCCGGGGAGCCCGGGGAGCCGAGGGTGTACCGGCTGCCGGGCGGCGGCCGCCTGCTGCGCGTGCGCGGCGGCCGCCGGCCCACCCGCCCCGAACTGCACATGGAGGGCGCCTGGCAGCTCCTCGGCCACACCGACCTGGTCAAACTGGTCGCCGACGAGCTGCGCCGGCACACCGGGGTGTCCAACGACGAGCTGCCGATCGAGATGACCGACAGCCGGGACGCGGTCGCCGCGCTGCTCACCGCGCGCGCCCGGGCGACGGCACCCGACGACCCGTATCTGCGCTCCGAGCAGTCCCTGATCACCGGCCATCCCCACCATCCCGCCCCCAAGGCCCGGGGCGGCGGCCCCGTCGCGGGCTGGCTGCCGTACGCCCCCGAGGCGCACGCCCGGTTCCCGCTGGTGCTGCTCGGCGTGCGCGAGGACTGCGTGGCCGAGGAGGGCGACACCGGCGCGCTGGACGCCCTCGGCGCCGCCCCGCCCGGCTACCGGCTGCTGCCCGCGCACCCCTGGCAGCTCGGTCTGGTCGGCCCCGACCTCGCCCCCGCCTTCGCGGACGGCCGCCTGGTACGGCTGGGCACGACCGGGTTCGAGGCCTGGCCCACGGCCGCGATCCGCACCCTGTACGAGCCGCTCGCCGACGTCTTCCTGAAGTTCAGCCTGGATGTGCGCATCACCAACGACATCCGCCGGCTGTGGCGCCACGACCTGCTGAGACTGCGCCGCACCAACGCGGCCGCCACCCGGGCCTTCGCCACGATGGGCAGGCCCGCTGCCTGGCTGGGCGACCGCGGCTACCGCA
This sequence comes from Streptomyces sp. NPDC086787, assembly GCF_044745865.1. NCBI lineage: Bacteria > Bacillati > Actinomycetota > Actinomycetes > Kitasatosporales > Streptomycetaceae > Streptomyces > Streptomyces sp. NPDC086787. Next base: position 184,581 of record NZ_JBIVBC010000004.1, on the reverse strand, counting down.
CCGCCGACTTCGCCTTCGAGGAACTCGCCGTCCTCGTCCGCGACGGACTGCGCGACCACCTCCTGCCGGGAGCGACCCCGCTGCTCTGCGCCGGTCTGGCGGAGGGCTTCGACGGCGACCCGCTCGCCGCCACGGCCGACCCCGGCGCCTGGTGGGAGGCGTATCTGCGCCAGGTGGTGCCCCCGGTCCTCACGGCCTTCGCGGACCACGGCGTCGTACTGGAGGCACACCTCCAGAACTCCCTGATCGCCGTGGACGCCGGCGGGACCCCCGTACAGGCGCTGTTCCGGGACGCCGAGGGCGTCAAGCTGGTGGGAGACGTGGACCGGGCCGCAGGCTGGGAACGCCTGGTGTACTGCCTGGTCGCCAACCACCTCACCGAGATCGCCGCGCGGCTCGCCGAGCGCCACCCGGGGCTGGACCCCTGGCCCGCGGCCCGCCGTGAACTGGCCCGCCACTCCGCTCTCCCGGAGATCACCGCCCTGCTCACTTCACCCACCCTGCCCGGCAAGACGAACCTGCTGCTCCGCTGGACCGGCGCGGACGGCGCCGACGCCCGCTATCTGCCACTGCGCAACCCACTGGCGACGACGGGCACGGATTCCTGAGCGTGCGCGAGGGCGGGTCCGCCACGACTGCCTTCACCATCGCCGACGGCACCACGGTCTCCACCGCCCCCGGCTGTCACGCCCGGTTACCATGGGCACTTCAGGTGCTCGGCCGATGCAAGGGGGAACCATGCTGCGGGAGGTCACCGCGACCCGCTACGTCGCCCCGCTGCGCTCCGGTGGCTCCGTTCCCGGTGTTGTCGAGGCCGATGACCTCGGGACGTACGTCGTGAAGTTCACCGGGTCGGCGCAGGGGCGCAAGGCACTGGTGGCCGAGGTGATCGTGGGGGAGCTGGCGCGGGCGCTGGGGCTGCGCTTTCCCGAACTGGTCCTGGTGCACTTCGACCCGGTGATCGCCGACGCGGAGCCGCACCGGGAGGTGCGGGATCTGCACGCGGCCAGCGAGGGGCTGAATCTCGGCATGGACCATCTGCCGGGGGCGAAGGACTTCACACCGGAGGTAGCGAAGGAGTTCCGTGTCGATCCGGTGGAGGCGGGCCGGATTGTCTGGCTCGACGCGCTGACCGTGAACGTCGACCGCACGGTGCACAGCTCCAACCTGATGGTGTGGCCGACCCTCGGTGTCGTGCCGCCCCGGCTGTGGCTCATCGACCACGGCGCGGCGCTCGTCTTCCACCACCGCTGGGGAGCCTCGGATCCGGCGAAGGCGTACGACAGCCGTCACCACGCCCTCGGTCACTACGCGCCCGACGTGCGGGCGGCCGACGCCGAGCTCGCGCCCAAGGTGACGCGGGAACTGCTGGAGGGGATCGTCGCCGAGGTCCCGGACGCCTGGCTGGCCGGTGAGGAGGGGTTCGCGACGCCGGACGAGGTCCGTGCCGCGTACGTGGACCACCTCCACGCGCGCGCCGCCGCGTCCGCGGCCTGGCTCCCCGCCGACTTCCCGAGCCGGGAGGAACTCGCCGCCGAGGAGGCGCTCCGCGCGGCGCGTACCCGGCAGGGCCGGCCGAAATGGCTTCAGCAGGTCCCCGACCTGCACGGCAAACCGGCGGCGGAACAGGATTGGTCGGTGCACCTCGGATGACCGGTACCGGTACGACGGAGACACGGCGGGTGGAGATCGAGTACTGCACCCAGTGCCGCTGGCTGCCGCGCGCCGCCTGGCTGGCACAGGAGTTGCTGACCACCTTCGAGAAGGAGCTGACCGAGCTGTCCCTAAGGCCCGGCAAGGGCGGGGTCTTCGTGGTCCGCGTCGGTGACGAGGTGGTCTGGGACCGCCGGGAGCAGGGCTTCCCGGAGCCCACGGCCGTGAAGCGGGCCGTACGTGACCGAGTGGCCCCGGGGAAGTCCCTGGGCCACTCGGACAAGTGAGGTGCCGGTGACGCTCAGCCGGTGAGCCGCTCGTACGCGGGCAGTGTCAGGAAGTCCGCGTAGTCCTCGTCCAGAGCCACCTGGAGCAGCAGGTCATGGGCCTGCTGCCAGTGGCCCGAGGTGAAGGCGTCCTCGCCGATCTCCTCGCGGATGTTCGACAGTTCCTCCGCGGCCACCTTGCGGGCCAGCTCCGGGGTCGCCTTCTCGCCGTTCTCGAACTCGACGCCCGCGTTGATCCACTGCCAGATCTGCGACCGGGAGATCTCCGCGGTCGCCGCGTCCTCCATGAGGTTGAAGATGGCGACCGCGCCGAGCCCGCGCAGCCACGCCTCGATGTAACGGATGCCGACCTGGACGGCGTTGACCAGCCCCGGGTAGGTGGGCCGGGCTTCGAGCGAGTCGACCGCGATCAGGTCGGCGGCCTCGACGTGGACGTCCTCGCGCAGCCGGTCCTTCTGGTTGGGCTTCTCGCCGAGGACCCGGTCGAAGGACTCCATGGCGATCGGGACCAGGTCGGGGTGGGCGACCCAGGAGCCGTCGAAGCCGTCGTCCGCCTCACGGTCCTTGTCCGCCTTCACCTTCTCGAAGGCGACCCGGTTGACCTCCTCGTCGCGGCGCGACGGGATGAACGCCGCCATGCCGCCGATCGCGTGCGCGCCGCGCTTGTGGCAGGTGCGGACGAGCAGTTCGGTGTACGCGCGCATGAACGGGGCGGTCATCGTGACCGCGTTGCGGTCCGGCAGTACGAACTTGGCGCCGCCGTCACGGAAGTTCTTGACGATGGAGAACAGGTAGTCCCAGCGGCCCGCGTTCAGTCCGGAGGCGTGCTCGCGCAGTTCGTAGAGAATCTCCTCCATCTCGTACGCGGCCGTGATCGTCTCGATCAGGACGGTGGCGCGGATGGTGCCCTGCGGGATGCCGACGTACTCCTGGGCGAACACGAACACGTCGTTCCACAGGCGGGCTTCGAGGTGTGACTCGGTCTTCGGGAGGTAGAAGTACGGGCCCTTGCCGAGGTCGAGCAGCCGCCGGGCGTTGTGGAAGAAGTACAGGCCGAAGTCGACCAGGCCGCCGGGGACCGGGGTGCCGTGCTCGTCCACGAGGTGACGCTCGTTCAGATGCCAGCCGCGGGGGCGCATGACGACGGTGGCGAGCTGCTCGTCGGGCTTGAGGGCGTACGACTTGCCGGAGACGGGGTCGGTGAAGTCGATGTTCCGGCTGTAGGCGTCCATCAGGTTGACCTGGCCGAGGACGACGTTCTCCCAGGTGGGTGCGGAGGCGTCCTCGAAGTCGGCGAGCCAGACCCGGGCGCCCGAGTTGAGCGCGTTGATCGTCATCTTGCGGTCGGTGGGACCGGTGATCTCGACCCGGCGGTCGTCGAGCGCGGCGGGTGCCGGGGCGACCTTCCAGGTGTCGTCGGCGCGGATCGCGGCGGTCTCCGGGAGGAAGTCGAGCGTGGAGGTGCGGGCGATCTCGGCGCGGCGCTCGGCGCGGCGTACGAGGAGTTCGTCACGGCGGGGTGTGAACCGCCGGTGCAGCTCGGCCACGAAGGCGAGCGCCGCCTCGGTGAGGACCTCCTCCTGCCGGGGCAGGGGCTCGGCGTCGACGATGGCCAGCGGAGACGGCGCTGGTGCGGACATCAGCTGTCACTTCCTTCAGCGGTGGCACCGGGTGCCAGTCGTTCCGGTCGGGGGCCCGGCGGGCTGTGAGCGCCCGGAGGGCAGCGGAGTGCTTCTGATCAGTGGATACTAGTTTCCTCATTGTGGAACTTCAATGGATTGTTGACGTCGAGATTCTCCGGGTCGAGGCAAGCCGGCGCAGAGTGGCGCCGAGTGCCACCCCGCTCACTCGAGGTGGGTCAGGTCCTCGGCGGTGTCGATGTCGTACGGTTCGGCCACATCCGCGCACTCGACGAGACGGATCTCCCGCTCGTGCGCCTTCAGATAGGCGCGGGCGCCCCGGTCCCCGGTCGCGGACGAGGAGATGCCCGCCCAGTGGGCCGAGCCGAACAGGACGGGATGCCCGCGTGTGCCGTCGTAGGCGGCGCAGACCAGCGACCGCTCGTCCGTGTGGGCGGCGAGCACCCGGGCGACCGCCTCGGGGCCGATGCCGGGCTGGTCGACCAGCGAGACCAGGGCCGCGGCCGCGCCCGTGCCGGAGAGGGAGTCGAGACCGGCCCGGAGAGAGGAACCCATGCCCTCGGACCAGTCGGGATTGTCCACGAGGACGCAGCCGCCGAGGTCCGCCCGCCGCCGGACCTCCTCCGCGCTCGCGCCCAGCACCACATGGACGCGGTCGCAGCCGGCCGTACGCAGCACCGCGGCCGCGTGCTCGACCAGCAACCGCCCCCGGTGTTCGAGCAGCGCCTTCGGGCGTCCGCCGAGCCGTCTGCCGCCGCCCGCGGCGAGGAGCAGGCCGGTGATCCCGCCTTGGTTGTCCGTCATGCGTCCTGCATACCGGACGTGAAGCGGAACGCCCCTTCTCGATGGCCTGAATTTCGGCCCGTGGTGTGGCGCACCCCGTGCCGGGTGGCGTTTACTGGCCCGCGTTCCAACTGGGCGTGCCCGGGGGAGGGCTGTGTTGCGGAGCTTGGGGCAGAGGTCATTGACCGACAGCGACGAGGATCCGAGGGTGGCGGAACTGCGGTCCGCGGTGTCCCGGCTGCGCCGCGAACTCGCCGCGCACCCCGCGGACTTCCCGGACCGGGTCATCGCCGAGGACGAACTGGCGGCGCTCGCCGCGATGGCCGTGACCGGCGTCCCCGAGATACCCCGCCTGCGCCGCTCCCTGCTCCTGATCGCGGGCGCGATCGGCTCCGTCAGCGCGCTGGCCCGCGGCCTGTCGGGCGTCCGTGACGCGGTGGATCTGTTCGGCGAGCCGCCGCGTCGCTGAGCTGCGGTGTCGCGGTGTGCGTTGAAGGCCCCCTGAGGCCCGGCCGCTCAGCCGCCCGAGTTCGCCAATGACTGCGACAGTTCCGCCGCGACCTGCTGGAGGATCGGGACGATCCGGTCCGTGGCGGACTCCGTGACGCGGCCCGCCGGGCCGGAGATCGAGAGTGCGGCGGCCGTGGGGGAGTCGGGCACCGAGACGGCGAGGCAGCGGACGCCGATCTCCTGCTCGCTGTCGTCCACGGCGTATCCGAGGTGGCGCACCTCCGCCAGCGCGGCCAGGAAGCCGTCCGGCGTGGTGATCGTCTTCTCCGTCGCGGCAGGCATGCCGGTGCGGGACAGCAGGGCGCGTACCTCGTCGTCGGGGACGTCGGCCAGCAGTGCCTTGCCGACACCCGTGGAGTGCGGCAGGACCCGCCGGCCGACCTCGGTGAACATGCGCATCGAGTGCTTGGAGGGCACCTGGGCGACATAGACGATCTCGTCGCCGTCCAGCAGGGCCATGTTCGCCGTCTCGCCGGTCTCCTCGACCAGGCGGGCCAGATAGGGGCGGGCCCAGGTGCCGAGCAGCCGGGAGGCGGACTCGCCGAGCCGGATCAGGCGCGGGCCGAGTGCGTACCGGCGGTTCGGCTGTTGCCGTACATAGCCGCAGGCCACCAGGGTGCGCATCAGGCGGTGGATGGTCGGCAGGGGCAGCCCGCTGCTCGCGGACAGCTCACTGAGGCCCACCTCGCCGCCCGCGTCGGCCATCCGCTCCAGCAGGTCGAAGGCGCGCTCCAGGGACTGGACCCCGCCGGACCTGGCGGAGTCGGCGGAGCTGGCGCTGGACGTCGGCACGGCGCGTTTCCTTTCGGGGAATGCAGGTGCTACCCAGGGGCTGTGTTTCTATCTGGCGGAATTCTAATTCCGCCTGGCGGAAACGTCTAGACCGACGACTACGGGTGGCGGCGGGTGCACCGTGGAAAGTGTGCCTCTTGACGGCACGGAGACGGGAGTGAAAACTCCTTCAACAGAACGTTGAAGCAACATCGCGGAAAGGGGTCCGGGTGTCCGACGCCGAACTGGTGCTGCGCTCGACGCGCGTCATCACCCCGGAGGGTACGCGAGCCGCCTCGGTCGCGGTCACCGCCGGGACGATCACCGCCGTACTGCCGTACGACACCGAAGTCCCCGCGTCGGCCCGTCTGGAGGACCTCGGCGACCACGTCCTGCTGCCCGGCCTGGTCGACACCCACGTACACGTCAACGACCCCGGCCGCGCAGAGTGGGAGGGCTTCTGGACCGCCACCCGCGCCGCGGCCGCCGGCGGCATCACCACCCTCGTCGACATGCCGCTCAACTCCCTCCCGCCGACCACGACGGTCGATCACCTCCGTACGAAACGGCGGGTCGCCGCCGACAAGGCGCACATCGACGTCGGCTTCTGGGGCGGCGCCCTGCCCGGCAATGTCGCGGACCTGCGGCCACTGCACGACGCCGGAGTCTTCGGCTTCAAGGCGTTCCTGTCGCCGTCGGGCGTGGACGAGTTCCCGCACCTCGACCAGGAGCAGCTGGCCCGCTCACTGGCCGAGATCGCCGGCTTCGGCGGCCTGCTGATCGTGCACGCCGAGGACCCGCACCAGCTGGCCGCCGCCCCGCAGCACGGCGGCCCCCGGTACGCCGACTTCCTCGCCTCCCGCCCGCGCGGAGCCGAGGACAGCGCCATCGCGACCCTGCTGGCGCAGGCGAAACGCCTCCACGCGCGCGTGCACGTGCTGCACCTGTCCTCCAGCGACGCCCTGCCCCTGCTCGCCGCCGCCAAGGCCGACGGAGTGCGCGTCACGGTGGAGACGTGCCCGCACTACCTGACCCTGACCGCCGAGGAGGTCCCCGACGGCGCCAGCGAGTTCAAGTGCTGCCCGCCCATCCGGGAGGCCGCGAACCAGGACCTGCTCTGGCAGGCGCTGGCCGACGGCACCATCGACTGCGTGGTCACCGACCACTCGCCCTCGACGGCCGACCTCAAGACCGGCGACTTCGCCACCGCCTGGGGCGGCATCTCCGGCCTCCAGCTCAGCCTGGCCGCCGTATGGACCGAGGCCCGCCGACGTGGACACGGCCTGGAGGACGTCGTGCGCTGGATGTCGGCGCGGACGGCCGCCCTGGTGGGCCTGGACGGCCGCAAGGGTGCCATCGCACCGGGGCACGACGCCGACTTCGCCGTACTCGCCCCCGACGAGGCCTTCACCGTCGACCCGGCCGCCCTCCAGCACCGCAACCGCGTCACCGCGTACGCGGGCCGGACCCTGACCGGGGTCGTGAAGTCCACCTGGCTGCGCGGCGAACGCGTGCACGCGGACGGCGAGTTCGCCGAGCCGGCGGGCCGGCTGCTGGACCGTACCCACTGACCCCCGCCCCCGGGGCGGCCGACTCCCGAAAGGACCACCTGATCACCGTGACGGCGACCCCCGGCTTCACCGGCGACGCGAACCCCTACGGAGGCGGCGACCCCTACGCGGACTACCGCACCGCCGACTTCCCCTTCACCCACCACGTCAACCTCGCCGACCGACGGCTCGGCGCCGGTGTCATCGCCGCCAACGACGAGTTCTTCGCCCAGCGGGAGAACCTCCTCGTCCCCGGACGGGCCGAGTTCGACCCCGAGCGTTTCGGGCACAAGGGCAAGATCATGGACGGCTGGGAGACCCGCCGCCGCCGCGGCGTCGGCGCCGGGCACCCCTGGCCCGCCGCCGACGACCACGACTGGGCGCTGGTGCGGCTCGGCGCCCCGGGTGTCGTGCGGGGCATCGTCGTCGACACCGCGCACTTCCGTGGCAACTACCCGCAGGCCGTGTCGGTGGAGGGCGCCTGCGTGCCGGGCTCGCCGTCCCCGGAGGAACTGCTCGGCGACGACGTGAAGTGGACGCCCCTCGTCCCGCGCACCCCCGTCGGCGGCCACGCGGCCAACGGCTTCGCCGTCTCGGTGGAGCAGCGCCTCACCCACCTGCGGGTCAACCAGCACCCCGACGGGGGTATCGCCCGTCTGCGGGTGTACGGCGAGGTCGTCCCCGATCCCGCCTGGCTGGCGGCCCTCGGCACCTTCGACGTCGTCGCCCTGGAGAACGGCGGCGGCGTCGAGGACGCGTCCGACCTCTTCTACTCCCCGGCGACCAACACCATCCAGCCGGGCCGTTCCCGCAAGATGGACGACGGCTGGGAGACCCGCCGCCGCCGCGACCGGGGCAACGACTGGATCCGCTACCGGCTCGCCGCCCAGGCCGAGATCCGTGCGATCGGGATCGACACCGCCTACCTCAAGGGCAACAGCGCCGGCTGGGCGTCGGTGTCCGTGCGTGACGGCGAGGGCGGTGAGTGGCGTGAGATCCTGCCGCGCACCCGCCTCCAGCCCGACACCGACCACCGCTTCGTCCTGCCGGAGCCCGCCGTCGGCACCCATGCGCGCGTGGACATCTTTCCCGACGGCGGAATCTCGCGGCTGCGCCTGTTCGGCTCCCTGACCCGGCAGGGCGCGTCGGAGCTGGCGGGCCGGCATCGGGAACTGGGCGGCTGAGAGCTGCCGCACATCACCCCATCCAACCGGAACTCATCACTCCGGTTCCGCGTTCTCCTGCCGTGACACTTCAGCAAGAGATCGTCGGCAACGCCATGCAGATGGCGGTCGTCAACCTGCGCCCCGGCCAGACCGTGTACTGCGAGGCCGGGAAGTTCCTGTTCAAGACCGCGAACGTGACCATGGAGACCCGGCTGGGCGGCCCGTCGGACGGCGGCGGCCGGGCCCAGGGTGGCGGGGGTGGCGGCATGGGCGGCATGCTGCGCCAGGCCATGGGCACCGCCATGCAGGTCGGCCAGCGCGTGCTGGCGGGGGAGTCGGCGGCGTTCCAGTACTTCTCCGCCCAGGGCGGTGAGGGCACCGTCGGCTTCGCCGGGGTGCTGCCCGGCGAGATGCGTGCCCTGGAGCTCGACGGCACACGCGCGTGGTTCGCCGAGAAGGACGCGTTCGTCGCCGCCGAGTCCACGGTCGACTTCGGCATCGCCTTCCAGGGCGGCCGCACCGGCATGAGCGGCGGCGAGGGCTTCATCCTGGAGAAGTTCACCGGCCACGGCACGGTGATCATCGCCGGCGCGGGCAACTTCATCGACCTCGACCCGGCCGACTTCGGTGGCCGTATCGAGGTCGACACCGGCTGCGTCGTGGCATTCGAGGAGGGCATCCGGTACGGCGTCCAGCGCGTCGGCGGCCTCAACCGTCAGGGGATCATGAACGCGGTCTTCGGCGGTGAGGGCCTGTCGCTGGCCACCTTGGAGGGCAGTGGCCGGGTCATCCTCCAGTCCCTCACCATCGAGGGTCTCGCCAACGCACTGCGGAAGGCCCAGGGCGGCGACAAGCAGGGGGCGACCGGAGGGCTGTTCTCCACGCACACGGGGTGAGTGCCCGCCCCGTCGGGTGGGGCGACTCCGTCCGGGTGGGGCGGCTCCGTGAAGAATCCACCCCGTGAGTTCACTGGTGAAACCGCCCGGTGAAGACTCCGTGGACGGGATGGGTGAGTCTTCAACGTCGTCAATTTTGACATTGACATGCCATCCTCTACGCGCGTCATCATGTGGCCCATGCGAATCCCCCCACAGATCACCCGCATCGGCGCCACTGGCGCCCTCCTGTCCGCCCTCCTCGTCGGCGGCACGGTAAGTGCCACGACCGCGGACGCCTCCGTCGCCTCCGCCGCGTCCATCGGCAGCGTCTGCTACGGCGAACTGCCCGCGCAGGCCCACACCACCCTCGACCTCATCGACCAGGGCGGCCCGTACCCGCACGACCAGGACGGGGTCGTCTTCGACAACCGCGAGGACATCCTTCCGCAGCAGTCCGACGGCTACTACCACGAGTACACGGTCGAGACCCCCGGTTCCCCCACCCGTGGCGCCCGACGCGTCGTCACCGGTGAGAAGCACCAGGAGGACTACTACACGGCGGACCACTACGCCACGTTCGACCTGATCGACTTCGGCTGCTGAACGGGCGGGGGCCCGGCCGGCACTCAGCCGGGCCCCTGGCTCTCGGCGGCGGCGAACAGCGCGAACGCCAGCACCACCAGCCCGACGCTCGCGTATATCTCGTAGCCGTCGAGAAAGCCGAGCCGCTGCACCAGACCCACCCGCCAGTGGGTGAACTGGTGCGCCAGGCCCAGCACACCCTGCACCAGAGCCAGGAATCCGATCAGTTCCAGCAACTTCTTCATGACACGACCCTCGCCCCGCGGCTTCCCCCCACACATCGGCCGCGGGGCGAGTTCCCTCCGCCGAAAGCCTCGCCACGGGCCGCGGCGGACAGCCGAAAGTCCACGACGGCCCGACTTTGGTCGGTGATTCCCCTGGCGGAGGAGCCGCCGGGGCCCGCGCCGCGTAGATTCGCCGACCGTGAAGCAGGGTGACGACGCGGCGCCGACGCCGCATGAATTCGCGGTCCGCCGGTGGCTGTACCCGTCCGCCGTGGTCCATGAACTGGATCACGGCCCGGACTCCCCGGGGCGGCGGCCACGCCGTACGGCACGGGACTGGGCCGTCGACCTCGTCTGCTTCCTGCTGGCCGCCGCCGTCGGCCTCGGTGCCGCGCGCTCCCTGTCCGCCGAGGCGAACCTGCCGCACGCCCTCGCCGTCCTCGACCAGATCCTGGGCGCTCTGGCCTGCGCGGCCGTGTGGGTCCGGCGGCGGTGGCCGGTCGCGCTCGCCGTCGCCATGATCCCGGTCGGCCTGCTGTCCAACACCGCGGGCGGCGCGTCGCTGGTCATCCTGTTCACCCTCGCCGTGCACCGGCCCTTCCGGTACGTGGCCTGGACCGGCGGCATCGGGCTGGCGCTGGTCCCGGGCTTCTTCCTGCTGCGCCCCGATCCGAGTCTGCCCTTCGCCGGTGTCGTCGCGTTCACGGTGCTGCTGACCCTCACGGTCATCGGCTGGGGCATGTTCGTCCGCTCCAAACGCCAGCTCATGCTCAGCCTGCGCGACCGCGCCCGGCGTGCCGAGCGCGAGGCGCAATTGCGTGCCGAGCGGGCCCAGCGCCTGGCCCGGGAGGACATCGCCCGGGAGATGCACGACGTGCTCGCCCACCGGCTCACCCTGCTGAGCGTCCACGCCGGAGCCCTGGAGTTCCGGCCGGACGCCCCCCACGAGCAGATCGCCCGCGCCGCCGGAGTCATCCGGGAGAGCGCGCACGAGGCCCTCCAGGACCTGCGGGAGATCATCGGTGTGCTGCGCGCGGGCGAACCCGAGGACACCGGCCGCCCCCAGCCCACGCTCGCCGCGCTGGCCCCCCTGGTCGCCGAGTCCCGCGAGGCCGGTATGACGGTCGTCCTGGACAGCCGGGTCACCGACCCCGAAACCGTGCCCGCCTCCGTCGGCCGCACCGTCTACCGCATCGCCCAGGAGGCCCTCACCAACGCCCGCAAGCACGCCCCCGGCACCGCGGTCACGGTGACCGTCACCGGTGCCCCCGGCGACGGGCTGACCGTCTCCGTCGACAACCCCGCCCCCGAGTCCGAGCCGCCGCCCGTCCCAGGCTCGGGCCAGGGCCTGATCGGCCTGACCGAACGCGCGACCCTGGCCGGCGGACGCCTGGAACACGGACCCACCCGGGACGGCGGGTTCGGGATACGCGCCTGGCTGCCGTGGGCAGCAGGCGAATTAACTGCCGCCCCCGGAGCCGTACAAGCATGATTACGTACGGCACATGACTGCCATCCGACTGCTTCTGGTGGACGACGATCCCCTCGTACGCGCGGGCCTGTCCCTCATGCTCGGCGGGGCCGACGACATGGAGATCGTCGCGGAGGCCGCCGACGGCGGTGAGGTCGAGGCGCTGGTCGACCGCACCCGGCCGGACGTCGTCCTGATGGACCTCCGCATGCCGACGGTGGACGGGCTGACGGCGACCGAGCGGCTGCGCGGCCGCCCGGACGCCCCCCAGGTGGTCGTGCTCACCACCTTCCACGCCGACGAACAGGTGCTGCGCGCCCTGCGCGCGGGCGCCGCGGGATTCGTCCTCAAGGACACGCCGCCCGCCGAGATCGTCGAAGCGGTACGCAGGGTCGCGGCCGGCGACCCGGTGCTCTCGCCCGCCGTCACCCGGCAGCTGATGCGGCACGCGGCGGCCGACCGCGCCGACAGCCGCCGTGTCCGCGCGCGGGAGCGGCTCGCCGTACTGGGCGAACGGGAGCGCGAGGTCGCCGTGGCGGTCGGCCGGGGACTCGCCAACGCCCAGATCGCCGCCGCGCTCTTCATGAGCGTCGCCACCGTCAAGGCCCACGTGTCCCGCCTGCTCGCGAAGCTCGGCCTCAACAACCGGGTACAGATCGCTTTGCTGACGTACGACGCGGGGCTGCTGGAGGAGAGCCCGAGCGACGACGGCGGTCCATGGGCCTAGGACGTGTCCGCACGCCCTGGGGGCGGCGGGGATGATTCCGGCCATCAGCACGGGTCCGGGCACCAACCGGAACCGCCGGGCGTTGTCATTTCACCGGTACGTGTCCACCGGACCTCGGGGGAGGTCCGAGATGGGGAGGACCAAGGTGCGAGTGATCGACCTCGGCGAACTCGGCGACGGGTTCCGCACGGATCCACATCCGACGTACGCGCGTCTGCGCGGGCTCGGCCCTGTGCATCGTGTCCGGCTTCCGGCCCCCGACCTCGCGGAGACCTGGCTCGTCGTGGGGTATGAGGAGGCGCGCGCCGCGCTCGCCGACCCACGGCTGTCCAAGGACAGCAGCAAGGCCGGAGCGCTCTTCCCGTACGAGGAGCTGATCGGCAGACACCTGCTGTTCGCCGACCCGCCGCAGCACACCCGTCTGCGCGGACTCGTCAGCCGCTCGTTCACCATGCGCCGGGTGGAGGGACTGCGGCCCAGAATCCAGGACATCACCGACCGGCTGCTCGACGAGATGCTCCCGCGCGGCCACGCGGATCTGATCGACACGCTCGCCTACCCGCTGCCCATCACGGTGATCTGCGAACTGCTCGGCGTGCCCGAACTGGACCGTGCGGAGTTCCGCAAACTGTCCACGGAGGCCGTCGCGCCGACCAGCTCGGAAAGCGAGTACGACGCCTTCTCTCGGCTCGCCGAATACCTTGACGAACTGATAGAGGACAAGCGGTGCGCGGGTCCGGGCGACGACCTGCTCAGCGACCTGCTGCGCACCACCGCGGAGGACGGCGACCGGCTCTCCTCGCAGGAGCTGCGCGGCATGGCCTTCCTCCTGCTCATCGCCGGTCACGAGACCACGGTCAACCTGATCGGCAACACGGTCCTCACACTGCTCACCCACCCCGCCCAACTGGCCGAGCTGCGCGCCGACATGACACTCCTGGACGCCGCGATCGAGGAGACGCTGCGCTTCGAGGGCCCGGTGGAGAACGCGACGTACCGGTTCGCCGCGCAGCCCCTGGAGATCGCCGGTACGGCCATCGCCGAGGGCGACGTCGTGCTGATCGCCCTCAGCGCGGCCGATCGCGACACGAACCGCTATCCCGACCCCGACCGTTACGACATCCGCCGCGACACCCGGGGTCACCTGGCCTTCGGCCACGGCATTCACTACTGCCTGGGGGCACCCCTGGCCCGCCTCGAAGCCCGCACCGCCATCCGGTCCCTGCTGGACCGTGCCCCCGATCTGGCCCTGTCCGGCCCGCCGGGCGAGTGGCTGCCGGGGATGCTGATGCGAGGGGTGCGGAGTCTGCCGGTGCGTTGGCGCCCCTAGGCCGCCCGCCCGCCCGTAGGCCGGGTCGTGACACGACGCCTCGCGGATTTCGGCGGCCGGCAGCCGGTGCGCCCGTGCTCTCGGGTCTGTCGTCGGCCGTGCGGGCCCCGCGCCTGCGGCCTGATCCGAACGACAGACCCGAGCCCGCCGCCACTCGCCGGGACGAGGATCAGATTCCCGCCAACCGCCCGGCGCCCGGCCGCAGATAGACCGCCCAGGTGACCACCGCGCAGACCGCGTAGGCGGCGAGGAAGGTCAGGTACGCGGCGTCGCCGTTCCCGCTCGTCAGGAACGACTGCCGGAAGGCGAGGTTGACCAGCACCCCGCCGAAGGCCCCGACCGCGCCCGCGAGCCCGATCAGCGCGGAGGAGCGGCGCCGCGCGTCCTGTTCGGCCGCTCCCGGATCGGCACCGCCCGCCACGGCGCCGTCCGCCCGCGCCCGGAAGACGGCGGGGATCATCTTGTACGTGGATCCGTTGCCGACCCCGCTCAGCACGAAGAGTGCGATGAAGCCGGTCAGGAAGAGCGGCAGCGATCCGGCCCGGGAGGCGGTGAGAACGGTGGTCGCGCCCGCCGCCATCAGCAGGAACGTCAGCAGGGTGACCCTCGCCCCGCCGAACCGGTCGGCCAGCCGCCCGCCGACCGGCCGCGCCAGTGAGCCCAGCAGCGGCCCGAGAAACGTGAGGCATGCCGCCCGCACGGGGGTGCCGAACTGGTCGTGGAACTGCACCTGGAGCACCTGTCCGAAGGCGAAACCGAAGCCGATGAAGCTGCCGAAGGTGCCGATGTAGAGCAGCGACATCACCCAGCTGTGCGGCTCCTTCGCCGCCTGACGCAGCGCCCGCCTGTCGTTGCTCATCGAGCCGAGGTTGTCCATCCGCAGCGCCGCGCCCAGCGCCGCCAGCACGATCAGCGGCACGTAGACCAGAGGGACCAGCCGGGGATGGCCCGCACCCGCGGTGGCCAGCACCAGCAGGCCCACCAACTGCACCACCGGGACGCCGAGGTTGCCGCCGCCCGCGTTGACGCCCAGTGCCCAGCCCTTGAGCCGGTGCGGGTAGAACGCGTTGATGTTGGCCATCGAGGAGGCGAAGTTGCCGCCTCCGACACCCGCGGCACAGGCCACCGCGAGCAGCGTGCCGTAGGAGACGCCCGGCCGCAGCACCAGCCCGGCCAGCGCCGTGGGGAGCAGCAGCAACAGGGCGCTGAACACCGTCCAGTTACGGCCGCCGAAGCGCGCCACGGCGTAGGTGTACGGCAGTCGCAGTACCGCGCCCAGCGCGGTGGGCAGCGCGGTGAGGGTGAACTTTCCCGCCGCGTCGACGTGGTAGGCCGGGCCGAGGAAGAGGACCAGCACCGACCACAGACTCCACACCGAGAAGCCGATGTGCTCGGTGAGGACCGAGAAGACCAGGTTGCGGCGGGCGACCCCGGCACCGGTCTCGGTCCAGAACTCCTCTTCCTCCGGCCGCCAGTCGGTGATGGTCCGCGTCCGGTCAGGCGTCCCACCGGGCCCGGCCTCGGGTGCCGGGGCCGCGCCTCCGTTTTCGACAACAGTGCTCAACTCGGTTCACCTGTCCGTTCGTTCGTGTCGGGTGAGACCCGGACCGGCCAGAGCCGCAGCACCGCGGGCCGTCCGTCCGGGGCGGTCTCCTCGTCCAGGCAGCGGCCGTCGCGCAGGTCGAAGGCCTGCTTGTACATGGGTGACGACAGCGTCGGAACGCCCGCGCGGCTGCCCAGGATGCCGCGCGAGAGCACATGCGCCCCGCTGAACGGGTCGCGGTTGTCGACCGCGTACAGCCCGCCCGTGCGGTCCCGGAAGACCGCGACCTGCTGACCGCTCGCGGTGAGCGCGGCCACCCCACGGCCGGGGGTGAGCTCGCGGTAGTCGCAGACCCGGGTCCACTCCCGGCCGTCCAGGATCTCGACGGCGCCGACCCGTGTTCGGGCCGCTGGTGTGGGGCCGGTCTCGGGCAAGGTGTAGGTCATGCGGTGCGCACCTCCAGTCGGGGCCCGGCGACCAGCGCCGGGGTGAGGATCCGCCCGTCCTCGTCGGGGCGGGCGGGACGGATCTGGCCGCGTTCGGGTACGAAGGTCACGGCCGGGTCGGGGGTGCCGGGGGCGTTGACGAAGGAGGTGAAGCGGCGCAGTCGCTCCGGATCGGCCAGCGCGGCGGCCCACTCGTCCTGGTAGCCGCCGACATGACGGGACATCAGCGCGTCCAGCTCGGTGCAGATGCCGAGGGAGTCCTCCAGCACCACCTGCCGAACGTGCTCCAGGCCGCCCTCGATCCGGTCCAGCCAGACCGACGTGCGCTCCAGCCGGTCGGCGGTGCGGATGTAGAACATCAGGAACCGGTCGATCGTCCGGATCAGCGTCTCCTTGTCCAGGTCGGCAGCCAGCAGGTCGGCATGACGTGGTGTCATGCCGCCGTTGCCGCCGATGTGGAGGTTCCAGCCCGTGGAGGTGGCGATGATCCCGAAGTCCTTGCCCTGGGCCTCGGCGCACTCGCGGGCGCAGCCGGAGACGGCCGCCTTGAGCTTGTGCGGGGAGCGCAGGCCCCGGTAGCGCAGCTCCAGTTCGATCGCGAGCCCGACCGAGTCCTGCACGCCGTAGCGGCACCAGGTGTCGCCCACGCAGGACTTCACCGTGCGCAGCGACTTGCCGTAGGCGTGGCCGGACTCGAAGCCGGCGTCCACCAGCCGACGCCAGATCGGCGGCAGCTGATCGACGGAGGCGCCGAACAGGTCGATCCGCTGACCGCCGGTGATCTTGGTGTAGAGGCCGAAGTCACGGGCGATCTCACCGATGGTGATCAGCCCCTCCGGGGTGATCTCACCGCCGGGGACACGCGGTACGACCGAATAGGAACCGTTGCGCTGCAAGTTCGCGAGGAAGTGGTCGTTGGTGTCCTGGAGCGCGCCCTGTTCGCCGTCCAGGATGTGACCGCCGTTCAGGCTCGCCAGGATGGAGGCGACCGCGGGCTTGCAGATGTCGCAGCCCTCGCCGCCGCGTCCGTGTCCGTCCAGCAGTTCGCCGAAGCTGCCGATTCCGAGCGTCCGGACGATCTCGTACAGCTCGGCGCGGGTGTGCCCGAAGTGCTCGCACAGTCCCCGGTCGACGGTGACGCCGCCCGCCGCCAGTTCCTCGGCGACGAGCGTGCCGAGGAGCTTCACACAACTTCCGCAGCCGGTACCGGCCTTGGTGCACTTCTTGACCTCGGGGACGGTGCTGAGGCCCTGATCGCGGACGGCGGCGCCGATGGCGCCCCTGGTGACGTTGTGGCAGGAGCAGACGACCGCCTCGTCCGGCAGTGCGACCGGGCCGCCAGCCGCAGCCGCCCCGGCGGGCAGCACCAGCTGTTCGGGTGCGGTGGTGAGCGGCCTGCCGCCCATCGCGAGGGGGCGCAGCACGCCGTAGGACTCGGTGTCGCCGACCAGCACTCCACCGAGCAACCGCCCGTCGCGGCCGATGACCAGCTTCTTGTAGACGCCGGTCCGGCTGTCGCTGTAGAGGACGTCGGCCGCGCCCTCGGTGGTGCTGTGCGCGTCGCCGAAGCTGGCGACGTCCACGCCGAGCAGCTTCAGCTTGGTGGAGGTGTCGGCGCCGGTGAAGCGGTCCTCCTCCCGCAGGGTTCCGGCGAGGGAGCGTGCGGCTGTCTCGGCCATCGCGTAGCCGGGTGCGACCAGGCCGTAGACCCTGCCGTCGGTGGCCAGCGCGCACTCTCCGACGGCGTACACGTTCGGGTCGCCGGTGCGGCAGCGGTCGTCCACGACGATGCCGCCGCGCTCGCCGACCGCCAGCCCGCAGTCCCGGGCCAACTGGTCGCGCGGCCGCACTCCGGCGGAGAAGACGACCAGGTCGGCGGGGAGTTCGCGGCCGTCGGACAGACTCATGGCGCGCACCCGGCCGTCCGGGCCGGTGACGATGGCCTTGGTGCCTGCGCCGGTGTGGACCCGCACCCCGAGATCCTCGATCTTGCGGCTGAGCAGCCGCCCGCCGCCCTCGTCCACCTGGAGCGCCATCAGCCGCGGGGCGAACTCCACCACGTGGGTGTCCAGGCCCAGCGCGGTGAGCGCGCCCGCCGCCTCCAGACCGAGCAGACCGCCGCCGACGACCACGCCGGTCCGGGTGGACTCCGCACCGGCCTCGGCCCGGATCGCCTCAAGGTCCTCGATGGTGCGGTAGACGTGACAGCCGGCCGCGTCATGGCCGGGGACCGGTGGGACGAACGGGTAGGAGCCGGTGGCCAGGACCAGTGCGTCGTAGGACAGCACCGCACCGGAGGCACAGGTGACGGTCCGCGCGGCACGGTCGACGGCGGTGGCCGGGTCGGACAGCCGGAGGTCGATGCGGTGCTCGGCGAGGAATCCGGGCGGGGTGAGCGACAGTTCCTCGGTGCTGGTTCCGGAGAACCACGAGGTCAGGTGGACCCGGTCGTAGGCGGCCCGGGGTTCCTCGGCGAGCACCGTGATCCGCCACTCGGCGGCGCCGGGCTGCTCGACGAGGGCTTCCAGGAAACGCTGGCCGACCATGCCGTGGCCGATCAGGAGCAGGTTCCTCAGCCGGTGCCGGGTCGTCGCGTCGGTCGTCATCAGCGGGCTCCATGGGTGGTGAGCAGGTGCAGGGGAGGGTCCGGCAGGGCGGCGTCGCGCTCCAGCGCGCGGGCCAGATCGCCCACGGTGGCCAGGTCGCCGAGGAGGATCGCGCCGACCAGGCGGTCCCCGCGCAGCACGAGCTTCTTGTAGCTGCCGCGGGTGGCGTCGGTCAGGCGCAGCACGTCGAGGCCGGGTGTGCCGCCGGGATCGGCCTCGTCCAGGTCGACTTCGCCGAAGGCGGCGTACTCCAGCGGTCCCACGCTCAGCCGGGCCAGCGGCCGGGAGCCGGTGTAGCGGGCGTCCGGGTCGGCGCCGGAGAGCCGGGCGGCGAGCACGTCGGCCTGCTCCCAGGCCGGTCCGGCCAGCCCGTGGACGGCGCCGCGGTGCTGGGCGCAGTCGCCGATCGCGTACACGTGCGGTGCGGAGGCGGCCAGGGTGTCGTCCACGACGATCCCGGCGGCGACCTCCAGGCCCGCCGCGTGCGCGAGCGCGGTGCGCGGCCGGACCCCGCAGGCGAGCACCGTGAGATCGGTGCCGAGCCGGTAGCCGCCGGCCAGTTCGACCTCGCCGCTGTCGGTGAGCGCGCGGGCGCGGTTGCCGAGGTACGTCTCGACGCCCAGGGTGCGCAGCGCCTCGCGCAGGGCGGCCGCGGCATCCGCGTCGAGCTGGCGCTCGATCAGATGCGGGCCCTGGTGCACGATTTCCACCCGCAGTCCGAGCGCGGCCAGCGCCCGGGCGGTGCTGACACCGAGCACCCCGCCGCCGATGACGACGGCGCGCTCGGCGCTCATGGCCCGCTCGGCGAGGTCGGCACAGTCGGCGAGGGTGCGCAGTGCGTGCACCCCGTCGCGCAGCCCGGTGGCGTCGGGGCGGCGCAGTCCGCGCAGCGGCGGCAGCACCGGGTTGGCGCCGGTGGCCAGGACCAGGTCGTCGTGGTGTTCGGTGCGGCCGTCGGCGAGGGTCAGGGTGCGGGCGTCCAGGTCGAGGGCGACCACCTCGCTGCCCGGCCGCAGCTCGGCGTCGCCGGTCGGCAGCGCGATGGCTTCGGCGTCGTAGCGGCCGGTCAGCACGTCGGCGAGCAGGACCCGGCTGTAGGGGGCGCGGGGTTCGGCGCCGTAGAGGACGACCCGGCCCGTCCCGCCGGACGCCCGGTAGCGCTCGGCGAACCGCGCGGCGGCCATGCCCGCGCCGATCACCGCGATCCGGCGCCCGCTCACGACGAACTCCCGGCGGCCGCTTCCAGGCGTACGGCGCAGACCTTGAACTCGGGCATTTTCGATGTCGGGTCAAGGGCCGGATTGGTGAGCGTGTTGGCGCGTCCCGGGCCCGGCCAGTGGAACGGCATGAAGACCGTGTCCGGCCGTATCGCACCGGTGATCCGTGCCGGGGCGACGGCCCGGCCGCGCCGGGAGACCACGGTGAGGAGTTCGCCGTCGGCGACGCCCAGCCGCTGCGCGAGGCGCGGGTGCAGCTCCACGAACGGGCCGGGCGCGGCCTCGGCGAGCGCGGCCACCCGGCGGGACTGCGCGCCGCTCTGGTACTGGGCCAGCACCCGGCCGGTGGTCAGGTACAACGGATACTCGGCATCCGGTTCCTCCGCGGCCGGACGGTGGCCGACCGGCGTGAACCGGGCCCGGCCGTCCGGAGTCGCGAAGGCCTCGAGGAAGAGCCGCGGCGTGCCGGGGTGGTCCTCGGCCGGGCAGGGCCAGAAGACGCCGTCCTCGGCGCGGATGCGGTCGTAGCTGATGCCCGCGTAGTCCGCCTGTCCGCCCGCCGAGGCGCGCCGTAGCTCGGCGAAGACGGTCTCCGGATCGTCGTCGAACCGGCCCCCGCCGCCCAGCCGTCCGGCCAGCTCGCGCAGCATCCACAGGTCGCTGCGCGCCTCGGCGGGCGGGGCGGTCGCCCGCTGCCGCAGGATCACCCTGCCCTCCAGGTTGGTCATGGTGCCGGTCTCCTCGGCCCACTGGGTGCTCGGCAGCACCACGTCCGCCAGCCGCGCGGTCTCCGACAGCACCACGTCGGAGACGACCAGCAGGTCCAACGCCCGCAGCCGCTCGGTGACATGGGCGGCGCGCGGTGCGGAGACCACCGGATTGGAGCCCATCAGCAGCAGCGCCCGCACGCCGTCCGGTCCGGACCGGCCCAGGCTGTCCAGCACCTCGTAGGCGGAACGCCCGGAACGGGGCAGCGTGTCGGGGTCCACGCCCCAGACCCCGGCGACATGCGCGCGGGCGGCCGGGTCCTCGATGGACCGGTAGCCGGGGAGCTGGTCGGCCTTCTGACCGTGCTCCCGTCCGCCCTGTCCGTTGCCCTGCCCGGTCAGGCAGCCGTACCCGGAGTGGAGCCGGCCGGCCTTGCCGGAGGCGAGGCAGAGGTTGATCCAGGCGCCGACCGTGTCCGTCCCCTTGCTCTGCTGCTCCGGACCGCGCGCGGTGAGCACCATCCCGGTCCGCGCCCGGCCGAACGCGTGTGCTGCCTGCCGCAGTTGGGCCACCGGCACTCCTGTGATCCGCTCGACCCGCTCCGGCCAGTGGGCCATGGCCGAGGCTCGCGCCCGTGCGTAGCCGGTGGTGCGCTCGGCGACGAAGTCCGCGTCGACCATGCCGTCGGCGATGAGCAGGTGCAGCAGTCCGAGGGCGAGGGCCAGATCGGCGCCCGGCAGCGGTTGCAGGTGCAGATCGGCCTGTTCGGCGGTGCGGGTGCGGCGCGGGTCCACCACGATCAGCGTGCCGCCGTTCTCGCGGAGTTCGCGGAAGTAGCGCAGCGCGGGCGGCATGGTCTCGGCCGGATTGGCGCCCACCAGGATCAGGCAGTCGGTGCGCGGGATGTCCGCCAGCGGAAACGGCAGCCCGCGGTCCAGCCCGAAGGCGATCCGGTTCGCGGCGGCGGCCGAGGACATGCAGAACCGGCCGTTGTAGTCGATCGTCGCGGTACCGAGCGCGACCCGGGCGAACTTGCCCAGCTGGTAGGCCTTCTCGTTGGTCAGCCCGCCGCCGCCGAACACACCCACCGCGTCCGCGCCGTACTCCGCACGCACCGCGGCGAGGCCCCCGGCCGCGCGGTCCAGCGCCTCGGCCCAGCTCGCCGCCCGCAGTTCGCCGCGCCCGTCCCGCACCAGCGGCGAGGTCAGCCGCACCCCCGGTGCCAGCAGGGCGGCGGCGCTCTGCCCCTTCCCGCACAGCGCACCCCGGTTGACCGGGAAGTCGGGCCGCTCCAGCACCTCCACCGGCGCCGCACCGCTCAGGCGCATGCCGCACTGCAGCGAGCAGTAGGGACAGTGCGTCGCGGTGGTCGAAGTCGCCGCGGCGGCCACGGCAGCTGGGGTGTCGGTCATGCATACGACCCTGACGGCGGGGCGTTACGCCGCCTTGTCCCGCGTGTTGCACCAGCGGTACGCCTCCCTCACGCGGCCACCGGTGCAGCACGGGTTTTTGGACACGTGCCGTAACACGGACCGGTGTTTCACTAACCCGCGCGTGACGGGCGGGTAACGTACCGGCAACCGCCGCCCCCGAGTCTGCGTCCATGGGCACTAGCGCCGTATCCCCCCAGGCCTCCTTCGGAGCACACCCGCCGCTGACCGGATTCACCGTCGGCGTCACCGCCGCGCGACGGCGCGACGAGCTGGTCGCGCTGCTGACCCGGCGAGGGGCACGGGTCGTGGACGCCCCGGCGCTGCGCATCCTCCCGCTGGAGGACGACATCGCCCTGCGCCGCGCCACCGAACTGTGCCTGCGCGCCCCACTGGACTACGTCGTGGCCACCACCGGCGTCGGCTGGCGCGGCTGGATGAGCGCCGCGGACGGCTGGGGCCGTGGCGCCGAACTCGCCGCCGTCTGCCGTGACGCGGTGGTCCTCAGCCGCGGACCCAAGGCGACCGGCGCGGTGCGCGCCAGCGGCCTGGACGAGTCCTGGTCGCCGGGCACCGAAGCCACCGACGAACTGCTGACCTGGCTCCTCGCCCGCCCGCTGCGCGGCGCCCGGATCGCGGTGCAGGAGCACGGACTGCCGCTCACCGGGTTCACCGCGGCGCTGCGCGAGCGCGGGGCCGAGGTGATCCCGGTGCCCGTCTACCGCTGGGCGCCGCCGGAGGACCCGGCCCCCGTACGGCGGCTGGTCGAGCAGACCGTCCGCCGCGAGATCCACGCGCTGACCTTCACCAGCGCGCCCGCGATCACCGCCTTCCTCACCACGGCGGGCGCCGACGGACTGCACGAACGGATGCTCGAAGTGCTGCGCGGCGACGTCCTGTCCGTCTGCGTCGGTCCGGTCTGCGCCCGGCCGCTGGCGGCGGCCGGGCTCCCGGTCGTCTGGCCGGAGCGCGGGCGGCTCGGCGCGCTGGTGCGCACCCTGACCGAGGTGCTGCCCGCCCGCAGCCGGCAGGTGGTGACCGTCGACGGCCGCGAACTGGCACTCCAGGGCAACGCGCTGCTGGTGGACGGGGAGATCCACTGGCTCTCCCCGAAGGCCGCGGCCCTGCTGCGCGCGCTCGCCGAGAACCCCGGCTGGGTGCTCAGCCGCGCCGAACTGCTGCGCCGGGCCTGGGCCGACCCGGATGCGGACGAGCACGCCGTGGAGGCGGCCGTCGCCCGGCTGCGGCAGTCGCTCGGACGGCACGGCAGCCTGGTCCGCACCGTGCCCAAGCGCGGCTACCGGCTGGCGGTCGCGTGAGCGACGCCCCGGTCCTCCTCGCCGTCGCCCACGGCACCCGTGAGACGGCCGGGGTCGCCACGACCGAGGCACTGGTGGCCCGGGTCAGGGCGCTGCGGCCCGGGCTGCGCGTCGAGCGGTGCTTCCTGGACCTGGTGTCCCCCTCGCTTCCCGAGGCGCTGGCACGGCTGCGCGGTGACGTGGTGTTGGTCCCGCTGCTGCTGGGAACCGGCTATCACGTCCGCGTGGACATCCCGTCCGCGCTGGCCGGGGCCCCGCGGCTGAACGCCCGGATCGCCCGCGCCCTCGGCCCCGACCCGCTGCTGGCCGACGCACTGACGGACCGGCTGCACGAGGCGGGCTGGCGGGCGGATGAGGGCCCGCTGGTGCTGGCGGCGGCCGGCTCCACCGACCCGGCCGCCAACGCCGACACCGCCGCGATGGCCCGGCTGCTGAGCGAGCGGCTGCCCGGTGCGGCCCCGGTGGTCCCCGCCTACCTCTGCGCGGCGGGACCCACCCCCGCCGAGGCCGTCGCCGCGCTCCGCGCCGCCGGACACTCCCGGATCGCCGTCGCCGAGTACCTCCTCGGCCCCGGCTTCTTCGCCCGCCGCGCGACCCGCTCGGGAGCCTGCCTCACCTCCGCGCCGCTCGGCGCCCACGAGGCGCTCGCCCGTCTCGTCGTGCGGCGCTACGACGAGGCGCTCACGATGCCGCCGCCGGCCATCCGGCGCGAACCCGTTCAGAACTCGTCCGCCGAGCCCCCCGGGATCTCCGTGAGGTGAACCGCTCTGCGCTCGCGCCGGGACACCTCGCACGCCTCGGCCACCCGCAGGGCCTGGAGAGCCTCGTGGCCGTCGCAGGGGTTGGCGCGCTCGCCGTGCACGACCTCCACGAAAGCGCACAGCTCGGCCTCGTAGGCGGCCCCGAACCGCTCCAGGAACCCGCTCCACGGCTTGTCCGCCGCGGGCGGCCCGGTCGGTTCGGTGGAGGCGACCGGCGTACGGTCGTCCAGCCCCACCACCACCGTGTCCAGCTCCCCGGCGAGCTCCATCCGGACGTCGTACCCCGCCCCGTTCAGCCGGGCGGCCGTCGCCGTGGCCAGCGTGCCGTCGTCGAGCGTGAGCAGGACGGCGCCCGTGTCGACGTCCCCGGCCTCGCGGAACATCCGGGGGCCGGCGTCCGACCCGGTCGCGTACACGTCGACGACCTCCCGCTCGGTCACCCAGCGCAGCGCGTCGAAGTCGTGGATCGCGGTGTCCCGGAACAGCCCGCCGGACGTCGCCAGGTATCCGGCCGGGGGAGGGGACTGGTCGGAGGTCAGCGCGCGGACCGTGTGCAGCCGCCCGAGGCGCCCCGAGCGCACCGCCTCCCGCGCACCGGCGTACCCCGCGTCGAACCGCCGCTGGAACCCCATCTGGAGCACCGTTCCGGCCGCCTCGACCTCGGCGAGCGCGTGCAGCGTGCCCGGCAGGTCGAGCGCGATGGGCTTCTCGCAGAACACCGGGAGCCCGGAGCGCGCCGCCCGGCCGATCATTTCGGCGTGGGCCGAGGTCGCCGTCGTGATCACCACCGCGTCCACGCCCCACTTGAAGATCTCGTCCACGCCGGGCGCGGCCGTCTCGCCGAGCCGCTGCGCGAGTGCCTGCGCGCGGCCGGGATCCGCGTCCGTGAGGATCAGCGAACCCACGTCGCGATGCCGGCTGAGCGTGTTCGCATGAATGGTGCCGATGCGGCCCGTACCGATGACGCCGATGCGCATGGAAACAAAGTGAGGTCCGACACCTCACCCTGTCAATGTGTATGTCCGGACAATCGAACTTCACAACTTCCCGTCAACCTTTCACGGAGCTACGCTCGGGCCGTGCCGAAACCAGAAGTGGACCCGACCGCAGCCCTCGACCTCAGGGTGGACCGAAGCTCGCCGGTGCCGTTGTACTTCCAGCTCTCGCAGCAGCTGGAGGCCGCCATCGAGCGCGGCGACCTCACTCCTGGCAGCCTCCTGGGCAACGAGATCGAGCTGGCCGCGCGGCTCGGCCTGTCCCGGCCCACCGTCCGCCAGGCCATCCAGTCCCTGGTCGACAAGGGACTCCTGGTCCGCCGCCGCGGGGTCGGCACACAGGTCGTGCACAGCCAGGTCAAGCGCCCGCTGGAACTGAGCAGCCTCTACGACGACCTGGAGGCGGCCGGCCAGCGCCCCGCCACCAAGGTCCTGGTCAACACCGTCGTCCAGGCCACCGCCGAGGTCGCGGCCGCCCTCGGGGTCACCGAGGGCGGCGAGGTGCACCGCATCGAGCGGCTGCGCATGGCCCACGGGGAACCGATGGCGTATCTGGTCAACCATCTGCCGCCCGGTCTGTTCGACCTGGACACCGCGCAGCTGGAGGCCACCGGCCTGTACCGCATGATGCGGTCCGCCGGCATCACCCTGCACAGCGCCCGGCAGTCGATCGGTGCCCGCCGTGCCACGGCCGCCGAGGCCGACCGGCTGGCCGAGGAGGAGGGTGCGCCGCTGCTCACCATGCGGCGCACCACATTCGACGACACCGGCCGCGCGGTCGAGTTCGGCGACCACACCTATCGCCCGGCGCGCTACTCCTTCGAGTTCCAGCTGCTCGTACGCTCCTGACGCGCGCCCGGCGGGGAGCAGGCACCCCCCCGTGGTGCCGGAGTACGGCCGCACCACGCGCACCCGCCACGAACTGCGGGAAGCCGAGGGCGCCCGAGAACGCACCCCCGCGCTCCCCCGGACGGCGCCCCGCCCCACGGTGAGGCACAATCGAGCCCGATGAGCACCTACCGCGACCTCACGGCCCCCATCGGCTCCCGCCGGGCCCCCGTGCTGCGTACCACGGTCGGTACAAGGGAGCGCCGGTCACACCTGACCGCGCCCCGAGTCCCCACCGTCGGCATCGACATCGGGGGCACCAAGGTCATGGCCGGTGTCGTGGACGCCGACGGCAACATCCTGGAGAAGGTCCGCACCGAGACCCCGGACAAGTCGAAGAGCCCCAAGGTCGTCGAGGACACCATCGTCGAACTGGTCCTGGACCTGTCCGACCGGCACGACGTGCACGCCGTGGGCATCGGCGCCGCCGGCTGGGTCGACGCCGACCGCAACCGTGTGCTGTTCGCCCCCCACCTGTCCTGGCGCAACGAACCGCTGCGTGACCGGCTCTCCGGCCGGCTCTCCGTCCCGGTCCTGGTGGACAACGACGCCAACACGGCCGCCTGGGCGGAGTGGCGGTTCGGCGCCGGCCGCGGCGAGGACCACCTCGTCATGATCACGCTGGGCACCGGCATCGGCGGCGCGATCCTCGAGGACGGACAGGTCAAGCGCGGCAAGTTCGGCGTCGCGGGCGAGTTCGGGCACATGCAGGTCGTACCCGGCGGCCACCGCTGCCCGTGCGGCAACCGCGGCTGCTGGGAGCAGTACAGCTCCGGCAACGCGCTGGTCCGCGAGGCCAAGGAGCTGGCCGCCGCCGACTCACCGGTGGCGTACGGGCTCATCGAGCATGTCAAGGGCCATCTCACCGACATCACCGGCCCGGTCATCACCGAGCTTGCCCGTGACGGCGACGCCATGTGCATCGAGCTGTTCCAGGACATCGGCCAGTGGCTCGGCGTCGGCATCGCCAACCTCGCGGCCGCCCTCGATCCGTCCTGCTTCGTCATCGGCGGCGGCGTCAGCGCCGCCGACGACCTGCTGATCGGCCCCGCGCGCGAAGCCTTCAAACGCCATCTCACCGGCCGCGGCTACCGCCCCGAGGCCCGCATCACCCGCGCCCAGCTCGGCCCCGAGGCCGGTATGGTCGGCGCCGCCGATCTCGCCCGGCTGGTCGCCCGCCGGTTCCGGCGCGCCAAGCGGCGCCGGGTCGAGCGGTACGAACGCTACGAGCGGTACACCGAGGCCCGCCGCACCCAGGACCTCGCGTGACCGCCTCACTGCCGCGCCAGGCCACACCCCCGGACGAGCCGCCCCGCCCGCCCGAGACCCCGCGCCACACGGTCCGGCGCAGGGCGCTCACCCTGCTGATCATCGTGCTGCTCATCGGGGTCCCGGCCGGCTACCTGGTGATCTCGGCCAACCAGAGCCGCGACAGCGGCAAGGACAAGGAACAGAAGTACTCCGCGACCGGCCTCACCGCGGGCTGGCCGTCCAAGGTGCAGCGCCGCGTCTACCAGGTGCCCGTCCCGCACCCGGCCGACGAGATCGCCTACTACGAGACGAACAACTGGAAGACCAGCCGCCTCTACGTCCAGTTCCTGACCAACAGCGCCGGCCTGGACAGCTTCCTGGAGGGCCTGGGAACCAGCCGCGCCGCCCTGAAGAAGGGCGAGGTCGCCATCGGCGACCGCGACCAGGACATCACCGGCTGGGACTTCACCGTGCCGGGGTCCTGGTGGGGCCTGTCCCACACCCAGAAGAACCCGGCGCCGACCCAGGACGTGGTCGTCAACCTGACCGACCCGCAGTACCCGATGGTGTACGTCGTCTCGCGCACGGTCCCCTGACCCGACGAGCCCCGTACCGGCCGCCGGGGCCGGTTGTCAGACCCCGCCCGTACAGTCGAAGACAGCTGATCCAAGACTCGGGCGGGAGGTGGCAGAACGTATGAGCGGCACGACCGTGGCGGCCGTACCGGGGGAGCGCGTCCCGGTCCGCCTCGCCGCCGTGTACCTGCCCGCCCCGCTCCCGCGCGACGGCCGTATCGCCTTCTGGGACCCCGATGGCGGACCGGTCGCCGCCGACGGCGGGAAGGCCGAGGACGGGAGAGCCGAGGGCTGGAAGGTCGAAGGCGAGAAGGCCGAGGGTGGCAAACCGGGCGACGAGCTGACCGTCGTGCGGCGGCACGGCGCGGGCGTGCGCCGCAGGACCGTCCCCGCGCTGACCCTGCCGCTGGACGAGGCGCTCCCCGTGCTGGTTCAGGCCCGGCACGACCCGGCCGCCCACCCGGCCACGGCCTGCTGGGGCGCGGCCGCCCTGCACGCGCTGCGACTGACCGCGCGCGGCCGGCTGCTGCCCGGCCTGACCCCCGCCGGGCACGACGCCTGGCGCGCGGGCCCCCTCGAGCCCGACGACATCGCCCATCTGCGCGCGGTCGCCGCGGCTCTCCCCGCCGAAGGCCACGCCGTGCCCCTGCCCGGCCCCGGCCCGCTGCGGCTGCCCGATCCGGAAGCGCTGATGCGGTCCTTCCTGGACGCCGTCGCCGACACCCTGCCCCGCACCCCGGCCGCGCCCCATACGACCGGCAGGCCGTTCGCCGACCGCCGGCCGCAGCACCTGCCCGGGGCGCACGAGTGGGCGGCGGAGGTCGCCGCCGGAATGGACGCGGGCGTGCGCGTCTCGCTCCGCCTCGACCTGTCCGCCCACGACCTGTTCGACACCGGCTCCGGCGGTGCGGGCGCGCGCGGTGCCGGAGCGGCGATCGTGCAGGTGCACAGCCTGGCCGACCCCACGCTCATGGCCGACGCGGCGGCCCTGTGGGCGGGGGAGGCGGACGGGGCGTTCGGTCCCCGCGCGCGTGTGGACGCGGCCCTCGCCGTGCGCCGCGCCGCCCGGGTCTGGGCGCCGCTGGACCGGCTCGCCGAGCAGGACGTACCCGACGTGCTCGCGCTGTCCGAGGAGGAGCTGGGCGAACTGCTCGGGACCGCGGCCGGCCGGCTCGCCGCGGCCGGGGTCGCCGTGCACTGGCCCCGGGACCTGGCTCAGGACCTGACCGCCGCCGCGGTGGTACGGCCCGCGCCGGGCTCGGCGACCGACGGCACCGGCTTCTTCGAGAGCGAGGAACTGCTTCAGTTCCGCTGGCAGCTCGCGCTCGGCGGCGACCCACTCAGCGAGGCCGAGATGGACGAGCTCGCCGAGGCCCACCGCCCGGTCGTCCGGCTGCGCGACCGCTGGGTGCTGGTGGACCCGGCCATCGTCCGCAAGGCCCGCAGGCGCGAACTGGGACTGCTCGACCCCGTCGACGCGCTGTCCGCCGCCCTGACCGGCAGCGTGGAGGTCGACGGCGAGACCGTCGAGGCCGTACCGGTCGGCGTGCTGGCCGCCCTGCGCGACCGGCTGACCGCCGGACTCGCACCGGCCGAACCGCCCGCCGGTCTGCACGCCACCCTGCGCGACTACCAGCTCCGGGGACTGGCCTGGCTCGACCAGATGACCTCGCTCGGCCTCGGCGGCTGCCTCGCCGACGACATGGGCCTCGGCAAGACGGTCACCGTCATCGCCCTGCACCTCAAGCGGGCCCGAAAGGAGCCCACGCTGGTGGTCTGCCCGGCGTCCCTGCTCGGCAACTGGCAGCGGGAGATCAACCGGTTCGCCCCCGGCGTCCCCGTCCGCCGCTTCCACGGCCCCGACCGCACCCTGGACGGCCTGGACGGCGGCTTCGTCCTCACCACCTACGGCACGATGCGGTCCACGGCGGCACGGCTCGCCGAACAGCCCTGGGGCATGGTCGTCGCGGACGAGGCACAGCACGTCAAGAACCCGTACTCGGCGACCGCGAAGGCGCTGCGCACGATCGAGACCCCCGCACGCGTGGCCCTGACCGGCACACCGGTGGAGAACAACCTCTCCGAGCTGTGGGCCCTGCTCGACTGGACGACCCCGGGCCTCCTCGGCCCCCTCAAGTCCTTCCGCGCCCGGCACGCGCGCGCGGTGGAGAACGGCGAGGACCAGGAGGCGATGACCCGCCTGGCCCGGCTGGTGCGCCCCTTCCTGCTGCGCCGCCGGAAGTCCGACCCGGGCATCGTCCCGGAGCTGCCGCCCAAGACCGAGACCGACCACCCGGTCCCGCTCAGCCGGGAACAGGCCGCGTTGTACGAGGCGGTGGTGCGGGAGTCGCTGCTGGCCATCGAGACGGCCGACGGCATCGCGCGCCGGGGCCTGGTGCTCAAACTGCTCGGCGCCCTCAAGCAGATCTGCGACCACCCCGCGCTGTATCTCAAGGAGGAACCGCGCGGCGACGGCCTGCCGGCGCGCTCCGGCAAACTGGCCCTCCTGGACGAACTGCTGGACACCCTGCTCGCCGAGGACGGATCGGCGCTCGTCTTCACGCAGTACGTCGGAATGGCCCGACTCATCGCCGCTCATCTCGCCGCTCGCGCTGTCCCCGTGGACCTGCTGCACGGCGGGACCCCGGTGCCGGAGCGCGAGAACATGGTGGACCGTTTCCAGAGCGGACGGACACCCGTCCTGATCCTGTCCCTGAAGGCCGCCGGGACCGGCCTCAACCTCACCCGCGCGGGCCATGTGGTCCACTTCGACCGCTGGTGGAACCCGGCCGTCGAGGAACAGGCCACCGACCGCGCCTACCGCATCGGGCAGACCCAGCCGGTCCAGGTCCATCGCCTGATCACCGAGGGCACCGTCGAGGACCGCATCGCGGAGATGCTGGAGTCCAAGCGCGCCCTGGCCGAGGCCGTCCTCGGTTCCGGCGAGTCGGCACTGACGGAACTCACCGACCGCGAACTGTCCGACCTGGTGTCCCTGCGGAGGACGCCGTGACCGAGGACAGCGAAGAGACGACGCGAGAAACGGCCGGGCAGCCCCGCCCCGGTGACGCGGCACGCCGGGCGCTGCGCGACGCACGCGACCGGGCGGCGGGTGAGGAGGACGGGGAGCGGCTGCCGTCAGGGGGCGTCACGGCCGGCACGGCTGGTACGGCCGGGACTCCGACCGACGGCGGAACACGCCCCGGTGATGTCGCACGGGCGGCACTGCGCTCGGCGGTGTCCGCCCGGCGGGCCGGGGACGACACGACCGTGTCCGATGACCGGCCTTCCGGCGGCGCCGTGCCCGATGACCGGCCTTCCGGCGGCGCGGCCCGGACCGGCACGCGCCCCGGCGACTCGGCCCGGAAGGCCCTGCGCGCCGCCCGCCGGGACACCGGAAGCGGTCCGACACCCGCACCCTCCCGCACCGGCGCCACCGTGGACCGGGCCCAGGCGGCCCGTGACATAAGGCGCTTCCTCGCGAACGCGTTCCGGATGCCACCGGAGACGGACGACATGCCACCGGAGGCCGACGGCCCGAAGGCGGGCCCGGACGGCACCGACCTGGAGCGATCCGTGACTGCGCCCAAGGGTCCGTCCGTGGCTGCGCCCGAGACTTCCCCTGAAGTTCCGCCTGACGCTCCGCGCGAAGTTTCGCCTGAAGCCACGCCCGTGGTCCCGCCCGAGGTCCCGTTCGTACCCCCGCCCGTCGCGCGCACCATGGCGACCCCGCACCGCGACGGCGAACTCCGCCGCACCTTCCCGCCCTTCGCCCCCCGCACACCGGAGGCGGACGCGGGCTTCGCCGACACCTGGTGGGGCAACGCCTGGGTCGACGCGCTGGAGGGCGGCGCGCTGGACGCGAACCGGCTGGCCCGGGGGCGCGGGTATGCGGCGGGCGGCCATGTGGACGCCATCACCGTGACACCGGGACTCGTCCTCGCGTATGTGCGGGGCAGCCGTCCCCGCCCGTACCGCGTGCAAGTACGGCTGCGCACCTTCGCCGACGCCGACTGGGACCGCCTCCTGGACACGGCCGCCGACCGGCCCGGGGACATCGCCGCGCTGCTGGACAAGGAGCTGCCGCAGACCCTGGCCGACTGCGGGGTCCCGCTCCTGCCCGGTCCCGGCGACCTCGAACCGCGTTGCAGCTGCCCCGACTCCGGCCACCCCTGCAAGCACGCCGCCGCCCTCTGCTACCAGACGGCACGCCTGCTCGACGCCGACCCCTTCGTGCTGCTCCTGCTGCGCGGCCGGGGCGAGCGCGAGCTGCTCGACACGCTGTCCCGCCTGAGCGCCGCCCGCGCGGCCCGTGCCGCGCGGGAACAGGGGCCGGCCGCTCTGCCCGGCGTACGCGCGGCCGACGCCCTGGCGCCGCGCCGGCTGCCGCCCCTGCCATCGCCGTTGCCGCTGCCCGCGCACCCGGAACAGCCCCCGGTGTATCCGGCGGCGCCGGGCGGCCCCGACCCCTTCGCCCTGGACCAGCTGGCGACGGACGCCGCCGCCCGCGCTCACGCGCTGCACGCCACGGGAAGCGACCCGGTCGGCGAGCTGACACTGTGGCAGGACGCGGTCCGGCTGGCCGCGGCCCGTCCCGGCTCCGGCCTGACCGCTGCCACCCGCGCCCTCTACGCCGCGCTCGCCACCGCCACCGGCCGTACCACCCCCGAACTGGCCCGCGCGGTCGCCGCCTGGCGGCAGGGCGGACTCGACGGCCTGGCCGCCCTGGAGGATTCCTGGGATCCCCCGGCGGGCCGCTTCGACCGGGCCAGACCGCTGCTCCTGGCCGCCGACCTCCCGGCGTTCCGCCCCTGGCGCAACCGCCTCACCCACCCGGCCGGTCACATCCAACTTCGCCTGGGCCAGGACGGCCTGTGGTACCCGTACGAGTCCGAACCGGGCCATGACGACTGGTGGCCGCGCGGCACGCCGGACCTGGATCCGGTGGGCGCGCTGACCGGACTGGGGAGACCGGACTCCGACTAGGTCCCAGTCGTCGGACCCTCGTCTGTCTCGCGAGGTCATGCACGCACTCTCGCCCCGTCGTGGGGGCGTTCGTCCTGTTCAGCAACGACAAGAACGCGACGTGCTTCAGCATCCTGCCCAAGCGAGGGACGCAGAACCAGGAGTCACTGGACAACCTTCGAGAGATCCTCGACCGCAATCTGACCCGCCTCTGACTGATCCTTTCAGA
Organism: Streptomyces sp. NPDC086787; assembly: GCF_044745865.1. Classification (NCBI taxonomy): domain Bacteria; kingdom Bacillati; phylum Actinomycetota; class Actinomycetes; order Kitasatosporales; family Streptomycetaceae; genus Streptomyces; species Streptomyces sp. NPDC086787. The sequence goes on along the minus strand of NZ_JBIVBC010000004.1, from coordinate 152,076 downwards.
ATGAGACGCGCGGGCGGGGCGGCTGTCAGTCGTCGACGCGTCGAAGGACCGCGCCCGTCGCTGTAGCCACCTCCCCAGACGCCCCGCACAGCCATCTCACCGGCTGGGAGCGCATCACCTAGTGGCAACGCCTAGATCAGATGATCTCTCAGACGGGCGGTGCGGTCGCGGGTGCGGGACCGCATGAGGGCGGGGGCGGCCAGACCGGCCGGCAGCACGCAGCTCAGCAGGACCATGGGCCACGCCACCAGGCCCACGAAGAACGAGGTGGGGACACTGGCGCACAGCGCGGCCATCGCGACCGCGACGATGCGAGCGGACCGCGAGGCCGGATTGGTGCACATCGCCTTGGCCCACAGCAGCACGACGACGATGATCCCCAACTCGACAACCGCCGCGGGAACGGCGACCTGGAATGCATCCGCCCACCGGCCCCCGCTCTGCGCGCCCGCTCCGGACTGAGCCTCGAACACGCCGAAAAGGAGGTGGGACAAACCCGCCAAAGGTGCGACCGCCGATACGGCGACGCATCCGAGCCGGAGCAGGAGCAAGAAGACTTTCACACTCCACCTTCACCTCTGCCCGGGTCCACCGGGATTGTATCGGGGGACCGGAAAACGGACCGTCGGCCGACGTGAGGCATCCGCATATCGGCCCGGGCTCCGGAACCCGGCGCCGTGGCGGTTCTCGCGGCACTATGCGTTGGGGTCGCGGAGACCGACTGCGTCGTGCCACCAGAACGGATCCGCGTAGACCAGTGTCCCTGTCATCCATGGCTCGTACTCCGGGAGTCTGAGGGCCTGGAAGGCGCCGTCCGGAATACGCAGGGATGGTTTTCGGAAGCCTTGGTCGCCACCGGGCACGAAGCCGAAGCGGGAGTAGTAGCCCGGATCGCCCTCCAGGAAGACCAGGGGGACGGCCCGCTCGGCGAGGGTCTTCAGCCCGTGTCGGACCAGGGCCGATCCGATCCCGCGATTGTGATGTTCGGGCGTGACGGCCAACGGGCTGAGCACATGCACGTCAATCAGTCGCCGAGGGGCATCGAGCAGACTGCGGGTGAACATGATGTGCCCGACGATCCGCCCGTCGGACTCGGCGACCAGTGAGAGGCCGTCCGCGGGCGTGATCATGCTGCGCAGGGTATCGACCAGGTCGGCCACGACAAGGCCGTGGTCACCGAACGCCCGCAGGTGGATGTTCCGCACACACTCTCTGTCGCTCGGAAGTTCTTCGCGAAGATCCATGGCGGGAGGATAAGGACCCCTCCCAGTCGCTCGCACGCGGTTTTGAAGCCCGAAGGACGCAGCAGTGAGTGACACCGAGCTGCTCACCGCATACCTCGTCCGAACGGCGACCGGCAGGCCAACACCACTTGCACCAGTTCGAGTCCACCCAGCAGTGCGGCCCCCCCGCACCCACGGGGCGATGCCCGGCTCAGGTTGAACCGGGCATCACTTCATCGGATCGGTGCTGGGGTACGCGCGACGCTCGTACGTCAGTTGACACAGCCGGTGACCATCGCCGGGCTGAGCAGGCAGTTGGTGGGGAAGTTGCCGTTGATGGACCCGCCGGTCGGGACGATGGCAACGGTGGTGTAGACGCCACCGGGCGCAGGGGCCAACGGAGCGGTGTTGTTGTCGACGGTGGCGCTGCTGAGGGCGACGGTCGCACCGGAGTTGTAGATCCCGCCGGAGACGGCGCCGGTGCCGACCACCTTGTTGCTGCTGACGGAGGAGGAGTTGACGTTCACCACCGAGGGGGTGTCGGTGTCGTCCGAGTAGAGCCCTCCGCCCTTGCCGAACCGGCCCGAGACGAGGTTGCCCGTGACGGTGGCCGAGTTGAGGGTCACGGTCCCGGCGACGCCGGCGATACCGCCGCCCTGTCCGTTGGCGTTGACGACTTGGTTATTCGCGACCGTGGTGGTGTTCAGCGTGGTGACTGCGCCGAAGTTCGAGTTGAACAGGCCTCCGCCGGAGGCGACGTTGTCGTCGCTGGCGGTGGCCGTGTTGCCGTCGATGTGGCTGCCGGTGAACGAGTTCGTCCTACCGTTGGCGAGGTAGACGCCTCCGCCGCTGCCTTCGATGGTGCGGTTGGCGGAGATGGTGCTGTTGGTGACGGTGAGGGGCCCGTTGCCTTCCATGGCGATCGCACCTCCGTTCACAGCGGTGTTGTGCGTCATGGTGACGCTGTCCAGGGTGGTGACCGCGGTGCCCGTGGTGAAGATGTTGCCCTCGATGCCTCCGCCGTTCCCCTTGGCCCGGTTGCCGCTCACGCTGCTGTCGCTGAGGTTGAGGGTGGAGGAGCCCTGGAGTCTGATGGCGCCGCCTGAGGCGCCGGCCTGGTTGTCGGAGAAGGTGCTGGTGGTGATCGTGGCGGTGGATCCGGTGCCCGCGTTCGACAGGAGGAGCGCCCCGCCGTCGTTCACCGCACGATTGCCCGCGAACAGCATGTGGTCGGCATTGAGTGTGGCTGTCGCGAGGACTCGTACGGCTCCGCCGGAGTCAGGGGCGGAGCCGTTGAGCAGGGACAGGTGGCTGAGGTTGAGCACCGAGTTCGCTCCGGTGACCGTGAAGATGTTGAACGGTGTGGTGCTACCGGCAGTGGAGCGTTCGATGGTGGCGGTGTTCAGCCCGGACACGGTGGTGACGGTGACGGTGATCCCGCCACTGACCGGGGTCAGGCCCGTAGTGCCACTGATGGGCACGGTGAGTTCGTAGACGCAGTAGTCGTCCAGGGTGATGGTGCCGCCGCCGCCCCCCACCACGGCACTCATCGCCGTCTGGAGGTTGGTGCCGTTGGTGGTCGTGCTCGCAGTGCAGGGGACGGTCTGGTCCACGGCGTGTGCCGACGGCGCGGTGACGCCCAGTACGGTGCCCGCGGTGAGGGTCACCGCGGCGACGGTCAGCGCACGGGCGCGGCGCAGAAGGTGCGTGGTCATGCCGCTGGTCTCCCTGGTGTCCTGTGCCCCCTCCGGGTGGGAGCGGGGCCGTCTCGGTTGATGCCGGAGCTCCGTGCGCGTGGGCCGCGCACCCTGGAGCGGACAGACATCCGGATGCCTCTGGATGAATATCCGCCTTACGCACGCGATCGGTCCGACTTGCCTGGACCGTGGCGGGAAATCATTCGGATGCGTCGGCGACGTGGGCCATTCGGAGGCGGCTGGGTGCGTGGGTGGGCCCGGCGACGGGCTGCTACGCCTGGCACCGCCACGTCGTCCCTGGGCGTGGTGACCGAGGCGCGTCAGGACATGGTGGGCCCAGTGGGTGGGGGGCTTCAGACCGTGGTGGACGTGGTCTCCGCGAAGGAGATGATAACGACATCAGAGATGAAATTACCTCAAGATGTCTCTTCGTCGGCGGCTGGAGGGGCGACTACACGAACTGTGATTGCCGGATCGCGACCGGCAAGTTCGAGTTCTTCGCCCCCTGGACCTTCGCCATGGAACGAATGTATTTACGCCATGCTTCTTGCACATTCCCTGAAGCTTTTAATTGTCGAATTTGGCAGTACACTCGCCGCGCTATCGGCTACCGGCCCCAAGCGGTCGTTTGTGCTGTAGGAAAAGAAGGTTTCCGGTACTCGAATGCTCGCACCGTCATCGGTTACGGCGACCAATTCGTACTCCATCGATTTTTCCTCTCTCCGCCCACAGTTGGGGTGCCGGCGACCCCGGCGACGCCGCGAGGTGCGGTGTCGGCGTCAAGGAGGGTGAAGGATGCGAATCCATTCGGATCATCACCGCAGAGGCGAGGTGGAACATGGATCTGCGGGAGTCGGACCCGACACGTCCGAGGCGGATTCCCGAGAAGGGTGTCAGCCCGGGCGACATCAGACGGGTCGTCGAAGTCGACGTCGAACCCGCGGCACTCGTGTTGCGGCACGTACACCGTGCTCCCGCGTCCGGCTTCCACCTGAGCGTGACCAAGGGCTCTTCTCTGTTGAGGCCGCCGACCGGATTGTTCACGCCCTGGACATTCCCGGTGCGCGCATCACTCATGTGAACGCCGAGGTCGCCCCATGGGATCCGCCGCGCCCATCCTGTTGAAGCTGCACAGACTGACGCGGCGGTTCCTACTGTCCGCTTCCGGTTCCCCAACTCCCGGCAGACTGGGCCCGGCATGGGCTCTCTACCGCGCTCCACGCCCAGGCCGACACCAGAGAGCTGATCACCTGAAACGCGGCTCGCGCGGTGGCCGACAACCGGACTTCGGCCTGAGGCAGCCGTCGCGCCCAGCCCGTTGACCATCCCTCAGCGCGTCTCTGAAGTCGCAGGGAGAAGCGCACCGAGGAAGGTCACATGAGAAAAGTTCCGACGCGAAGCGTATGACTGGGCAACTGAACGATCTTGTGCGGTCTCGGTACGCCGGGGCATCGAGGAAAGGACATGCTCGATCGTTCAGATGCCCATCTGATCGCCAGAGACGCGTCGGTTGCCCGCAACCAGTCACTTCAGGCGTGTCGGCTGAGGAGGACTGTGATGCGAACCGACCCCATCGAGCCGCAAGGGGAGTACCTCTCGAAACCTGACCTCGGCCGTTCGATCACGGAGGCTTTCCATGACGTACTGAACGCCCTGGACGCCGCACGCGCCGAGCTGCGCACGACCGACGTATCTCTGCAAAACAGGCTCAGCTGGCCCGTGCCGGGGACGAGTCCGCAGTCCCCGCCCCTCCCTCACACCGCGTGGCGGGACGCCCACGGCAGCAGTCGCCCGCCGTCTCCGCCCGATGTCGCGGCCGACGACTCGTCGCGCGAATCTGCTCCCGGCGTCGACGACTGGGATGCGTTCAGGCCGCGGAAGAAGACGAGCTCGGCGTCCGGGAAGCGCACCCCGGTTCCGAAGGCACGTGCTGTACAACCCCTGTGGGTTCGTGGGACGCAGCTTCAGGACACCATCTCTGCAGCATCGGTGGGAGCATCCGGGCACACGGACCGGACGAGAGGGCGGAACCCGGGCAGTTGGTCCTCGCGTCCAGGTTCCGTCCCCTCCCGGTCGGCCTGGGACATGCCTCGATCGAGCAGCGACACCCAGCGCCAGAATCCCACCGCTTCCGGCAGGGGGGTCGAACACCACGCACTGCAAGAGGCCGGCCTTCAGCCGGCACAGCCGAGTCGGCACCGGACCTCAGGTCCCTTCAGCAGGTCAACACGACCCGTGGGCATGGCCGGCAAGCTTGCAGGAGCCTGCGGTGTCGGCGTGGCAGGAAGTCTCGTTGTCGTCGGTTGGATGCTGAGCGGTGCCGATGCGCCGTCACCAAAATCCTCGCTGCCCTCGGACGACCCGAGCCCACAGCTTCCCGACACTGACGGACACGTGGGGACGCCGAACCCGGGCGATGCCGCGGCGCCACTCCCGCCCACGCCCACCCCGCGCGACCAGCAAAAGCACTGGCCACCATCGCCGGGGGACCAGCAGAAGCACTGGTTCTCGCAGACCCAGCACAATGGCTACCAGCCTGCTGGGCACTACGGCATCACGATTCAGTCGGCTTCGGCCAGGTTCCAGGATCCGATGAACTCCGGTCGGCTGGGCCAGGTTTGCCGGCCTGAGGTTCGTAGTAATCCGCAACCCGCACCTTTCGCTTCAACTCCTTCGGCTGCCGATACCACGCCGACACCTGCTGCCTCCACTCCCTCCGCTCCCTCGACTCAATCGCCGCGCCACCGAACAGGCGAGCTCGGCACACCGAGCCAAGCCGCCACACCCGCCTACCGCGACGCACCGGAGCCGAGGGTGGAGAAGACGCAGGCGAACACGACGTCCGGGCAAGGGCAGGGGACACCGGTCAGCCATGAGAACAGCAGCGACGCACATGTCGGTGCGGACCGGCAGGACCCAACTCAGCAGACGGGCACGGTAGCGCAGATCGAGGACGTCACACCCGTCGAATCACACCAACAGGACTGGTCCGCGCCGCCGGCACCCTCACCGGAGCCTTTTGGCGGCCCGGAGGCGTGGGCAACGAACGGCCCTCTTCCGGGCTGAGTCCGGCCTGCTGGACGATGAGGAGGTCTGCCAGGGACCGGGTATGTCCTTGACCGATGGCGCATGGCCGTTGGTAGGCGCATTCGTCGACTACCTGACAGCCCCGGCGCCGGTCCCGCGATCTCCAAGCTACGTGAGGGACGCGGATTCCGGGTACTCGAAGGAAAGTCAAGTTTCTCGCAGGCTTCAAGGGCCGCCTCCCCGCGGGGGGCGGACTGGCAAGGTAGGCGGCGTCGCGGTGGCCGCTGTTCCCGCGGCGTCGCCTGATGGGGGTACGAAGAAGCATCCGCCCCCGACCGTGAGCGTGTGGTTCCGACGAAGTCAGCGGCAGCGGTGTTCTGTTCGGGTAGGTGCCGGTCACGGCGGTGGCGAGCCGGGGTCTCCTGCGTATGAGTACGGTGCTGTCCATGCAGATCGACGGGGCGGAACAACAACGGCGCGGACACGTACTGCTGCTCGCAGGCGACATCGCGGCCCGACGCCGGAACGTGCAAGTGATGCCGTCCGTCAACCTCGCGGCCCTGTCGGTTGTCCCCGTGCCCGTTCTGCTCGGCAGCGACGTGCCCAGCGACACCACGTACCTCGACGGGATCCACGACCAGAACGCCCTTCAGGTCCGCCTCCGGGCCGCTGCGGCGTCCCCGGGCCCACTACTGGTCTACCTCTCCGGACGCCTCACCACCGACCGTCGGGGACAGAGCCTCTACCTCGCCCTGCCGGGTACCACCGTGGCGACCGCCCGCTATACGGCCCTCCCCTGGGAATGGCTGGGCACCGAACTGCGCATCCGGCCACCGGGCCTGACCACCGTGCTGTTCGACCTCGCCGCCGACAGGACCGCGTGGCCCCTGCTCCAGGACTACGGCACGCTGCCGGCCGCCGCTGACGCCGAGATGTTCGGCGTCATCGCGCCGCCCGGCTTCTCCGGCACCGAGACGGGCGTGAGCACCTATACCCGCGCCTGGATCGAGCAGCTGCGCCGCAACCCCGACCGGCCCACCAACTCCCGGCTGCACGCGCAGACCGTGGGCACCGCCGCGCTGCCCCCGGGCGCGCTGGTCATCCCACTCGCCCGCGAGCTCGGCGCCGCCCCGTCGTACGACGAGCCTGCGGCCCACCCGCCGAAGAGCAACCTGCGGCGGCTGCTCGCCGGGGACACCTCCCCCCTGCCAGGCCGCCGTCGCCTTGAGGAGCCGGCCGAAGCGGCGCCGGCCCTGGAGCGGATGCCATCACCGCTCCCGCCGCAGTCCGACGACCCGGCGCCGCCCCCGCAGCCGAAGTCCCCAACCCCCGCACCGCAGCACCACGCTCCGCCCGGCCCGCCGCCCGCCGCCACACAACACCAGCAGCCCGCACCGCAGTCCTCCGTGCCAGGCCCCCGCACGCCCGCCCAGATCCCTGCCGCTCCCGCCTGCGACGAGGCCGCCCGGGGCGTCGTCGCGATCCATCACCACCGGCCGGAGCCCGTGCAGCAGCCGGTTCGCGCTCCTCACCCGTATCCGGCTCAGACGGCACCGGAGCCACGGACTCACGTATCCCAGCAGGCCCCCGGCACCGTGCCGCAGCCGGTCCCGGCACAGCAGCAGGATCCGCGCCCGCACATCCACGCGCTGTCCGAGGCCGGGCAGCACCGCGAGGCCAGCCGCCTCGCCCATGTCTGGGAGCAACATGCGCTCCAGGCCCACGGTGTCGACTCGCCGCAGGCCACCGAGTGGGTCGAGATCCGGGCCGATCTCGCCAAGCGCGAGGGCAACTACCAACTCGCGACGCAACTGTGGATCGCCGCTGGGCGGACCCGTCTCGTCCACCAGTCGCCGGACGCGCCGGAGCTCCTGGGCGTGGCGCAGAACGCCCACCACTGCTGGACGCAGATGCGCAACCCGGATCAGGCCCGCGAGTGCGGTCCCGAGCTGATCAGCTTGCTGCGGGCGCTCCCCTCGCTCGACGGCCGGCACCTGTCGATGGCGCAGGAGCGCCTGGAGTTCCTGTCTCGATGATCAGAGATCGGCCGGCGTCGCGACGCCGGCCCTCCAGTCTCCCGGTCCGGCCAGGTGGACAGGGTGCACCAGCACCGGAGTGTCGGCCGGGAGGGCAAGCTCGGATGAGGGCATCGGTGGCCTTTCGAGGGTAGGGAGGGCATGGCCCAAGCCGGTCGCCGGCGCGGGTACGGGAGCGTCGGCGACCGGCGGCGCTCACGGCCGATCCGGTGGATCGGCCGCCGATTTCACGTTCCTGAACAAACCGGGGAGTCCCGCCTGCTTCTTCCGTGGCGAGATGAACCACAGTCGGCAGCGAGCGTCCCTTCAGCCTCGTTCAGCCATCGCCGACCCCTGCGGCGAATCAGCCCTTGGTCGGCACCTGCTCGCTCATGACGCGGTAGTGAACACCAGGACGGAGCCGACGCCCACCGTCAGCGTGTGTCCGCCGGTGAAGTTCGCCGTCAGCGTGCCGACCTTCGTGGGGAAGCCGTTGACATCCGTGCTCGGGGTGGCACCGTCGGTGTAGAGGTACTTGTTGAGGGTGATCGACCCGGTGGGCTCGGTCAGCCTCACCGTCTGTGTGACGGACGTACGGTTGACGAGGACGAACGTCCAGCCTCCGTTGGGCAGTTGCGCGGCGAGCACGCGCACACCCGCCGGCTCAGCCGGTGCGTGGATCGTGGACCCGGTCGGCAGGTACCGGGTCAGCAGGCTCCAGGTGTAGAACCATGGCCGCAGGGCCGTCGAGTGGGCCGACACCTTGCCGGGGTCGTCGTTCCCCCTCCCCCACATCCCGCAGAACGTGGTCGAGGCATAGCCGTCGAGGCACCAGGCTGCCGCGCCGTCGACGCCGCTGCGGGCCTCCTGCACGGCCAGATCCGCCATGCGCAATGGCTGGGTCGTGTCGAGCGCGAAGCGGTAGTCCTTGCTGCCGTCCGGATACTGGAGGGCCTTCATGCCTGTCTCCCCGAGCAGCACCGGACTGCCCGGCACCGCCGTGCGGATCTGGGACACGGCCCGGCTCATCACGGGCTCGACGTACTCCGGGGCCGCGCCGTACAGCTCCTGGCCATAGAAGTGGGCTTCGGTCGTTCCCAGCAGGCCGCTCTGCGCGGAGCGCAGCCACCAGGAGTTGGTGCCCTTCCAGGTGCCGGTGTCCAATGCGGCCTGTGTCTGCGTCAGATCGTCGAGCGAGTCGTCGACAGTGGTGCTGTTGTTGGCTACGTGCATCGACCCGATCGTGTGCTCAAGGGCGGAGGAGGCCACCGACAGGCGCAGGTACTTGCTGCCGGTGATGCCCGAGGCGGTGTACGTGTAGCTCCACATACCGCCTCCGTTCTTGCCGGTGACCAGGGCGACCGGCGTCGGCGGAGTGACAGCCAGACTCTTCCAGGTCGTGCCGTCGGACGAGGTCTGGAAGGTGATTGCGGTGTCGGTGGCACTGTCCGCGTAGACCTGCGCGGTGAACGTGTTGAGTGAGGCGAGCTTCCAGACCAGCGCGGAATCGCATCCGGCATTGCACACGGGTGCGGTCTGGCGGCCGAGGTCGCCGTCGTAGGCGCTGATGCCGGCTTCGGCGGTGTCGGCGCCGGAAATGACCGTTCTGTTGGTGTCCACCCCGGCGGTTGCGAACGCCGACGCGAGGTTGGTCGTCGCCGTCTGCCAGTCGGTGTACGAGTACGACTTCGAGTCGTTGGAGACGTTGGGCTCGTTGACCCCGACCCAGAACCCCGGCGCGGCGCCGTGAGCCTGCAGGTGCTTGACCAGTGTCGCCTGGACGGCGGCCGTGTTCGGCGAGGTATACGTCAGGTTGTCGATCCCGAAGAGCCCGCTGACCACCGGTACGCCCTGATCGGCATAGTGTTTGATCACCTTCTCGGCGTTCAGATAGGCCGCGCTGGCGAAGTCGTAGCTGCCGCCCGCGTCCGTGCCGCTCCAGAACCAGGGCAGGTTGAACATGACCCGGACCACGCCCGGTTTCATGTAGTCGGTGCGGGACACCATTCGATTCCAGTCGGTGGTGCTCCAGCTGGTGCCACTCGGCGGCTGGGGGTTCTGGTTGTATCCCAGACCGATCCAGTGGCTGCTGACCACATCGTCGGTGGTGGCGGCGACGCTCGGGGCCGGTGCCGCAAGGCCAGTGCCGAGCGCCGCCACTGTGGTTAACAGCGCCGCGCACAGCGTCCGGGCCATGGGTCGGACGGGTCGGAGAGCGAGGAGTGATCGGGAACGCATAGATTCCTTCCAGCATTGCACGTCGTGGGCACCTTGCGGTCACGACCCGTCCGTTCCTGGGCAGGGTCGGCTCGTTCGTGATCCTCGGTAGCGTCCACAACTGGCCGCCATTACGGAGCTCGTAAGCTCCCATGTTGAGCCGCCGGATCGACCACGGCCTCCGTGAAACTACGGGGTCGCACACTGAGTTGGGTCACGCTCGGCCGAACGGCTGGTTCCGGGCCCGGGCCCGACGCCCTTGTGGGTCTCCAACGGGTTCGCCCGGGCTGTCGAACGGCTGTGGGTCCGCCCGCTGTTCGGACAGCCGCACGGTCTGGGCCCGCTTCTGTGCCGTCCCGAAGGAGTGGGGAGGCCCGTCGGTCCCGGCCAGGTCGACGCCGTCCCGGTGGAGCAGACGCCCGCGGCAGACTTTCCTCGAGCGTCACGCTCACGGACGTGACCAGTGCCGCTAGACCCGGCCACCGCTCGAAGGGCGGCCCGGAGTCATGCGACCACGGCTCGACCTCGATCCTCGTAGGCCTTCACGGTAAAGCAGCTTCGTCGCCATGCGTACCGGCTCATGAAGAATCTCTGCCTCCGTCGTGTCCGTCTCCACGATGCTCGTTCGTCGTGTTTCACGTACTTGGCCAACAGTGGCGTGCCGGATCACATTCTTGCCAGGTGGGCGGGACATACAAATGTGAAGACCACAAAGAGGTGGTATGTGAAGCCGGACGTAGAGGATCTCCGAGGTGCGGCGACCACATGGGATGGTCTGCACGGGGCACGAACGGAGGGATAGGAGTGAGTGAGCGTTTTCAACGTGGCCACTGATCGGGTGACGGCGCTGGTGCGAACCGGGATGCGCAACGAACAGGGCTCCCGCGCCGTTTGGGGAGGTGTTCTACGTCTCAACTCAGCAGTACAGGAGCCCTGTTGGTTCCATATCCTGCCGCACTCGACCTCCCACGGCCCTGGTTGAGCAGGTCACGATGCTCATCGTCACCCGTGAGGGTGACCGGCGGTGCAAACTCCCGCCGCACCGCCGTGCGCTGGTCGCACTCGTGTATCCGCGCTGCCACGACACCCTCACGAGGATCGCCGCGGCATTCGGCATATCCGTCGGCACCACCCACGCCTACGTCACCGCGGTCACCGGCCTGCTCGCCGAGTGGGCACCGGGCCTGCTGAAGACCTTGCGCGAGAACGACCCGGACTACGTCCTCCTGGACGGCACGCTCGCCGAGTGCGACCGCGTCGGCGACGGCAGGGCCGACTACTCCTCGAAACACAAGCGGCACGGGGTGAACGTGCAGGTCGTCACGGACCCGGCCGGCGAGATTCTGTGGCTGTCGCCGGCGCTGCCGGGCAGGACCCACGATCTGACGGCCGCCCGCACCCACAAGATCCTCCGGATCTGTGCGCGCCAGGGCGTCCCGATCCTGGCCGACATGGCCTACATCGGCGCGGGTGACTGGGTCACCACCGCCAAGCGCCGCCCGCCCAATGGTGGCTCACCCTCACCGAGCGGACCGGCAACCGGGCCCTGTCCGTAGCCCGGGCACCCGTCGAACGAGGCATGGCACGGCTGAAGTCCTGGCATATCTTCCGCAGATCCCGCATCAGCCCCAACCGCATGAGCGTCATCACCAAAGCCGTCCACTCTGGAGAGGCAACGCTGAAAGCGCTCAGTCAGGCGATCACGACTCACCCCCATGAGGCGGTGGTCGTCCAGCAGGCGCGCGAGGGTTCCGGCTGCGTACGTTGCGGCGGGAGGGGCAGCAGCCGCTAGGGTCCCCCCGGTCATGTGAGATTTCGTGAGAGATGAGAGGCTCGGACGGGTGAGCGAGACACCACCGAACACCCTGCAATACCGCTTTGACGGGCCAGAAGACGCCCCAGTCCTGATTCTGGGTCCCTCACTGGGTACCACATGGCACATGTGGGACCGTCAGGTCCCCGAGCTGGCCAAACAGTGGAGGGTGCTCCGGTTCGATCTGCCGGGGCACGGCGGCGCCCCGGCGCACCCCTCGGGGTCGGTCGCCGAGCTGGCCGCGCGGCTGCTCGCCACGTTGGACGGGCTCGGGGTGTGGCGGTTCGGTTACGCGGGGTGCGCGCTCGGCGGGGCCGTCGGTGTCGAGCTGGCCCTGAGGCACCCGGAGCGGGTGGCGTCCCTGGCGCTGGTGGCCGCCTCGCCACGGTTCGGTACGGCGGACGAGTTCCGGCAGCGCGGAGTGATCGTGCGTACCAACGGGCTCGACCCGATCGCCCGTACCTCGCCGGACCGCTGGTTCACCGGCGGGTTCGCGGCCGCACAGCCCGCGATCACCGAGTGGGCCGTACAGATGGTCCGCACCACCGACCCCGGCTGCTACATCGCCGCCTGCGAGGCTCTGGCATCCTTCGACGTCCGTGCCGAGCTGGGCCGGATCGGCGTACCGACCCTGGTCCTGGTGGGCTCGGACGACCAGGTCACCGGCCCGGCCGAGGCCCGCACCCTGGTGGCCGGCATCCCGGACGCCCGGCTCGCCGTCGTCCCGGGCGCCTCCCACCTCGTACCGGTCGAGCAGCCGGCGGCCGTCACCGACCTTCTGGTCCGGCACTTCTCCACCGCCTGGCAGCCCGCTCCCGACTCCGCCACCGGGCATACGGCCGTCCCGGCGGGCCTCACCGCCCTGGCGCCGGTACAGCCGGTCCTGGCCGCCCAGCAGACCGCCCCGCCGAGCGTCCAGCAGACCGCTCAGCGGGCTGTCCCGCAGACCGCCCCGCAGGTGGTGCCGCCGGCAGTGCCGCGTGTCGCCGCGCAGGCCTCGCCCATCGCCGAGATCGCCCCCGCCGTCGTACCGCCGCCGCTCCACGGCCGCCCCGACCCGTACGACAGTGGGCTCAGGGTCCGCCGCGAGGTGCTCGGCGACGCGTACGTCGACGCGGCGCTGGCCGGGACCGACGACTTCTCCGGGGACTTCCAGGAGTTCGTCACCCGGTACGCCTGGGGCGAGGTCTGGGACCGACCCGGGCTCGACCGGCGCACCCGCAGCTGTGTCACGCTCACCGCGCTGGTCGCGGGCGGTCACCTGGAGGAGCTGGCCCTGCACACCCGGGCGGCGCTGCGCAACGGGCTGACCCCCGGCGACATCAGGGAGGTGCTGCTCCAGGCGGCCGTGTACTGCGGGGTGCCCGCCGCGAACAGCGCGTTCCGCGTGACCCAGCGGGTCATCCGGGAGGAGACCACGCCCGACCAGTGAGCGCGGGCGGCGGCACGCGGGGCACGATGGTGCCATGAAGCTGACGAAGATGTCCCACGCCTGCGTCCGCCTGGAGAAGGACGGCAGGACGCTCGTCCTCGACCCGGGCGGCTTCAGCGAGGAGGACGCGGCACTCGGCGCGGACGCCATCCTGGTCACCCACGAGCACCCGGACCACTTCGACGAGAGCCGGCTGCGGGCGGCCATGGAGGCGAACCCGGCCGCCGGGATCTGGACCCTGAGGTCGGTCGCGGACAGGATCTCGGCGGCCTTCCCGGGCCGGGTGCGCACCGTCGGCCACGGCGACACGTTCACCGCCGCGGGCTTCGACGTCCAGGTGCACGGCGAACTGCACGCGGTGATCCACCCGGACATCCCGCGGATCACCAACGTCGGCTACCTGGTCGACGGCGGCCGCGTCTTCCACCCCGGCGACGCGCTCACCGTCCCCGACCACCCCGTCGAGACGCTGATGCTCCCGGTCATGGCTCCCTGGAACAAGATCTCCGAGGTCATCGACTACGTCCGTGAGGTGAAGCCGCAACGCGCCTACGACGTTCACGACGCCCTGCTCACCGACCTCGCCCGCCCGATCTACGACAACCAGATCGGCGCCCTCGGCGGCACGGAGCACCTGCGGCTCGCGCCGGGATCCTCCGCCGACGTGTGAGCCCCCTCCGGGCCCTGAGGCGCTGGGGACGGCGCTGTCGGTGGTGCCCGGTAGGTTGGAGGACATGCGCATCGCGACCTGGAACGTGAACTCGATCACCGCACGCCTCCCGAGGCTGCTGGCCTGGCTGGAGAGCAGCGGCACCGATGTGCTCTGCCTCCAGGAGGCCAAGATCGCCGAGGAGCTGTTCCCGTACGACCAGCTGCGCGACCTGGGCTACGAGGCGGCGGTGCACGCCACGGGCCGGTGGAACGGTGTGGCGGTGATCTCCCGGGTGGGTCTGGCCGACGTCGTCAAGGGCCTGCCCGGCGACCCCGGCTACGACGGCGCGGAGGAGCCCCGGGCGATCTCCGCGACCTGCGGCCCGGTGCGCGTCTGGTCGGTGTACGTACCGAACGGCCGCGAGGTGGACCACGCGCACTACGCCTACAAGCTCCAGTGGTTCGAGGCGCTGAAGGCCGCCGTCGCGGGCGACGCGGGCGGCAGCCGTCCGTTCGCGGTCCTCGGCGACTACAACGTGGCGCCGACGGACGAGGACGTCTTCGACGTGGCCGCCTTCGAGGGTCTCACCCACGTCACCCCCGCCGAGCGCGCCGCCCTCGCCGCACTGCGCGAGACCGGCCTGTCCGACGTGGTCCCGAGGCCCCTGAAGTACGACCGCCCGTACACGTACTGGGACTACCGCCAGCTGGGCTTCCCGAAGAACCGCGGCATGCGCATCGACCTGGTGTACGGCAACGAGCCGTTCGCCACGGCCGTCAAGGACGCCTACGTCGACCGCGAGGAACGCAAGGGCAAGGGTGCCTCGGACCACGCGCCGGTGGTCGTGGACCTGGACGTGTAGCGACGCGTAGGCAGATGGTTCCTGCCGACGCGACACACCCTCGTCCGGGCTGTGGTGCGCATGGCGGTGCGAGTGCCAGGCTGGACATATGAACATCCCCTTCCTGGGCAACCTGGGCAACCGGCACAAGAAGAGCGCTGAGGCGGTCCTCGCGATCGATCCCGAGGGCGTCGCGGAACTCCTCTCGGAGTGCGAGCTGCTGCGCTCCCAGGCGTCCCGGGAGGGCGTTCGGCTCGATGACTCGCCGGCCTCGCTTGAGGCACTCGACCAGTTGGTGCCGCGCTGGCGCGACGACGAGGACACCCTGTCCTGGCTGGGCACCGACGCGGGACTGTATCTGGGCACGGTAATCGTCCGCACGGTCCCCGGCGCCCGCTGGGACATCCTGCCCGGCGGACTCGTCGTCGTACGGCTGGCGTCCGGACGCGAGTTCGACGTCATCGCGTCCGGACACGAGTGGGCGGCCAGCGGCGTCCCCGAGCTCTCGCAGCTCTATGCCGAGGTCTCCGAGACGTAGAACTCCTCGAACTCGACTACGATATGCCGTTCATCCCCGTCAGAGGGGGACGGGGAGGACACAGGGCCAGGCCCGGTCGGCAGCAGCCGGCGATCACTGCTCGCGCAGGGGGACGGACACGTACGACGGGTCGTCCGAAGGCGAGGAGAAGGTCAGCTGCGCGCCGGCCGGGTTGTGCTCGAGGTACAGCGGGTCGACGGTGTCGACCACCAGGGCGAGCCGGTGCCCCGCCGGGACGTCGTACGCCGTGGAGAACAGGTCCAGATCCACGCCGAACGCCTGCCCGGGCGTGCGGTCGTACCAGGTGTACGGCGCGTGCGTGACCAGCTTGCCGATGCCGAGCGGGCCCACGTCGTACAGGTAGGCGATCACCGTCCCCTGTTCCTTGGTCGGGGTGAGGGTGGTGTGCAACTTGGCCGTGCCGCGCACGTGCTGGTCGCTGCCGTACTTCTCCGACTTCCACACCGCGGCCCAGCGGCGGGGGAGCAGCGGGATCGAGGCGACCGGCGGGATCTGCGCCACCTGGTCGAGGATGCTGGAGAGGAAGAGGATGCCGCCGTCCGCGCCCGAGTCCAGGTTCGCGTGGATCCTGGTGGTGCCACCGAGGTCGAACTTCCTGCGGGTGGCGCCGACCGACTTCCAGTCCGGGTAGGTCTCGTAGCCGCCGGACGTACGGGACTTGAGTTGCACCGGAGGCTCGTCGTCGATGCCGTTGGCCTCGCCCTTGAGGTAGCGGTCGAGCCAGCGCGAGGTGTCCGTCCACACGTCGTTGGGCAGCCCGAACAGGCCGGTCATCTCGGCGGTCGCGTGGTCGCCGGGCCGGAACTCCAGCCGCTTCGGGACGGTGAGTTTCTCGTAGAAGTCGGCGTACTGGTTGGCCGGGAAGATCGAGTCGCCCCAGCCGTTGGCCAGCATCACGGCCGCGCCGTTCCGGTTGAGCTGGTCGACGTAGGTCGCGGGCGAACGCTTCTTCCCCCAGTCGATGATCTGCTGTTCCTTGGCCAGGTCGGGGAAGTACATGTCGTTGAAGACCTCGCGGACCTCGGCGCTCTCCCGGCCGGTGACCACGCCCGCGCCGTCCAGCAGGGCGGCCGCCTGAACATGCTGCGTGCGGCCGGAGTAGATGGAGGCGATGAGGTCCGCCCAGCCGCTGAGCGCGGCGACCGCCTTGATCCGCTTGTCGTGGGCGGCGGCGAGCAGGCTGATGCCGGCGCCGTAGGAGACTCCCGCCATGCCGATGTGCGCCGGATCCGCCTGGGTGTGGGCGAGCGCCCAGTCGATCACCTTGGAGGCGTCGGCTATGTCGGGCGGGCCGGCTACTTCTATCTGCCCGCCGGACTGCCAGAAGCCGCGCACGTTGTAGGTGAGCACGATGTATCCGTTGTTCGCCAGCTTCTGGGCCTGGGCGAGGTATTCGGCCTGGGGCAGGCCCCAGCTCGTGGGCAGGACGACGAGCGGGTAGCGGCGTGAGCCGTCGGCGCCGTCGGGGGTGACGACGTTCGCCTTGAGCACCGTGCCGCCGTCGCCGGTGATGTCGACGAAGCGGACGGCTCCGGCGGCCTGTGCGGCCGGTGCCAGGCCGATGATCGGGCCGGCGAGCAGGGCCGCCGAGACTACTCCGACGGCAGTGGTGCGCAGGGTGGTGCGACCGTGTCCCATGGGTCACTCCTCACGTGTGTGCGTGCAAAGTGACCCGAAGGTAACCTCGGTGCCTTACCGCAAGTAACCCGTAAGTAAGTTACGTACCGGTAAAGATTGTTGAACCATCATGGTGTTCCGGAGGTCGCCTCCGGCGTCGGCAGGGGGGTCTGCGCGACCCGTGTCACGTCCGCGACCAGCTCGACCACATCAGGGCCGTACGCCTGTGAGTTGACCACCTTCAGCAGCAGTACGAAGGAACCCCCGCCGTGCTTGCGGGCCAGCCGCTCGTGGTTGCGGGCCAGATAGCGGGTCGCGGCCTGGTTGTTGATCGCGCGCTGGCCGCAGAAGAGGAACACCGGCCGGGCATAACGTCTCTGGCTCACCGTCAGCCGTGCGAGGAGCACGTACTCGGTCCGCCCGCGCTCCAGACGGTACACCTCCCCACCGATCCGGAAGGAGGTCCGGTCCGGCCCGGACTCGGCCTCCAGGTCCACCCGCACGCCCGGCAGCAGGGAATCGAGATGGGCGGCCATGCGGCGATTCGAGCCGGGGCCTCCCACGCAGAACTCGGTGCGCTCGCCGAAGCCCTGCTGGGTGGCGTCGTGGGCGACGACCTGGGCGTTGGCGTGGCAGTCCTTGATCAGTGCGGCGAGTTCGAGCAGCGCGAACACGTCGTGCCGCTTCACCGTCAGCTCCGGGCCGCCCGCCTCGCGGTTCACCACCAGCAGCGACTCGGAGTTGTCGGGCAGCCCGAAGAACGCCTGCTTCCGCCGCAGCCTGCGCCGCCACAAGTAGGTGCGGGCCAGCCAGCCGAGCCCGGCGCTGACACCGGCTGCTATCACGCCCAGGACGATATTGCGCACGTCGTCGTTCATGGCCGCGCATGTTAGCGGCCCGTGATGGCCGGAACGTACCCGTGTTCGATGTGTGACTCTTGTGTGAGAGGTGCCCTGAATCCGGCTGTCGGGGTGCGGCCCTTGTGGCTACGCTGCGCGGACGGTCTGGGACTGGAGGTATCGATGCGTCGCCCTGTCGCGCGGAAACTGGCGGTGCTGGCGGTCTCGGCCGCTGTGATGTCCGTGGGTGCGACCGCGCCACCGGGGGCGCCGAGCGCCGCCCCGGCGAAGACGCCCGTCGCCGTCGGCTACGGCGGGGCCGTGGCCAGCGTCGACGCGGACGCCTCCGCCGCCGGTATCGAGGTACTCAGAAAGGGCGGCAACGCCGTCGACGCCGCCGTGGCCACAGCCGCCGCGCTCGGCGTCACCGAGCCCTACTCCTCCGGCATCGGCGGAGGCGGCTACTTCGTCTACTACGACGCCCGGACCCGCACCGTGCACACCATCGACGGCCGTGAGACCGCGCCGCTCACCGCCGACTCCGGCCTGTTCCTGGAGAACGGCAAGCCGCTCGCCTTCGCCGACGCCGTCAGCAGTGGCCTGAGCGTCGGCACCCCGGGCACACCCGCCACCTGGCAGAGCGCCCTGGACAAGTGGGGCACCAGAAAGCTCGGCGCGGTGCTGCGGCCGGCCGAGCGCATCGCCCGCGACGGCTTCACCGTCGACAACACCTTCCGCTCCCAGACCGCGTCCAACGAGACCCGGTTCCGCTACTTTCCGGACACCGCCGCGCTCTTCCTGCCCGGCGGCAGCCTCCCGGACGTCGGCTCCACCTTCAAGAACCCCGATCTCGCCCGCACCTACGAGGAACTGGGCAGCAAGGGCGTAGGCGCGATCTACCGCGGCGACCTCGGCAAGGACATCGTCCGCACGGTCAACAAGCCCCCGGTGGCCCCCGGTTCGAGCTGGAACGCCCGCCCCGGCAAGCTGTCCGCGAAGGACCTGGCGGCCTACCGGGCC
The DNA here is from genome assembly GCF_044745865.1 of Streptomyces sp. NPDC086787. Classification (NCBI taxonomy): domain Bacteria; kingdom Bacillati; phylum Actinomycetota; class Actinomycetes; order Kitasatosporales; family Streptomycetaceae; genus Streptomyces; species Streptomyces sp. NPDC086787. The sequence goes on along the minus strand of NZ_JBIVBC010000004.1, from coordinate 133,124 downwards.
AAGCCGCAGGCGCCCACCAGTACGTCGTACCGGGGGCTCGGCGTCTACTCGATCGCCCCCTCCTCCTCGGGCGGCACCACGGTCGGCGAGGCGCTCAACATCCTTGAGCACACGGACCTCTCGAAGGCGTCCGAGACGCAGTACCTGCACCACTACATCGAAGCCTCCCGGATCGCCTTCGCCGACCGCGGCCGCTGGGTCGGCGACCCAGCCTTCGAGGACGTACCGGCGAAGCAACTGCTCTCCCAGCGGTACGCCGACTCGCGCGCCTGCCTCATCAAGGACGAGGCGGTCCTCACCAGCCCGCTCGCACCCGGCGACCCGCGCCACCCGGAGGGCTGCTCCACCAAGGGCACGGCGGCGCCCACGACCTACGAGGGCGAGAACACCACCCACCTCACCGTCGCCGACAGGTGGGGCAACGTCGTCTCCTACACGCTCACCATCGAGCAGACCGGCGGCAGCGCGATCACCGTCCCCGGCCGTGGCTTCCTGCTCAACAACGAGCTCACCGACTTCTCCTTCGCCCCGGCCAACCCGGCCGTGCACGACCCCAACCTGCCCGGTCCCGGCAAGCGGCCGCGCTCGTCGATCTCCCCGACCATCGTGCTCGACCGGCACGACCGGCCCGTGGTGGCGCTGGGCTCACCCGGCGGCGCGACCATCATCACCACCGTGCTGCAGACCCTCACCGAGTTCCTCGACCGCGGCCTGCCCCTGGTCGACGCGATCGCCGCGCCCCGCGCCAGCCAGCGCAACGCGGCCACCACCGAACTCGAACCCGGCCTCTACAACAACAGCGACCTGAGAGCCCGGCTGGAGGCCATCGGGCACCACTTCACCCAGAACCCGGAGATCGGCGCGGCGACCGCGGTCCAGCGCCTGCCGGACGGCAGGTGGCGGGCGGCCGCCGAGAAGACACGACGCGGCGGCGGCTCGGCGATGGTGGTGAATCCGGCGCCCTAGGTGTATGACCAGACCACTGTCAACAACGCTCGTGATCAATACACCTAGGTCACGGCGCCGGGTCCGGTCACAGCTCCGGGCCCGGCGGGGGCTCCAGGGTGTTGGTCGCGGTACCGGTGGCGGTGTCGTCCACGGGCCGTGGCCCCGAAGTCGCCTCCGTGTCGAACGTCAGCCTGCCGTCCGCCACGTCCACCGTGACCCTGCTGTCCTGCGTGATCCGGCCGTCGATCAGCAGGCGGGACAGCCGGTTGTCCACCTCGCGCTGGATCGTGCGGCGCAGCGGCCGGGCGCCGTACTCGGGCTGATGGCCGCGTTCCGCGAGCCAGCCCACGGCCGCGTCGGTGAAGTCGACCGAGGCGCCCTGGGCGCGCAGCAGCTCGCGGGTGTGCTCCAGCAGCAGGTCGGTGATCTGCCGCAGCCTCTCGGCGGAGAGCTCCCTGAAGACCACGATCTCGTCCACACGGTTGAGGAACTCGGGCCGGAAGTGCTCACGCAGCGGTCGCAGGACCTGCTCGCGCCGTGCCTCCTGGTCCGCCTCCTCCCCGGTCGGCCCGAACCCGATGCCGCCGCCGCGCCGGGTGATCACGTCGGAGCCGAGGTTGCTGGTCATCACGATGACCGTGTTGGTGAAGTCCACCGTCCGCCCCTGGGAGTCGGTGAGCCGTCCGTCGTCCAGTACCTGGAGCAGGATGTTGAAGACGTCCGGGTGCGCCTTCTCCACCTCGTCGAGCAGCAGCAGCGAGTACGGGTGCCGCCGTACCACCTCGGTGAGCTGACCGGCCTCCTCGTGGCCGACGTAGCCGGGCGGCGCTCCCACCAGCCGGGAGACGGTGTGCCGCTCCTGGTACTCGCTCATGTCCAGCCGCACCATCCGGTCCTCGCTGCCGAAGAGCGCCTCGGCGAGCGCACGGGCCAGCTCCGTCTTGCCGACCCCGGTGGGCCCGAGGAACAGGAAGCTGCCGATCGGCCGGTGCGGACTGGCCAGTCCGGCCCGGGAGCGCAGTACCGCCTCGGCCACCACCGCGACCGCCTGGTCCTGCCCGATCACCCGCTGCTGGAGGTGGGCCTCCAGCCCGAGCAGCCGCTGCTTCTCCTCCTGGGTCAGACGGCTGACCGGGATGTGCGTCAGCCGGGACACCACCGCGGCGATGTCCTCCGCGGTCACCTCCAGATGCCGCCCCTCGTACGACTCCGTGTCGTCGCTGGTCTCGGTGATCCGCCCCTTCAGCTCGGTGATGCGGTCCCGTATCCGGGTGGCCTCCTCGTACTGTTCGTCGGCGACCGCCTGGTCCTTGTCACAGGTGAGTTGCTCGATCTCGCGCTCCATGGTGCGGACGTCGGAGCCCTTGGTCCGGGCGCCGAGCCGTACCCGCGCGCCCGCCTGGTCGATCAGGTCGATGGCCTTGTCCGGGAGTCTGCGGTCGGTCAGATACCGGTCGGAAAGCTGCACGGCGGCCTTCAGGGCCTCGTCGGTGTAGGCGACCTGGTGGTGGGCCTCGTAGCGGTCGCGCAGTCCGCGCAGGATCTCGACGGTGTCCTCGACCGACGGCTCGGGCACCAGGATCGGCTGGAACCGGCGGGCCAGCGCCGCGTCCTTCTCGATCCGCCGGAACTCCTCGAGCGTGGTGGCGCCCACGACGTGCAGTTCGCCCCGGGCCAGGGCGGGTTTGAGGATGTTTCCCGCGTCCATCGCCCCGCCCTCGCCGCCCGTGCCCGCGCCGACGACGGTATGCAACTCGTCGATGAAGATGATCAGTTGGCCCTCGTGCGCGCGGATCTCGCCCACGATGTTGTTCATGCGCTCCTCGAAGTCCCCGCGGAAGCGGGTACCGGCGACCACGCCGGTCAGGTCCAGGGCCATCACCCGACGGCCGAGGAGCACGTCGGGCACGTCCCCGTCGATGATCCGCTGGGCGAGCCCCTCGACGACCGCGGTCTTGCCGACACCCGCTTCACCGATCAGCACCGGGTTGTTCTTGCCGCGCCGGGAGAGCACCTCGATGGTCTGCTCGATCTCCTCGTCCCGCCCGATGACCGGGTCGACGCGGCCCTCCCGGGCCATCTCGGTGAGGTCCCGGCCGAACTTGTCGAGGGTCGGCGTGGTCGTCGCCGGAGGCCGCTGGCGCTCGGTCGTGGGGCGCTGCCGGTCGGTCTCCGGCGCGGACTCGGGCCGGCCGGAGTTCGCGAAGTGGGCGGCGCCGAGGATGTGCCCGGCGGCCGAGTCCGGGTTCGCGGCCAGTGCGCCGAGCACATGCTCGGGGCCGATGTACCCGGCGCCGCTCGACCGGGCCAGGTCGTGTGCGTCCAGCAGCGCCCGTTTGACGGCCGGGGTCAGGGACAGCGAGGTCGGCGGGGGAGCCTCGCCGGGCGGGTGCTGGACCGGGCCGGACCGCTCGTCGATCTCCGTGGCGAGGGAGTCGGGGTCAGTGCCGGAGCGGGTGAGCAGGGTCCGGGTGGGCTCGGCGGACAGGGCCGCGCGCAGCAGGTGCTGGGTGTCCAGGTCCCGGCTGCCGTGTTCGGCCGCGTACTGCGCCGCGCCCCGCACCATCTCCCGGGCCGGCTGGCTGAGCATCCGGCCGATGTCGACGTGCCGAGGGCCCTGCTGCGCGCTGCCCCCGCCGAGGAAGCGGGACAGGAAGTCACCGAAGGGGTCGGGAGGGTAGCCGTCGGTCATGACGTTCCACTCCTTTGGTGCCGGTTCATTTCACCTTGGCACGGATGGGGGCGGAGGGCACCTCACACCGCGGGGCGCGGAAACGGGACCGAGGGCGGTCGGCCTACGGGGCGGGCGGCCCGCTCTCCGGCCGCTCGGTGAGGATGCGCGGGCCCTGCTCGGTGACCGCCACGGTGTGTTCCACGTGCGCCGCGCGTGAGCCGTCGTGCGTCCGCAGCGTCCAGCCGTCCGGCGCCGTGTAGTAGGTGTCCGTGCCGCCCGCGATCAGCATGGGTTCGATCGCCAGGACCATGCCGTTCCGGAGCGGCAGCCCGCGCCCCGGCCTGCCCTCGTTGGGCACCCCCGGATCCTCGTGCATCCGGCGGCCCACGCCGTGGCCGCCGAAGCCCTCCGGGATGCCGTATCCGGCCGCGCGGCACACCGAGCCGACCGCGTGCGCGATGTCTCCGATCCGGTTGCCGGTGACGGCCGCCGCGATGCCGGCGGCCAGCGCCCGCTCGGCGGTGGCGATCAGACGCAGGTCCGCCGGGCGCGGCCTGCCCACGGTGAAGCTGATCGCCGAGTCGCCGGCCCAGCCATCCAGCACCGCGCCGCAGTCCACGGAGACCAGGTCGCCGTCGCGCAGCCGGTAGCGGTCCGGGATGCCGTGCACGATCGCGTCGTTCACGGAGGCGCAGAGCACGGCGGGGAAGCGGGTGGGGGCGAACGAGGGCCGATAGCCGAGGAACGGCGAGGAGGCCCCGGCGTCGCGCAGCACCCCCCGCGCGACCTCGTCGAGTTCGAGAAGCGAGACGCCGACGGCGGCCGCCTCCCGCACGGCCGTCAGGGCGCGCCCCACGACCTTGCCCGTCGTGTGCATAGCGTCGATCGACGTGTTCGTCTTCAGTTCCACCATGCAAATTACTATACCGGTATTTTAATAACGCGCCAGTTGGGGGCGGCCGTAGACTGACGGCATGGTGCGCACCCCACTGACCCCCGAGGAGCGTGAACGCGGCGAGCGCCTCGGGCTGCTGCTGCGCGAGGCCCGCGGCGGCCGCAGCATGCCGGACGTCGCCGCCGAGGCGGGAATCTCCGCCGAGACGCTCCGCAAGATCGAGACGGGGCGTGCGCCGACCCCGGCGTTCTTCACCGTCGCCGCGCTCGCCGGTGCGCTCGGCCTTTCGATGGACGAACTCGTGGGGCGGTGCGCGCCCATGGAGGCGTGAGCGGACGGAGCGGGCGGACGCGTGCGCGAGCGGTGTGACGGGAGCGGAAAAGCCCCTGTAGTCGCTCCGTAACACGAGTGGTGTTCGCTACCTGATCGGAGTGCTCCGGTCAGGGCGGGAGTGGCACATGAGGGTGGACCAACTCCCGGACGAGGTAAGGGAGTTCACAGGCCGACTGCACGGCCTTCTGGCGCGTCTGAACCCGGACGACGGCTGGTGCGCGGTGTTCTGGCGCCGGGACCCCGACGGCATGCGGGCGTGCCTCGAAGGACGTGAAGTGCCTCCGTGGGACGTGGTGCACGCACTGCTCCAGGACCTCGCGGTGGCGTACGGCACGGACGCCACCGCACACGAGGCGGACCGGGTACGGGTCCTGCACGCGGCCGCGCTCGCCGCCCACGACGCACTGCCGGGTGGCAGGGACGCGCTCGTGGCCCGACTCGATGCCATGCTCCGCCGACGGGAATACGCCGCCGAACGGCTGGCGCGACTGAGCCGCTCGCTCACCGAGTCGGCCACCCCCGAGCAGTCCGAAGCCCACCGCGTCGACCTGGCCTGGGCACAGGACGACCACGAACGCGCGACGGCCCGCTGCGCGGAACTCCGCTCACGCATGGCCGAGTCGGACCGGAGGGGGGAGGGCATCGAGCGGTCCGTCGACGGGGGCGGCCGCACGACGGGAGACCCGCCCCCGACGGCACCCGTGGACGAGCCCGCACGGCGGCAGACGACGGACGCCGTCGCCGCGCATGACGTGCACGGCACCCATGACGCGCATGACGTGCACGGCACGCCCCACGGCCACGACACCCCGGCCGCCCCCGTCGGCACTCCAGCCGCGAAGCGCAAGCGACGCCGTGGTGGTGCCCGGTTCGCCGGGGCTCCCGAGGGCGGCGACGTTGCACCCGCCGTCGTACCGCAGACCCCTGCGCCGGACCCCGGCCGGCAGTCCGCGGCTCGCCGCACCCCGCGGGGCGCCCGCTTCGCCGGGGCCGCCGAGGAGGTGCCGCGGCCGCGGCCGGAAGCGTCCCGCACGGACGGCGCAGGTACGGCCGGCCAGGCACCGGGCCCGTCGGCGGCCGAGGCCGTGGCGGAGGCCGCGCGGGCGCTGGAACTGCTGCGGGGCGAGGGGCGCGGCGGGGAGGCGCACGCCCTGCTGACCGAGATCGCCCACTGGTCGGCCGGCTGCTTCCCACTGCTCGCCGCCCGGTTGCGGCCGGCCGACTGGGCGACCCTGCTCTGGGAGGCCGCCTCGCTGCCCGCCGGTCATCTCGTCGCCGCCGCCGACGCGCTGACCGCCGCCGGACGCGGCGCCGACGGGGAGCAGATGCTGCGCCAGGGCGTCGTACGGCCCGCGGACCACGTCGGCGCGGCCGTGCTCGGGTTCGCCGACGAGGGCCGCACGCGTGAAATGCGCGCCCTCCTCGACGCGTACGTGCGCGTCCGGCCGCCCGAGGAGGCTGCCCGCAGCGCCGCCCCGGACCCGCGACGCCTCGTACCCCTCCTGCTGGAGGCCGCCCGAGGGGTCTCGGACGCACACCACTGGGACCTCCTGCACGCCCTGCGCGTGGCGGGTTTCGCGGTCTGACCGCGTGCCGGATCACCCACAGGGGTGTGAAAAGTGATCGACTCTGCGGGATGGCGGCGATGGTCTTGGCAAGGCCGTCCCCGAGGCTTACGTTCGTGCCTCTACGGCCTGTGTCTACGGGCGTAGAGGCTCTGACGTCCCGTCGAAGGAGCAGCTCATGGCCAACGTCGTACGCGCCGCCCTGGTCCAGGCCACCTGGACCGGCGACACCGAGTCCATGGTGGCGAAACACGAGGAGCACGCCCGCGAGGCGGCCCGCCAGGGTGCCAAGATCATCGGGTTCCAGGAAGTCTTCAACGCCCCATACTTCTGCCAGGTCCAGGAACCGGAGCACTACCGCTGGGCCGAGCCGGTCCCCGACGGCCCCACCGTGAGCCGTATGCGGGACCTCGCCCGCGAGACCGGCATGGTGATCATCGTCCCGGTCTTCGAGGTCGAGCAGTCGGGCTTCTACTACAACACGGCCGCCGTGATCGACGCCGACGGCTCCTACCTCGGCAAGTACCGCAAGCACCACATCCCCCAGGTCAAGGGCTTCTGGGAGAAGTACTACTTCCGGCCCGGCAACGCCGGCTGGCCCGTCTTCGACACCGCCGTCGGCAGGGTCGGCGTCTACATCTGCTACGACCGCCACTTCCCGGAGGGCTGGCGGCAGCTCGGGCTCGCCGGCGCCCAGCTCGTGTACAACCCGTCGGCCACCTCACGCGGCCTGTCCGCCTATCTCTGGCAGTTGGAGCAGCCCGCGGCCGCCGTGGCCAACGAGTACTTCATCGCCGCGATCAACCGGGTCGGGCAGGAGGAGTACGGGGACAACGACTTCTACGGGACAAGCTACTTCGTCAACCCGCGCGGGCAGTTCGTCGGTGACGTCGCCGACGACAAGACCGAGGAACTCGTCGTCCGCGACCTCGACTTCGACCTGATCGAGGAAGTACGGCAGCAGTGGGCGTTCTACCGCGACCGCCGCCCCGACGCCTACGAGGGACTGGTGCAGCCGTGAACGACCTGTACGACCGCCACCGCAGAGTGCTCCCCGACTGGCTCGCCCTCTACTACGAGGACCCCCTCGAGATCACCCACGGCGAGGGCCGGCACGTCTGGGACCCCCAGGGCAACCGGTACCTCGACTTCTTCGGCGGCATCCTCACCACGATGACCGCGCACGCGCTGCCCGAGGTGACCAAGGCGGTGAGTGAGCAGGCCGGCCGCATCCTGCACTCCTCGACCCTCTACCTCAACCGGCCGATGGTCGAACTCGCCGAGCGGATCGCCAAGCTGAGCGGTATCCCGGACGCCCGCGTCTTCTTCACCACCTCCGGCACCGAGGCCAACGACACCGCGCTGCTGCTCGCGACCACCCACCGGGGCGGCAACACGGTCCTCGCGATGCGCAACAGCTACCACGGCCGTTCCTTCAGCGCGGTCGGCATCACCGGCAACCGCGGCTGGTCACCGACCTCCCTGTCCCCGCTCCAGACGCTGTACGTCCACGGCGGTGTGCGCACCCGGGGCCCGTTCGCCGAGCTGAACGACCGCGAGTTCATCGCCGCCTGCGTCGCGGACCTGCGGGACATCCTCGGTCACACCCGGCCGCCCGCCGCACTGATCGCCGAACCCGTCCAGGGCGTCGGCGGGTTCACCTCGCCGCCCGACGGGCTGTACGCGGCGTTCCGGCAGGTCCTCCAGGAGCACGGCGTCCTGTGGATCTCCGACGAGGTGCAGACCGGCTGGGGCCGCACCGGGGACAACTTCTGGGGCTGGCAGGCCCACGGGCAGCACGGGCCGCCGGACATGCTCACCTTCGCCAAGGGCATCGGCAACGGCGCGTCCATCGGCGGTGTCGTCGCCCGCGCCGAGATCATGAACGCTTTGGACGCGAACAGCATCTCCACCTTCGGCGGCACACAGATCACCATGGCCGCCGGGCTCGCCAACCTCGCCTATCTCCTGGAACACGACCTCCAGGGCAACGCGCGGCGCGTCGGCGGACTGCTCATCGAACGGCTGCGGAGCGTCGCCGCCCAGCTTCCCGGCGTACGGGAAGTACGCGGGCGCGGCCTGATGATCGGCATCGAGCTGGTGCGGCCGGGCACCGACGAGGCCGACCCGAAGGCCGCCTCCGCGGTCCTGGAAGCGGCCCGCGCGGGCGGACTGCTGATCGGCAAGGGCGGCGCGCACGACACCAGCACGCTGCGCGTCGCACCGCCGCTGTCGCTGACCGTCGCGGAGGCCGAGGAGGGCGCGGCCATCCTCGAACACGCTCTGAGGAGCACCTACTAGGCAAGAGGTTCAGCATGGCCACCACCGTGGAACCCTGGAGCCGGGCACCGGCTCCGGAACCCTTCCTGTCGGTCCGGCAGGTCCTCACCCTGGAAAGGGTGCTGGCCGGGGATCCCGAGGTGGTGGCCGGGGCCGCGCAGCTCGACCGGCCGGTGCGCTGGGTGCATGTCGCCGAGGCCGCCGACGTCGGCGTCATGCTCAGCGGCGGCGAGATGGTGCTCACCACCGGTGTACTGCTCGCCGGTGACGAGGCGAAGCAGGCCGAGTACATCCAGTCGCTGCACCGCGCGGAGGCGTCCGCGGTCGTCCTGGGCCTCGGCCGGGCCTTTCCCACCCCGCCGGATGTGATGCGCCGGGCCGCAGAGCGGTGCGGCCTGCCCATGGTCGTACTCCACCGACCCTTTCCGTTCGCGGAGTTGACGGAGGAGGTGCAATCCCGGCTGGTGCGGCGGAAGTTCGCCGCCGTCAGCCTCTCGGAGTCCGTGCGGACCGCCCTGACCGGGCTCATCACCGCGGGCGCGCCGCTCCAGCGCCTGCTGGACGAGGTGGCCCAGCACAGCGGCTGCCCGGTGGTCGTCACCAACCTCGCCCACCGTGTCCTCGCCACGGCGGGGGAGCGGTCCGCCGTGGACGACGTGCTGCGCGACTGGGAGCGCATCGCCCGCCAGGCGGGCGGCACCGAGGGCGACGGCTGGGTGCGGGCCGAGCTCGACGGGCGCGGGGAGCGATGGGGCCGGCTCGTGCTGTGCGGGTACCGGGGCGACACGGCCACCGCGCGGCTGCTCGCCGACCGGGCCGCCGAGGCGCTCGTCCTGCACCGCATGCTCGGCGACGGCTCCGCCCACACCTGGGAGGAGCAGTCGGCGCAGAGTCTGCTGACCGACCTGGTGCGCGGGGCCGCACCGGCACGGCAGCTGCTGCCCCGAGCCCGTGCGGCCGGACTGCCGGTCAACCGGCGGACGTTCGTGCCACTGGTCGTCCGGGACGTCGATCCCGCCCGGATCGACCGCGTCCTCAGGCTGCTCGGTCTGCCCGGCCTGGCCGCCGAACTCGCCGACGGGGTCACCGCGGTCCTGCTCAGCCTGGCCCGCGACCAGGACGCCGAGGCGCTCGCCGGACACTTCGCCGCGCGGCTGCGGGCCACGGGCGCCGAGGACCGTACCCTGGTCGCCGCGGCGGGACCGCTCACCGTATGGGAGGACGTGCCCGCCGGGCTGCGCGAGGCCCAGCACGTCGCCGACGCCGTCGCCGACTCCGCGCACGCCCTGGCCCTGCCGGACGTCGTCCGTCTCAGGGACGTCCATCTGCGCGGCCTGGTAAGGCTGTTGCGCGACGACCCGCATGTGCAGTCCTTCGCGGAACGGGAGTTGGACGGGCTGCTGTGCGACCCCGGCCAGGAGCTGCTCGACGTCCTGCGCACCTACCTGGCCACCGGCCGCAACAAGTCCCGCACCGCACTGCTCCACCACGTCTCCCGGCCCGCGCTCTACCGCCGCCTTGAGGCGATACAGACACGACTGGGCGTAGACCTCGACGACTTCGAGCAGGCCGCATCGGTGCACATCGCGCTCCTCGCGCACGACGCGCAACAGGGCTGACACTTACGACCGGCTGGGAGAACGGCGGTGAAACATGGGCCGAGCAGGACGTGACACCGTGGCACGCCGCACCCCGGCAGACGTGACACCGTGCAACTCAAACCAGCTCCCCGGACTTCCTAGGCTCGCCGCACACCCAGCGACCGGAGGTCCCGATGAGCAGAGTGATCCGTGCCGCCGTCTTCCAGACGGCCTGGACAGGCGACAAGGAGTCGATGATCCAGGTGCACGAGCAGGCGGTGCGCGACGCCGCCGCGCAGGGCGCCCAGGTCCTGTGCTTCCAGGAACTCTTCTACGGGCCGTACTTCTGCCAGGTGCAGGACAAGGCGTTCTACGAGTACGCCGAACAGATCCCGGACGGCCCGATCGTCAAGCGTTTCCAGGCGCTGGCCCGCGAGCTGGGCATCGTCCTGGTCCTGCCCATGTACGAGGAGGAACAGCCCGGCGTCCTGTACAACACGGCCGCCGTGATCGACGCCGACGGCTCCTACCTCGGCAAGTACCGCAAGCACCACATCCCCCAGGTCCCCGGCTTCTGGGAGAAGTTCTACTTCCGGCCGGGCAACGCCGGCTGGCCCGTCTTCGACACCGCGGTCGGCCGGATCGGCGTGTACATCTGCTACGACCGCCACTTCCCGGAGGGCTGGCGCGCCCTCGGCCTGGCCGGTGCCGAGATCGTCTTCAACCCCTCGGCCACCTCGCGCGGCCTGTCCCGCTATCTGTGGCAGCTGGAGCAGCCTGCGGCGGCGGCCGCCAACGAGTACTTCGTGGGCGCGATCAACCGGGTCGGCGTCGAGGAACTCGGCGACAACGACTTCTACGGCACGAGCTACTTCGTGGACCCGGAGGCCCAGTTCGTCGGCGAGGTGGCGAGCGACAAGGAGACCGAACTCGTCGTCCGCGACCTGGACCTGGCCAAGCTGCGCGAGGTCCGCGACCGCTGGCAGTTCTACCGGGACCGCCGCCCCGACGCCTACGCGCCGCTGAGCGCTCCCTGACCGCTGTGACCAGGTCCGCGGGCCCGGCGCACCGGAACGGGCCCGCGGGAACGCGTCCGTGCGATTCGGCATCCTCCCAGCCAGGAGCCGGAGGCAACGCCCCATCAAGGAGAGCCAAGGAGAGGGAGTCATGAGCCGTACCGTCATCCGCGGCGGCCTCGTCATCACCGCGTCCGACGAGATCCACGCCGACGTCCTGATCGAGGACGGCCGCATCGCCGCCCTCGCCGCTTCCGGCACCCCGGCCGCCGAGACCTTCACCGCGGAGCGCGTCATCGACGCCGGCGGCAAGTACGTCATCCCGGGCGGAGTCGACGCCCACACCCACATGGAGCTGCCGTTCGGCGGCACCTTCGCCTCCGACACCTTCGAGACCGGCACCCGGGCGGCGGCCTGGGGCGGCACCACCACGATCGTCGACTTCGCCGTGCAGAGCGTCGGCCACACCCTGCGCGAGGGCCTCGACACCTGGCACGCCAAGGCCGAGGGCAACTGCGCCATCGACTACGGCTTCCACATGATCGTCTCCGATGTGAACGACAGGACGCTCAAGGAGATGGACCGCCTCGTGGAGGAGGGTGTCACCTCCTTCAAGCAGTTCATGGCCTACCCCGGGGTGTTCTACTCCGACGACGGCCAGATCCTGCGCGCCATGCAGCGCTCCGCCGAGAACGGCGGACTGATCATGATGCACGCGGAGAACGGCATCGCCATCGACGTCCTCGTGGAGCAGGCCCTCGCCCGCGGCGAGACCGACCCCCGCTACCACGGCGAGGTCCGCAAGGCCCTCCTGGAGGCCGAGGCCACCCACCGGGCCATCCGGCTGGCGCAGGTCGCGGGCGCGCCCCTGTACGTCGTCCACGTCTCGGCCATGGAGGCGGTCGCCGAACTGGCCCGGGCGCGCGACGAGGGCCTCAACGTCTTCGGCGAGACCTGCCCGCAGTACCTGTTCCTGTCCACCGACAACCTTGCCGAGCCCGACTTCGAGGGCTCCAAGTACGTGTGCAGCACACCCCTTCGGCCCAGGGAGCACCAGGCCAAGCTGTGGCAGGGACTGCGCACCAACGACCTCCAGGTGGTTTCCACCGACCACTGCCCCTTCTGTTTCGTGGGGCAGAAGGAGCTGGGCCGCGGCGACTTCTCCAAGATCCCCAACGGTCTGCCGGGCGTGGAGAACCGGATGGACCTGCTCCATCAGGCGGTCGTCGACGGGCACATCTCCCGCCGCCGCTGGATCGAGATCGCCTGCGCCGCTCCCGCGCGGATGTTCGGGATGTACCCGAAGAAGGGCACCATCGCCCCGGGCGCCGACGCCGACGTCGTCATCTACGACCCGCACGCCGAACAGGTCATCTCCGCCGAGACCCACCACATGAACGTCGACTACTCGGCGTACGAGGGCAGGCGCGTCACCGGCCGGGTCGAGACCGTGCTCTCACGCGGCGAACCCGTCATCACCGAGCGGGAGTACACCGGACGCGCGGGCCACGGCGTCTTCACCCCGCGTTCCACCTGTCAGTACCTCAACTAGACCGTCACCAGGAAAGGCGCCAGCAACACCATGGACTTCGGACTCGTCCTGCAGACCGACCCGCCCGCCTCCCGCGTCGTCAGCCTGATGCAACAGGCGGAGCGCAACGGCTTCACCTACGGCTGGACCTTCGACTCCGCCGTACTGTGGCAGGAGCCTTTCGTCATCTACAGCCAGATCCTCGCCAACACCTCGAAGCTGACGGTCGGCCCGATGGTCACCAACCCGGGCACCCGCACCTGGGAGGTCACCGCCTCCACCTTCGCCACCCTCAACGACATGTTCGGCAACCGGACGGTCTGCGGCATCGGCCGCGGCGACTCGGCGATGCGGGTGGCCGGCCGCAAGCCCAACACCCTCGCCCGGATAAGCGATTCCATGAGGGTCATCCGGGCGCTCGGCAGGGGCGAGGAGGCCGACCTCGGCGGCACGGTGATCCGGTTCCCGTGGGTCAAGCCGGGTGCCGAACTGCCCGTGTGGATGGCCGCGTACGGCCCCAAGGCCCTGAAGATGACCGGCGAGGAGGCCGACGGGTTCATCCTCCAGCTGGCCGACCTCTACCTCACCGAATACATGGTCAAGGCCGTCAAGGAGGCGGCCGTCGGGGCCGGACGCGACCCCTCCGAGGTGAAGATCTGCGTCGCCGCCCCCGCCTACGTCACCGAGGACGACTCGCCGGAGGCGCTCGGCCACGCCCGTGACCAGTGCCGCTGGTTCGGTGGAATGGTCGGCAACCACGTGGCCGACCTGGTCGCCAAGTACGGCGAGCACTCCGCCCAGGTCCCCGACGAACTCACCGACTACATAAGGGGTCGTCACGGGTACGACTACGCCCACCACGGGCGCAGCGGAAACCCCGACACCGAGTTCGTACCGGACGAGATCGTGGACCGCTTCTGCCTCATCGGCACACCCGAGATGCACGTCGAGAAGCTCGAAGCGCTGCGCGCGCTGGGCGTCGACCAGTTCGCGCTGTACGACATGCACGACGCACAGGAGGCCGTCATCGACGCCTACGGGTCCAAGGTGATCCCGGCCGTCAACGGCTGACCGACGCTGTTCCGTCCTGTTCCGGGCTCCCCTTCCCACCCGCTCGGGGAGGGGGCCCGGGGATTGGCCCGCCCATGACCGACACCGCCCCCACGGACATACCGATGACGTCACAGGTCACGCTCCCCGACGGCCGGGTGGAGATCGCCCCGGGTACGCCGCCGCCCAGCGGTCCGTACGCCAACGAGGACCTGCTTCCGGTCCCCATCGCCAAACGCACCTGGACCACCTACAACTTCTGCGCGCTGTGGGTCGGCATGGCCCACAACACGGCATCCTGGACCCTGGCCTCCGGGTTGATCGCCGTGGGCATGGACTGGAAACAGGCCGTGTTCACCATCGCCCTCGCCAACCTGATCGTGCTCGTCCCCATGCTGCTCACCGGGCACGCCGGACCCAAGTACGGCATTCCCTTCCCGGTCTTCGCACGCGCCTCCTTCGGTGTGCGCGGCGCCAACCTGCCCGCCGTGGTCCGGGCGTTGGTGGCGTGCGGCTGGTTCGGCATCCAGACCTGGATCGGTGGTGAGGCGATCTTCTTCCTCGCCGGGAAACTGATCGGCGGGAGCTGGGAGCACGCCGCGAAGATCGGCGGCTACCCCTGGACGATGTGGCTGTCGTTCGCGATCTTCTGGGTGATCCAGGTCGCGATCATCTACCGGGGCATGGAGACGATCCGCCGCTTCGAGAACTGGGCGGCGCCGTTCGTGATCGTCGGCGCGATCGTCATGCTGGTCTGGATGAGCAACAAGGCGGGCGGCTTCGGCCCGCTGTTCGACCAGCCCTCCAAGCTCGGCTGGGACGGCGACTTCTGGAAGCTGTTCTGGCCCTCCCTCATGGGCATGATCGGCTTCTGGTCCACGCTGTCCCTGAACATCCCGGACTTCACCCGCTACGGCAAGAGCCAGCGCGCCCAGACCTGGGGCCAGGCCCTCGGTCTGCCGACCACCATGACGCTGTTCGCGTTCCTGTCCGTGCTGGTCACCTCGGGTTCGCAGGCGGTGTACGGCGCGCCGATCTGGGATCCGGTGCAGCTGGCCGCCAAGACCGACAGCGTCGTCGGCCTGCTCTACGCCCTGGTGACCGTGCTGGTCGCGACCCTCTCCGTGAACATCGCCGCGAACCTGGTCTCGCCGTCGTTCGACTTCTCCAACATCGCGCCCAGGCGGATCAGCTTCCGCACCGGCGCCCTCGTCACCTGCGTCCTCGGCGTGCTGATCTTCCCGTGGAAGCTGTACTCCGACCCCCGGGGCTACATCTTCACCTGGCTCGGGCTGGTCGGCGGACTGCTCGGCACCGTGGCCGGCATCCTCATCGCCGACTACTGGATCCTGCGCCGCACCCGGCTGGACCTGACCGAGCTGTACACCCGCGGTGGCCGCTACTGGTACGACGCAGGCTGGAACTGGCGGGCGGTCGTGGCGTTCGTGGTGGGCGGCGTACTGGCCGTCGGCGGCGCCAGCTTCAAACCACTGGTCGACGGCCGCCCCATCCCGGCGCTCGCCCCCCTGGCCGACTACGGCTGGGCGGTCGGCCTCGGCACATCGATCACGCTGTACCTGGCGCTGATGCTGCTGACCAACCGGAAGCCTGTCGCCGGTAGTTCCGCGCCTCAGCTCTGAGTGCCGCTCCTCAGGGCCGCCACCGCGTCCTTGGCGGCCTTGATGGCACCCTTGTTGATCACGTCCGTGGTGGGCGCCTTCTTCGTCTCGAAGTTGCTGCCGTTGTAGGTGACCAGGACGAGCGCGTTGCCGGCCCGGGCGATCACCACGCCCTCGCGGGTCTGCTGCTTGTCCTCGGTGGTCAGGTTCACCACGGAGTAGCCGGAGTCGCCGAGGCCCGGGACAGCCCCTCCACCGCTCTTCTCCGTGGTGCGCGCCTGGTACTGCTTCTGCGCGGCGGCGTCGGAGTCGGCGATCTCGAAGGTGACGTCGAGCCAGCGGTAGTCGAACCCCTTGAGCGCGTTCCAGGAGCAGGTGCGGCGCAGCTTGGCGTCCGTGGAGGGGATCTCCTTGCCGGTCGTCTTCGCGCCCGGGACCAGCGCGCCCACCGTGTTCACCGTGACGCTGGTGCAGGGCGCGGGCGCGGCGGCGTACTTCTTCGCCGCGGTGGAGGAGGGCGCCGAGGCCGACGACTGGGCGGGTGCCTGCTGTCCCGTCCGGTGCTCGGCGGCCGATGTCGGGGCGAGCGGTCCGGACGCCAGCGCCCAGCCGGCCGTGGCCAGCACGGCGACCGGCGACAGGCGCGCGGTCAGAGCGAGCGGCAGGGGAAGATCACGCACGGGCGCACTTCTCGTCGGGAAGGGGAGCGGAGACCGTCCGGAGTGCGGACGGGACGACAGTGTCACACGAGTTCCGGCGCCGCCGGTAGTGCCAACTCGTTCCGTGCCCGCGCGGTGACTGTGGAGTGCGCCGGCCCGACCGCGCCGGCCGGTCGTCCCGCCGGGCGGGGCGAGCGACGCGGCCGTACCCGCCTTGAGGTGATGTCATGTCAATCGATACGCGGTCTCCGGTGGATGGGTTCACCCGTCCCGCTGTCGGAATCCGCTCGGGAATCCGTGAGCGCGCTATCCGAACGGGCCCTCGGTCGTGAACCGGCGCAGCTGGCGGGCGAACGTCTCGGCCTCGTCGGGCGGCCACGACGACATGCTCTCCATGATGTGGTCGACGAGCCGCACCCGGAGTTCCGCCACCGTGGACCGGCCGTCCTCGGTGAGCACGAGCAACTGGGCGCGCCGGTCGGCGGGGTCCGTCTCGCGGCGGACGAGGCCCGCCGCCTCGAGTCGCGAGGCGCGCCGGGTGACACCGGAGCGGTCCAGCCCGACCTCGTGAGCGAGGTCGGCCGCACTGCGGGGTCCCGTCCTGGCGAGCGCGCTGATGACCGGGTACGTCAGCTCGTCCAGCGCCTCGCCCATGCCGTCGGTGAGCCGTGAGTGCAGTCGGGCGCGGGTGGTGCGTCGCAGCAGGACACTCAGGGCGTCCGCGATCGCCTGCCCCACGTAGTCGCCTGCTCCGGTTCCTGTCTCGTTCGCTGGTGTGTTGTCCACGCCACCAGAATAGCGTGCGAAGTGCACGCATCGACTGTTACAGTGAGGGAGTTGCGTGCGTTGGGCACGCACTTCCCTGTGCTTCCGAGGCGATCCATGCCCACCGTCACCACCGCCAGCACCCCTCTGTCTTCCGTGTCTCCCGCCCGCCCCGCACTGCCGGCTCGCCACGGCGCCTTCGTCCTGCACGCCTCCGTCGTCGTCGCGCTGCTGGCCGCCTCCAGCGCACCGACCCCGCTGTACGCCCGCTACCAGGCCGAATGGCACTTCTCGGCCATGACGGTCACCGTCGTGTTCAGCGCCTACGCGATAGCCCTCCTCGCGGCACTGCTGACCGCCGGAACGCTCTCGGACCACCTGGGCCGACGCCCGGTGCTCGTCGGCGCGCTGCTCACGGAGGCCGCCGCCATGGCCGTCTTCGCCGCGGCCCAGGGAGTGACGGCCCTGCTCGCCGCCCGGATCCTCCAGGGGCTGGCCACCGGCGTGGCCACCAGCGCCGCCGGAGCCGCCCTGCTCGACTTCGAGAACCCCGCCCGCCCCGGACGGGCGACGCTCGCGAACGGCGTCACACCGGTGGTCGGAATGGCGGCCGGCGTCCTGGTTTCCACCGCCCTCGTGCAGTACGCCCCCGCCCCCGACCGCACCGTCTACCTCCTGCTGCTCCTGCTCTTCGTCGCTCAGGCCGCCGCGGTCCTCCTCACCGCCGAGACCGCGCGACCGCATTCCGGCGCCCTGCGCTCGCTGCGCCCCGGCGTCGCCCTCGCCCGCGCCTCCCGCCCGGCCATGCTGCTCGCCGCGCCCGGCGTCGTCGCCGCCTGGGCGCTGGGCGGCTTCTCCTCCTCCCTCGGCCCCTCGCTCGCCCGGCTCATCGCCCCGCACGCCCCCGGCGCCACCGGCGGCCTGGTCTTCTTCGCGCTTACTGCCACCGCGGGCATCACCGTCCAGGCCACACGGTCGCTGCCCGCCCGCACGGTGAGCCTCGCGGGCACCGCCGCCCTGATCCCGGGGGCCCTGCTGACCCTGAGTGCACCCCAACTGCACAGCCTCGTCGCCCTGTTCGGCGGAACCCTGCTGGCGGGCGCGGGCTTCGGCGCCGTGACACAGAGCGCGCTGCGCCTGCTGCTGCCCCCGGCCGCACCCGATGAGCGGGCCGGCACGCTGGCCGCCTATTACGTGCTCAGCTACCTCGCCATGAGCGTCCCCGCCGTCCTGGCCGGCCTGCTGACCAACCTCTACGGCCTGAGCACCGCCGTATCCATGTACGGCGGGACGGTGATCCTGCTGGCCCTGGCCGGTCTCGCCGGATCCGCCCGCGCCGCCCACCGACCCGCCCACTGACCCACTCCGCCTCGACCGCGCCCTGACCCACTTGGAAGGAAAACCCGTTGAACAGCGCCACGTCTCACAACCCCGCCCCCGCCTGGAGCCTCGGCGACATCGTCGTACGCCGCGTGGACGAGATCGAACTGCCGCCGCAGACCGGTCCCTGGCTGCTGCCCGAGGCCACCAAGGAGGTGCTGGACGAAGCGGCCTGGCTGCGGCCCCACTTCGCCGACGCGGAGGTCGCGCGCCTCGCGAGCCACAGCTTCGCGGTGGAGGCGGGCGGGCTGCGGATCGTCGTGGACACCGGCATCGGCAACGCCAAGACCCGTGCCAACGCGGCCTGGAACCAGCTGGACACCGACTTCCTCGACCGCCTCACCGCGGCGGGCTTCCCGCCCGAGTCGGTCGACCTGGTCATCACCACGCACCTGCACACCGACCACGTCGGCTGGAACACCCGCCTGGACGGCGCCGACTGGGTTCCCACCTTCCCCAACGCCCGCTACCTCACCAGCCGTACCGAATGGGAGTACTGGACCGGCACTGAGCTGGAGGAGGCCCGTCTCCAGATGTTCCGTGACTCCGTCCACCCCGTCCGCGACAACGGGCAGTACGACCTGATCGACGTGCCCGACCGCGGGCGCGAAGTCGCCCCGGGCGTGCGTCTGGTCCCCGCGCCGGGTCACACGCCCGGACAGGTCGCCGTGGAACTGCACGGCGGCGAACGCCGGGCGCTGATCACCGGCGACAGCATCCACCACCCCGTCCAGCTGTCCCACCCCCACATCGGCAGCTGCGTCGACATCGACTCCGCGCAGGCGCTCCGCACCCGGCACCGGATTCTGGACGGCCTGGCCGACAGTGAAGCCCTGCTCCTCGGCACCCACTTCCCGCAGCCCACGGCCGGCACGGTCCGCAGCGAGAACGGCCGCTACCGGCTGGCCCCCGAGGCGGCCGCTCCTTCGGTCTGACCGGCCGCTCCATGGGCCGGACGCCCACCGCCCGGACAGCCTGGACAACTCAACAGTGAGAGCACTACTCTGAAATCGAACTAGTCGAGATTTCCGAGTAGAGAACAGGGGCGACTACGGGGATGCCTGCGCACGAACTCTCGTCCGGCTGGCTGCGCGGCGTGCTGCCCACGGCGCTCGCCGCCGTGCTGGCGGGGGGCGATCAGCACGGATACGCGCTGGTGCAGCAGTTGGCCGCCCACGGATTCGGCACCGTCCGTGGCGGCGCGCTGTACCCGGTGCTCGGCCGGATGGAGACCGACGGACTGGTCGAAGCCCGCTGGGAGCCCGGTGAGGGCGGACCGGGCCGCAAGGTCTACCGGCTCACCGACGCCGGGCGGGCCCGGCTGGCCGAAGAGAGCGCGAGCTGGCAGCGGTTCTCCCACTCGATGGACCAACTGCTGCGGCAGGCGACGAAGGAGGAACAGTGACGGACGCGAACACCCGGTGGAAGGCCCGGGTGCGGCTGGCGCTGGCGGAGCGGTCGGTGGGCGGGACCGTCGCCGACGAGGTGCTCGACGAGGTGGACCAGCACTGCGCGCAGAGCGGGGAGCGGCCCGAGGAGGCCTTCGGCACTCCGGAGGAGTACGCCGCCGCCGTGGTCCGCGACCGACTGCCTCCCGAGCGGCGCACGGGCCGGCACGGTCCGACCCGCGCGGACCACGTCCGCGGCCTGCTCGGCCAGGCGGGCCTCGTCGCCCTCCTGGGCGGCGGCTGGGCATGGGTCCGCATCGGCACCATGCTCAACGTCAGTCCCGCCTCGCTGGCCGGCAGCGCGCTCACCGGAGTCGCCATGACGACCACCTGGCTGACGGTGAGCCTCGCCCGTACCCGGCGCCGCGGCGCCCGCAGATGGGGAGCCGTCACCGCCGCGGCGGTGCTGCTCGCCGCCACCGCGTTCATGACCCTGCCCAGGACCGCCCTCGGCCGCGTTCCAGCCCCCGCGCTGTGCGCGCTCGGCGTACTGCTGCTGTGGGCGGCGTTGCGCGCCGACCGGACCCCCGAACCGACCCCCCACCGTGAGGAACCCGCCATGACGTCGCAGACCCTGCCCGAGAACTGGCTCGCCGACCTGCCCCGGCTGCTTCAGGAACGGCACGGACTCTCCCGCGCCCAGGCCGACGAACTCACGAGGGAGGCCGCCCACCACCTCACCGCCACCGGGCGCGACCCCGAGGACGAGTTCGGGCCTGTGGAGGTGTACGCGCTGAAGCTCGCCGAGGAGCAGGCCGCCCCCGGCCCCCGCTGGTGGCAGCGCAACGACGTCCAGGCGGCGCTCATGGCCCTCATGCTTCTCGGCTACCTGGCAGCCAACCTCGCCTCCCACGGGCCGCTCTGGCAGACGGTGCTCGCGTCCGTCGCCCTGGCAGCGGACCTGGCGCTGCTCGCCGGGCATCTGCTGCGCAGGCCGAGCCGCATGCCCAGGCGGTGATTTGAGTACCCGTACTCATGATCGGACCGCCTCGTCCGGGGCAGGTTGGAGTCAACGCCAAACCCGTCGAGCACAAGGAGTTCATCGTGCGCAAGACCACCAACGTCCTCGTACTGGCCTGTGCGGTGGCGGCGCTCTCACTCACCGGCTGCTCCACGCAGGACGCGATCTGCGGTGACGGGGAGTACCCGGCGATGACCGTCGGAGCCACCGGCACCACCTGCGTCGCCGACGGCCACCAGCCGCCCAAGGGGTACACCCGCTACCCGGAGGGCAAGGTCCCCGAGCACGTGGACGACAAGTGGGACAAGTACTGGCAGAGCCACACCGTCGACAAGGACGGGAAGATCATCAAGGCGCCGTAGAGCCGTCGAGCCCACCGGTACCGGTTGTTCGCCGCGATTCCATCGCGGGTACACCGGACCGGTGGGGATTGTCAGTGCCGCGTGCTCTTATGGAGGCATGATCGGAGACATGGAGACCTGGGAGTTTCCCCTGGACGAAACCCTCACGGCGGAGTTTCTCGCCCGCCACTCGGCCGACGTGGAAGAAGCCGTCCGCAAGGCGGCCGAGACCGAGATCCTGCCGCGCTTCCGCCGACTCGCCGACCACGAGGTCGACCAGAAGAGCGGACCGCACGACCTCGTGACGGACGCCGACCGCCTGGCGGAGGAGTATCTCACCGGAGCCCTCTCGGCCCTTCTGCCCGGCTCCGTCGTGGTCGGCGAGGAAGCGGTGCACGCCAACCCCGCCAGCTACGAGGCGATACGGGGCGACGCTCCGGTGTGGATAGTCGACCCCGTCGACGGCACCCGCCAGTTCGTGCACGGCGACACCGGCTTCTGCACCCTGGTCGCCCTCGCCCAGCACGGCGTGATCCTCGCCTCGTGGACGTACGCCGCGGCCCGCGACCAACTCGCCACGGCCGTGCGGGGCGCCGGCGCCTTCCTCGACGGTGAGCGGCTCTTCGCGGGCGCCCCCGCACCCGGCCGGGACCTGGAAGTGGCCACCTCCCACCCGGACTACACGACCGACGACCAGAAGCGCTCCCTGCTCGGCCTGTGGACGCCGGGCATCGCCCCGCGCGCCTGCGGTTCCGCCGGGCTGGAGTATCTCGCCGTGGCCCGGGGCGAGTTGGACGCCACCGCCTTCTCCTGGGAGGCCGCCTGGGACCACGCGGCGGGCATCCTGCTCGTCGAGGAGGCCGGCGGAGTCCACCTCACCCGCAGCGGCGAGCCGTTCCGTGTCACGGGCGGCAACACGCTGCCCTTCACGGCGGCCCGCGACGCGGCCACGGCGCGCCGGGTGGCGGAACTGCTGCGCACGGCCGACTGAACCGGGGCGGAGCGGGCCGGGCATATGCTGTGGCCATCGGCTGACGAAGGGGTCCGAAGGTGCCGTCGATGTTCGATGCGGTCGTGGTGGGAGCGGGGCCGAACGGACTGACGGCCGCCGTGGAACTGGCGCGCCGAAACTTCTCCGTCGCCCTCTTCGAGGCCCGCGACACCGTCGGCGGCGGAGCCCGCACCGAAGAGCTCACCCTGCCCGGCTTCCGCCACGACCCCTGTTCCGCCGCCCACCCCCTCGGTATCAACTCACCTGCGTTCCGCGCCATGCCCCTCGACCGGTACGGCCTGGAGTGGCTGCACGCCGAACTGCCCATGGCCCACCCGTTCCCGGACGGCACCGCGGCCGTGCTGGCGCGCTCCGTGGCACGGACTGCGGCCTCCTTCGGACCGCGCGACGCCGGGGCGTACCGCAGGCTCGTGGAACCGTTCCTCAGCACGTGGGACACCCTCGCCCACGACTTCATGTCCCTGCCGCTCACCGCGCTCCCGCGCGACCCGGTCACCCTCGCCCGGTTCGGCCTGGCGGGCCTGCCACCCTCCACGTGGCTCATGCGCCGCTTCCGTGACGAGCGGGCCAGGACCCTGTTCGCCGGACTGGTCGCACATGTCATGGCCCCGCTCAGCGGAGTTGCCACCGGAGCCGTCGGCCTGGTCTTCGCGCTCTGCGCCCACGCCCGGGGCTGGCCCGTCGCCCGTGGCGGCTCCCAGTCCATCTCCGACGCCCTGGCCGCCTACCTCGAGGACCTCGGCGGCACCGTGCACACGGACTACGAGGTCAAGCGTCTGGACGATCTGCCCCCCGCGCGCGCCTACGTCTTCGACACCTCGCCCACCGCCCTGGCCCGCATCGCCGGATTCGGCGACCACTACGCCCGATACCGCTACGGCCCCGGCGTCTTCAAGATCGATTACGCGCTCGACGGCCCGGTGCCCTGGACCGCCCCCGAGGCGCGGACCGCCGGCACCGTGCAGATCGGCCGCGACAGCTCGGAAATCGGCGCCGCACTGCGCGCCGTGTCCCGTGAGGGCCGTGCACCCGAGCGGCCGTTCCTGATCACCGTGCAGCCCAGTGTCGCCGACCCCACCCGGGCACCCGAGGGCAAGCACGTCTTCTGGGCCTACGGCCATGTGCCCAGCGGCTGGACCGGCGACCTCACGGACACCATGGAACGCCAGCTGGAACGCTTCGCCCCCGGCTTCCGCGACCTCGTCCTGGCCCGCGCGACCGCCGGGCCGCCCGAACTGGCCGCGCGCAACCCCAACTACGTCGGCGGCGACATCGGCTCCGGCGCGGTGTCCGGCCTCCAGACGCTGCTGCGCCCCAGACTGTCCCTGTACCCGTACAACACTCCGCACCCGGCGGTGTTCATCTGCTCGTCGGCGACCCCGCCGGGCCCCGGAGTGCACGGCATGTCGGGGCACAACGCGGCGAAGGCGGTCTGGCGGCACCTGCGGCGGCAGCGGACCTGAAGGCGTAGACCGACAGAGGCGGCCATGACCAGCATCACCCTCGCCCAGGGCGACATCACCCGGCAGACCGCCGACGCGATCGTCAACGCGGCCAACTCCTCGCTCCTCGGCGGTGGAGGCGTCGACGGCGCGATCCACCGGCGTGGCGGCCCCGCCGTCCTCGACGCGTGCCGTGCCCTGCGTGCCTCCCGGTACGGCAAGGGGCTGACCACCGGAGCCGCCGTCGCGACGACGGCGGGGAACCTCGACGCGCAGTGGGTGATCCACACGGTGGGCCCGGTCTGGTCGCCCACCGAGGACCGCTCGGACCTCCTCGCTTCCTGTCACCGCGAGTCACTGCGCGTGGCCGACGAGCTGGGCGCCCGCACGGTCGCGTTCCCGGCCGTGTCCACCGGCGTGTACCGGTGGCCGATCGACGACGCGGCCCGTATCGCGGTCGAGACGGTACGGAACACCCGGACGTCGGTCGAGGAGGTGCGGTTCGTCCTTTTCGACGACCGCGCGTATGACGCGTTCTCCCGGCAACTCGGCTGACGGAGCGACGCGGAGTTCCGATCGGCCGCCCGGCGAGCCCGTTCCAGCGGGATGCCACCCCGGAACACCTGGTGGCAGACCGCCCTGTGGCATCATCGTCCGGCCCGGGGGCCGAGACGAAGGAGCGGGATGCTGGAGGACTTCTCCCTGGAGATGACCGGCAAGGACGTGGCGCAGCTGGAGCAGGCCCACGCGGGGATTCCCCGGGGCACCCGGGTCAATGTCACCTACCTCGGCAACGAGGATCTGCGGATGCGGCTGGACGCCGCCCGCGCGGTCAAGCGCCTCGGCTTCGTCCCTGTCCCGCACATCTCCGCCCGCCGGATCCCGTCACGGTCCGACCTCGAAGCCTTCCTGGCGGGCCTCGCCGCCGACGGCACCGCCGAGAACGTGTTCGTCGTCGGCGGCGATCCGGCCCGCCCCGAGGGGCCGTACGAGGACGCGCTGGCCGTCCTGCGCAGCGGCCTCCTGGAGCGGCACGGTGTCCGCCACGTCGGGATCAGCGGCTACCCGGAGGGTCACCCCGCCATCACCGAGCGTACACTCTGGTCGGCGCTCACCGACAAGAGCGCGCACCTCGCCGCCGGAGGGCTCGCCGGTGACGTCATCACCCAGTTCGGCTTCGCCGTGGAGCCTGTACTCGCCTGGGTGGAGCGGGTGCGTGCACGCGGTGTCACGGTCCCCATCCGCATCGGCGTCCCCGGCCCGGCCGGCGTGCGCCGCCTGCTGGGATACGCCACCCGCTTCGGTGTCGGCACCAGCGCCTCGATAGCCCGCAAGTACGGGTTCTCCCTCACCAACCTCATGGGCACGGCAGGCCCCGACCGCTTCCTGCGCGACCTGGCCGGGCAGTACGACGTGCACCGCCACGGCGATCTGAAGGTGCACTTCTACACGTTCGGCGGGCTGAGCGCGACATCGGAGTGGATCGCCCGGTTCCGGGCGGACAGTGAAGTGGGCGCGTAACACGTAAGAGGGGGGCATCCGTTCCCGTCGCCGCCCCCGACGGGCCTGGTCGGGGAAGGCAGGTGTCGCATTCCTGCCAGCGCTCACTCCCGCCCTGGCCGATCCTGGACGCATGCGGAAAGGTATGCACCTCGAAAGGGAACGGTGTGTGCGGGCCGTGCAGTCCAAGGACGCGCGGTTCGACGGATGGTTCTTCACGGCCGTTCTGACGACCCGGATCTACTGCCGGCCCAGCTGTCCGGTCGTGCCGCCCAAGCCCGAGAACATGACGTTCCACCCGAGTGCGGCCGCCTGTCAGCAGGCCGGCTTCCGGGCCTGCAAGCGCTGCCGGCCCGACACCAGCCCCGGATCCCCCGAGTGGAACCAGCGCGCCGACCTGGTGGCACGCGCCATGCGGCTGATCGCCGACGGTGTGGTGGACCGTGAGGGCGTGCCCGGCCTGGCGGGCCGCCTCGGATACAGCACCCGGCAGGTGGAACGCCAGCTGCGCGCCGAACTGGGAGCGGGGCCGCTCGCGCTCGCCCGCGCCCAGCGCGCGCAGACCGCGCGGATCCTCGTGGAGACGACCCCGCTGGCGATGGCGGAGATCGCGTTCGCGGCGGGCTTCTCCTCGATCCGCACGTTCAACGACACCGTCCGCGAGGTCTTCGCCCTCCCGCCGAGCGAACTGCGCGCCCGCGCGCCGAAACGGCTCACCGGGAACACGGGCGGGGCACTGTCGCTGCGCCTGCCGTTCCGCGCCCCGCTCAACCCCGACAACCTGTTCGGCCACCTCGCGGCCACCGCCGTCCCGGGCGTCGAGGAATGGCGCGACGGTGCGTACCGGCGCACGCTGCGACTGCCGTACGGCCATGGAATCGTGTCCCTGGCACCCCGGCCCGACCACATCGCCTGCCGTCTCACTCTCACCGACCCCCGTGACCTGACCGTCGCAATCAGCCGCTGCCGTCGGCTGCTGGACCTGGACGCCGACCCGGTCGCGGTCGACGACCTGCTGCGCACGGACCCCGTCCTGGCACCACTGGTCGACAAGGCCCCGGGCCGACGCGTGCCGCGCACCGTGGACGAGGCCGAGTTCGCCGTCCGCGCCGTGCTCGGCCAGCAGGTGTCCACCGCGGCCGCCCGCACCCACGCGGCCCGGCTGGTCATCGCGCACGGCACGCCCGTCGAGGACCCCGAGGGCGGGCTCACCCATCTCTTCCCGGCCCCGGAGGCGCTCTCGGGCATCGACCCCGAGCAGCTCGCGATGCCCCGCACCCGGCGCACCACCTTCACCACCCTCGTCGGTCAACTCGCCGACGGAACACTGCGCCTGGGCGTCGACAGCGACTGGCCGGAAGCCCGCGCCAGACTCCTGGCGCTGCCCGGCTTCGGCCCCTGGACCGCCGACGTCATCGCCATGCGCGCCCTCGGTGACCCCGACGCCTTCCTCCCCACCGACCTCGGCATCCGGCGGGCCGCCCAGGAGTTGGGCCTCCCCTCGACCCCGGCCGCGCTCACCGCCCGCGCGGCGGCCTGGCGGCCCTGGCGCGCCTACGCGGTCCAGTACCTGTGGGCCACCGACAGCCACCCCGTCAACTTCCTGCCCGTGTGAGGACCTTCCGTGACTTCCGTGAAGCAGCACACCGTGATCGACAGCCCCTACGGCCCGCTGACCCTCGTCGCCGACGGCGACGGCACCCTGTGCGGTCTCTACATGACAGAGCAGCGCCACCGGCCGCCGGAGGAGAACTTCGGCTCCCGCGACGACACCCCGTTCGCCGAGGCCGAGGAACAGCTCACCGCTTACTTCGCGGGCGAGTTGACCGAGTTCACACTCGAACTACGGCTCGACGGAACCCTTTTCCAGCGTTCCGTGTGGGAGTACCTCACCCGCATCCCCTACGGCGAGACCCGCACCTACGGCGAACTCGCCGACGCCCTGGGCAGCCCCAAGGCGTCCCGCGCGGTCGGCCTCGCCAACGGCCGCAACCCCATCGGCATCATCGTCCCCTGCCACCGCGTCATCGGCTCCACCGGCAACCTCACCGGCTACGGCGGCGGCCTGGACCGCAAGCAGCGGCTGCTGGACTTCGAACGGGGAACGGCACTGTTCTGACCGTCCTGCGGGACACCACTCATGGACGCTAGGGTGGAAAGTTGACGGTGCGTCAATGTGCCGGGACGGGGGCTGATGTGACATCTCAGCAGAACGGCGGGGGCGGGACGGACAGTACGGGCGGGACGCGGCCCGGCGAGGAACCGGACGCCCGGGGCGGCATTCCGATGCCACCGCCCGAACCACCCGGCCAGAGCATCGGCTCGGTGGCCGGTGGATCCATCGCCGTCGGCTCGGGCGGAAACGTCTACATCGGTTACGGATACCCGCAGGAGCCGGCGCCGAACGGCCCGGTGATGCCGCAGTTCCCGCTCCCACTGCCGCTGCCGCCACCACCGCCGACACTGACCGAGCAGCGGCAGGGCTTCTACTTCGACTTCCTGAAGCACTCGCTGAAGCAGGCCGAGTGGACGTTCCGGCTGAGCGTGTGGTTCATGAGCGGCGGCGCGGCGGTCATCCTCGCCGGGGGTGTCCTCGCGCTGGTGCACGCGGGGAACCCCGATCTCAGCTACCTGCCCCTGGTCACCAGCCTCACCGGCGCACTGATCACGGTCGGCGGAGGCGCCCTGGCCGTTCACGCGCGGCGCGCGCGTGCGCATGTCACGGATCAGGCCGACCGCATCGACGACAAGATCGAGCTGGATCACAAGCTCAGGACGGCCACCACCCTGATCGACCGGATCGGCGACCGGACGGCCCGTGACCGACTCAACGCGGCCGCCGCCATGAAGGCGCTGGGCATGCAGCCGAGCCCGGAGGTCATGGTCGACCGGCTGCTGCCGGAACCGGGAGTCCGCCCGGCCGGGGAGATCGGAGCGGGCGAGGACCCCGCTCGCTGAAGCGCCGAATCGCTGAAGCGCCGAATCGCCGAAGCACCGAAGGCCGGGCGGGGGTGTCAGGCGCCCAGCTCCCTGATCCGGTCCAGCAGTTCGGGCAACGAGGTGCCGATCGGCTGCCGTACCACCTCCTGGGCACGATCGTCGTACGGCGTCGGCTCGGCGTTGACGATGATCAGCCGCGCCCCGTGGTCGGCGGCCACACCGGCCAGCCCGGCGGCCGGCTGCACCTGGAGGCTGGAGCCGACGGCGACGAACACCGTGCAGGCCTTGGCGATGGAGACGGCCTCGCCGAGGACGACGGGGTCCAGCTTCTGCCCGAACATGACCGTGGCCGACTTCAGGATCCCTCCGCACTCCAGGCACGGCGGATCCTCCTCACCGGCCTCCACCCGCGCCAGCGCGTCCTCCATGGCCCCCCGTGCGTGACACTCCGTGCACACGAACTGCCGTGCGGTGCCGTGCAGTTCCAGCACCTTCCGGGCGGGCATCCCGGCGCGCTGGTGCAGCCCGTCCACGTTCTGCGTGATCACCCGCACCGGGACCCCGGACCTCTCCAGCCCGGCGACCGCCAGATGCGCGGCGTTCGGCTCGGCCAGCAACGTCCGGTTCCTGCGCCGCATCTGCCAGGACCGTCGGCGGATCTCCGCGTCACCCATGTAGTACTCGTACGTCACGAGCTTCTCGGCCTCGGGATCCTTCCGCCACAGTCCGTTCGGACCGCGGTAGTCGGGGATCCCGGAATCGGTGGAGATGCCTGCACCACTGAGGATGGCGACGAGTGGCCTGTTCATGGCCCGAGCCTAGGACGCCGGCCGGCTCGCGGCGAACGGATATCGGGGGGCGGCGGCGAGTGACACGCCCTAGCCGACCCGGTGGCCGTTCTCCAGTTCCGCCGTTCCCGTGTCCTGCGTGAGGATGTCCAGGGCGGCCAGGACGCGGCGGCCCAGGGCGCCCGGCAGGTGGTCGGTGATCTCCTCGCGGGGGACCAGACGCCAGGACAGGAGTTCCGTCTCCTGGAGACGGATCGCCGCGAGGTCGCCGGGGTCCAGGACACCGCCGTCGTACAGGTACGCCACCAGCGGTGGACGCCCCGTGCCCGGGATCCAGTCCACCGCGAGGAGCCGCCCCAGCGTGCGGTCCAGGCCGATCTCCTCGGCCGTCTCGCGGCGGGCGCCCTGGCGTGGGGTCTCCCCGGTGTCGGACTCGACGGTGCCGCCCGGGAGCGCCCAGCCGTCCCGGTAGTTGGGTTCGACGAGCAGCACCCGTCCCTCGACGTCGCGGAACAGGGCGGCCGCGCTGGCGAGGACGCGGGGGAGGCCCGCGATGTATGTGGCGAAGTCCTGAACAGAGGTCACTCCGGAAGGGTAGCCAGTCGGAGCGTGCGCCGGGCCAGGTCACTGATCCGCACTCCGTCGAAGCCGAACACCGCGCTGCGCACGGTGTCCTCCAGCGGGTCCTTCCACTGGCCCGGAATGGCCGCCGCCCCGGTCAGCACCCCGGCCACCGAACCCGCCGTCGCGCCGTTGGAGTCGGTGTCCAGCCCGCCGCGGACGGTGAGCGTGATGGTCCGGGTGAAGTCGCCGTCGCCGTACAGCAGTCCGGCGGTGAGCACGGCCGCGTTCGGGATGGTGTGGATCCAGCCGAGCCCCGATGTCTCCTCGGAGACGGTCGTGAGCGTGTCCTCCCAGCTCATCCGGGTCTCATGGAGCGAGAGGACGCGGCGCACGGTGCGCGCCAGACGGCTGCTCGACGGTACGACGGCCAGCGCGGTGTCGATCGCGTGCCGCACCGTCGGCGCGCTGAACGCCGCCGAGATCAGCGCCGCCGCCCACATCGCGCCGTACACCCCGTTCCCGGTGTGCGACAGCACGGCGTCCCGGCGGGCCAGCGAGGCGGCGCGGCGCGGGGCGTCCGGGCAGGTCCAGCCGTAGATGTCGGCTCGGATCAGGGCGCCGATCCACTCCTGGTACGGGTTCTCGTAGGTCGCCGTCAGCGGGGGCTTGAGCCCGTTGGCGAGATTGCGATACGCCGCCCGCTCCGCCGTGAACGTCTGGAGATACGGCAGCCGCAGCAGCCACAGGTCGCCGACCTGCTCGGTGCTGAAGCCGAAGCCGTGGGTCTCCAGGAGGTGGAGGCCGAGGATCGCGTAGTCCACGTCGTCGTCCCGGCAGCTGCCGTGGATGTGCCCGCGCACGCACTGGCGCCATTCCGGGCGCAGCCCGCCGCTGTCGTGCTCGTCGGCCGGTTCGGGGAGGTAGTCGGTGAGCGGCAGGGCGGCGGCCTGCCGGAGGTAGCGGTCGATACGGTCGCGCGTCCACAGGTCGCCCTGCTCGACCGGCTTGCCGAGCATGTTGCCCGCGATCCGGCCCAGCCAGCCCCCGAGGACGCGGTCGGCGAGCTCTGGCTCAGTACCCACAGGGGTCATGGCTCCGGTCTACCCGATTTCGGCGACGGGCGTGCCGTGCCGGGGCGTTGTTTTCGGACGGCCGGTACATGACGGCTGCGGTGTCCTGCGGTTATGGTCGCAGCGGCGCGACTTGGCCCCCGGTCCGCCCGGGGCCCGGAGAGCGAGGGGAATGCAAGGTGACGGTGCTCATCGCCGCGGACAAGTTCAAGGGATCGCTTACGGCGGCTCAGGTCGCCGAGCGGGTGACGGCCGGGCTGCGCCGTGTCGTGCCGGATCTGGAAGTGGAGTCGCTGCCCGTGGCCGACGGCGGCGACGGGACGGTCGCCGCGGCGCTCGCCGCGGGTTTTGAGCGGCGGGAGGTCCGGGTCGCGGGGCCGCTCGGGCAGCAGGTCGGTGCCGCGTTCGCGCTGCGCGACGGCACGGCCGTGCTGGAGATGGCCGAGGCGAGCGGGTTGCAGCGGCTGCCGGCCGGTGTTCTCGCACCGCTCACCGCTTCGACGTACGGCTCCGGAGAGCTGTTGCTCGCCGCGCTGGACGCGGGCGCGCGGACGATCGTGTTCGGCGTCGGCGGGAGCGCCACGACGGACGGCGGGGCCGGGATGCTGTCCGCGCTCGGCGCGCGTTTCCTGGACGAGCGGGGGGAGCCGGTGCCACCGGGCGGGGGCGGGCTCGCCGCGCTGGCGCGGGCCGATCTGACCGGTCTCGATCCCCGGCTGACCGCTGTCGATCTGGTGCTCGCCGGCGACGTGGACAATCCGCTGACCGGGCCGACGGGCGCCGCCGCGGTCTACGGCCCGCAGAAGGGTGCCTCGCCGGACCAGGTGGCCGCGCTGGACGCCGCACTGACGCACTTCGCGGCGGTGGTCGGGGCGGAGCACGCGGCGGCTCCCGGCGCCGGTGCGGCGGGCGGACTGGGGTACGGCGCGCTGCTGCTCGGCGCCCGCTTCCGGCCCGGTATCGAGGTCATGCTGGACGTGCTGGGCTTCGCTTCCGCGCTGGAGCGGGCATCGCTGGTGATCACCGGGGAGGGGTCCCTGGACGAGCAGACACTGCACGGGAAGGCCCCCGCCGGGGTCGCGGCGGCGGCCCGGGCGGCGGGACGGACGGTTGTGGCGGTGTGCGGTCGGCTGGCGCTCGCGCCCGCGGCGCTCGAACGGGCGGGGATCACCCGGGCGTATCCCCTGACGGCTGTAGAGCCCGATGTCGCGAAGTGCTTCGCGGAGGCGGGAGATGTCCTCGAACGGGTGGCCGTCCGGATTGCCGAGGACCTTCTCGCCCGCTGACCCCGACGCTCGCCCGCTGGACCTAACGGCTGGGCCGTCGTCGCACCCGGTCCGTCCCCGTCACCGACATCACCAGTGAGTACAGCGAGGTCGTCGCGGTGATGAACAGGCGGTTGTTCTTGGGGCCGCCGAAGGCGAGGTTGGACACCGGCTCCGGTACGAGCAGCCTGCCCAGCAGGGTGCCGTCCGGGTCGTAGCAGTGCACACCGTCGCCGAGCGCGGCGGCCCACAGGCGTCCCTCGTCGTCGAAGCGGATGTTGTCGAAGCCGCTGTGCGCAGCTTCCGCGAAGACCTCGCCGCCGGACAGCGTGCCGTTGTCGCGGACGTCGAAGACGCGGATGTGGCGGGCGATGGTGTCCGCGACGTACAGCCGCGTCTCGTCCGGGGAGAAGACCAGTCCGTTGGGCCCCGAGAAGCCGTCCGCGACCAGCCGCACCTCTCCGGTGCCCGGGTCCGTCCGGTAGACGTTGCGCGCGCCGATCTCGCTCTCGGCGC
The DNA here is from genome assembly GCF_044745865.1 of Streptomyces sp. NPDC086787. Classification (NCBI taxonomy): domain Bacteria; kingdom Bacillati; phylum Actinomycetota; class Actinomycetes; order Kitasatosporales; family Streptomycetaceae; genus Streptomyces; species Streptomyces sp. NPDC086787. The sequence goes on along the minus strand of NZ_JBIVBC010000004.1, from coordinate 100,982 downwards.
GATGGCCCTCGTAGTCGCTGGTGATCCCGAAGTCCGGGTCGGAGAACCAGACCGAGCCGTCGGAGCGCACCACCGCGTCGTTCGGGGAGTTGAGCCGCTTGCCGTCGAACCGGTCCGCGAGAACCGTGATCGAGCCGTCGTGCTCGGTGCGGGTCACCCGTCTGTTGCCCTGCTCGCAACTGACCAGACGGCCCTCACGGTCCAGGGTGTTGCCGTTGCTGTGGCCGGCGGGGGAGCGGAAGACGCCGACGGTGCCCGTCGTCTCGTCCCAGCGCAGCATGCGGTCGTTGGGTATGTCGCTCCAGACGAGCTGGCGCCAGGCGGGCAGATACAGCGGCCCCTCCGCCCAGCGGCATTCCCCGTACAGCAGTTCCAGCCGCGTGTCGCCGTTGGCGCACCGACCTGTCCGGAACCGTTCGTCCAGGATCTCGTACAGCTCGTCCATCATCCTGCCAGACACTGTCATCTCCTTCATGGATCCAGTGAACCTCGTTCGGTATGATCTTAGTACGACAGGATTCTGCACAGAAGGCAAAACAGAAGGGCCCCGAACCCAACCCGGGTCCGGGGCCCTCGACGGCGAGTGTCACGTCACGGCTGAGCCGCTCGTGCCTCACGCCGGTTGTCGCGGAAGTTGTTCACCCGGCGGGCCGTGGCGAACAGGGGGATCACCGCTCCCATGACCAGCTGGAGCGCGCAGCCCGTCTGGAGGAGCAGCTGACCGCTCGGGGCGTCGAAGGCCCAGGCGGCCAGGAGGCCCATGGAGAGCACGATCCAGCCGAGCATCGCGCCGGCCAGGCGGCCGCGCGGCTTCGGGTACTCCACCCGGCTCACCATCAGCCAGGCGGTGCCGAGGATCGCCAGCAGCGTGGCCACGAAGGGCAGCTCCAGGAGCACGATCGAGACCACCGTCAGGGCCCCGAACGGGCTCGGCATGCCCTGGAACATGCCGTCCTTCAACGTCACGCAGGAGAAGCGCGCCAATCGCAGGACCACAGCCAGGAGCACCACGATTGCCCCGAGTGCGGCCACGCGCTGGTGTGCGTCGTCCGCCACCATGCCGTAGACGAGAACGAAGTACGCGGGCGCCAGCCCGAAGCTGATCAGGTCGGAGAGGTTGTCCAGCTCCGCACCCATGGGGGAGGACCTGAGCTTCCTCGCGACCAGGCCGTCGCACAGGTCGAAGACCGCCGCGCAGAGCATGAGGATCACCGCGGTGGCGGCCGAGTGGCGCGCCATGCCGGCCGACTCGTCGTTCCCCATCAGGTGCGGGATCAGGATTCCGGTGGTGGTGAAGTAGACCGCCATGAACCCGCAGGTGGCGTTACCGAGGGTGAGGGTGTCGGCTATCGACAGGCGGAGAGAAAGAGGCATCTCCTCCTCGTCGTCCGCCTCGTCGGCCTCGGGCACCCAGCCCGCCTGTGTCTCCGGATCAATCACGGTCAATGCGAGTCACCCCAGCCACGGTCTTCTGCCCGACCTCGACCGCGACCTCCACGCCCTCCGGCAGGTAGAGGTCGACACGCGAGCCGAAGCGGATCAGACCGATACGGTCGCCCTGCTCGACCTTCGTGCCCTGCGGGATGTAGGGCACGATACGGCGGGCCACCGCGCCGGCGATCTGGATCATCTCGATGTCGCCGAGTTCGGTGTCGAAATGCCAGACTACGCGCTCGTTGTTCTCGCTCTCCTTGTTGAAGGCGGGAACGAAGCCACCGGGGATGTGTTCGACCGACGTGACCGTGCCGGCGAGCGGCGCGCGGTTCACGTGCACGTTGAGCGGGCTCATGAAGATCGCGACGCGGGTGCGTCCGTCCTTCCACGGCATGATGCTCTGCACCACACCGTCGGCGGGGGAGATCACACGGCCCGTGGCGATCTCGCGCTCGGGGTCGCGGAAGAACCACAGCATGCCCGCCGCGAGCGCGGTGGCGGGCACGGCGACGGCCCTGGCGGCGCCGGAGCGGCGGGCGCGGGCCAGGCTGAGGGCTGCGGTGGCGACGGTCGGCAGGAGCCACGGCGATGCTCCGCGCGCAAGGCGTACGCCGGCTCGGCTGTCGCGAGGTGCAGAGGTTTGGCTGTGGGGCATGGATGACCTTCGTAGCGGATGATGCCGCGCGGTGACGGGGGACGGCGGCTTTCCCGGGATCGTACCGGGCGCGGGCCGCAACTGGGCAAGCGAGCAGTCGAGTCGGTGGCCGGAGAGCGTTAACGGGGTGTGATCTTCTTCTCGAAGAAAACACCCCGTATCCGGACAATCAGCCTTGGAAGCGATACTCTTCGAGCAGCCTGCGTCCGATGATCATTTTCTGGATTTCGGCGGTACCTTCACCGATGAGCAACATCGGGGCCTCCCGGTAGAGGCGCTCGATCTCGTACTCCTTGGAGAAACCATAGCCGCCGTGGATGCGGAAGGAATCCTCCACGACCTCCTTGCAGTACTCGGACGCGAGGTACTTCGCCATCCCCGCTTCCAGGTCATTGCGCTGGCCGGAGTCCTTTTTGCGTGCCGCGTTCACCATCAGCGCGTGGGCGGCCTCGACCTTGGTGGCCATCTCCGCGAGCTTGAACTGGATGGCCTGGTGCTGGGCGATCGGCTTGCCGAAGGTGTGACGCTGCTGGGCGTACTGGACGCCGAGCTCGAACGCGCGCTGGGCCACACCGCAGCCACGGGCCGCCACGTTGACCCGGCCGACCTCGACTCCGTCCATCATTTGGTAAAAACCTCGGCCGGTGACGCCGCCGAGCACCCGATCGGCCGGGACGCGAAGCCCGTCCATGATCAGCTCGGTGGTGTCGACGCCCTTGTAGCCCATCTTCTCGATCTTGCCGGGGATGGTCAGACCCGGGCGGACCTCGCCGAAACCGGGCTCCTTCTCCACCAGGAAGGTCGTCATGGACTTGTGCGGGGCGGTGCCCTCGGGGTGTCCTTCGTCACTGCGGACCAGGACGGCCACGAGTGAGGACGTGCCACCGTTCGTCAGCCACATCTTCTGACCGTTCAGGACGTACTCGTCGCCGTCCTTGACCGCCTTCGACGTGATCGCCGACACGTCCGAGCCGAGCGCCGGCTCCGACATCGAGAAGGCGCCCCGGATGTCTCCGGCGGCCATCCGCGGGAGGAAGTGGTCCTTCTGCTCCTGCGTGCCGTGCTGCTTGAGCATGTAGGCGACGATGAAGTGCGTGTTGATGATGCCGGACACCGACATCCAGCCACGCGCGATCTCCTCCACGCACAGCGCGTAGGTGAGCAGCGACTCGCCCAGGCCCCCGTACTCCTCGGGGATCATCAGACCGAACAGGCCCAGTTCCTTCAGGCCCTCCACGATCTGCTGCGGGTACTCGTCGCGGTGCTCCAGCTCGGTCGCGACCGGGATGATCTCCTTGTCCACGAAGTCGCGGACGGTCGAGAGGATCTCCTGCTGGACGTCGGTCAGACCGGCGGTCTGGGCGAGACGGGCCATGGCTTACTTCTCCGACTTTTCCGTAGGGGCGTTCAGCTCCGGGCGGCCCGGCTGCTCGCCGCCGCGCTCCTTGATGTACGTCTCGGTCGGCACCATCACCTTGCGGCGGAACACGCACACGAGGGTGCCGTCCTGCTTGTAGCCCTTGGTCTCGACGTAGACGATGCCGCGGTCGTTCTTCGACTTCGAGGGCCACTTGTCGAGCACGGTCGTCTGGCCGTAGATCGTGTCGCCGTGGAACGTCGGGGCCACGTGCTTGAGCGACTCGATCTCCAGGTTGGCGATCGCCTTGCCGGAGACGTCCGGCACGCTCATGCCGAGCAGCAGGGAGTAGATGTAGTTGCCCACGACGACGTTCTTGCCGAAGTCCGTCGTCTTCTCCGCATAGTTGGTGTCCATGTGGAGGGGGTGGTGGTTCATGGTGAGGAGACAGAACAGGTGGTCGTCGTACTCGGTGACCGTCTTGCCGGGCCAGTGCTTGTACGTCGCCCCGACCTCGAACTCCTCGTAGGTGCGTCCGAACTGCATGGCGCTCAGCCCTCCGGGATCTCGAACTTGCTGGTGCGCTGCATGCCGGCGGCGCGGCCCTTGCCGGAGATGACCAGGGCCATCTTGCGGCTGGCCTCGTCGATCATCTCGTCGCCGAGCATCGCGGAGCCCTTCTTGCCGCCCGCCTCGGACGTGTAGTAGTCGTACGCGTCCAGGATCAGCTCGGCGTGGTCGTAGTCCTCCTGCGACGGCGAGAAGATCTCGTTGGACGCCTCGACCTGGCCCGGGTGCAGCACCCACTTGCCGTCGAAGCCCAGCGCGGCGGCGCGCTGCGCGACCGCGCGGTAGCCGTCGATGTTGCGGATCTGGAGGTAGGGGCCGTCGATCGCCTGGAGGTTGTTGGCGCGGGCGGCCATCAGGATCTTCATCAGGATGTAGTGGTAGGCGTCCGCCGGGTAGCCGGGCGGCTGCTCGCCCACGACCAGCGACTTCATGTTGATCGACGCCATGAAGTCGGCCGGGCCGAAGATGATCGTCTCGACGCGCGGGGAGGCCTGCGCGATCGCGTTGACGTTGTTGAGGCCCTGCGCGTTCTCGATCTGCGCCTCGATGCCGATCTTGCCGACCTCGAAGCCCATGGTCTTCTCGATCTGCGTCAGCAGCAGGTCCAGCGCGACGACCTGCTCGGCGCTCTGCACCTTCGGCAGCATGATGCAGTCGAGGTTCTGGCCCGCGCCCTCGACCACCGTCACGACGTCCCGGTACGTCCACTCGGTCGTCCAGTCGTTGACCCGCACGACCCGCGTCTTGCCGGTCCAGTCGCCCTCGTTGAGGAACTTGACGATGGTGTGCCGCGCCTCCGGCTTGGCGAGCGGCGCGCACGCGTCCTCCAGGTCCAGGAAGACCTGGTCGGCCGGGAGACCCTGCGCCTTCTCCAGGAAGCGGGGGTTCGAGCCCGGTACGGCCAGGCAGGAGCGCCGCGGGCGGAGACGGTTGACGGGGGTGGTCATGCGGGGACCTCCAGGGGGTCGAGCTTGTTCGCTTTCCGGATCTCGTCGACGATACGGCCGATGATCCCGGTGATGTCGAAGTCCTTCGGGGTGAAGACCGCGGCCACTCCGGCGGCCCTGAGCTGCTCGGCGTCCGCGTTCGGGATGATCCCGCCCGCGATCACCGGGATGTCGTGCGCCCCGGCCTCCCGCAGCCGCTCCAGGACGTCGGGCACCAGCTGGGCGTGCGAGCCGGAGAGGATGGACAGGCCGACCGCGTGCACGTCCTCGGCGAGGGCCGCGTCCACGATCTGTTCCGGGGTCAGCCGGATGCCCTGGTAGACCACTTCGAAGCCGGCGTCACGGGCGCGCACCGCTATCTGCTCGGCGCCGTTGGAGTGCCCGTCCAGGCCAGGCTTGCCGACCAGGAAGCGCAGCTTCCCGGAGCCCAGGTCGCGGGCGGTGGCATCCACCTTGGCGCGGACCTCGGCCAGCGCCGAGCCCTCCTCCACGGGGACGGCGATCGGCGCCGACGACACGCCCGTGGGGGCGCGGAACTCGCCGAACACCTCGCGCAGCGCGCCCGCCCACTCGCCGGTGGTGACTCCGGCGCGGGCGCACTCCAGGGTGGCCTCCATGAGGTTCCCGGTGCCCTTGGCGGCCTCCTTCAGCCGCTCCAACGCCTTGCACGGGCGCGGGTGGTTGAAGGGCGGCTGGTAGCGGTTGTCGCGCCAGTGGCCGATCGCCTCGACGACATGCGCCTCGACGGCCGGGTCGACCGTCTGGATCGCGGTGTCCAGGTCGGCGGTCAGCGGGTTCGGCTCTGTCGTCTCGAAGATGTTGACGCCGATGATCTTCTCCTGGCCGGACTCGATCCGGCCCCGGCGCTCGGCGTGCGAGGAGACCAGCTGCGACTTGAGGTAGCCGGACTCGACGGCCGCCATCGCGCCGCCCATCTCCTGGATCCGGTCGATCTCCGCGAGGGAGTCCTCGATCAGCTCGGACACCTTCGCCTCGATGACGTGCGAGCCCTCGAAGATGTCCTCGTACTCCAGCAGGTCGCTCTCGTGCGCCAGCACCTGCTGGATGCGCAGCGACCACTGCTGGTCCCACGGACGCGGCAGACCGAGCGCCTCGTTCCACGCGGGCAGCTGCACGGCACGCGCGCGGGCGTCCTTGGAGAGGGTCACGGCCAGCATCTCCAGCACGATCCGCTGGACGTTGTTCTCCGGCTGCGCCTCGGTCAGGCCGAGCGAGTTGACCTGGACGCCGTAGCGGAACCGGCGCTGCTTGGCGTTCTCGATGCCGTACCGCTCACGCGTGATCTTGTCCCAGATGCGGCCGAACGCCCGCATCTTGCACATCTCCTCGACGAAGCGGACGCCCGCGTTCACGAAGAAGGAGATGCGCGCGACCACGTCGCCCATCCGCTCCTCGGGCACCTGGCCGGAGTCGCGCACGGCGTCCAGGACGGCGATCGCGGTGGACATCGCGTACGCGATCTCCTGCACCGGCGTGGCCCCGGCCTCCTGCAGGTGGTAGCTGCAGATGTTGATCGGGTTCCACTTCGGGATGTGGGAGACCGTGTACGCGATCATGTCCGTCGTCAGCCGGAGCGACGGTCCCGGCGGGAAGACGTGCGTCCCCCGGGACAGGTACTCCTTGACGATGTCGTTCTGGGTCGTGCCCTGGAGCTTGGTGATGTCCGCGCCCTGCTCCTCGGCGACGACCTGGTAGAGCGCCAGCAGCCACATGGCGGTGGCGTTGATCGTCATCGAGGTGTTCATCTGCTCCAGGGGGATGTCCTGGAACAGCCGGCGCATGTCACCGAGGTGCGAGACGGGCACGCCGACCCGGCCGACCTCGCCGCGGGCGAGGATGTGGTCGGGGTCGTAGCCGGTCTGCGTCGGCAGGTCGAACGCCACCGACAGGCCCGTCTGGCCCTTGGCGAGGTTGCGCCGGTACAGCTCGTTGGACGCCTCGGCGGTGGAGTGTCCGGCGTACGTGCGCATGAGCCACGGCCGGTCCTTCTCCCGCTTCGCCTCGGCAGGCTGACGCTCAGTCATCTGTGACCTCGGGTTGCTCGGGGGGCGCTCAGATGTTGCGGAAGCGGTTGATCGCGTCGATGTGCTTGGCGCGCATCTCCTCGTCGCGCACGCCGAGGCCCTCCTCGGGGGCGAGGCACAGCACGCCGACCTTGCCCTGGTGGAGGTTGCGGTGCACGTCGTAGGCGGCCTGGCCGGTCTCCCCCAGGGAGTAGACCTTCGACAGCGTCGGGTGGATCTTGCCCTTCGCGATGAGACGGTTGGCCTCCCACGCCTCGCGGTAGTTCGCGAAGTGCGAGCCGATGATCCGCTTCAGGGACATCCACAGGTAGCGGTTGTCGTACTCGTGCATGTAGCCCGAGGTCGAGGCGCAGGTGGTGATGGTGCCGCCCTTGCGGGTGACGAAGACGCTCGCGCCGAAGGTCTCGCGGCCGGGGTGCTCGAAGACGATGTCGATGTCCTCGCCGCCGGTCAGCTCGCGGATGCGCTTGCCGAAGCGCTTCCACTCCTTCGGGTCCTGGGTCTGCTCGTCCTTCCAGAACTTGTAGCCCTCGGCGTTGCGGTCGATGATCGCGTCGGCGCCCATCGAACGGCAGATGTCCGCCTTCTGGTCGCTGGAGACGACACAGATCGGGTTGGCGCCGCCGGCCAGCGCGAACTGCGTGGCGTACGAGCCGAGGCCGCCGCTCGCGCCCCAGATCAGGACGTTGTCGCCCTGCTTCATGCCGGCGCCGTTGCGGGAGACCAGCTGGCGGTAGGCGGTCGAGTTGACCAGGCCCGGGGCCGCGGCCTCCTCCCAGCTGAGGTGGCCGGGCTTCGGCATCAGCTGGTTGGACTTGACGAGCGCGATCTCGGCGAGGCCGCCGAAGTTGGTCTCGAAGCCCCAGATGCGCTGCTCGGGGTCGAGCATCGTGTCGTTGTGGCCGTCGGAGGACTCCAGCTCGACGGAGAGGCAATGCGCGACGACCTCGTCACCGGGCTTCCAGGCGTTGACGCCGGGGCCGGTGCGCAGCACGACGCCCGCGAGGTCGGAGCCGATGATGTGGTACGGCAGGTCGTGGCGCTTGGCCAGGTCGTTGGTGCGGCCGTAGCGCTCCAGGAACCCGAAGGTGGACAGCGGCTCGAAGATCGAGGTCCACACCGAGTTGTAGTTCACCGAGGAGGCCATCACGGCCACCAGCGCCTCGCCCGGGCCCAGCTCGGGCAGCGGGACGTCGTCGAGGTGGATCGACTTGCGCGGGTCCTTGTCGCGGGTCTCAAGGCCCGCGAACATCTCCGTCTCGTCCTTGTGCACGGTGATCGCGCGGTACGACTCGGGAAGCTCGAGCGCGGCGAAGTCGGCCGGCGTGGAGTCGGGCGACTGGATCGCGGCGAGGATGTTCTCGGTCACGGTATTGCCTCCGGCGGTCGGCGCCCCTTGAGGGAAGGGGCGCTGAGGGTTGCGTCGGTGCTGCTGAGGGTTTGTTTTCGAGAGGTGCCGTCGGTTCGGCGGAGGTGTTGCTTCGGCAGCGCTTTGTGGCGCGGGAGGTTGCCTGTGACGCAGGCGTCCGGGCGAGCGAGCCGTCTGGCTTGCTGGGACAGCCGGCGCGCGAATTGGTTTCTGCGCGCCGACCGCCCGGACAACATCAACGTATGACACCGCGTGTCATCCGGCAAGGCACTGAGTGCCAGAACTTGACCTCAGATGAAATCTTTACGTAACAAATGAGCGATGATCGATCGAACGGCGCTTGAAATCCGCTGGAAAACCACCTCTGACATGCCAAAACGGCCACCCCGTGGGGTGGCCGTCCTCACAGCGGAGCGAGAGCTCAGCGGTCCTTGAGCGCCTCCTCGATGGTCCGCATGACCTCGTCCAGCGGGGCGTCGGTACGCGCCACGGTCACCAGGACCTCCCCGTGGGCGGAGACGGCCGCCGGGGGCGTGGCCGTCCTCGCGGGAGCCGTGGCGCGGCCCGCCCCGATCCCGGAGCCGAACGTCTTGCGCACGATCGCGAAGGCGTGATCGAGCTGCGCCTCCACATCGCCCTGACCGCCCGCCCGCAGCCAGCGCCGCAGCACATGGTTGTGGGCCGTCACGACGGCGGAGGCGGCGACCTCGGCGAGCAACGGGTCGTCGTTCGCGTCGTCGTCGTGCGCATGCTCGTCGAAGTGGCCCAGCAGATAGCGGGTGAAGAGGCGCTCGTAGCGGGCCACCGACGCGATCTCCGCCTCGCGCAGGGTGGGCACCTCGCGGGTGAGCTTGTAGCGGGCGACCGAGATCTCCGGCCGGGCCGCGTACATCTGCATCACTTCCTTGATCCCGCGGCACACCGTGTCGAGCGGATGCTCGTGCGCGGGCGCCGCGTTGAGCACCGCCTCGGCGCGGATCAGCGTGTCGTCGTGGTCCGGGAAGATCGCCTCTTCCTTGGAACGGAAGTGGCGGAAGAACGTGCGGCGGGCGACCCCGGCGGCCGCCGCGATCTCGTCGACGGTGGTCGCCTCGTACCCCTTGGTCGCGAACAGTTCCATTGCCGCGGCCGCCAGCTCTCGGCGCATCTTGAGACGCTGGGCCGCCGCGCGACTGCCTGCGGCACTTTCCGGCGCGTCGGGCGTGGTTGGTGTACGTGAGGACCTGGCGGGCTGGGACATGACCCGAACGTACTGCATGTGCGCAGCTCGTTGCGCATGTCCGGGGTTTCCCCCGCCCGGGAAGGGCGGGGAAATCCCCGCGGGGCCGAACAGCCCGCCCCACTCCCCGTCGTCCGCCGGCCGCCCGCCGGGACGCTCGGGCGGCGGACGGTGCACCTCTCCGGGGTCGCGGGGCCCGGCACGGCCCGGGTCGGCCGGGAGGGGCCGCTCCCCGGAACCGGCCTGATCCACGGGACGCCTCCTAGCGGCGGGCATATTCGCGGAAGCCGCGGCCCGTCTTGCGGCCGAGGCAGCCCGCGGCCACCAGGTGCTCCAGCAGCGGCGCGGGCGCCAGCCCCGGGTCGCGGAACTCGCGGTGCAGCACCTTCTCGATCGCGAGCGACACATCGAGCCCGACCACGTCCAGCAGCTCGAACGGGCCCATCGGGTAGCCGCCACCCAGCTTCATCGCCGCGTCGATGTCGTCCAGCGTCGCGTAGTGCTCCTCCACCATCTTGATCGCGTTGTTGAGGTACGGGAACAGCAGCGCGTTCACGATGAAACCGGCCCGGTCGCCACAGTCGACGGCGTGCTTCCTGATGTTCGCGCAGACCTCGCGGACCGTCGCGTGGACGTCGTCGGCCGTCAGCACCGTACGGACGACCTCGACCAGCTTCATGGCGGGCGCCGGGTTGAAGAAGTGCATGCCGATCACGTCCTGCGGACGCGAGGTGGCACGGGCGCACGCGACGACCGGCAGCGAGGAGGTGGTGGTGGCCAGCACCGCGCCCGGCTTGCAGACCTTGTCCAGCGTCCCGAAGAGCTGCTGCTTGACCTCCAGGTCCTCCGCGATGGCCTCGACGGCCAGGTCGACGTCGGCGAACGCGTCGTAGGAACCCGCCGGCGTGATCAGCTCCAGGGTCCGCGCGGCCGCCTCGGCGGTCATCCGGCCCTTGTCGACCGAGCGCGCCAGCGACTTGCCGATCCGGGCCTTGGCGATCTGCGCCTTCTCCTCGCTGCGCGCGGCCAGCACGACCTTGTACCCGGCCTTGGCGAAGACCTCGGCGATGCCGGAGGCCATGGTCCCGGACCCCGCGACACCGACCGAGCGCACCGTGCGGCCCTGCGCGAGCTGCGCGCCCTCCAGCGGCGTCAGCGCGTCCCGCACCACCGTGGAGCTGCCCGGCGCCTCGTACGTGTAGAAGCCGCGGCCCGACTTGCGGCCGGTCAGGCCCGCCTCGCTGAGCTGCTTGAGGATCGGCGCGGGGGCGTGCAGCCGGTCGCGGGACTCGGCGTACATGGCGTCCAGGACGGTCCGGGCGGTGTCGACGCCGATCAGGTCCAGCAGGGCCAGCGGGCCCATCGGCAGACCGCAGCCGAGCCGCATCGCCGCGTCGATGTCCTCGCGGGAGGCGTACTTCGCCTCGTACATCGCGGCGGCCTGGTTGAGGTAGCCGAACAGCAGGCCGTCCGCCACGAAGCCGGGGCGGTCACCGACCGCGACCGGCTCCTTGCCCAGTTCGACGGCGAGGTCCGTGACCGCCGTGACCGCCTGCGGCGCGGTCAGCACCGAGGAGACCACCTCGACCAGCTTCATCGCGGGCGCCGGATTGAAGAAGTGCAGGCCGAGCACACGCTCGGGGCGCGCCGAGTCGGCTGCCAGCCGGGTCACCGACAGCGCGTTGGTACCGGTCGCGAGGATCGTCTCCGGCCGCACGATGCCGTCCAGGTCGCGGAAGATCTGGTGCTTGATCTCGTACGACTCCGGGGCCACCTCGATGACCAGGTCCGCGTCGGCCGCCGCGCGCAGGTCGGTGGAGGTGCGCACCCGGGCCAGCAGCTCCGCGCGCTCCTGCTCGGTGAGCCGCTCGCGCTCCACGGAACGGGCGGTGGAGGACTCCAGGGCGGCGACGGCCTGGGCGGTGGCGGCCTCGCTGACGTCGATGCCGACGACCGTGCGGCCGGCCTTCGCGAGGACCTCGGTGATGCCGGTGCCCATCGTGCCGAGGCCGACGACGGCAATGGTCTTGAGCGGGGACAGAGAGGTGTCGGACAGGGGAGTGGCCATCGCGGGACTCCTGGAATGAGGGTGACGACTGGAGGCGCGCCCGGGTGCGCCGAGGGGCGCACCGGGTGCGAGGAAAGTGCGGGTGTTGCCGGGCTGCAGGCGCACACGCCCGGTGCCGTCCACGGCGGGCGTGCACACGCCCGGCGAGCGGCTGAACCGACCGGCTCTGTCCCGAAGCCGAGTCGTACTGGCGGTACATGAGGTACCGAACCGACCTGCACTCGCGACGGCTGCGTCACCAAACCGTCGTGAGATCTCCGCGAGTGGGTGTCTCGCTCGTATGAGCTTAACCGGTGAGTAACGAGCGCGCCAGCCCCCGGAGTTTGTGATGTAGGTCCCGGTGGCGGGGCGCCACCCCTAATCTGATCCCCGTGGACGAAGAGTGGCGAGCGCTCACGGAACGCCTGGGACGGGAGTCGCGCGGCGCGGCGGTGTACATCCGCCTCGCGGAGACCGGGGACCCCGACGAACTGGCGGAGGTGCTCACCGCGGCCGGGCAGCCGCTGTGGGCGAGGGAACTGGCCGCGTTCCGGTTGGGGGTGGCGGGCGACCGCCGCGCCTTCGAGTCACTCGTGCTGCTGCTCAACCACCGCGACCCGCCGCGCTGCGCCGCAGCCGCGTACGCCCTGGCCCGGCTGGGCGACCCGCGCACCGCCCGCGCGGCCGCCGCCCTCGCCACCAACGAGCTGCGCGTCGGCTACGCCCTGCACCCGGTGCGGCTGCTGACCGAGCTGCGCGCCCCGGAGGCGGTGCCCGCGCTCATCACCACCCTGGAGCGCCGGCTGCGCCCGCACGACCCCCACCGTCAGGTGGCCCTGGCCTGCGTCCAGGGCCTCGGCGCGCTCGGGGACGTCCGCGCCAGACGTGTCCTGACCGAGGCCTTGGCCCATCCCGCGCTGGCGGAGGCGGCCGTGCACGCGCTGGCGCGGATCCCGAAGCCGAGGTGAACCGCCCGCGCGCCGATCAGTGCCGGAAGCCGAGCAGGCCGTGCAGCGCCGAACCCCGGGACGAGCCGGACGAACCCGCGGTGCCCTTCGGTTTCGGCTTCGGTGCGGGAGTCCTCGGGCACACCGCGTCGGCCTCGCCGGCGGCGTGCGGGACTGTGCCGTCGGTCAGGTAGGCGGCCAGGTGCTTGTCCAGGCAGGTGTTGCCGCTCAGCGTGACGCCGTGGTTCCCGCCGCCCTGTTCGACCACCAGGCTGGAGCCGGCCAGCAGCGTGTGCGCCATGACGCCGCCCTCGTACGGGGTGGCCGCGTCGTTCGTCGCCTGGAAGAGCAGCGTGGGTGGCAGCTTTCCGTTGGCGATGCTCACGGGTGTGCGCGGGGCGACGGGCCAGAACGCGCACGGTGCGTTGTACCAGGCGTTGTTCCAGCCCATGAAGGGCGCCTTGTCGTACACCACCCAGTTGTCCCCGCGCCACCGGTCCCAGTTCCGCGGCCAGGCGGCGTCCCGGCACTGCACCGCGGTGTAGACGCTGTAGCTGTTGTCGCCGGAGGAGTCGACGGCGCCGAGCTTGTCGTAGGCCTTGACCAGGGGGTCCGGGTCCTTGTGCTTGACGTAGGCGGCGAACGCGTCGGCGAGCAGGGGCCAGTAGCCGTCGTAGTAGGCCCCCGGCATGAAGGTGTCCTCCAGTTCGGAGGCGCCGACCCTGCCGCCCGCCGGCCTCCCGGCGAGGGCCGCCCGCATCGCGTACCACTCGCCCTCGACCTTCGCCGGGTCGGTGCCGAGGTGGTAGGTGGAGTCGTACGAGGCGATCCACGCCATCAGCGCGCGATGGCGGTCGTCGAAGGCGTAGTCCTGCTCCAGGTTGTCCTGGTACCAGATCCCGGTGGGGTTCACGATCGAGTCCAGGACCAGGCGCCGCACCCGGTCGGGGAACAGCTTGGCGTAGACGGCGCCGAGGTAGGTGCCGTACGAGTAGCCCAGGTAGTTGATCTTCTCCGCGCCGAGGGAGCTGCGGATCAGGTCCAGGTCGCGCGCGGCGCTGACGGTGTCGATGTACGGCAGGACGTCCGCGTACTTCTCGCCGCAGGCGGCGGCGAACGCCCTCACACGCGCGACGTTGGCCTCCTCCACGGCGGCGCTGTCCGGCACCGAGTTCGCGCGCACCGGCTTGAAGTACCCGGGGAGGCACTTCAGCGCGGGTGTGCTGTGGCCCACGCCGCGTGGGTCGAAGCCGATGACGTCGTACTGGGCGGCCACCTTCGCGGGCAGCGCGGACGCGATGAACCCGGCGAGTCCCAGGCCGCTGCCGCCCGGACCACCGGGGTTGACCAGCAGCGGGCCCTGGTAGGTCTTGGCGGTGTGCGGCACACGGGACAGGGCCAGGCTGATCTGCCGGCCGTCCGGATGCGCGTGGTCCAGCGGCACCCTCAGGGTCGCGCACTGGAGGTTCGGCTGGCTGGTGGTGCCGCACTTCTTCCACGCGGGTCCCGGGACTCCGGCGGCTCTGTCGGGCTGTACGGCGGGCACCGTCGGTACGGCGCGCGGCGCGCTCGCGTTCGCGGGTACGGCTGTGAGCGTGCCGGCCGCCATGACGGCGGCGCCGCACAGGACGGCAGCGCGTGTTCTCAATGCGTCCTCCCAGGACGGAGGGTCAGCGGGCCGCGAAGCCCACGACCCTCGCCGCATCGTCCCGGAATGAGCGCCCGGAAGAACGCGTTATGAAAATAATTGACCCAATTGGTCTGGCTGATTGGTCTGGATGTTGTCCGGCGAGGCCCCGGACGCGCCTCAGATCAGGGTGAGCTGGGTCGGCCCGGACGTCCCGGTCTCCGGTGTCCGCGGCCCGGCCGTCTCCGGTGGGCCGATCCGGCGCGGCAGGCCCGCGCGCGTGGGACCGATGCCGTACTCCCGCGCCAGGTCGTGCACCTGACGGGTGATCCGGCGCTGGTACCACTTGGGGGCGTAGGCGCCCTCCGCGTACAGCCGCTCGTAGCGGCCCGTCAGGTACGGATGGTGGGTCGCGAGCCAGGACATGAACCACTCCCGTGCCCCCGGCCGCAGGTGCAGCACCAGCGGGGTCACCGAGGTCGCCCCGGCGGCCGCGATCGCCCTCACGGTGGCCCGCAGTTGGGCCGGGTGGTCGCTGAGGAACGGGATCACCGGCGCCATCAGCACCCCGCAGCCGATGCCGTGCTCGCCGAGCGTCCGCACGACCTCCAGGCGTCGCTCCGGTGCCGGGGTGCCCGGCTCGACCGTGCGCCACAGGACGGGGTCGGTGAAGCCCACGGAGACCGAGACGCCGACGTCCGTGACCTCGGCCGCCTGCTTCAGCAGATCGAGGTCGCGCAGGATCAGGGTCCCCTTGGTGAGGATGGAGAAGGGGTTCGCGTGGTCGCGCAGGGCGGCGAGGATGCCCGGCATCAGCCGGTAGCGTCCCTCCGCGCGCTGATAGCAGTCGACGTTCGTGCCCATCGCGATGTGCTCGCCCCGCCAGCGCCGGGAGCCCAGCTCGCGTCGCAGCAGTTCCGGCGCGTTCACCTTGACCACGATCTGGGTGTCGAAGCCGATGCCCGTGTCGAGGTCGAGATAGCTGTGGGTCCTGCGCGCGAAGCAGTACACACACGCGTGTGAGCACCCCCGGTACGGATTGACCGTCCACTCGAACGGCATGCGCGAGGCGCCCGGCACCCGGTTCAGGATCGAGCGGGCCCGGACCTCGTGAAAGGTGATCCCGCGGAACTCGGGCGTGTCGAAGGTGCGGGTGGTGACCGCGTCCGCGCCGAACAGCGCCGCGTCGGCGGGCCGTTGGTGTTCGGACTCGGCGGACTCCGCTGTGAGGTTCTCCCACCGCATGACGCCTCCTCGGTAGTGCTGTACCGGTGGTACGCGTCCAGAATAGAACACCTGTTCGCGTGATCGTGCAAGAATGATTCCCGATCGCACCGGACAGGGCCCGGCCTCCCCGATTTGGGCGGCCGGGCACCGGGGTGGTTGGCTTGCCCCCACCCCGAGAACAAGGCCCTGGAGGAACCCAATGGCGCAGGTCGAGGCCACTACGGAGCGGATCGTCGCGGCGGACGCGGAGAAGGTGTTCGACGCCCTCGCCGACTACAGCGGCACACGCGCGACGCTCCTGCCCGAGCACTTCAGCGAGTACGAGGTGCGCGAGGGCGGCGACGGCGAGGGCACCCTCGTCCACTGGAAGCTCCAGGCCACCAGCAAGCGGGTCCGCGACTGCCTCCTGGAGGTCACCGAGCCGTCCGACGGCGAGCTCGTCGAGAAGGACCGGAACTCCTCCATGGTCACCACCTGGCGGGTCACCCCGGCCGGTGAGGGCAGGTCCCGGGTCGTCGCCACCACCACCTGGCAGGGTGCGAGCGGCGTCGGCGGCTTCTTCGAGCGCACCTTCGCGCCCAAGGGGCTCGGCCGCATCTACGACGCGATCCTCGCCAAGCTCGCCGCCCAGGTCGAGAAGTAACACCAAGTCCCGGCCGGTGCAGGGGTGTTGTACCCCTCACCGGTTCGAGTGGTCCACCCCTCCGCCCGGGATCGTGCCGTAACTCGCCTCAGTTGTTCGCAGTTGTCGTCTTACGCGGGAATTGCGTGACGGACGTGACGAGGGGAGCGGGACGTGGGCGGGACAACTCTGGTGCCACACGAGACGGTCGTGGCACCGGTCGCGGAGGACACCGCCGCCGAACCGCCATCGGCCGCCCCGCCCGCCGGACCCGGCACCCGCCGGGTCCGGCTGGTCTTCACCGGGCTGATGCTGGCGCTGATGCTCGCCGCGCTGGACCAGATGATCGTCGCCACCGCGCTGCCGAAGATCGTCGGTGAACTGCACGGCCTCGACAGGATGTCCTGGGCGATCACCGCCTATCTGCTCACCTCCACCGTGGGACTGCCGCTCTACGGCAAGCTCGGTGACCTCTTCGGCCGCAAAGGCGTCTTCCAGTTCGCGATCGCCGCCTTCGTCGTGGGCTCCGCGCTCGCCGGACGGGCGCAGAGCATGGACCAGCTGATCGCCTTCCGCGCCGTCCAGGGCGTCGGTGCGGGCGGACTCATGATCGGCGTGCAGGCGATCATCGCCGACATCGTGCCGCCCCGCCGGCGCGGCCGCTACATGGGCCTGATCGGCGCCGTCTTCGGCCTCGCCTCGGTCGCGGGACCGCTGCTCGGCGGATACTTCACCGACCACCTCTCCTGGCGCTGGTGCTTCTACGTCAACGTCCCCTTCGGCCTGATCACCCTCGCCGTCGTCAGCGTCGTCCTCAAACTGCCCCGGCCGAGGACCCGCGCCCGGCTCGACGTGCTCGGCGCGCTGCTGCTCGCCGCCGCCTCCACCTGCCTGGTGCTGCTCACCAGTTGGGGCGGCACCGAGTACGCCTGGGGCTCCCGCCAGATCCTCGGCCTCGGCGCGGGCGCCCTCGCCGCCACCCTCCTCTTCCTCGTCGCCGAACGCTTCGCCGCCGAACCCCTCATCCCGCTCAGGCTGTTCAGGGACCCGGTGTTCAACGTCACCGGCCTGGTCGGCCTGGTGATCGGCGCCGCCCTGTTCGGCGCGGCCAGCTATCTGCCGACCTTCCTCCAGATGGTGGACGGGGCCAGCGCCACCGGATCCGGCCTGCTGATGCTGCCCATGATGGCCGGGATCGTCGTCGCCTCGATCGCGGGCGGCCAACTCATCAGCCACACCGGCCGCTACAAGATCTACCCCGTCCTCGGCGGCGCCGTCTCCGTCGTCGGCATGTGGCTGCTGTCCCGCCTCGACGCCGACACGTCCCGGCTGCTGTACAGCATCTGGATGGCGGTACTCGGCATCGGCATCGGCCTGGTGATGCCCGTCCTGGTGCTCGCCGTGCAGAACTCCGTACGCCCCGCCGACCTCGGCACCGCCACCAGCGCCAACAACTACTTCCGGCAGATCGGCGGCAGTGTCGGCGCCGCCGTCTTCGGCACGCTCTTCGCCGGACGGCTCGCCGACTCCCTGCGCCGCGAACTGCCCCCGCACCCGGGCGCCCGGCTGCCCGACCCGCAGTCCCTCACCCCGCAACTCGTCCACGCGCTGCCGCCCGCCCTGCGTGACGCCTACATCCGCGGCTACGCCGACGCGATGCCCCGGATCTTCCTCCATCTCGTCCCGGTGCTCGCCCTCGGCCTGCTCGCCGCCTGCTTCCTCAAGGAGAAACCGCTGGTGTCCCACAACGCCGCCGATACCGAACCCGCCACCCTGAACACCCCCATCCCACAGGCCCGCCACCAGCCTTCGGCCGGTGGGACCCCCACCCCGCCCCGCTCGCCGTACGCCGCCGGGGTCCCGGTCTGCGGCACCGTGCAGCACCCCGACGGAACCGTGGTGCCCCGAGCCGCACTCACCCTCATCGACGTCTCCGGACAGCAGATCGGGCGCGGCGCCAGCGGGGGCGACGGGCGGTACGCGCTGTCCACGCCGGGCGCCGGGGCGTACGTACTGATCGCCGCGGCGAGCGGCCACCAGCCGCAGGCGGTCGCCGTGACCGTCGGCGAACGGCCCGTCGAACTCGACGTCGTCCTCGGCGGCGCCGGACGCCTCGCGGGCACCGTGCGCACCGCCGACGGCACCCCCGTCCGCGACGCCATGGTCACCCTCACCAACGTGCACGGCGAGGTCGTCTCGACCACCCGCACCGCCCGCGAGGGCGGTTATGTCATCACCGAACTGGTCGCGGGAGAGTACACCCTCGCCGCCAGCGCGCCCGCCTACCGGCCCGCCGCGCTCCCCGTCACCGTGCAGGCCTCCCGGGAGACCCGGCAGGACATCGAACTCGCGGGCGGCGCCGTGCTGCGCGGCACCGTGCGCGCCGGCGGCGGACGGCCCGTCGAGGACGCCCGCGTCACCCTCCTCGACGCGGCCGGCAACGTCGTCGACACCCTCACCACGGGCGCCGACGGGTCCTTCCGGTTCGTGGATCTCTCCTCCGGCGAGTACACCGTCATCGCCGCGGGCTACCCGCCGGTCGCCACCGTGCTCCAGGTCGCGGGCGGCGGCCGCACCGAACGCGACCTGCAACTGGGCCACGAGGACTGAAGGGTCCGCCGCCCCGGCGCACCCGCTGCGCGCCGGGGCGACCCGGTGAGACCAATTACCGGATTGCCACACATCGCCACCGGGCGTCGCCGTACCGTGGTGGCGGGCGGCACAGATCGTTTTGTGGAACAGCCATGGGGAGAGAGGGCCTTGGCCATGGACCGTGGCAGCGAGCCGGACACACCTCCCGGCCGCGGTGCCGGCGACCCGGCCGTGGGGCGGATCCCGCTGGCCGTGGTGGTCGTCGACCGCGACGGCCTGGTGACCCACTGGAGCAGTGGGGCGCGCCGTCTGTTCGGGGTGCCCAGAGAGCAGGCCGTCGGACACCCCGTCATGGATCTGCTGCCGGTCACCGGCGCACTCCCGGACGACCTGCACAGCGGCGCGATGCCCGACGCCTACGACCCCTTCGCCTCCAACGGCGCCTCCGACGACGACCTCGGCCCCGGCCTGGAGGCGTCCCTCGACGGCCGCACCGCCTACCCGACCACCGGCCGCGCGCGTCTCGACCCGCCCCCGGACAGCCCGTCCACCGACGGAACCCGCATCGACGTGCTCTGGTGGGCCTACCCCCTGATCGGCCCCGGCCCCTCCCGGCTGCTGGTGCTCGCCGCCGACGCCACCCGGCTGCGCGAGGAGCGCGGCTACGACGACGAGACCGCCGAACGCATCTCGCCCGGCGTCGCCCGGCACACCGAACTGCCCGCCTCCGAGGAGCTGGAGCGCCGACTGCCCGAGATCCTGCCCAACATGGGCCCCGGACTCAGCAGCCGCATCGTCGCCCAGGTCCTCGAACTCGGCTACCCCGTACTGGAGTTCAGCCAGTGCGAACGGGTGCCCGTCACCCCGTACTGGGGTGTGCCGCGCCGCCCCGGCCGAGGCGCCGTAGAGGTCGCCGAAGCTGTTGTGCCGCACCAGCGCGCCGCGCCGGTGGTCCCCGCAGGCGCCGAGCAGGACCTCGAATACGCCGCCGTACGCGAACGCCTGGAGTTCCTCAACGAGGTCAGCTCAGGCATCGGCTCCTCGCTCGACCTCGGCGAGACCATCCGCGAGGTCACCAGCGCCGCCGTGCCGCGGTTCGCGGACTTCGCCGGCACCCATCTGCGCGCCGCCGTCCTCGCGGGCGAGGGCTTCCCCGACGGTCCGCCGGACGCGAGCACCGTCATGCACCGCGTCTGGGTCGAGCACAACGACGAGCCCGGCCGCTGGGACGACACCGTGCCGGTCGGCGAGAGCTTCGCCTTCCCCGAACACACCCCGTTCTACCGGTGCATGGAAACCGGCGACCCGGTCCTCATCCCGAGGGTCAGCGAGGAGATGGGCAACCGCATCTCCGGCGAGTTCGAGAAGCGCGACCTCCGGCCGCTCATCAACGGCCGCTCCCTGCTGATCGTCCCGCTCAAGGCGCGCAACGTCGTCCTCGGGTTCATGGTGCTGATGCGCCGCCCCGACCGCGCGCCCTTCGACGACATGGACCGCACCACCGGCGCCGAACTCGCCGCCCGCGCCGGGCTCGTGCTCGACAACGCCCGTATG
Organism: Streptomyces sp. NPDC086787; assembly: GCF_044745865.1. NCBI lineage: Bacteria > Bacillati > Actinomycetota > Actinomycetes > Kitasatosporales > Streptomycetaceae > Streptomyces > Streptomyces sp. NPDC086787. Next base: position 80,770 of record NZ_JBIVBC010000004.1, on the reverse strand, counting down.
TACACCTTCCAGGAGAACGTCGCCGACACCCTTCAGGACAGCATGCTGCCGCAGGTCAGCCCGCGCATGGCCGGGTGCGACGTGGCGACCCGCTATCTGCCCGGCACCCGGCTCGGCCGGATCGGCGGCGACTGGTTCGACACCATCAAACTGCCGGGCTCGCGCACCGCACTGGTGGTCGGCGACGTCATGGGCCACGGCCTCAACTCGGCAGCGATGATGGGCCAGTTGCGGACATCCGTGCAGACCATGGCCGCCATGGAGACGCCGCCCGCCCAACTGCTGCGCAACCTGGACGACCTGGCCCGGCGCCTCGGCGAGAACTACCTCGCCACCTGCCTGTACACGGTCTACGACCCGATCCGCGGCGAACTCCATCTCGCCAACGCCGGACACATCCCGCCCGTCCTGGTCCGCGCCGCGGACGGCAGCAGCGAACTCCTCGAACTGCCGACCGGCGCGCCCATCGGCGTCGGCGGTGTCCCTTTCGAGTCCACCGCCGTACGGGTCCGGCCGGGTGACCGGCTGGTGCTGTGCACCGACGGACTCGTCGAGGTGCGCGGCACCGACATCGGCGAGGGTCTCGCCGCCCTCTGCGAGTCCGCCGCCCACCCCGCGGCCTCGATGAACGCCGCCTGCGACACCATCATCCGTGCCCTGAACACCCACGGCGGCCGCAAGGACGACGTCGCCCTGCTCATGGCCCGGCTGAACGGCGTGCCCGAGGAGGACGTCGCCGAGTGGCACCTCGACGCCGACCCGCGTGAGGTGGCGCGGGCCCGGTGCCTGGTCCGGGACCAGCTGTTCGCCTGGGGTCTGCCACAGGCGGTCGACACGGCGCGGCTGCTGGTCAGCGAGGTCGTCACCAACGCCGTCAAGTACGGCGGCGCCGCCCGGATCGGGCTGCGCGTGGTGCGCACCGACGCCCTGCTGTTCGAAGTGACCGACGACGAACCGAGCCTGCCCGCCATGCTCCCCTCCGAACCGTACGACGAGTCCGGCCACGGACTGCGCGTGGTCAGCCGACTGGCCCGGGAATGGGGCGCCAGCGCGACCGGGCACCGCAAGACCGTCTGGTTCGAACAGGCCATCACGGCACGGCCCCGGCCGGGGGAGCACGGCTACTCCTCACGCACTGGGCCGAGTTGACGAGTTCCCTACATCCAGTGAAGGAGCGCCTCGCCCCCTTGCCCCGGACCCGGGGGTCGCGATATCCCGATCACGGAACCGACCGTGGGGAGATCACCATGAACGTCTCGGACAACTACCGTCACAAGTGGGAGAGTTACTGGCGCGAGACCGCCGACGGCACGGGTGAGGCGATCTGGGACTCCGATCCCTCCCTCACCGCGGGACCGCACAGCGAACTGCTCCTGCCGCACGCGGACACCACGCGCACCATCGTGGACCTCGGATGCGGCAACGGCACCCAGACCCGCTACCTGGCCACCCGGTTCACGCGGGCCGTCGGCGTCGACCTCTCGCACGCCGCCGTCGAACACGCCCGCCGCGCCGCGGGCGGCGCCGGGGTGGAGTTCGAGCAGCTCGACCTGACCGACGCCGACGCGGTCCGCGCGCTGCACGAGCGGCTCGGCGACACCAACGTCTATATGCGGGCCGTCATCCACCAGAGCGAACCGGAGGCACGCCCCAGGGTCGCCGAGGCGGTCGCCGAACTCATCGGAACCGAGGGGCGCGCGTTCGTGGTCGAACTCACCCCCGCCTCCCGGGAGGTCCTCAAGCGGGCGGCCGGCGATCCCGCCGGCCCCGGACCCAAGCTCCGCCGTGTCTTCCACCACGGGCTCAAGCCCGCCGACGCCGAGGACGGTGAGATCCCGCGCCTGCTCGGCGAGGCCGGACTCCAGGTACTCGCGGAGGGCGGAACGGCCCTGGCCCAGACCGAGAACTTCACGGACGGCACCCGCATCGACCTGCCCGCCCACTGGTTCGTACTCGCGGCCAAGTAGCCGGTCGCGGCGCGGCGGGCTCGGTGTGAACCCGCGTGTCGGGCGGCTCGCGCCGACGGGGCCGCCCCCTGGACAGGGGGTGGCCCCGCGGACGGGCATCCGCGCACGGCGCCGTCGTGCGTGTCGTGGCCGTCGCCGGGCGTACCGCGTACGGTGCTCGGTATGAAGATCCTCATCAGTGCGGACATGGAGGGCGCCACGGGCGTCACCTGGCCGGCCGACGTGCTGCCGGGGACACCGCAGTGGGAGCGGTGCCGGGCGATGTTCACCTCGGACGTCGACGCGGCCGTACGCGGCTTCTACGACGGCGGCGCCGACGAGGTGATCGTCAACGAGGCGCACTGGACCATGCGCAACCTGCTCCTGGAGAACATGGACGAGCGGGTGAAGATGCTCACCGGGCGGCACAAGTCGCTGTCCATGGTGGAGGGCGTGCAGCACGCGGACGTCGACGGCATCGCGTTCGTCGGCTACCACGCGGGCGCCGGGATGGAGGGCGTTCTCGCCCACACCTACCTCGCGAACTCCATCACCGGGGTCTGGCTGAACGACGTGCGCGCGAGCGAGGGGCTGCTCAACGCGCGGGTCGTCGCCGAGTACGGGGTGCCCGTCGTGCTGGTCACCGGGGACGACGTGGCCTGCGAGGACGCGCTCGGGTACGCGCCGGAGGCCCTCAAGGTCGCCGTCAAGGACCATGTGTCCCGGTACGCGGCCGTGTGCCGTACCCCGGCCGCCACCGCGGTCGACATCCGCGCCGCCGCCAAGGAGGCGGCCGCCCTGGCGGTCCGTCACGAGCCGGTGCAAGAAGGTCCGTTCACGATCGCGTTGGAGTTCGACGCCGAGCATCTCGCGCTCACCGCGACCGTCGTGCCGGGAGTCGGCCGAGTGGGGGAGCGGAAGGTTGCGTACACCAGCGCCACCATGTACGAGGGGATCCGGACCTTCAAGGCGGTCACCACGGTCGTCTCCGCCGCGGTGGAGGAGCAGTATGGCTGACGAGCAGGCGCTGGACGAGGTCGTCCGGTTCACCTCCGACCTGATCCGGATCGACACCAGCAACCGGGGCGGCGGCGACTGCCGCGAGCGGCCGGCGGCCGAGTACGCGGCCGAGCGGCTGGCCGGGGCGGGCCTGCGACCGGTCCTGCTGGAGCGCACGCCGGGCCGTGCCAACGTGGTCGCCCGCATCGAGGGCACCGACCCCTCCGCGGACGCGCTCCTGGTGCACGGTCACCTCGACGTGGTGCCCGCCGAGGCCGCCGACTGGAGTGTGCACCCGTTCTCCGGCGAGGTCCGCGACGGCGTCGTATGGGGCCGGGGCGCGGTCGACATGAAGAACATGGACGCGATGATCCTCGCCGTCGTGCGGGCCTGGCGCCGTGCCGGGGTGCGGCCCCGGCGGGACATCGTGATCGCCTTCACCGCGGACGAGGAGGACAGCGCCGAGGACGGCTCCGGATTCCTCGCCGACCGGCACCCCGGGCTGTTCGAGGGGTGCACGGAAGCCATCGGCGAGTCGGGGGCGTTCACCTTCCACGACGGGACCGGGCGGCAGATCTACCCGATCGCCGCGGGCGAGCGTGGCACCGGCTGGCTGAGGCTCACCGCGCGCGGGCGCGCGGGACACGGTTCCAAGGTCAACCGGGAGAACGCGGTGACCCGGCTGTCCGCCGCCGTCACCCGCATCGGCGAGTACGAGTGGCCGCTGCGGATCACCCCGACCGTGCGCGCCGCCCTCACCGAACTCGCTGCCCTGTACGGCATCGAGCCGGACCTGGACGACCCGGACCGGCTCCTCGAGAAGCTCGGCCCCGCCGCCAGGCTGGTCGAGTCCGTCGTACGCAACAGCGCCAACCCGACGATGCTGGCGGCCGGTTACAAGGTCAACGTCATCCCGGGCGAGGCGGTCGCCCATGTGGACGGACGGTATCTGCCCGGCGGCGAGGACGAGTTCCGGGAGACCCTGGACCGGCTCACCGGCCCCGACGTGGACTGGGAGTTCGTGCACCGCGAGGTCGCACTCCAGGCACCGCTGGACTCGCCGACGTACGCCCGGATGCGCGCGGCCGTGGCCCAGTTCGCACCCGAGGGGCACGTGGTGCCGTACTGCATGTCGGGCGGCACGGACGCCAAGCAGTTCTCCCGGCTCGGCATCACCGGGTACGGGTTCGCGCCGCTGAAGCTCCCCGAGGGGCTCGACTACCAGGCGCTCTTCCACGGCGTCGACGAACGCGTCCCCGTCGAGGCGCTGCACTTCGGCGTCCGTGTCCTCGACCGCTTCCTGCGGACGGCCTAGAAGACCAGGAGAGGAGAGACCGGATGCGGACCCTGCCCCACGGTTCCTGGCCGTCGCCCGTGGACGCGGCCCTGGCCGCCGCGCACGGCGGCGCTCCCGACTGGGTGGACTTCGTCGGCGACGAGATCTGGTGGACCGAGCCGAGGCCCGGCGAGGGCGGCCGGCGCGCGCTCGTGCGGAGGCGGCCCGACGGCACCGAGGAGTCCGTGCTGCCCGCACCGTGGAACGTGCGCAGCCGGGTCATGGAGTACGGCGGGCGGCCGTGGGCCGCGGCCGTGCGCGGGGACCGGCCGCTCGTGGTGTTCACGCACTTCGCCGACCAGCGACTGTACCGGTACGAACCGGGCGGCGAACCCCGTCCGCTGACGCCCGTCTCCCCGGTGGGCGGCGGACTGCGCTGGGCGGAACCGCTGCTGGACCCGGCGCGTGGGGAAGTGTGGTGCGTGCTGGAGGAGTTCACCGGCGAGGGACCCGGGGACGTACGCCGGGTCCTGGCCGCGGTGCCGCTCGACGGGTCGGCGGCTGAGGACCGGGCCGCCGTACGCGAACTCACCGAGGAACGGCACCGGTTCGTCACCGGACCCAGGATCTCGCCCGACGGCTGCCGAGCCGTCTGGCTGGCCTGGGACCACCCGCGCATGCCGTGGGACGGCACCGAGCTGATCCACGCCGACATCACCGGCGGCGGCACCCTGCGCGGGGCGCGGACGGTAGCCGGCGGCCCCGAGGAGTCCATCGCCCAGACCGAGTGGACGGCCGACGGACAGCTGCTGTACACGAGCGACCGCAGCGGCTGGTGGAACCTGTACCGGGACGGGGAACCGCTGTGCCCGCGCGAGGAGGAGTTCGGCGGGCCCCTGTGGACGCTGGGACAGCGGTGGTTCGCGCCGCGGGCCGACGGGCTGATCGCCGTCCTGCACGGCCGGGGCGCGGCCGTGCTCGGGATACTGCGCCCGGACACCGGCGAACTGGTCGACGTGGCCGGCCCCTGGACCGAGTTCACCCCCACCCTCGCTGTGCACGGCGACCGGGTCGTCGGCGTGGGTGCCGGCCCGCGCAGCGGCCACGAGGTCGTCGAACTGGACACCCGAACCGGCCGGGCCCGGCCGGTCGGCGCCCGCCACCGCGACCCGGTCGACCCCGCCCACTACCCCGAGCCGCGCGTCCGCGCCTTTCCCGGACCCGGCGGACGCGAGGTGCACGCCCAGGTGTTCCCGCCCCGCAACCCGGACTGCGCCGCCCCCGACGGCGAACTGCCGCCGTACGTCGTCTGGGTCCACGGTGGCCCCACCGGCCGGGCGCCGCTCGTACTGGACCTGGCGATCGCCTACTTCACCTCACGCGGCATCGGCGTCGCCCAGGTCAACTACGGCGGCTCGACCGGGTACGGTCGCGAGTACCGCGAGCGGCTGCGCGAGCAGTGGGGCGTGGTCGACGTCGAGGACTGCGCCGCCGTGGCCCTGGCGCTGGCCGAGGAGGGCATCGCCGACCGGTCCCGGCTCGCGATCCGCGGCGGCAGCGCGGGCGGCTGGACCGCCGCCGCCTCCCTCACCGGTACCGACATCTACGCCTGCGGCACGATCAGCTACCCCGTCCTCGATCTCACCGGCTGGGGCTCGGGGGAGACCCACGACTTCGAGTCCCACTACCTGGAGACCCTCGTCGGACCGCTCGCCGAGGTGCCCGAGCGGTACGCCGAGCGCTCGCCGAGCGAGCACGCCGACCGGATCGCCGCGCCGTTCCTGCTGCTCCAGGGCCTGGACGACGCCATCTGCCCGCCCGCCCAGTGCGAGCGTTTCCTCGCCCGCCTCGACGGGCGGCCGGTGCCGCACGCCTACCTCACCTTCGAGGGCGAGGGCCACGGCTTCCGGCGGGCGGAGACCGTCGTCCGCGCGCTGGAGGCGGAACTGTCCCTGTACGCTCAGGTGTTCGGGCTGAATCCGCCCGGTGTACCGAAGCTGGAGCTGACCCGGTGAACCGACTCCTACGACCCACCCGGCTGGCCCCGGGCGCCCGGGTGGCCGTGGTCGCCCCCAGCGGACCGGTTCCCGAGGAGCGGCTGGCGGCCGGGCTCGACGTGCTGCGCGGCTGGGGCCTGGAGACGGTCGTCGCCCCGCACGTCCTGGACACCCACGGCCGCCTCGGATACCTCGCGGGCTCCGACGCCGACCGTGCCGCAGACCTGGAGCGCTCCTGGTGCGACCCGTCCGTGGACGCCGTCCTGTGCGCCCGCGGCGGCTACGGCGCACAGCGCATGGCCGACCTGGTGGACTGGGACGTCATGCGGGCCGCCGGGCCGAAGGTGTTCGTGGGCTTCAGCGACATCACCGTCCTGCACCAGGCCTTCGCCACCCGGCTCGGCCTCGCCACCCTCTACGGACCGGCGGCCGCGGGCGTCGACTTCATCAAGAACGAGGGGGCCCAGGAACATCTGCGGGCCACCCTCTTCGCCCCGGAGACCGTCCGCACCATCACCACCTCGGGCGCCGCCCTGGTGCCGGGGAAGGCCAGGGGCGTCACCCTCGGCGGCTGCGCCAGCCTGCTCGCCACCGACCTGGGCACCCCGCACGCCCACCCGGGTGCCCGGGGCGGCCTGCTCATGCTGGAGGACGTCGCCGAACAGCCGTACCGCATCGACCGGATACTGACCCAGTTGCTGCGCACCGGCTGGCTCGACGGCGTCGCCGGGATCGCGCTGGGCTCCTGGGAGGACTGCGGCCGCTACGACGACCTGCGCCTCGTCCTCGCCGACCGGCTCGGCGGCCTGGGGGTACCGGTCCTGGAGGACTTCGGCTTCGGCCACTGCCCCGGAGCGCTGACCGTCCCGCTCGGCGCCATGGCCGAACTCGACGCGGACGCGGGCACCCTGACCCTGGACGAACCGGCCCTGCGCTGATCGTCACGAGGCGGTGCGTCCGGCCAGGACGTAGGCTGACGGGATGCCGCACATCCCGTCCCGTCACCTGGCCGAAGGCACCCGCGTCGGTATACGCCACCTCACCCTCGGCGACGGGCCGGAGTTCACCGCCCGGGCCCGGGAGAGCAAGGACCTGCACCACCCCTGGCTGTTCCCGCCGGTCACCGAGGAGACGTACGCGGGCTACGCCGGTCGTCTGATCGAGGACCCGGCCAGGGTCGGGTTCCTGGTCTGCGAGAAGGGTGGGGGTCCCGCGAAGGACGACGGGGCCATCGCCGGGTTCATCAACATCAACAACATCGTTCTGGGCGGCTTCCGGTGCGGGGCCCTCGGCTACGGCGCCTTCGCCCACGCGGCCGGGCGCGGGCTGATGCGCGAGGGCCTCGACCTTGTCATCGGGTACGCGTTCGGGCCGATGGGGCTGCACCGGCTGGAGATCAACGTGCAGCCCGGCAACGCCGCGTCCATCGCCCTCGCCCGTGGCGCGGGCTTCCGGCTGGAGGGGTTGTCGCCGGACATGATCTATATCGACGGCGCCTGGCGGGACCACGAACGCTGGGCGATCACCGCCGAGATGCGCGCTTCCGGTTGAGGCGGGCACGCCGTACGCGGACCTCGTAGGGGCGGCCTTTGCGCAATCCTGACCGCCCGCTCCCCTGGCCGACTCACCGGCCCGCGGGTTCCATGGTGATCGTGACGACGATCCGACGCGAGGTACTGACCCTGCCCGCCGCGCAGTTGGGGCCGGACAACCCACTGCCGCCACTGCGGCCCCTCGACGACGTCCACCGTGTCGAGCCACGCGACCGCGAGGGACTGCCCCGGGACATGGCCCGGCAGCTCGGCTGGGAGCCACTGCGCAGTCTGTTGCCGGTGCGCGTCCGCGACGGCTACGACCGGACCCGTGCGCCCCACGCCGTCGAGGCGCTGGTGATCGAGAACGACCGGCTGCGCGCCACCGTCCTGCCCGGCCTCGGGGGCCGCGTCGCCTCCCTCGTCCACCTCGCCTCCGACCGCGAACTCCTCTACCGCAACCCGGTGTTCCAGCCCGCCAACTTCGCCCTCAACGGAGCCTGGCACTCCGGTGGCATCGAATGGAACATCGGCGCCACCGGCCACACCACCCTTTCCTGCGCACCCCTGCACGCCGCCCGCGTCCCCGCCCCCGACGGCGGGGAGATGCTGCGGCTGTGGGAGTGGGAACGACTGCGCGACCTGCCGTTCCAGGTCGACCTGTGGCTGCCCGACGGCTCCGAGTTCCTCTACGCCGCCGTCCGCGTCCGCAACCCCCACGAGCGGCCCGCGCCCGTCTACTGGTGGTCCAACATCGCCGTGCCCGAGGACCGCCGTGTCCTCGCCCCGGCCGACGAGGCCTGGTTGTTCGGCTACGAGCGGCGGTTGCGCCGGGTGCCCGTCCCGTCGTACGACGGCGTCGACCGCACCTACCCGCTCAACAGCGACCACGCCGCCGACTACTTCTACGAGGTGCCCGACGGGCGCCGCCGCTGGATCGCCGCACTCGGCGCGGACGGGCACGGCCTGGTGCAGACCTCCACCGACCTGCTGCGCGGCCGCAAGCTGTTCGTGTGGGGCACGGGCCCGGGCGGCCGCCGTTGGCAGGACTGGCTCACCGAACCCGGCACCGGCGGCTACTGCGAGATCCAGGCGGGCCTCGCCCGCACCCAGCTGGAGCATGTGCGGCTGGAGGGGGAGAGCGAGATGTCCTGGCTGGAGGCGTACGGCCCCATCGAGACACCGCCGGAGGGGGACTGGCCCGACGTGCTGCGCAGGGCGCAGGACCGGCTGGAGGCGACCCTGCCGCGGGCCGGTGTCGACGCCACGTACGCGGCCTGGCGGCCGTGCGCCGACACCGAACCCGGCGAGCGGCTCGCCACCGGCTCCGGCTGGGGCGCGCTCGAAGTGCTGCGCGGCGGCCTGAAGCTGCCCGGCACGCCCTTCGACCAGGCCACCCTCGGCGATGCGCAGGCCCCCTGGCTGGAGCTGCTGCGCTCCGGCTGCTTCCCGCAGCCGCACCGGGTGGAACCGCCGGGCGAGACGCTCGTCGCCCGGCACTGGCGGGACATGCTGGAGACCGCGCCCGCCACCCCGCTCACCGAGTACCACCTCGGCGTCGCCCAGTGGCACGGCGGTGACCGGGCGCAGGCGGTGCGCAGCTGGGAGCGCGCGCTGCGGCTCGCGCCCTCGCGCTGGCCGTCGCTGCGCTGTCTGGCCGTGGCCGACCAGGAGGCCGACCACCACGAGCGGGCCGCCGACCGGTACGCGGACGCCTTCGACGACCTGTGCCGGCAGCGGCGCGACCCCGGCGAGCCGTGGACGGCCGTCGTCGCCGCGCTCGGCCGCGAGACCCTGGAGGCGCTGCTCAGGGCCCGGCGGCCCGCCGAGGCGCGTGCCGTGTGGCGGCGACTCCCGCCGTCCGTACGCGCCCGGGGCCGATTCCGGCTGCTGGAGGCCGGGCTGCTGCTCGCGGAGGGGCAGCGCGAGCAGGCACGGGCCGTCCTTGGCGATTGCTTCGACGACGGCTCCGGCGACGGCTTCGAGGTGGCGGACCTGAGGGAGGGCGAGGAGGTGCTCGGTCGGCTGTGGGCCCGCCTGACCGACGATCCGCTGCCCGCCCACCTCGATTTCCGAATGCGACCGGACCTGTCCTGACCTGACCGGATCGGCCCGGGTCGGCCGCGCTCCGTTACGGCCCTACGGCCGCGGGTACCCGGCATGCATGGAGCCCTTGGATCATCTTGAACACCTTGACAAGCAGTTGGTGGACGAGCTGGCGCAGGTGGCACGCGAGACCGTGCGTGACGAACTGCGCGAGCAGACCCGCAAGCAGCGCCGCACGGCCATGCTCTACGGCGCCTCCGGCGCCGTCGCCCTGTACGCGGGCGGAGCCCTCGCACTGGCCCTGGGCCTGGGCATCGCCACCAGCCTGCCGGGCTGGGCGGCCGCGCTGATCACGGCGGCTGTCCTCGGCGTGGTGGCGTACGCGCTGCGCGGCGCGGCCCGCCCCAGGCACCCGCACCCGTCGGCCCCGTCCCACGGCGTCACCGCCGGCCGGTCGTCCGCCACCCCCGGCGGCATGGGCATGCCCTATCCGCCCCGGCCGACCGAGGCACCGCGCTGGCCGGGCCATGACCCCGACGGACCGCACCACAGGGCGTGAAGCCCCGCGGGGTGCCCGGATGTTTGGGTGCCCCGGGCAGGGGGACCCGGTGTGCTCCGGGACCCCGTGCGGCCGGTCGACCGCATTCCGTGACCCGTTCAACGCCCCGGGTCACACCCCCCACAGCGCCATACACGCATCAGAGGCCACACCGCCCGCGCATGTCCCGACGCACGCGGCGGCACCGCGTGCTGCCCGCCGACTCCATCGCGGGATCACTGAAGACCGAGGGACCAGTCGCGCGAGCAAAGCGCGGAAGGAGACTCATGAACACCGCTGAACTCGTCGAACTCGCCCAGCAGTTGCGTGTGGACAGTGTGCGCGCCGCCGACGCGGCCAAGTCGGGGCACCCGACTTCGTCCATGTCCGCCGCCGACCTGATGGCCGTACTGCTCGCACACCACTTCCGCTACGACTACGACCGACCCTCGCACCCGGGCAACGACCGCTTCGTGCTCTCCAAAGGACACGCCTCGCCCCTGCTCTACGCCGGATACCGGGCGGCCGGCGTCATCGACGACGCCGAACTGCTCACCTTCCGCACCCTCGGCAGCAGGCTGGAGGGACACCCGACACCGCGGCGCCTGCCCTGGGTGGAGACAGCCACCGGATCGCTCGGTCAGGGACTGCCGGTCGGCGTCGGTATCGCACTGGCCGGCAAGCGCCTGGACCACACCGGATACCGGGTGTGGGTGCTGTGCGGCGACAGCGAGCTGGCGGAGGGCTCGATCTGGGAGGCCGCGGAGCAGGCGGCGTACGAACATCTCGACAACCTGGTCGCCGTCGTGGACGTGAACCGGCTCGGTCAGCGTGGCCCCACCCGGCACGGCCACGACCTGGACGCCTACGCCCGCCGCTTCCAGGCCTTCGGCTGGCACACCGTGGAGGTCGACGGCCATGACGTCGAAGCCATCGACCGCGCCTACTCCGAGGCGGAGTCCACCAACGGACAGCCCAGCGTGATCCTCGCCCGCACCCTCAAGGGCAAGGGCGTCGCCGCCGTTCAGGACCGCGAGGGGCTGCACGGAAAACCGCTGCCCGACGCCGAGGAGGCCATCGCCCAACTGGGCGGCGAGCGAGACATCCACGTGCGGGTGCAGGAGCCGTACGGAACCCGGATGCCCCAGCCCGTCAGGACGGCGCCGATCGAACTGCCCCGCTACGACCGGGGCGAGGAGGTGGCCACCCGGGACGCCTTCGGCAAGGCCCTCGCCGCGCTCGGCACCGCCCGGAGCGACATCGTCGTGCTGGACGGTGAGGTCGGCGACTCCACCCGCACCGAGCAGTTCGGCAAGGAACACCCCGACCGGTTCTTCGAGTGCTACATCGCCGAACAGCAACTGGTGGCCTCCGCGGTGGGTATGGCCACGCGCGGCTGGGTGCCGTACGCCTCGACGTTCGCCGCGTTCTTCACCCGGGCCTACGACTTCGTGCGCATGGCCTCGATCAGCGGCGCCGGACTCAACCTCGTCGGCTCGCACGCGGGCGTCTCGATCGGCCAGGACGGGCCCTCCCAGATGGGCCTGGAGGACCTGGCGATGTTCCGGTCGGTCTACGGCTCCACGGTGCTGTACCCGTGCGACGCCAACCAGACCGGAAAGCTGGTGGCCGCCATGGCCGGCCTGGACGGCATCCGCTATCTGCGCACCTCGCGCGGCGCGAACCCGGTCCTCTACGACCCCGACGAGGAATTCCCGGTCGGCGGCAGCAAGGTGCTCCGCTCCAGCGACGCGGACCGGCTGACCGTGGTCGCCGCCGGGATCACCGTGCACGAGGCCCTGGCCGCCGCCGACGCGCTCGCCGAGGAGGACATCCGGATCCGGGTCGTCGACCTGTACTCCGTCAAGCCCGTGGACCGGCACACCCTGCGCCGGGCCGCCGAGGAGACCGGCTGTCTGCTCACCGTCGAGGACCATCACGAGGAGGGCGGTATCGGGGACGCCGTCCTCGACGCCTTCCAGGACGGCAGGCCCGTGCCCCGCCTGGTCCGGCTCGCCGTCCGCACCATGCCGGGCTCCGCCGAGAGCGACCAGCAGCTGCACTTCGCGGGCATCGACGCCGAGGCCATCGCGGCGGCTGGACGGCTCCTCGTGGAGGAAGCGGTCGTGCGCTGATCCAGACCGGAGTGCCTCCGGAGGTTTGGCCCACGGCTCCGGGGCCACCCGGAAGCAGAGGTGGCCATGTCGAATACAAGAAACACATCCCGCAGCCCGAGCAAGACCGGCCCGAGCAAAAACAGCAGGAGCAAGAACGACGAGAACGGCGAGATCGACGAGAACGGCGAGATCGACGAGATCGACGAGATCGACGAGAACGATGAGAACGGCGAGATCGACGAGAACGACGAGATCGACGAGAACGATGAGATCGACGAGAACGGCGAGATCGACGAGTACGACGACGCCAGCGAGAACAGCGTGAGCACGGACACCGGTAGTCACCGTACGGACGACCGGCCGAGCGCCATCGAGGTGCTCCGCGAGGCCCGCGCCCAGCTCACCGAGCTCACGGGCATGGCCGCCGAGTCGGTGTCGTCCTTCGAGCAGACCGGCGAGGGCTGGACCCTGGAGGTCGAGGTCCTCGAACTCGTCCGCGTGCCCGACACGATGAGCCTGATGGCGAGCTACCAGGTCGACCTCGACTCACGTGGTCAGCTCACCGGTTACCGCAAGACCCGCCGTTACGAACGGGGGCGGGCAGACGCACACAGGCCGGGCGGCCGTCAGTAAGGCCGCTCGCGCTCGACAATTCCCCGCACAAGGAGGTTCGGCCGGCATGACAGTTGTCCCGGCACAGCAGACCGGCGGTGGAGGTTCTGGCAGCCTCTACGACGTACTGGAGCTCATTCTCGACCGAGGGCTGGTCATCGACGCGTTCGTACGCGTCTCCCTGGTCGGTATCGAGATCCTGAAGATCGACGTGCGCGTCGTCGTGGCCAGCGTCGACACATATCTGCGCTTCGCCGAGGCGTGCAACCGGCTCGACCTGGAGTCGGGCCCGCACAAGACCCCCGGCCTGCCCGACCTGGTCGGCGAGATCACCGAGTCCGGTGCGCGCGGCAAGTCCAAGGGCGCCCTGTCCGGTGCCGCCGAGACCATCTCGGACGCCTTCAAGCAGGCCCGCGACGAGGGCTCCTCCAGTGAGCCCGAACCGCGGCCGAGGGCCCGCAGGAGCAGTTCGCGCAGGAAGGAGGAGCAGGAGTGACCACCTACGTCTACGGCATCACCTCCGCCGCGCATCCCGCCCTCCCCGAGGGCATGGGCGGCGTGGGCGACCCACCGCGGCCGGTGCGGATCCTCACCGAGGGTGAGCTGGCGGCTGTCGTCAGCGACGCCCCCGAGGATCTGCGGCCCAAACGCAAGGAACTGCTCGCCCACCAGAACGTGCTCGCCGAGACCGGGGCGGCCGCCTGCGTGCTGCCCATGCGGTTCGGCAGCGTCGCCCCCGACGACAGCAGTGTCACCGGCGTGCTCGCCGAGCGTGCCGACCACTACGCGGAGCGGTTGCGGACGCTGGACGGCAAGGTGGAGTACAACGTCAAGGCCACGCATGTCGAAGACGCTGTGCTGCACCGCGTGATGGCCGAGAACCCGGAGCTGCGCGCCCTGGCCGAGGCTAACCGGAAGGCGGGTGGCGGAAGTTACGATCAGCGGCTGCAACTCGGCGAGCGGGTCGTGGCCGCGGTGCAGGCGCAGGAGGGCCTCGACGCGGTCGAGCTGCGGCAGGCCCTGGAGTCGGAGACGGTCGCCGTCAGCACGGGCCCCGAGTCCACGGGCTGGCTGGCCAACGTGTCGCTCCTGGTGGAGCAGGCTAGTGCCGAGGCGTTCTTGGCCGCCGTCCAGCGGTTCCGGGCCGACCACGCCCACCTGGACGTGCGGATCAACGGTCCGCTGCCGCCGTACAGCTTCGTCGAGCCGGGTCCTTCCGAGCCGGCGGGCACCACGGCGGGCGGCGTGGAGACCGGATCGGACACCGGACAGAGGTAGCGCCATGGGGCTGATCGGAGAAGTACTCATGCTGCCGTTCGCTCCCGCACGCGGCGCCGGGTGGGTGATCCGGCAGGTGCTGGAGGAAGCGGAGCGGGTGTACTACGACCCCGCCACGGTACGCGCCGAACTGGCCGCGCTGGAACAGCGGCTGGAGGCGGGAGAGATCGATGAGCAGGAGTTCGATCAGCTTGAGGACGAGCTCCTGGACCGGCTGGAGATCGCCCTGCGTGGAAACGCGGGGACAGACAATGGGACTTTCGCATGAATCGAATAGGACTGGGCCTCGCCGTAGGGGTCGGCTATCTCCTCGGGCGGACGAAGAAACTGAAAATGGCCTTCGCGCTCGGCACCCTGGCCGCCGGGAAGCGGATGCACCTCAGCCCGCGCATGATCGCGGACGTGGTGCAGCAACAACTGCGGGACAACCCGCAGTTCAAGGAGATCGGGGACCAGTTGCGCCAAGACCTGCGGGGCGTCGGCAAGGCCGCCTCCGGGGCCATGGTCGAGCGGCAGATGGAGGCTCTGGCCGAGCGTCTGCACGGCCGCACCGCCGATGTGCGCGGTCAGCTCGAAGGCCTCGGGAACGCCGGCCCGCTCGGCGACTCCGAGGAGTCCGATGCCGATGACTCGGAGGAATCCGAGGAATCCGAGGAATCTCAGGGATCCAAGGCATCCGAGCGGGCCCCGAAGAAGTCCGACGACTCCGGTGATTCCCGGGACTCCGGGAGCGAGGACCGAGAGGGGCGCGCCTCCGGCCGCAAGACCGCGGCGGCCGCTCCCAAGCGGGCGGCGAAGCGGGCGCCTGCCAAGCGTGCCGCCACCCGCAAGGCGCCGGCCAAGGCGCCCGCCAAGGCTCCCGCCAAGGAGTCGTCCGACAGGAAGCCGAGCGCTGACCGGAAGAAGAAGTCGGCCACGGGTGGGAGCGCCGCCCGCAGTGCCCGGTCCCGGAACACGAAGGAAGGCGGAGAGTCATGACCGAGACTCTCGGAAGCGCCGGGTCCGCGGCGTCGAACGGGGCCGCCAAGGCCAAGGACAACCCGTTGTCCCGGCTCGCGGAGAGCGAGGCGGCCGACCGGCTGAAGTCCGAGGTGCAGGAGTACCTCGGCGCACAGGCCCAGCGTCTGCTGACCGGCGTGGGCCGCAAACTGGGTGAGACCACCGGCAAGCTCAGCGACATCGCGGAGGGCAACAGCCCCGGCTTGGGCAGCCTCGCCCTCGGCGCCGGACGTAAACTGGCCGAAGGCAAGGGACCGCTGCGCGCCGCGCTGGAAACCGGCGCCTCGCACGCGAAGGACAGTGTGTTCGGCGCCCTCAAGAACCTTGGCGGCGGCGGCAAGGGCAAGCGCAAGGGTTCGGGTCACAAACCCACGGTCATCATCGAGTACATCGACGTGGGAGTGCCGCTGCGCACCGCCTACGACCAGTGGACCCAGTACCAGGACTTCAGCACCTTCGCGAAGGGCGTGAAGAGCGCGAGCCGCAGCGACGACACGACGTCCGACTGGCAGCTCAAGGTGTTCTGGTCCAACCGCAGTTGGAAGGCGACCACCACCGAACAGCTCCCCGACGAGCGCATTCAGTGGACGTCCGAGGGTGGCAAGGGCACCACAAAGGGTGTGATCACCTTCCACGAGCTGGCGGAGAACCTCACCCGGGTGCTGATGGTCATGGAGTACTACCCCACGGGCCTGTTCGAGAAGACCGGCAACATCTGGCGGGCCCAGGGCCGCCGGGCTCGGCTCGATCTCAAGAACTACGCCCGCTTCATCACCTTCAAGGGCGAGGCGGAGGACGGCTGGCGCGGCGAGATCCGCGACGGCGAGGTGGTTCGCAGCCATGAGGACGCGGTCGCCGAGGAAGAGGACGAGGAGCGCGAGGGCGAGGAGGGCCAGGGCGAGGAGGGCCAGGACGTCGCCGAGGATGCCGAGGGTGAGTACGAGGACGAGGACGAGCCCCGGGGTGAGTACGAGGACGACACCGAGTACGAGGACGAGGAGGACGAACCGGAGGGCGAGTACGAGGACGGCGAGGACGCCGAGGGTGAAGAGGGCGAGTACGAGGACGAGTACGAGGAAGAGCCCGAGCCCGAGCCCGAGCCCGAGGACGAGCACGCCGGGAGCGGGAGGCGCCGATGACGACGCCCGCACGGCCGGCCGGCGGACGCTTCCCCCCGTCGCCGTACGACCAGGGAGGCGGCGCCAACCTGGCCGACATCCTGGAGCGGGTCCTCGACAAGGGGATCGTGATCGCCGGTGACATCCGGATCAACCTGCTCGACATCGAACTGCTCACGATCAAACTGCGGCTCATCGTCGCCTCCGTCGACAAGGCCAAGGAGATGGGAATCGACTGGTGGGAGAGCGACCCGGCCCTGTCGAGCCGCGCCCGGCGCGACGAACTGGTCCGGGAGAACAGCCGGTTGCGCGAGCGGCTGGCCGAACTCGATCCGGGGCGCGAGCGGGAGGAGCCCCCAGCATGAGCCAGATGACTGGCCTGCGGTACGTCTACGCGGTCTGCCGCCCCTTCGACGCGGCACTCCAGTCCCAGCTGACGGGGGTGGCGGGGGCCCCGCCGTGGCTGCTGCGGCACCACGACCTGATCGCGGTCGTCGGCACCGTCCCCGAACGCGACTTCGAAGAGGGGCCGCTCCACGCCCACCTGGAGGACCTCGACTGGCTGAGTGCGACCGCCCGGGCCCACCAGGGCGTGATCGACGCGCTCAGCACGGTCACCACGCCGCTGCCGCTGCGGCTCGCCACGGTGTTCCGGGACGACAGCGCCGTACGCGTGATGATGGAGGAACGCGAGGACGACTTCCGGCGTACCCTCGACCGGCTCGAGGGCCGGGTGGAATGGGGCGTCAAGGTCTACGTGGAGCCGGAGGACGAGCCGCCCGTCGAGCCTGAGCCCCGCACGGACCGGCCGGTCAGCGGCAGGGACTACCTGCGCAGGCGCCGGCAGAGCGTGCACTCCCGCGAGGACCGGACCCACGAGGCCGAGGAGTTCGCGGACCGGCTGCACACCTCCCTCTCCGAGCACGCCGAGGACTCCCGGGTGCACGCTCCGCAGAACACGTCGCTCTCCGGCGCCCGCGGACAGAACCTGCTCAACGGGGCCTATCTGGTGCCGCGTACGCGGTCCGAGGAGTTCGTGGAACTCATCGACCGTACGAAGAAGGACGAGACCCCCGGCATCCGGGTGGAGCTCACCGGCCCCTGGGCGGCCTACTCGTTCACGGGCGAGCCGTCCGCGCCGAGGCAGTCCGGGGAGCCGGGGGAGCGGGCGGAGGAGGCGCGGTGACGGCTGTCGAACGCCGTGAGGTGGCCCTGGTGGACCTGCTCGACCGGCTGCTGGCCGGCGGTGTCGTCATCACCGGGGACATCACGCTGCGTATCGCCGACGTGGACCTCGTCCGCATCGACCTCAACGCGCTCATCAGCTCGGTGAGCGAGCAGGTGCCCTCGCCCTGGCCGGAGGTGACGTCATGACCGAGCGCCGCAACCGAGTCGAACTGGATCCCGACACGGTCGAACGCGACCTGGTCAAACTCGTCCTGACCGTGGTGGAGTTGCTGCGCCAGCTGATGGAACGGCAGGCGCTGCGCCGCTTCGACACCGGTGAGCTGACCGAGGACCAGGAGGAGCGGATCGGGCTCACCCTGATGCTCCTGGAGGACCGCATGACCGAACTGCGCGACCGCTACGGCCTGCGGCCCGAGGACCTCAACCTGGACCTCGGTCCGCTGGGGCCCCTGCTGCCGCGGCAGTGACCCGCCGACCCGCACCAGGGAGCCCAGGGCGCGCGCTCAGGGCCCTCAGGCGGACTTCCCGTGCCCCTCGGCGTCCTTCCGGCACAGGATCTCCCCGTGCGGTACGGCGAACCAGCCGTCCTTCCGTTCTCCCCACTCCCGCCAGGCGTCCGCGAGGGCCCGGAGCTGCCCGGCCGTGGCGTGACCGCCCTCGACGGCGCGCTCCGCGTAGGCGGAGGCCACCGTGCGCTCCGCCCACAGGTCGCTCCACCACGCCCGTTCCTCCGGTGTGGTGAACGTCCAGTTGCTGGAGGTGGCCGTGACGTCCGTGAACCCGGCCGCCAGGGCCCAGGACCGCAGCCTGCCCCCGGCGTCCGGCTCGCCCCCGTTGGCGCGGGCGACCCGGCGGTAGAGGTCCAGCCAGTCGTCCAGCCCCGGCAGCCGCGGATACCAGGTCATCGCCGCGTAGTCGGCGTCGCGTACGGCGACGAGGCCGCCCGGTCGGGCGACCCGGCGCATCTCGCGCAGCGCCCGTACCGGGTCACCGACGTGCTGAAGCACCTGGTGGGCGTGGACCATGCAGAACGTGTCGTCGGGCCAGTCCAGGCCGTGCACGTCGGCGACGGCGAAGTCCACGTTCGTCAGGCCCCGTTCGGCGGCCGTGGCGCGCGCCCGGTCCAGTATCTTCGGCGCCCGGTCGACACCGGTCACCCGGCCGTCCGGGACCAGTGCCGCCAGGTCGGCGGTGATGGTGCCCGGGCCGCAGCCGACGTCCAGGACCCGCATGGGAGGGTCGAGCGAACCGAGCAGATACGCGGCGGAGTTGGCGGCGGTCCGCCAGGTGTGCGAACGCAGCACCGACTCATGGTGCCCATGCGTGTAGACGGCCGTCTCGCGCGGTCGCGGCATGGCTCAGACCTCCTCGTCGTACCGGGCGCGGTGGTACGCGCCCGGTACGAGCCACGGTACGCGCGTCACCCATATGGTGAGACTGCTGTTTCATCATATGGACTTCGGCAGAGGCCGGTAGATGGACTACGGCAGAGGCCGGTAGACGGTCAGCGCGGCGGGCGGTTCCTCGACCGTCACCTCGACCGTCACCTCCGTGACCTCACCGGCAGCGCGTCCCGCAGCGCCGGGGCGTCCGCCACGGGCCGGGCCGGCGCCGTGAACCGGGCGCGGGCCGGAACCAGCGCCCGTACGGCGACCGCGGCGCCCACACCGAGCGCGGCACCCGCGACGACATCACTGGGAAAGTGCACGCCCGTGTAGAGCCGGGACGCGGCGACGGAGAACGCCACCGGGGCCACCACCGCCCCCCACGCCGGGGACTCCAGGGCCACCCCGGCCGCGAAGGCGGCCGCGGACGCCGCGTGACCGGACGGGAACGACGTGGTGATCGGCTGCCGCTTCAGCTGCCGCACCTGCGGGACCGAGTCCAGCAGGGGGCGCGGCCTGCGCACCGAGCGCTTGCCGAGGGTGTTGATGGCCAGCGAGGCCAGGCTCAGGGAGGCGATGCCGCGCACTGCGGCCCGCCGGGCGCGCGGAGTGCGGCTCGCCGCCACGGCGGCCGCCGCCCCGAACCACAGCACCCCGTGGTTCGCGCTCCGGCTGAGCCGGGGCAGCACGCGCTCGGCACCCGGCCAGCGCCACTCGGCAGCCCTGGTGAAGAGGCGGTAGTCGAGGGTCAGCAGCCGGTCGCGCAACGCGTGCCGGCCGGGCATCGGGACGGTGAGGTCGACATCGGGACTCATACCGGCGCGGGTACCCCGAAGCCGCCGCTTCCTGTATGCGGACCCGGCGCGTCCGATATCCGTTTGCCGCGGGCCGGGGGCGGCGCCCACAATTCGGCCCATGGGACATCTGGAAGCCGCGCACCTCGAGTACTACCTCCCCGACGGGAGGGCGCTGCTCGGCGACGTCTCCTTCCGGGTGGGGGAGGGGGCCGCCGTCGCCCTGGTCGGCCCCAACGGCGCGGGCAAGACCACTCTGCTCCGGCTGGTCTCCGGCGAGCTGAAGCCGCACGGCGGCACGGTCACCGTGAGTGGTGGCCTGGGTGTGATGCGTCAGTTCGTGGGGTCGGTGCGGGACGGGACGACCGTGCGCGACCTGCTCGTGTCCGTGGCGCCGCCCCGCATCCAGGAGGCCGCGCGCGCCGTCGACAAGGCCGAGCACGACATGATGACCGTCGACGACGAGGCGGCCCAGCTGCGCTACGCCCAGGCGCTGGCCGACTGGGCCGAAGCGCGCGGCTACGAGGCCGAGACGCTGTGGGACATGTGCACCACGGCCGCGCTCGGGGTGCCCTACGAGCGCGCCCAGTGGCGGCAGGTGCGCACGCTCTCCGGCGGTGAGCAGAAGCGGCTCGTCCTGGAGGCCCTGTTCCGCGGCAGCGACGAGGTACTGCTGCTGGACGAGCCCGACAACTACCTGGACGTGCCCGGCAAGCGCTGGCTGGAGGAGCGGCTGCGAGAGACCCGCAAGACGGTTCTGTTCGTCTCCCACGACCGCGAACTCCTCGCCCGTGCCGCCGAGAAGATCGTCTCCGTCGAGCCCGGACCGGCGGGCGCCGACGCATGGGTGCACGGCGGTGGCTTCGCCACCTATCACGACGCCCGCCGCGAACGCTTCGCCCGCTTCGAGGAGTTGCGCAGACGCTGGGACGAGAAGCACGCCCAACTGAAGAAGCTCGTCCTGAACCTCCGTCAGGCGGCCTCCGTCAGCCATGAGATGGCCTCGCGCTACCACGCGGCCCAGACCCGGCTGCGCAAATTCGAGGAGGTCGGACCACCGCCGGAGCCGCCGCGCGAGCAGGACATCAGCATGCGTCTGAAGGGCGGCCGCACCGGCGTAAGGGCCGTCACCTGCAAGGAACTTGAGCTGACCGGCCTGATGAACCCGTTCGATCTGGAGGTCTTCTACGGCGAGCGGGTCGCCGTGCTCGGCTCCAACGGCTCGGGCAAGTCGCACTTCCTGCGCCTGCTCGCCGGTGGGGACGTGGCACACACCGGGCAGTGGAAACTCGGCGCCCGCGTCGTCCCCGGCCACTTCGCACAGACGCACGCGCACCCTGAGCTGGAGGGCCGTACTCTCCTGGACATCCTCTGGAAGGAACACTCCCAGGACCGGGGCGCGGCCATGTCACGGCTGCGCCGCTACGAGCTGACCAACCAGGCCGAGCAGACCTTCGACCGGCTCTCCGGCGGTCAGCAGGCCCGTTTCCAGATCCTGCTCCTCGAACTCGAGGGTGTCACCGCCCTGCTCCTGGACGAGCCGACCGACAACCTCGACCTGGAGTCCGCCGAGGCACTCCAGGAGGGCCTGGAAGCCTTCGAGGGGACGGTACTGGCGGTCACCCACGACCGCTGGTTCGCCCGCTCCTTCGACCGCTACCTCGTCTTCGGCAGCGACGGCCGGGTCCGCGAGACTCCGGAGCCGGTCTGGGACGAGCGACGGGTGGAACGAGCCCGCTAGCCGGAATGTTCGTACAGTGGAGGGCAGGCAGTGACCACCTCGACGACGAGCGGGGGCCCTCATGACCGGAGTCGACCCGGACCGTCTGGACGACCAGCAGCTCATGAAGGAGCTGGAGACGATCCACCGCACGCGCCACGACACCCTGCTGTACGGCTCGAACGACGCGCTGCGCGCCCACAACGAGCGCATGGCGCAACTGGAGGGCGAGTACCTGCGGCGCAATCCCCGCCGCCTCATCGCCGCGGGCCGCACCCGCCAGGGAGCCCGTGAGCGTGGCTGCGGCGGAGTGGCGGTTCCCGGCGCCTGAGCCCGAGACCCTGATGACCTGGGGCGGGGGGGGGGGGGGGGGGGGGGGGGGGGGGGCCCCCCCCCCCCCGCGGGGGGGGGGGGGGGGGCCGGCCCCCCCCCCCCCCCCCGCGGGCGGGGGGGGGCCCCCCCCCCCCCCCCCCCCCCCCCCCCCCCGCCCCAGGTCATCAGGGGGCACAGTCGTCGGGGCTCACAGCCGGTCCGTGAGCGCCGCCGCCAGCTGCTCGACATTGGCGTAGCGGGCCGCCCGCGGCAGCTGCCGTACCGCGTCCACCAGGGCGTCGGGCCCCTGTCCGCGGCGCAGCGCCCCGGCCAGTTCGCCCGGCGCCGCGGGGAAGGCGCGCCGTCCCAGATACCGGGCCAGTTCCAGCCGTACATCGGCCAGGGACGCCCGCTCGCCGTTTCCGGGCACCACCGGACCGCGCCAGATCTGGGGATCGTCCTCCGCGGCGGGTTCCGAGCCCTGCCACTCCTCGGTGCGGGTCGGATGTCCGGACCTCAGCAGGTCCTTGAGCTCGTGCTTCATTTCGTCGTCCCGGTGAGCACTCAGCCGGGCGCTGCCTCGCTGCATGGCCCCCTCCGCATGGTCGGGATGGTCGGTACGCGACGTCCTCGCGACGTCGCGCGTGCGCACCGCGTACCCGTACACCGGACGCCAACACCGCGAACGCACAGGTGTTTGCGCCCGCAGGTCGGGGGCAGCCGCAGTCTCAGTGCTTCGGACAGCAGGCACTTCCGTGGGAGCGGTGTATCCGCGCCACGGGGTGTGCCCGTCCGGATTCGGCGCGCTCCCACGGGTGACCGTCCGGCCCACCAGGTCAGGGAGTTACCAGCCACATGTCCACGCACATGTCCACCCGAGTGAGCACGAAGCACCACCCGCACGACGACGCGCCCGACACCGCGCGCGACTTCCGGGAACTGGCCGCGCTCCCGCCGGGCCCGGAACGCGACCGGCTCCGTGACGAGATCGTGGAGGCCTGGCTGCCCATGGCCGAGCGGATCGCCGGCCGGTTCCGCAGCCGCGGCGAGAGCTACGAGGACCTGCGCCAGGTCGCCGCCCTCGGACTGGTCAAGGCCGTGGACCGCTACGACCCGGAGCGCGGCAAGGCCTTCGAGAGCTACGCCGTGCCCACGGTGACCGGCGAGATCAAACGGCACTTCCGCGACCACATGTGGACCCTGCACGTGCCGCGCCGGGTCCAGGATCTGCGCAACCGGGTGCGGCTCGCCTGCCGCGACCTGACGCAGAGCGCCCCGGAGCAGCGGCCGAGCGTGGCCCGGATCGCGGAGTACACCTCCCTGAGCGAGGAGGACGTCAAGGCCGGCCTCGAGGCTCTGGACAGCTTCAGCGCGCTGTCCCTGGACGCGGAGGCGCCGGGCAGCTCGGACGGTTACTCGCTGGCCGACGCACTCGGCGCGTCCGACCCCGCGCTCGACACGGTCGTGGACCGTGAGGCCGTCAAACCCCGGCTGGCCGCTCTCACCGAGCGGGAACGCACCATCCTCTACATGCGGTTCTTCGGGGACATGACACAGAGTCGGATAGCCGAGGAACTGGGCATCTCGCAGATGCACGTCTCCCGGATCATCAACCGCTGCTGCGAGAGGATGCGCGAACAGGTGATGCGGGACGTCGTGTAGGAGGCCATGCGGGCGGCCGGACGACGGGCCGGGCAGTCACCCGATAGGCGGCCCGGGTTCCCGCGAATGGGGCCCGGCCGCGCGCGGAGAGCCGTCCGGCGGGCTGTGATGGCTGCGGGAGCGCGACCGTCGCGCTTTCCGCAGCCGCTCGTCTGAGGAGCCCGTCCCATGCGCCGCACCCATCGCGTCCCGGCCATTGCCATCCTGGCGGCGGCCGCCCTCGGCACCGCCATACCGTCCGCCACGGCGGAGGAGCAGCCGCCGAGCGCCGAGGTCTCGGCGGCCCCCGTGCCTCGGAGCAGCGCGATCACGGCCCCTGCCGCCGGGACCGCCGCCGATGCCGGTACGGATGCCCTCGGCGGCCCGGGCACGGTGGAGAACCCGGGCACGGTGGAGAACCCGGTTGCGATCGAAACCCCGGTCGCCGTGGAGACCCCCGTCGCGGTGGAGAGTGCAGGGGTTGTCGCCGACACAAGCGCGGGGGCCGTCGCAGACACAGGGGCCGTCGGAGCCGGGGCACTGGGTGACGCGGGTGCCGCGGGAGTCGACGCCGCCGCCAAGACCGGGGCCGTCGCGGACACCGGTACGGGCCCGGCCACCGTGCCGACCGCGGCCGCGGACGCGGCGGCCGCAGGCGCATCGGTCGCGGGCGCGGAGGCAACCGCTCCGGCCGCCGCCGCTCCCGGCGAGGCCCCCGCCGCCCCCGGCACCGGCGCCAAGACCGGCACTGACCCCGCAACCACCGGCACCGGCACCACGCCTAACACCGGCCACGAGCAGGCCCAGGGACAGAACAACGGCGGCCAGGGCCAGAACAACGGCGGCGGGGACTGTGCCGCCTCCCGGACCGGCGGCTCCACCTGCGGCCCGGCGACGGTCCAGCACGGCGTACATGCTGGAGAGGGCGGCACCTTCAACGGGTCCGTTCCGGCGTTGGTGGCCGGGGCTCTGCTGATCGCGGGCGCGCTCGGCGCCGCCGCGCACCGGCTGGCGCGCTCCCGATAGGCGGCCGGGCGCGGAGCACGGACCGTACGGGACGGCACAGGGCACGATGGACTGCGCGGAGGCGGGCATGCGGCGGACGGACCCCGAGGGCCACGGCCCGGTCCGCTTCGGACCGCACTTTCCCGGCGACGGACTCCCGGTGCCGGCCGCCCTCGCCGCCGTAATCGCGGCGGCCGCGGACCGACCGGGGGAGGAACCGGTCGGCGGCGGCCCGGCACTCGTCGAGGCGGCCCACGGCTACTGGGCGCGACGCGGGCTGCCCACGGCACCCGGCCGTCTGGTGGCCGGTCCCGGAGCGCCGCCCCTGCTGCTCGCCATGACCGCCGCACTCGGCGGTGACGTCCTGGTCCCGAGGCCGTGCGCCGCCTGGTGGGCGCCGTACGCACGGCTACTGGGCAGACCCGCCTTCCCGGTGGCCACTCCGGCCGAGTGCGGTGGCGTACCCGACCCGTACGCCCTGCTGGAGACCGTGCGCCGGGTGCGTGCCGAGGGCGGCGACCCGCGGCTGCTCGTGCTCTCCGTCGCGGACGACCCGACCGCCACCGTCGCGCCGCCCGAGCTGCTGCACGAGACCGCCGAGGCCGCCGAGGACGCGGGACTGCACCTGGTCAGCGACGAGACATGGCGCGACACCCTGCACGACCCGCACGCCACCGTGCTGCTCAGTCCGGCCGAGATGCTGCCCGACCGGGTCACCGTCGTCAGCGACCTGGCGGGCGCCCTGCTGCCGCCCGGCTGGCCCGCCGCCGTCGCCCGCTTCCCCGCGTCGGACGCCGGACGGGCACTGCACTCGCGCGTGCTCGACGTGCTCACCGCGCTCGGGGCGCGTGTCGCCGCACCGGTCGCCGCGGCCGCCGCGTACGCGTTGGGGGAACCCGAGCCGATCACCACCCACCGCGACACCGCCGTACGCCTGCACGCGCGCCTGGCCGCCGCCGCGCACGCCGCCGTCGTGGCCGCCGGTGCCCTGTCCCGGCCACCGCAGGCCGGGCGGCACCTCTACGTCGACCTCGGCGAGCTGCGCTCCGCGCTCGCCGCGCGCGGCGTCGGCGACGCGCAGGAACTGGAGGACTTCCTCACCGCCCGGCTCGGCATGCCCGCGCCGGGCGGCCACCGCTTCGGCGACGACCTCCTGGCCCTGCGCGTGCGGCTGTCCACGGGCCCGCTGCTGGCCGGTACGGACGAGGAGCGCGAGGCGAGCCTCACGTCACCCGCGCCGTTGGAACTGCCACACGTGCAACACGCGTTGAACTCCTTGAGGTCGGTCTTCGACGACCTCCGCGACGACGCTCAGCGATGGGAGCCTCCTCGATGACGCAGCAGACGCCGCTGTCCGGGTCCATCTCCATGACCGCGCCCACGAGTACGAGAACGAGTACCACCACGGTCACGCCCACGACAGCGACCAGGGAAGCCGCCACCGCGCCGCCCCTCGCAACCCCGGCGCCTCTCGCGGTCCCGGCCGCTCCCGCCCCCCTCGCGCCCGCGTCCCCGCCCCTGGCCGAACCCCGCCCGCTGGGCGAACTCCGTTTCTGGCCGCGGACCTTCCACGACCGGCTCACCGCCCCGCTGCCCGGCTTCAAGGCCATGGCCCGCTTCGCCCGCGAGGGTTCGGTACGCCCCGGTCCCGAGGGCCTCGCCGACATCCCCCGGCTTCCCTTCGACCCCGGCCCGCTGCCCCGTACCGACACCCGCACGGTCGCCGTCACCTGGGCGGGGCACGCCAGCTGGGTGCTGCGGATCGGCGGACTCACCGTCCTGACCGACCCGGTCTGGTCCCGCCGGATCCTCGGCACCCCGGCCCGGGTCACCCCGGTCGGCGTCGCCTGGCACGCGCTGCCGGCCGTCGACGCCGTCGTCATCAGCCACAACCACTACGACCATCTGGACGCCCCGACCCTGCGCCGGCTCCCTCGGGAGACACCGGTGTTCGTCCCGGCCGGACTCGGCGGCTGGTTCCGCCGTCGCCGGTTCACCACCGTCACCGAGCTGGACTGGTGGGAGGCGGCCGAACTGTCCGGCGTCCGCTTCGACTTCGTGCCCGCCCACCACTGGTCCAAGCGGACCCTCACCGACACCTGCCACAGCCTGTGGGGCGGCTGGGTACTGACCGACCAGGACGGACAGCGCGTCTACTTCGCGGGCGACACGGGCTACGGCCACTGGTTCTCCCGTATCGGCCGCCGCTACCCGGGTATCGACCTCGCCCTGCTTCCCATCGGCGCCTACGACCCCCGGTGGTGGCTCAGTGACGTCCACTGCGACCCCGAGGAGGCCGTCCGCGCCGCCCGCGACCTCGGCGCCCGCCGCATGGCCCCCATGCACTGGGGCACCTTCGTCCTGTCCACCGAACCGGTCCTGGAACCGCTCACTCGGGTGCGGGCCGCCTGGGACACGGCCGGACTCGACCGGGAAGACCTGTGGGACCTGCCGGTGGGCGGCTCACGGGTACTGGACCGGGCGGCGGCGAAGCGAGTGGTCCTGCACCCGACCGCCTGAAGCCCGCACCACCCGTCCACCCCGCACCACCCGTCCACCCCGACACCACGTCACCCCGTCCGCCGTACCGGCACGCCCCTGCGCACCCGCCGCCAGGCGCCCGGCAGCACGGCGATGGCGACCGTCACCACGACCGCCACGACCACTCCCTCCCACGGCTCGGCGAACAGCGAACCACCCAGGATCCCGATCAGCTGATAGGTCAACGCCCAGGCCAGACAGGCGGGCAGATTGCCGCGGGCGAAGCGGCGCGGCGGCCAGTCGGCCAGCAGACAGGCCAGCATCACCGGAATGCGGCCCGCCGGGACCAGCCGGGACAGCACGAGCACGGCCACCCCGTGCCCGGCGAGCTGCTCCTGCGCCTGCGTCAGCCGCTCCTCGGGCGCCCGCGCGCGGATCGCCGCCAGCCACCGTGACCCGTTCTTCGAGTCCAACCCGCGCCGCCCCAGCCCGTACAGCAGCGCGTCGCCGAGGAACGCGGCCAGCGACGCCGTCACGAACACCAGCGCCAGCGAGAGGGGCGCCGTCGTGCGGTGGCACGCCACCACCGCCGCCGAACTCACCAGCGCCCCCGTGGGCACCACCGGTATCAGCGCACCGGCCAGCACCAGCAGGAACAGCGTCGGATAGGCCACCGCCTGCTGGGTGGAATCCGTCGGTACGGCCGTGACGCCGGCGGCCCACCAGTTCACCGTGCGGCCTCCACACGTATGCCCTCGCCGTGACCGAGCTTGTGCACCGACACGCCCGGCGCGCGCTCGGCCGCCAGGCGCACGAACTCGTCGCCCGGCGCGTGGAACTCATGGGGGCGCACGGCGTCCATCCCGATCGGCCAGTACGTGCCGTAGTGCACCGGGACCGCGCTGCGCGGTGCGAGAGCGGCGAGCGCCTCGGCGGCCCGGCCCGCGTCCAGATGCCCCGGACCGAGGTACGGCCCCCAGCCACCCACCGGCAGCAGCGCCACGTCCACCGGCCCCACCTCCCGCGCCATGGAGTCGAACAGGCCGGTGTCCCCGGCGAAGTAGGTACGCGCCTCGCCCTCGACGACATACCCCAGGGCGGGGGAGCGATGCGGGCCGAACGGCAGCCGCCGCCCGTCGTGCCGTGCGGACACCGTCCGTACGGTCAGGTCGCCGACCTTGGTCTCGTCCCCGGGCGCCACTTCCGTGATCCGCAGGTGGGTGAGGCGGCGCAGGCCGGGTACCGCCCGTGGCGCGCCCAGGGGCACGAGCAGGAGCGTGCCCGGGGCGAGCCGGGCCAGCGACGGCGGATGCAGGTGGTCGGCGTGCAGATGCGAGACCAGTACGACGTCCGCGCGGCGGGCCTCGGCGGAGGGGGGCGCGCCCCGGCGGCGACGCAGATGCGCGAGCCTGCGTGCGAACAGCGGATCGGTGAGCACGCGCGTGTTCGAGTCTTCCACCGTGCAGGTGGCGTGTCCCCACCAGGTGATCTCCACCGGCACCTCTTCGCCTCCTTCTCGCGTCTCCCCGAAGCCTACGGGCAGGAGTAGGGTCAGCGGCGAAACCCGGAGGTGGGAGGGGGGACGCCATGGGACCGGTCCGCGTCACGGCGATCGCGAGTCTGACACCGCTGGAAGAGCTGGAAGCGGATCCCTTCCTCGTGGATTCCCGCAGTCAGTACGCGATGTGCGCGCGCTGGGCCGCCGAGCGCGGCTATGTCGTCGCCCGCGAACTCCTGGTGTGCGGGCTGCGCGCCGACCACTGTGTGCTGTGGGACGGGGTCAGACCCGGCGTCGACCTCTTCGTCGCTCCCAGCAGACGGGTCCTGGACAGCGCGCTCTCCTCGGCCGACGAGTTCACCGCGGAGTGCGCCCGGCGCGGCGTCCGCATCGAGACGGTCGGCTCCGCGGAACCCCTCTACGACTCCCGGATGAAGGCCCTCGTCCACCGACGCCTGTCCATGCCGACGGCCGGATACGACGGGCGGTAGCGGCTGGGGCGGGGCGCCGACGGGTGGCGAGGCCGGACCCTTGGCCTGTGACTCCGGCCCTTGGCCATGACCCAGGGCCCTTGGCCCGTGACCCCCGGACCCTTGGCCTGTGACAAGGTGGACCGGAGCCCGCGACGGCGACGGGCCGGACGTGAGAGGTGCGGGGCGTGGGCGAGGGGCGTTGGCGACGGGGCGCCGGTCAGGTGGGTCGCAGCGTCACGGTGTGGGCGGTCTCCACCCTCACCATGCTGGCGCTCGCCGGGATCCTGCCCGACTTCCGGCTCCAGTCCCCGGACGGCGACAGCGCCACCCGGATCGCCGTCACCGCCGCCCTCGGCGCCGGTGCCTTCGGCGTACTGTCCGCCCTGGTCTGGCCGCTGCTGGTACGGCTTCTGCTGCTCGTGCCCGCCTTCTTCCTCGGCCTGCTGGTGTTCTTCCTCAACGGCTCCCTCCTCCTCGTCGCCCTGCGCGTCAACCCCACGGGAAGCAGTGAGGCCGCCCCCGAGACCGCCGTCATCGTGGCCGCCGTCATGTCCGCCGTCGCCTCCGCCACCGGTGCCGCGCTCGCCGTCCGTGACGACGACGCCTACCGGCGCAGACTCGCCCGGCTCGCCGACCGCCACCGCCGGGCCCACCCGCCGTGCGCCACCACCCCCGGCACCGTCTTCCTCCAGCTCGACGGCGTCGGCCACGACGTCCTGACCGGCGCCGTCGCCGGCGGCCTCATGCCCACCGTCGCCCGCTGGACCGGCGCCCGCGGAGAACGGTCAGCCACCCACCGGCTCACCCCCTGGCGCACCGACTGGTCCAGCCAGACCGGCGCCAGCCAGCTCGGCATCCTGCACGGCTCCACCTACGACATCCCCGCGTTCCGCTGGTACGAGAAGGAGAGCGGCGAGGTGATGGTGTCCAACCGACCGACCAGCGCCGCCGAACTCCAGCGCCGTGCCATCGCCCGCACCGGCGACGGCGGACTGCTCACCGCCGACGGCGCGAGCCGCGGCAACCTGTTCGGCGGCGGCGCCGACGAACAGGCTCTCGTGCTGTCCATCGCCACCCGTCGCCGTGGCCGCGCCAACCGCTCCCGGGCCGGCTACTTCGCCTACTTCTCCGACCCGGCGAACGCCGTCCGCACCGTGCTCTCCTTCACCGCGGAGGTCTGCCGCGAGATCACCCAGTCCACCCGGGCCAGGATCCGACGGCAGCGGCCGCGCGTCGCACGCGGCGGCCTCTACCCGCTGGTGCGCGGCTTCGCGACCGTCGTCGAACGCGACGTCGTGGTGGCCGCCGTGATGGGCGACCTGCTGGCGGGCCGCACCGCCGTCTACGCCGACCTGGTCGCCTACGACGAGGTCGCCCACCACTCCGGACCGCACAGCAGGGACGCCGAGCAGGTGCTGCGCCGCCTCGACCGCTGCCTCGCGCTGATCGAGAAGGTCGCCGAACACGCCCCGCGCCCCTACCGGATCGTGGTCCTGTCCGACCACGGCCAGAGCCCCGGCGAGACCTTCCGCGCCCGCTTCGGCCTCACCCTCTCCGACCTGGTCAGAGCGGGCTGCGGACTGCCCGTGCCCCGCCGGGCCGAACGCACCTACAGCGGCACCGAGGCACGCGCCGCCGTGCGCGCCGCGCTGCGCCGCCCCGTCGAGGAGCACCCCGACCGCCTTTCCGAGCCGATCGTGCTCGCCTCCGGCAACCTCGGCCTGATCTCCTTCCCGGACGTCCCGCACCGCATGACCAAGGAAGAGATCGACGCCCGCCACCCCGCCCTGCTCAGCACCCTCGCCAACCACCCCGGCATCGCCTTCCTGCTGGTGCGCGGCGAGGAACACGACGGCCTCCTCCTCGGCGCGCACGGCGCCGAGATCCCGCTCGACCGGCTCGACACCGAGCCCGGCCCGCTGGCCGCCTTCGGACCCGGCGCCGCCGACGCCGTCCGCCGCACCCACGGCTTCCCGCACACCGCCGACATCATGGTCAATTCCTGGTACGACCCCGACGACGGAGAAGTCCTCGCCTTCGAGGAGCAGATCGGCTCCCACGGCGGCCTCGGCGGCGCCCAGTCCAGACCCTTCCTGCTGTCGCCCGTCGCCCTGTCCGCGCCGTGCGACGACGGGACGGAACCGGTCGGCGCCGAGCAGATCCACCGCATCCTGCGCCGCTGGCTGCGCGAGACCGACGGACCCCAGGTGCCGGTCACGGCGTCCCCGGACGAGCGCCGGGCGGCCTGAGACGAAACCGGCCGTACATCCCCTGTGGGCCCGTCTTCAAGGTGCGGTGAGGACGGATGTGATCGGATGGGACCCGCAGAACCCGGAATGGGGATCCCATGCGAAAGGAAGAACCGTGGCCACCACGCGCACCGCACACACCGTCTGGGAAGGCAACCTGATCGAGGGCAACGGGGTCGTCACCTTCGACTCCTCCGGCATCGGCCAGCAGCCGGTGTCGTGGCCGTCGCGCGCGGAGCAGGCGAACGGCAAGACCAGCCCCGAGGAGCTGATCGCCGCAGCCCACTCCAGCTGCTTCTCCATGGCGCTGTCGCACGGCCTGAGCGGCGCCGGCACCCCGCCCACCAAGCTCGTCACCTCCGCCGACGTCACCTTCCAGCCCGGTGAGGGAATCACCGGCATCCACCTGAACGTGGAGGGCACCGTCCCAGGCCTGGACGAGGACGGCTTCACCGCGGCCGCCGAGGAGGCCAAGAAGAACTGCCCGGTCAGCCAGGCCCTGTCCGGCACGAACATCACCCTGTCGGCGAAGCTCGCCTGACCGACGCACGACCACCGATGCCGCGCCCGGCCCGGGCGCGGCATCGTCGTACCTACGCGGCCGGCAGCGCCACGCACACCGCGTTCAGCACGGACGCGTACGGCGTACCGAAATCGGTCAGCCGGGAGCGCAGCTCCTCCAGGGCCCCCCGGTGGTCGGTCAGCAGCTCGGTGCTGCCGGTGCGGGAGGCGCACTCCAGCACCGCAGGCAGGAAGTCGGGCAGCTCGTCGCGGCTGAACTCCAGGCCGTGCTCCCGGTAGACGTCCGCGAACCGGCCGAGCGACACCTCACCGGACCGGCTCCACCGGCTCAGATGCAAACTGTGCCCGCTTCCCTGGCCGAAGACCCGCTCATAGTGCGCGGCCAGCTCGCCGAGGGGGGTCACGGCCGCGTGGTCGGTGAACTCCCGCAGCTGCGGGGCGGCTTCGCGCAGCAGCGGCACCCGGGCGACGAGATCGCCGTCCGGGTACGTCAGACAGAGCGCAGCCGCCTGGTACAGCACCGCGTCCGAGGGCATCAGGTCTCCTTCATGGCTTGCCCCTGGTTCCGAACGTAGGGGTCAAAGACTCCGCGCACCCGCCCGCCGCACCCGTCCGGGTCAGGGGGCCGGTCCCTCGCCGGTCCCTCACAGGCCCGCGCGGTACTCCCGCAGGATCTCCTCGGTGCGCCGGGCCGAAGCGGCCCGTGCCGTCATGTGGTCCAGGACCTCCAGATGCGCCGAGACCTCCTGGCGCGAGTCCAGGTACAGGGCGCCGGTGAGGTACTCGGTGAACACCATGTCGGGCAGCTCCGGCTCCGCGAAGCGGAACAGGGTGAACGGCGCGTAGGTACCGGGGTGCGGGCCGGAGGAGAACTCGGCGACCTGGAGTGTCACCCGGTCCCGTCCGGCGTACTCCAGCAGCCTGTCCAGCTGCTCGCGCATCACCTCGGGCCGCTCGCTCACCGGACGCCGCAGCACCGTCTCGTCCATGATCACCCACAGATGGGGCGGGTTCTCACGGTCCAGCAGCCGCTGCCGGGTCATCCGCAGGGACACATGCCGCTCGATCGTCTCCGGACCGGTGTGCCCGATCGTCCCGGCCTCCAGCACGGCACGGGCGTAGTCCTCCGTCTGGAGCAGACCGGGCACGAAGTGCGGTTCGTAGGAGCGGATGATGCGGGCGGCGCCCTCCAGACTCACGTACAGGCTGAACCAGTCCGGCAGCACGTCGTGGAACCGCTGCCACCAGCCCGGCTGGTTGGCCTCCTCGGCCAGTTCCACGAACGCGGCCGACTCCTCGTCGGGTACGCCGTACGCCGTGAGCAGCACCTGCACATAGGGGATCTTCAGCGCGACCTCGGCCATCTCCATCCGCCGTACGGTCGCGGGCGCCACCCGCAGCAGCCGTGCCGCCTCCTCGCGTCCGAGGCCGGCCGCCTCCCGCAGCTCCTGCAACCGCTTGCCGAGCACCACCTGGCCCACGGTCGGCGCAGCACGCCGCTCGCTCACGCCACGCCCTCCCCAACGCGCCGAAGTACGCGAGCAGTCTGTCACGCGACGCCGCCTCGCACACCTGCACGAAGCGAAGCGTGCGTCACACCGGTCCTCAACCCGCCAGTGAATGAAGGTACTTGGCGGTCGCGGGGTCGGCGGGCAGAAACGTCTCGATCGCCAGCTCGGCCACGGTCACGTCCATCGGCGTATTGAAGGTCGAGATGGACGACACGAACGACAGCACCCGGCCCTCGTGCTCGATCCGCATCGGCAGCGCGAAGTACGCCACGGGTTCGGCCGGTTCGCCGTCGGCGTCCGGCTCCGGCACCGGATAGGCCGCCACCTCCTCGTACAACTCCCGCAGCGCGTCCGAGCGGCGCAGGGCGATCCGCCGCTCCATCTGGGTCAGCAGATGCCCGCGCCACTCGGGAAGATTGCGGATGCGCGGTGCCAGACCCTCGGGGTGCAGTGTCAGCCGCATCGCGTTCGGCGCGGGCGTCATCAGGGACTCCGGTACGCCGTTCAGGAACATGGCGATGCCCCGGTTGGCGGCGACCACCGTGTAGAGGGCGTCCACGATCAGCGCCGGATACGGCTCGTAGCCCTGGATCAGCCGCTCCATCCCGTCCCGCAGCGCGTCCAGCGCCGGGTCGTCCAGCGGGGTCTCGGGATAGTGCGGGGCGTAACCGGCCGCCAGCAGCAGCGCGTTGCGCTCCCTTACCGGTACGTCCAGGTGTTCGGCCAGCCGGAGCACCATCTCCTCGCTCGGCCGTGCGCGGCCCGTCTCGATGAAACTGATGTGCCGGGCCGAGGAGTCGGCACGCAGCGCCAGCTCCAGTTGACTGATCCGGCATCGCTCCCGCCAGGCGCGCAGCAGCGGGCCCACACCCTTGTCGGCGGGCGCGGAGAACGAGGAGGCGGCGGCAATTGTCATACGGGCGACGGTAGTCGAGACGGCCGTGGTCGAGACGGCCGTGCTACCGGGCCGGACGCCCCGCCTGTGGCACGCTGAGCGGGTACGCGACCCCACGAAGGGAGCCGTTCCATGGCTGTCGAACCGCTGTCCGGCAAGGAGATCGAGGACCGGCTCGCCGAGCTGCCCGGCTGGACCGTGGAAGGGGACCGCCTCACCCGCTCGTACGGGCTCGACTCGCACTTCGCCGCGACCGCACTGGTCGTGCACATCGCCCGTATCCAGGACGAACTCGACCACCACTCCGACCTCACCCTCGGCTACAACACGGTGGCCCTGTCGGTGAACACGCACAGCGTGGGCGGCGTCGTCACCGCGAAGGACTTCGGTCTCGCCCGCCGGGTGGAGGACATCGCACCGGGTCACGGCGCACACTGAGGACTGTGCTCGACTACGACAGGGAAGCCGACGCCTACGACGCGACACGCGGCGGCGAGCCACGCGCCGAGGCCGCCGCGCACGCCGTCCTCGGCCTGCTGCCCGACACCGGCCGCCGTCTCCTCGACATCGCCTGCGGCACCGGCAGCGTCACCCGGCGCCTGGCGGCGGCCCGGCCGGGCACGCGGGTCACCGGCGTCGACCTCTCGCCCGGCATGGCGCGCATGGCCGCGGCCCGGCTGCCGGGGGCGGTCCTGCTCGCCGACAGCCGCCGACTGCCGTTCGCGGACGGCACGTTCGACGCGGTCACCAGCGTCTGGCTGCTGCACCTGCTGGACCGGCCCGCCGATGTGGGCGCCGTCCTCGCCGAGGTCGCCCGGGTACTGCGGCCCGGCGGGGTCTACGTCACCACCGTCGACAAGGCCGCGGCGCACGACGTGGGCAGTGACATCGACGCCGTCCTCGTCCCACGGCCCCGCCGTCCCGCTCCGGACTCCGCGCACCGGGTGACCGAGCACGCGGCCGGCCACGGCCTGCTCCCGGCCGGACAGGCCTCCTTCCCCGGCCTCGGCCAGGGCCGCAGTCCCCGCGACACGATCGCCGACCTGCGGCGGGGCTGGTTCACCATGCTGCCACCGGGCGACCCCCGGGCGGACCGCCTTACCGAGCGCCTGGCCGCACTCCCCGCCCAGGACCGCCGCAGGCCCGACCCGCGTTTCCAGCTGAGGTCGTTCAGGAAGCCGTAGCTTTCGGGTCCCTGGCTGTCGGGCCTGGTTTTTGCCGGACCGGCAAGGGAAGTGGCCGTGACGGGATGCGCCGGAGCAGGCTGGGCGGACCCGGACGAGAGGCCTACCACCATGGCGCATCACCACGACCACACCGACATCGACTGGGCGCGAATGGCCACCCACCTGGAAACCCAGGCGGAGCTGTTCGCCCCCACATACGAGCAGGTCATGTCCTGGCTGGGGGAGGAGGTGACCGAGCCGGGGCTGATCGTGGACGCGGGCAGCGGGCCCGGCGTGGTGTCGTGCATGTTCG
The DNA here is from genome assembly GCF_044745865.1 of Streptomyces sp. NPDC086787. Taxonomy (NCBI): domain Bacteria; kingdom Bacillati; phylum Actinomycetota; class Actinomycetes; order Kitasatosporales; family Streptomycetaceae; genus Streptomyces; species Streptomyces sp. NPDC086787. The sequence goes on along the minus strand of NZ_JBIVBC010000004.1, from coordinate 45,159 downwards.
CCAAGGAGTTTCCGGGCGCCCGAGTCGTCGCCGTGGACAGCGCCGAGCCGCTGCTCGACCGTGCCCGCGACCGCGCCGCCCACCAGGGCGTGGCCGACCGCTTCGGCACGCTGGCCGGTGAACTCCCTGACGTGCTGAACGAGTTGGACCAGCCGGTCGACCTGCTGTGGGCGAGCCGCAGCCTGCATCACCTCGGGGACCAGCGTGCCGCGCTCGCCGCCTTCGCCGCCCGGCTGGCCCCCGGCGGCACCCTGGCCCTTCTGGAGGGCGGCCTGCCCGCCCGCTTCCTGCCCCGGGAGATCGGCATCGGGCGCCCGGGGCTCCAGTCCCGGATCGACGCTGTCGAGGGGGAGTGGTTCACACGGATGCGGGCCGAACTGCCGGGCTCCGTACGGGAGACCGAGGACTGGCCGGCCCTGCTGACCGCGGCCGGCCTCAAGCACACCCGCACCCGCAGCTTCCTGCTGGACCTGCCCGCCCCCGCCTCCGCCCCGGCCCGCGCCTACATCGCCGGGTTCCTCACCCACCTGCGCGACACCCTCACCGACGGCCTCGGCCCCGAGGACCGCACCACCCTGGACCGCCTCACCGACCCGGCGGACCCGGCGAGCGTGCACCACCGCCCGGACGTGTTCGTACTGGCGGCGTACACGGTGCACACGGCGGTTCGAGCCGAGTAGGACCCTTCTATCAGGAAAGTTTCCTTACCGAGTGCCCCGGCGGCAGCGGGACGTGCTTCCGGGGCCGTTTGCGGCGGCCCGGTCCCGAGCCGAGACTGACGGTATCGGCCCGTTCGCGTCCGGCTCCGGGAGGCGAGAGGTCATGTTCGTACGGACCGTCTATGCGACCGGGGATCCCGCGAAGATCGACACCGCGCTCCGGGCCCTGAACAGCGAGGGCCGTGACCTCCTGGAGGAACGTCCGGGGTACCGGGGCTCGGACGTCCTCACCGACCGGGAACTCGGCAAGCTGTTCGTGGTGAGCTGGTGGGACTCGGAACAGGCCAGGCGCAACAGCGACGAGGTGATGCGCGAGCGGCGCGCCGACCTCCTCGAACCGTTCGCCGCGACACTGGCCGTCGAGAACTACGAGGCGGCGGTCTGTCACACCATCCGGATGCCCCGGGCTGCCGGGGGACTGCGCCTGACCAGGCTGGAGTTCGATCCGGTGGACACGGACCTGCTCGTCGACGCCTACCGGGCCGGGGCGCTCCCGCGGATCGAGATGCTCCCCGGGCTGGCCAGAACCTCACTGTTCACCGACCGGGAGCGCGGCCGCGGCACGGTCAGCGCCCTGTTCACCGACCGCGAGTCCATGACCGCGGCCCGCACCGCCCTCGCGGACGTCAGATGCGAGGCCGCGGCCAAGACCCACGCCACCGTCACGGCCCTGGAGGAGTTCGACATCGTCCACGCCGACGTACGCCCCGACTGACGCCCCCGGCCGGCCTCCGGTCCCGGTCGATCCGGTCTCAGCCGATCTCGAAGGTGGCCGGGTCCGGGCCGATGCGGCGGTCCTCGTTGAGGGCGCTGATCGCCGCGAGGTCCTCGTTGTCGAGGCTGAAGCCGAAGACGTCGATGTTCTCCTGGATCCGCGACGGCGTCACCGACTTCGGGATCACGACGTTGCCCTGCTGAAGGTGCCAGCGCAGCACGATCTGGGCCGGGGTGCGGTTGTGCTTCTGGGCGATGGCCACGATCGCAGGCACCTCCAGCAGGCCCTTGCCCTGGCCGAGCGGGGACCACGCCTCGGTGGCGATGCCCTGCTCCGCGTGGAACTCGCGGACCGCGTGCTGCTGGAGATGCGGATGCAGCTCGATCTGGTTGACGGCCGGGATCACCGAGGTCTCGGCGATCAGCCGCTCCAGATGCTCCGGAAGGAAGTTGGAGACGCCGATGGCACGGACCCGGCCGTCGGACAGGAGCTTCTCGAACGCCTTGTAGGTGTCGGTGTAGGTGCCCCGTGACGGCAGCGGCCAGTGGATCAGATACAGGTCGAGGTAGTCCAGGCCCAGCTTGTGCAGGGAGGCGTCGAAGGCGCGCAGGGTCGCGTCGTACCCCTGGTCGCTGTTCCAGAGTTTGGTGGTGACGAAGACTTCCTCGCGCGGCAGACCCGACGCGGCGATCGCCCGGCCGGTGCCCTCCTCGTTGCCGTAGATCGCCGCGGTGTCGATACTGCGATACCCGGCTTCGAGCGCCGCGGCGACGGCCGGTTCGGCCTCGTCGTCCGGCACCTGCCAGACGCCGAACCCGAGCTGGGGCATCTCGACGCCGTTGTTGAGGATGATCGGGGGGACCTTGCTGCTCACGAGCTCTTGATCCTTCGGTTGTCGACAGGTCGTACCACTATCGTCAATGATCATGGCCCATCGCGCATTCCTGACACGTCAGGCCTGGTAAAGCGCTGCCACCTCGTCCGCGTAGGCGTTCTCGATCGCCTTGCGCTTGAGTTTCAACGACGGGGTGAGCAGGCCGTGTTCCTCGGTGAACGGCTGGGCCAGGATGCGGAACGTGCGGATCGACTCGGCCTGTGACACCAGCGTGTTGGCGGCCACCACCGCGCGCCGCACCTCCGTCTCCAGATCGGGGTCGTGCACCAGCTGGGCCGGAGTGAGCCGCGGCTTGTCGCGCATCTGGAGCCAGTGCTCCACCGCCTCCTGGTCCAGGGTGACCAGTGCCGCGATGAAGGGACGGTCGTTGCCGACGACCACACACTGGCTCACCAGCGGATGGTCCCGCACGCGCTCCTCCAGCACACCGGGCGAGACGCTCTTGCCGCCGGAGGTCACCAGGATCTCCTTCTTGCGGCCGGTGATGGTGAGATAGCCGTCCTCGTCCAGCGAGCCCAGGTCACCGGTGGCCAGCCAGCCGTCGTGCAGGGTCTCGTCCGTGGCCTTCTGGTTGTTGAGGTAGCCCTGGAAGAGATGGGCGCCGTGCAGCCAGATCTCCCCGTCCTCCGCGATGTACACGGCCGTGCCGGGGATGGCCTGACCGACCGTGCCGTAGCGGGTGCGCTCGGGAGGGTTGGCGGTGGCGGCCGCGGAGGACTCGGTCAGGCCGTAGCCCTCGTAGATGTGCACGCCCGCGCCGGCGAAGAACAGGCCGAGGCGCCGGTCCATCCCCGAGCCGCCGGACATGGCGTTGCGGATCCGGCCGCCCATCGCCGCGCGCACCTTCGAGTAGACCACCTTTTCGAAGAACTGGTGCTGCACCCGCAGACTCGCCGAGGGCCCGGGGCCCAGGCCCCAGGCCTTGGCCTCCATCGCGTCCGCGTACTTCACCGCGACCTCGACGGCCTTCTCGAACGGGCCCGCCTTGCCGTCCTTCTCCGCCTTGCGGCGGGCGGCGTTGAACACCTTCTCGAAGATGTACGGCACCGCGAGGATGAACGTCGGCCGGAAGGCTTCGAGGTCGGGCATCAGGGCGGCCGCGTTCAGCTGCGGCTGGTGCCCGAAGCGGACCCCACCGCGCACCGCGGCCACCTCCACCATCCGCCCGAAAACATGCGCCAGCGGCAGGAACAGCAGCGTGGACGCCTCGTCGTCCTTCTTCGAGTGGAACACCGGCTCCCAGCGGCCGATCATCGTGTCCGCCTCGAACATCAGGTTCCCGTGCGACAACACACAGCCCTTGGGGCGGCCGGTGGTGCCCGAGGTGTAGATGATCGTGGCGACCGAGTCCGGGGTGACGGCCCGCCGGTGCCGGTGCACCGTCTCGTCGTCCAGGTGCGCGCCGGTGTCGTAGAGCTCCTGCACGGCGCCCGAGTCCAGCTGCCACAGCCGGCGCAGCCGGGGGAGCCGGTCGATGACGGTGGCGATCGTCATCGCGTGGTCCTCGTGCTCCACGATCGCGGCCGTGCACTCGGCGTCGTGCAGCATCCAGAAGCACTGCTCGGCGGAGGATGTCGGGTAGACCGGTACCACCTGGGCGCCGATCGTCCACAGGGCGAAGTCGAAGAGGGTCCACTCGTAGCGGGTGCGGGACATCAGGGCGACCCGGTCGCCGAAGCGGATGCCGTCGGCCAGCAGCCCCTTGGCAAGGGCGAGCACCTCGTCGTGGAACTCGGCCGCGGTCACGTCCCGCCACTGCCCCGACTCGTCCTTGCGCCCCAGCGCGACGTGGAGCGGATCGGACAGGGCGCGTTCGAAAACGACGTCGGCCAGACCGCCCGTCGGCGGCTCCGACGCCGAAGGAGGATTGCTGAACTCGCGCAAACCCCTCTCCTCGCTCCTCAGTGACGCTCCGAACGGCGCCGTGAAAGCTACCCCACGCCGGGCCGGTGCGGGAGGGGCGAGAACGCGAACAACGCTCACGTCCGGGCCGGTCACCGCCGGGAAAATGCCCTCACATGGGGAAGGGCCGGACAGAATACTGACGCTTCGGTAAGTTCCGGGGCCGTAATCTCCACCGAATCTGTACGACGCGATTACCGCCCCTCGGCCTTCCGGGCAGCTCACAGGGGATGCCGACGGGTCCCGCGGGGACGAGGCCACCGCGGTGCCGGAGCCGGGGCGCGGTCTCAGCGGCCCCCTGGAGTCCGCCCGAGGGACATCCCGCCGTTCAGGATCGCCGCCGCCAGCGCGTCCGCCGCCGCCTGCGTGGAGGCGCGGCGCAGACCGTGGACGAGGACGAAGTCGACGCGGCCCAGCTCCGGCAGCCCCGCCCGGTCCGGTACCCGGACCAGACCGGGCGGGATCAGACCCCGCGAGTGCGCCATCACCCCCAGCCCGGCCCGTGCCGCCGCGATCAGTCCGTTGAGACTGCCGCTGGTGCAGACGACACGCCACTCCCGGCCCTGCCGCTCCAGCGCCTCCAGGGCGAGTGCCCTGGTGATGCCGGGCGGCGGGTACACGATCAGCGGCACCGGGCGGCCGGGATCCAGGCGGAACCGCTCCGCGCCGATCCACACCAGGTCGTCGTGCCAGACGGGCTCCCCACGCGGATCCTCCGGCCGCCTCTTGGCCAGGACCAGATCGAGGTTCCCGGCGGTCAGCTGCTCGTGCAGCGTCCCGGACAGCTCGACGGTGAGTTCGAGGTCGACCTCCGGGTGGTCGTACCGGAAGCCCTCCAGGATCTCCGGCAGACGGGTGAGGACGAAGTCCTCGGACGCGCCGAACCGCAGCCGCCCGCGCACCCGGGTGCCGGTGAAGAACGCGGTCGCCTGCTCGTGCACCTCCAGGATCCGGCGGGCGAAACCGAGCATGGCCTCGCCGTCCTCGGTCAGCCCGACGGAGTGGGTGTCACGGGAGAACAGCTGACGCCCGGTCGCTTCCTCCAGACGCCGGACGTGCTGGCTCACCGTGGACTGGCGCAGCCCGAGCCGCCGGGCTGCCTGCGTGAAGCTGAGGGCCTGGGCGACCGCCAGGAAGGTGCGCAGCTGGGAGGGGTCGTACACACCGCCAGGCTATCGCGATACGTGATGACAGTCAGAGCGGTGTACGGGTTTCCCGATCGCCACCGGCGGGGCCACGATGGAGAGGAAATACCCCGACCGCCCCGACCGACAGCACGTGGAGCACAGTGAAACGCCTGCGCCGGCCCCTTCGGACGCCGATCGACCCGTACATCCTGCTGCTCCTCGCGACGGTCGGCATCGCGGCGCTCCTCCCTGCCCGCGGCGCCGCCGCCGACGTGGCGTCCGGGGCGTCCACGGTCGCGATCGCCTTCCTCTTCTTCCTCTACGGCGTCCGGCTGTCCACCCGCGAGGCGCTGGACGGAATGCGCCACTGGCGCCTCCACGTGACCGTCCTGGCCTGCACCTTCGTCGCCTTTCCGCTGCTCGGACTGGCAGCCCGCGGCCTCGTCCCGGTGCTGCTGACCCAGCCGCTCTACCAGGGCCTGCTGTTCCTGACCCTGGTGCCGTCGACGATCCAGTCGTCGATCGCGTTCACCTCGATCGCCCGCGGCAACGTGCCCGCCGCCATCTGCGCGGGCTCCTTCTCCTCCCTCGTCGGCATCGTGCTCACCCCACTGCTCGCGGCGGCCCTGCTGGGAAGCGGCGGCGTCGGCTTCTCCACCGACTCGGTGGTCAAGATCGTGCTGCAACTGCTGGTGCCCTTCCTCGCCGGACAGGTGCTGCGCCGGTGGATCGGCGACTTCGTCACCCGGCACAGGAAGGTGCTGGGGCTGGTCGACCGCGGCTCGATCCTGCTGGTCGTCTACACCGCGTTCAGCGAGGGCATGGTCCAGGGCATCTGGCACCAGGTGAGTCCCGTCCGGCTGGCCGCGCTGCTCGCCGTGGAGTCCGTTCTGCTTGGCGTGATGCTTGCCCTGACCTGGTACGGCGCCAGGGCGCTCAAGTTCGGCCGGGCGGACCGGATCGCGATCCAGTTCGCCGGGTCGAAGAAGTCCCTGGCCTCCGGGCTGCCCATGGCGAGCGTCCTGTTCGGCGCGCACGCCTCGCTCGCGGTGCTGCCGCTGATGCTCTTCCACCAGATGCAGCTGATGGTGTGCGCGGTCATCGCCAGACGCCGGGCCCACGACCCGGAGGCCATGACGCCGGCCGGGCGGTCCGCACAGTCACCGACGGCGGTCGGCACGGGACCACGGCCTCGCTGAGCGCGTGCTCAAGGGGGGTCCGTCGGTGCGGAACCGTCGGTGCCGCCGCTGCCGAGGCCGAGCCGACGGCGGCCGAACGCGACCAGTTCATGGGCATGTTGATCCGGATTCACGGCACGGACGGCTGACGACGGCTAACGTTCCGTCATGACCGCACCTCGCGTACTCGACCCGGCGCGCTGCGCACTCGTTCTCGTCGACCTGATGGACCGCATCGTCGCGCTGCCCCTGGAACCCCGCAAAGGCGCAGAAGTCCTCGTCGCCGCCGAGCAACTGGCCGACACCTTCCGCTCCGCCGGGGCACTCGTCGTCCTGATCCGTGTGGAACGGGCGGGCGTCGCCGAACAGCCGCCGGGCAGCGGGCTCGCCGCCGGACTGCGTCGGGACGGCGACCTGGAGATCGTGAAGCGGACCATCGGCGCCTTCCAGGGCACGGAACTCGACGCACGGTTGCGCGAACACGGCGTCACCACAGTGGTGTTCGGCGGCATCGCCACCAACCTCGGTGTCGAGTCGACCGCTCGCGCCGCCCACGACCACGGCTACGAGCTGGTCTTCGTCGAGGACGCCATGGCCGCCTTCACGGCCGCCGAGCACGAGGCATCCGTGCGGCTGGACTTCCCGCGGCTGGGCTCCGTGGTCTCCGCCCGGCAGTTGAGCCTCCAGGACCGCTGACGGACCGGACCGAACGGGACCTGCCGGGCCTGGTCAGGGCTGGGCGGCCGGGCTGGTGCGCAGAGCGATCCGGTGGTCACCGGCGTACACGTTCATGGAAGTGCCCCGTAGGAAGCCCACCAGCGTCAGACCGGTCTCGGCGGCCAGGTCCACGGCCAGCGACGAGGGCGCGGACACCGCGGCCAGAATCGGAATGCCCGCCATGACGGCCTTCTGCGCCAGCTCGAAAGAGGCCCGGCCCGACACCAGCAGAATCGTGCGGGACAGCGGGAGATCCCCGCTCTGCAGGGCCCGGCCGACCAGCTTGTCCACCGCGTTGTGCCGGCCCACGTCCTCCCGTACGTCCAGCAGATCCCCGTCCTCGGTGAACAGCGCCGCCGCGTGCAGGCCACCGGTCCGGTCGAACACCTGCTGGGCCGCGCGCAGCCGGTCGGGGAGCACCGACAGCAGGGCGGGTTCGACGCGCAGCGGCGGGTCGTCCGCCAACGGCCAGCGTGCCGTCGTACGCACCGCGTCCAGGCTCGCCTTGCCGCACAGCCCGCACGACGAGGTCGTGTAGACGTTCCGCTCCAGCGTGAAGTCGGGCAGCGCGAGGTCCGGCGCGGTCCGCACGTCCACCACGTTGTAGGTGTTCGAGCCGTCGGCGGTCGCGCCCGCGCAGTACACGATGTTCCGCAGCTCGGAGGCCTCGCCCAGCACTCCCTCGCTCACCAGGAACCCCGCGGCCAGCGCGAAGTCGTCACCCGGCGTGCGCATCGTGATCGCGAGCGGCTTGCCGTTGAGCCGTATCTCCAACGGCTCCTCGGCGACAAGCGTGTCGGGCCGGACCGTGACCACTCCGTCCCGGACCCGGACCACCTTGCGTCGTTCCGTGACTCGTCCCATGTCCTGTCTCAGCCCCGGTTCTGTGAGGTACGGGTGGCGGCTGCGGGCGGCGGCCGTCGGTGCCCGTCCATTGTCCTGCACAGGTCGTGCCCGGGGTCGCCCTGTCCCCGCCCGAGTCCGCGTCCAAGCGCGCTCAGGTGCCGCCGACGAGCCTGGCGGGACCCCGCCCCGATCGCCCTGCCGATCGCCGCCCCGAGAGCGGAGCAGACGTATGGCATCCACGCTCACCACCACCCGCCCCACCCTCGCGCTGAAGCCCGGCACGGCATGGAGCGACGCCTGGCGCCGCTGCCTCGCCGTGGCTCCCGAGGCCTTCCGGGAGGACCGGGTCCTCAACCTCTACGGCGCCGACTGGCGGCCGGAGGGCCGACCCCTGCCCGCGACCACCCCGGTCGACGGCAGCCCCATCGCGGGTGCCCCCCGGCTCGACCGGGCCACCGCACGACAGGCCGTACGAGCCGCGCTGGACCAGCACCGGGCCTGGCGGAACGTGCCCCTCAAGGAGCGCCTGGCCCGGGTCTCGGCCACCCTCGACGCCCTCACCGAGCACCGCGACCTGCTCGCGCTGCTGCTCGTCTGGGAGATCGGCAAGCCCTGGCGGCTCGCACGCGCCGACGTCGACCGGGCGATCGACGGGGTGCGCTGGTACGTCGACGGCATCGAGCCGATGCTCGCCGACCGGGCCCCGCTGGAGGGACCCGTGTCCAACATCGCGAGCTGGAACTACCCGATGAGCGTCCTGGTCCACGCCATGCTCGTGCAGGCACTCGCGGGCAACGCCGTCATCGCCAAGACCCCGACCGACGGCGGGGTCGCCTGCCTCACCCTGGCGTCCGCGCTGGCCGCCCGCGAGGGCATCCCGGTCACCCTGGTCAGCGGCAGCGGGGGCGAGCTGTCGGAGGCGCTGGTCCGCGCGCCCGAGATCGGCTGCGTCTCCTTCGTCGGCGGCCGCGACACCGGGGCCGCGGTGGCCACCGCGGTCGCGGACCTCGGCAAACGGCACGTGCTGGAGCAGGAGGGGCTCAACACCTGGGGGATCTGGAACTTCTCCGACTGGGACGCGTTGACCGCCGTCATCCCGGCGCTCTTCGACTACGGCAAGCAGCGCTGTACGGCCTACCCGCGCTTCGTCGTCCAGCGGACGCTGTTCGACGAGTTCCTGGCGGCCTACCTCCCCGCCGTCCGCGGCATCAAGGTCGGTCACCCGCTGGCCGTCGGACACCCCGACGACCGGCCGCCGGAGCTGGACTTCGGCCCCCTGATCAACGCGGCCAAGGCCGCGGAACTGCACGCCCAGGTGGCCGACGCCATCGACCGCGGCGCCGTCCCGCTGCACCGCGGCCGGCTGTCCGACGCCCGCTTCCTGCCCGGCCAGGACACCTCGGCGTACGTCCAGCCGTTCACCCTCCTCGGGCCGCCCCCTTCCTCCCCCCTGCACCACGCGGAGCCGTTCGGCCCGGTCGACACCATCGTCCTGGTCGACACGGAGGCGGAACTGCTCGCCGCGATGAACGCCTCCAACGGCGCCCTGGTCGCCACCCTCTCCACCGACGACCACACGACCTACGACCGGCTCGCCCCCCAGATCCGCGCCTTCAAGGTCGGCCACGGCAAGCCCCGCTCCCGCGGCGACCGCAACGAACTCTTCGGCGGCTTCGGCGCCTCCTGGCGCGGCGCCTTCGTCGGTGGCGAACTCCTGGTCCGCGCCGTGACCCAGGGCCCGGCGGGGGAGCGGCCGCCCGGCAACTTCCCCGACTACCAGCTCATGCCCTGACCTGCGAGTAGCCCTCCAAGCGTAGTCACCCGGACACGTCGGGTTACCGGAACCCGTCCACGAATACGCAGGTGAAACGCGGTCCGAAACCTTGGTATTGTTGTCCACGTCGCCGCGGGGCAGTGCCCCGCACAAGCGGCAGACACCTTGTCCGGGTGGCGGAATGGCAGACGCGCTAGCTTGAGGTGCTAGTGCCCTTTATCGGGCGTGGGGGTTCAAGTCCCCCCTCGGACACCGACAGAGACCCCAGTCGATCTGGGGTCTTTCTGTTTCTCGGGCTGTGGCGAGCGGTGGTGCGGCTGGAACAGGGGCTGTGCCCCGGCGGCACCGGTACCGTTGCCGCATGTCGCGGCAACCGAACCTCGAAGGGGCGTCCCGCGCCGGCCCGCCGGCGGCGCCGGAGATCACCTCGACGCTCTGCGCCCAGTGCGGAACGGTCGTCCACGGCGTGGACAGTCGATACGCCTGCCCCGGCTGCGGGTGGGTCAACCACTGGTCGGAGGGCTCACGGGACCTGCCGACGGCTGAGGACGACCCGGACTACCCGCGGTAGTGACTCGGTTCGCCGACGAGGGCACCCCCAGGGGTTCCGGCGGCCGCACGGGCTTTCATGGCGGGAAGGGGCTGACCCGAACCGGGCTCGCTTCCGATCCGTGTCGCCGTCAACGGCCGCTCCGGAAAAAGCAGATGCCCGAGACCCGGCCCGCTTCCTACACTCGCTCCGACGAGCCAGTGGACAGATGAGAGAGGGGAGCGGCGTCATGCGAGACCGTGCCGTTGCCGCCCCTGTCCGCGCCCGCTACGAGGTGATCCTCGTGTCCTCGTCCGTCCGGTGCCCGCTGCGCGCCCGGCACCGGACCTCCGTGACGCACGTCTGATCTCGATTCACCGTCGACCCGGCTTTCTGCGATGCCCTGTTGACGAAGTACTGCTTCGAGCGTGCCCGCACGGAATCGCGCCGCCCTCCTCCAGCCCATCCTTGAAAGGCAATCGGGCCCGTGCGCACCAACACCAACTTCAACATCCGTTCCAACACCGACGTCATGCCCCGGACCCTCGTCCGCAACCTCGGCATCCTCGCCCATGTCGACGCCGGGAAGACCACCCTCACCGAGCGGATCCTGTACGCCACCGGGACCACGCACAAACGTGGTGAGGTCCACGACGGCACGACCGTCACCGACTTCGACCCGCAGGAGCGCGACCGGGGTATCACCATCTTCGCGGCGGCCGTCAGCTGTGCCTGGTCCGGGCACCGGATCAACCTCATCGACACTCCTGGACACGTCGACTTCGCCGACGAGGTCGAGCGTTCGCTGCGCGTACTCGACGGCGCGGTGGCCGTGTTCGACGCCGTCGCCGGTGTCGAGCCGCAGAGCGAGTCCGTGTGGCGGCAGGCCGACCGGCACGGGGTGCCGCGGATCGCCTTCGTCAACAAGCTGGACCGCGCGGGCGCCGACCTGGACACGGCCGTCGAGTCGATCCGGCGCCGGCTCCACCCGGCCCCGCTCGTCGTTCACCTGCCGATCGGCCGCGAGGCCGCATTCACCGGCGTGGTCGACCTGGTCCGAATGCGGGCGCTCGTCTGGCCCGACGGTGACAGTACGGCGGACGGTACGGCGACGGAGGGCCCGGTGCCCGCGGAACTCCGCGAGGAGGCGGCGCGGCGGCGTCGGCTCCTGGAGGAGGCGGTGGCCGAGTCGCACCCCGCCGCCCTGGAGGAGTTCTGCGCGCATTCGGCCGTGTCCACGCCGACGCTGGTCACCGCCCTGCGCGAGCTGACCCGCACCGGCGACGGCGTGGTCGTGCTGTGCGGCTCCGCGTACCGCAACCGCGGCATCGAGTCGCTGCTGGACGCGGTCGTCGCGTATCTGCCGTCACCGCTGGACGTGCCCGACGTGCGCGGGACGTACGACGGTGCCGAGCAGCGGCGGCCCGCCGACGCCCAAGCCCCGTTCGCGGCACTGGCGTTCAAGGTGAACGCGACCGCCACCGGACGGCTCACCCATGTCCGCGTGTACTCGGGGACGCTGGAGAAGGGAGACACCGTGTGGGACGCCGTCGGCGGGCGCACCGAGCGCGTCGCGCGGATCGTGCGGGTCATGGCCGACCGGCACGAACCGCTGGGCCGTGCGGTCGCCGGGGACATCGTCGCCCTCGCCGGACTCAGATCAGCGCGTGCGGGCTCCACGCTGTGCGATCCGGGCGCCCCGCTCGTCCTGGAACCGCCGGCCGTCGCCGACCCGGTGGTGTCCGTGGCGGTCGAGGCCCGCAGGAGCACCGACACCGGCCGGCTGGTCGCCGCGCTGGCCCGGCTCGCCGAGGAGGACCCTTCGCTGGTGGTGCGCACCGACACCGAGACCGGCCAGACCGTGCTCTCCGGCATGGGCGAACTGCACCTGGAGGTCGCGGTGGAGAAGATCCGCCGGGACGGCGGACCGGAGATCGGCGTCGGCCGCCCCCGGGTGTCCCACCGCGAGACCGTCGGCCGCGGTGTGTCGGGACTCGTCTTCCGGCACGTCAAACAGGACGGCGGGGCCGGGCAGTTCGCGCATGTCGTGCTCGACGTGGAGCCGCTGGCCGAGGGCTTCGAGTTCCGCTCGGCCGTGGTCGGCGGGCGAGTGCCGCAGGAGTACGTCCGCGCGGTCGAGGCAGGCTGCCGGGACGCCCTCGCCGAGGGGCCGCTCGGCGGTCACCCGGTGACCGGGCTGCGGGTCACCCTCACCGACGGGGCGACCCATGTGAAGGACTCCTCGGACACCGCCTTCCGCACGGCGGGCCGGTTCGGGCTGCGGGAGGCCCTGCGCGGCTGCGCGATGGTCCTCCTGGAACCGGTCGCCGAGGTCACGGTCACCGTGCCCGAGGACGCGGTCGGGGGTGTGCTCGGCGACCTCGCCGCGCGCCGCGGCCGGGTCTCCGGCTCGGCCGTCACCGGAGGTGCCGCCAGTGTGACGGCGACGGTTCCGCTGGCGGAACTCTTCGGCTACGCCACCCGGTTGCGCAGCCGGACACAGGGCCGTGGCACCTTCACGACCCGGCCCGCCGGATACGCACCGGCACCGGCCGCCGGGACGCCGACGGGCTGACTCGCACGGTCGGCGGCCCGCCCCCTGGAATTCGCCGCCCAGGGGCGGGCCGCCCCACCCGTGCGCCCGCGCCGCGCCCGAGCGACCTGAACAGGAGCGGCACCACCGCACGTATACCGTGTCCGTGGGAGGATCCCCGACCATGAGCGCGTCACCGGCCGTGAGGAGCCTGCGCGCCGCCGTGTTCGCGGCGGTGTGTGTGCTGCTGGCTGCCGCCGGGCACGGGCTCGCGATGGGCGCGATGCCGCCGCTCCGGGCCGACACCGCCGGATTCGCTGCGGTGTTCGGTCTCGGCTGGCTGCTCGGCGGGCGGGAACGGTCGCTCGTCGGGATCGGCGCGACCATGCTCGCCGTCCAGGCGGGCCTGCACACGGCGTTCGGCCTGGCCCGCTCCGCCGCTCCTGCCGCGGCCCACGCCATGCGGATGCCGACCGAGCACGGGCACCACACCCTCACCCATGTCAGCGATCCGCACGCGCTCACCGGTCACGCCACCGCCGCGCACGTCCTCGCCGCTCTGGCCGCGTCCTGGTGGCTGCGGCGCGGTGAGGCCGCCCTCTGGTCGCTGCTGCGGCGCGCCGCAACCCTGGTGCCCGGGCTCGTTGCCTGGTGGCACCGCTGCCCGCTGCCCGCCGCCCCGGACGAGCGACGCGGTGCCCCTGCCTCCGCCGTCCCGCACCGGCGGCCGCTGCTCCGCTACGCGGTGCGCCGCCGTGGGCCTCCTGCCCGGATCCCGTACGCCGTCTGATCCGCAATCACACCTTTCATCCCGTACGGAGATCCACTCACCCATGTCCACGACCCGAACCGCCCTGCGTCGCGCCGCGACCGCCACCGCCCTCGCCGCCGCCGGAGTCCTCGCCGCCGCGGGCATCGCCTCGGCCCATGTCACCGTCCACCCCGAGAACTACGCCAAGGGCGCCACGGACGGTCTGCTGACCTTCCGCGTGCCCAACGAGGAGGACAGCGCCTCCACCACGAAGGTGCAGGTCTTCCTGCCCACCGACCACCCCGTGCTCGGCGTCCTCGTCCACCCGCGGGACGGCTGGACCGCCAAGGTGACCACCACCAAGCTCAAGACGCCGGTCAAGACCGACGACGGCACCATCACCGAGGCCGCCTCCGAGATCACCTGGACCGGCGGGAAGATCGCCCCCGGCGAGTACGCGGACTTCGACGTCGCCTTCGGCGAACTGCCCGAGAACACCGGCAAACTGGCCTTCAAGACCCTCCAGACCTACTCCGACGGCAAAGTGGTCCGCTGGATCGAGCAGGACGACGAGGAGTCGGAGAACCCCGCGCCCGTACTGGAGCTGACGGCCGACGACGAGGCCACCGCCCCGTCCGCCAGGAACGCGTCGGCCACGAAGGCCGAGGGCGGCTCCGGTTCCGCCTCCGACTCCACCGCCCGCGGCCTCGGTGTCGCCGGCCTGCTCGTCGGAGCCCTCGGCCTGGCGGCGGCCGCGTTCGCGGTGGTACGGGGACGGCCGTCCCGCTCCTAGACCGTTCCGCGAAACCGCAGGGGCCCGGACCGCAATGCGGTCCGGGCCCCTGCGGGCGGGAGGTCACCGTGTGGTGACGAGTTCCCTCACCTCGCGGTCCCCCGTCCCGGACCTCGGCGTCTCCTCGACGACGCGGCGGGAGGTCCGCCACAGCCACAGCACGTCCCGCCCGAACGACCACAGCAGCGAGCCGAGAGCCAACGCCCCCACGGCCAGGTTCGCGGTGTGCGGCAGCAGTCCGGAACCCGCCACCAGCAGGCAGATGCCCTGGAGCGCGGCGACCGTCTTGCGGGCGAAGGACGGAGGCAGCGGGGCGTTCAGCCAGGGGGCCACGCGGGCCGCGGCGACGAAGCCGTACCGCATGGCGCCGATCAGCAGCACCCACGGCCCGAGGTCCATGGCCACGTACACGCTCAGCACCAGGATCAGGAACGCGTCGACCTCCATGTCGAACCGCGCGCCCAGCGCGGTCGACGTGCCGGTACGCCGGGCCACCTTGCCGTCGACGCCGTCCAGCAGCAGCGCCACCGTCGTCAGCGCGACCAGCAGGGTGACCGGGGGAGAGCTCTCGAAGGAGTCGGCGACCAGCGCCGTGACTCCGCCCACCAGCGTGGCCCGGCCGAGCGTGACCCGGTTCGCCGGCCCGAAGGAACGCAACTGGGAGCGGTGCAGCGCCCGGGAGAGGACCGCCCAGGTCGCTATCGCGAACGTCAGCCCCGTCAGCCAGCCCGCCGGGCCCAGGCCGATCACCGAGCCGAGCAGGGCCAGCAGCAGAATCTGCACGCCCGCTCCGACCGCGGGCTCCTGCTGGACCAGCCTGGCTTCGTAAGTAATGTTCAGGGCCACCGCACGTCCTCCGGCCGAGTGACAGAGTCGATCAACGCCGCGTACTGTGCGCGGCCTGTGCACATCTCGGTACGTGAACAAGTTGCCGATCGTTCAGGAGGATGCCGATGAACCGTCCCGCACGTGCGTTCTGGCTGCGCTCGCCGGGCCACGGAGAGATCCGTGACGTGGACCTCGCCGCTCCCGCCGAAGGCGAGGTGCTGGTGCGTTCGGTGTGCTCCGGGGTGAGCCGCGGCACGGAGACACTCGTCTTCCGCGGTGGTGTCCCGGCCGGGCAGCACGACGTCATGCGGGCGCCGTTCCAGGAGGGCGACTTCCCCGGACCGGTCAAGTACGGCTACCTCAGCGTCGGCATCGTGGAGGAGGGCCCCGCCGCACTCGTCGGCCGTACGGTGTTCTGCCTGTACCCGCACCAGACCCGCTACGTCGTCCCGGCGAGCGCCGTCACCGTCGTACCCGACGGTGTGCCCGCCGAACGCGCGATCCTCGCCGGGACCGTCGAGACCGCCGTCAACGCTTTGTGGGACGCGGCACCCCTGGTCGGCGACCGGATCGCGGTGGTCGGCGGCGGCATGGTCGGCTGCTCGGTGGCCGCCCTGCTCGCCCGTTTCCCCGGCGTACGGCTCCAACTGGTCGACGCCGACCCGGCGCGGGCGCGGACGGCCGAGGCGCTCGGCGTCGGCTTCGCCACACCGGAGAACGCGCTCGGCGACTGCGACCTGGTCATCCACGCCAGCGCCACCGAACAGGGCCTCACCCGCTCCCTGGAACTCCTCAGGCCCGAGGGCACGGTCGTCGAACTGAGCTGGTACGGCGACCGCCGCGTCAGCCTCCCGCTCGGCGAGAACTTCCACTCCCGGCGGCTCACCATCCGCAGCAGCCAGGTCGGCACCGTCTCCCCGGCCGGCCGCACCGGCCGAACCTACGCCGACCGGCTCGCCCTCGCCCTCGACCTGCTCGCCGACCCCGCGCTCGACGCGCTGATCACCGGGGAGAGCACCTTCGAACAGCTCCCGGAGGTGATGCCACGGCTCGCTTCCGGCGAGATCCCCGCGCTGTGCCACCGGGTCACCTACGCCTGACCCGAAACGGGTCACCTGCGCCCGACCCCGAAAAAGGCTCGTTCCAGGCCCCGGAAAAGAGTGAGATGTCGCTGAACACGGGGAACTGGTGAGCCGTACTACACGACATCCCCCGGCAGGGACCTGGCGGGGGACCCAGACGCGCCGCACCTGGAGGGTCGTCCGTTGTTCAGCATCACCGTCCGCGATCACATCATGATCGCCCACAGCTTCCGCGGCGAGGTGTTCGGACCCGCGCAGCGACTGCACGGAGCCACGTTCCTCGTGGACGCCACATTCCGCCGCGAGCAGCTGGACGACGACAACATCGTCGTAGACATCGGACTGGCCACACAGGAGCTGGGCGCCGTCGTCGCCGAGCTGAACTACCGCAACCTCGACAACGAGCCCGACTTCGCCGGTGTCAACACCTCCACCGAGTTCCTCGCGAAGGTCATCGCCGACCGGCTCGCCGAGCGGATCGAGAAGGGTGCCCTCGGCGAGGGCGCCAGGGGCCTGGCCGGCCTCACCGTCACCCTGCACGAGTCGCACGTCGCCTGGGCGAGCTACGAGCGTGCCCTGTGACCGACACGACCCTCGACCGGCCGCCCACCCTGCCCGCACTGCCCGCGCAGCTCACGGCCGTTCCGGCGAACCTCGGGATCCTGCCCATGTCCCTGCGCACCGTGCACTTCGTCATGCCGGGCGGCGTCGACGACCCGACGGCACCGAGCGGCGGCAACGCCTACGACCGCCGGGTCTGCCTCGACCTGCCCGGCTTCGGCTGGCAGGTCGTCCGGCACGCCGTGGACGGCGACTGGCCCCTGCCGGGCGCGGCCGCCCGCGAGGAACTCGCCCGCACCCTGCGCGAACTGCCGGACGGCACGGTCGTGCTGCTCGACGGGCTGGTCGCCTGCGGTGTCCCCGAGATCGTCGTCCCCGAGGCCGGTCGGCTGCGCCTCGCGGTACTCGTTCATCTCCCCCTCGGCGACGAGACGGGCCTCGACCCGGCGGTGGCCGCGGACCTGGACGCCCGCGAGCGCACCGTGCTCCGTGCGGTCCCGGCCGCGATCGCCACCAGCGA
This sequence comes from Streptomyces sp. NPDC086787, assembly GCF_044745865.1. NCBI lineage: Bacteria > Bacillati > Actinomycetota > Actinomycetes > Kitasatosporales > Streptomycetaceae > Streptomyces > Streptomyces sp. NPDC086787. The sequence goes on along the minus strand of NZ_JBIVBC010000004.1, from coordinate 27,689 downwards.
GTGGGCGGTCCGCCGCCTCGTCTCCCACCACGGCCTCGCCCCCGAACGGGTGCACGCCGCCGCCCCCGGCGCCGACATCGCGCCGCTGGCCGCCGGCACCGACGGCGTCTCCCACCTGCTGTGCGTGGCCGCGGTGACCCCCCGCAAGGGGCAGCACCGGCTGGTGGAGGCGCTCGCGGCGGTGCGGAACCTGTCGTGGACCTGCACGCTGGTAGGCGGCCTCACACAGGACCCCGAGTACGTCGCCCATCTCCGGTCCCTGATCGAGCGGCACGGCCTGACCGACCGCCTGCACCTCGCGGGCCCCCGCTCCGGCGCCGCCCTCGACGCCAGCTACGCCGCCGCCGACCTGATGGTCCTCACCTCCTACGCAGAGACATACGGCATGGCGGTCACCGAGGCCCTCGCCCGCGGCATCCCGGTCCTCGCCACCGACGTCGGCGGACTGCCCGAGGCCGTCGGCCGCGCCCCCGACGGCGGCGTGCCCGGCATCCTCGTCCCGCCGGAGGACCCCGCCGCGCTCGCCGCCGAACTGCGAGGCTGGTTCGGCGAGGCCGACGTACGCCGCCGGCTGAAGGCCGCCGCCCGCGGCCGTCGCGCGGCCCTCGACGGCTGGGCCACCACCGCCCGCAGCCTGGCCGGAGTCCTGCTGAGGCTCCCCGACGAACCCCGGAGCGCAGGATGACCGAGACCACCACCACCCGCGAGCACAACGGCCCGGACGAGGTGATAGCCGGCGCCGGACCCGTCGCCCGCCCCGGCGAACGCGCCACCGTACGGCTGCGGGAGGACGCCGAGGAGGGGCCCCGCTACGCGCCCGAGTGGCTGCAGCTGCGGGAGGGAGCCGACGCGGCCGCCCGCGCCACCGGCCTGCTCGCCCCGCTCCGCTCCCGGTTCGCCGGTCTGCCGGGCCGGGACGGCGGGCTGGCCGTGCACGACCTGGGCTGCGGCACCGGCTCCATGGGCCGCTGGCTGGCGCCCCGGCTGGACGGCACCCAGCACTGGATCCTGCACGACCGTGACCCCTATCTCCTGCACTTCGCCGCGGTAGCCTCGCCGCGGGCCGCCGCCGACGGCAGCCGGGTCACCGTGGAGACCCGGCGCGGCGACGTGGCCCGGCTCACCCCGGACGCGCTGACGGGCGCCTCCCTGGTGACGGCCTCCGCACTGCTGGACGTGCTGACCCGCGACGAGGTCACCGCCCTCGTGGACGCCTGCGCCGGCGCGGGCTGCCCGGCCCTGCTGACCCTGTCGGTGGCCGGACGCGTCGAGCTGACCGCACCGCACCCGCTGGACGCCGAGATCGCCGAGGCGTTCAACGCGCACCAGCGCCGCGACGGCCTGCTCGGCCCCGACGCGGTCGACGTGGCCCGCGAGGCGTTCGAGGCGCGCGGCGCGACCGTCGAGGTGCTGCCGAGCGCCTGGCGGCTGGGTCCGGCCGAGGCCGCGCTGACCGCCCAGTGGTTGCGCGGCTGGGTCGGCGCGGCCGTCGAGGAGCGCCCCGAGCTGGCCGAGCACGCGGCCCGCTACCTTCAGGAGCGGCTGGCCGCCTGCGCGGCCGGTGAGCTCCGGGTCGTGGTCCACCACAACGACCTGCTGGCGCTGGTCCGGCCGACGGGCGAGGCGGCGGCATGAGCGCACACGCGGCGGGCGTGGACACGACGCCCCGGGGGACCCGCGTCGGCACTGCCCCGGGCGTCGGCCGCCGGCTGCTCGCCCGCGTCAACACCCCCGCGGTGCGCACCCACTTCGGTACCGTGGCCGGCGCCGCCATCCTGGCCGCGCTGCTCTGGCGGCTCGGCACCGGCGCCCTCCTGGACGGGCTGCGCCGCATCGACACGACGTCCCTGCTGGCCGCCCTCGCCATCGGTGCGGTCACCACCGTGCTCAGCGCGTGGCGCTGGCAGTTGGTGGCCCGGGGGCTGCGGATCCGGCTGCCGCTCGGCACCGCCGTCGGCGACTACTACCGTGCCCTGTTCCTCAACGCGGCCCTGCCCGGTGGTGTCCTCGGCGATGTCCACCGGGCCGTCCGGCACGGACAGAGCGCCGGCGACATGGGCCGCGCGGTGCGCGCGGTCGTCCTCGAACGGGTCGCCGGACAGCTCGCGCTGACGCTCGTCGGCGGCGCCACGCTGCTCACCCTGCCGTCCCCGGTCCGCGACGAGGCCCGCGAGTTCGCCCCTCTCGCCGCCCTCGCCGTCACCGGGGCGCTCGCCGTCGTCCTCGCCGTCCGCATGAACCGGTCCGCCCGACGCGGCGGCGCGCTGCGCAGGACCCTCGGCGAAGCCCGCAGGGCTCTGCTGTCGCGCGGCAACTGGCCGGGCATCGCCCTGTCGTCGGTCGTCGTCCTGGCCGGACACCTGGCGATGTTCGTCCTGGCCGGCCGCATCGCGGGATCCGACGCCGCCGCCCCGACCCTGCTGCCGATCGCGGTGCTCGCCCTGCTCGCCATGGGCCTGCCGCTGAACATCGGCGGCTTCGGCCCCCGCGAGGGCGTCACCGCCTGGGCGTTCGGCGCCGCCGGACTGGGCGCGGACACCGGCGTGACCACGGCCGTCGTCTACGGCGTGCTCAGCCTCGTGGCGAGCCTGCCGGGCGCCGTAGTCCTGGTCGTCCGCCGGTTCGGCGGACGAGACGCCGGGACCGTCGCGCCGGACCCGGCGCCCGACGCGTCGTCCTACGCCGAATTCTCGGGCCCCGTCGACAAGTTCACCGGTGCGTCCGACGAGGTGAGCAGCGTGAAATACGCACCGAAGGAATCGGTGAGGCTCGCCAGCAGTTCCTTCCCCTTTTCCGCCGATCCCAGTGAAGGACGGCCGATGACACCCGAATCGGTATAGACGGACATTCCCACGGTGAGCAGATGGCGACGGTCGTCAGCGACAAAGTCGGCGCTCTTGTATCCAGGGCGGACCAATTCAGGATGAGCGTGCAGAAGAATGGACGTCTCGATTTCTCCCGCGTGCATGTCGGTGAGCAGCGAGGTCTGTACCCCGGCCCGCTGCAGGGCCGCCTCCCAGTCCTCCACGGCCGGGAACAGCGCCATCCGTTCACCGCGCGCCGAGGACTCCTGCACGACGTTTCCCAGCACGTAGTTCCCGCCGTGGCCGTTGACCACCACGAGCGCCTCCACCCCGGAACCGCGCAGCGAGGCGGCGATGTCCCGCACCACCGCGTGCAGCGTCACGGAAGAGATGCTCACGGTGCCCGGCCAGGCGGCGTGTTCGTGCGAGCAGCCGATCGTGACCGGAGGAAGGAGCTGCACCGGGTACGCGGCGGCGATCTCCCGCGCGACGGCACAGGCGATGAGGGTGTCGGTGGCCAGCGGAAGGTGGGGGCCGTGCTGTTCGAAGCTCCCGACGGGAAGGACGGCGACCCGTGTTGAGACGCTCGCGCCTCTGGTCCGTACCTCTTCCGTAGTGTCCGTCGGCAGCACACCGTATACCGTCGTACGCGCGCCCGAACCATCCATTGTCCACGGCCTTTCGTCTCTGCTTAGGAATCAGATCATGACAGACAACATCGGCATACTCGACAAGAAGACCCCACGGCGTTCGGGCGTGGAACGCGTTGTGAATGCCCCGCTGCCCACCGTGTACGGCAAATTCCAGGCGATCGGCTACCTGGACCACGATCGCGGTGACGAACAAGTGGCCCTGGTCCATGGAGACATCAGCACCGAGAACGTGCTCACCCGGCTGCACTCGGAGTGCCTGACCGGTGACGCCTTCGGCTCCCAGCACTGCGAGTGCGGCGACCAACTGGCCGCCGCGCTGCGCGCGGTCGTCACCGAAGGCAGCGGTGTCGTCGTCTACCTGCGGGGGCACGAGGGCCGTGGTATCGGTCTGCTGGGCAAGCTGCGCGCGATGGCCCTCCAGGCGGAGGGCCTGGACACCGTCGAGGCGAACCTCGCCCTCGGACTGCCGGTCGACGCACGGGACTACGGCGTGGCCGCGGGCATCCTGAGCGACCTGGGCGTCCGTTCCGTCCGGCTGATGTCCAACAACCCGCGCAAGCGCGAGTCGCTCCAGCAGCACGGCATCGAGGTCGCCGAGACGGTCCCGCTGCTGATCGAGCCCTGCGAGAACAACATCACCTATCTGCGGACGAAGCGTGAGCGACTGGACCATGTCCTGCCGCACCTCGACGCGGTCGCCCACTGGTCCTGACGGGCCCGGTCTCAGTCCGTGAGCGCCGCGTGCACCAGCCGTTTCAGTTGCGTGAACACCTTCAGCGTTCTGGGGCGGACCTGGGTCATGAACTGCACGGTCAGATCGTGGCCCGGGTCGACCCAGAACGTGGTGGTGGCGACGCCGCTCCAGCCGTAGGCGCCGAGGCCGGCCGGGGCGAGGGTGCGCTCCGGGGCGACCACGACGGAGACGCCGAGGCCGAAGCCCACGCCGTCGTTGCCGGGCTCCTGGTGGGGCGGGGCACCGAAGGCACGCAGGTCGGCGCCGCCGGGCAGGTGGTTGCGGGTCATCAGGGCGACCGTGGCGGGGGAGAGCAGACGGGTGCCGTCGAGTTCGCCGCCGCGACGGAGCATCTCCATGAAGCGGTGGTAGTCGTGGGCCGTGGCCACCATGCCACCGCTGCCGGACAGGAAGCGCGGGCGGCCGTGCAGCGGCAGCCCGGGGATCGGGGTGATGCCGCCGGTGTCGGTCTCGCCGTACAACTCCGCGAGCCGCGGAGCCTGTTCGTCGGTGATGTGGAATCCGGCGTCCGTCATCCCCAGCGGGCGGAAGATCCGCTCGGCGAAGAACTCGTCCAGCGGCCGCCCCGACACCACCTCGACGACCCGGCCCAGCACGTTGGAGGCCACCGAGTAGTTCCACCGCGTGCCGGGCTCGAACTGCAGGGGCAGGCCCGCGTACACGTCGGTGGTCTCGGCCAGGTCGGCACCGGGCGGCACGGAGGACTCCAGTCCGGCCTCGCGGTAGAGGGCGTCGACGGGGTGGGAGTGGTAGAAGCCGAAGGTCAGTCCCGCGGTGTGGGTGAGCAGATGGCGGATCAGGACGGGACCGTCCGCCGGACGGGTGCGCACCCCGGCGCCCGATCCGCTCTCGTACACCCGCGGCGCGGCGAACGCCGGCAGATGGCGTTCCAGCGGGTCGTCCAGCGCCAGCCGGCCCTCCTCCACCAGCAGCAGCACCGCGACCGCGGTGACCGGCTTGGTCATGGAGTAGATCCGCCACAAGGTGTCCGCCTCGACCGGCAGGCCGCCCGCGACGTCCCGCCACCCGTGCACCGTGAGGTGGGCGACCCGGCCGCCCCGGGCGACGGCGACCAGGAACCCGGGCAGCCGTCCTTCGCCGACGAGGTCCGTGAAGTACTGGTCGAGCCGTTCCAGAGCCCGCCCGTCGAGCCCCACCTCGCCCGCCTCGACGTCCTGCCGCAACTGTGCCATCGCTCTCCTCCGGTCACCCCGTGGGTGATACGGCCCGGCGCGTCCCGCCGTGCGCTCTTCAGGTCTCATGGTCGGGCAGGAGCGCGGGACCGGTCCCGCCGACCGGCGTGTGGTGTGGCCGACGTGCTGCCCCGTGCGGGCAGCGCCGCGGCCGCCGCCACCCCCAGCCCCGCCAGCGCGGCCGCCACGGTCAGGGGGAGCGCCACGCCCGCCCCCATGAGGGCGCTCGTCGTGGCCACGCCCAGGGCCGGGCCGATGTTCAGCGCGGTCTGCTGGAGGCCGCCGGCGACTCCCGCCGACCCGAGGTCCGCCTGCCGTACGACGACATGCGTCGCCGCCACCATCACCGTGCCGAAACCGGCGCCCAGCAGGGCGAAGCCGACGGCCAGGGCGGGCGCGCCCGACGCCCGGGACAGCAGCAGGGCGCCGGCCGCGAGGACGGTCATCGCCGCCCCCGTCGTACGCCGGGCACCGACCCGGCGCAGCAGTACGGCGCAGGCGGGAGCGGCCGCCACCATCAGCGCCGGCAGCGGCAGTCCCCGCAGCGCGCTGTGCAGCGGGTCGAGGCCGAGGGCGCCCTGGAGTTCGTAGGTGACGGCGAACAGTGTGCCGAACAGCGAGGCCGAGGCGACGGTGAGGATGCCCAGGGCCGCGCCCACGGACGGAGAGCCGATCACCTCCGGTGGGAGCAGCGGGCGTGCGGTGCGGCGTTCGTGCCGGACGAACGCGACGCCGGTGCAGCTCGCCAGGACCAGGCCCAGCGGGTGCGGTGCGGCCAGCGAGTGGACGAGGCAGGCCAGTGTCACGGCGAGGAGCAGCGCGCCCGGGATGTCCAGTGCGGTGTGCGCGTCGCCGGTGTGCCCCGGGTCCGGTGTGACCAGGGCGAGCACGCCGAAGCCGACCGCGGGCGCCACGCCGAGGAAGAAGACGGCCCGCCAGCCGAGGCCGGACACCAGTGCCCCGCCGAGCAGCGGCCCCGCGGCGGCGGCCACACCGATGGCGGCGGTGCGCACGGCGAGCGGAGTGGCGAGCCGGTCGGGCGGGTAGGCGGCACGCAGCATGCCGAGCGTGGACGGTTGCAGCAGCGCGCCGAACGCCCCTTGGACGACGCGCAGTCCGATCACCCAGCCGACGCCCGGCGCGAGGCCGATGGCTGCCGACGCGGCCCCGAAGCCGAGCATCCCCCAGCCGAACGCCCGCCGGTGCCCGTACCGGTCGCCGAGCCGTCCGGCGAACACCAGCAGGGCGGCCACGGTGACGAGATAGGCGGTACTGGTCCACTGCACCTCGGCGACCGACGCGTCGAGGTCCCGTTGCAGGGTGGGTTGGGCGACCGTGAGCACGGTGCCGTCCAGGGCGACGACCACGGCTCCCATCACACTGCTCGCCAGCGTGAGCCGGAGCTTCACCGCCCGCCCTCCGGACCGAGGTGGGCGTCCAGCGCCGCGAGCAGCAGGGGAGTGAAGTCGGCCTGCCCGGTGGCGAGTCGGAGGCTTCCCCAGGTCCACAGCTGGGCGATGCCGTGCAGGTTCGCCCACAACGCCCCCGCCACCAGAGGTGCGTCCGCCTCGGGCCTTGCCCGCCCGACCAGTTCGGTCAGCGCCCCGAACAGCGGCAGGCTGGTCCCGCGCAGCCCCAGATGACCGCTCTCCAGCAGGTCATGACGGAACATCAACTCGTACATGCCGGGGTTGTCCAGAGCGAACTCCAGGTAGATCCGGCCGAGCGCCGTCAGCCGGGCGCGCGGCCCGGCCGTGCCGTCGGCGAGCGCCCCGGCGGCCCGTTCGGCCAGCTCTTCGAATCCGCGCCGCGCGATGGCCGACAGCAGTTCCAGATGGGTGGGGAAGTAGCGGCGCGGCGCACCGTGCGAGACCCCGGCCCGGCGGGCGATCTCGCGCAGGGTCAGTGCCTGGGCGCCCTCGGCGGCCACCAGTGCCACTCCGGCGTCGACCAGCCGGGTTCGCAGACCTGTGTCGGACTCGTTCATAAACAGTGTCTACCAGGCGCACGTAGACACTGTCTACTGTTGTTCGCGGGCGTCCGCCGGGGAATGCGCGGGCCGCCCTTCCCGGTTGAGAAACACATGACTCAGGACGCGACGCAGGACGCACTGCTGAAGCTGCTCTCCGAGAGCCACGGCGGAGTGCTGGTCACCCTCAAGCGCGACGGGCGCCCCCAGCTGTCGAACGTGGCGCACGCCTACGATCCGGGCGAGCGGATCATCCGTGTCTCGGTGACCGACGACCGCGCCAAGACCCGCAACCTGCGCCGCGATCCGCGCGCCTCGTACCACGTCACGAGCGGCGACCGCTGGGCCTACGCGGTCGCCGAGGGCACGGCCGACCTCACCCCCGTCGCGCGGGACCCGCACGACGGGACGGCGGACGAACTCGTCCGTCTGTACCGCGAGGTGGCCGGCGAACACCCCGACTGGGACGACTACCGGGCCGCCATGGTCCGCGAACAACGGCTCGTGGTGCGGATCCACGTGGAACGCGTGTACGGCACTCCGCCCCGCTGATCCATAAGAATCTGCCTAGGCGGCCGCCCCGGTGTGCGCCCGCCGCTCGTCGGCCCAGGCCTCCAGTACATCGGTGAACCCGGCCGCCCGGTCCCGCCAGTCCAGTTCCGCCAGGACGGCCGCGCGGCCGCGGTGGGCGGCGCGCAGCCGCAGTTCGGGATCGTCGGCCAGGCGCCGGACCGCCCGCGCGGCGGACACCGGATCCTCGTACGGCACCACGAGACCGCAGCCGTGCCGTTCCACCAGCTCCGCGGCCAGCGGGGTCGGCGTGGTGACCACCGGGACCCCGTGGGCCATGTACTCGACCACCTTGGTGGGCCGCGAGTGGCGGTAGTTGGGCTCGTCGTGGAGGAGGGACAGGCCCGCCAGGGCGCCCGAGAGCCTGGCCAGCGCACGGTCGTTGGGCAGGAAGCCGTGCCAGCGCAGCACCCCGTCCCGGTCGGCCCGGCCGAGGGCCTCGCGTACGTCCGGGTCGGCGGCGCCGATCGCCTCCACGTGGATGTCCGGCGCCAGCTGACGTGCGGTCTCGATCAGTTCGAGCGCGCCGCGCGCCCGGGACAGCTGGCCCACATAGACGACCCGGTCGGTACCGGGGGGCGCGGGCGGTTCGGCCGGGACCGTGGCGAGGTTGGGGACGACGGGGTGGACGTGCCGGAAACGGCGCTGGTAGGCGTCCTCGGCCAGCAGCAGCCGCAGATGACGCTCGGCAAGCCGCTCGGCCGTCCGCACGGCACGGCGCAGCGGCGGCCGCAGGATCCGCGGCACCCAGCCCTTCATGACCAGCGCCGCCGCCGTGTCCTCGTGCACGTCCCAGACGGTCACCGGCACCTTTCCGCCGCGTCGCCAGCGGCGCAGCGTGCCGGGGAGCGCCAGCAGCAGTTCCGGGTCGTGGAGCAGCACCACATCAGCCTCCGGGCCGCGTTCGGCCAGCAGGGTGCGGGCCGCGCGCAGCGCCGCGCGCCGGTCGCGTCCGCCGGCCCGAGGGAGGTCGATTCCCTCCAGGTCCGGCCGGGGCCTCGCGTCACGGGCCGAGAACGGTGCCGCGTACACCACCAGGTGGCCGCGCTCCCGCAGCGCGGCGATCTGCCGGTGCAGTATGCGCGCGTCCTCGGGGTGGTGGACCACGGTGACCACGAGTATCCGCATCAGACCCCCTCTACAGGACCTCGACGTCGGGCCGGAAGATCCGTCCCCGGGTGTCGAACAGCAGCCGGGCGCCGTCGGCGATGGCCGGCAGGTCGTAGGCGGAGTGGTCCTGGAGCAGGATCGTCAGGTCGTGCTCGCGCACCGCAGCCATGACGTCGGCCGCCCGGGGCACGGCCGTACCGTCCACCGACCACAGCGGCACATGCGGATCGTGGAAGGTCACCTCGGCCTCCCGGTCGCGCAGCAGCCGCGCCACCGGTACGGCGGGCGACTCGCGCTGGTCGGCGACGTCCGGCTTGTAGGTGACCCCGAGCAGCAGCACCCGGGAGCCGCGCAGCGGGCGCCCCGCGGTGTTCAGCTGATCCTGGGCACGGCGCACCACGTACTCCGGCATCCGCCGGTTGATCTCCTGCGCCAGCCCGACGAACCGGAACTCGTAGCCCAGCGACGAACGCACTTTGTAGGAAAGGTAGTTGGGGTCGATAGGAATGCAGTGGCCACCCACCCCGGGACTCGGCCGGAACGCCTGGAAGCCGAACGGCTTGGTGCCCGCGCAGCGGATGGCGTCCCACAGGTCGACCCGCAACTCCCGGCTGATGATGGCCAGTTCGTTGACCAGCGCGATGTTCACATGCCGGTAGGTGTTCTCCAGGAGCTTGGCCATCTCGGCCTCGCGGGTGCCCTTCGCCTGCACGACCGTGTCCACGAACTTGCCGTAGAAGGCCACCGCGCGCGCCGCGCAGGACGGGGTGCAGCCGCCGACCACCTTCGGGGTCTCGCGCAGCCCGTGCTGCGTGTTGCCGGGGTCGATCCGTTCCGGCGAGAACGCGAGCGCGAAGTCCACGCCCGCCCGCAGCCCGGACTCCTCCAGCAGTGGCCGCAGGACCTCCTCGGTGGTGCCCGGGTAGGTGGTCGACTCCAGCACCACCAGCTGCCCGCGCCGCAGCCGGCCCGCCACCGCGCGCGCCGCCGAGGTCACCGCGCCCAGATCGGGCCCGCCGTCCTTGCCGAGCGGGGTGGGCACACAGATCACCACGGTCTGCGCACGGCTCAGACAGGCGTCGTCGGTGTGCGCCGTGAAACCCGCCCCGAGCATCCGGTGGATGTCGTCGTCGGACACGTCGTCGACATGGCTGCGTCCGGCGTTGAGACCTGCCACGATCCGTGGATCCCGGTCCAGGCCCATTACGCGCAGGCCGACCGACACGGCCTCCCGCGCCAGCGGCAGCCCGACGTAGCCGAGCCCGATCACCGCCAGCTCGACGCCGTCGGTCCGGCCCGCGCCCCCGGGCGGCTCACTCATGTCCTCGGATGGTTCGGTCCGTTCGACCCGCATAGGAATCACCCGGCCTCACAGCAGGACTTGTGGGCCTCCCAGGGAGTCGTCCCGGGGAGTCAGGCGCACCCAAGAGCGCGATACGCCTCCAGGGTCGTCATGGCGACCCGGTCCCACGTGCGTTCCCGCGCGACCAGTGCGCGAGCGGCGGCTCCCCATTCGAGCCGCCGTTTATGACTGTAAAGCAATCCTTCGATACCTTCCGCCCAGGAATCCGGTGCCTCGGGTGGAATAAGTATCCCGTTCACCTCGGGTTCGACCAGTTCTCGCAGCGCGGCCAGATCGCTCGCGGCCACCGGAACACCGCTCGCCAACGCCTCCACGGGCTTGAGCGGGGTCACCAGACGGCACACCCGCTCGTCGGTACGCGGAACCGCGAACACGTCCAGTACGGCGTGATAGTCGCGGACCTCCGCGTGCGGCACCCGGCCGGTGAACAGGGCGGCACCGTCGCCCAGCCCGAGCCGGGCGGCCAACCCCTCCAGCGCCGCCCGCTCCGGGCCCTCGCCCACGATCAGCAGGCGCAGCGGAACCCCGCGCCGCCGCAACTCGGCCCCCGCCCGCAGCAGCGTGCCGATCCCCTCGTGCGGGGTGAGGCTGCCGACCGTGCCGACCACGAACTCGTCCGGCGCGATACCGAGCCGGGCGCGCATGGGCGCCCCGTCCGGCGGCGGGGCCAGGAACGTGGCGTCCACGGCGTTGGGCACCACCAGCACCCGCTCCTCCGGCACCCCGCGCGACACGATCTCGGCCTTCATGGCCGCGCCCAGCGTCAGCACCAGATCCGCCTCGCGCATACAGCGGGACTCCAGCTCCCGCCGCATCCGGTACACGTCGTCCCGCGCACTGCGCCCCGGAGCCTGCGTCAGCCAGGTCTCCTCCAGAAACCCCCGCACCTCGTACACCACCGGCAGCCCGTACACCTCCCGCAGCGCCAGCGCCACCCGCCCGTTGCCGTGGTCGGTGGCCGCGTGCAGCACGGCCGGCCGCAGCCGCTCCACCAGCCGCCCCGCCAGCGCCGCGTTGCGTGACAGCAGCGGACCCTGTCCATACGGCAGCCAGGCCGGCAGCAGCCGGTGCTGCGGCACCGGCCCCACCCACTGCGACACGCTCGCGTCCAGCACGCCCTGCGCCACCGGGAACCCGATCCGCGTCACCACATGCGGATCGAGCCCCGCCGCCCGCTGCGCCTCGGCCAGCTTCTGCGTGCGCACGGTGTAGCCCGCGTGCCGGAACGGCAGCGAGTTGGTCACCAGATGCAGCACCCGGCCGGGCACGGGCCGTACCGCCCGCCCGGCCGGTGCCATCACCCGAATGGCGGAGGGAGTGGCGCCCGGCCCCGCCGCGCGCGCCCGGTCCGCCAGCCACCGCTCCACCCGCCCCACCCGGCGCCGTACCCGCGACGGCAGCACCCGCACCCCCAGCAGCGCCGCCCGCGCCGGGTCGTGCCGCAACTCGCCCCAGACCACGGACGCGGCCAGACTGACAGCGCGGGGAATACGACGACTCATGCCGCCACGGTAGGCCGACCTGGCGGGGAACGCGGATCCGCGAGAGCCCGCCGGACCGGCCGTCCGGCCGCGCCGGGGCCCGGACGGCCGGGCGCCCACGGGAGGTGACGACATGACCGGCCGAATACTCCATGTGGTCGGCACCCGGCCCAACTTCGTCAAGGCGGCACCCGTCGTCGCCGCGCTCGACGCGGCGGGTCACGACCAGGTGCTGGTGCACACCGGACAGCACTACGACGCCCGGATGTCCCACGTGTTCTTCTGCCAGCTGGGGCTGCCCGAACCGGACACCGACCTCGGCGTGGGCTCCGGCAGCCACGCCCGGCAGACCGCCGACCTGCTGGTGGCCCTGGAAGCCGAACTGACCGCCCGCGCACCGGCGCTCGTCGTCGTGTACGGCGACGTCAACTCCACGCTCGCCGCCGCCCTGGCCGCCGCGAAACTCGGCATCCCGGTGGCCCACGTGGAGGCGGGCCTGCGCAGCTTCGACATGACGATGCCCGAAGAGGTCAACCGGCGCCTGGTCGACCAGCTCGCCGAGCTGCTGTTCGCCACCAGCCCGGAGGCCGTCGGCCACCTCGCCCGCGAAGGCGCCGACCCCGCCCGAGTCCACTTCGTCGGCAACCCGATGATCGACACCCTCCTCGGCCACCTGCACCTGTTCGACCCGGTCGCCGCCCGTGCCGCCCACGGACTCCCGGAACGCCACGGGGTGGTCACCCTGCACCGCCCCGCCAACGTCGACGACCCCGAGGCCGCCCGCGCCGCCGCCCGCGCCCTCACCGAGGCGGCCCGCCATCTCGACCTGGTCGTACCGCTGCACCCGCGCGGCCGGGAGGCACTGCGCGCGGCAGGCCTGGACGGCGCACCCGGGGTGCACCTCCTCGAACCGCTCGGCTACATCGAGTTCATGAGCCTCGTCCGCGGTGCGGCCGCCGTCATCACCGACTCCGGCGGGGTACAGGAGGAGACCACCGTCCTCGGTGTGCCCTGCCTGACCCTGCGCACCACCACCGAACGCCCCGTCACCCTCACCCACGGCACCAACCGCCTGGTCACGCACACCGAACTGGTCCCCGCGCTGCGCAAGACGCTCGACGGCGGCCGCCCGGCACCCGGCGAGGGCCCACCACTGTGGGACGGCAGGTCCGGGCCCCGGATCGCCCGTGTCCTCACCCGCCACCTGGAACACCATGACTGAGTCCGTGAGCGAGTCCGCGACCGGGCCGGTCAGCGAGGTTGCCATGACCGAGCATCCGCTCGCCTACTGGGACACCCGCCACCGCGAGCACGACGACCTCGCCTCCGGCGGCCACATCGGCCTCGACCGCGCGGGCAACGAACTCTTCTACACGCTCCGCACCGGCCAGCTCCTGTCCCTCGTCGGCGACCTCACCAGCCCCGCGGCCCCGCTCTTCACACTCGACGCGGGCTGCGGCAAGGGCCACTTCGCCCGCGCCCTGGCCCGCTGCGGCCACCGCGTCGACGCCTTCGACACCAGCGGTGCGGCCATCGCACGGGCCCGCGCCGAGGGCGGCGGACCACGCTACGCCGAGGCCCGCCTCGACACCTGGCGCAGCCCTTGGCCGTACGACGTCGTGATCTGCGTCGACGTCCTCTTCCACGTGCTCGACGACCCCACGTGGGCGGCCGCACTGCGCAACCTCGCCTCCCTGGTCCGGATCACCGGACGACTCGTCCTCACCGACGAGGACAACCCCGGCCGCCGTGCCCTCGGCGACTACATCCTGCACCGCCCGACAGCCGCCTACCGGGATGAACTCGAACCCCTCGGGCTGCGGCACACCGAGTTCCGGCCCTACGGCTTCCGGGAGAACCGGGTCGGCTTCCACGTCTTCACGAGGACCCGCTGATGCGCCTGACCGATCTGCTCCACCCCCATCTGGACGGCGTCACCACGGTCGTGGACGCCACCACCGGCACGCTGTGCCTGGAGCCCTACCTCCACCTGCCCGACGGCGTCACCCTGACCGCCGGGCAACGCCCCGTCGGCGCGGGTGAACTGGTGATCCTGTCCTACGGCCCCGACCCCGCCCTGCACGGCACCGAGGCCGACTGCCTCGCCGCACTCGAACGCCTGCGACCCGGCGCGCGCGGACTGCTCCTCTTCGGCCACCCCGGGCCCGAACCGCCCTACCACCGGCTTCTCGACGGCCTGGTGACCCACCGCTGCCAGGTGCTGCGCGCCACCCACCTCGACTACGCCCATCTGCACGCGGGGGCCGTGTTCACCCGCACCGACGAACTCCTCCCGCCGCACGACTGGTTCGGCCGGCCGGTGCCCTCGGAGGGCTTCGCCACCGCGTTGCGGATCGCCGACGAGTACGTCCTCGCCGACCTCGTCTCCCGCTCCCTGCGCGCCCGTGTCCTCGACCTGGAACGGCGGGCGGAGGAGGCGGAGGCGGCCCGCGACCCGGGCGGCCAGGACGGGCTCGCCGACCGGCTCGCCGCCGCCGTCCGGGAGAAGGAACAGCTGGCCTCCGCCCTGCGCGGGGCCCGCGACCGGGTGGACCTCCTGGAGGCCCGCGTGGCCATGCTGGAGGGCTCGACCTCGCTCAGGGTGGGACGGGCCCTGGTCTCCGCGGCAAGGGCACCCCGGCGCGGAGTCCCCGGCCTGCCCAGGGAGTTGTACGGCCTGTGGCGCGGCCGGCGGTCCGGAGCGAAGCATCCCGCCCCCACGGTCGGCCCGGCGTTCGCCGACACCGCTCCCCTGGTGTCCGACGACCGCCTCCACCTCGCCCACCGGGCCCTGACCTCCACCCCCCGCGACCGTTTCGTCGTCGTCGGTGTGCTCACCGACGACACCGCCGCGGACTTCGCGGCGGACGCGGTGGTCAACCGCGCGCTGCCGCACGACGGCGGCCTCCTCGTCCGGCGCACCGATCCCGACGCCGTCGTGGTACAGCTCAGCGCCTGCACCGGCCACGGCCCCTGGTCCCTCACCGGCACCGGCTTCGCGCCCGACCTGGACCGCAGACTCGCCGAACTCCTCACCGAGGCAAGGGCGTCCGGCCGGGCCGCCGTCCTGTGGCGGGACGCTCCGCCGACGACCGCACCCGGCCTCGCCCGCTTCACCTGGGACGCCGTGCTCGACGCGAACACCGGCGTACGGCTCGCCGGGCTCGACCCCGCCGAACGCGGCCGCGACTGGATGCGCGAGGTGTTCCTGCGCGACAGCACCCGCCTGCGGCTCGCCGCCCTGGCCCGGCTGGCCGGCGCCCCCGACCCGCTGGACGGCCGCCGGATCGCCGTCCTGGCCGACCCGCGCGACGCGGCCGGACGGGCCCGCCTGACCGCCCAGATCCTCGGCCAGCGGCTGCGCCCCGCCGAGGTGGTCGTGCCCGACCCGGCGGGCCTGGACGAACTCGCCGCCGCAGGCGTCCCCGTGCGCACCGGCACGCCCACCACCGCCTGGGTCGCCGACTGGACCGACCCCGCCGAGGACCGCCCGGACACCTTCCTGCTGGACCTGATGTGCGCTCAGGAGTACTCGGGCGCGGACGCGTTGGGACGTACGCCGGCCGACGACGACTACACGTTCGTGGCCGCCCTGCGTCCGCAGTTGGTCCGCCTGGCGCTGCACCGGGCGGGCACCCCGCCCGAGGCCTGGTCCGCCCTGGGACACCGTCTGTTCGCCGTACGCGCCAAGGAGCCGTCATGAGCCGCATGCCCAGGGCACTGGTCTACGGCGACGTGGACCTCAACCTCATCGACGGCTCCGCCGTCTGGGCCCAGTCGACCGTCCAGGCCCTCGCCCGCGCCGGATGCGAGGTCCGGCTCGTCCTCAAGGCCCCGGTGCGCACCGGCCGGCTAACCGACCCGCTGGCCGGACTGCCCGGGGTGACCCTGGTACGGCCCCATGAGGAGCGGCTGGTCGAAGGGCAGCCCGGCCGGCCCCTGTCACCGGCCCAGGCCTCACGGCTGCTCGCCCGGCTCGACCAGGAGGAGCCCTGCGACCTCCTGGTGCTGCGCGGCCGCAGACTCGTCGGCCGGGTGGTCGCCGACGGCTGCTTCGACGGCCGTATCTGGGCCTACCTCACCGACATCCCGCAGTCCGCGGCCGCGATGACCGAGACGGCCCGGGCGGAACTGACCGGCATCGCCGCAGCCTCCCGCCAACTTCTCTGCCAGACAGAAGAGTTGCGGTGCTTCCTGGAGGCGTGGCTGCCGGGGGCGGCCGGCCGGTGCGTACTGGCGCCGCCCGCCGTACCGGAGCCCGGCTTCCCGCCACCGGACCACGACCGCCCGCACGACCCACTGCGCCTCGTGTACACCGGCAAGTTCGCACCCCTGTGGAACACCCTCCCCATGACCAGGCTGCCCGCTCTGCTCGCCGAGCGGGGAGTCCGCGCCGAACTCCACACCGTGGGCGACAAGATCCACGACGACGCGTCCCACCCCGGGTTCCGGGAGGCCATGGAACAGGCCCTGCACGGCGGCGCTTCGGGCGTACGGCACCACGGCGGACAACCCCGCGAGGAAGCCATGCGCATCGCCGCCGACTGCGACCTCGGCCTCGGCTGGCGCGACCCCGAGCTCGACGCGAGCCTCGAACTGTCCACCAAGGTGCTGGAGTTCGGAGCGCTGGGGCTGCCCGTCGTGCTCAACCGCACCCCCGCTCACGAGGCACTGCTCGGCACCGACTATCCGCTCTACGTCCCCGGCCGGGCCGAACTCGCGGACGCCGCGGCGGCCGTGACGCTGGCCGCCCGGGACCGCTCGGCCCGTCAACTGGCCGCCGCCCGCTGCCGTACCGCCGCCGAACGGCACACCCTCGACGCCGCCGCCACCCGCTGGCGCGCACATCTCGACCGGGCCTTCCCCGCCGCACCTCCCTCGGTGACCGCCCGCCCGCGCCCACTACGGGTCGGCATCGCGGGCCACGACCTGAAATTCCTCACCCGTCTTCTCGACCACTTCCACTCCCTTCCCGGACTCGACGTACGCGTGGACGCCTGGCCCGCGCTGGCCCGCCACGACCCGGCCGAGAGCCGCGAACTCGCGCACTGGGCGGACGTGGTGGTCGTCGAGTGGTGCGGACCTGCCGCGGTCTGGTACAGCCGTCACAAGCGGCCCGGCAGCCGGCTCGTGGTACGGCTGCACCGGTTCGAACTGGACGCCGACTGGCCGCTCCAGGTCGACATCGACGCGGTCGACCAGGTCGTGTGCGTGAGCCCCTACTACCGCCGCCGCACCGTCGAACGCACCGGCTGGCCCGAGGAGAAGGTCACGGTGGTCCCCAACTGGGTGGACACCGAGCAGCTCGACCGCCCGAAGGCGCCGGGAGCCCGCTTCCGCCTGGGCATGATCGGTATCGCGCCCAGCCGCAAACGCCTCGACCTCGGCCTGGACGTCCTGGAGACACTCCGCGCCCGGGACCGGCGCTGGCAGCTCTCGGTGAAGTCCAAGCCGCCGTGGGAGTACTGGTGGATCTGGAACAAGCCCGAGGAACGCGCCCACTACGACGAGATCCTGCGCCGTATGCAGACCTCCCCGCTGCTCGAGGGCGCCGTCGTCTTCGACGAGTTCGGCGCGGACGTGCCCGCCTGGCTACGACGTATCGGCCACGTCCTGTCCACCAGCGACGACGAGAGCTTCCACCTCGCCCCCGCCGAGGGCATGGCCTCCGGCGCCGTACCGGCACTGCTGCCCTGGCCGGGCGCAGACGAGATCTACGACCGACGCTGGATCCACGCCCACCCCGAGGCCATGGCAGAGGCGATCACCACCCTGACCGACCCAAAGCCCTGGCACGAAGCAGCAGCCCTGGCCCGAACCCAGGCCCGCGAGTCCTTCGCACTGGAACGGGTGGCGGCAACCTGGACGGACCTGCTGGTGGCCGACTGAACCGCTCGGCCCACGGCCCGGACGACCAAGCGGTCACTCCGCTCTCGCCGGAGCCATTGCAAAAGGCGAGGGGCCGCTCGCTTCCCCTCCGTGCCGGAGCGTCCTCGGAGGCACGGGACCGAGAGGGAGGCGAGCGGACCCACGGGACCTCAACGTCAGTGCGGGACGCCGGGGTTCACTGTCCGGACTCCTCCACCGCATGTCCGCCGAACTGGTTGCGCAGGGCGGCGATCATCTTCATCTGGGGGGAGTCGTCCTGGCGGGAGGCGAAGCGGGCGAAGAGGGAGGCGGTGATCGCGGGGAGGGGTACGGCGTTGTCGATGGCCGCCTCGACCGTCCAGCGGCCCTCGCCGGAGTCCTGGGCGAACCCCTTCAGCTTCTCCAGGTGTTCGTCCTTGTCGAGGGCGTCGACGGCGAGGTCGAGCAGCCAGGAGCGGATTACCGTGCCGTCCTGCCAGGAGCGGAACACCTCGCGGACGTTGTCCACCGAGTCGACCTTCTCCAGCAGCTCCCAGCCCTCGGCGTAGGCCTGCATCATGGCGTACTCGATGCCGTTGTGGACCATCTTGGAGAAGTGCCCGGCGCCGACCTTCCCGGCGTGGACATAGCCGTACGGTCCTTCCGGCTTGAGCGCCTCGAAGATCGGCTGGAGCCGCTCGACGTGCTGCTCGTCGCCGCCGACCATCAGGGCGTAGCCGTTCTGGAGTCCCCAGACGCCGCCGGAGACGCCCGCGTCCACGAACCCGATCCCCCTGGCGCCGAGTTCCGCGGCGTGCTTCTCGTCGTCCGTCCAGCGGGAGTTGCCGCCGTCCACGACGGTGTCGCCGGCCTCCAGCAGTTCGCCCAGCTCGTCGACGGTGGACTGGGTGGCGGCGCCGGCCGGGACCATCACCCAGACCACCCGGGGGGCGTCGAGCCGCGCGACCAGTTCGCTCAGGTCGGCGACGTCGGAGAGCTGGGGGTTGCGGTCGTAGCCGTAGACGGTGTGGCCGGCGCGGCGGATCCGCTCGCGCATGTTGCCGCCCATCTTGCCGAGGCCGATGAGTCCGATCTGCATGTCAGTTCACTTCCCGATCGTTCGTGGGGCTCAGGTCAGTCAGGTCAGGCGTTTTCCTTGGCACCCTCTCCGCGCAGTGCGATCGCGTACATCTCGTCGGCGTCCAGGCGGCGCAGCTCCTCCGCGATCAGTTCCGAGGTCGGCCGGACCTTCAGGGCGAGGGTGCGCGGCGGCTGGCCCGGCAGGGTCAGCGTGGCCAGGGGTCCCTCGGGGCGGTCGATGACGATGTCGCCGTTGGCGGTGCCCAGGCGTACCGCCGTGACGACCGGACCCGCGGTGACGACCCGCTCGACCGGTACCCGCAGCCGGGCCTCCAGCCAGCGGGCGAGCAACTCGGCGCTGGGGTTCTCGGCCTCGCTCTCGACCGCCGCGGAGATGATCTCGACGCGGGCCTGGTCGAGCGCGGCGGCCAGCATCGACCGCCACGGGGTGAGCCTGGTCCAGGCGAGGTCGGTGTCGCCGGGCGCGTAGGAGCGGACGCGGGCCTCCAGGGCACCCAGCGGGTGCTCGACGGCGTACATGTCGGTGATCCTGCGTTGCGCCAGGGCACCCAGCGGGTCCTTCGCGGGCACGTCCGGCGCGTCCACCGGCCACCACACGACGACCGGCGCGTCCGGCAGCAGCAGCGGCAGCACCACGGAGTCGGCGTGGTCGGACACCTCGCCGAAGGTCCGCAGGACGACCGTCTCGCCGGCGCCGGCCTCGGAGCCGACCCGGACCTCCGCGTCGAGCCGGGACTGGGTGCGTTCGCGTGGGGAGCGGGCGTGCCGCTTGATGACGACCAGGGTGCGCGAGGGGTGCTCGTGGGAGGCTTCCTCGGCCGCCTTGATCGAGTCGTACGCGTTCTCCTCGTCCGTGACGATCACCATCGTCAGGACCATGCCCACGGCCGGGGTGCCGATGGCGCGCCGGCCCTGCACCAGCGCCTTGTTGATCTTGCTTGCCGTGGTGTCGGTCAGGTCGATCTTCATGGCCTGCGCCAGCTCCGTCCGTCTCGTGCGAGCATCTCGTCCGCTTCCTCGGGTCCCCAGCCGCCCGACGCGTACTGCGCCGGACTGCCGTGTGCCGCCCAGTGAACCTCGATCGGGTCGAGGATCTTCCAGGACTCTTCCACCTCCTGGTGACGGGGGAACAGGTTGGCGTCGCCCAGCAGTACATCCAGGATGAGACGCTCGTACGCCTCCGGGCTGGACTCGGTGAACGACTCGCCGTAGGCGAAGTCCATGGACACGTCCCGGATCTCCATCGAGGTGCCGGGCACCTTGGAGCCGAACCGCACGGTCATGCCCTCGTCGGGCTGGACCCGGATGACGATCGCGTTCTGCCCCAGCTCCTCGGTGGCCGTGGAGTCGAACGGCGAGTGCGGGGCCCGTTTGAAGACCACCGCGATCTCGGTGACCCGGCGGCCGAGCCGCTTGCCGGTGCGCAGATAGAACGGGACCCCCGCCCAGCGGCGGTTGTCGATCCCCAGCCTGACCGCCGCGTAGGTGTCGGTTCTCGACTCGGGGTCGATGCCGTCCTCCTGGAGATAGCCGGGCACCTTCTCGCCGCCCTGCCACCCCTCCGCGTACTGTCCGCGCACGGTGTACGCGCCCAGGTCCTCGGGCAGTCGTACCGACTTCAGCACCTTGAGCTTCTCGGTGAGCAGCGCGTCCGCGTCGAACGCGATGGGCTCCTCCATCGTGGTGAGCGCCATCAGCTGCAACAGGTGGTTCTGGATGACGTCCCGGGCCGAGCCGATGCCGTCGTAGTAGCCCGCCCGGCCGCCGATGCCGATGTCCTCGGCCATGGTGATCTGCACATGGTCCACGTAAGAGCGGTTCCAGACCGGCTCGTACATCGTGTTGGCGAAGCGCAGCGCCAGGATGTTCTGAACGGTCTCCTTGCCGAGGTAGTGGTCGATCCGGAACACCTCGTCGGGCTCGAAGACGTCGTTCACGACCGCGTTGAGCGCCTTGGCCGACTTCAGGTCGTGACCGAACGGCTTTTCGATGACCGCGCGCCGCCAGGAGCCCTTCGGCGCGGCGGCGAGTCCGTGCTTCTTCAGCTGCCGTACCACCTTGGGGAAGAACTTCGGCGGCACCGAGAGGTAGAAGGCGAAGTTGCCGCCGGTGCCCCGGGAGGTGTCCAGCTCCTCGACGGCATCGCGCAGCTGTTTGAACGCCGTGTCGTCGTCGAAGTCGCCGGGGATGAACCGCATGCCCTCGGCGAGCTGCTGCCACACCTCCTCGCGGAACGGGGTGCGCGCGTGCTCGCGCACCGCGTCGTGCACCACCTCGGCGAAGTCCTGGTGCTCCCAGTCCCGGCGGGCGAAGCCGACCAGGGAGAAGCCCGGTGGCAGCAGGCCGCGGTTGGCCAGGTCGTACACGGCGGGCATCAGCTTCTTGCGGGACAGGTCACCGGTGACACCGAAGATCACCAGACCGGACGAGCCGGCGACCCGGGGCAGCCGCCGGTCGCGGGGGTCACGCAGGGGGTTGGTCCACGAGGCCCCCTCGTCGCCCTCGTCCCACTCGGTCCTCTCGGCGAGGCTCGTGCTCATCGTGCGTCAGCTCCCTCGGTCCCGTGATCACCGCTTCACCTGTGAAGCATCACCAGTGAAGCGGTACCCCGTGAAACGGGTTACGGTCCCGATCGGGCCCCGGGCCCGCACGGACGGACGAAGCGGACGTGGCTCCTGGCGGATCAGTGAGCGAACCCGAACCAGTTCACGTTCACGAAGTCCGCCGGCTGCCCGCTGGTGAACGTCAGATACACGTCATGCGTGCCGGTGACGCCGCCGATGTTGGCGGGGACCGTCCGCCACGACTGCCAGCCGCCCGTGTTCGCCACCGCGAAACTGCCGACGGGCGCGTTGGACCGGCTGTCGAGCCGCACCTCCACCAGACCGCTCACGCCCGCGCCGGCACCGCTCGCCACCCGCGCGCGGAACTGCCGGGCCGGCGTCGAACCGAAGTCCACGCCCCGGTACAGGGCCCAGTCGCCGTTGGTGAGCCAGCCCAGGTTCTGGCCGCCGCCGGTGTCCGTGGTCGCCTCGGTGGCGACGCCGGACTGGCCGTCGTACGACTCGGCCTGGATGGTGCCGTAGGCGTCCCGGCCGCCCGTGGGCGGGGGAGTGGTGCCGCCCCCGCCGGACCGCAGCACCTGGACGTAGTCCACGACCATCGGGTGACCGGGCTGGGTGTCCCCGTCCAGACCGCCGCCCAGCGCGTCCGGGAAGCCGCCGCCCATCGCCACGTTCAGGATGACGAAGTAGCCGTGACCGGTCGCGTTCGCCCAGGTCGTCGCGTCGACCTGATTCGCCGTCACGGTGTGGTAGGTCATCCCGTCGACGGAGAAGCGGATGGCCTCGGGGCTCACCGACCGGTCCCACTCCATCGTGTAGGTGTGGAAGCCCGACTGGCAGGTGCCGCCCGGACAGGGGACGGAGTTGCCGATGCCGGTGGTCTCGTTGCAGGGGCCGCCCGGACTGGTGCCGCAGTGCATGGTGGCCCAGACCCTGTTCAGCCCCTGGACGTTCTCCATGATGTCCAGCTCGCCGACCCCCGGCCAGTTCTGGTAGTTGCCGCGGTACGGCGCGCCCAGCGTCCAGAACGCCGGCCAGTAGCCCTCGGCCGCGACACCGGTGACGTTCGGCATCTGGATGCGGGCCTCCACACGCAGCTTTCCTCCGGACGGGGGCTGGAAGTCGGTGCGGGTGGTCTCGATACGGCCCGAGGTCCAGCGTCCGGCCGAGTCGCGCAGCGGGGTGATGCGCAGGTTGCCGCCGCCGTCCAGCGACACGTTGCCGGTGCCGGCGGTCATCGTCTCGACCTCGCCGGTGCCCCAGTTGGCGGGGCCGCCGGGATACGAAGTGCCTTTGTCGTACTGCCAGTTCGCGGTGTCGACCCCGGAACCGGCCGGCCCGTTGAAGTCGTCCAGGAAGACCTGGGTCCAGCCCGAGGGGGGAGTGGGGGCCGAGGCGTCGGCGGGCAGGGTCGCGGCCGTGGCGGACACGGCCGCAAGGGCGAGGGTGGCCAGGACGGCGACGAGGGTGCGCCGCCGTGCGGGAGTACCGGAGGGTTCACGCATGGGGGCCTCCAGGACACGGAGTGGATGGTGCGTTGGGGGGATCCGTTGGGACCACTGGGTGAGAGCGCTCTCAAATTGGGCCCAATGTGCTCCCGGCCGCGTCGACCGTCAAGCGTTGGAGCAAGGAAAGTCACTCATTTCCAAGGGAGTTCACCCGATGCGGCCACGCTCGCGGGCGGGACGGCCGGAAAACGCGGTTCACCGCGCGGCGCCGCCCGCGAACACGGTATGAACTGCTCACGGGTGTCCCCGCAGTCTCATCGAACCAGTCCGCAGCAGTTGGCCGATCCTCGCCGGAGGTATCCGTGTCCGAAGTCCGCAAGCGGCCCACCGTGGCCATCGTCGGAGCGGGCGCGGCGGGCGCCCTGACCGCCGTCCAGCTCTGCGAGACGGCGGCCCGCCGCCGGACCACCCTCGACATCGTCCTGGTCGACCCGGCTTCCGAGGCGGGCCGCGGCACCGCCTACGCGACCCCCGACCCGCGCCACCGCCTCAATGTGCCCGCGGGCGGCATGAGCGCCTACCCCGACGACCCCGGCCACTTCCTGCGCTGGCTGTGCCGGCACGGCGAACCGGCGGTCACGACAGCCGACTTCGCCACCCGCTACCGCTACGGCGCCTACCTCGCCGACACCCTCGGCCAGGCCGTCGTCCGCTCCCACGGCACGGTCTCCGTCAGCCGGCTGCGCACCCGCGCCGAGGGCTGCGCCGGCACCCCCGGCGACCGGGTGGCACTCCACCTCGCCGACGGCCGGCACCTGCTCGCCGACGCCGCCGTCCTCGCCACCGGCCCCGCCGCCGCGACCGCGGCCTGGGCCCCGCCCGCCCTGCGCGACTCGCCCCGCTTCCTCGGCTCGCCCTGGACTCCGGGCGCCCTGGACGGACCCCGGGAGAGCGACGGTGACGTGCTGCTCGTCGGCACCGGGTTGACCGCCGTCGACCTCGCCCTGACCCTCGACCGGTCCGGCCGCACCGTGCACGCCCTCTCCCGCGGCGGCCTGCTGCCCCAGCCGCACGCACTCGGCCCGGCCGGGGTGATGCCCGCGCCCGAGAACCTCTACGACGACACCTCCCTCGGCAGGCTGCGCCGGGCCGTCTACCGTCACCTCAGCCGCTCGGTCCGCATCCACGGCGACTGGCGCCCCGGACTGGACAGCCTGCGCCCGCACACCGTCCGGCTGTGGCGCAGCCTCACCCCCGAGGAACGCGAGGAGTTCCTCGCCAGGGAGGGCTCCCTGTGGAACACACACCGCCACCGCATGGCGCCCGCCACCGCCGAACGCGTCTCCCGCGCCCGGACCGCCCGTCGGCTGCACGTGCACACCGGCGCGGTGGTACGCGCCACCGAACGCGCGGACGGCACCCTCGCGGTCGAGCTCTCCGGCGGCCGCACCCTCCAGGTCGCCTGGGTGATCGACTGCACCGGTCCGGGTCGGCGCATGGACGACCCGCTGTGGCGCACGCTGTTCGCGTCCGGCGCGGCCGTGCCCGGCCCGCTCGGCATGGGCGTTGCCACCCGTGACGGCAGGCTCCTGGACGCCGGGGGTCGCACCGGGCTCCCGCTGTTCACCCTCGGCGCACCGCGCCGCGGCGAACTGTGGGAGACCACCGCGATCCCCGAGATCCGCGTCCAGGCAGCCGAGTTGGCCCAGCGGCTGGTGGCCCCGCTCGCCCGGAAACCGCGCGGCGGCCGCCGGCCCGTCGACGGGCAGGGACTCGCCCTGTCCACCCATGCCGAGGCCGCAGCCGCCCACCGCAGCGGACTCGAGCGTGTGCAGAAGGTCCGCTCCGGAGCCCAGGACGCGTTCGCCCGCGCAGTCGCCCTCGATCCCGGATTCGCCCTCGGTCACGCCGCCCTCGCCCTGCTGGGCCACGAGTGCCAGGCCGCCGTCGATGTGCCGCGCGCCCTCGCCGACGCCCAGCGTTCGGCCCGCGAACGCGCCGACGAACGCGAGCGTTCCTTCGTGGACGTGGTCACCCGTCGGATCACCGGTGACGACGGGGACGAGGCACTCGTACGCCATCTGCGGGCACACCCCGGCGACGCGCTCGCGCTCGCCGCCGCCGTCCCCACCATCGCCTTCTCCGGAGTGAACGACCTGCACGACGACGACGCGATCGCCCTGCTCGACCTGACATCGCCCGCCTACGACGGACACTGGTTCCACACCTCGCTGCTCGCCTTCCTGCGCCAGGGGCAGGGCCGACTGCACGAGGCCGGTGAACTCGCCCACCGGGCACTGGCCGTCGAACCCGCCTCCGGACACGCCGTGCACGCCCTGGCCCATGTCCACTACGAGTCCGGCACGCACGAGGCGGGCCGCGACTGGCTTGACCGCTGGATGTCCGGTCGCGGCCGGGGCGCGGTGCACCGGGCGCACTTCTCCTGGCACATCGCCCTGCACGAGCTGGCCCTGGACGACCCGGCCGCCGTCCGCAGGCGCTGGTTCGCCCAGCTCGCGCCCGGCCGGGTGACCGGCGTACGGGCCCTGGTCGACTCGGGGTCGTTGCTGTGGCGGGCCCGGCTCAGCGACAGCTGGCAGGGCGACCTCCCCGCGGCGGACGTGCTGGACTCGGTCGAGCGCGAGGTGCTGGAGCGCCCCGCGACCGCGTTCACCGCGCTGCACGTGGCGGTCGCCCTGGCCGCCGCGGGCGACCTGCCCGCCCTGCGCCGGCTGCGTGACCACGCGGCGGGCGCCGATCCGGTGCAGCGGGAGGTCGTCGCCCCGCTGTGCGAGGCGTTCGTGGCGTTGGTCGAGGAGCGCTTCCGGGAGGCGGCGCACGGTCTGGACGCCCTGCTGCCCGTACTGCGCAGGGTCGGCGGCAGCGCGGCACAGCGCGAAGTGGTGGAGGAGACACTGCTGTACGCCCTGACGGCGGACGGCCGCTGCGACGCGGCCCGCCGTCTGCTGGACGCCCGCCTCGACCGCAAACCGGCTCCCCGGGACCGCCGGCTGCTGGCGGCACTGCCGGGCCGGCAACGGGTTTGACGCCATGTCAGGCGGCGCGACCGCTGAACCTGTGAATGTGTGATCCACCCGTTGTGCTGTCACCCAAGCATCACTAGCCTCCTCGATCGCCGCACCGACACACACCTGCGACACACACACATGACCGGGAGTTGCCGTGCTCAGGAAGAGGAGTCTGGGGCTGCTGATCACGGCCGCCCTGGTGGGCCTGACCGCCCTGCCCGCCTCCGCCGAAGGAATCGAGTTGCCCGCCATACCGATCCCGGGCGATGTACGTGGCACCGGCCTTGAGCCCTTCCGGGGCAAGCCGGTGACTCCCGACCCCGTCGCCGCCCCCGACGTTCCGCAGCATCCGTTCATGGCTCCCAACGGGGCCAGCAACATCCATGACGACGCCTACCAGACCGACGCCTACAAGGGCAGCGGCCCCTCCGGGAAGAACCTGACCGTGCGCAGCAGGCTGCAGGCCGGGCTGTGCGGCTCGCTCACCTTCGACTCCGGGGGCCGACTCGTCAGCGTGTGCATCACGCCCGGGTCCTCCCCGAAGCTGGTGCTGCTCAACCCCCGCACGCTGGCCACCATCGACACCCTGACGCTGCCCGGCACGGCCTCCGCCAGCTTCACCGATGTCAGCGGCGGCGGGTACTTCTACCTCGACAACAGGAACCGCGCGGTCGTCCCGACCAAGGACGGCGGCATCAGCGTGGTGGCCATCGAGGGCGACCGGCTGGTGAGGCAGCGCAGCTACGACCTGTCCTCGACGGTCGGCTCCAGCGGGATCCTCTCGGCCCTGCCCGACTGGTCGGGACGGCTGTGGTTCGTCACCGGCGGCGGCGTGGTGGGGACGCTGGACATGGCCACCGGCGCGGTGGCCTCGCACGCGCTGCCCGGCGAGCGCATCGCCAACAGCCTGGCGGTGGACGAGTCCGGCGGGGTGTTCATCGTCAGCGACCACGCCCTCTACCGCTTCGACGCGGGTCACGGCGGGGAGCCCGAGGCCACCTGGCGCATGGTGTACGACCGCGGGACCCGGCAGAAGCCCGGCCAGCTCAGCCAGGGCAGCGGCACCACCCCGACGCTGATCGGCCCGGCGTCCGGCCCCGGCGGCGGATACATCGCGATCGCCGACAACGCCGACCCCCGGATGAACGTGATCGTGACCGCCCGCGGCAAGGCCGGGCCCACCGAGGTGTGCCGGCAGCCGGTGTTCCCCGCGGGCGAAGGCGCGGACGAGAACAGCCTGGTCGCGGTCGGCGGCGACCTGATCGCGGAGAACAACTACGGGTACAGGCTCGACGAGCACCCACTGCTCAAGGGCATCCTCGGCGGCCGGCAGCCGGACACCACACCCGGCGTGGCCCGGGTGCACGTGGACTACACCCGCCGCAGCTGCTCCATCGCCTGGGCCAACACCACCGCGCGTGTCCCGAGCGTGGTCAGCAAGGGCGCGCTCGGCAACGGCCTCCTCTACACCTACACCCATCCCCTCGCGTCCGAACTGGACCACAAGCCCGGCGGCGGACTGCTCGGCGCGCCGGACGCCTGGTACCTGACAGCGCTCGATCTGCGCACCGGCAAGGAGGTGTGGAGCCGACTGGCCGGGACCGGGCCGCTGTACAACAACCACTACGCGACGATCGCGATCGGCAAGGACAAGGCCGCCTACAGCGGAGTGGTCGGCGGCCTCGTCCGCATCGCCGACGCGGACGACTAAAGGGTGTTGCACAAGGCCGCGTTTGGGCAGGTCAAAGCGTGTGAGCACAGTCTTCTGGTCATGATGTGAGGGCGAGGTTGTGCATGTGTGCG
>NZ_JBIVBC010000003.1:0-548150 GCF_044745865.1 Streptomyces sp. NPDC086787 | reverse complement strand
AGTTCTCAAGGAACGGACGCTTCCTTTGTACTCACCCTCTCGGGCTTTCCTCCGGGCGCTTCCCTTCGTTCTTGCGTTTCCGACTCTATCAGATCTTTTCTCGACCCGATTTCCTCGGTGCTTTCCAGGTTCCCGCTCTCGCGTTTCCCTTTCCAGCGGTTCCGACTCTACCAGATCCTTTCGGGCCTGATTCCCAGTCAGCGGGGTTTGTCTTCGCGGCTGTTGGGCCGTTCCGACGAGTGAGACTTTAGCGGATTCCTCGCCCCCGAGCTAATCGGGGTCTGCGCCTTTTCGAACGCGGATTCCTCATTTCGCAAACACGTACGCCAAAGCACACAGCGACGGATCGCTGATTGATGGTTGGTACCTGCGGAATGGCTGTTCGGGGACCGACCGGAGTCGGCGCTCACGTCGAACAACCCGGAGAACACTACGTAGCGCGCAGGGGCGTGTCAACTCGCGAGACGGTGGCCCGTCCGCGGGCGTAGCCTGACCCCGTGATGACGCGTACGTGCACCCAGCTGTGGTGGGCCGCCTGACGGCGGCCGTGCTCACGTATGCACTCAACGGCCGCCGCCTCGGCGGCCGTTCTCGTTTCCCCCTCCAGGGCTCCTGAGTCCGGCCGCCGGGACGGCGGCCTCTACCAGGAGGTGGAACAGGGATGACGCGGGTCTTCAGTGGGGTCAAGCCGACCGGGCACCTGACGCTGGGGAACTACCTGGGAGCCATGCGGCAGTGGGCCGAGGTGGACCAGTACCGGTCCGACGCGCTGTTCAGCGTCGTGGATCTGCACGCGCTGACCGTGGACCACGATCCGGCGCGGACTCGCCGGCTCAGTCGGCAGGCAGCGACGCTGTTGCTGGCGTCGGGGCTCGATCCGCGGTTGTGCACCGTGTTCGTACAGAGTCATGTGGACGAGCACGCGCGGCTGTCCTATGTGCTGGAGTGCGTGGCCACCGACGGTGAGATGCGGCGGATGATCCAGTACCGGGAGAAGGAGGCGCGGGAGCGGGCGCGCGGCCGTGGTGTGCGGCTGTCCCTGCTGACGTATCCGGTGCTGATGGCGGCGGACATCCTGGCGTACGGCGCCGACGAGGTGCCGGTGGGGGACGACCAGAAGCAGCACGTGGAACTGACCCGGGATCTGGCGGTGCGCTTCAACCAGAGGTACGGGCACACCTTCGTGGTGCCGAGGGCGACGGCGCCGAAGGTGGCCGCGCGGGTGATGAACCTTCAGGATCCGACGTCGAAGATGGGTAAGTCGGAGGACTCCGGGCCGGGCATCGTCTATCTGCTGGACGAGCCGGACGTGGTGCGCAGAAAGGTGATGCGGGCCGTCACCGACAGCGGGCACGAGGTCGTGTACGACCGGGAGGGGCGCCCGGGGGTGGCGAACCTGCTGGAGATTCTCGCAGCGTGCACGGATGGGAACCCTGAGTCACTGGCGGCCGTTCACCAGTCGTACGGCTCTTTGAAGAAGGACACCGCGGAGGCGGTGATCGAGGTTCTGCGGCCGGTGCGGGACAGGCACCGGGAGCTGTGCGCGGACCCTGGATATGTGGAGGAGGTGCTGCGGCATGGTGCGGAGAAGGCTCGGGCGATGGCGCGGCCGACCGTCGATACCGCCTATCGGGCGATCGGACTGCTGCCGCCGGTGACGGAGGCCGAGCCCGCGCTGAACGCCGCGCGGTAGGCGCGCGGGCTGGTGGCGAGGCGTGAGGCGAAGTGCTGGCGCATCGTGACCTCGCTGCCGAAGCCCGCGCGCCGGGCGACCTCCGGTATCGGCAGGTCGGTGCGTTCGAGGAGCTTCTGCGCCGCGGCGATGCGCTGGTCCAGGAGCCAGCGCAGCGGTGTAGTGCCGGTGGCGGCGGTGAAGTGGCGGGCGAAGGAGCGCGGTGACATTCCGGCCTGGGCGGCCAGGTCGGCGACCGTGAGCGGTTCGTGGAGCTTGCGCAGCGCGTGTTCGCGTACGGCGGCGAGAGTGTCGGCGTCGCGGTCCGCGCGTGGGGTGGGGTGCTCGATGAACTGTGCCTGGGTGCCGCTGCGGAAGGGGGCGGTCACCATCGCGCGGGCGATGGTGGCGGCCGCCTCGGCGCCGTGGGTCAGGCGGACGAGATGAAGGCAGAGGTCGATGCCGGCCGCGGTGCCCGCCGCGGTCCAGATGTTGTCGTCCTCGATGAAGAGGGCGTCGGGGACGACGGTGACGAGGGGGTGCCGGGTGCGCAGGAGATCGACCAGGTTCCAGTGGGTGATGGCCCGGCGGCCGTCGAGAAGGCCGGCCTGGGCGAGGGTGAAGGCCCCGCCGCAGAGTGCGGCGATGGTGGTGCCGCGGGCGTGGGCGTGGCGGAGTGCGGCGAGGACGGCGGCGGGTGCGGGAGTGAGGTGGTCGTCGAGGCCGGGGACCAGGACGAGGTCGGCGCGGGAGAGCCAGGCGAGGGTGCGGTCGGGGTGGAGTGCGAAGCCGCCGCGCATCGGGATCGGAGTGGTGCTGTCGACGGCGACCCTGCGCAGTTCGAAGGCGGGGGCGCCGCGGTCGGTGCGGTCGGTGCCCCAGACCTCCGTGATGACGGAGACGTCGAAGGCGCGGATGCCGGGGAAGGCGAGGAGTGCGACGCGTTGGACGTTCTCGGGCTCCATGCTGGCAGTAAACCATCGATCGCTGACTTTTCACCCTCTGGGGGGATGGTGCGACCGGGGGCAGGATCGGGAACATGGAGATCGCGAAGAACGCAGCGCTGGTGGTCGTGGACGTGCAGAAGGGCTTCGAGGAGTCCGGGTTCTGGGGGCCGCGCAACAACCCCGGGGCGGACGACAACATCGCCGGGCTGATCGGCGTGTGGCAGGAGACGGGCCGTCCGGTCGTGTTCGTCCGGCACGACTCGGTGAACCCCGCGTCACCCCTTCGGCCGGGATACGAGGGCAATGACTTCAAGGAGTACGTGGAGGCGCGGCGCGGCAGGGGCGCCGGAAAGGAACTGCTGGTCACGAAGACGGTGAACTCGGCCTTCTACGGCACGCCGGATCTGGGGGCGTGGCTGGAGGCGGAGGGGATCTCGCAGCTCGTGGTGATCGGGATCCAGACGAACATGTGCGTGGAGACGACCGCCCGGATGGGCGGGAACCTCGGTTACGACGTCCTGGTCCCCCTGGACGCGACGCACACCTTCGATCTGGAGGGCCCGTTCGGCTGGCGGCGCGACGCGGACGAGCTGGCGCAGACGTCGGCGGTGTCCCTGCACGGAGGTGGCTTCGCCCGCGTGGTGACGACGAAGGAGGTGATGGCGGCAGCGGCGTGAACCGCCGCCGCGAGTCCGTGCGGTTCCGATCGGTTGGTGCCGATCAGTGGGTGCCGGTCAGTCCTTCTTGCCGGAGGCCAGTGCGCGGCTGCGGTCGCGGGCGGCTTCGAGGGCGGCGATCAGGGCGGCTCGTACACCGTGATTCTCGAGTTCGCGGATGGCGTTGATGGTGGTGCCGGCGGGCGAGGTGACGTTCTCGCGGAGTTTGACGGGGTGTTCGCCGCTGTCGCGGAGCATCACCGCGGCGCCGATCGCGGACTGGACGATGAGTTCGTGGGCCTTGTCGCGGGGCAGGCCGAGGAGGATTCCGGCATCGGTCATGGCTTCCACGAGGTAGAAGAAGTAGGCCGGGCCGGAGCCGGAGAGGGCGGTGCAGGCGTCCTGCTGGCTCTCCGGGACGCGGAGGGTCTTGCCGACGGCGCCGAAGATCTCCTCGGCGGTGGCGAGGTGGTCTCCGGTGGCGTGGCTGCCGGCGGAGATGACCGACATGGCCTCGTCCACGAGCGCGGGCGTGTTCGTCATGACGCGCACCACGGGGGTGCCGGCCGCCAGACGCTCCTCGAAGAAGGAGGTGGGGATGCCGGCCGCGCCGCTGATGACCAGGCGGTCGGTGGGGATGTGCGGAGCCAGTTCGTCCAGGAGGGTGCCCATGTCCTGCGGCTTGACCGTGAGGATCAGGGTGTCGGCGGACTTGGCGGCCTCGGCGTTGGTGACCGGGGTGACTCCGTGGCGGGCACGGAGTTCTTCGGCCCGCTCGGGGCGGCGGGCGGTGACCAGGAGGTCGGCGGGGGCCCAGCCCGCCCGGATCATTCCGCTCAGCAGGGCTTCACCGATCTTGCCGGTACCGAGGACTGCGACTTT
Source organism: Streptomyces sp. NPDC086787 (assembly GCF_044745865.1). Taxonomy (NCBI): domain Bacteria; kingdom Bacillati; phylum Actinomycetota; class Actinomycetes; order Kitasatosporales; family Streptomycetaceae; genus Streptomyces; species Streptomyces sp. NPDC086787. Next base: position 543,993 of record NZ_JBIVBC010000003.1, on the reverse strand, counting down.
CTGCGTCATGGTGCGGGTGCCCTCCGGGGGTTTGCGTGGTCCGGGTCATCCTCGCACCGCCGGTGTGATGTGGGGGTGGTTGTCCGTGGGGCGGACGTCCACCCGTCGGCCGCCCGGTCGGTCAAGGCCAGGACCGCCCCGTGCCGACGTCCGCCGCCCGACCCCACGGCGTCACGCAGTGCGACGGCGGAGCGTGGCCGCGCCCAGGGTGAGTACCAGCAGGGCGCAGCCCGCCACGATCAGGCCGTCCCTGACGAAGGTCGCCGTCATGTCGGTGTGGCGGAGGACCTCGTTCATGGCGTCGACGGCGTAGGACATGGGAAGGGCGTCCGAGATGCCCTCCAGGACGGGATGCATCTGGGAGCGGGGGGTGAACAGACCGCAGAGCAGAAGCTGGGGAAAGACCACCGCGGGCATGAACTGGACGGCCTGGTACTCCGAGGCCGCGAAGGCGGAGACGAAGAGGCCGAGGGCCGTGCCGAGCAGGGCGTCGAGCAGGGCGACCAGAAGCAGCAGCCAGGGTGAGCCGGTGACGTCGAGCCCCAGGACCCAGACGGCGAGTCCGGTGGCCAGCGCCGACTGGACGACGGCGAGGACGCCGAAGGCGAGGGCGTAGCCGGCGATGAGGTCGGCTTTGCCGAGGGGCATGGCGAGGAGTCGTTCGAGGGTGCCGGAGGTGCGTTCGCGAAGGGTGGCGATGGAGGTGACCAGGAACATCGTGATCATCGGGAAGATGCCGAGGAGTGCGGCGCCGATGCTGTCGAAGGTGCGCGGGCTGCCGTCGAAGACGTAGCGGAGCAGGAAGAGCATCACGCAGGGGATGAGGATCATCAGCGCGATGGTGCGCGGGTCGTGGCGGAGCTGCCGCAGGACCCGGTTCGCGGTGGCGGTGGTGCGGGAGAGGTTGAGGACGCCGGCGGGGGCGGGCGGGGTGGTGGTGCTCATCGGGTCGTCTCCTTGGTGCGGGCGGCTGCGGTCGCCTGGTCCACGAGGTGCAGGAACGCCGTCTCGACGGTGTCCGAGCCGGTGCTGTCGCGCAGGGCGTCGGGGGTGTCGTCGGCGAGGATCTCGCCCGCGCGCATGAGCAGGAGGCGGTGGCAGCGCTCGGCCTCGTCCATGACGTGGGAGGAGATGAGCAGGGTGGCGCCGCGGTTGGCGGCGATGTCGTGGAAGAGCTGCCACAGGTCACGGCGCAGGACCGGGTCGAGGCCGACGGTGGGTTCGTCGAGGACGAGGAGTTCGGGGGTGCCGAGGAGGGCGACCGCGAGGGAGACGCGGTTGCGCTGTCCGCCGGAGAGGTTTCCGGCGAGGGCGTCGGCGTGGCTGCTGAGGTCGACGTCGGCGATGGCCCGGGTGATGTGTTCGTGGCGGCGTTCGGCGGCGGCTCGTCCGGGGTCGAGGATCGCGGCGAAGTAGTCGAGGTTCTGGCGGACCGTCAGGTCGTCGTAGATGGAGGGAGCCTGGGTGACGTAGCCGACGCGGGTGCGCAGGGCGGGGTCGCCCGCGGGGCGGCCGAGGACCTGGAGGGTGCCGAAGACCTTGGCCTGGGTGCCGACTATCGAGCGCATGAGGGTTGATTTGCCGCAGCCGGAGGGGCCGAGCAGGCCGGTGATCTGGCCGCGCGGGACGGTGAAGCCGAGGCCGTGCAGGACGGTGCGGGTGCCACGGGTGACGGTGAGCCCTGCGGCCTCCACGGCCGGGGCCTCCAGCGCGCCGGAGGAATTAATCATCATGCGATGAATAATGCTGACGGGGCGCTGTCGCGTCAAGCGGGTGCACGGGGGTGGTGTGCGGTGGCACGTGAACCGCCGCGGCGCGATCGGATGGTCGCGTTCCGCTTGCGTGCTTCCGCCTTCACGGGCTGCCCACAGGAATCCGGCACGGCCTCGACCCCCCTTACCGACAATGGGTTTCAGTGCCATTCACCGCCCCCGTGGGCTCGTGTTCCCTCGTCATCGGAGGTGCTCTCGTCATGCGCCGTGTCGTAGGCAAGGCAGATCTGTTCGCGTCTCTCGTCGTGTTCCTCGTCGCCGTGCCCCTGTGTGTGGGTGTGGCGCTGGCCTCCGGTGTCCCGGCCGAACTGGGGCTGGTCACCGGGATGGTGGGCGGGTTGCTGGTCGGCGCCCTGCCGGGCAGCAGCCTTCAGGTCAGCGGGCCCGCCGCCGGGCTGACGGTGCTCGTGTACGAGGCCGTGCGGGAGTACGGGGTCGAGGCGCTGGGGGTGCTGGTGCTCGCCGCCGGGCTGGTGCAGGTGGGGCTCGGGATGCTGCGGCTCGGGCGGTGGTTCCGGGCGGTGTCGGTGGCGGTCGTGCACGGGATGCTCGCCGGGATCGGGCTGGTGCTGGTGGCCGGTCAGGTGTACGCACTCGGGGACGCGACCGCCCCGGCGGGCGGACTCGGCAAGATCGCCGGGCTGGTGTCGCTGCCGGGGCGGGTGGAGCCGGTGGCGCTGGCGGTGGGCGCGGCCACCATCGCCGTACTGCTGCTGTGGCCGCGCTGGCGGCAAGGTGCCCGGCTGGCGCCCGCGCCACTGGTGGCGGTGGCGGGCGCCACGGTGGTGACCTGGGTGTTCGACCTGGACGTGCGGCGGGTCGAGGTGCACGGCGTGCTCGCGGCGGTACGGCTGCCGCAACCGGCGGACTTCGGCCGGCTGACGGAAGTGGGCGTGCTCGGGACCGTCGTCGCCTTCGCGCTGATCGCGTCGGCCGAGTCCCTGTTCAGTGCGGCGGCCGTGGACCGTATGCACCGCGGTCCGCGCACGGACTACGACAAGGAGCTGATCGCACAGGGAGCGGGCAACACGGTGTGCGGGTTGTTGGGCGCGCTGCCGATGACCGCGGTGATCGTGCGGAGCGCGGCGAACGTGCAGGCCGGGGCGCGTACCAAGGCGTCCCGGGTGCTGCACGGGGTGTGGCTGGTGGTGTTCGCGGCCCTGTTTCCCGGGGTGCTCGGGGCGGTTCCGGTGGCGGCGCTGGCCGGGCTGCTGGTGCACGCGGGCTGCAAGCTCGTCCCGGTGCGGGAGCTGCGTGGACTGTGGCACGGGCACCGTGGAGAGGTCGTGGTGCTCGGGGTGACGGCGGGCGTGATCGTCGTCGGGAACCTCTTCGAAGGGGTGTTGGTCGGGATCGCGCTGTCGGTGGCGAAGACGGCGTGGGAGATCAGCCATGTGCACGTGGAGAGCGAGGACCGCGGGGAGGCGGGGATCGTCGTACGGGTGCGTGGGCACGCGACGTTCCTGCGGCTGCCGAAGCTGCTGGACGCGCTGGAGGAGGTGCCGCACGGCCGGAAGGTGCGCCTTGAACTGGGCGGCCTCGGGTATGTGGACCGGGCGTGCGCGGCGGCTCTGGAGGGGTGGGCCGCCGCGCGCGATCAGGTGTTCGTGGCGACCAGCAGCAGCACGTCGTAGGTCTCCTCGACCAAGCCGTCCGGGAAGACCTTCAGCAGGTGGGCGCGCTCTTCTTCGAGGAAGGCGGTCCGGCGCTCCTCGGAGGTGACGAGGAAGGCCGAGTGGCTGCCCACGTTGGCGAGATGGGTGGCGACGGGCACCCGGCGGCTCCAGCGGACCGTGCGGCGGGTGAACCGCAGCCGGCCGCTGGGGTCGGCGAGGCCGGTCCGGTCGGCGGCCGCGCGCTTCTCGGCGGCGAGGTCGAGGCCGAAGAACCGGCCGGCCCGCGCGGCGGCCTCGGTGATCCACTCGACGTCCGCGGCATCGGTGTTCCACCACAGCGCCAGCGCGCCGCCCGGGCGCAGTACGCGCAGCGCCTCCGGCACCGAACGGGCCGGGTCCGTCCAGTGCCAGGCCTGGGCGTAGGTGAGGAGGTCGGCGCTCGCGTCGGCCAGCGGCAGGGCGTCGCCGCTGCCCCGCACGATCGGGACCTCGGGCAGGACCCGGCGGAACTCGGCCGCCATGCCGTCGCCGGGCTCCACCGCCAGCACGTCGGCGCCCCGCGCGCGCAGCAGCGCCGTGGCGATACCGGTACCGGCGCCCACGTCCACGACCCGGGCGCCTTCGAGGGGGCGCGCGGAGAGTTCCTCGACGGCGTCGAGGAGGGCCGGCGGATAGGAGGGGCGGTTGGCGGCGTACTGGGCCGCGGCGCCGTTGAAGGAGTGGGCCCGGGCTGCCTGGGAGGGGGTCGTGGTCATGGAGCCATGGTGGCGGGCGCGGAGACGGTGGCGACAGGGGATTTACGACGACCCGGCCACGCCCCGCCCGGACCGCCCCCGCCCCGGGCGGCGCCCGCTGCTACCCGCGCCGCTTCCGCGCGGGGTTGCCCGTGCGACGTGCCGTGCGGCGGGTGTACTCCTCGCGCGCCTGCTCGTACTCCTCGCGGTGCAGCTTCTCGCCCGGGGCCTCGGTGAGGGAGCGGACGAAGTAGGCGAGGAGCGACCCGACGAAGCCGATGGCCAGCAGCCCGCGCAGCGAGGCCTGGCGGTCGGGGTCGAGTCGTCTGCCGAAGCCGTCCCACGTGTTGCGGAATGCGAGCGCGCTGCAGACCGTGAACATCGTCACCACCAGCACGTTCACGAAGGAGCCGGTGTCCGCGATCTGAAGCCCCTGGTAGGCGAGGCGCAGGACGAGGGCGGAGACGACGGCCGCCGCGAGCGAGCCGACGGCCACGCCGGCCCGGCGGGCCGGGTAGCGGTCGTCGTGGTCCACCCAGGACGTGCCGAAGAATCGCAGGGGCTCGGGGCGGGGGCCGGGTTCGTCGCTCACGGGACGATTATGGCTCCGCGCTCCCCGCCCGCTCCGTACGGGGTTGCGTACCGGGTCAGGAGCAGCGGGAGGCGACGAAGCCGTCGCTGCCCGTGTGCACGTAGGTGTCCGAGACGTACTGGCCGTTGCCTATGCAGTCCCAGATCTTCGAGGTGCCGTACGGGCCGGTCACCGTCGTGCCCGTGGTCTGGCAGCGGATCGTGACGTGGCTGCCGCCCGGCAGGGAGCGGACGACGCTGAAGCTGGTGCCGGGACCGCTGCGGACGTTCACGGTGACGCCCGGCGCGGTCACGTAGGTGTTCGTGGCAGTGGTGTTCGCGGCCGCCTGGGCACGGTCGACTGACATGGTGTACTCCCCCCGTTGCACTCCATGAGGGGGACGGCGCACGGGTCCTCGCCGGTTCCCTTTCGGCTGGAAATTCGGCCAAAAGTTCGGTCGGAAACGAAAGCACACGGTCGCGATTCGTACGCACGAACGGGCACGCCGCCTCTGTCTCGCACGCGTCATCGACTAGGCTCCCTGCGTCGCGCGGCAGGTGAGGACGATCGGTACGGGGGGTTCCATGGCACGGCACAGGAACACCGGCTCCGAAGCGGAAGCGGAACTTCCCGAATACGCCGGTCACTACCGGCTGGAGTCACGGCTGGGTTCGGGCGGTATGGGTGTGGTGCACCTGGCCCGGAGCACCTCGGGGCTCAAGCTCGCCGTGAAGGTCGTGCACGCCGAACTCGCCAAGGACCGTGAGTTCAGGGACCGCTTCCGGCAGGAGGTGGCGGCCGCCCGGAAGGTGAGCGGAGCCTTCACCGCGCCCGTCGTGGACGCCGACCCCGAGGCCGATCGGCCCTGGATGGCCACGCTTTTCATCCCCGGGCCCACGCTCGCCGACCACGTCAAGCGGAACGGCGCGATGCCGCCCGCGCGACTGCGCCTCCTGATGGCCGGGCTCGCGGAGGCGCTGCGTGACATCCACCGGGCGGGGGTCGTGCACCGGGACCTCAAGCCGAGCAACGTGCTGCTCGCCGACGACGGCTCGAAGGTCATCGACTTCGGCATCTCCCGGCCCAACGACAGCGAACTGCGCACCGAGACCGGCAAGCTGATCGGTACCCCGCCGTTCATGGCTCCCGAGCAGTTCCGGCGGCCGCGCGAGGTGGGACCCGCCGCCGACATCTTCGCGCTCGGCTCGGTGATGGTGCACGCGGCGACCGGGCGTGGACCGTTCGGCTCCGACAGCCCCTACATCGTCGCCTACCAGGTCGTGCACGACGAGCCCGATCTGACGGGCGTGCCCGGCGACCTGGCGCCGCTGCTGCTGCGCTGCCTGGCCAAGGAGCCCGAGGAGCGGCCGACACCGGACGAGATCGTGCGGGAGCTGCGCTCGATGGCGGCCTCGTACGACACGCAGGCGTTCGTGCCGGTGCGGTGGGAGGGGGACGCGCCCCACCAGGAATCACCCAAGGAATCGCCCCAGGAGAGCGCGGCGGAGTCCGGGGCGCAGGCCGCGCCGGACGCCGGGGAGCCCGGCGGCGCCCGTACGCCGAGGCGGCTGCGGAGACGTGCGGCGCTGGCCGCGGGAGCGGTCGCGGTGGTGCTGGGCGGTGTGTTCGGCTCGGTGCAGTGGCTCGGCGACCACGACCGTACGCCCATGCCCGCCGCAAAGGACGTCGGCGACACCGCGGCGGCGTTCCACCCGTGGCAGGCCAAGGCCGTCCGCAAGGGCGCGGACATGCCTCAATGCGTCTACGGCGCGGAGGCGTTGCTGTGCTACCGCTCCGGGCTCGCCTACGCGCTCGACGCGGCCGACGGCAGCGTGCGATGGCGGCGGCCCCTGTCCGACGAGCGCGTCAGCTCGGCACCGGCGCTGGCGGGCGGGCTGCTGGTGGTGCCCGCGGACGGCGGGAGTCGGGTCGTGGCGCTGGATCCGGCGTCGGGCCGTACCCGGTGGACGTGGCACGTGCCCGTGTCCGGGCTGATGGTGGCGGCCGGCGACATGGTCCTCGCCGCCGACAGCGACGGATCCGTCACGGGCTTCTCCACCGCCACCGCCAGGACGAAGTGGAAGCACCGGCCCGCCGCCCCCGAGTTCCCCTACCTGGCCACCTTCGCCGGCGATCCGCTGGTCTACGCGACCACCGTCTCCGCGGGGGGCACGCACACCCGGGTCACGGCCCTGGATCCGGCCTCCGGCGACGTGCGCTGGACGGCGCGGCTGGCGGGGGACCTGAATCCGGTGGGCAGTTCGGACGGCTCGCTGGTGCTGCTGTCCACCAACTGGGCGACCGGGAACACGACCGCGATCGTGCGCTACACCCCGGGTTCGAAGAGCTCGCGCCGTATCGCGCTGCCCATCGCCCGCTCGGCTCCCCAGGCGGGCGTGCACGGCGGGATCGTCCACCTCTTTTCGGACGGCGGCGCGCTGGAGGCGTTCGACCTGACCACCGGGCGACGGCTGTGGCTCCTGGAGACGTCCGTCACCAACGCCTCGATTCCGGCGGCCGACCGCTCCCATGTGTACATCACGGCCGCCGACGGACGGCTCCTCGCCGCCGACGCCCGCAGCGGGCACCTGCTCGGACAGACCACGCCGCGCCTCGCCACGGACTCGGACACGCTGCCCGCCACGATGCCGACCCCGCTGGTGGCCCACGGCCATGTGTACGGCGCCGGCCCCGACGGTTCGATGATCGCCGTGGACGGGCGGGACCCGTCGGCCTGGTGAGCCGCCGCGCGGGCCGCCCGGGTCAGCCCAGCTTGCTCACGTCGCGCACGGCGCCCTTGTCGGCGCTGGTCGCCATGGCGGCGTAGGCCCGCAGGGCGGCCGTGACCTTGCGGTCGCGGTTGCCCGGCGCGTACACCCCGCCCAGTGCCCGCTCGCGGCGCGCGAGTTCGGCGTCGTCGACGAGCAGTTCGATGGTGCGGCCCGGGATGTCGATGCGGATCCGGTCGCCGTCCTCGACCAGGGCGATCGTGCCGCCGGAGGCCGCCTCGGGGGACGCGTGGCCGATCGAGAGCCCGGAGGTGCCGCCCGAGAAGCGGCCGTCGGTGATCAGCGCGCAGGTCTTGCCCAGGCCGCGGCCCTTGAGGAAGGACGTCGGGTAGAGCATCTCCTGCATGCCGGGGCCGCCCTTGGGGCCCTCGTAGCGGATGACGACCACGTCGCCGTCGGTGATCCGCTTGTTCAGGATCTTCTCGACGGCCTCCTCCTGCGACTCGCAGACCACAGCCGGTCCCTCGAAGGTCCAGATCGACTCGTCCACGCCGGCCGTCTTGACCACGCAGCCGTCGACCGCCAGGTTGCCGCGGAGGACCGCGAGGCCGCCGTCCTTGGAGTAGGCGTGCTCGACACTGCGGATGCAGCCCTCCGCCGCGTCCTCGTCCAGCGCCTCCCAGCGCTCCGACTGCGAGAAGGCCTCCGCCGAGCGGACGCAGCCCGGGGCCGCGTGCCACAGCTCGACCGCGTCGGCGGACGGGGAGCCGCCGCGCACGTCCCAGGTCTTCAGCCAGTCGGCCAGGGACGGGCTGTGCACGGAGTGCACGTCCTCGTTCAGCAGGCCGCCGCGGTGCAGCTCGCCGAGCAGGGCGGGGATACCGCCGGCCCGGTGCACGTCCTCCATGTAGTACGTGCGGGTCTTCGCGACGTTCGGGGCGACCTTCGCCAGGCAGGGCACCCGGCGGGAGACCGCGTCGATCTGTTCGAGGCCGAAGGGGACGCCCGCCTCCTGGGCGGCCGCCAGCAGGTGCAGGATCGTGTTGGTGGAGCCGCCCATCGCGATGTCGAGGGCCATCGCGTTCTCGAAGGCCGCGAAGGTGGCGACGGAGCGGGGCAGGACCGTCTCGTCGTCCTGCTCGTAGTAGCGGCGGGTGATGTCCATGACCGTGCGGGCCGCGTCGGTGTAGAGGCGCTTGCGTGCGGTGTGGGTGGCGAGGACCGAGCCGTTGCCGGGCAGGGAGAGGCCGATGGCCTCGGTCAGGCAGTTCATCGAGTTGGCGGTGAACATGCCGGAACAGCTGCCGCAGGTCGGACAGGCGTTCTCCTCGATTCGGAGGATGTCCTCGTCGGAGATCTTGTCGTTCACCGCGTCGGAGATCGCGTCGACCAGGTCGAGGGTGCGGACCGTGCCGTCGACGAGCGTGGCACGGCCGGCCTCCATGGGGCCGCCGGAGACGAACACCGCCGGGATGTTCAGGCGCAGCGCGGCCATCAGCATGCCCGGGGTGATCTTGTCGCAGTTGGAGATGCAGACCAGGGCGTCGGCGCAGTGGGCCTCGACCATGTACTCGACCGAGTCCGCGATCAGGTCCCGGGAGGGCAGCGAGTACAGCATGCCGCCGTGGCCCATGGCGATGCCGTCGTCCACCGCGATGGTGTTGAACTCGCGCGGGATGCCGCCCGCCTCCTTGATCGCCTCGCTGACGATCCTGCCGACCGGCTGGAGGTGGGTGTGGCCCGGCACGAACTCGGTGAAGCTGTTGGCGACCGCGATGACCGGCTTCCGGCCGATGTCCGCACCGGGTACACCCGAGGCGCGCATAAGGGCGCGGGCGCCCGCCATGTTGCGGCCGTGGGTGACGGTACGGGACCTCAGCTCGGGCATCTCGCTCGCTCCTTCAGAGACTGCGATCAGAGAGACTTCTGATGTGCCAACGAGCGTACGCCGGTCATCCAGGGCTCGGGACACGGTGTCCGAAATGCGGGACGTGTGTCTCGCGGAGAGTGGTCAGGGCGCCGTGAGATGGCCCTGGACCACCGGCGCCACCCGGGCCACGATCTGCTCCAGATCCGCCGAGGCCAGCGGCTCCACCTTGATCACGTACCGCAGCATCGCGCACCCCACCAGCTGTGCCGCCGCCAGCTCGGCGCGCAGCTCCGCGTCCTCCCGTTCCACCTGGGCGGCGACCCGGCGCAGCAGCTGGGCACCGATCAGCCGGCGGAAGACGGCGGCCGCGGTGTCGTTGTTGACCGCGGAGCGGACGATCGCCAGCAGGGGCGTACGCGTGGTGGGGTTCTCCCAGATACCGAAGATGAAGCGGGTGAGCCGCTCGCCGACCCCGTCGAGCGGGCCGTCCGCGACCGCGCCGGGGGCGTTGAACGCGGGGGCGAAGGCGACCTCGATGGCCGCCTCGAACACCTGCTCCTTGGTGCCGAAGTAGTGGTGCACCAGGGCCGAGTCCACTCCGGCGGCCTTGGCGATGCCGCGTACGGAGGTCTTCTCGTAGCCGCGCTCGGAGAACTCCTCACGGGCCGCGGTCAGGATGCGGTCACGGGTGTCGGTGGACTCCCCGCGCGGGGGGCGGCCGCGGCCGCGCCTGGGGGGTACGGCGGCGGGTTCGCTCGTGCTGCTCACGGCCGGGGCACCCTCACCGCGGAGGCCAGGTGCAGGCGGGTGAAGGCCAGCGCCTCGGCGAGGTCGGCCTCGCGCTCGGCGCTGGACATGGCCCGCCGGGTGTTGACCTCGATGACGACATGGCCGCCGAAACCGGTGTGGGCGAGCCGCTCCAGCAGGTCGGCGCAGGGCTGGGTGCCACGGCCGGGGACCAGGTGCTCGTCCTTCGCCGAACCGTTGCCGTCGGCCAGATGCACATGTCCGAGGCGGTCGCCCATGCGGTCGATCATCTGGAGGGCGTCCGTGCGGGCCGTCGCCGTGTGGCTGAGGTCGATCGTGAAGTGGCGGTAGTCGTCCTTGGTCACGTCCCAGTCGGGGGCGTAGGCGAGCATCTCGCGGTCCCGGTAGCGCCACGGGTACATGTTCTCGACGGCGAAGCGCACTTCCGTCTCGTTCGCCATGCGCCAGATCCCGGCGACGAAGTCACGGGCGTACTGCCGCTGCCAGCGGAACGGCGGGTGCACCACGACGGTGCTCGCGCCGAGCTTCTCGGCGGCGGCGCGGGCGCGCTGGAGCTTGACCCAGGGGTCCGTGGACCACACGCGCTGGGTGATCAGCAGACAGGGGGCGTGCACGGCCAGGATCGGGATGCGGTGGTAGTCGCTGAGCCGGCGCAGCGCCTCGACGTCCTGGCTGACCGGGTCGGTCCACACCATCACCTCGACCCCGTCGTACCCGAGGCGCGCGGCGATCTCGAAGGCCGTCGCCGTCGACTCCGGGTAGACGGAGGCCGTCGACAGGGCGACCTTCGCATCCGGAATGCGGACAACGTCCCTTGGTTCTGCCACGGGGGACAGATTACGGGGTGTCCACGGCGCGGAGCGGGGTGACTGTTCGCCGTTGTGAGGTTCGCCATTGCCCGCGGTGGGCCGGTGCGCCCCGCGCGTTGCCCGGTCGGGCCCTACGCCGGTCCCATGTGGTCCAGGCGCCGCAGGATGACGCCCTCACGCAGGGCCCAGGGGCAGACTTCCAGGTTCTCCACGCCGAACAGGTCCATCGCCGCCTCGGCCACCAGGGCACCCGCGAGGAGCTGGCCGGAGCGGCCCTCGGAGACGCCGGGCAGTTCGGCGCGCTGGACGGCGGTCATACCGGCCAGCCGGGGCACCCAGGCCTCCAGGGACACGCGCTTGAGCTCACGCTGGACGTAGAGGCCGTCGCCGGAGCGGGCGGCGCCCGCGATACGGGCCAGCTGCTTGAAGGTCTTGGAGGTGGCGACCACGTGGTCGGGGGCGCCGAACCGGGCGAACTCCCCCACCGTGCGGGCGATCTCGGCCCGCACATGGCGGCGCAGCGCCCTTATCGGCTCCGCGCCGGGCGGGTCCCCGGGCAGCCAGCCGGCGGTCAGCCGGCCCGCGCCCAGCGGCAGCGACACCGCGGCGTCCGGCTCCTCGTCGATGCCGTACGCGATCTCCAGGGAGCCGCCGCCGATGTCCAGGACCAGCAGCTTTCCCGCCGACCAGCCGAACCAGCGGCGGACGGCGAGAAAGGTCAGCCGGGCCTCCTCGGCACCGCTGAGGACCTGGAGTTCGACGCCGGTCTCGGTACGCACGCGCGCGAGGACGTCGTCGGCGTTGGTGGCCTCGCGGACCGCGGAGGTGGCGAAGGGCAGCAGTTCTTCGACGCCCTTGTCCTCGGCCGCCTGGAGCGCCTCGTGCACGACGCCGACCAGCTTGTCGACCCCTGCGGGCCCGATGGCCCCGTCCTCGTCGAGGAGTTGCGCGAGCCGCAACTCCGCCTTGTGCGAGTGCGCGGGCAGCGGGCGCGCACCGGGGTGCGCGTCCACCACCAGCAGGTGCACCGTGTTGGATCCCACGTCGAGGACACCGAGTCTCATGTACGAAACGCTACTGCCACCCCGGACCGGGGCCGTCCCCGGAGCACCCCTGGGCGACATACCCTGGACGAGTGCCAAAGACGAAAAAGGCGAAGGACCACAAGGACGCCAAATCCTCCAGCGGTTCTTCACAGGTGAAAGCGCCGAAACCGGCGAAGAAACCGAAGGCTGGGTCGGAGGCCGACGAGAAGGGACTGGACTTCGCCCGCGCATGGGTGGAGTTCCCCGATCCGGCGGACGACGAGCAGGTCTTCCGGTGCGACCTGACCTGGCTGACCTCTCGCTGGAACTGCGTCTTCGGCAGCGGCTGCCAGGGAATCCAGGCGGGCCGCGCGGACGACGGGTGCTGCACCCTGGGCGCGCACTTCTCCGATGACGACGACGAGAAGCGGGTCGCCGGACACGTCGCGAGGCTCACACCGGACATCTGGCAGAACCACGACGAGGGCGTGCGGCACGGCTGGGTCTCCGAGGACGACGAGGGCTCCCGTCAGACCCGCCCCTTCCAGGGGTCGTGCATCTTCCAGAACCGGCCGGGTTTCGCGGGCGGCGCGGGCTGCTCGCTGCACATCCTGGCCCTGCGGGAGGGACGCGAGCCGCTGGAGACCAAGCCGGACGTCTGCTGGCAGCTGCCGGTGCGCCGCACCTTCGACTGGATCGACCGGCCCGACGACACGCGGGTGCTCCAGATCTCCATCGGTGAGTACGACCGCCGCGGCTGGGGTCCGGGCGGCCACGACCTGCACTGGTGGTGCACGTCGGCGACGTCCGCGCACGGGGCGGGCGATCCCGTGTACGTCTCCTACCGGCCCGAGCTGATCGAGTTGATGGGCAAGGCCGGCTACGACCGGCTCGTCGAACTGTGCGAGGAGCGGCTGGCGTCCGCGCTGCCGCTGCTGGCGCCGCACCCGGCGGATCCGGTGCGCAAGGCCGACTGACCGTCCGCACCCGCCTGTCCCCCGGCCTGTCCGCACTATCCCCCCGAGGGAGTGGGGGTGTCGCTCCCGCCGTCCGTCGGCGGGCTGGTGGGCGGCGCCGGGTCGGTCGGGGTCGGGTCGGTGGGTGTGGGGGTCGGGTCGGCGGACGGCGGGTCCGTGGGCGTGGCCGGGTCGGTGGGGTCGGCGGACGTGGGGGCCGGGTCCGGGTCCGGGTCGGCGGTCGGGGGCCGGGTGTCCGGGACCGTCGGACCGGTGGGCACGGGGCCGTACCCGTCGATGGAGACGACGGCGCCTGCCGGGGACACCGCCACCTTGGCGCTCCAGTGCCCGCTCGGCTCGCGCAGCCGGTCGACGTACACGCTGACCGTCACCGAGTCCCCGGGCCGGAGCGTTCCCCCCGACCGGCTGAGCCGCAGCCAGGCGGCAGAGGTGGCGACCGACCAGCGGACCGGTTCCGGGCCCGCGGCGGTGAGGGTGATCAGGGTGGTGTCGCCGCTGGTGCGGGCCGACACGGTGAGCCGGGCCGCACCCTTGTCACCGGCCCCGGCGACGCTGATGACCTCGACGGACACATCGGACTTCCCGCCCCTGCCGTGCCGCACGCCGGGTCCGACGCCGGTGTTCCCGGCGTTCTCGTAGTCTCCGGCCGGGTCGCCGCGGAGCCCGCCGGGGCCGTCCATGCGGCTGGCGCTGGGACCCCGGCCGTCCTGCTCGCCCTCGGCGGGCGAGCCGCGGTAGGCGGCCCACAGGGCGAACACCGGGGCGGCGACGACGGTGGCGACGACGGTCGTCGTGACGGCACGCGCGCGCAGCCGGTCGCGGCGGGCGGCTCGGTCCTTGGGATCCATGGGGAAGCCGCGCCGGTCGAAGCGCGGCAGCGCGGTGCCCCGCGCACGCGAGTGGTGCGCCAGGGCGGCGTGCAGGGCCGCGCGCGGCGCCTCCAGGACGGGCAGTTCGGCGGGCGTGACACTGGCGCCGGGCCAGCGGCCCGGTACCGCGTGCTCGGCGGCCCGGCGGCAGCGCGGGCAGTCGTCGACGTGCCGTACCAGTTCACGCCGTACGGCGGAGCTGAGGACCAGCTGGTGGTCGCCCGTGAGCAGGGCCACGCCGGGGCAGCCGCCGGTCTCGACCACGGCGAGGGCGGCGCGTGTGCGCTCCACCTCGCAGGCGGCGGAGGACAGCAGCTCGCGGGCGAGGGCCTGGTCCATGCCGAGTACGGCGGCGACCTCGTGGGCGGCGAGGTGGTGTCGTACGGCGAGTTCGAGTGCCTCGCGCTGCTCCGGGGTGGTCCCGGCGGCCTCCGGCCAGGCGAGCAGGGCGAGTTCGCTGCGGCGCCGTTCCTGGGCCTCGTCGGCGGGCGAGGGCTCGGTGCTCCTCGCGGTGCCCGGGCGGCCCGTCGCGTGCGTGGCCTGACGTTTCTGCTTGGCCTCGGCGAGCTTGCGCAGGCAGGCCCAGCGGGCCAGCGCGTACAGCCAGGCCCGGCGGTCCCCGTCCGCGTCCGGGACGCGCTGTCCGCGCCGCTCGGCCAGCGCGAGGACGTCGCCCAGCGCGGCGGTCGCCGCGTCGTGGTCGCACAGCACCGACAGGCAATAGGTGAACAGGCCGTCCAGGTACGGCTCGTAGCGCGCCGCCGGCCGCTGGGCCACCGCGCGCGCTGCGGCACGGTCACGCGCCTCCCGGCGCGCCCGGTGCGCGCCGGTCGTGCGGGTCGAGGTCTCCGGACTGCTGCTCATCACCCGTGCGACCGTAGGCGCCCGTGGACTGGCCCTTCTTGAACCTTGAGCTGTTTTAATCCGTACGGGTGAAACGATCCCTCATAAGGGGACAGGAACCCCTCGTTCCGCGGCTGGTTCGTGACGGCGCGTGGCCGGGAGCGTGCCGGTCCGGCGGGCGGAGCGGCTCGGTCCGGTCCGAACCGGTACCCGCGATGTCAGTGCCGGCGGCTACGGTTTCCGCATGGCTGCCCGTACCAAGACCACCAAGGACCGTCCGTCCTACCGCTGCACGGAGTGCGGCTGGCAGACGGCCAAGTGGCTCGGCCGCTGCCCCGAGTGCCAGGCGTGGGGGACGGTCGAGGAGTACGGCGCGCCCGCGGTGCGGACGACGGCGCCGGGCCGCGTCACCTCCTCCGCGCTGCCCATCGGCCAGGTCGACGGCCGGCAGGCCACCGCGCGCCCGACCGGCGTGCCGGAGCTGGACCGGGTGCTCGGGGGCGGTCTGGTGCCCGGTGCGGTGGTGCTGCTGGCGGGCGAGCCCGGCGTCGGCAAGTCGACACTGCTGCTCGACGTGGCGGCGAAGTCCGCGAGCGCGGAGCACCCCACGCTCTATGTGACCGGCGAGGAGTCGGCGAGCCAGGTGCGGCTGCGCGCGGACCGCATCAAGGCGCTCGACGACCACCTGTATCTCGCGGCGGAGACGGATCTCGCGGCCGTGCTCGGCCATCTGGACGCGGTGAAGCCGTCCCTGCTGATCCTGGACTCGGTGCAGACGGTCGCCTCCCCCGAGATCGACGGGGCGCCGGGCGGCATGGCCCAGGTGCGGGAGGTGGCGGGGGCGCTGATCCGCGCCTCCAAGGAGCGGGGCATGTCCACGCTCCTTGTGGGCCACGTCACCAAGGACGGCGCCATCGCCGGTCCCCGGCTGCTCGAACACCTCGTGGACGTGGTCCTGCACTTCGAGGGCGACCGGCACGCGCGCCTCAGACTGGTGCGCGGCGTCAAGAACCGGTACGGCGCGACGGACGAGGTCGGCTGCTTCGAGCTGCACGACGAAGGCATCACGGGCCTCGCCGACCCGAGCGGCCTCTTCCTCACCCGGCGCGCCGAGCCGGTGCCCGGCACCTGTCTGACGGTCACCCTGGAGGGCCGTCGCCCACTGGTGGCGGAGGTGCAGGCGCTGACCGTCGACTCCCAGATCCCCTCGCCCCGCCGCACCACCTCCGGCCTGGAGACCTCGCGCGTCTCGATGATGCTCGCGGTGCTGGAGCAGCGCGGCAGGATCAGCGCGCTGGGCAAGCGGGACATCTACTCGGCGACCGTGGGCGGTGTGAAGCTCTCGGAGCCGGCCGCGGACCTCGCGATCGCCCTCGCCCTCGCCTCCGCGGCGAGCGACACCCCGCTGCCGAAGAACCTGGTCGCGATCGGCGAGGTCGGTCTCGCGGGCGAGGTCAGACGGGTCACCGGTGTGCAGCGCAGGCTCGCCGAGGCGCACCGGCTGGGCTTCACACACGCGCTCGTGCCGAGTGATCCGGGCAAGGTTCCGACCGGCATGAAGGTACTGGAAGTGGCCGACATGGGGGACGCGCTCAGGGTCCTTCCCCGCTCCCGTCGGCGAGAGGCCCCACGGGAGTCCGAGGACCGCCGGTAGACTTTGCCCTGGTCTCGCCCGTCCGTACGAACCGAGTGCGCGCACGGGAGCGTGCCCGAACCTGCGACCGGAGGAGTGCAGTGGCAGCCAATGACCGGGCAGCGGCTCCCGGAAAATCCACTGGGAGTGCCGGTTCCGATGGCCTGATGCGCGCCTCGCTGAGCGCGGTGGCACCCGGCACGGCCCTGCGGGACGGCCTGGAGAGGGTTCTGCGCGGCAACACCGGCGGTCTGATCGTGCTGGGCTCGGACAAGACCGTCGAGGCGATGTGCACCGGCGGTTTCGTGCTGGACGTCGAGTTCGCGGCGACGCGCCTGCGGGAGCTGTGCAAGCTGGACGGCGGCATCGTGCTCTCCGCGGACCTGTCGAAGATCCTGCGGGCCGGGGTCCAGCTGGTCCCGGATCCGACGATCCCCACGGAGGAGACCGGCACCCGGCACCGCACTGCGGACCGGGTCAGCAAGCAGGTCGGTTTCCCGGTGGTGTCCGTCTCCCAGTCGATGCGGCTGATCGCGCTGTACGTGGACGGTCAGCGGCGGGTCCTGGAGGACTCGGCGGCGATCCTGTCCCGTGCCAACCAGGCCCTGGCCACGCTGGAGCGCTACAAGCTCCGGCTGGACGAGGTCGCGGGGACGCTTTCGGCGCTGGAGATCGAGGACCTGGTGACGGTCCGCGATGTGTCCGCGGTCGCGCAGCGGCTGGAGATGGTGCGCCGCATCGCCACCGAGATCGCCGAATACGTGGTCGAACTGGGCACGGACGGCCGTCTGCTGGCGCTCCAGCTGGACGAGTTGATCGCGGGCGTGGAGCCGGAGCGTGAGCTGGTGGTCCGGGACTATGTCCCCGAGCCGACCGCCAAGCGTTCCCGCACGGTGGACGAGGCGCTGTCCGAGCTGGACGCGCTCAGCCACGCCGAGCTGCTCGAGATGCCCACGGTGGCCCGTGCCCTCGGTTACACCGGCTCCCCCGAGGCGCTCGACTCCGCGGTGTCACCGCGCGGCTTCCGCCTGCTGGCCAAGGTGCCGAGGCTGCCGAACGCGATCATCGACCGCCTCGTGGAACACTTCGGCGGCCTCCAGAAGCTCCTCGCCGCCAGCGTGGACGACCTCCAGACCGTCGACGGCGTGGGCGAGGCCCGCGCCCGCAGCGTGCGGGAGGGCCTGTCCCGCCTGGCCGAGTCGTCCATCCTGGAACGCTACGTCTGACACCGCCCCGGCGCCCCACACCCCCGGAGGCGCCGGAAACGGTCAGTCCGCGTCCAGTACGAACGACGCCGGTGCGACCTTGAAGCCCCGGGACTTCGCCTCCAGGAGGTAGGTTCCGGCGCCTGCCGAACCGGGCTTGGGGGTGGCGCACTCCGGGGCGCTCGGCTTGCGGTCCCATTTGACCGTGTAGGTGATGCCGCTGCCCGCCGCCACCCGGTACAGCCGGCTGGCGGTGCTCTTCGGGCAGTCGGCGGAGGACCAGTAGGCGTCGTCGGCGTCCGCCCCGGTGATCGTCAACACCGCGCTCTTCGGACCCAGATCGATCTTGCAGTCGCTCGACGACGAGTTCTTCGCTGTGAGTTCGAAGGCCGGCGTCTGTTCCGGCGAGTACGAGTTCTGCAGACTGCGCAGGCTCAACCGGACCGCACCGGAAGTGCAGTCGGGCAGGCTGGAGGAGGCCGGCAGGGCAGCGCCCGCGCCGACGACCGTACCGTCCGCGGCCCCGCCGGAACCCGACCCCGAACCCGAGCCGGTGCCCGACCCGGAGCCGGAACCGCCGCCCGAACCGCTGCCGCCCGACGAGCCCTTGCCGTCACCGCCGCCGTCACCGGCACCGGAGTCGCCCCCGGAACCCCCGGAGCCGTCCGATCCTCCGGAGCCCGACTCGTCGCGCCCGCCGGGGTGTTGGCTGATCCCGGACTCGGTCGCGGACGGTCCGGGTGTGATCGTGGACGCGGGATTCTTGCCGTCCGACTCGTCGGACTTTCTCCCGCCGCCCCCGCCGCCCGCCGTCGCGATCCAGGCGATCAGCAGCGCCAGCACGCCGAGCGCCGACAGCATGACGACCCTCCGACGCCAGTAGATGGAGGAGGGAAGCGGCCCGACCGGATTGCGCAGTGATCCCACGGCGCAAACTGTACGAGAGATCCGTGCACTTGCTCACGTCACCCGCCGCCCGCCGCCAACTTTTCCGGATCATCATTCCGGCAACTGCCCTTCGCGGGGCCACCCTTCGCGTCCCGCCCGCTCGGCCCGGCGCCGCCACGGACCCTGCCCGCCGTTCCCGTGGCAGGATCGGGAGGGCCATGACTGAGAAGCTCCACACCCCCGTGATCGCCTGGTTCGACACTCACGCCCGCGACCTCCCCTGGCGCCGCCCGGAGGCGGGCCCCTGGGGTGTGATGGTCAGCGAGTTCATGCTCCAGCAGACCCCGGTCAGCCGGGTCCTGCCCGTCTACGAACAGTGGATGGCCCGCTGGCCCCGCCCCGCGGACCTCGCGAAGGAGCCCCCCGGCGAGGCCGTCCGCGCCTGGGGGCGGCTCGGCTATCCGCGCCGTGCCCTGCGGCTGCACGGCGCGGCGGTCGCCATAACGGAGCGGCACGGCGGCGACGTACCGACGGACCACACCCAGCTGCTCGCGCTGCCCGGTATCGGCGAGTACACGGCCGCCGCGGTGGCCTCCTTCGCCTACGGCCAGCGGCACCCCGTGCTGGACACCAATGTGCGCCGGGTCTTCGCCCGTGCGGTCACCGGCGTGCGGTACCCGCCGAACGCCACCACCGCGGCGGAGCGCCGGCTCGCCCGCGAACTGCTGCCGGAGGACGAGGGGACCGCCGCCCGCTGGGCCGCCGCCTCGATGGAGCTGGGCGCACTGGTGTGCACGGCGAAGAGCGAGAACTGCGCGAGCTGCCCGATCTCCGACCGGTGCGCCTGGCGGCTGGCGGGCAAGCCGGAGCACGAGGGGCCGCCGCGGCGCGGGCAGACGTACGCCGGTACCGACCGTCAGGTGCGCGGCAAGCTTCTCGCCGTACTGCGCGAGGCGCACACCCCGGTGCCGAGAACGGCGCTGGAGCGGGTGTGGCACGAGCCGGTGCAGCGCGCCCGCGCGCTGGACGGGCTGGTCGCGGACGGTCTGGTGGAGCCGCTGCACGGCGGTCTCTACCGGCTCCCGATGGGCTGACGCACGGCCAAGTCACAGAGTCCGTCGGTTGTTTCACAGCACTCGACGCATTGAAACAACCACTTACACGGACAATACGCCCGCCTTCCCTACCCCGAAATCACGTCCGTTACACAACCGACGGACAGCCGAGTGCTAGCCGCAGGCTGCTACGCACAGCGTCGTGACAACAGCTCCGTAGCTTCTTCCTCGTACCCGGCACGACCAACCGGGAGAAGAACGCGACCGGCACGAGGCCGGGTACCCACGGGGAACGGGAGGATGTTGATCATGGCGCAGGGCGAGGTGCTCGAATTCGAGGAGTATGTCCGCACCCGGCAGGACGCGCTGCTGCGCAGCGCCCGTCGGCTGGTGCCGGACCCGGTCGACGCACAGGACCTGCTCCAGACGGCGCTGGTCCGGACGTACGGCCGCTGGGACGGCATAGCGGACAAGCGCCTCGCGGACGCCTATCTGCGCCGCGTGATGATCAACACGCGCACCGAGTGGTGGCGGGCCCGAAAACTGGAAGAGGTCCCCACCGAGCAGCTGCCGGACGCCCGTGTGGAGGACTCCACGGAGCAGCACGCCGACCGCGCGCTCCTCATGGACGTCATGAAGGTTCTGGCTCCGAAGCAGCGCAGCGTCGTGGTGCTGCGACACTGGGAGCAGATGTCCACGGAGGAAACGGCCGCCGCCCTCGGCATGTCGGCCGGAACGGTCAAGAGCACGCTGCACCGGGCGCTCGCCCGGCTCCGCGAGGAGCTGGAGGCCCGCGACCTGGACGCACGCGCGCTGGAGCGTGAGGAGCGGGAGCGTTGCGCGGCTTGACCGACGAGGGACCCCCATCGGCTTACCGGGCCTCCCAGGCGGCGATCACGGCACTGGCCGTGCTCGCCGCCCTCGGCCTTTTCATGGCCGCCTGTGGCACCGGGGGCACCGGCGCCCGTGACGAGGGTCCGGCCAAGGGGAACTCCGTGGCCGGAGCGGGCGTGGCGGCCTCACCGTCGGCCCGCCCGTCGGAGGCCTACAAGCCGGTGGACGCGGTCTCCCTCCTCAGACACGACCCGGAGGTCTCGCCCGAGGTGAAGCGGTATCTGACGCCGTGCGGCGATGCCTACCCTGTCGACGTGTCGTACGGCGATCTCACCGGAGGCACCTCGAAGGACCTCGTGGTCAACGTGCTGACCTGCGCCGACGCGGTGGGGGTCGGCTCGTATGTGTACCGCAAGGTGCAGGGCCGGTACGAGAACGTCTTCAAGACCGAGGAGTCCCCGGTGTACGCGGAGATAGACAGGAGCAGCCTGGTCGTGACCCAGCAGGTGTACGACAAGGGCGACCCGGTCTCGGACCCGTCCGGCGAGAACGTGATCACATTCGGCTGGGCCAAGGACCATTTCGTTCGCGAGACGTATCGTCACACCGACTACGGCAACGCGGACGGCGGCCTCCCGGCACCGACACCCGTACCGACACCCGTACCGACCCGACCGTAGTGAACCGGACACACGCTTGACGCGTCACTCCAGTGACGGTGGACGCGGCACCACGTAGACCCAGCACCACGACCCAGCACCACAAGGACTGAGAGCAGCGGGATGGCAGATCAGACCCATGTCCTGTTCGTCGAGGACGACGACGTCATCCGTGAGGCCACCCAGCTCGCTCTGGAGCGGGACGGCTTCGCGGTCACGGCGATGCCCGACGGACTGTCGGGCCTGGAGGCGTTCCGCGCCAGGCGCCCCGACATCGCGCTCCTCGACGTGATGGTCCCGGGCCTGGACGGGGTGAGCCTGTGCCGGCGCATCCGCGACGAGTCGACCGTGCCGGTGATCATGCTCTCGGCGCGGGCCGACTCCATCGACGTCGTCCTCGGCCTGGAGGCGGGCGCCGACGACTATGTGACCAAGCCCTTCGACGGTGCCGTCCTGGTCGCCCGGATCCGCGCGGTGCTGCGCCGCTTCGGGCACGCCGGCAAGGACGCGCACACGGACGCCGACGCCTCGGCGATGGACGGCGGAGTGCTGACCTTCGGTGAGCTGGAGATCGACACCGACGGCATGGAGGTGCGCCGGGCGGGCCGGCCGGTCGGGCTGACTCCCACCGAGATGCGGCTCCTCCTGGAGTTCTCCTCGGCCCCGGGCACGGTGCTCTCCCGTGACAAGCTGCTCGAACGCGTGTGGGACTACGGCTGGGGCGGGGACACCAGAGTCGTCGACGTTCATGTGCAGCGGCTACGCGCGAAGATCGGCCAGGACCGGATCGAGACGGTCCGCGGCTTCGGCTACAAGCTGAAGGCCTGAGCGGGACGGCATGCGGGGGTACATACGGCGACCGGTCCGCCGGCGCATGGCACGCGCGGGTATCCGTACCGGGCTCAGATGGAAACTCAGCGCGGCCATCGCGCTGGTCGGCGCACTGGTGGCGATCGCGCTCAGCCTGGTCGTGCACAACGCCGCCCGGGTGTCGATGCTGGACAACGCGCGCGACCTCGCGGACGACCGCCTCCTGCTCGCCCAGCGCAACTACGAGCTGTCCGGGCGGCCCAACTTCCCGAGGGTCGAGACCGACGACCCGGATCTGCCTCCCGCGCTGCGCGAGAAGGTCCGGGACGGCCGACGGGCGACGTTCGTCGCCGACCACGGCGGTGGGTCACCGGACATCTGGGCGGCGGTACCGGTCAAGGGCGGCCACGTCCTGTCGCTGCACAGCCACTTCACCGACCGCAGCAGCGACGTGATGACCGACCTCGACAAGGCTCTGGTGGCCGGCTCGATCGCGGTCGTCCTCGGCGGCAGCGCGCTCGGTGTGCTCATCGGCGGGCAGCTGTCGCGCCGGCTGCGCAAGGCCGCGGCCGCCGCGAACCAGGTCGCCAACGGCGAGCCGGACGTCCGGGTACGGGACGCCATCGGCGGTGTCGTGCGGGACGAGACCGACGACCTGGCCCGCGCGGTGGACGCCATGGCCGACACCCTCCAGAAGCGGCTGGACGCCGAGCGCCGGGTCACCGCCGACATCGCACACGAGCTGCGCACCCCGGTGACCGGACTGCTCACGGCGGCCGAACTGCTGCCGCCCGGGCGTCCCACCGAGCTGGTCCTGGACCGGGCCAAGGCGATGCGCACCCTCGTCGAGGACGTCCTGGAGGTGGCCCGTCTCGACGGCGCCTCGGAGCGGGCCGAGTTGCAGGACATCATGCTGGGCGAGTTCGTCACCCGCCGCGTGGCCGCCAAGGATCCGGCGGCCACCGTTCATGTGGTGCACGAGTCGGAGGTCACCACCGACCCGAGGCGCCTGGAGCGGGTGCTGTTCAACCTGCTCACCAACGCCGCCCGCCACGGCAGGCCGCCCATCGAGGTCACCGTCGAGGGCCGGGTCATCCGGGTCCGCGACCACGGCCCCGGCTTCCCCGAGGAACTGCTCGCCGAGGGACCGAGCCGCTTCCGTACCGGCAGCAAGGACCGCGCCGGAAAGGGCCACGGCCTCGGACTGACGATCGCGGCCGGACAGGCCCGCGTCCTGGGCGCCCGCCTGACCTTCCGCAACGTACGCCCCCCGGGCTCGCCCCCACACGTCCCGGCGGAGGGCGCGGTGGCCGTCCTGTGGCTACCGGAACACGCCCCGACCAGGACGGGCAGCTATCCGGTGCTGCCGTAGGCCGTGTCCGCGACCTGGCGCCACGGCACCCCCTGAGCGGCGCTCGCGCGCCGCGACAACCGAAGGCCCCCGGGGCGGACAGCGCCGGGGGCCTTCGGTCGGGCAGGGGGCCTGCGTGGGGCGTCAGACCGCTTCGGCGATGGGGGCCGGAGTCGCCTCGGCCACGCCGTCCGACGGCTTCTGGCCGCCGCCGCGGAGCGGGACCTCCTTCACGAACAGCGATGCGATCAGCACGGCCACCGCGATCACGGCACCGAGCAGGAACGCCGAGTGGGTACCGGCGGACACCGCGTGCTGGTACGCGTCCCGGATCGCGGCCGGCAGCTTGGCCAGGTGGGCCGCGTCGAGCTGGGCGGACTGCTCGGTGACCTTGGCGCCACCGGCGCCGGCCCGCTCGGCCATCACGTCCTGGACCCGGTGGTTGAACAGCGCGCCCATGATGGCGACGCCGAAGGACGCGCCGAGCGTGCGGAACAGGGTGGCCGAGGAGGACGCGACGCCCATGTCCTTCATCTCCACGCTGTTCTGCGCGACCAGCATGGTGACCTGCATCAGGCAGCCCATGCCGAGTCCGAGGACCGCCATGTACAGACCGGAGGTGAAGCGGCTGGTGTCGGTGTCCATCAGGGACAGCAGATACAGACCGACGATCATCAGGGCGCCACCGAGGATCGGGAAGATCTTGTAGCGGCCGCTGTCGGTGGTGACCCGCCCGGCGACCATGGAGGTCACGAGCATCGCGCCGAGCATCGGCAGGAGCAGCAGACCGGAGTTGGTCGCGGAGGCGCCCTGCACGGACTGCTGGTAGAGCGGCAGGAACAGGGTGGCGCCGAACATCACGAAGCCGGTGATGAAGCCGATGACCGACATCAGGGTGAAGTTGCGGCTGCGGAAGATGTGCAGCGGCAGCACCGGCTCGGCGGCCTTGGTCTGCCAGAACACGAAGCCGGTCAGCGCGACGAGGCCGAGGGCGATCAGTTCCATGATCCGCGCGGATGACCAGGCGTACTCGGTGCCGCCCCAGGTGGTCACGAGCACGATCGAGGTGATACCGACGGTCAGCAGCCCGGCGCCCAGGTAGTCGATGCGCGCCTCGGCCCGCTTCTTCGGCAGGTGCAGCACCGCGCTGATCAGCAGCAGCGCGACGGCGCCGAGCGGCAGGTTGATGTAGAAGGACCAGCGCCAGCCCCAGTTGTCGGTGATGGTGCCGCCGACCAGCGGGCCGCCGATCATCGCGAGCGCCATGACGCCCGCCATCATGCCCTGGTACTTGCCGCGCTCCCGCGGCGGAACGAGGTCGCCGATGATCGCCATGACACCGACCATCAGACCGCCGGCCCCGAGGCCCTGGACGGCCCGGAACCCGATCAGCTCGCCCATGTTCTGGGCCATGCCGCTCAGCGCGGAACCGATCAGGAAGAGCACGATCGAGGTCATGAAGGCGCCCTTGCGCCCGTACATGTCACCGAGCTTGCCCCAGATCGGGGTGGCGGCGGCCGTGGCCAGTGTGTAGGCGGTCACCACCCAGGACAGGTGCTCGAGCCCGCCCAGTTCGCCGACGATGGTCGGCATCGCGGTGCCCACGATCATGTTGTCGAGCATCGCGAGCATCATCGCGATCATCAGAGCGAGGATCACCACGCGCACACTGCGCTGCGGTTTGTCCTGCTCTCCGGCTGTCCCCCGGCCCGCCCGGGCCGACTGCGTGTCCGCCATGTTTTTCCCACTCCCCAGCGACCGCTACTTACTTGCCGCCCGGCTAGTTGATTACAATATGAAGGTAACTTCCGCACTAGCCGGGCGTCAAGTAAGTTTTCTAGCCGGGCGGCAGGTAAGTTTCCGCGAGAGCGCGAGGAGTACGAGGATGGGCCTCACCATGGACACCAAGCAGCAGCGTCGCGGCAACACCCGCCAGCGCATCCAGGACGTGGCGCTCGAACTCTTCGTCGAGCAGGGCTACGAGAAGACCTCCCTGCGGGAGATCGCCGAACGGCTCGACGTGACCAAGGCGGCCCTGTACTACCACTTCAAGACGAAGGAAGAGATCACCGTCAGCCTCTTCGAGGACCTGACGAAACCGATGGCCGACCTGATCGAGTGGGGCAGACAGCAGCCCCACACCCTGGAGACCAAGCAGGAGATCGTACGGCGCTACAGCCAGTCGCTGGTCGACGCGGCACCGCTGTTCCGCTTCATGCAGGAGAACCAGGCGACCGTACGGGAACTGCGCATCGGCGACACCTTCAAGGACCGCATGCGCGACCTGCGCGAGATCATCATCGACCCGGAAGCGGACCTGGTGGACCAGGTCCGCTCGATCAGCGCGATCTTCACTCTGCACGCCGGGATGTTCGTCATGCAGGACCTGGACGGCGACCCCGAGAAGAAGCGCGAGGCCGTTCTCGAGGTCGCCGTGGACCTGGTGACACAGGCGCACGAGGGCGCCCGCAGGGCGGGAGCTTAGAGCTTCACGCCCTTGCCGTGGAGGAAGGCCACCGGGTTGACCGCGGAGCCGTAGTTCGGGGTCGTACGGATCTCGAAGTGCAGGTGCGGGCCGGTCGAGTTGCCGGTGCTGCCGGACCGGGCGATGTGCTGACCGGTCTTGACGACCTGGCCGATCTTCACGTCGATCCGGGACAGGTGGGCGTACTGCGAGTAGGTGCCGTTGCCGTGCTTGATGACGACGGCGTTGCCGTACGCGGGACCGTCACCGGCGCCGTTGCCGCCGGCCTTGACGACCGTGCCGCCGTGGGCGGCCATGACATCGGTACCGGTCGGCACGGCGAAGTCCTGACCGCTGTGCTTGGCCATCCAGTGGCTGCCGGCCTGGTTGAAGCTGGCGCTGAGCGTGTACTTCTTCACCGGGTCCACCCAGGAAGAGGCGGACGGCGCGGCGGCGCTCGCGACCCCGGCTCCCACGACGGCCGTGACGCCCACACCGGCGGCGAGGACGGCCGCACGGGAACGGAGCTTGGACGTGCGGAAGGAACGGGTCGAAACGCGCTTGAACATCAAAACCTCGTGGGTTCGGGGACATGGGACCACCCGGCACACAGACGTCCGCCGGACGGGGCAGAACCTTGGTAACCCGCGATCCGGCCTGGACTCAAACCCCCCTGCTACGACACAAGCTAGTACCGAAGCATCAAAACCCATGTTTCTTGACGAAATCGGACTCATCGGGCAGAGCCGTCAACAGGGCGGAATCCACAATCGCGACACCGGATGAAAAGTCCCACTTTGCCCCGTTAAGCACCGCCACTATCCCGGCTAGTACCGGACATTTCGCCTGTGCGGCTTGTCACCGGCGGGGCGGTGAACACGCGGCGTCATTGTGATGCACGTCTCTGTACTCCTACCATTCGGTAACCCTACGGTTCCCCTCGCGCCACTCTCCCCAAGGATCATGCTCCTGTCAGGAAGACGTGAGAGGACCCCCACCGATGACCACACGCCCCTGGGCGCGCCGCATTTCCGTGACCGCCGTCTCCGTGGCCGCCCTCGCGGCCACGGCCGCCCCGGCGGACGCCGCGACCGGCGCGAGCTCCAGCAGCTCCGCGAAGGTCGACTACACCACCTGGCAGAAGGACTGCCAGTCCGTCATGGACCAGGCTCTGCCGTACGTCCAGAACCGCATCGCCGCCGCGAAGCCGGGCGAGAAGCAGGCGATCGTCTTCGACATCGACAACACCACGCTGGAGACGGACTTCGGCTTCAGCTTCCCGCAGCCGGCCAACAAGCCGGTTCTGAACGTCGCGAAGTACGCCCAGCAGCACGGCGTCTCCATCTTCTTCGTGACCGCCCGGCCGGGCATCATCTCCTGGCCCACCGAGTACAACCTCGAACACGACGGCTACGAGGTCGACGGTCTCTACGTCCGCGGGTTCCTCGACCTCTTCAAGGACGTCGCCGCCTACAAGACCGCGCAGCGCGTGGACATCGAGAACAAGGGCTACACGATCATCGCGAACGTCGGCAACAGCGCCACCGACCTGTCGGGCGGCCACGCCGAGAAGACGTTCAAGCTGCCGGACTACGACGGGCAGCTCTCGTAGGCATCCCTGCGAATCCCGCGCATACGCGAAAGGGGCCGGTGCTCGAAAGCACCGGCCCCTTTCTGGCGTCGCCTCGCGGCTTACGCCTCCTTGCTCAGGTTCGGCCCACCGCCGGCGGCCTGCTCGATCGGCGGGACGTCGGGCAGAGCGGACTTCTCCTCACCCCGGAAGGTGAAGGTCTTGGTGTCGCCCTCGCCCTCGGTGTCCACGACCACGATGTGGCCGGGGCGCAGCTCGCCGAAGAGGATCTTCTCCGAGAGGGTGTCCTCGATCTCGCGCTGGATGGTGCGGCGCAGCGGCCGGGCACCCAGCACGGGGTCGTAGCCCTTCTTGGACAGCAGCTCCTTGGCGGTCTGGGAGAGCTCGATGCCCATGTCCCGGTCCTTGAGGCGCTCGTCCACCTTGCCGATCATCAGGTCGACGATCCGCAGGATGTCCTCCTGCGTGAGCTGCGGGAAGACCACCACGTCATCGACGCGGTTGAGGAACTCGGGACGGAAGTGCTGCTTCAGCTCGTCCGAGACCTTGTTCTTCATGCGCTCGTAATTGGTCTTCGAGTCGCCCGAGGCCGCGAAGCCCAGGTTGAAGCCCTTGGAGATGTCCCGGGTGCCGAGGTTGGTCGTCATGATGATGACCGTGTTCTTGAAGTCCACGACCCGGCCCTGGGAGTCGGTCAGACGACCGTCCTCCAGGATCTGGAGCAGCGAGTTGAAGATGTCCGGGTGGGCCTTCTCGACCTCGTCGAAGAGAACGACGGAGAACGGCTTGCGGCGGACCTTCTCGGTCAGCTGGCCGCCCTCTTCGTAGCCCACGTATCCGGGCGGGGAACCGAAGAGCCGGGAGACCGTGTGCTTCTCGCTGAACTCCGACATGTCGAGGGAGATCAGCGCGTCCTCGTCACCGAAGAGGAATTCGGCGAGCGCCTTGGACAGCTCGGTCTTACCGACACCGGACGGGCCGGCGAAGATGAACGAGCCACCCGGACGCTTCGGGTCCTTCAGACCGGCGCGGGTACGGCGGATCGCCTTCGACAGCGCCTTGACGGCGTCGATCTGGCCGATGACCCGCTTGTGCAGCTCCTCCTCCATGCGGAGCAGGCGGCTGGACTCCTCCTCGGTCAGCTTGAAGACCGGGATGCCGGTGGCGGTGGCGAGGACCTCGGCGATCAGCTCGCCGTCGACCTCGGCGACGACGTCCATGTCGCCGGCCTTCCACTCCTTCTCCCGCTTGGCCTTGGCGGCGAGGAGCTGCTTCTCCTTGTCGCGCAGGGAGGCGGCCTTCTCGAAGTCCTGCGAGTCGATCGCGGACTCCTTGTCCCGGCGGACACCGGCGATCTTCTCGTCGAACTCACGAAGGTCCGGCGGAGCGGTCATCCGGCGGATGCGCATCCGGGATCCGGCCTCGTCGATCAGGTCGATCGCCTTGTCCGGCAGGAAGCGGTCCGAGATGTAGCGGTCGGCCAGGGTGGCCGCCTGGACCAGGGCCTCGTCCGTGATGGAGACGCGGTGGTGCGCCTCGTACCGGTCGCGCAGGCCCTTGAGGATCTCGATCGTGTGCGGCAGGGACGGCTCGGCGACCTGGATGGGCTGGAAACGGCGCTCCAGGGCCGCGTCCTTCTCCAGGTGCTTGCGGTACTCGTCCAGCGTGGTGGCACCGATGGTCTGGAGCTCACCGCGGGCCAGCATCGGCTTGAGGATGGAGGCCGCGTCGATGGCGCCCTCGGCGGCACCCGCACCGACCAGCGTGTGCAGCTCGTCGATGAACAGGATGATGTCGCCGCGGGTGCGGATCTCCTTGAGCACCTTCTTCAGGCGCTCCTCGAAGTCACCGCGGTAGCGGGAGCCGGCGACCAGGGCACCGAGGTCCAGGGTGTAGAGGTGCTTGTCCTTGAGGGTCTCGGGCACCTCGCCCTTGACGATGGCCTGGGCGAGGCCCTCGACGACGGCGGTCTTGCCGACGCCGGGCTCACCGATCAGCACCGGGTTGTTCTTGGTGCGGCGGGACAGCACCTGCATGACCCGCTCGATCTCCTTCTCGCGCCCGATGACCGGGTCGAGCTTGGACTCGCGGGCGGCCTGGGTGAGGTTCCGGCCGAACTGGTCGAGGACCAGGGACGTCGAGGGCGTGCCCTCGGCGGGACCGCCGGCGGTGGCGGTCTCCTTGCCCTGGTAACCGGAGAGCAGCTGGATGACCTGCTGCCGCACCCGGTTGAGGTCTGCGCCCAGCTTGACCAGGACCTGGGCGGCGACGCCCTCGCCCTCGCGGATCAGGCCGAGCAGGATGTGCTCCGTGCCGATGTAGTTGTGGCCCAGCTGAAGGGCCTCGCGGAGCGACAGCTCCAGGACCTTCTTGGCACGGGGAGTGAAGGGGATGTGGCCGGACGGGGCCTGCTGGCCCTGACCGATGATCTCCTCCACCTGCTGGCGGACCGCCTCAAGCGAAATGCCGAGGCTCTCCAGGGCCTTAGCGGCGACACCTTCACCCTCGTGGATGAGACCCAGGAGGATGTGCTCGGTGCCGATGTAGTTGTGGTTGAGCATCCGGGCTTCTTCCTGAGCCAGGACGACAACCCGCCGCGCGCGGTCGGTGAACCTCTCGAACATCGTTAATCGCTCCTCAGAGCGGTCAGGCAATGAGGGGACGCTCCCCTCGCTGTCCTTCCGCAGCTTAGTCCCGCAAGCGGGGACCGCTCATTCCAACTGCCGACACCGTCCGGATCACCTCCGTTGGCGTGGGAACCAGTCACGGTTCCTGACCCTGAACGCCGACACCTGCTCCAACCCGATGGTGCGAGACGATGTTCCCGCAGGCCAGGCAGTTACCCCACTCGCCAGTACGCCGATGGCGAACGTGCGGCGGCCTTTCCTGCGTGTCGCCCCCTCCCACTAGGGATGTCTTACCCGTCCTGACTGACACTCCATGCCGAGAGCACCGGTTCCCTCCGCTACGGGCGAACAACCTTGCGTCTCCCCGGACGCCCGCGCGCGCCCATTTCGGGCACGCTGCGCATTCAGCCGAACACCCAGCGTAACGTGTGTGTTCCTTCAGCGGTTGGACTTGTCATGGTTGGCACGGTGCCCATGGATTCCACGATCCCCCTCCCCCGCCGACGGCTCCACCCGAGCGCCGCGACCCGGCGCTGGTACGAGAACGAACTGGGGTGGCCGACAGTGCCCGGGGACCCGGTCCGGCTTGTCACGGGCCTCGCCTTCGACGTGCTGGACGTGCCGGCCGAGGCGGGCGCCGCGGCGCTCAGACATCTGGGGCCGGGTTCTCCGGTGGCCCTCCAGCGCGACCGGATGCGGTTTCTGGTGGCCGCGGGCAGCGCCGAGGAACTGTCGGGGCTGCTGGACTGGCTGGAGTGGGGCGCGCTCGCCCCGGACCTGATCGCGCTCGGCACGGGCGGGCACATGGAGGCTCCGCCGCCTCCCGGGCGGAACGCGCTGGGGGCCGCCGTGTGGCTGCGGCCCCCCGAGCCGGGGCGCGGGACCGTGGCACCGCTGCCGGCTCTTTCGGCTGTGGGGGGCGTGGGGGGCGCCCCCGATCTCGTACGACTCGTGGACACGGTGGCGACCCGCTGCCACCGGATCCGGCTGCGGCGCGGAGGCGCCGGGCCGCCGGTCGGTCAGCCGTTCGCCTTCTCGTAGGCCTCGCGGATGGACGCGGGAACACGGCCACGGTCGTTGACCTCGTAACCGTTCTCCTTCGCCCAGGCGCGGATCTGCGCGGTGTCCTGGCTGCCCCCGGCGGCGACGCGGGTCTTGCCACGTCCGCCCGCGGCACGGCCACCGGTGCGACGGCCGCCCTTGAGGTAGGGGTCGAGAAGACCACGGAGCTTGTCCGCGTTGGCGGTCGTGAGGTCGATCTCGTAGGTCTTGCCGTCCAGCGCGAACGTGACGGTCTCGTCCGCCTCGCCGCCGTCGAGGTCATCGACAAGAAGGACCTGAACCTTCTGTGCCACCGGATTTCCTTTCATCGATAACAACAAGGGCCGGGGCCTGCGGCGTACGCCGTTTCGCCGCCCTCTCATATATGCAGTACTGCAGTACGTCGGAAAGCAAACCGCTTTTGCGGGAAAAACACAAACCCCCCGGAGAGACTCAGGGGTCATCCCTACCCGGAAACATGCGCGTTTCGGACATAGGGAACCTGGGCATGACTCGCACCGTCGGAATAGCCGGACCAAGCCGGGCGATCACAGATGCAGAAGCATCCGGCTGTTGCCCAAGGTGTTCGGTTTCACTCGTTCGAGACCGAGGAACTCCGCGACGCCCTCGTCATAGGAACGCAAGAGCTCCGCGTAGACATCGGTGTCGACGGGCGTCTCGCCGATCTCCACGAAGCCGTGCTTCCCGAAGAAGTCGACTTCGAAGGTCAGGCAGAAAACTCGTCGAACACCGAGCCAGCGCGCGGTGTGCAGCAACTTCTCCAGCAACTGGTGGCCGACACCGGCACCCTTCAGACCGGGCTTGACCGCGAGAGTGCGGACTTCCGCAAGGTCTTCCCACATCACGTGCAGGGCGCCGCAGCCGACCACCTCACCGTTGTCGTCCCGTTCCGCCACCCAGAACTCCTGGATGTCCTCGTAAAGAGTCACCGTCGCTTTGTCGAGCAGGATGCGGGCGCGGACGTTGGCGTCGAGGAGGCCGCGCACCGCGGGCACATCGCTGGTGCGGGCCCGTCGGACGGTGATGGCTTTTGCGGTCACTTCGGGGCGCTCTGCAGACATGAGCGGACGCTATCGCCCGTCGGCGTCCCGCGCGGGGCCGGGGTTCTCGGCTCCGGTATCGGTATCGGCCGAGGTATCCGGGGTTTCCGGGCCCTGGACGATGCGTACGGCGTCCCGCAGGGCCTGGCGCTGTTCGTCGCTCATCATCCCGAAGAAGGCGACGAGCGCGGCGGCCGGGTTGTCGCTCTGCGACCAGGCTTCGTTCATCAGTGCGGCGGCATACGCGGCCCGCGTGGAGACGGCCTCATACCGATAGGCCCGGCCTTCTGCCTCGCGGCGCACCCAGCCCTTCTGATGAAGATTGTCCAGGACGGTCATCACCGTGGTGTAGGCGATGGACCGTTCCTGCTGAAGGTCTTCGAGGACTTCTCGAACGGTCACCGGGCGGTTCCACTTCCACACCCGCGTCATGACCGCGTCTTCGAGTTCTCCCAGTGGGCGAGGCACAACTCAGCACCATAGTGGGAGAGCACGGAAATAGCCTGCCGGACGTGCACTTTTCACGCCCAAAGCGCCAAAAGGAACAAAGGGGGCGCGTTCCGGATGGGCCCGGGTCCGTCAGGCGTCGCCGGCGGCGGGCGTCTTCCCGAGGACCTCCGCGCGCGCGGCGACCGCGTCGGCGGCGGCGTCCTCCCTGGCCTTGGCGGCCCCGCTCTGGGTCTTCACGATCACCCGGACCACCCCGACGAAGAAGGCGGCCATCACGATGGGGGGCACAAGCGCGGAGACGTAGTCCATGCGACCAGGGTAGCCACCGCCGCCCGCCCGTCCGGGACGGGGCACGGTTCAGCCCGCCGCCAGCCGCTGCTGCGGCGGGCCGGAGGGCGGCGACGTCGGCTTGCGGCGGGGGAAGACCTCACCCGGAGTGGGGATGGGACGGGACGGCTTCTCGGGTTCCGGCCCGGGGTGGGGGCGCTCGGTGGGGCGCTCCGCGGGCTTCTTGGGCGATTCCCCCTCCTGGCCCCCGGCCGCACCGCCGGGCAGCGCCGTCAGCCTGGGGGCGTACAGGGGTGCGCGGCAGGCGGGCACGGCCGGCCCCCCGGACACCGCCGCTCGCGCACTCCGCACGCCGCCGGCCAGGGCCCGGCAGCGCTCCAGCAGGCTCGCGGCGGCGGGGTTCCCGCGCAGCGCCCCGAGCGCCGCGAGGTCGGCCGCCACGGGCTGGTAACCGGCGCCCAGCGCCTCGCGCAGCAGTGTGAGGTACCCGGCGACGGTTCCGGGCAGCGCGGCGCGGTACCGGGCGAGGTCGGTCACCAGGAAGGCGCGCAGCCGGGCGCCCTCGCGGACCGCCTCGTCGAGCGAATCGGCGAGGCGAAGGCAGTCCTGGACGTCCTCGGCCGAGGCGGGGCCGGGATGGAGGGCGAGGGCGAGAGCGCGGCGGAGCACTCGCAGCTCCGTCGCGCCGAACGCCATGCCGCCGCGGGATCCGTAGGGCGTGGGCATGCACCGAAGATACGCGCTAATCAGACAAACCCGACATAACAGACGACTTAACGGGTGGGTGTGGCGCGAGATCCACTCGCCTGGACGCCGTGTCCCACGTTCCGCCGGTGGGACGCGCTCACATCCGCGACACGTTCCGCTCGTACACCAGTCGCAGTCCGATCAGCGTCAGCCACGGCTCGTGCTCGTCGATGACGGACGACTCCCCGAGGACCGTCGGCGCCAGCCCGCCGGTCGCGATCACGGTCACGTCGTCCGGATCGTCGGCCAGCTCGCGCGCCATCCGGCCCACCACCCCGTCGACCTGGCCGGCGAACCCGTACACGATGCCCGACTGCATGGCCTCGACCGTGGTCTTGCCGATCACGTTCCGGGGCCGGGCCAGCTCGATCTTCCGCAGCTGCGCGGCCCTGACGCCCAGCGCCTCCACCGAGATCTCGATGCCAGGGGCGATGACCCCGCCGACGTACTCCCCGCGCGCGGAGATCGCGTCGAAGGTGGTCGCGGTGCCGAGGTCCACGACGATCGCCGGACCGCCGTACAGCTCGACGGCCGCCACCGCGTTGACGATGCGGTCGGCGCCGACCTCCTTGGGGTTGTCGAACTGGATCGGCACACCCGTCTTCACGCCGGGCTCCACCAGCACCGCGGGCACGTCGCCGTAGTACCGCCGGGTCACCTCGCGCAGCTCGTGCAGCACGGACGGCACGGTCGCGGCGATCGCGATGCCGTCGATGCCGTCCCCGAGCTCGTCACCGAGCAGCGGGTGCATGCCCATCAGGCCCTGGAGCAGCACCGCCATCTCGTCCGCCGTGCGGCGCGGGTCCGTGGAGACGCGCCAGTGCTCGACGATGTCCGCGCCGTCGAACAGGCCCAGGACGGTGTGCGTGTTGCCGACGTCGATCGTGAGCAGCATGGCCGTTACTCCGACTCGCGCAGGTCCAGGCCGATGTCCAGGATCGGCGAGGAGTGGGTCAGGGCGCCGACGGCCAGGAAGTCCACGCCGGTGGCCGCGTACGTCCCGGCGTTCTCCAGAGTCAGGCGGCCGGAGGCCTCCAACAGCGCCCGGCCGTCGACGATGCCCACGGCCTCCTCGCACTCCATGGGCGTGAAGTTGTCGAGCAGGATCAGGTCGGCGCCCGCGTCCACGACCTCGCGCAGCTGGTGCAGGGTGTCGACCTCGACCTCGATCGGCACCTCCGGGAAGGCCGCCCGTACGGCCTCGAAGGCCTGCGCGACACCGCCCGCGGCGACGACGTGGTTGTCCTTCACCAGGGCCGCGTCGGAGAGCGACATACGGTGGTTGACGCCGCCGCCGCAGCGCACCGCGAACTTCTCCAGCGAGCGCAGACCGGGCGTCGTCTTGCGGGTGTCGCGGACCCGGGTCTTGGAGCCCTCCAGCGCGTCCGCCCACGCGCGGGTGGCCGTCGCGATGCCCGACATGCGGCACAGCAGGTTGAGCGCGCTGCGCTCCGCGGTCAGCAGGTCTCGCGCGCGGGTGGCGACCGTGAGGAGCTTCTGTCCCGCCTCCACCCGGTCGCCGTCCTCCACGTGCCGCTCGACCTCGAACTCGTCGGTGCAGACCACCGAGAGCACGGCCTCGGCGACCCGCAGACCGGCCACCACGCCCGCCTCGCGGGCGGTGAAGTCGCCGGTGGCCACCGCGTCCTCGGGGATGGTAGAGACGGTCGTCACGTCGACGCCGCCCGCCAGGTCCTCCTGGATGGCGACGTTCGCGATGTCCTCGACCTCCACGGGGTCGAGTCCGGCGTCGGCCAGCAGCCCGGCGAGCGCGGGGTCGAGCCCGCACTCGAGGTACACGTCTGCTTCGGCGCCTCCCTCCCCGCAGGCGCAGCCGTCGCCGCAGCCGCCGTTCGAGGCGAGAGGGAGGTCGTCGGTGCCGTCGGTGCTCACTTCTGTCACTGCTCCTGGGGACGGTGCTGTCGGGTCGGGGGGAAGTCTGCGGTGTCGGTGGTGCGCAGGGCCAGCGACCGGTCCGGATTCAGCCGTACGACGATGTGGCGGCGCCATGCGGCGTCGTCACGGCCGGACCGGTCCTCGCGCCAGTGGCAGCCTCGGGTCTCCTCGCGCAGCAGGGCCGCGGCGATCAGGACCCGGGCCACGTACATGAGGTTGGTGGCCTCCCAGGTGTCGACTCCCGGCTCGGCGGTCTTGCCGTTCTCGTCGAGGGCGTCACGGGCCTCGGCGTGCAGCTGCTGGAGCTGGTCGGCGGCCCTGGTCAGGGAGGCGTCGGAGCGGAGCACACCCGCGCCGTCGGTCATGATCCGCTGGATGGCGAACCGGGCCTCGGGGGCCAGCAGCGGGTGGGCGGGCGTCTCCGGCTGCCCGACCGGTTCGGGCACGCGCGCGTGCAGCCCGTCCCCGGCGTGGCGCGCCGCGATGTCGGCGGCGATCCGCTCGGCGTAGACGAGCCCTTCGAGGAGGGAGTTGGAGGCGAGCCGGTTCGCGCCGTGCACGCCGGTGCAGGCCACCTCGCCGCACGCGTACAGTCCCGGGACCGTGGTGCGGCCGCGGGCGTCGGTGCGCACGCCGCCGGACGCGTAGTGGGCGGCCGGGGCGATCGGGATGGGCTCGGTGACCGGGTCGATGCCGTGGGCGCGGCAGGCGGCCAGGATGGTCGGGAAGCGGTGCTCCCACATGTCGGCGCCGAAGTGCCGGGCGTCGAGGAACATGTGCTCGGCGTCCTGCTCCTGCATGCGCCGCATGATGGCCTTGGCGACGATGTCCCGGGGCGCCAGCTCGGCCAGCTCGTGCTGACCGGCCATGAAGCGCACGCCGTCGCCGTCGACCAGGTGGGCGCCCTCGCCGCGCACCGCCTCGGAGACCAGCGGCTGCTGCCCCTCCGCGTCGGCGCCGAGGAACAGCACGGTGGGGTGGAACTGCACGAACTCCAGGTCGGAGACCTCCGCGCCGGCACGCAGCGCGAGCGCCACGCCGTCGCCGGTGGACACGGACGGGTTGGTGGTCGCGGAGAAGACCTGGCCCATGCCGCCGGTCGCGAGGACCACGGCGGGCGCGTGCACGGCGCCGACGCCGTCGTGCTGGCCCTCGCCCATGACGTGCAGGGTGATGCCGGCGGTGCGGCCGTCGGCGTCGGTGAGCAGGTCGAGGACCAGCGCGTTCTCGATCGTGCGCAGCCCGCGCGCGCGGACCGCCTCGACCAGCGCCCGGGAGATCTCCGCGCCGGTGGCGTCGCCTCCGGCGTGCGCGATGCGCCGGCGGTGGTGGCCGCCCTCCCGGGTGAGCTCCAGGCGTCCTTCGGAGGACTCGTCGAAGTGCGCCCCGGTGTCGATGAGTCGGCGCACGGCGTCGGGGCCCTCGGTGACGAGGATCCGTACGGCCTCCTCGTCGCACAGTCCCGCGCCCGCCACCAGGGTGTCGTCCAGGTGCTGTTCGGGGGTGTCGCCGTCGCCGAGGGCCGCGGCGATGCCGCCCTGCGCCCAGCGGGTGGAGCCGTCGTCCAGTCGGGCCTTGGTGACGACGACCGTCCGCAGGCCGGCGGCCTCGCAGCGCAGGGCCGCGGTCAGACCGGCCACTCCGGAGCCGACGACGACCACGTCCGCGGCGATGGACCAGCCGGGGGAGGGTGCGTGCAGTCGTATGCCTGTGCTGGTGCCTGTGCTGGTCACGAGGCGGCTCCGAAGGTCTCGCGGGTTCCGAAAGTGAGGGGCAGGTTGTCGATCAGCCGGGTGCTGCCGACCCGGGCGGCGACGGCGAGGACGGCCTCGCCGGTGAAGTCGTCGTCGATCTCGGTGAAGTCGGACGGGTCGACCAGGGCGAGGTAGTCGAGTGCGAGGGGCGGTTCCAGGCGGGCGGCCTCGTCCAGGACCAGGCGGGCGGCGGCCCGGACGGCCGCGGCGGACCCGGGGGCGGCCTTGGCGACGGCGTGCGCGTCGGCGGCCGCGCGGGACTCCCCTATGGCGCTGAGCGCCTCGGCACGCGCGCGCGTGGAAGGCACCTCACGGGCCCGCGCGCGCAGCGCCTCCTGTGCCGCGTGCCGGTCACGGCCCGCGAACAGTGCCTGGGACAGCGAGAGCGCGGTCTGCCGTTCGCGGGGCGAGAGATAGCGGTTGCGGCTGGACAGGGCCAGGCCGTCCGCCTCGCGCACGGTCGGTACGCCGACGATCTCGACGCCGAAGTTCAGGTCCCGCACCATGCGCCGGATCAGGGCCAGTTGCTGGGCGTCCTTCTGGCCGTAGAGGGCCGCGTCGGGGTGGGTGAGGTGGAGCAGCTTGGCGACCACGGTGAGCATGCCGTCGAAGTGCCCGGGCCGTGAGCCGCCCTCCAGCCGGCGGCCCATGGGGCCGGCGGTGATCCGCACCTCGGGTTCGCCGCCCGGGTACACCTCGTCCACGGACGGGGCGAACACGGCGTCGGCGCCCGACTGTTCGGCGATCTTCAGGTCGGCTTCGAGCGTGCGCGGGTAGCGGTCGAGGTCCTCGCCCGCGCCGAACTGGAGCGGGTTGACGAAGACGGTGACGACGACCTCGCCGTCCGCTCCGGCGAGCTCCCGCGCGGTGCGGATCAGCGTGGCGTGGCCCTCGTGCAGGGCGCCCATGGTCATCACGACGGCGCGGCGGCCTTCGCGTGCGCGCGCGTTCAGCTCGTCGGCGGTGCTCAGCAGGGCGATGGTCATCAGTCGTTCCCCTCGGTGCCGCCCGTGCCGCCGGTGCCGGTGGCTCCGGTGGACGCGTCGGCCAGTACGCCGAGGAGGCTCTCGGCGAGTTCCGGTTTGAGCAGTCCGTGCGCGAGGGCGCGGTCGGCGGTCGTACGGGCCATCGCCAGGTAGCCCGCGACGGTCCCCGGGGAGTGCCTGCGCAGCTCGGCGACGTGCGCGGCGACCGTGCCCGCGTCACCACGTGCGACGGGCCCGGTGAGCGCCGCGTCGCCGGAGCGCAGGGCGTTGTCCAGGGAGGCGCCGAGCAGCGGGCCGAGCATCCGGTCGGGCGCCTCGACACCGGCGGTGCGCAGCAGCTCCATGGACTGGGCCACCAGGGTCACCAGATGGTTGGAGCCGAGGGCGAGTGCCGCGTGGTAGAGCGGGCGCATCTCCTCGGCGATCCACTCGGGCTCGCCGCCCATCTCGATGACCAGCGCCTCGGCGGCCAGTCGCAGCTCGTCGGGGGCGGTGACGCCGAAGGAGCAGCCGGCGAGCCGCTGGACGTCGACCGGGGTGCCGGTGAAGGTCATCGCCGGGTGCAGGGCCAGCGGCAGCGCGCCCGCGCGCAGGGCGGCGTCGAGTACCTTCGCGCCGTACCGGCCGGAGGTGTGCACGAGGAGCTGCCCGGGGCGCACGGCGCCGGTCTCGGCGAGGCCGGTGACCAGGCCGGGCAGGGTGTCGTCGGGAACCGTGAGCAGGACCAGGTCGGCGCTGCGGAGGACCTCGGCGGGCGGCATGAGCGGGACGTCGGGCAGCAGTTGCGCGGCCCGCCGCCGGGAGGCGTCGGAGACCCCGGAGACGGCCACCGGACGGTGCCCGGCGAGTTGCAGGGACGCGGCCAGCACCGGACCCACCCGGCCGGCGCCGACGACGCCGACGGTGAGCCGCGCGGGGCGGTCCCTGGGGACTGGCTGTTGGTCTGTACTCACGCGAGGGTGGCCTTCCGTTCCAGTCCGCTCGGGGTACCGGACGATTTCTCGTCATGTTAACGCTATTCGCCGGAGGGGCGATCGCGCCGTCCACAGGCTGTGGGTTTCCCCACGTCGTCGCGGTACGAAAATCAGGTGTTCGGGGCAGTGGGGCGCGGGATGATCCCGGGCATGAGCGATACGGCGGATCAGAGCGACGAGCAGTCGGCCGAGGAACGGATGCGGGCACGGCGGGCCGCCGCCTTCGCGCGGGCGGACCGGACGCTGGAGCGCCAGGGCCTACGCGGCACGCTCCGCGAGCGGCTCGCGGTGCTGGACGCGGCGGACGAGGTGTACGACCTCGACCAGCAGGCTGACGTCTACGGCAACGGGGTCGTGACGGCCCTGGAGGAGCGGGTCGCCGCGCTCCTCGGCATGGAGGCCGCCGTGTTCTTCCCGACCGGCACGATGGCCCAGCAGGTGGCGCTGCGCTGCTGGGCGGGCCGGACCGGGGACCGCGCGGTCGCCCTGCACCCGCTGGCCCACCCCATGGTCCATGAGCGGGACGCCCTCGACCAGGTCAGCGGTCTGCGCCCGGTCCGGATCGGCGCGGCGCACCGGCTTCCCACTGCCGCCGAGATCCGTGACTTCGAGGAGCCCTTCGGGACGCTGATGCTGGAACTGCCGCTCAGGGAGGCGGGTTTCGTGCTGCCGTCCTGGGAGGAGCTCACCTCGGCCGTCGAGGCGGCTCGGGAGCGGGACGCGGTCGTGCACTTCGACGGGGCGCGCCTGTGGGAGACCACCGTCCACTTCGGCCGCCCCCTGACGGAGATCGCGGGTCTCGCGGACAGCGTCTACGTCTCGTTCTACAAGTCCCTCGAAGGCTTCGGCGGCGCCGTGCTCGCGGGACCGAGGACGCTCACGGAGGAGGCGAGGGCCTGGCAGCACCGGTACGGCGGGAAGCTCTTCCAGCAGTTCCCGACCGTGCTGTCGGCACTCGTGGGGCTGGACCGGGAGCTGCCCCGGCTGCCCGACCACGTGCGCCACGCGCGCGTGGTGGCCGACGCGCTGCGGGACGGGTTCGCCGAAGCCGGGCTG
The DNA here is from genome assembly GCF_044745865.1 of Streptomyces sp. NPDC086787. Lineage (NCBI taxonomy): Bacteria > Bacillati > Actinomycetota > Actinomycetes > Kitasatosporales > Streptomycetaceae > Streptomyces > Streptomyces sp. NPDC086787. The sequence continues at coordinate 504,040 of NZ_JBIVBC010000003.1, read as the reverse complement.
CCGTGGGCCCGGCTGCACCCGGCCGAGCCGCACACCCACCAGTTCCAGGTCTGGCTGCCGTACGACTCCGACGTGCTCACCGAGGCGGCGGTACGGCAGGCCGAGGAAACGGGGACGTACCTCTTCACCGGCTGGTGGAACCGCGGCGGCCCGGATCTGTCCTACACGGAAGTGACCGTGAGCGCGGCGGGACTGGACTGGACGGCGGACGACGTGCGCGCGGCGGTGCGGGAGTTCGCGGCCCGGCTGCCGGGGCGTCAGGAGCCGCACCCGGGAAGGTGATCCGTCCGAATGGCCCACCGCACAGGCGCGGACCCGCGATGACACCTACCGTCGCCAGCGGGGCGACAGCTCTGGCGTCGCAGGCGGAGAGCCGTGAGGAGACCGAACATGACGGAACGCCGGCCAGGGGCTCGCGGTACCGGAAGAGGGCTGAGCCGCACCGCGGGGGCCTGCGCGGTGGCGGTCGGGTTCGCCTTCGCGAGCTGCCCGTCCCCGGCCGCCGCGAGTTCGCATCCCGACCGGCCACGCCTGTGCGCGACGGAGCCCGCTCCCCCGTCCGGCAGTGAACCCACCCCGCCGCCGATCCTTTCGGGCCCCGGCGTATGGAGCTTCGTCTCCGAGCCGGGCCTTCACCCCCAGCGGGTGACGGTGACCGCCGACAGGCCCGGGACAGCTCGCGGCAGGATCTTCGTCGGCCCCTACGCCATCGGCACCTCGGTGTTCGGTCAGACGGGGGCGCTGATGTCCGAGAACTCCGGCGATCCGGTGTGGTTCCGTCCCCTGTCCTCCCCCGACCTCCAGAACACGGACTTCAAGGTCCAGACGTATCGCGATCCCAAAACCGGCAAGGCACAGCCGGTGCTGACCTGGTGGCAGGGCTCCATCGCCATCCCGCCCGCCTATACGAACCTGCCGGGCGGCGCTCCGGAGCCGGGCGGGTGCTACTACATCTACGACGATCACTACCGCCTGCTCAGGACGGTCTTCGCGCATCACGGCTTCTACCCGGACGAGCACGAGTTCCTCCTGACGCGCAGGGGGACCGCGCTCTTCATCGCGACCAAGCCCGTCCCCATGGACCTCACCCGCTACGGGGGTCCCAGGGACGGGGCCATCCTGGACAGCGAGATCCAGGAAGTCGACCTGAAGACCGGAAGACTGGTCTTCTCCTGGGACCTGCTGGATCACCTGGACCCCGCCGAGTCCGAGGTGCCGGCCTCCGACGCGGCGACGTCCGGCGGGGTGTGGGACGCCTACCACCTGAACTCGCTCGACGAGGGACCCGACGGGGAACTGCTGATCTCGCTCCGGAACTTCTGGGCGATCTACGAGATCTCCAGGAAGACCGGGAAGACCCACTGGCAACTGGGCGGCAAGAAGAGCGACTTCACCTTCGGTCCCCGGGCCGACTTCTACTGGCAGCACGACGCGCGGTACGGCCCGGACCACAAGATCAGCATGTTCGACGACGGCTGCTGCGGCCAGTCGGACAGCGCACCGGAACAGGAGTCGCACGGCCTGGTCCTGAACCTGGACTTCACCGACCACCACGCGACCACCGCGCGGACCTACTACCACGAGCCGCCGCTCTTCTCGGCGTCCCAGGGCAACACCCAGGCCCTGAAGAACGGCGACAAGTTCATCGGATGGGGTCAGAACTCGTACTACTCGGAGTACGCCAACGCGGGAAACACACAGGGCAGCGGACTGGAGAACCTGCTCTACGACGCGAGGACACCGGGCTCGAACATCTCGTACCGGGCCTTCCGGAACGAGTGGACCGGCAAGCCCTACTATCCGCCGAGCGCCGCGGCCAGGACGGGCGCCGGAAACACCGTCGTCTACGCCTCCTGGAACGGCTCGACGCAGACCAGGGCGTGGCGGGTGCTCGCGGGACCGAGCCCCAAGTCCCTGTCGGTGGTGGTACGGCACGCCGTGCGGACGGGGTTCGAGACAGCGGTCCCGACGGCCGCGCCGGGACCGTACTTCCAGGTCCAGGCGCTGGACGAGAAGGGCCGCGTCCTCAAGTCCTCGGGCGTCGTGACCGCGTCCCACTGAAGCCCGCGGAGGCCCACGCGGGCGGGCGCCTGGGTCAGCGGCCGCCCGCCCGGACCAGCCCCGTCTCGTACGCCAGGACCACCACCTGGACGCGGTCGCGCAGGCCGAGCTTGGTCAGGATGCGGCCGACGTGGGTCTTCACGGTCGCCTCGGACAGCACCAGCCGGGCCGCGATCTCGCCGTTGGACAGACCCTGGGCGACGAGGATCATGACCTCGCGCTCGCGTTCGGTGAGCCGCTCCAGCTCCTTCTGCCGGGGTTCCCCGCCGGTGGCGGGCAGCATCGGGGCGAAGCGGTCCAGGAGGCGGCGGGTGGTGGACGGGGCGACGACGGCGTCCCCGCTGTGCACCGAGCGGATCGCGGTCAGGAGTTCGCCGGGCGGCACGTCCTTGAGCATGAACCCGGACGCGCCCGCCTTGAGCCCCGAGAACGCGTACTCGTCCAGGTCGAAGGTGGTCAGGATCAGCACCTTCGGAGGGTTGGGCTCGGCGCAGACACGGCGAGTGGTCTCGACCCCGTCCAGCTTCGGCATGCGGACGTCCATCAGCACGACGTCCACGGCGGTGGACCGCAGCACCTGAAGGGCCTCGACCCCGTCACCCGCCTCGGCGACGACCTCCATGTCGGGCTGCGCGTCGAGCACCATCCGGAAACCGGTGCGTAGCAGGACCTGGTCGTCGACGAGCATCACGCGGATCGTCATCGGGGCATCTTCCGTTCCGTCATTGCGACTGCTTGGTGGATCTCGGGGGGCGCGCGGCGTCAGTGCGCCGGTTTGAGCGGCAGCAGGACGCTGATGCGGAAGCCTCCCCCGGGGCGCGGGCCCGCGTCGAGGGTGCCGCCCACCATGCCCACGCGTTCGCGCATGCCGATCAGGCCGTGGCCCTGGCCGTCGGCGCCGCCTTCCTCGTAGAGCTCGTGCGGGGCGCCCTTGCCGTCGTCCTCGACGAGGAGGCCGAGGCCGTCGTCGAAGTAGACGAGGCGGACGCTGGCGCCCGCGTTGGGCCCGCCGTGCTTGCGCGTGTTGGTCAGCGCCTCCTGCACGATGCGGTACGCGGTGAGTTCGAGGCCGCTGGGCAGCGGGCGCGGATTGCCCTCGACCTTGAAGTCGACGGGCAGGCCGGCGCTGCGGCACTGCTCGACCAGGTCGTCGATCTGGTTCACGTCGGGCTGCGGGACGTACTCGCCGACCTCCTGGTGCTCACCGGTGCGCAGCACGCCCAGCAGGCGGCGCATCTCGGCGAGGGCCTGGCGGCCGGTGGAGGAGATCGTCTCCAGGGCCTTCTTCGCCTGGTCGGGGGCCGCGTCGAGGACGTAGGCGGCGCCGTCGGCCTGTACCACCATCACGGACACATTGTGCGCGACCACGTCGTGCAGCTCCCGCGCGATCCGGGCGCGCTCGGCGGCCACCGCGACCTTGGCCTGGGCCTCGCGCTCCTTCTCCAGCCGGGCGGCCCGCTCCTCCAGCTGCGCGAAGTAGGCGCGGCGGGTGCGCATGGAGTCGCCGAGCACCCAGGCGAGGGCGAACGGCACGGTCTGGAACACGACGATCGCCAGCTGCCCGAACATCCCGGCCGCGGGGTCCGGCCAGCGCAGCTGTGCCAGGGCGGCAGCACACAGGCTCACCGTGAGCGCCAGCCGGGAGGCCCAGCGGGCGCCCATCGTGGCGACCGTGTAGGTGATCACCAGCATCGCGAAGTCGGCGACGGTCGTCTCGACGTCCAGGATCAGCTGGGCCAGTCCGGTCGCGAGCGCCAGCAGCAGCATCCGCTCGGGGAAGCGGCGGCGCAGCGCCACGACGACGCACAGGACGGCGGACGCCACCAGCCCCGGGACGACCGGCATGTGCTGCGCGCGCTCCCCGCTGACACTCACCACGCTCACGCCGGAGAGCCCGAAGAGGACGACGGCCCAGAAGGTGTCGACCCATGTCGGGTGCCTGCGGAGGAAGTCATAAAGGCGCTGCACGTAACCCAGCGTAGGGAAGCGGAAAGCGTGCCGGGGTCAACCGGAGGGCCGATCCACGCCCCGGGCGCCTACTCCCCAAGGTGGAGGACCTGATCACCTGTGCGCCTAGTCTGTTCCAGTGACGGAAGACACCACGGGGGACGCCACCGGGGACACCGCGCGGGACGGCCGGCGAGGCTGGCGCGCGGCGGCCGAGACCGCCCTCTACGGTCCCGGCGGCTTCTACCGGCGCCCCGAGGGCCCCGCCGGACACTTCCGCACCTCCGTGCACGCCTCCGCGCTGTACGCCCGCGCCGTCGCCGAGCTGCTGTGCCGGGTGGACGAGGCGCTGGGCCGGCCCGCCACGCTGGACTTCGTGGACATGGGCGCCGGACGGGGCGAGCTGGTGACCGGAGTACTCGCCGCGCTTCCCGCCGAGGTGGCCGCCCGCGCGCGCGGGTACGCCGTCGAGCTGGTCGGCCGCCCCGAGGGGCTCGACGGACGGATCACCTGGCTGAGTGAGCCTCCCGAGGACGTCACCGGGCTGCTCTTCGCCAACGAGTGGCTGGACAACGTGCCCGTGGACGTCGCCGAGGTCGACTCCGCGGGCGTCCCGCGGCTGGTGCTCGTGCGGGACGACGGCACCGAGCGGCTCGGGGCGCCCGTGTCGGGGGCGGCGGCCGAGTGGCTCGGCCGGTGGTGGCCGCTGGCGGCGGAGGCCGAGGAGGCCGAACAGGCGGAGGGGCTGCGCGCGGAGATCGGGCTGCCCCGCGACATCGCGTGGGCGGCGGCGGTCTCGCGCGTCGCGCGGGGGCTCGCGGTGGCCGTGGACTACGCGCACTCCCTTGGCGCGCGCCCGCCGTTCGGGACGCTCACCGGCTTTCGGGAGGGACGGGAGACGGCGCCCGTGCCGGACGGCTCGTGCGACATCACCGCGCACGTCGCACTGGACGCCTGCGCGGCTGCTCCCACGGCGCGCACGCTGCCCCCCGCACGCCTGCTCACCCAACGCGACGCGCTGCACGCCCTGGGCATCACCGCCGTACGCCCCCCGCTCACGCTCGCCACCAGCGACCCGCGGGGCTACCTGCGCGCCCTCGCGGGGGTCGGCGAGGCCGCCGAACTCACCGCACCGGACGGCCTCGGCGGCTTCGGCTGGCTCCTCCAGCCCGTCGGGATCCCGGACGCGCTCGTCCGGTGACGGTCACTTGCCATCACTTGGCATTACTTGGCCTCACTTGTCGATGTCGCCCACCACGAAGAACATCGACCCCAGGATCGCCACCATGTCCGCGATCAGCGTGCCCGGCAGCAGCTCGGTCAGGACCTGGATGTTGTTGTACGACGCCGACCGCAGCTTCAGCCGGTACGGCGTCTTCTCGCCCTTGCTGACCAGGTAGTAGCCGTTGATGCCGAGCGGGTTCTCGGTCCAGGCGTAGGTGTGGCCCTCGGGTGCCTTGAGGACCTTCGGGAGCCGCTGGTTGATCGGTCCCGGGGGCAGCTCGGCGAGCCGGGCCAGGCAGACGTCGGCCAGGTCGAGGGCGTTGTGCGTCTGCTCCAGGAGGCACTCGAAACGGGCCAGGCAGTCGCCCTCGGTACGGGTCACCACCTTGAGGGTGTCCTGGAGTTCCCCGTACGCCAGGTAGGGCTCGTCGCGCCGCAGGTCGAAGTCGACACCCGAGGCACGCGCGATCGGCCCGCTCACGCCGTACGCGTGCACGGCCCTCGGGGTGAGCGCGCCCACGCCCCGGGTGCGTCCGCGGAAGATCTCGTTGCCGAGGACCAGGTCGTCGTAGACGTCCATGCGCGAGCGCACCGCGGCGACGGCCTCGCGCGCGCGGGTGGCCCATCCGGCGGGGATGTCCTCCTTCAGGCCGCCGACGCGGTTGAACATGTAGTGCATGCGCCCGCCGGAGACCTCCTCCATCACGTTCTGGAGGACTTCGCGCTCCCGGAACGCGTAGAACACCGGGGTGATGCCGCCCAGCTCCAGCGGGTAGGACCCGAGGAACATCAGATGGTTCAGCACCCGGTTCAGCTCGGCGAGCAGTGTGCGTGTCCACACCGCGCGCTCGGGCACCTCCATGCCGAGCATCCGCTCCACGGCGAGCACCACGCCCAGCTCGTTGGAGAACGCCGACAGCCAGTCGTGGCGGTTGGCGAGCATGATGATCTGACGGTAGTCGCGGGCCTCGAAAAGCTTCTCCGCGCCGCGGTGCATATAGCCGATCACCGGCTCCGCGTGCACGATGCGCTCGCCGTCCAACACGAGCCGCAGCCGCAGCACGCCGTGCGTGGAGGGGTGCTGCGGGCCGATGTTCAGCACCATGTCGGTGCTCTCGGCGGCGCCGCCGATCCCGACCGTCGTCTCCGTGGTCTCCGTCATGGGAGTCATGGGCACAGTCTCCCCTACGTACGCTGGCCTCATGGAGACGGGGAGCGAACCGGTCTGGACCGGGCTGCCGCCTGGCCTGCTGACCATGAGACGGCTGCTGCTGGTGGTCTGGCTGGGGGCGGCCGCCCTCGCCGTCGGGCTGCCGCTGGGTCTGCTGGCCGGTCCCGCCTGGGCCGCCTTCGCGCTGCTGCCACTGGCGCTGATGGCCTGGGGCTGGGTGCTGCTCGGCCGCAACTGGCGCTCCTGGCGGTACGCCGAGCGCGCCGACGACCTGCTGATCAGCCGCGGGGTGCTGTGGCGCGAGGAGACCGTCGTGCCGTACGGGCGGATGCAGCTCGTGGAGGTCAGATCCGGTCCCGTCGAGCGGCACTTCGGGCTGGCCGGTGTGCAGCTGCACACCGCGGCCGCCGCCACCGACGCGACCATCCCCGGCCTGGACCCGGCCGAGGCGGAGCGGCTGCGCGACCGGCTCACCGAGCTGGGCGAGGCACGGTCGGCGGGGCTGTGACGACGCCGGGCCCCGGCGGGGACGTACCGCGCGGGCCGGCCGCGAACGAGCGGCGGCTGCATCCCGTGACGCCGTTCCGGCGCGCGTGGGCGCCCGTCGCGGTGCTCGCCGGATGGGCGGTGCACGACCCCGACCAGGCGCAGGAGCAGCTGACCCGGCTGACCGGCACCATGCTCCTCGTCGGGCTCGCCGTGCTGGTCCCGGCGGCCTCCCTCTACGGCTTCCTGTCCTGGTGGTTCACGCACTTCTCGGTGACCGACAGCGAGTTGCGCATCCGCACGGGCCTGGTGTTCCGGCGCACCGCGCACATCCGGCTGGAGCGGATCCAGGCCGTCGACGTGACCCGGCCGCTGCTCGCGCGCGTCGCGGGGGTCGCGAAGCTGCGGATAGACGTGGTCGGCGCCGAGAAGAAGGACGAGCTGGCGTTCCTCGGCGAGGACGAGGCCCGCGCGCTGCGCGCCGAACTCCTCGCGCGCGCGGCCGGATTCGCGCCGGAGACGGCCCACGAGGTCGGTGAGGCACCGGCCCGCGAGCTGATGCGGCTGTCCCCGCGCAACCTGGCGATCGCCCTGCTGCTGACCGGCTCCACCTGGGGTTCCCTGGCCGCCGCCCTGGTCGTGCCGCCGGTGCTCTGGCTGGCCACGCACAGCGTGGTGACGGTCCTCGCCACCGGCCTGCCGCTGCTCGGCGCGGCGGGCGCGAGCAGCGTGGGGCGGTTCGTCGCGGAGTACGACTGGACGGTCGGCGAGTCCCCGGACGGACTGCGCATCGACCACGGGCTGCTCGACCGCACGCACGAGACGGTGCCGCCGGGGCGGGTGCAGACCGTGCGGATCGTGGAGCCGCTGCTGTGGCGGCGGCGCGGGTGGGTGCGGGTGGAACTGGAGGTGGCCGGTTCCACCAACTCGCTTCTGATACCGGTCGCCCCGCGCGCGGTGGCCGAGTCGGTGGTGGCCCGGGTGCTGCCCGGGGTGACCGTGCCGCCGTACGCGTCGCTGTCCCGTCCGCCGCGGCGGGCCTGGCGGTGTCTGCCGCTGTGGTGGCGCGGCCGCGGCTTCGCGGTCACCGGCGCCGTCTTCGCCGCCCGGCGTGGCCTGTTGCGCCGTCACCTGGCCCTCGTCCCGCACGCCAAGGTGCAGAGCGTACGGCTCACCCAGGGCCCCTGGGAGCGTCTGTGGCGGCTCGCCGACGTGCACGTGGACACGGGAGCCGGGAAGACCGTGACGGCCCGGCTGAGGGACGCCCGGGAGGCGGCGGAGCTGCTCCGCGACCAGGCCGAACGATCGCGGACGGGCCGCAGGGACGCCCGGCCGGACCGCTGGATGACCTGAGCGTTCCGAGCGTCCCGCGGCACCCGGCTTCCCGGGACACCGCTTCCCGGGACACCGCTTCTCAGGACACCGCGCTGCGCAGGCCCTGCATGTCGATCTGCTCGGTCTCGTCGTGCGCGGTCAGGTCGATGACCTGGCTCACGGGGGGCGACTGCTGCGGTCCGGCGGGCTTGAACGACGCCTCGGTCTCCGCCTTGTGGAGGGCGAGCGCCTCCGGGCCGACCACGTCGGCGAGGTCCTCGTTCTGTACGGCGTCCAGCGCGGTGGACGACTCGTCCTTCTGCATGCCGAAGAAGTCGAACCCGCCCGTGACCAGCGGGCGCGGCATGGACACGGCCGGCAGGACCGCCACCGCGGTCGGCACCGTGAAGTGTCCGCCGGACGGCTGCTCGGGGGCCGCGGTCCGGTCCGGCTCCGCGGTGGTGTCGGCGGCCGCGGGCTCGTGCCCGTCGGCCGCCCCGGGCTGCCCCTGCTCCTCGTCGTCCTCCGTACCGTGCTCCCGACCGGTCTCCCGCTCGGCCTCCGATCGCGGGGCGGGGACGGCGGGCGGCTCACGGTCGTCGTCGAGTCTGGCCAGCGCCGCCTGGGCGCGCAGGAACAGACGGGAGCCGTCGGGTGAGAACACTCCGGGAGCCGTGGGGCGCCCGGGCTTCTCCTCCTCGGCTTCCTCGGCGGCGGCCTCGGGCAGCGGTGCGGGCGGCAGCGCGCGGGACGGCTCCGCCGCCTCTATCTCCAGCAGCCGACGGCCCTCCAGGGCGCTCGCCCGCTCGGTCTCCGCGGTGGCGTAGCGCCGGAGCAGCGCGGCGTGCTCATTGCGCAGCCCGGCCAGCTCGGCCCGCTTCGCGCGCAGCCGCCGGTCCAGTTTGGCGCGCAGTTCGCGCGACTCCTCCAGGTCGGTCTCCAGTTCGGCGACCCGCTCCTCGTGGCGCCACTCGTCGCTCGCCCGCCCACGGGCCAGGTCGGCGACCTGCTTGCCCGCGTGCGCGTCCCAGCGGCGCATGACGGCGGCGCCGACGACCGCGGTCGCCGCGGCGGTCGCGGCGACGACGCGCAGCACACCCGGATCCGTGAACACCCAGGGCCCGAACGCGCAGACGAGAGAGACGCCTGCGATCGCCGAGGGCGGCAACAGCCGGTGCAGTGGAGGGGAATGGCGGTGACGTCCACGTGGCATGGCCAGAAACTTACCGCGCGTAGAGGAATCATGCGGTGCCGCATGCCAAAAACTGGGGGCGCAGGCCGAAAACACACGATGCCGCATTCGGCAAGACGGTTTTCAGCGATCGCTGAGGCGACCGCTCATCCACTGGAGCGTCGCGGGGATCTCGCGCCGCCAGGTGTTGAAGTTGTGACCGCCGCTGTCCAGGATGATCGAGGAGATACGGGTCCGGTTGGTGGCCTTCACCTGGTCGATGAACTTGAGCGTCTCCCGGTAGTTGGTCTCGCCGGCCCGGCTGCTGGTGACGAGCAGCGAAGTGCTCGGCGCGGGCTCGTGCTTGATGAACCACCGCAGGTCGGCGCGGTCGCGCAGCCGCTTGTTGCCGTGGAAGAGATCGCCGGTCGTGGGGTCGATGGGTGCCTTGTAGTACGGCGAGAGGCCGGCGCCCGCCGCGTAGACCTCCGGGTGGTGCATGGCGAGCTTCAGCGCGCAGTAGCCGCCGGTGGAGTCGCCGACGATCCCCCAGCTGCCCGGCTTCTTGCCGACCCGGTAGTGGGCCGTGATGGCGTCGGGCAGGTCCTTCGCGAAGAACGTCTCGGTCTGTGGGCCGTGCGGGATGTCCACGCACTCCGTGTCGCGCGGCGGTGCCACCGTCGGCCGCATCATGACCAGGATCATCGGCTGCGCCTGTCCGTCCTTGGCCAGCTTCTGGGCCGTACGCGGGTAGTGCAGCTTGTTCACCAGGGCCTGCGCGGTGCCGGGGTAGCCGGTGAGGACGACGGCGGCGGGGAAGGTGCGCGTGCGGTACTGCGCCTGGAAGTACTCCGGCGGCAGGTACACGTACGCGGGTGTGGCGATATGTGTCGTACGCCCCTCGATGTCGACCTTCTGGATCTGTCCGACCATCTGCGGCCGCGATCCGGTCACCCCGGGCACCTTCGCCGTGTCCACCAGCCGGAGCGGACCGGCGCCGCCGGACAGCGAGTGGTCGACGACGACGCCCTGTTCCGTCTCCTTGCCGAACAGGTCGGCCCAGCTGGCGTAGAAGCCGAAGGCCTGGTTGACGAAGATGCCGATGCAGGCGAAGAGCGCCAGCTGGGTCGCCAGCAGCACCCCGACGCGCCCGCTGACGGCCCGCCAGTTGCGCCGGGCCAGCCGCGGCCACAGCCACACCGTGCCGACGAACAGCAGCACGGCGAGTACGACCGCCAGCAGCAGCACCTTGTTGCTCGTGAGACCCATGCTCTGTCCTGCCCGCGCTTCCCGCCCGGGCGCACCGGCGCTTTGTTGGCGCGGGCTTGCCCCAGGCTTTTCCTGACCTTTGAACCAGCTTTCCGTCGAGGAGTGAACCTCTCTCCCCTAGACACCGTCCTAGAGGACGCAATGTCGCCTGATGCCCGATCGGCACAGGGTTCACGGTCTCTCGCAGAACTACGGGATGCGATGTCTGTAAGGATAGATGGGGAAATGTCGGACGGGGTTCCGAGCCGATCAAGCACGGCGCGGCGCAAGTTCCACGGTCCTCGTCCCGAGGCCGTCCCTTCGCTCATCGGCAGGGCGTGCGCGCTCGTCGGCGTCCTGGACATCGCGGCGGGTGTGTTCCCGCGCTTCCGGCACAGCCGGATGCACACCCTGGCCGAGGTACTGCCGGGCTCGCTGGGCCCGTTCGCCGCGGCGCTCTCGCTGAGCACCGGCGTGCTGTTGCTGCTGCTCGCCCACGGGCTCAAGCGGCGCAAGCGACGCGCGTGGCGGGCCGCCGTGGCACTGCTGCCGGCGGGCGCGATCGCCCAGTTCGCGTACCGGCACTCGATCGTGGGCGCGCTCATCTCGGTGGCGCTGCTGGTGCCGCTGCTGCGCCACCGCAACGAGTTCGCGGCCCTGCCCGACCCGCGCAGCCGGTGGCGCGCGCTCGCCAACTTCGTCCTCATGGGCGCCGGTTCGGTCTTCCTCGGCCTGGTCATCGTCAGCGCCCACCCGGACCGCACCGTGGGCGACCCGAGCATCGCGGACCGTCTGACGCACGTCCTGTACGGCCTGTTCGGCTTCGAGGGCCCGGTGGACTACCAGGGCAACACCTCCTGGACGGTGGCCTTCTCGCTGGGCGCCCTCGGCTGGATCACCGCGATCACCACCATCTACCTGGCCTTCCGGCCCGAGCACCCGGCCGCGCAGCTGACCGAGAAGGACGAGTCCCAGCTGCGGGAGCTGCTCGCCAAGCACGGCCGCCGCGACTCGCTCGGCCACTTCGCCCTGCGCCGCGACAAGGCGGTCGTGTTCTCGCCCAGCGGCAAGGCGGCGGTGACGTACCGCGTCGTGTCCGGCGTGATGCTCGCCAGCGGCGACCCCATCGGCGACGTCGAGGCCTGGCCGGGCGCCATCGAGCGCTTCATGGACGAGGCCAAGGCACACTCCTGGACGCCCGCCGTCATGGGCTGTTCCGAGACCGGCGGCGAGGTGTGGACCCGGGAGACCGGTCTGGACGCGCTCGAACTCGGCGACGAGGCGGTGGTCGACGTCGCGGATTTCTCGCTCGCCGGACGCGCGATGCGCAACGTGCGCCAGATGGTCAAGCGCATCGAGCGGGCCGGCTACGAAACCCGCGTACGGCGCATCCGTGACCTGGGCGAGGCCGAACTGGACCGCATCCGGCGGGCCGCCGAGGACTGGCGCGGCACCGACACCGAGCGCGGCTTCTCCATGGCCCTCGGCCGGATCGGCGACGCGGCCGACGGTGACTGCCTGGTCGCCACCGCCCACAAGGCCGACGAGGAGCCCGGCCCCTACGGCGATCTGAAGGCGATCCTGCACTTCGTGCCGTGGGGCCCGGACGGCGCGTCCCTGGACCTGATGCGCCGCGACCGCGCGGCCGACCCCGGCATGAACGAGCTGCTGATCGTCGCCGCGCTGCAGGCCGCCCCGAAGTTCGGCGTCACGCGCGTGTCGCTGAACTTCGCGATGTTCCGCTCCGCGCTGGCACGCGGCGAGAAGATCGGCGCCGGACCCGTGCTGCGCGCCTGGCGCGGCCTGCTGGTGTTCCTGTCCCGCTGGTTCCAGATCGAGTCGCTGTACAAGTTCAACGCGAAGTTCCAGCCGCGCTGGGAGCCGCGCTTCGTCGTCTACCGGGCCTCCGGCGACCTGCCCCGCATCGGCTTCGCCGCCATGCAGGCCGAGGGCTTCGTCAGCCTCGCCCTGCCGCTGCCCCGCTTCCTGCGCCGCCGCACACCGGTCGCGCGCCCGTGCGCCCACGGGTCGGCCGAGCGGGACGTCAGGGCGGCATGACCGGGCAGGGCCCAGGAACCGGGCGCCCGGTTCCTGGGCCTACGCTGAACATATGAGCAACCACAGCGGGCGCGGCAGGGTCGCGGGGCTTCCGATATGGGACCGCTGTGCGGTCATGGGGGTCGTGAACGTGACCCCCGACTCCTTCTCCGACGGCGGCCGCTGGTTCGACACGACGTCCGCCGTCAAGCACGGCCTGGACCTGGTCGCCGAGGGCGCCGACCTCATCGACGTCGGCGGCGAGTCCACCCGGCCCGGCGCGACCCGCGTGGACGAGGCCGAGGAACTGCGGCGGGTGGTCCCCGTGGTGCGCGGCCTCGCCTCGGAGGGCGCCGTCGTCTCCGTCGACACCATGCGCGCCTCGGTGGCCGAGCAGGCCCTCGCGGCCGGCGCCGCGCTCGTCAACGACGTCAGCGGCGGACTCGCCGACCCCGCGATGATCCCGGTCGTGGCCGCCGCCGGAGCCCCGTTCGTGGTCATGCACTGGCGCGGCTTCCTGGCGGGCGCGAACGTCGAGGGCGCGTACGACGACGTGGTCACCGAGGTCATGGACGAACTCCAGGCGCGCGTGGAGGCGGTGCTGAGCGGAGGCGTGGCCCCCGACCGGATCGTGGTCGACCCCGGCCTCGGCTTCTCCAAGGAGGCCGAGCACGACCTGACCCTGCTCGCCCGCCTCGACCGGCTGCACGCCCTCGGGTACCCGCTGCTCGTCGCCGCCTCCCGCAAGCGCTTCCTCGGCCGGGTCCTGGCCGGCCCCGAGGGGGCACCCCCGCCGGCCCGCGAGCGGGACGCCGCCACGGCGGCCGTCTCGGCACTCGCCGCAGAGGCCGGGGCGTGGGCGGTGCGCGTGCACGAGGTGCGCGCGACGGCGGACGCGGTACGGGTCGCGCGCGCCGTGGAAGGAGCGCGCACGACCAACTGCACAACCAACTGCGCGCCCGGCGCCGACCGCGCGGGCAAGGGAGCCCGGTGAGCGCCCCGCACACCGATGTCGAGCAGGTCGAACGCGCCAACACCGCCTTCTACGAGGCGATGGAACGGGGCGACTTCGACGAACTGGCCTCGCTCTGGCTCTCCCCGTCGGACCTCGGCGTGGACGAGGAGTACCACGACCCGGCGGACACCGGCGTCGTCTCCTGCGTGCACCCGGGCTGGCCGGTACTCACCGGCCGCGGCGAGGTCCTGCGGTCGTACGCGCTGATCATGGCGAACACGGACTACATCCAGTTCTTCCTCACCGACGTCCATGTCTCGGTCACCGGTGACACCGCCCTGGTGACCTGTACCGAGAACATCCTCAGCGGCGGCCCCGCCCCCGAGGGCGGCGAGGAGCTCGGTCCCCTCGTGGGGCAGCTGGTCGTCGCCACGAACGTGTTCCGGCGCACCCCGGACGGCTGGAAGCTCTGGTCCCACCACGCCTCACCGGTTCTGGCCGAAACCGACACGGACGACGAGGACACCACTCCGGCCTGAGCGGGTAGGCGCCCCAAGAGACCAAGAAGTGGTTGGAATCACGAACTCGCGGGTAGGTGGGGCTACCAACCCATGAGCCACCGGGTTCCCCGGGGGAAACGCAGGATGAACCCTCCCGGCCCCGGCCGCCGGTCTCGCCCCCGAGGCCCGGTTCTGTCAGTGCCCGCAGGTAGATTCGTCTGAGGCCGGTGTGCCGTCCACACACGGCACGGACCGGCCGTTACCGACGATTGCAGGAGTGATTCGCGTGGATCGTGTCGCGCTGCGCGGCCTGAGGGCCCGCGGGCACCACGGCGTGTTCCCCAAGGAGCGCGAGGAGGGCCAGACCTTCATCGTGGACCTCGTCCTTGGTCTGGACACCCGGCCGGCCGCGGCCGACGACGACCTGGCGAAGACCGTGCACTACGGCGTCGTGGCCGAAGAGATCGTGGCCGTGGTCGAGGGCGAACCGGTGAACCTCATCGAGACGCTCGCCGAGCGCATCGCCCAGGCGTGCCTGAAGCACGAAGGGGTCATGGAGGTCGAGGTCCGCGTGCACAAGCCGGACGCGCCCATCACCGTCCCCTTCGACGATGTGACCGTCACCATCACCCGGAGCCGAGTATGACCGCATTCTTCACCCAGGGCCCCAGCGACCCGACCGTACAGCCGGTACCCGCCTCCGTCGTCGAACAGGTCGACGCCGCCGACACGACGCTGAGCAACCCCAAACGGGCCGTGATCTCCCTCGGTGCCAACCTCGGCAACCGCCTGGAGACCCTCCAGGGCGCCGTCGACGCGCTGGAGGACACCCCGGGCGTCCGGATCAAGGCCGTCTCCCCGGTGTACGAGACGGAGCCGTGGGGCGTGGAGCCCGGCAGCCAGCCGTCGTACTACAACGCGGTCGTGGTCCTGAAGACCACGCTGCCCCCGTCCTCCCTGCTGGAGCGGGCGCACGCCGTGGAGGAGGCGTTCAACCGGGTGCGCGAGGAGCACTGGGGCCCCCGCACGCTCGACGTCGACATCGTGTCGTACGCCGACGTGGTCTCCGCCGACCCGTCCCTCACGCTGCCCCACCCGCGCGCCCATGAGCGGGCCTTCGTCCTCGCCCCCTGGCACGACGTGGACCCCGAGGCGCAGCTTCCCGGACGCGGTCCGGTGGCCGGTCTGCTCGACATGGTGACCCTTCAGGGTGTCGAAGCACGCAAGGACCTGGAACTCCGACTGCCCGAGTAGTCGTTAAGGTCATGGGCCGGGACGATCACCGGCCCGGCCACACATACCGCGGGGGAGCTGAAGGAACACCGTGAGAGAGCTGCGCATCAGGGTGCTGGTCGGCGTGTTCGTCGTCGCCGGGATCCTGTCCTGGGCGGGCGCCCGCCTCTGGAACTCGATCGGGACCCTTCCCAGCGTCCCCCTGGCCGCCCCGGTCGTCCTCGCGCTGATCGCCGCGGTGCTGCTCGCCACCGCGGTCTCGCTGCGCGCCCGGCTCAAGGCCCAGCGCGAGCGCCGCCCCGGCGCCAAGGGCGTCGACCCCATGATGGCCGCCCGCGCGGTCGTCTTCGGCCAGGCCAGCGCCCTCGTCGCCGCGCTGGTCGCGGGTATGTACGGCGGCACGGGCGTCTTCCTGCTGGAACAGCTCGACATACCGGCCCGCCGCGACCAGGCCATCTACGCCGGCGCCTCGGTCCTGGCGGCTCTCGCCGTCATAGCGGCCGCCCTGTTCCTGGAGCGCGTCTGCAAGCTCCCGGACGACGAGGACCGCGACCGCCCGAGGGCGGAACCCGCCGCGTGAGCCTCAGCGGGCCAGTATCAGGCTCATCGCCTCGGCACGGGTCGTGGCGTCCCTGAGCTGGCCCCGCACGGCGGACGTCGTGGTCTTCGCGCCCGGCTTGCGGATGCCCCGCACCGACATGCACATGTGCTCCGCCTCCACCACCACGATGGCGCCCCGCGCCTCCAGGATCCGCATGAGCGAGTCCGCGATCTGAGTGGTCAGCCGTTCCTGCACCTGCGGACGGCGCGCGTAGACCTCCACCAGCCGGGCCAGCTTGGACAGGCCCGTGATCTTGCCGCTCTCGGCCGGGATGTAGCCCACGTGGGCGACCCCGTGGAACGGCAGCAGATGGTGCTCGCACAGGGACACGATCTCGATGTCCTTCACCAGGACCATCTCGTCGTGACCCAGGTCGAACGTCGTCGTCAGCACCTCCTCGGGCTGCTGCCGAAGCCCCGCCAGAAGCTCCCGGTAAGCCCGCGCGACCCGCCCCGGTGTCTCCTTCAGTCCCTCGCGGTCCGGGTTCTCGCCGACCGCTATCAGAAGCTCGCGTACCGCCTTCGCGGCGCGTTCCTCGTCGAACTCGCCGATGGCACCCTCGCCGTCGAGCGTCACGGGGTCGATCATCTGATGCCTCGTTCCTGTGTTGCGTGCGGACATCCGCGTCTCACGTGCGTACATACGAAATGCCGCGCCCCCCAGGCTAGAACCTAGTGGGGCGCGGCATCCATTCCGCGGGTCGGCTGCTCGCCGGTCAGCTCTCCGGACGGTCCTCCGGGGCCTGCTCCGTCACCGGGGCGGACTCGGCGGCCGTGGACTTCACGGTGGTGATCGCCGGGGCCGCGCCGTTCGCGCCGTTCGTCAGTGCCAGCTCCTTCGGGGAGAGCACCGGCGGCCGGGTGGACGGCGTACGGCGGGAGGAACCGGTCCAGGCGGGCCGGGCCGGGCGCTTGACGATCTGGGCGAAGACCTCGGCGATCTCCTCCTTGCCGAGCGTCTCCTTCTCCAGCAGGGCGAGGACGAGGTTGTCGAGGACGTCGCGGTTCTCGACCAGGATTTCCCAGGCCTCGTTGTGCGCGTTCTCGATGAGCTTCTTGACTTCCTCGTCCACCAGGGCGGCGACCTCTTCCGAGTAGTCGCGCTGGTGGGCCATCTCACGGCCGAGGAACGGCTCGGTGTTGTCGCCGCCGAACTTGATGGCACCCAGGCGCTCGGTCATGCCGTACTGGGTGACCATCGCGCGGGCGGTGGCGGTGGCCTTCTCGATGTCGTTCGCGGCACCCGTGGTCGGGTCGTGGAAGACCAGTTCCTCGGCCGCGCGGCCGCCCAGCATGTAAGCCAGCTGGTCGAGCATCTCGTTGCGCGTGGTTGAGTACTTGTCCTCGTCCGGAAGCACCATCGTGTAGCCGAGGGCGCGACCTCTGGACAGGATCGTGATCTTGTGGACCGGGTCGGAGTTCGGGGAGGCCGCCGCGACCAGGGCGTGTCCGCCCTCGTGGTACGCGGTGATCTTCTTTTCCTTGTCCGACATGATCCGGGTCCGCTTCTGCGGGCCCGCCACGACGCGGTCGATCGCCTCGTCCAGCATGCTGTTGTCGATCAGCTTCTTGTCGCTGCGGGCGGTGAGCAGCGCGGCCTCGTTGAGGACGTTGCTCAGGTCCGCGCCGGTGAAGCCCGGGGTGCGGCGGGCGACGGCCGCGAGGTCGACGTCCGGGGCGACCGGCTTGCCCTTCTGGTGGACCTTGAGGATCTCCAGACGGCCCTGGAGGTCCGGCGGGTCGACCGCGATCTGGCGGTCGAAGCGGCCCGGGCGCAGCAGGGCGGGGTCGAGGATGTCGGGACGGTTCGTGGCGGCGATGAGGATCACGCCGCCCTTGACGTCGAAGCCGTCCATCTCGACCAGCAGCTGGTTCAGGGTCTGCTCGCGCTCGTCGTGACCACCGCCGAGGCCGGCGCCGCGATGACGGCCGACCGCGTCGATCTCGTCCACGAAGACGATCGCCGGGGCGTTCGCCTTGGCCTGCTCGAACAGGTCGCGGACTCGGGAGGCACCGACGCCGACGAACATCTCGACGAAGTCGGAGCCCGAGATCGAGTAGAAGGGCACTCCGGCCTCGCCGGCGACGGCGCGCGCCAGCAGCGTCTTGCCGGTGCCGGGGCGGCCGTACAGCAGTACGCCCTTGGGGATCTTGGCTCCGACGGCCTGGAACTTCGCGGGCTCCTGGAGGAACTCCTTGATCTCCTGGAGTTCCTCGACGGCCTCGTCACAGCCCGCGACGTCCGAGAAGGTCGTCTTCGGGGTGTCCTTGGTGATGAGCTTCGCCTTCGACTTGCCGAAGTTCATCACCCGGGAGCCGCCGCCCTGCATCTGGTTCATCAGAAACAGGAAGACGACCACGATGAGGACGAAGGGCAGCAGGGACAGCAGCACTCCGACGAAAGCGTTCTGC
This sequence comes from Streptomyces sp. NPDC086787, assembly GCF_044745865.1. Lineage (NCBI taxonomy): Bacteria > Bacillati > Actinomycetota > Actinomycetes > Kitasatosporales > Streptomycetaceae > Streptomyces > Streptomyces sp. NPDC086787. The sequence goes on along the minus strand of NZ_JBIVBC010000003.1, from coordinate 485,681 downwards.
TTCGTCGGGGAGACGGTGTACCCCTTGGTGATCTGCTTGTCCTGGTACTTGGTCTGCAGCGTGTTGGCGATGGTCACGCCCTGGTCGCCGATGTAGCTCGCCTGGATCTTCGAGCTGCCGTCGACCTTCACGCCGTCCTTCAGCGTGACCTTGATGTTCTGCTCGTCACCGGTGGTGAGCTTGGCCGACTCGACCTTGTTGTCGTTGATCGCTGCAACGACCTCGCCGGTGTCCACCGTCTTGTAGCCGCCGGACGAGCCGACGACCTGCATCAACACGACCACGGCAAGGACGGCCAGCACGATCCACATGACCGGCCCACGGAAGTATCGCTTCACGTCCATCCATACGGAGCGGAGCCCGCTCCGTCCCTCCTGCCATAGTGAGTTTGATAAGACAGTTCTTCTGACGGTACCCCAGCATTGTTGCGCGAAGCCGCACAGGACCGCTGCCAATCCCGTCTCTGCATGCTCCAACGGCGCGAAACCCGCTGGGGTTCCCGGTCATCGGGCAAGCTTCGCCCCGCTGGGCTCAACCGCCGTAGACGTGGGGCGCGAGCGTACCGACGAACGGGAGGTTGCGGTACTTCTCGGCGTAGTCGAGGCCGTAGCCCACGACGAACTCGTTGGGGATGTCGAAGCCGACCCACTCCACGTCGATGGCGACCTTGGCGGCGTCGGGCTTGCGCAGCAGCGTGCACACCTTCAGGGAGGCGGGCTCGCGCGAGCCGAGGTTGCTGAGCAGCCAGGACAGGGTCAGGCCGGAGTCGATGATGTCCTCGACGATCAGGACGTGCTTGCCCTTGATGTCGGTGTCGAGGTCCTTGAGGATCCGCACGACACCGGAGGACTGGGTACCCGCGCCGTACGACGACACGGCCATCCAGTCCATGGTGACGGGGGTGGACAGCGCCCGCGCGAGATCCGCCATGACCATCACCGCGCCCTTGAGCACGCCGACGATCAGCAGGTCCTTGCCCGCGTACGCCGTGTCGATCTTCGCGGCCAGCTCGGCCAGCTTCGCGTCGATCTCTTCTTTGCTGATGAGTACCTGCTTGAGGTCGGCACCCATGTCGTTCGCGTCCACCCGCATCACTTTCGGTCGTCCCACCGGCCGGTCCGGGCCACCACCGCGCCCCCGGCTCGAGGGCGTGCGACCCGTGTTACCGGGTCCGGTGGGAGGTTCGGATTCAGCCTTGCCGGATCACCAGTCTGCCACCCTGCCGCTGAGCGACGACCCTGCCCGGGAGATTGATCGCTCCCTGGCCGCGCCAGCCGGTGATCAGCCGGTCGATTTCCTCGATGTGCCGGGCGAACAGCGAACCGGCCGGAGCACCCGCCCTGATGGCCGCACGGCGCAGGACACGGCGCCGCACGGCGGGCGGCAGCGCGTAGAGCTTGGCGCACTCGAGCAGCCCGGTGGCGTCGCACACGGTGGACTCGGCCTGGCCGGCCCAGGCGTCGAGGGCGTCGGCGTCGTCGCGGGAGAGCTGGGCCGTCCGGGCGAGGGCTTCGACGACACCCTTGCCGAGGGCCTTCTCCAGGGCGGGCAGGCCCTCGTGGCGGAGCCGGGAGCGGGTGTAGGCCGGGTCGGCGTTGTGGGGGTCGTCCCACACCGGGAGCGACTGGGCCATACAGGCCTTGCGGGCGGTCTGCCGGTCGAGCTGGAGGAAGGGACGCCGGTAGCGGCCGCCGGCCCCTGAGACCGCGGCCATACCGGACAGTGAGCGGATGCCGGAGCCGCGGGCGAGGCCGAGCAGGACGGTTTCGGCCTGGTCGTCACGGGTGTGGCCGAGCAGGACGGCGAGGGCGCCGTGCCGGATCGCCGCCGCGTCGAGGGCCGCGTAGCGTGCGTCACGGGCGGCGGCCTCGGGGCCGCCCTCCCGGCCCACGGTGACGGCCACGGACTCGACCGGGGCGAGGCCGAGTTCGCCGAGCCGCTGGACGACCTCGTCGGCACGCAGGTCGGAGCCGGGCTGAAGGCCGTGGTCGATGGTGACGCCGCCGGCACGGATGCCGAGCTTGGGCGCCTCGAAGGCGAGGGCGGAGGCGAGCGCCATGGAGTCGGCGCCGCCGGAGCACGCCACCAGCACGAGCGGGGACGGGGAACGCTCGTGGCCGGGACCGGCGTGGCCGGGGTGTTCTGTGTTGAGGATGTCATGGAGGACGCGGCGGACCGCCAGGCGTATCGCCGCGACCGCGGGATGGGGACCCATTGTCCGGTTCCCTTCAATGAAGTTGTCGGGAGGTGAACCCGAGCTCGGTCACTCAGAGTGTGTAAATGGTGACAGAAACGGGCCGTACCCCGAGCATCGCACGCCTACCCATGGCTCACGGTCCCTCGGACGGGTGATTGGCGGGGCGTTCTCCTGCCGTCGGCCGGTTTCGGTTCATGGGTTCGCGGCGCCTCAGGGCTCTGTCCTGCGGTGCACCCGTGCGATCCAGTCCGTCGGCTTGGCGATCTCGGCCTTGGTCGGCAGAGTGTTCGGGGAGGTCCACACCCGGTTGAAGCCGTCCATACCGACCTGGCCGACGACGGCCCGCACGAACCGTTCGCCGTCCCGGTACTGCTTGAGCTTGGCGTCCAGGCCGAGGAGTCTGCGCAGCGTCATGTCCAGGCGGGAGGCGCCCTTGGCGCGGCGCTGCTGGAACTTCTCGCGGATCTCCGCGACGCTCGGTACGACGTCCGGGCCGACTCCGTCCATCACGAAGTCGGCGTGACCCTCGAGGAGGGACATCACGGCGGTGAGTCGGCCGAGGATCTCGCGCTGGGCCGGGGTCTGCACGAGTTCCACGAAGGACCGTCCGCCGTCGTCCGCGTCCGACTCGGGGCGGCCCCCGGCGAGCGACTGGGCGGCGTCTCGGAGGCGTTCGAGGACGGTCATGGGGTCGACGTCGGTCTCCGCGAGGAAGGACTGGATCTCGCCCTCCAGGTGGTCGCGCAGCCAGGGCACCGCGGTGAACTGCGTACGGTGCGTCTCCTCGTGCAGGCAGACCCACAGCCGGAAGTCGTGGGGCTCCACGTCGAGTTCGCGCTCCACGTGGACGATGTTGGGCGCGACCAGCAGCAGCCGTCCGCCGCCGTTCTCCCCGGTCGGCAGTTCCCGGCCGGCCGGAGCGAAGGTCTCGTACTGGCCGAGGACGCGGGAGGCGAGGAACGACAGCAGCATGCCGAGTTCGACGCCGGTCACCTTGCCGCCCACGGCGCCGAGGACCGCGCCGCCGGGGGTGCCGCCGCGTCGCTCCTGCATCTTGTCGAGCAGCGGTTTGAGGATCTCCCGGAATCCGGCGACGTTGGCCCGGACCCAGCCCGGCCGGTCGACGACGAGCACCGGGGTGTCGTGGACCCCGTCGGTGCCCATCCGGGTGAAGCCGCGGACGTGCTCCTCCGAGGCCTTGGCGTGCCGGCGCAGTTCCGCGACGATGGCGCGCGCCTCGTCACGGCTCACCTCCGGCCCCGGCCGCACGAGCCGGGTCGCGGTCGCCACCGCGAGGTTCCAGTCGACCATCCCAGAAGCAGCGCCACCGATGCTCGTCATGCGTCAACCGTACGTGAGCGTTCCCACTTGGGGCAGGGCGTGCGCTGGGCGTGCCCTGTGACTGTGTGACTGCCCGCGTGGACGTCGGGGACGGAGGCGACGGCGGCGGCGAACCGGGTCACCAGTCCGCCAGCGCCGTCGCCGCTCGGTCCAGCGCCGCCTGGGCGTCCAGGGGGCTGGTGGTGTCCGAGGCCAGGAAGGCGAAGGCGAGGAGCCGGCCGTGCTTGTCGACCACCGTGCCGGCCAGCGTGTTGACGCCGGTCAGGGTGCCCGTCTTGGCCCGTACGACACCCGCCGCGCCGTCGGTGTAGCGGGCGGCGAGGGTGCCGGTGAAGCCCGCCACCGGGAGTCCGGTGAGCACCGGGCGCAGGCCGGGGCGGCGTGCCGAGCCGGCCTCGCCGAGCAGGGAGGTCAGCAGGTCCGCCGTGAGCCGGTCCGCGCGGTCCAGGCCGCTGCCGTCGCGGAAGCTCGCACCGGCCGTCGGCAGACCCAGCTTCCGCAGCCGGGCGCCGATCGCCCTGCCGCCGCCCTCGAAGCTCGCCCGCTCACCGCTCGCGAGGGCCGTGTGGCGGGCCAGGGCCTCGGCGATGTCGTTGTCGCTGTTGGTCAGCATGCGTTCGACCAGGGCGGACAGCGGGGGCGAGGAGACGCTGGCGAGGGTGATCGAGCGCTTGGTGGCCTTGGAGGGGCCGGGGGCCGTCGTCCTGATGCCGGAGTCGGCGAGGAAGCCGGCGAACTTCGCGGTCGCGTCGGCCGCGGGATCGGCCACCCGGGTCACCGGGCCGCTGGTCGAGCCGTCGGTGCGGCCCTCGTCGGCCATCAGGGCGCTGACCGGGGCGATGTTGTCGTTGACGCCGATGGGGTGCAGCGCCGGGCCGGTGTACAGGGTGGTGTCGTAGGACAGGGTGACCTGCCGGATCCCGCGCTTCTTCAGGGCGGCGGCGGTACGGTCCGCGAGGGCCCGCAGCCCGGCCCAGCCGCCCGTCGTCCGGTGCGCGGTGAGCGTCGGATCGCCGCCGCCGACCAGGACGAGTTCCCTGGTGTCGGGTTCCAGGGCGGCGCGGGTGGTGAGGCGGTGGTCGGGGCCCAGGGCCGAGAGAGCGGCGACGGCGGTGGCGATCTTCGTGGTGGAGGCGGGTGTGCGGGCCGTGGCGCCGCCCGCGTCGTACAGCCGCCTGCCGGTGGCCACGTCGACCACCGCCGCGGTGTGGGAGCCACCGAGTTCCGGGACGTCGAGGAGCGGGGCCAGGACGTCCGCGAGGGGCTGCTCGCCGGGTGGGTCGTTCTTGGTGATCACGGTCTGGGCGGCGCCGTCCAGACCGGTCAGGACGGGCACGGCGCTCGGCGCGGGCCTCGGTCCCTCGTGCCGCGCGGCGCGGCCGTCGGCGTGATCTGCGCCACCCGACCCCTCCTGCCCGGCGGCCCGCTCGCGCTCGGCCGTACGCTGACCGTTGCCCTCCCACGGCCCGGCGGTGGCCGCCACACCAGAGGCCAGCGCCAGCCCGGCGAGGGCCGCGCCCGCGCTGAACTGCCAGGTTTTCACGGGCCGCGAGCCGGAAGTCCGTGCGACTGCCGCAAGCCGTGCCAGGCATGGCCGTACGGCGCCCGCGATCCGCTGCACATGCGGCACCGCGGCGCGCCAAGGCTTCAGTTCTGGCACAACCACCAGCCCCTTTCGCGATCACACACCTGCGTGAGGGACACTTAATCACCAGAACTATGTGCTGATCATGGAGGAGCCACCGGTGGAGTTCGACGTCACGATCGAGATCCCGAAGGGTTCGCGGAACAAGTACGAGGTGGACCACGAGACCGGTCGGATCCGCCTGGACCGTCGCCTCTTCACCTCGACCGCCTACCCGACCGACTACGGCTTCGTCGAGAACACCCTCGGCGAAGACGGCGACCCGCTGGACGCGCTGGTCATCCTGGACGAGCCGACCTTCCCGGGTTGCCTGATCAAGTGCCGCGCGATCGGCATGTTCCGTATGACGGACGAGGCGGGCGGCGACGACAAGCTGCTGTGCGTGCCGGCCACCGACCCGCGTGTGGAGCACCTGCGTGACATCCACCACGTGTCGGAGTTCGACCGTCTGGAGATCCAGCACTTCTTCGAGGTCTACAAGGACCTGGAGCCGGGCAAGTCGGTCGAGGGCGCCAACTGGGTGGGCCGCGTCGAGGCCGAGGAAGAGATCGTCCGGTCGTACAAGCGCTTCGAGGAGGAGGGCGGTCACTGACCCCCCCCTCGCCGTACGAACGGGCCGCACGCGCGAGTGTGCGGCCCGTTCGCATTCGTGTGCCCTGTGCGCATACTGAGGCGTGTCGGAGTGCCGTTCAGGGAGTGCTGGCAGTGACGGACGCGGAGGACCGCAAGCCGCAGTCGGACGAGGCGAGGAGCGCGTACGACCCCGAGATCACGTCCGAGTTCGCCATCCCGGAGGGGCTGGCTGTCCTCAGAACCTCCGGTGACCCGGAGACGACCTCCGAATTCGCCGTGCCGGAAGGCATGGGCGCCCCGCAGGCGCCCGGCGCCGAGCCGGAGGGTTCGGCGTTCAGCCTGCCGAACACCTACAACGCCAGGCAGGTCTCGGCCGCCTTCACCCCGCCCACGGGCATACCGGTCGTCAGCCTGACCAAGGACGCGCCCTGGCAGGACCGAATGCGCGCGATGCTGCGCATGCCGGTGGCGGAGCGGCCCGCGCTGGAGCCGGTGCAGAAGGCGGACGAGGCCGGACCCGCCGTGCCGCGCGTGCTCGACCTCACGCTGCGTATCGGCGAGCTGCTGCTGGCCGGCGGCGAGGGCGCGGAGGACGTGGAGGCCGCGATGTTCGCGGTCTGCCGGTCGTACGGGCTGGACCGCTGCGAGCCGAACGTCACCTTCACGCTGCTGTCGATCTCGCACCAGCCGTCCCTGGTGGACGACCCGGTGACGGCCTCCCGGACGGTACGCCGCAGGGGTACCGACTACACGCGGCTCGCGGCCGTCTTCCAGCTGGTGGACGACCTGACCGACCCGGAGACCCATGTCTCCCTGGAGGAGGCCTACCGGCGCCTCGCCGAGATCCGCCGTAACCGTCACCCCTACCCGGGCTGGGTCCTGACCGGGGCGAACGGGCTGCTGGCCGGTGCGGCCTCCGTGCTGGTCGGCGGTGACCTGCTCGTGTTCGTGGCGGCCGCGCTGGGCGCGATGCTCGGCGACCGGCTCGCCTGGCTGTGCGCGGGTCGCGGGCTGCCGGAGTTCTACCAGTTCACGGTGGCCGCGACACCGCCCGCGGCGATCGGTGTGGCGCTCACGCTGGCACACGTCGACGTGAAGGCGTCCGCGGTGATCACCGGTGGGCTGTTCGCGCTGCTGCCCGGGCGGGCGCTGGTGGCGGGCGTGCAGGACGGGCTGACGGGCTTCTACATCACCGCGGCCGCGCGCCTGCTGGAGGTGATGTACTTCTTCGTCGGCATCGTCATCGGTGTGCTGCTCGTGCTGTATTTCGGTGTGAAGCTGGGCGGCCCGCTCAACCCGGAGGCCGCGATCCAGGCCTCCCACCGGCCGCTGATCCAGATCGGCGCGTCGATGCTGCTGTCGCTGACCTTCGCCGTGCTGCTCCAGCAGGAGCGGTCCACCGTGCTGGCGGTGACCCTCAACGGGGGCGTCGCCTGGTCGGTGTACGGCGCGATGCGCTTCGCCGGGGGCATCTCGCCGGTGCTGTCCACGGCGGTGGCGGCGGGGCTGGTCGGGCTGTTCGGGCAGCTGCTGTCGCGGTACCGGTTCGCGTCCGCGCTGCCGTACACCACCGCGGCCGTCGGGCCACTGCTGCCGGGTTCGGCGACCTACTTCGGGCTGCTGTCCATCGCGCAGAACGACTTCGACCGGGGGCTCGTGTCGCTTGCCACCGCCGCTTCGCTGGCCATGGCGATCGCCATCGGGGTGAACCTGGGGTCGGAGATCTCGCGGATGTTCCTGCGGTTCGGTTCCGCCGGCAAGCGGCGGGCCGCGAAGCGGACGAGGGGCTTCTGAGGGGCGTCAGGGAGCCCGGTGGTTTCCCTGGTTCTGGTTGCCCTGGTCGTAGCTGCCCTGGTTGTGGCTGCCCTGGCTCTGGTCGTACGGGTACTGCTGCTGCGGGGCGTAGTACTGGTTGTCGTGGCCCTGGTAACCCTGCTGGGGCTGGTGGGGCTGCTGGTAGTTCTCGTACGGCTGCTCGTACGGCTGCTCATAGGGCTGCTGGTACGGCTGCTCGTACGTCGGCTCTATGCGGCGCAGCTGGGTCGTGGCGTCGTCCATGACCGGAGGCACCGGGAACTGCTGCTGGGCCGGCGGGTCGGCGGGCGGGGTCTTCTTGTCCTTGGCGCGGGCCCGCAGGAACTCGATGGCGATCGGGACCACCGAGATGAGGACGATCAGGATGAGGATCGCCTCGATGTTCCTGTTGACGACGCCGATGTTGCCCAGCCAGGAGCCCAGCAGGGTGACGCCCGCGCCCCACAGGACGCCGCCGATCACGTTGAAGGTCAGGAAAGAGCGGTACCGCATGCCGCTGACACCGGCGATGATCGGCGTGAACGTGCGCACGATGGGCACGAAGCGGGCCAGGACCAGGGACTTCGGGCCGTACTTCTCGAAGAACTCGTGCGCCTTGGCGACGTTCTCCTGCTTGAAGAGGCGGGAGTCCGGGCGGTTGAACAGCGACGGGCCGACCTTCTTGCCGAACATGTAGCCCGCCTGGTCGCCGAGGATCGCGGCGACGCAGATCAGGACGATCGCGCCCCACAGCGGGAAGTCCAGCTTCCCGGAGGTGATCAGCAGACCACATGTGAACAGCAGCGAGTCACCCGGCAGGAAGAACCCGATGAGCAGGCCCGACTCGGCGAAGACGATCAGGAGCAGGCCCCAGATGCTGTACGTGTCGAGCAGATACTGCGGGTCCAGCCAGCTCGGGCCGAGGGCGAGGGTCGTCACGGTTCCGGGCTCCTGAGGGGTGAAGGCGGTACGGCGTCCTGTGCACGGCCGCACAAAGCTATCAACGCGAAGTGTCCGACCCAGGTTCCACCGGTTCTCCAGGATGCACTGTGAGCCGTCCCGCACAAAGCTGTGATCCCTACTCCCCGTGCTCCCCGTGCCGGTCCGCGTTCGCCGCTATCGCCGCGCTCAGGTGTTCGGCGAAGCCGGGGTGTGCCGTGTCGTAGTGGGCCCTGAATCGTTCGTCGGCGACATACATGTCACCGAGGCAGCGGTGCATGGGGTGGGGACAGTCGTAGAACCACCTGGTGATGTGACGGCGGTGTTCCTCGGCCAGGTTCATGGCCGGCTCGCCGGTCGGCTGCTCACCGGCGGTCAGCAGGGCGACGTAGCGCCGGGTCCAGTCGGCCACCTCGTCCTGGAGGCGCTGCCAGTCCTCCTTGGTGTAGCGGGCGGCCCGGCGCCGGGACTCGGCGTGGGCGGCGGTGCCGCCCCAGCGCCGCTCGGCCTCCTCGGCGTACTGCTCGGGGTCGTTCTCCCCGAAGACCTCGAACCGTTCCTCGGGGGTGAGGTTGATGCCCATCGTGCGTGCCTCCATGGCGTGCTCCACGGCCGCGGCCATCCTCTGGAGCCTCTCGATCCGGGCGGTCAGCAGTTCGTGCTGACGGCGCAGGTGGCTGCGCGGATCCGCGTCCGGGTCGTCGAGCAGGACCGCGACCTCGTCGAGCGGAAAGCCGAGCTCCCGGTAGAACAGGATCTGCTGCAGCCGGTCGAGGTCGGCGTCGCTGTAGCGCCGGTGGCCCGCGTGGCTGCGCTCGCCCGGGGCGAGCAGGCCTATCTCGTCGTAGTGGTGCAGGGTGCGCACGGTCACTCCGGCGAAGCCGGCGACCTGCCCCACCGAGTAGCTCACTTCCGCTCCTTCTGTCGGTACGCCGTCCACGGTGCCCCCTCACGCGGCGTGAGGTGCAAGCCCGTACCCGCCCGTGCACGCCCGTTTTCCCGGTGCACCGCTTCGCCCCACTTTGGATGTTGCGCCCGTTTAGTCCGCTTGGTCAGCTTATGGTGAGCCCGTGGCCGAGGACTCCGCGCAGCAGGCGCCCACCACCGCTCACGCGGCCCCCGCGCGCGCCCTGCTGCCGCTGATCCTGCCCGCTCTCCTGGTCGGCGTGGTGTCGAGCCTGCTGTTCGTCGGGGTGAGCGTGGCGGCCGAGAAGCTCCAGGGCGTGCTGTGGCAGAACCTGCCGGACGCGCTGGGGATCGGCCGGTACTCCGCGCCATGGATCTTCACCGTGCTGATCGCGACCGGCGTGGCGGTTGGCCTCGTGGTGTGGAAGGTGCCGGGCCACGCGGGCCCCGACCCGGCCTCCATGGGCCTGAGCGCACCCGTGATGCCACCGGTCGTCCTGCCGGGCCTGCTGCTGGCGGCCGCCCTGATGCTCGCGGGCGGCCCGAGCCTCGGCCCGGAGAATCCACTCATCGCCGTGAACGCCGGGCTGGCGGTGTGGCTGGGCGGCCGGTGTTACGCCCGGCTGGAGGGCGAGCAGTGGAAGGAGCTCGCGGAGGCGGCGACGCTCGGCGCGCTGTTCGGCACTCCGGTCGGCGCGGCCCTGGCGATCTCGGAGGCGCTGGCCGGGCAGCGGATCAGAGGGGTGCTGCTCTGGGACCACCTCTTCGCGCCGCTGGCCGCCGCCGCGGCCGGTGCCCTCACGACCGACCTGGTCCACCACGCCTCCTTCGACCTCCACCTGGCGCCGATCGGCCGGCCGGGCGTGGTCGACGTGGTGGGGTCGCTCGCCGTGGCCAGTGTCGGCGCGCTGCTCGGCATCTGCGCCGTCTACGCCTTCCCGTACGTCCATCGCGCCTTCCGGCAGTTGCGCCACCCGATGCTGATGCTTCCCGCGGGCGGGGCCGTACTCGGGGCACTGGGGGTGCTGGGCGGCCCGCTGACGCTCTTCAAGGGCCTGAACGAGGTCTCGGAGCTGGCGGGCGACCCGGACGGCTGGTCGGCCGGGCAGTTCGCCACGATGACGGTGGTGAAGCTGGCCGCCCTGCTCGTCGCCGCGTCCTGCGGCTTCCGCGGCGGCCGGATCTTCCCCTCGGTGTTCGTGGGCTCCGCGCTCGGCCTGTGCGCCCACGCCCTGGTGCCCGGGATCCCGCCCGCCGTGGGCGTGGCGTCGGGGGTGCTGGGCATGCTCCTGGCGATCACCCGGCAGGGCTGGGTGAGCCTGTTCACCGCCGCGGTCTTGGTCGCCTCGCCCTCGATCCTCGCCCTGATGTGCATGGCCTCGCTGCCGGCCTGGCTGCTGGTGACGGGGCGGCCGAAGATGCAGGTGCGGCCGGACGGGACGGCGGTCCGATGAGCGGCCGTCCGTCGCCCACCCCCTGCCCCCTTGTTGTTCCCCTTGCTGCCATCCACCTCCCGAGGAGTGAAGACCATGCCGCTGCACAAGGGTTCGCAGAAGCAGGACGGCCGGACCGCGTCCATCAACCCGTTCTACGGGGAGGCCAATCCGGTCGTCGGCATGACCGAGGCGCCGCCCACGCACCGGCTGCCGGAGAACCCGTTGCCGCCGAACACGGCGTACCAGCTGGTGCACGACGAGCTGATGCTGGACGGCAACTCCCGGCTGAACCTGGCCACGTTCGTCACCACCTGGATGGAGCCGCAGGCCGGCGTGCTGATGGCCGAGTGCCGTGACAAGAACATGATCGACAAGGACGAGTACCCGCGCACCGCCGAACTCGAGAAGCGCTGTGTGGCGATGCTCGCCGACCTGTGGAAGGCACCCGACCCGGCGGCCACCGTGGGCTGTTCCACGACCGGTTCCAGCGAGGCGTGCATGCTGTCCGGAATGGCGCTCAAGCGGCGCTGGATGCAGCGCAACGCCGACCGCTACCCCTCACGCGACGTGCGGCCCAACCTCGTCATGGGCGTCAACGTCCAGGTGTGCTGGGACAAGTTCTGCAACTTCTGGGAGGTGGAGCCGAGGCTGGTCCCGATGGACGGCGAGCGGTACCACCTCGATCCGCAGGCGGCGGCCGAACTCTGCGACGAGAACACCATCGGCGTGGTGGGCATCCTCGGCTCCACCTTCGACGGGTCGTACGAGCCGATCGCGGACCTGTGCGCGGCGCTGGACGACCTCCAACAGCGCACGGGCATCGACGTCCCGGTGCATGTGGACGGCGCGTCCGGCGCCATGGTCGCGCCCTTCCTGGACGAGGACCTGGTCTGGGACTTCCGGCTGCCGCGGGTGGCCTCGATCAACACCTCCGGCCACAAGTACGGCCTGGTCTACCCGGGGGTCGGCTGGGCACTGTGGCGGAACAAGGAGGCGCTGCCCGAGGAACTCGTCTTCCGGGTCAACTACCTGGGCGGCGACATGCCGACCTTCGCGCTGAACTTCTCCCGGCCGGGCGCGCAGGTGGTCGCCCAGTACTACACGTTCCTGCGGCTGGGCCGCGACGGCTACCGGGCCGTACAGCAGACCACGCGGGACGTGGCGACCGGGCTGGCCAAACGGATCGAGGAACTGGGCGACTTCCGGCTGCTGACCCAGGGCGACGAGCTACCGGTGTTCGCCTTCACCACCGCCCCGGACGTCACGTCGTACGACGTCTTCGACGTCTCCCGGCGCCTGCGCGAGAGCGGCTGGCTGGTCCCCGCGTACACCTTCCCGCCGAACCGGGAGGACCTGTCGGTGCTCCGGGTGGTCTGCCGCAACGGCTTCTCACTGGACCTCGCCGACCTGTTCGTGGAGGACCTCGGCCGCCTCCTCCCGGACCTGCGCCGCCAGTCGCATCCGCTCACTCACGACAAGCAGGCGGCGACGAGCTTCCACCACTGAGTCAGGCCGGCTGCTGCCCGTCCTGCTCCTGATCCTTCTCCGCGTCCGCGAGAGCCACCAGCTCGAACGCCGTCTTCCCGTCCAGGGACTCCCGGATGATGTCGGCGTGACCCGCGTGGCGGGCCGTCTCACGGATCAGGTGCAGCAGGAGCCAGCGCAGGGAAACGGCCTCGTCCGGCGGGAACCAGGGGTCGTTCGGGAGGGGAAAGGTGTCGTCGAGGCCGGGGGCGGAGCGGATGAACTTCTCCGTCTCGGCGGCCACCTGTTCCCAGTGGGCGAGTTGCTGGGCGACCGTCTCGCCCGCGGCCAGTTCGAAGCACTCGTGCCAGTTCGACTCGTCCCGCCGGACGGGCGGCTGCTCACCCTTGGCACGGGCCAGCCAGCCCTGCTCGACCTCGGCGACGTGCTTGAGCAGTCCGCCCAGGGAGAGTCCGCTGGCGCTGGGCCGGGCGACGGCCTGCTCCTGCGTCAGCCCCAGCACCGCCCGCCGGATACCGCCGCGCTGCTCCGCGAGGAAGGCCAGCAGCGCCCCCCGCTCGTCGCCCCGCGCCTCGGCTCGTACGTGAGTGACCATGATCGGCCCCTTTCCAGCGGTTCCGTTTCTCCGACACCAACGACGCTACGGGCGAATTAGGTCGGATCCTGTCCGCGATGCGGATCGGATCCTGTCCGGGATCCGGAAGGGCGTCGGAATCAGAAAGGGAACGCCGTCCTGCCGTGCTGTACCGAGATCCACTTCAGCGTGGTGAAGGCGTCCAGGGTGGTCTCGCCGTTGAGGCGGCCGATGCCGGAGTGCTTCTCACCGCCGAACGGGACCAGCGGCTCGTCGTGGATGGTGCCGTCGTTCACGTGGAACATGCCGGTGTCGACCCGCTTGGCGAAGGCCACGCCCCGCTCGATGTCGGTGGTGTGCACGGCACCGCTCAGACCGTACGGGGTGTCGTTGACGATGCGTACGGCCTCCTCCTCGCCGTCGAACGGGACCAGCAGCGCGACGGGACCGAAGATCTCCCGGTGCAGCAGGGAGGATCCGGCCGGCACATCCGTCAGGACGGACGGCTCGACCAGGTTGTCGGCCGTCGCACCGCGCACGAGCACCGTCGCCCCCTCCGACACCGCCTGCTCGATGACCGCCGAGATGGTGTTCGCCTGAAGGGAGTTGATGACCGGCCCGATGACCGTGTGCGGGTCGCTCGGGTCGCCGGTCTTCAGCGTCCTGACCTTCGCCACGAACTTCTCGGTGAACTCGTCCGCGACCGAGCGGTCCACCAGGACCCGGTTGGCGCCCATGCAGACCTGGCCCTGGTCGGCGTACCGGCTGAAGACGGCCGCGTCGACCGCGTAGTCGACGTCCGCGTCGTCGAGCACCACCAGCGCGCTGTTGCCGCCCAGTTCGAGGACCGTGCGCTTGAGCTGCGCGGCGCAGACGGTGGCGATGTGCCGACCGACCTTGTCGGAGCCGGTGAAGGAGATGAGCCTCGGGACCGGGTGCTCGATGAAGGCATCGCCTATCTCGGCGATGTCGGTGAGTACGACGTTCAGCAGGCCGGCCGGCAGTCCCGCGTCCTCGAAGAGCTTCGCGATCAGCGTGCCGCCGCAGACCGGGGTGTCCTGGTGGGGCTTGAGCACGACCGCGTTACCGAGGGCGAGGGCCGCGGCGACCGGCTTGACCGACAGCAGGAACGGGAAGTTGAAGGGGCTGATCACGCCCACCACGCCCACCGGGACGCGGTAGAGGCGGTTCTCCTTGCCGTCGACCGGTGAGGGGAGGAACCTGCCCTCGGAGCTCAGCGCCAGGTGGGCGGCCTCGCGCAGGAACTCCTTGGCGAGCCGCAGCTCCAGCCCGGCCTTCATGCGCGTGCCGCCGAGCTCGGCGATGATCATCTCGGTGATCTCGCCCTCCCGCTCCTCGACCAGACGCAGGACCTTCTCGAAGAGCGCACGGCGGGTGTAGGGGTTGGTCTCGGCCCACTCGCGCTGGGCGCGGGCGGCCGCCCGGTAGGCGTCGTCGACCTCGTCGACGGTGGCGATGGTGATCGAGGCCAGCTTCTCGCCGTCGTACGGGTTGAAGTCGATGATGTCCCAGGACCCCGTACCCGGGCGCCACTCACCGTCGATGTACTGCTGAGCCAGGTCGGTGAAGCCGGACAACATGTGATCCCTCGATCCCCTTGCTCTCGATCCCCTTGCTGCCGAAGCAGTCGAGACGGACACCCGATCGATTCACGTACCGATCGGTCCGGTTAGGACTGATCATGCGTCATCGTACTTGTGTTGACGATGAGTTGGGTCAGGAGAGCTGGAGCAACCCGCGCAGCAGATCCCGGCTCTCGTCCGGGCCCGGGCTGTCCTGCTGGAGTTCCTTGAGGGCGTGCTCGTACTGGGCGACGTCCTCGCGCTTGTCCAGGTACAGCGCGCTGGTGAGCTGCTCCAGATAGACCACGTCGGACAGGTCGGACTCCGGGAAGCCGAGAATGGTGAAGGCCCCGCTCTCCCCGGAGTGGCCGCCGAGACTGAACGGCACCACCTGGAGCCGCACATTGGGCCGCTCGGAGATCTCGATGAGGTGCTGGAGCTGCTCGCGCATCACCTCACGGTCGCCGTACGGGCGGCGCAGGGCGGCTTCGTCGAGGACGACGTGGAATTCCGGCGCGTTCTCGGACACGAGGTGTTTCTGCCGCTCCAGGCGCAGCGCCACGCGCCGTTCCACGTCGGCGACGCTCGCGCCCCTCATGCCGCGCCGGACGACCGCGCGGGCGTAGTTCTCGGTCTGGAGCAGTCCGTGCACGAACTGCACCTCGTACGCCCGGATCAGCGAGGCCGCGCCCTCCAACCCCACATATGTGGGGAACCAGCTGGGCAGCACGTCCGAGTAACTGTGCCACCAACCCGCGACATTGGCCTCCCGGGCGAGGGACAGCAGCGATTGGCGCTCGGTCTCGTCCGTGATGCCGTAGAGCGTCAACAGGTCTTCGACGTCTCGCGTCTTGAAGCTCACCCGGCCCAGCTCCATCCGGCTGATCTTCGATTCGGAGGCGCGGATCGAATAGCCCGCCGCCTCACGCGTGATCCCCCGTGATTCTCGCAGTCGCCTGAGTTGCGAGCCAAGCAGCATGCGTCGCACCACCGATCCGGGCTCTCCCGCGCTCACGTTCGCCAGCCTCCCCAACCGTCTTCAGGGGCCGCAGTCTGCCACTAAATCACTTCGAGCAGTACTCGTCCGGTTACGGAAACGGAAAGAGGCCAAAGATTCCGCACAGGAACACGCAAGCCAACGAGGAACGGGGAAGCCGGAGTTGGCGGAAAAAATGACCAAGAAGCGGTACGGGAGTGCGCAATTCGGTCGGCTGCACGTGCATCTGCCCTTGCATCTGCTGTACGCATCCGAAAGCATGGTCTCGCGCCACCGCTGCATCGCAACGACCGCGAATTCCCGGGAGTGCCTCGCATGGGGACGAATGGATCGACCATGCTCAAGCCGTTACGGCAGGGCCTTCCACCACTGGACCCCTCGGCCGTGTCGAACGCGGCCTCCTGCGCCCTGCCGGCCCGGTACGAAGCGGTGCGCGAGGCCCGCCTGTTCACCCGCGGCACGCTGGACCAGTGGGATGTGGGTGACCGCTTCGACGACATATGCCTGGTCGTCTCGGAACTCGTCACGAACGCCCTGCGGCACGCGCTGCCGAACGACACCTGCCGCGGCGCGGAACCGCATCCGGCCGTACGGCTGCACCTGATGCGGTGGACCGAGCGGCTGGTGTGCGCGGTGCGCGACCCCAGCCACGACACCCCGGTCACCCGCGACGCGGACGACTTCTCGGCGGAGTCCGGCCGGGGGCTGTTCCTGGTCGACTCCTTCAGCGACAGCTGGGGCTGGCACCCGCTCGCGGGGACCCTCAGCGGCAAGGTCGTCTGGGCGCTGTTCCGGCTCCGAACCGCCGAATGACGGCGAGCGGCGTCGTCCGACGCCGCTCGTCTACGCGCATTGCGAACCGTTTCCGTGCGTTCCCGAGCGGGGTCTACGCGCGTTGCGCATGAGTGAGGTCCGCCGCCACCCCGCGGTGCGCGCGGGGCGGTGGCGTCAGCTCGCGATCAGGTGGTCGAACTCGCCGTCCTTGACCCCGAGGAGCATGGCCTCGATCTCCGCCCTGGTGTAGACGAGGGCGGGACCGTCCGGAAAGCGCGAGTTGCGTACGGCCACGTCACCGCCCGGGAGCCGGGCGAACTCCACGCAGGTGCCCTGCGAATTGCTGTGCCTGCTCTTCTGCCAGGCCACTCCGTCCAGCTGCGCGGCAGCCATGCCGTTGTACACGTCGTACCCCCCGCACACGCCATCAAAGTCGCGGTCCACAGGTCGCTCCCCGTTGGTGCACTGGCTGGTGTGGCCATAGATGCTGTGGTCAACTGTCCCGGATCATAGCCCTGTTCACGTGCAGCTGCATGAGCAGATGCACGTGCACGCGGGGTGGTTCTCCGGTTACAGCCTCCGGCGACCGCTCTGCCGAAATACCCCTCACTGGAGACAGACGTACGGCAGGGCTTCGATGTTCCGTCTTCCGCCTGAACATCCCCGGACACTTGGACCCCGGGTCCGCGGCGCGATCCAGACGTGATCCAAACGACAGGCGACGACAGGCCCTGAGCGCACAAAGGGGGTGCTGGTAGCTTGCTGCGGGCGTTGCGGCCAATCCGGACGGCCGACCGGCTACAGCTTGGGAGCTTCCAGTGACTTCGGCTTCGGCGACTACGAGGGTGCGGATCACGGCCACGGCGGCCGCGGGACTGGCGGGCGTGCTCGCGCTGACCGCGTGCAGTGGCGGATCCACGGACGACTCGTCCTCCGGCCCGAGCACCTCCGCCTCCGCCGCACCGTCGGCGGGCGGCGGTGGAACGGGCGGCGTCACGTCGTCCTCCGGCTCGCTCCAGGGGAGCTGGCTCGCCACGACCGACGGCAAAGCCGTCGCCTTGGTCGTCACCGACAAGCGGGCCGCGCTCTTCGAGACCGGCGGGACCGTGTGCAGCGGCACCGCGGGCGAGGAGTCGGGCATGCAGATGATCCATCTGACCTGCACCGACGGCAACAAGGACCGGGGCACCGGGATGGTCGGCCCGGTCAGTAAGACGGAGATGAAGGTGACCTGGTCGGGCAAGGCGGGCCAGGAGACCTACACCAAGGCCGAGGGCGGAAAGCTGCCGTCGGGTCTGCCGACGGCGGGCCTCGGGTCCTGAAGGGACGCCGGACGGCAACGGCGGGCCTCGGCTACTGAAAAGGCGACGGACGGCAACGGCACGCCCCGAGTCCTGAAAAGGCGACGGACGGCAACGGCACGCCCCGGCTGCTGAAAGGGCGACGAACGGCAACGGCACGCCCGAGCGGAGGGGCGCGCGACGACTCGCCCGCGCCGGGCGGGATGATGCTGGGGCACCGACCCGACCTCGACAGGATCCACTCATGCGCGCCATCACGCTCACCGTCACCGCGGTCGCCGCCGCCCTCGCCCTGACCGCCTGCGACGACGGCGGTGGTGGCGGCACCGGCGGCGACAAGAGCACGAACAGCTCGGCCTGCCGGATCGGCGAGGTCTCCGTGCAGATCGGGTCGGCGAGCATGGCCCCGGCCGCCGGGGACAGCGGCGAGGTGCCCGTCAGCATCACCAATCAGAGCGCCGCCTGCACCCTGGACGGTTTCGCCGGTGTCGAGCTCCGGGCGGACGGCACCTCGGAGAAGGTTCCCGCGCTGGAGGGCGCCACGGGGCAGAAGCTGAAGCTCGCCAAGGGCGACTCGGCGTCCTTCACCATCAGCTATGTGCGAGGCAAGGACGGCGACACGGCGGGGCTGGCGGCACAGTCCGTGAAGATCGGGCTGCCCGGCTCCGGCACCTCCCAGAGCTTCCCCTGGAAGTACGGTCCCATCGCCGCGAAGGGCGGCGGCAGTGGACCCGACGCCTCGGTCAGCGGCTTCCAGCAGGCCGGCGACTGACCGGCGGCCGGGCGACGCGCCGACGGGCTTCAGCCGAGCCGGGGCCGGGTCCCGACCTGCGCCCGGTCCGCCGCACGGGCGCCCTCCGTCCAGCCGGCCTCGTCGCTCACCCCGCGCAGCCGGGTGGTCGTCGTCTGCGGGAACATCCGCTCCAGGCGTCCGGCCACGGCTATGTCCCG
Source organism: Streptomyces sp. NPDC086787 (assembly GCF_044745865.1). Lineage (NCBI taxonomy): Bacteria > Bacillati > Actinomycetota > Actinomycetes > Kitasatosporales > Streptomycetaceae > Streptomyces > Streptomyces sp. NPDC086787. The sequence continues at coordinate 467,185 of NZ_JBIVBC010000003.1, read as the reverse complement.
GGTGGCGAGGACCGGGAGCAGCTCCCGGGTGACCTGGGTTCCGGCGGCGGTCGCGAGCCGGTCGCCCACGCGGTGGGCGTAAGCCGCCAGGAAGGACTGCCGGAAAGTCTTGGTCCGCTTGCGGCCGCCCGCGCGCTGCGCCGCCTCGGCCTTCGCCATCGCGTGCGTGGCCTGCACCAGCAGCGAGGTGTAGAGGAGCTCGACCACCTCCAGGTCGGGCTCGAAGCCGACGACCGTGGTGAAGCCCAGAGGTTCGTTCCACACGGCGCGGCAGTGGTTGGCGGTGGCGACCGCGTCCAGCAGGACCGCCTTCGCCTGCTCGTACGGCGGCTCGACCCCGATCCGGCAGGCGCCGGGCGCGTCCGGCGCGGGAGCGTCGGCCGCGAGCAGTGCCTCGTCGATGCTGTGCCGGGCCATCAGCTCCTGCGCCTTGGCGCTCAACGCCTCCGCCTCCTCCGGGTAGCCGGTGGCCTCCGCCTTGGCCAGCAGCGCGCGAATGCGGTTGAGCATGCGGGAGGCCTCGGACCGGTGCTCCTTGCTCACCCCTGGCCCCGCCCCCGACCCTGCCCCCTGCGCCGTCCCCCGTCCCGTCCCCCGGCCCGCCTCCCGCGGCGCGTCCTCCAGGGGCTCCAGCGCGGGCAGCCGCAGCAGCAGGCGGTAGAGCTCCAGTACGGCGGTCGCGTGCGAGAAGCGGTCTGCCGCGCGCGCGGCGCCGTCCGGTGCGGGGAGGTCGCCCAACTGGGCGGCCCAGCGGGGGCCGCGCGGACGGTCCTGCGGCGCCTGTGCCCGGATCAGTTCCGCCGCGAGCTGCACGTGCACGCCGTCCAACTCGCGCCGCACGAGCCGGACCACGTCGGCCGGCTGCCAGCCGCGCCGCCAGGCGGCCGCCGTGAACTCCTGGCCGCGCCACGCGAGTTCGGCGTCGGCGGCGGAATCGGCGGCGAGCAGGGACGCACCCGCATCGAGGCCGGTGTCGGTGTCGTTGTAGAGGGCGGCCCGGAAAGCCCGCTCGACAGTGCTGGTGGTGCTCACCCGTCGATCGTGCCATGGACCGCCGACAGTCACGGAAAGTTGTCCACAGCCTGTGGACAAACTCTTTCGACCCTTGCGGCCGCAGTGAGGACCTTTCAGGGCGCCTCGGATGTCAACTCCCGGTTGACACCCTCCCCTTGTCAACCTACGGTTGACACATGACGACGAACTCTCCCGGAACGGCATCCGTACGCCTCGACGACCTCATCCACGCCATCAAGAAGGTGCACCACGAGCCGCTCGACCAGCTTCAGGACGCGGTGATCGCCGCCGATCACCTGGGCGACGTCGCCGACCACCTGATCGGCCACTTCGTGGATCAGGCGCGGCGCTCGGGGGCCTCCTGGACGGACATCGGCAAAAGCATGGGGGTCACCCGGCAGGCGGCGCAGAAGCGCTTCGTGCCCAAGGAGTCCGTCGACCTCGACCCCGCTCAGGGATTCAGCCGCTACACGCCGCGCGCGCAGAACGTGGTCATGGCCGCGCACCAGGAGGCCAAGGCCGCCCGCAACACCGAAGTACTGCCCGACCACCTCGTCCTGGGCCTGCTCGCCGAGCCCGAGAGCCTCGCCGCGAAGGCACTCGCCGCCCAGGGCGTCTCCTTCGACGCCGTCCGCGCCGCCGCCGGAGCCGCGCTGCCGCCGCCGACGGCAGCCGAGGACGTTCCCGAGCTGATCCCGTACGGCGCCGCCGCCAAGAAGCCCCTGGAACTCACCTTCCGCGAGGCCCTGCGCCTGGGCCACAACTACGTCGGCACCGAGCATCTCCTGCTCGCGCTGCTGGAATACGAGAACGGCGAGGGCGTCCTCAGCGGTCTGGGCGTCGGCAAGGCGGACACCGAGCGGTACGTCACCGAGGTGCTCGCGCAGTTCACACCGACCCGGGCGCCGGAGCAGTCGGGGGACTGAAAGCGCAGGTCGGCGTGGATTGTCAGTGGTGCCTGCCACACTCGCGACCATGACCGACCGCTGGGCACTCGCCCCGGCCGAGGACGGCGGCGCGGAGCTCGCCCCCCTCGGCCCGGACGGGCTGCCCGTCGGTCCGGTGCGGCGGGAGGACGATCTCGCCGGGGCGGTGCGGAGCCGACCGGAGGTGACGCGCTGGGTGTGGCGGTCGACCCCCGAGGTCTACCCGCGTCTGCTCGCCACGGGGGTGCGAGTGGAGCGGTGCTACGACATCGAGGACGCCGAGACACTCCTGCTGGGCCACGAGGGGCGGCACGGCGAGCCACGCTCGGCCGCCGCCGCCCTGGCCCGGCTGCGCAACGGCCCCGTACCGCCCGACCCGCCGCCGCGCTCCGCCGAACCGGGCGCGCAGTCCCCGCTGTTCGAGCCGTCGGGTTCCCGGCTGCCGCTCACCGACCTGCTCGCGGTCTACGCCGACCAACAGCGGCGGCACGACGCGACCGCCCACCCCGACCGGATGCGGCTGCTGACCGCCGCCGAGTCGGCGGGGATGCTGGTGGCCGCCGAGATGAACCGCGCGGGCCTGCCCTGGAGCGCGGACCTCCACCGGAGTCTGCTGCGCGAACTCCTCGGCGAGCGTTATGCGGGCGGCGGCGAACCCCGTCGGCTTGCCGAGCTCGCGGACGAGGTGTCGGCCGCGTTCGGCCGCCGGGTGCGGCCCGATCTGCCCGCCGACGTGGTCAAGGCCTTCGCCCAGGCCGGGATCAAGGTGAAGTCCACCCGCCGCTGGGAAATCGCCTCCATCGAACATCCGGCCGTCGAACCACTCCTCGAGTACAAGAAGCTGTACCGGATCTGGGTCGCGCACGGCTGGTCCTGGCTCCAGGACTGGGTCCGGGACGGCCGGTTCCGGCCGGAGTTCCTCGCGGGCGGGACGGTCACCGGGCGCTGGGTGACCAACGGCGGGGGCGCGTTGCAGATCCCCAAAGTGATCCGGCGGGCCGTGGTCGCCGACCCCGGCTGGCGGCTGGTGGTGGCCGACGCCGATCAGATGGAGCCGCGTGTGCTGGCCGCGATCTCCCGTGACCCCGGGCTGATGGAGGTGGCCGGCCGGGAGACCGACCTGTACCAGTCCGTCTCCGACCGCGCCTTCTCCGGCGACCGCGCCCAGGCCAAGCTCGCCGTCCTCGGCGCGGTCTACGGCCAGACCTCCGGCGACGGACTGAAGAACCTCGCCGCGCTCAGACGCCGCTTCCCGCAGGCGGTGGCGTATGTCGACGAGGCCGCGCGGGCCGGAGAGGAGGGACGGCTCGTCAGAACCTGGCTGGGGCGGACCTGCCCCCCGGCGGCGGGCGCCGGCGAGGACGCGACGGAGGAGGCCGGCATCCCCTCCGGGGACGGCGAGCCCGACGCCCAGGGCTGGACTCCCGGCTACGCCTCCACCAACGCACGCGCCCGGGGGCGTTTCGCACGTAACTTCGTCGTCCAGGGCAGCGCCGCCGACTGGGCCCTGCTGCTGCTCGCCGCGCTGCGCCGGACCTGCGCGGACATGGCGGCCGAACTGGTGTTCTTCCAGCATGACGAGGTGATCGTGCACTGTCCGGCGGAGGAGGCCGAGGCCGTGGTGGCGGCCATCCGTGAGGCGTCCGGCCTGGCGGGACGGCTGACCTTCGGAGAGACCCCGGTCCGGTTCCCGTTCACCACGGCGGTGGTGAAGTGCTACGCGGACGCCAAGTGACCCCCGGGGCAGGCTGCTCCCCTCGGCAGGCCGGTCCTCGCGGTCAGCGGCTCTCGCCGAGCAGTTCGCGCAGCTCCGCCACGACCGCCTTGTCGTCCGTGCCGTCCAGCGCGGCGAGGGCGGCGCGCCACTGCGTACGAGCCTCCTCGGGCCGCGCCCACTCGCGCAGCAGGAGCCCGTGCTGGTGGCGGGCGAGAGCACCCATGTAGCCGTCGGCGCGGTCGTCCGCACGGCGCAGCAGCTCAGCGCACTCGAGCCCGGCGCGCTCGGCACGGCCCAGCTGCCGCAGCGCGCGGACCAGGCCCAGCCGGGTCTGGGACTCGCCGTGCCAGTCGCCGTGACCGCCGAGGACGCGCAGGCTCTCCTCGAAGTGGGTGGCGGCGGCGGCCGGTTCACCAAGGGTGAGATGGGCGTAACCGATGTTGCAGTGCGCCGAGTACCGCAGGATGCGGGCGCCGATCTCGTTCCCGATCGCCAGCGAGCGCCGGTGCTGCTCGATGGCGGCACGCGGGTCGGTGTGCTCGTAGAGGTTGCCCAGGTGGCTGTGGGTGACGGCCTCGCCGTAGGGGTCGTCCAGCTGCCGCGAGTAGTCGAGGCTGTAGCGCAGGGCCTCCTCGGACTCGGCGTGCCGTCCGAGCCCCTGAAGGAGCAGGCCCCGGTTGTTGAGGCAGCGGCGGATCCAGGACGCTCTGCCGAGCCGCCGCCAGATCGCCAGCGCCTGGTCGTTGAACGTGAACGCGTCGCTCTGCCGGCCGGTCATGAAGTGCAGTGCCGCGAGGTCGCCCAGCGCGTATGCCTCGGCGGCCCGGTCCCCGAGGCGCCGCGCCGCGTCCAGGGCGGCCCGGCCGAGTGCCTCCATCTCGGCGACGCGGCCGCTGCGCTTGACGTACGGGAAGAGGAGGCGGACGAGCGTGGAGAGATGAGCGGCCAGGCGGTCACCGGACGCGCGGTCGGCCGACCGCGTCGGCTCGGGCGCGTCCGCGCACCGCTCGACCAGGGCGACGATGTTGGCCAGTTCCGCGTCGGCCCAGGCGAAGGCGTACTCGGAGCAGTCGAAGGGGGGTACGGACGCGACGGCTGCCGAGTGCTCGGGCGGCTGCGCCTCCGTCGGGTGGCGGCGGTCGTCCTGGTCGAGACCGGGTTCGACGATCGCGGTCAGGACGCGGTCGGCGACGGCGGCGTACCAGCGCAGGGCGGCGACGATGGCGTCCGTTCCGTCGGGCCTGCCGGTGCCGATGGCGGCCTCGGTGCTGGCGAGTTCGCGAGCGAAGTCGCGGACCAGGTCGTGCGGCGCGTAACGGCCGTACGACCTCTCCTCCAGCAGCGCCACGTCGACCAGACGGTCCAGGGCGGCCTCGGCTCGGCGCTCGTCGGTACCGGTGAGGCGGGCGATCAGGGGTGCGCCGTAGGCCGGGAGGTCGAGCGCCCCGATGCGGCGCAGGGCGCGCGCCGCGTCCCGGTCGGTCGGCCGTTCGGAGGCGGCGAGCGCGTCATGGGCGACCGCCAGGGAGCTGCGGACGCTCAGATCGTCGTACTCCAGCTGGCGCAACCGCCCGCCCCTCGCGGTCAGCTGCACGGCCAGCACATCCGGGGTGAGCGCGGTGCGGGCGGCGAGCCGGGCGGCGACCACACGCAGCGCGAGCGGCAGCCGGCCGGTGAGACCGATGAGCGGGTGCCCGGCGTCGAGCCCGGCGCGCCCACTCACCGCGCGTAGCAGCGCCGCGCTGTCCTCACCGGTGAGCGGGCCGAGCGGGAAGCGGCGGGCACCGTCGAGGGCGGTCAGCGGCGAACGGCTGGTGACGATCACCGCGCAACCGGCCCCGGCAGGCAGCAGCGGCCGTACCTGCGCGGCGTTCGCGGCGTCGTCCAGGACCATCAGGGTGCGGGTCGGCGCGAGCGTGGAGCGCAGCAACGCGGCGGCCTCGTCCGGCTGGTCGGGGATGTTGCGGGGTTCCACACCGAGGTCGCGAAGCAGCGCGGCCAGCGCCTGGGCGGGGGCGAGCGGGGCCACGCCGGGGGTCGCGCCGTGCAGGTTGACGTAGAGCTGGCCGTCGGGGAAGCACTCTCGCAGTTCGTGCGCGGCGTGCAGCGCCAGGGCGCTCTTGCCCACGCCCGCCATGCCGGAGATCACGGCGACGGCCGGGGTGCACACGTCGGCGAGGTTCCGGCGCAGGTCGTGCAGTTCGGCGGCGCGGCCGATGAAGTGCGCGGGCGGCGGGGGGAGCTGGGCGGGCGAGGGGCGCCGGGCGGCCGTTCCGCGCCCGGCCGACGGGACCGGGGTGGAGGCGGGGGGCGGGGGCGTGCCGGTGCCGTGCGCCGGGGGGTGCTCGTCGGCGTCCGCGCGGGTGGAGCTCTCCCCCGCGTCCCCGGATTCGTCCTCGCCGGAAGTCCTGGCGAGACCGGTGTACGTGGCAGGGCCGTTGGGCCTGGCGGAACCGGTGGGCCCGGCGGAACCGGTGGGCCCGGCAGGACCGGTGGGCCCGGCAGGACCGGTGGGCCCGGCAGGACCGGAACGCCTGCCTGGACCGGTGGGACCGGTCATGTCCACCGGGGAGTCGTCGTACGACCGCGCCCGGGCCTCCGCCACGCGCTCCGCCTCCTCGCCGACCGCCGCCGGGTCCCCGCGGAGCACTTCGGCGTGGGCCCGCCGGACGGCCGGGCCGGGTTCGACGCCGAGTTCCTCGACCAGTCGCGTACGCAGGTCACGGTGGACGGCGAGGGCCTCGGCCTGGCGCCCGGTGCGGTGCAGGGCGAGCATCAGCTGACGGTGGTACGCCTCGCGCAGTGGATGCTCGGCCACCAGCGCCGCCAGTTCGGGCACCAGACCGGGCAGCCGGGTTCCGGCGACGGCGAGTTCGGCTTCGTACCGCCACTCGATGAGCAGCAGCCGCGCTTCCTCCAGACGCTGCGTGAAGGCGTATCCGCCGAACTCCACGGGCAGTCCGGTCAGCGGCGAGCCACGCCACAGCGCGAGCGCCGCCGCGCAGGCGTGCAGTACCCCGGTCCAGTCCCGGCGGGCGTGCGCGGTCCGCGCCTCGGCGACCCGGGTGTCGAAGACATGGACGTCCAGTTCACCGTCGTCGACCCGCAGCAGATACCCCGGCGGTACGGCCCGCAGCCGCTCGGGGTCGTCGAGGAGCCGGCGCAGCCGGGTGACGTGGTTGTGCAGCGAGGCACGCGCGGACGCGGGCGGCGCGCCGTCCCACAGCGCGTCCTTGAGCGACTCGACCGGGACGACCCGGCCGGCCTCCAGCAGCAGCGCGGCCAGCAGCGTGCGCACCTTGGGGCTGCCGATGGTGCGGACAACGACCTCGCGTCCGTCGCGGTCATCCGGATCGCCGTCGTACGCGACGTGCTCACCGTCGTACGAAGTACCGTACCTCGCCCGGTCGTACAGAACGGGTGGTCCCAGCAGTCCGAACCGCAGTCCATACCGCCGCGTCATGCCCTTCCACTGGCTTTCCGCACGGCCCCTTCCTACCTTCCGCCCTCGCTCCACGACGGTTGCCACCGCCGTCCCTGGCGGGTTCCCGCCCTGTCCAAGGCGGTTTCCCGCCACCTTCGCCCTTGCCGGTCCGGGCCGGAATCCGCTGGATTCCGGGCCACTCCCCTCGGGTTGCGTCGGCTTCTCGCCAACAGCCTCGCGATCCTCGGGAGAACCGTTGGCCACATGTTAGCGATCCGTTGGCGCAGGCTGATGTGATCAATGCATCGGATCTGGCCGTACGGTGCGCGCGTATGACGCGCAACTCGGGGGAGTGTCGCCGCGGGCCGGATTCGGGGGCGCAAGAGGACCCCGGTCGGCGGAGGTGAACGACTGGGGTTCTCGTGCCCTTCCTCTTTCGTGCGGCCCTCGTGCGGGTCAGATGACGGGCGGCCGGCCGAGTCGGGTCAGCCGCCACACGGTCCGCCAGCGCATGGGCCGTCGCTCCCCGGCCCGCTCCCGGACGCCTTCCGCGAACCCGCCGAACCAGGCCCGCAGTCCGCCCAGCGAGCGGGTGCGCGCGAGGGTGAGCAGCGTCCAGATCGCGAGGTGGACCGGGATCAGCGGCAGCGGCAGCCTGCGCCGGACCAGCCAGACCCGGTTGCGGGCGGTCACCCGGTGGTAGATCGCGTGCCGGGCGGGCGAGGTCCTCGGGTGCTGAAGCAGCAGCTCGGGCGCGTAGAGGATCTTCCAGTCGGCGTCGGCTGCCCGCCAGGCCAGGTCGGTCTCCTCGTGGGCGAAGAAGAACTCGGCGGGCCAGTCCCCCGTTTCCGCCAGCATGTCCATGCGCAGGGCGTGCCCGCCACCGAGGAACCCGGTCACATAGCCGCCCCGCATGGGATCGGCGGACCCGACGCGGGGAACGTGCCGCTGCTGGGTCTGCCCGTACTCGTCGGCGATGCGGAAACCGACGATGCCGAGGCGCGGGTCGGCGGCGTACAGATCCGCCACGCGGCGCAGCACATCGGGGTCCACCAGCAGCCCGTCGTCGTCCAGTTCCACCACGACGTCGACGTCGCCGAACTCGCGGAGCCGGGCGAGGGCCACGTTGCGGCCGCCGGGGCAGCCGAGGTTCTCCTCGACGTCGATGCCCGTGACGTCGCCGGGCAGCGACAGCCGCCGCGCGAACTCGGGCAGTCGGCAGCCGTTGCCGACGATCACGATCCGGACCGGGGCCAGGTCCTGCTTGGCCACGGACTCCAGCAGCGCGTCGACCTCGGCGGGCCGGTTCCCCATGGTCACCACGGCGACGGCGATCCTCGGCAGGCTCAAGTCCCTCACCTCATCCGGAGTACGGCGACGTCCACGTCCCTACCGAGCGGCGCCCGCCGTTCCCCAAGATGTTGCTTCGGACCGGCCGGTTGCGGTTGCGCCGGATCACTTTGTTGGAGCTTTGCTCCGGTTTTGTTCGACAGAGGTCGGATACATACCTGCTCCGTCCAGGCGAGCGCCAACGGCCACCGAGCACCGATTCACGTTCGGGCTCGCCCGACGGTGATGAGGCGTCGACCCTTGCACCAGGCACGCCGAGTGGGTGGATGATCCCACGCAACGCGACATCTCCGCGCGGGGCGATGTCGACGTGGCTCCGCTCATGCGGCGGAGGCGATCACTCCGGATCGGCTCCGGCTTGCCGCGTGTCCGCGTCCTCGGGCAGGGCCGGGCCGGAGCCCTCGTCCGGCACCGCAACCAGACGTACGGCCATGCGACGAGCGTCGGCGGTGCGGTCGCCCGGCTCCGTCACGTACTTGCGCAGCAAGCTCTGGTATTCCTCCGCGAATGCAGCTACCTGATCCTTCGTCATCCAAAGGCCGGCACGGTAGATCTGGTTCCAGCCCTCCGAAGTGTCGTACCCGGCATACGCCTTGACGAGCAGGCTCAGATCCTGCGTCATCTTGAGCGCGCCGATCTTCAGTGCGGCCTCGCGTTCGTCGGCTGTCATCTCCAGTCCCGGGGGCGTGAAAATGTCCGTCATCAGCGACTTCCACCAGCGCTCCCGGCCTTGGGAGCGCTCCTCGATCTCCGCGATCAGATTGAGATCGGCGAGTTTGCGCAGGTGGTAGCTGGTCGTGCCGGTGCTCTCGCCAAGCGCCTTGGCGACGCTGGTGGAGTTGGCTTCACCGTGCTCGCCGAGGTAGCTCAGGATGTCGCGGCGCACCGGGTTGGACAACGCCTTGTAGAAGGCCTTGAGGTCCGGGCCGGTCAGCACTCTCGTCTCGGGACGCTCAGGCATGCCGCCCACCCTACGGCAGAGACTCTCTGCAGCACCTTTGCAGAGATTTTTTGCAGAAACTCTCTGCCATGATTAGGGTGAAGGCGATGAGGGTGCTCGCGGCTGCGGCCACACCGCAGTTGGCGGCCACCGCTTGGACAGCTTTCGGACTGGAGGGGGCCAGCCGTGTCTGACTCACTGAATGCGCGGATGCGTGACGAGATCGACGACCAGGTCGCCGAGGCACTCGACGCGTACCTGGCGGACCGCCTGACCGAACCGGGCCCCCTGCGTACCGCACTGGCCGCCAGGCGCAGCGCGTGGCTGGTGCTCGGCACGATCGGCCTGGGCGTCCTCGCCACGGCCTTGGCGCCGAACACGGTCCCGGTCGCCTGCTGGATCTGGGGTGCCATCGCCTTCGTTGACGTGGCTTGGCTGCTGACCGCTCAGCAGCCCCTGAAGCGCTCCTGAAGGAGCCTCCCACGCTCGCCTGTTGATCTCAGGAAGCAGAAAACCCCAGATCACGTATCGCGTGACCTGGGGTTCCAGATGAGCCGCCTTCGGGATTCGAACCCGAGACCTACGCATTACGAGTGCGTTGCTCTGGCCATCTGAGCTAAGGCGGCGCGCCGATCACACTAGGGTGCGGTCGGCAACGTCGGTAAGTCTACACAGTTTCTGGTGGTGCTCCGACCAGGCCCCGAGGGGCCGTTATGAGCAGCGTTTTCCCTGGGTCGGTGGGGTGACGTGCAGGAGGTAGGTGTTGATCGCGGTGTCGATGCAAGCGCTGCCGCGGCCGTAGGCGGTGTGGCCGTCGCCGGCGTAGGTGAGGAGGCGGGCGGAGGAGAGCTGGCGGGAGAGGGACTGGGCCCAGCTGTAGGGGGTGGCCGGGTCGCGGGTGGTGCCGACGACCACGATGGGGGCCGCCCCTTTCGCCTCGATGCGGTGCGGTTCGCCCGTGGCGGCCACCGGCCAGTAGGTGCAGTTCAGGGAGGACCAGGCCAGGCCTGCGCCGAAGACGGGGGACGCCTTCTCGAAGGCGGGCAGGGACTTCTTCACCCCGTCGGGAGTGGCGAAGGCCGGGGGGTTGTCCAGGCAGTTCACGGCGGCGTTGGCCGACATCAGGTTCGTGTAGTGGCCGTTGCCGCCGCGCTCGTAGTAGCTGTCGGAGAGCGCGAGCAGCCCAGCGCCGTCGTTCTTCTTCATCGCCGCCGACAGCGCGCCACGCAGCTGCGGCCAGGACGTCTCGTCGTACATCGCCGCGATGACCCCGGTGGTGGCGAGGGCCTCACCGAGTTTCCGGCCGTCCTGGTCGCCGGCCGGGATCGGGTGGGCGTCGAGCTTGCGGAAGAACGCCTTGAGGCGGTCGCCGACCTGCGCGGGCGGCGTGCCCTTGCCGCCGAGCGGGCAGTCGGTGTGCCGGACGCAGTCCTTCGCGAAGGACTGGAAGGCGGTCTCGAAGCCCGCCGTCTGGTCCAGGTTGAGCTTGCGGGCGTCCAGCGACGGGTCCAGCGCGCCGTCCAGGACGACACGGCCCACCCGCTTCGGGAACAGCCCGGCGTACGTCGCCCCCAGGAACGTCCCGTAGGACGCGCCGACGTAGTTCAGCTTCGCGTCGCCGAGGACCGCTCGCGCGATGTCCATGTCCCGGGCCGCCTCGGCGGTGGAGACATGGCGGAGCAGAGCCGCCGAGTGCGCCCCGCACGACTCCGCGAACTTCTTGTACCCCGCGACGAGGCCGTCGGTCTCCTTCTTGTCGTCGGGCGTGACGTCCGTCTGCGTGTACGTGTCCATCTGGCGCCCGTCGAGGCATTCGACGGGCTCGCTGCGGGCGACGCCCCGGGGGTCCATCGCGACCATGTCGTAGTGGGCGCGGACATCCGCCGGGTAGCCGATTCCGGCGTACTGCTGGAGGTAGGCGATCGCCGAGCCGCCCGGTCCGCCCGGGTTGACCAGGAGCGAGCCGATCGGCCTGCCCTTGCCGGTGGCCTTCTTGCGGGCGACGGCGAGCCGGACGTCGCCCCCACCCGGTTTGCCGTAGTCGAGCGGGGCCTTCATCGTCGCGCACTCGAAGCCGGGGACGCCGCAGTCGCGCCAGGCGATCTTCTGCCGGTAGTACGGCTCCAGCGCGGAGGGCGTGGAGTTTGGCAGCGCGGCCAGCGCGACCTGCGCCGCCTCACCGGCCCGTGTGGCCGCCGTCGTCCTGGCCGGGCTCTCCGCGGAGCAGCCGGTGACGAGCAGGGCGGCGGCCGCGAGGAAGGCCGCCGAGGCGTGGGCCGTGGACCGCGTCCGGCGCGGGGTTCGCCTGGTGTGCATTGTTCGAGCCTAACGTTGAGCGACGTGCCGGGTGCCGTGCGTGCGCACGCACGGCCCGTACGGATGACGCCGTCAACCTGGGGCGGTCGTTCAGCCCGCTCTCAGTGCCATCGTCATCGCCTCCACCGCCAGCAGCGGGGCCACGTTGCGGTCGAGGGCCTCCCGGCAGTCGGAGATCGCCTCGATGCGGCGCAGTGTCGACTCGGGGGTGCTGCCGTGCGCCAGCCGCTCCAGCGCTTCCTCGGCGTCCATGTTGGCGATGGCCACGCGGGAGCCGAGCTGGAGGGCGAGGACGTCACGGTAGAACGCCGTGAGGTCGGTCAGGGCGAGATCGAGGCTGTCGCGCTGCGTACGCGTTCTACGACGCTTCTGCATGTCCTCCAGATCCTTCATGACGCCCGCCGTGCCGCGCGGCAGACGTCCGCCCTGGGCCGCGCCAAGGGCTGCCTTCAGTTCCTCGGTCTCCCTGGCGTCCATCTCCTCGGCGAGCTGCTTGGCGTCCTCGCCGGCCGCGTCGACCAGCTCCTGGGCGGCCCGGAGGCAGGCGCCGACCTCGTCGAGGCGCAGTGGCAGTTTCAGTACGGCGGCGCGGCGCTCGCGGGCGGCCGGGTCGGTGGCGAGACGGCGGGCCCGGTCCACGTGCCCCTGGGTGGCGCGTGCGGCGGCGGCCGCCACGGCGGGCTCGATGCCCTCGCGTCGTACGAGCATGTCGGCGACGGCGTCGACCGAGGGCGTGCGCAGGTTGAGGTGGCGGCAGCGGGAGCGGATGGTGGGCAGCACGTCTTCGAGCGAGGGGGCGCACAGCAGCCAGACCGTGCGGGGGGCGGGCTCCTCCACTGCCTTGAGGACCGCGTTGGCGGACTTCTCGTTCAGCCGCTCGGCGTCCTCGACCAGGATGATCTGCCAGCGGCCGTTCGCCGGTGAGGTGAACGACTTGCGGACCGTGTCCCGCATGTCCTTGACCAGGATCTCGGAGCCGACCGCGGCGACCGTGGTGACGTCCGCGTGGGTGCCCACCAGCGCGGTGTGGCAGCCGTCGCAGAAGCCGCAGCCGGGTACTCCGCCCAGCGCGCGGTCGGGGCTCACGCACTGGAGGGCCGCGGCGAAGGCCCGCGCCGCCTGGTCGCGGCCCGCTCCGGGCGGCCCCGTGAACAACCAGGCGTGCGTCATCTTCGACGCCTCGGGCAGCGGCTCGGCGGCGGCGACAGCGGTGACGAGGGCATCGGCGTCACGCGCGGCCGCGCCGAGCGCCTCGCTCACCTTCTCCTGACCGACGAGGTCGTCCCACACGGTCATGGGTCACGCCGCCCTTTCGTCACACCCGTCACGCCCGTCACGTTCACAGTCCGGTATCTGGTCCGATGTCCATTGTGCGGGCGCCCACTGACAATCAGCCCCGATCAGCCCCGGCGGCCCCGCCCACGACGACCCCGGCCTTCGCCGTGCTCGTCGTCGTTGCCGTCGTTGTCGGCATGGTCGTCGTCGTTGTACGACCCCAGCAGTTCGTCCGCCAGCGTCGGCAGGTCGTCCAGCGGTGTCTCCTCGGCCCAGTCGGGCCGGGGCCGGCGCGCCCCCGCGCCGTCGGCTTCGACCTGCGGCAGTTCACGCGTGCGGTCGTCCGCGCTGTCGGGGCGCGCGGCGGGCCGCTCGTCCCGGAAGTAACCCTGCGGCACCCGGTCGACCGGGCCCCCGTCCCGCACCGGGGGCAGTACGGCGGTCTCGTCGGCCGCGCCGGACGGAACCCGGGGCAGTACGGCCGTCTCGTCCGCGGCACCCGGCCGCACCGGAGGCAGCACCGCCGTCTCGTCCGCCGCACCCGACGGCGCGGGTGGCTGCGGCAGCTCCGCCGTGACCTCGGACTCGGAACCTGAACCGGACTCAGCACCCGAACGCGAACCCGAACCGGAACCAGCTGCGGACCCCGGAATCGGCGTAGTCACAGTCGCCGCGTCCTGCGAGGCCGCGGGGGCCGCCGGAGGGGCTGCGGGGGCCGGAGTGGCCGGGGCCGTCGGCCTCGGTGTCACGGGCTGCCGCGCGGCCACGTCGGCGGCGGCCGCCGCCGCGGCGGCCTGGCGCCTGGCTTCCTCCGCGCGCAGCAGCGCCTCCTCGGCCTTGCGCTGCTTCTCCAGCCGCCGGGTCTCGGCCTCGGCGTGCAGCCTGGCCTCCTCCTCGGCCTGCTTGCGCCGCCGTTCCTCCTCGGCCCTGCGCCGCTGCTCCTCGGCGGCCCTGGCCTCCTCCTCCGCCAGCAGCCGGACGCGCTCCTCCTCGGCGCGCCGGCGCGCTTCCTCGGCACGCTGCCGCGCCTCCTCCGCCTGCCGTTCGGCCTCGCGCCGCTGCGCCTCCTCAAGCTCGCGCCGCTTGCGCTCCTCCTCCTCGGCGCGCAGCTTGGCGAGCTGTTCCTGGCGCTCGCGCTCCAGGCGCTCCTCCTCGGCCTTGCGCGCGGCCTCTTCCTCGGCCTTGCGGCGGGCCTCCTCGATGGCGGCCCTGCGGGCCTCCTCGGCGGCCTTCACCTCGGCCTCGGACAGCGGCAGCACGGTGTCGAGGCGGCGCCGGATCACGGTGGTCACGGCCTCGGGCTCCTGGCCCGCGTCCACGACCAGATAGTGACCGGGGTCGGCGGCGGCCAGCGTCAGGAATCCGGACCGCACGCGCGCGTGGAACTCGGCGGGCTCCGACTCCAGCCGGTCCGGGGCCTCGGTGAACCGCTCGCGGGCGGCCTCGGGCGAGACGTCCAGCAGCACGGTCAGGTGCGGGACGAGTCCGTCGGTGGCCCAGCGGTTGATGCGGGCGATCTCGGTCGGGGACAGGTCGCGGCCCGCCCCCTGGTAGGCCACGGAGGAGTCGATGTAACGGTCGGAGATGACGACGGCTCCCCGCTCCAGCGCGGGCCGTACGACCGTGTCGACGTGTTCGGCGCGGTCCGCCGCGTACAGCAGCGCCTCCGCGCGGTGCGAGAGGCCGGCCGACGACACGTCCAGCAGGATCGAGCGCAGCCGCTTGCCCACGGGGGTGGCTCCCGGCTCGCGGGTGAGGACCACCTCGTGTCCCTTGCCCCGGATCCATTCGGCGAGGGCCTCGGCCTGGGTGGACTTCCCGGCGCCGTCGCCGCCCTCCAGGGCGATGAAGAAGCCGTTCGCGGTCTGCTTCTGGGCCGGGTCGTCGCCGCCGAGCAGCGCGTCCCGGAGGTCGTGGCGCAGCGGCACGCCGGACCGGTCGTCGATCTTGGCCAGGACCAGCGCGGCCACCGGCAGCAGCAGCGCGCCGACCAGCATCAGGGTGAAGGCGGCTCCGCCGTGCGCGAACACGAACCTGCCGTTCTCCATCCGGTGCGGGCCGATGAGGGCCGCCACCACGGGCGCGATCAGCGCGCCGAGTGCCACGAGGACCCGGACGACCGCGTGCAGGTGCTCGGTGGTGCGCGGGCGCCGGTGGTCCTCGGTCTCCTGGTCGATGAGCGCGTGTCCGGTGTTGGCGGCGATGCCCGCGCCGATACCGGCCAGCGTGACGATCAGCAGCACGCTGGTGACGTCCGGGACGAGTCCGGCGGCCAGCAGCGCGATACCGGTGAAGGCGATGGCGAGCGCGAGCAGCCGGCGGCGCGAGAGCGACGGCAGGACGGCGGGGGCGGTGCGGATGCCGACGACGACTCCGCCGGTCAGGCCGAGCACCAGCAGGCCGTACAGCACCGGGCCGCCGCCGAGGTCCTTGGCGTGCAGCACGGACACGGCGACGGCGGCGGAGATCGCCCCGGCGACGGCCGCGCAGGCCAGGACGAGCAGCGGAACGGCCCCTGTGCGGCCCGTGTCGACGCCGGTGCCCGTACGGGGGCGGCGCAGTCCTTCGAGCGGGGACCGCGGGCGCGGGGTGCGCGCGGCGGAGAACTCCAGGAAGGTCACCACGGACAGGGAGCCGGCGAACAGGCCCGCCGCCACATACGACCCGAGGGCCGCCTGGTGCTGGTCGAACCAGGCGCTCACGGTGCCGAGCAGGTTGTTCAGCAGTGACGCGACGGCCAGGGCGGCGGCCGCCAGGGGCACGGCGACGAAGCCCGTGCGCAGCGACAGGCGGCGCAGGGCGTCCAGGTGGTCGGGCAGCGGTCGTACCGTGGCGCCCTCGGGCGGCGGGGCCGGCAGCAGGCCGGGGGCCGCGCTCTCCCGGCACACCGACCAGAGGCGCTCGGCGACTCCGGTCACGAAGGCGGTCACCAGCAGAACGGGCAGGGCGTTGCCCGGTGTCCAGTCGATCCACAGCGGCGCGATGATCAGCAGCACGGCGCGCAGTCCGTCGGTGCCGACCATGGTCCAGCGGCGGTCCAGCGGACCGTCCTGCGACGTCAGGGAGGTGAGCGGGCCGAGGAGTACGGCGCCGAAGAGCAGCGTCGCCACCACGCGTGCGGCGAAGACGGTCGCCACCGCGAAGGCCACGCCCCGGTAGCCCCCGCCGAACGAGCCCTCGGCGATCGCCGCCTGGAGGGCGAGCAGGACCAGCACCAGGAGCGCGAGGGCGTCCCCCACGCCGCTGACGAGCTGTGCGCTCCACAAGCGCTTCAGCTGCGGCCGGCGCAGCAGGGCGCGGACGGCACGCTCGCGGGAGTCCGCGAGCAGGGTGTCGTCAGGTGTGGTGGAGGTGGCCGTTGGCTGGTCGGCTCGCATCATGCGTTCAGCCTATCGGCAGGCGCTGACAGAGCGCCCCGGCCGGTCCGTACGTGCGCACACCCCGGCACACATGTGGTGCCGGGGCGTGCGTTCCGCGACGCGGGTGTGAAGGTCCGGTGACCCCTACGGGGTCTCAGTCCTCCGCGGCCGTGGTCTTCTTGGCCGCGGTCTTCGCGGCCGTCTTCTTGGCCGTCGTCTTCTTCGCGGCGGTCGTCTTCTTGGCGGCGGTCTTGGCCGCAGCCGTCTTCGTGGTGGCCTTCTTGGCCGTGGCCTTCTTCGCGGGCGCCTTCTTCGCCGTCTTCTTGGCGGGCCCCTTCGCGCGCTTCTCGGCGAGCAGCTCGAAGCCGCGCTCCGGGGTGATCGCCTCGACGCTGTCGTCCGAGCGCAGGGTCGCGTTCGTCTCGCCGTCGGTGACGTACGGCCCGAAGCGGCCGTCCTTGACCACGACCGGCTTTCCGCTGACCGGGTCCTCGCCAAGCTCCTTCAGCGGCGGCTTGGCGGCCGCCCGGCCACGCTGCTTCGGCTGGGCGTAGATCGCCTGCGCCTCCTCCAGCGTGATCGTGAAGAGCTGGTCCTCGGAGGTCAGCGAACGCGAGTCCGTGCCCTTCTTCAGATACGGGCCGTAGCGGCCGTTCTGCGCGGTGACCTCGACGCCGTCCGCGTCGGTGCCGACGACACGCGGCAGCGACATCAGCCGGAGCGCGTCCTGAAGGGTCACCGTGTCCAGTGACATCGACTTGAACAGCGAGGCCGTACGCGGCTTGACGGCGTTCTTGCCGGTCTTCGGGGTGCCCTCGGGGAGCACCTCGGTGACATACGGGCCGTAGCGGCCGTCCTTGGCGACGATCTGGTGGCCGCTCTCCGGGTCCGTACCCAGCTCGAAGTCGCCGCTCGGCTTGGCGAGCAGCTCCTCGGCGAGCTCGACGGACAGCTCGTCCGGGGCGAGGTCCTCGGGGATATCCGCGCGCTGGTGCTGCTCGGTGTCCTTCTCGCCACGCTCGATGTAGGGGCCGTAGCGGCCGACGCGCAGCACGATGTCGTTGCCGACGGGGAACGACGACACCTCGCGCGCGTCGATCGCGCCCAGGTCGGTCACCAGTTCCTTGAGGCCGCCGAGGTGGTCGCCGTCGCCGTTGCCGGCGTCGGCGGCGGCGCCGGTGTCGCTGCCCTCACCGAAGTAGAAGCGCTTGAGCCACGGCACGGCCTTGGCCTCGCCGCGTGCGATGCGGTCGAGGTCGTCCTCCATGCGGGCGGTGAAGTCGTAGTCGACGAGCCGGCCGAAGTGCTTCTCCAGGAGGTTGACGACGGCGAAGGACAGGAAGGACGGCACCAGGGCCGTGCCCTTCTTGAACACATAGCCGCGGTCGAGGATCGTGCCGATGATCGACGCGTACGTCGACGGGCGGCCGATCTCGCGCTCTTCCAGCTCCTTGACCAGGGAGGCCTCGGTGTAGCGGGCCGGGGCCTTGGTGGCGTGGCCGTCGGCCGTGATCTCCTGGGCGGTCAGCGCGTCGCCCTCGGCGACCTGCGGCAGCCTGCGCTCGCGGTCGTCCAGCTCGGCGTTCGGGTCGTCGGCGCCCTCGACGTAGGCCTTCAGGAAGCCGTGGAAGGTGATCGTCTTGCCGGAGGCGCTGAACTCGACGTCGCGGCCGTCGGCCGCGGTGCCGCCGATCTTGACGGTGACGCTGTTGCCGGTCGCGTCCTTCATCTGGGAGGCGACGGTCCGCTTCCAGATCAGTTCGTACAGCTTGAACTGGTCGCCGGTCAGACCGGTCTCCGCGGGGGTGCGGAAGCGGTCGCCCGAGGGGCGGATCGCCTCGTGCGCCTCCTGGGCGTTCTTGACCTTCCCGGCGTACGTGCGCGGCTTCTCCGGCAGGTAGTCGGCGCCGTAGAGCTGGGTGACCTGGGTGCGGGCGGCCACGACGGCGGTGTCGCTCAGCGTCGTGGAGTCCGTACGCATGTACGTGATGTAGCCGTTCTCGTACAGCTTCTGGGCGACCTGCATCGTCGCCTTGGCGCCGAAGCCGAGCTTGCGGCTGGCCTCCTGCTGAAGCGTCGTCGTACGGAACGGGGCGTACGGCGAGCGGCGGTACGGCTTGGACTCGACCGAGCGCACCGCGAACCGGGTGTTCTCCAGCGCGGCGGCGAGGGCGCGGGCGTTCGCCTCGTCCAGGTGGAGGATCTGCTGGCTCTTGAGCTGCCCCAGGGAGTCGAAGTCGCGGCCCTGTGCGATCCGCCTGCCGTCGACGGTCTGCAGACGGGCGACCAGCGACGACGGGTCGGACGAATCGCCTGCGCGGCCGGTCGCGAAGGTGCCCGTCAGGTCCCAGTACTCAGCGGAACGGAACGCGATGCGCTCGCGTTCCCGCTCCACGACGAGCCGGGTCGCGACCGACTGGACGCGGCCTGCCGACAGGCGCGGCATGACCTTCTTCCACAGGACCGGCGAGACCTCGTAGCCGTAGAGGCGGTCGAGGATGCGGCGGGTCTCCTGGGCGTCGACCAGCTTCTGGTTCAGCTCGCGCGGGTTGCGCACGGCCTGCTGGATCGCGTCCTTGGTGATCTCGTGGAACACCATCCGCTTGACCGGGACCTTCGGCTTCAGCACCTCCTGGAGGTGCCAGGCGATGGCCTCGCCCTCGCGGTCCTCATCGGTGGCGAGGAAGAGCTCGTCGGACTCCTTGAGCAGGTCCTTGAGCTTCTTGACCTGGGCCTTCTTGTCGGCGTTGACGACATAGATCGGCTCGAAGTCGTGCTCGACGTCCACGCCGAGGCGGCGGACCTCGCCGGTGTACTTCTCCGGCACCTCCGCGGCGCCGTTGGGAAGGTCGCGGATGTGCCCGACGCTCGCTTCGACTACGTAGCCGGGGCCCAGGTAGCCCTTGATCGTCTTCGCCTTGGCAGGCGACTCGACGATGACGAGTCGGCGGCCGCCCTGTGCGGTCTCGCTGGTCGGGGACAACTTCGCTCTTCTCTCCGGTCGACGCTGGGGCCTCCCGGGCAGTGCTCCCGGGGTCGTGTCGTGTGACGCTGCGGAGTGTGACGGTACATCCCGTCCCCGTGTCAAACGGGAAAAGCCCGCAACGGCCACTCGAACGGTAACCCGACTACCGCCATTCCTGCCGCCCGGAGTATCCGGCTTCCCGGACCGCTCTGTCCTGAGGGTGACGGTCCCGTGCCCCTTACGACAGCACGCGCACGGCCGTCAGAGGCGGGTGAGGCAGTACGTCCCGAGGCACAGCGCGACCAGTGCCGCGAGGCCGGCGAGAGTGGCCGACGCCACCTGGTTCACACCCTGGGCGACCGGTTCGCGGTGCCGGACGCGGGCGCCGGTCCACACCAGCAGCGCGCCTCCGAACAGGGCGAACACCGCCCCCGCGAAGATCGCCGGTCCGCTCTCCATGACTCCCTCGCTCCGCTTCGCCGTCCATGACCGCCGAGCAGCGCGAGACTGCCACGCACGGACGGCGCCCGGGCGAACCCGAGGTGAACGCCGGGCCGCCGATATGGCGAACATCCGTTCGAATCACCGTCTGGCGACCTGCCGCCGACGTCGGTGAAGATATTTTTCCGGCCTTTTTCCTCCGCCCGTCCTCCCGGCGAGCCGCGCCCGGTCACCCCGCCGGTTCGAGGAACCCCTGCTCCACCAGCAGGCGGATCTGGGCCGGCGTGCGGTCACGCAGGATGACCGGGTCCTCGCCCACCAGCTGGGCGATGGCGTCCAGGATCCGGCCCGCGCTGAGTGTGCCGTCGCAGACGCCCGCGAATCCGGCGCCGACCGTGTCCACCCTGGTGGCCCGGCGCATGCCACGGTTCTGCCGGAGCACCACGTGCTCCGGGTCCTCGGCACCGGGCAGCCCGACCTGCTCCTGGACCACCTCGGCCACGAGTCTGAAGTGGCCGTCGAGCAGCGCCGCGTCGTCGTGCGCCCGGAGGTAGTCGAGGCGGGCGAAGTGCGCGCGGACCGTCTCGCCGAGCGGCTGCTCGATCGGGTGCGGCCACTCCTCCACGACGACCGACGGCTCCGCGGCCGCGGTCCTGCGCAGGGTGATCCAGCCGAAGCCCACCGCCCTGACCTTGCGCGCCTCGAACTCGTCCAGCCAGGCGTCGTAGCGCGCCTGGTACTCCGCCGGATCGCCACGGTGGTCACCGGCGTCCCTCAGCCACAGCTCGGCGTACTGCGTGACGTCCTGCACCTCGCGCTGCACGACCCAGGCGTCGCACCCGCGCGGCACCCATGATCTGATCCTGTCCTGCCAGTCCTCCCCCTCCACGTGCTGCCAGTTGGCGAGGAAGTGCGCGAACCCGCCCTCGTTCAACCGCTCTCCCGCACCGTGAACGAGCGACTGGCACAGATCGTCCCCGCCCATTCCCCCGTCGCGGTAGGTGAGCCGGGCGCCGGGCGAGATGACGAACGGCGGATTCGACACGATCAGGTCGTACGTCTCGTCGTCCTTGAGCGGCTCGAAGAGCGAGCCCTCGCGCAGATCGGCCGCCGGTGCGCCGGACAGCGCGAGGGTCAGCGCGGTGATGTGCAGCGCACGCGGGTTGACGTCGGTCGCCGTCACGCGGGTGGCGTGCCGCGCGGCGTGCAGGGCCTGGATCCCGGAGCCGGTGCCGAGGTCGAGCGCGGCGGCGACCGGGGTACGGACGGTGATGCCGGCCAGCGTGGTGGAGGCCCCGCCGACGCCGAGGACCACCCCTTCCGCGTGGCTGCCGATGCCGCCCGCGCCGCCGACCGCGCAGCCGAGGTCCGACACGATGAACCAGTCCTCGCCGTCCGGTCCGCCGTACGGCCGTACGTCCACGGTGGCCGCGACCTCGTCGCCGCCCACGCGCGTGAGCCAGCCGCTGTCCAGGCACTCGGCGACGGGCAGCACGTCGGCCACGCGCGCTTGCGGCGCGGGCTGCTGGAGCAGGAACAGCCGTACGAGCGTCTCCAGCGGTGTGTCCCCGCGGGTGGCCCGGAGGGCGGGCACGGTCTCGCTGCGGGCCAGTGCCGCGTACGCAGGGGCGCCGAGCAGTTCGAGCAGCCCGTCGGCGGTGAAGTCCGCGCCGAGCAGGGCGGCGCGGAGCCGGCCGGCGACGTCGGGACGGTCGGGGGACGGCAGGGGGGACAGGGTGGCGTGGGTGGTGTTACTCACGCCCCCATTGTGTCCGCTCGGACCGACATCGCACGTATCCGAACCAGCCCCGCGTCCACCGCCACCGGATTCCGCCGGTTTCCGACCGCCGCCACCTTCTCCACCCACGGCCGCCGGTCTCCAGCCACGGCCGCCGGTCTCCGCCCGCGGCTCCCGGTCTCCGACTGCTACCGCCGTGTCCGCCCGCGGCCGCCGGTCTCCGCCTGCCGCCCGCCGTCTCCGCCTTGCGACCCCCGGTCTCCGCCTGCCGCCCGCCGTCTCCGCCTTGCGACCCCCGGCCTCCGCCTGCCGCCAGCTGGTCTCTGCCCGCGGCTCCCGGTCTCCGCCTGCCGCCGCCGGTCCCCGACCGCGGCCGCCGATCTCCGCCTGCCGCCGTCGTCTCCGACCGCGGCCGCCGGATCAGGCCGCCGCGGCCGGGTCAGACCGCCATTGCCTGATCAGCCCGCCGTGGCCGGTGCGGAGGCCGACTTGCAGCTCTGCTGTTTGGCCATCGCCTTGCCGACGTCGCCCGCCTCAAGGTTCTTCAGCGCGTCGTTGCCGTTCGAACTCAGCTTGTCCAGCTGGGTCGCGATGCCCTTGAGGCCGTCGGCGAACTTGGCCTGGTCCTTGGTGTCGAGCCCATCCACCTGCTTCTTGAGGGTGGTGTACGACGTGGCGATGTCGTTGAGCTCCTTGACGGCGTCCTGCTGCTTCTTCTGCCCGCCGTCGACGTCCGGGGCCCCGGCCGACTTCACGGCGGCGGCGATCGCCTGGTAGGCGTCGGACATGTCCTGGAAGGCCTTCGCGTCGGTCTTCTGGACGTCCGCGGGCGCGCTGCTGTCCGAGGTCTCCTTCTGGATCGCGGCGTTGGCGGCCGCGATCTTCTTGGCCTGCGGCTGGACCGCGTCGCAGACCTGCTTGGCCCAGGCGTCCAGCTTCTCGTTGTTTTCGCTTCCGCCGCCGCTGCATCCCGCAAGCGCCGACACCAGTACCGCGCTGCCGGACAGCACGGCCGCGAGCTTCGTGTTCACGGATCGGTCCCTTTCCCTGGCTCTCGGCCCCCGGACCTTACACGCCGGATGGGTGACAGTCGCGTGCCGAACATACGGTAAGGCACTTTTTATGACCATTTGCACCAACGGGGAGGCCGAGAGAGGCGCGAGACAAGGCTCACGGCGGGGGCGCACACACGGACGGGCGGGCGGACGGCGCGTCAGTGCGCGCCACCCGCCCGCCCGTTGGACGGACCTCCGTAAGGCGGCCTACGAAACCACCGCGGGATCGGCGGACTTGGTCACCCGTTCGGCGTTGTCGTCCTCGTCGCCGACCGCGATGCCCTTCCGCTTGGAGACGTACACCGAGACGACGATCACGAGCAGCGCGAGGGCCGCGATGCCGATCCGTACGCCGATGTTCTTGTCCTCGCCGTAGGAGAACTTGATGACCGCCGGCGCGATCAGCAGCGACACCAGGTTCATCACCTTCAGCAGCGGGTTGATGGCGGGCCCGGCCGTGTCCTTGAACGGGTCGCCGACCGTGTCACCGATGACGGTCGCGGCGTGGGCCTCGCTGCCCTTGCCACCGTGGTGCCCGTCCTCGACGAGCTTCTTCGCGTTGTCCCAGGCACCACCGGAGTTGGCCAGGAACACCGCCATCAGGGTGCCCGCGCCGATCGCGCCCGCGAGGAACGAGCCGAGCGCGCCGACACCGAGCGTGAACCCGATGAAGATGGGCGCCATGACGGCGAGCAGACCGGGCGTGGCCAGCTCCCTGAGGGCGTCCCTGGTGCAGATGTCGACGACCTTGCCGTACTCCGGCGTCTCCGAGTAGTCCATGATCCCGGGCTTCTCGCGGAACTGTCGGCGCACCTCGAAGACCACCGCGCCCGCCGACCGTGACACGGCGTTGATGGCGAGTCCGGAGAAGAGGAAGACGACCGCCGCGCCCGCGATCAGGCCGACCAGGTTGTTGGGCTGCGAGATGTCCATGGACAGGCTCAGCGGCGAGCCCGGGCCGGTCAGTTTCGCACCCACCTCCTGGACGTTGGTGGTGATCGCGTCGCGGTACGACCCGAAGAGCGCCGAGGCCGCGAGCACGGCGGTGGCGATCGCGATGCCCTTGGTGATGGCCTTGGTGGTGTTGCCGACCGCGTCCAGGTTGGTGAGCACCTGGGCGCCCGCCCCCTGGACGTCACCGGACATCTCGGCGATGCCCTGGGCGTTGTCGGAGACCGGGCCGAAGGTGTCCATGGCGACGATGACGCCGACAGTGGTCAGCAGACCGGTACCGGCGAGCGCGACCGCGAACAGCGCCAGCATGATGGACGTACCGCCGAGCAGGAACGCCCCGTAGACGCCGAGGCCGATCAGTAGGGCGGTGTAGACGGCCGATTCGAGCCCGACCGAGATGCCGGCGAGGACCACGGTGGCCGGGCCGGTCAGCGAGGTCTTTCCGATGTCCATCACGGGACGGCGGTTGGTCTCGGTGAAGTAGCCGGTCAACTGCTGGATGACGGCGGCGAGCAGAATGCCGATGGCGACCGCGACGAGCGCGAGGATCCGCGGGTCGCCGTCCTTGGCCTTGATCGCCGCGTCGGTGACTCCGTCCAGGTCGGCGTACTTCGCCGGCAGGTAGGTGTAGACCGCCACCGCCACGAGCACGAGCGAGATCACCGCGGAGATGAAGAAGCCGCGGTTGATGGCGGACATGCCGCTGCGGTCGCTGCTGCGCGGGGCGACCGCGAAGATGCCGATCATCGCGGTCAACACGCCGATCGCGGGCACGAGCAGCGGGAAGGCGAGACCGGAGTCGCCGAACGCCGCCTTGCCGAGGATCAGCGCGGCGACCAGGGTCACGGCGTACGACTCGAAAAGGTCGGCTGCCATACCGGCGCAGTCGCCGACGTTGTCGCCCACGTTGTCGGCGATGGTCGCGGCATTGCGCGGATCGTCCTCCGGAATGCCCTGCTCGACCTTGCCGACCAGGTCGGCGCCGACGTCGGCGGCCTTGGTGAAGATGCCGCCGCCGACACGCATGAACATGGCGATCAGGGCGGCCCCGAGGCCGAAGCCTTCGAGCACCTTCGGCGCGTCGGCCGCGTACACCAGCACGACACAGGCGGCGCCCAGCAGGCCGAGCCCCACCGTGAACATGCCGACGACGCCGCCCGTGCGGAAAGCGATCTTCATGGCTTTGTGCGAGACGGCGGTGAGATCCTTCTGCGGCTCGCCTTCCGCCGGGGTGGCCTCCCGGGCCGCGGCGGCGACGCGCACATTGCTGCGTACGGCGAGCCACATGCCGATATAGCCGGTGGCCGCCGAGAACGCGGCACCGATCAGGAAGAACACCGACCGTCCGGCGCGCTGATTCCAGTCGTCCGCGGGCAGCAGCAGGAGCAGGAAGAACACCACGACGGCGAATGCGCCGAGTGTGCGCAACTGCCGGGCCAGATAGGCGTTCGCGCCTTCCTGGACCGCCGCCGCGATCTTCTTCATGCTGTCGGTGCCCTCGCCTGCCGCGAGCACCTGACGCACCAGGATCCCGGCGACCACGAGGGCCGCCAGCGCGACGGCCGCGATCACCGCCACCAGGATCCGGTTGTCGTCGGTCAGGACCGCGGCCGCGAAGGTTGTGTGCTGATCCAACTCATGAGGGGTAGAAAGCCCCGCCATTCGTCCTCCTTGACGCTTGGGCTGAGCTCAAGATGTGGACGGATTGTAGGTAGCGGAACCTGATCAAAACAGTACGCGGTAAACGGAATTAGCCTTCAACCGCTCTTCAGCAAATGATCGGCACCTCACGACGGAACCCGAAAGCGGTAACGCCTCAAAGGCATTGACGACCGCATTGACTCTTGATCGAATTATCCGCCGAATGATCGTGAATTTCTTCACGAATTCGGATGGTCGGACGACAAAAACACGAAGGGCCCTGCTCAGCAGGGCCCTTCGGATGATGCGGGACGTGCGCGACGCTCAGGGGAGCGTGGCCGCCGGCGGTGTGGCCGGCCAGGTCATGCGGATCAGACCGCCGTGCTCCCCGGCGGTCACCTCCACGTCGTCAACGAGTCCGCTGATGACCGCGAGGCCCATCTCGTCCTCCTCGGCCTCCGCGTCCGCCTCCTCCGTGGCGCCGCCGGGCGCCCGGTCCCCCGGAGCCGAACGGGGCGCCTCGTCGCCGACCTCGATGGAGAACTGTTTCTCCTCCTCGATCAGCGCCACCCGTACGGGCGCGGCGATACCGGCGCTCTGGTGCAGTCCGACGGCACGGGAGCAGGCCTCGCCGACGGCGAGCCGCACCTCGTCGAGTGCGGCCTCGTCCACTCCGGCCCTGCGCGCCACCGCCGCCGCCACCAGCCGGGCGGTTCTGACGTGCTCGGGCAGCGCGCTGAAGCGGAGTTCAACGGTGGCCATGCATCCCCCTCGCGACTTCGGGCGTGCGGTAGGGGGTCCGGGCCGCCGAAGCCCGGACCGCCTGGTGAACTTCTTCCTGAAACTTCTTCCGCCCCGGCCAACCGGCCCGGGACGGAGCCCACCGGCGTTCCGGGCCCGATCTCGGCGGCCCGGAACACGGTCGGCGACAGACCGGAATCAGTCGGTGGCCGCCACCGCTTCCTCGACCGAAGTGTGGATCGGGAACACCTTGGTCAGGCCGGTGATTCGGAAGATCTTGAGAATGCGCTCCTGGTTGCAGACCAGGCGCAGCGAGCCCTCATGGGCACGCACGCGCTTCAGGCCACCGACCAGCACGCCGAGCCCGGTGGAGTCGAGGAAGTCCACGCCCTCCATGTCGACGACGAGGTGGAAATTCCCGTCGTTCACCAGCTCGACCAGCTGCTCGCGCAGCTTGGGCGCGGTATATACGTCGATTTCGCCACCGACCTCGACGACCGTACGATCGCCGACGGTACGGGTCGACAGGGACAGGTCCACGGATCCTCCAGCACCTTGCTATCGAGCGGTCGCCCCTCGGGACACCGCGGCTTGCGGTCCCCGGGAACGTTCGCCAGCCGCGATGGCATTCAATCACTTACCGGCAGGCGTGCACGACGCCTTGGCTCCATTGTCCGTCACTCCGGTGACACACTCGGTGCCGATGGCCAAGAATCACCGATCCGACCGAACCCCGGCGGACACCGAGTCCCGCTGTTCCCCGGGCACGGTACTGGCCCGGCTCACCGCGGGACCGAGCCGGGCTGCGCGCATCACTCATACGGAGCACTTGCCCCCGCGGGCGGGTCGCCATGCCGTCTGGCCGGACCGGATTCGCCCGGAAGTGATCGTGGCCGTGCAGAAGTGCGGGATCGAGCACCCCTGGGCCCACCAGGCCCTGGCCGCCGAGCACGCCCTGGACGGCGAGTCGGTGGTCGTCGCCACGGGCACCGCCTCCGGCAAGTCCCTGGCGTACCTCGTGCCCGTCCTGTCGACCCTCCTCGACGGCTCCGAGGCGCCGGGCGGCCGCGGCGCCACCGCCCTGTACCTGGCCCCCACCAAGGCTCTGGCGGCCGACCAGCGCCGCTCGGTGAAGGAACTCGCCCAGCCGTTGGGCACATCCGTCCGCCCCGCCGTGTACGACGGCGACACGCCGGTCGAGGAACGCGACTGGGTACGCCAGTACGCCAACTACGTCCTCACCAACCCCGACATGCTGCACCGCGGCATACTGCCGTCACACCCCCGCTGGTCCTCCTTCCTGAAGTCGCTCAAGTACGTCGTGATCGACGAGTGCCACACCTACCGGGGCGTCTTCGGCTCACATGTGGCGCAGGTGCTGCGCCGGCTGCGCAGGCTGTGCGCGCGCTACGGCGCGTCACCCGTCTTCCTGCTGGCCTCCGCGACGGCCGCCGAGCCCGCCCTCGCCGCCCGCCGCCTCACCGGCCTCCCGGTGGTCGAGATCGCCGACGACGCCTCCCCACGCGGTGAACTGGTGTTCGCCCTCTGGGAGCCGCCGCTCACCGAGCTGCACGGCGAGAAGGGCGCCCCGGTCCGCCGTACCGCCACCGCCGAGACCGCCGACCTGCTGACCGACCTCACCGTGCAGGGCGTGCGCTCGGTCGCCTTCGTGCGCTCCCGGCGTGGCGCCGAGCTGATCTCCGTCATCGCCCAGGAGAGGCTGGCCGAGGTCGACCGCTCCCTGGCCCGGCGGGTGGCGGCCTACCGCGGCGGCTACCTCCCCGAGGAGCGCCGCGCCCTGGAACGGGCCCTGCACTCCGGCGAACTCCTCGGCCTGGCCGCCACGACGGCCCTGGAGCTGGGCGTGGACGTCTCCGGGCTGGACGCCGTACTGATCGCCGGATACCCGGGCACGCGCGCCTCCCTGTGGCAGCAGGCGGGCCGGGCGGGCCGCTCCGGCCAGGGCGCCCTCGCGGTGCTGGTGGCCCGCGACGACCCACTGGACACGTTCCTCGTCCATCATCCCGAGGCCCTGTTCGACCAACCGGTGGAATCCACCGTCCTCGACCCCGACAACCCGTACGTCCTGGCACCGCATCTGTGCGCCGCGGCGGCGGAGCTCCCGCTGACCGAGGACGACCTGGAGCTGTTCGGCCCCGCCGCCTCCGAGCTGCTGCCGCAGCTGGAGGCCGCGAAGCTGCTGCGCCGCCGGACCAGGGCCTGGCACTGGACACGACGGGAACGGGCCGCCGACCTGACCGACATCCGCGGCGCCGGCGGCCGGCCCGTCCAGATCGTCGAGGAGGGGACGGGCCGCCTGCTGGGCACGGTGGACGAGGGCGCCGCGCACTCGACGGTGCACGAGGGCGCCGTGCACCTGCACCAGGGCCGTACGTACCTGGTGCGCTCCCTCGACCTGGAGGACTCGGTCGCCCTGGTCGAGCAGGCGGAGCCGCCGTATTCGACGGTCGCCCGCGACACCACGGCGGTCTCCGTCCTGGAGACGGACATCGAGGTTCCCTGGGGGCCCGGACGTCTGTGCTACGGCTCCGTGGAGGTCACGAACCAGGTCGTCTCCTTCCTGCGTCGGCGCGTCATCACGGGTGAGGTGCTGGGCGAGACCAAACTCGACCTCCCGCCCCGCACCCTGCGCACCCGGGCCGTGTGGTGGACGGTCACCGAGGACCAGCTCGACCAGGCCGGGATCGCCCCCGAGATCCTCGGCGGCTCCCTGCACGCCGCCGAGCACGCCTCGATCGGCATGCTGCCCCTCTTCGCCACCTGCGACCGCTGGGACATCGGCGGTGTCTCGGTCCCGCTGCACCCCGACACCCTCCTCCCGACGGTCTTCGTGTACGACGGCCACCCCGGCGGCGCGGGCTTCGCCGAGCGCGCCTTCCACACCGCCCGCGACTGGCTCACCGCCACCCGTGAGGCCATCGCCTCCTGCGAGTGCGACGCCGGCTGCCCGTCCTGTGTCCAGTCCCCCAAGTGCGGCAACGGGAACGAGCCGTTGCACAAGCGGGGGGCCGTACGCCTGCTCACGGTGCTGCTGCGGGAGGCGCCGACGGAGCCGCCGAGGGAGCCGCCGACCGAGGAGGATCCGGACGGAGAGCACCGGGCGGAGCGGGCTGGGTCTCCTGGGCCGGGCGCGCCGGCCCCGCCCGCGCTCTGACCTCCGCCGCCAACGGCCCCCGTCCGGCTGCCGCCGTGACGTCCGAGGTGTCGCCGACGATCGCGCACCGAAGCAGCCGCGTCCTCTGCGCCGCCGCGACCCGGCCCGCGCGGGCGCACGCCGCCGCGGTGCCCTCCGGCCAGTGGTCCGCCGCCGCGAGCGCGGCCAGATCGGCCCCGCCCGCCGCGCGGTGCCGGGCGACGACCGCCTGCCCCAGCGCGAATACGGCTCCGAACACCACGCACAGGACGGCGACGGCTCCGATGCTCCAGACGGTGGCGGACCCACGGTCGGAGAACCGGCGCGGGCGGAGGCCCGCGAGTCGGTGCGGGCGGAGGTTCGGGACCCAGCGCGGGCGGAGGTACGGGAACCGGCACCGGCAGTGATCCGCGAGTCGGCGCGGACAGCGGCTCACGGCCGCGCCTCCGTCCCGGCCACCGTTTCCTCCGCCGACGCCACGGCTTCCTCCCGTACCTCGAAAGGCAGGCCGGACAGCAGCGGTGGGCGGGCCACCACCGTGACCCGAACCTGGTCCCCCTCGCGGGCGACGCTGACGCGCGCGCCGCCAGGTGCGGCCTCCCGGGTGACCGCCACGACCGCGCCGGGCGGGTCCTGGCGTGCCGCCGCACGGGCGCCGGTGCGCGCCGCGTCCACGCACTTGATCTGTGCCGTCACCACGAACAGCGCCCAGACCAGCGCCATCGAGAAGGCCACCAGCACGGGCAGCGCGACCGCCGCCTCCGCCGTCACGAACCCCGCGTCCCCGCCCACAGCCCGCTTTCCGCGTTCACATCCGCGCACTGAGGGCTCGTTTCACGATGGCCTGAAGTTCCGCCCTCACCTGACCGCTGGTCACGACCTCGTAGAGCAGCACGGCGAATCCCACCGCGGCGACGATCCCCATGGCGTACTCGGAGGTCACCATGCCCCCGTCCCGCCGCCTGAGCACCTGCCACCACGCCCGCGCCGTCCCGAGCGTCGCGGACATCCGACTCCTCTTCGCCTGAACCTTCTTCACCTGAAATCTCCTTCTGATCCGCCTTGTTGACCACCTTGTTGATCATCCGAACGCGCACAGCACGGGTCCGTTCATCCACCACCCCCTCCCAGCACGCCACCCGCCAGCCCGATCACCACGGGCACCACGCCGACCACGACGAAGGCGGGCAGGAAGCAGAGTCCGACGGGCGCGGTGACCAGGACGGCCGCCCGGCGGGCCCGTGCCGTCGCGGTCCGCGCCCACCGCGCACGGGCGTCGGCGGCGAGCCGGGCCACGGGGCCGGCCGCGGGGAGCCCCGACTCGTCGGCGCGCTCCAGCAGCCGGGCCAGCGGCGCGGCCCCCGGCAGCTCGGCCAACCGCCGCCAGGCATGGGCGGGTTCACCGCCGAGCCGTACCTCCGCCGCACCCCGTGCCAGCCCGTCCCCCACCGGGCCCGCGAGAGCGTCCCCGACGGCCTGGGCGGCGACGACCGGACCCGCCCCTGCCGCGATGCAGGCCGCCAGGAGATCTGCGGCGAGCGGGAGTTGACGCTCCGCGTGAGCCGCGTCGAACCGCTCCGCCCGGCCGGAGGCCTCCTGTCGTCGCCGCCACCGCCACAACCCCGCGGCCCCGCCCAACCCCACGACGACTCCGACAGGCCCGCCGACCAGCACCCACCCGGCGCCCACCACCGCGGCCTGCGGCAGCCACCACCGTGCGGCGGCCGGTACGACGAAGGGTTTCCCGGGGTCCGCCACCTTCAGGTCCAGCAGTTCGGCCAGTCGGCGCCGCGCCCGGCGCCGGCGCCGCTCCTCGGCCAGCCGCCAGGCCGGCCAGCCGAGCAGCAGGGTCACGACAGCGGCCGTCCCCAGCCTGTGGATGAACTCCGCGCTCATGCCGCCTCCGCTCCCCGCACGATTCGAGCCGCCCACCACATCCCGGCGGCCTCCAGCAGTCCGCCGAGCACCAGGCAGCCGAGGCCCGCCCCGGTGTGCAGCAGCACATGCAGCGGGTCGGCGCCCATGGCCGTGCCGAGAAGCAGGCCCAGCGCGGGCAGGACCGCGAGCATCACGGTGGTGGCCCGGGCGCCGGACAACTGGGCCCGCAGGTCCGCGCGCCGGTCTCGTTCGGCACGCAGCGCCTCGTCGAGCCGGTCGAGTCCGGCCGCGAGCCCCGCGCCCTGGTCAACGGCCACCCGCCAGCACGCCGCGAGCCCCAACAGCCCTTCGGCACCGGGCCGACGTGCGGCCATGGTGAGCGCGCCCGGCACGTCACCCCCGAACCGGGCCGCCGCGAGCACTGCCGACTGCGCGTCCGCGAGGCCGCCGGAGTCACGCGCCGCCCGCAGCAGCGCCTCCCCCGGCTGCCGCCCGGCCCGCACCTCCCCGGCCAGCGCGCCGCACAACGCGATGACCGCGTCCGCGCGCCGCTCCCGCGCCCGCCGTCGCTGCCCGGTCAGCCGTACCCGTCGCAGCACCGGAACCCCGGCCGCACCCGCGACGAGCGGAACCACCGAGGCGCCCAGCAGCCCCAGCACCAGCCCCGCGGCCAGCGACCACCATTCGCCCGGCACCCGGCCGCGCAGCCGCCGCAGTTCGTCGACGGCCCGCTCCCAGGGCGGAGGTCCGACCCCCACGACTCCGCCACCGGCGAGCAGCAGCCGCGCCCGCCGACTCCCCCGATGCCACCCGGCCGTGAGCCAGACGGCCGCCCCCACGCACACGACGGCAGCGCCGGCCGGCATTCCACCCACGAGTACTTCGCCCACCGCCATGTCACCCATCGCTGCTCCGGCCATCGCATTCGTCACTTCCGACACGTTCCTCACCACTCGCGAGCAGCCCCCGCAGCCGCTCCCAGCCGCGCTCCGGCAGGAACGCCCCGCTGCCCCAGCGCAGCGCCGGAACCGTCCGCACCAGCCCGTTGGGGTCGCGCTCCAGCACATGGACCTCGGCGATCCGCCGTCGGCCCGACGGATCCCTCACGAGGTGCAGCACGACCGACAGGGCGGCCGCCAACTGGCTGTGCAGGGCGGCCCGGTCGAGCCCGGCGGCCGTGCCCAGAGCCTCCAGGCGGGCCGGTACGTCCCCCGCGGCATTGGCGTGCACGGTGCCGCAGCCGCCCTCGTGGCCGGTGTTGAGCGCGGCCAGCAGATGGACGACCTCCGGTCCGCGCACCTCGCCCACGACCAGCCGGTCGGGACGCATCCGCAGCGCCTGCCGCACGAGGTCCTCCAACGTGACCAGACCCGCGCCCTCCTGGTTGGCCGGTCTGGTCTCCAGCCGTACGACGTGCGGGTGATCGGGGCGCAGTTCCGCCGAGTCCTCGGCGAGCACGATCCGTTCGCCCGGTCCGACCAGTCCGAGCAACGCGGTCAGAAGGGTGGTCTTGCCGCTTCCGGTCCCGCCACTGACGAGGAAGGACAGCCGGGCGCGCAGCAGCGCGCGGAGGATGTGGTCGCCGCCGGGCGGCACCGTGCCCGCCGTGACCAGTTCTTCGAGGGTGAACGCCCGTGGCCTCACCACCCGCAGGGACAGGCAGGTGCAGCCGACGGCCACCGGGGGCAGCACCGCGTGGAGCCGCGTCCCGTCGGGCAGCCGGGCGTCGGTCCATGGGCGGGCGTCGTCCAGGCGGCGTCCGGCCACCGCTGCCAGGCGCTGCGCGAGACGTCGTACCGCCGCCGCGTCGCGGAAGGTCACCGGGGTCAGTTCGAGGCCGCCTCCGCGGTCGACCCACACCCGGTCGGGGGCCACCACCAGGACGTCGGTGACCGCTGGGTCCGCGAGCAGGGTCTCCAGTGGTCCGCTGCCGACCAGTTCGGACCGCAGCCGGGCGGCCGCGCCGAGGACTTCCGCGTCGCCGAGGACCCTTCCTTGCTCACGCAGCGCCTGTGCCACGCGCGCGGGCGTCGGTTCGGCGCCGCTCTCGGCCAGCCACCGGCGCACGCCGTCAAGCAGTTCCGGGCCGTCCGCCGCGTCGAGTCCGGGAGCCGTCGTCATACGCCACCCGCTTCGACCAGGGTCCGTTCCCAGAAGCCCTTGCAGAACCGGGACAGTGGTCCGCGGCCGGTCGCGGCGGGCGGTTTGCCGCCCTGGGACGGGCGCAGCAGTCCCGACTCGACGGGCACCTCTCCGGCCAGGGGTAGTCCGAGCAGCCTGGCCACCTCGCGGTCGTCCAGCCCTGGCGCGTACGGGCCCCGCACCGCCACCCGCAGGTCGCGCAGGACCATGCCGACGGCGGACGCCACTCGTCCGGCCGCGGCGACGGCGCGCAGTTCGCCCGGGACCACGAGGAGCGCGAGGTCGAGCTGGGCCAGAGCCTCGGCGACCCCGCCGTCCAGGCGCCGGGGAAGGTCGACGACGACCGTGCCACCGCGCCGCCGGGCGGCCGCGAGGACCGCCCGCACCGCCGGGGGCGGTACGGAGACGCAGTCGCCGCGGTCCCAGCTGAGCACCCGGAGCGAGTGCAGTTCGGGCAGCGACTCCTCCAGGGCGCCGCCGCCGACCCTGCCGCGGGACGCGGCGAAGGCGGGCCAGCGCAGTCCTTCGGCCGTCTCGCCGCCGAGGAGTACGTCGAGTCCGCCGCCCAGTGGATCCGCGTCCACGAGCAGTGTGCGAACTCCCTCACGCGCGGAGGTGACGGCGAGCGCGCAGGCGAGCGTGGACGCGCCGGCTCCGCCACGGCCGCCGATCACGCCCACGGTGAGGGCCGGGCGGCCGACACCCTCGGCGACGTCGGCGATGCGGTCGACCAGCCACTGCTCGCCGTCGGGCAGCATCAGGACGTGGTCGGCGCCGATCTCGACGGCCCGCTTCCAGACGTCCGGATCGTCCTGGTCACGGCCGACGAGGACCACTCCTCGTCTGCGCGCGGCTCCGCGCACGCGGCGTGCCGCGTCGTCGCCGACCAGGACGAGGGGCGCCGCCTCCCAGCGGCCTCCGCGCTCCGGTACCCCGTGGTGGACCTCGGGTGTCGCGCCGGCCGCCGCGCACAGGCGCAGCAGATCGTCGAGGAGCCCGGGGTCCTCGGTGACGATCAGCGGCCGTCCCGGCCGCCCTCCGGTGGCGGGCGGCGGATCGTGGGTGACAGTTCCGGCCACGTGTGTGCCCCCTTTGCTGCATCTCCCGCGTGGCGCCTCTGCGGCCACGCGATTCCCAGACGTGTGAAGAACCGGCATGCGGCCTCCATATGGACGGCCGATACGGGCCGGTCATACGCGCCGCCGACAAACGGAACCGGCCATGAACTCGCCACGAGCGGGGCGCGCTTGAATCACGGTGCAGCGATCCGGGAAATCATGTGGATCTTGGTGAAAAACCGTGGACAACTCAGGGGCTGTGAATATCGCCGTCACTCATACCGGTGACCCGTGCACGGTTCCTGTGCGATGTCCGCAGAGCAGCCCTAGCGTTACGTTCCGTGACGGATCTTGCACGCACAAGAAAGGCGGCCGGAGCGCTAAGTCGCGACTCCGTGACCGCCTGGAGTTGGGGAGAAAACCCACCCGGACATGCGACGACCCCCGCCGGGGGGGAGAGCGGGGGTCGTCCCCACGGCCGACTCGGGGGGGGAGGAGTCGGGCCGGGTTAGCACGGTCGCGAACGATCCGTGACTTCCATGGTGTACCCGAGAGCCCTCTCAGGCAAACCCACGCGCCCCACCTTACGCCGAATGGTGGGCGCCTATGCTCGGGGTCGTGGAAAACCACTCCTTGCCCCGCACAGCTGCCTTCTTTGACCTGGACAAGACGGTCATTGCGAAGTCGAGCACACTCACGTTCAGCAAGTCGTTCTACCAAGGTGGACTGATCAACCGCAGGGCCGCCTTGCGGACCGCGTATGCCCAGTTCCTGTTCATGGGCGGCGGCATGGACCACGACCAGATGGAGCGGACGCGCGAGTACCTGTCCGCGATGTGCCGCGGCTGGAACGTCCAGCAGGTGAAGGAGATCGTCGCCGAGACCCTGCACGACCTGATCGACCCGATCATCTACGACGAGGCCGCCTCCCTCATCGAGGCCCATCACACGGCCGGCCGCGACGTCGTGATCGTGTCCACCTCGGGGGCCGAGGTGGTCGAGCCGGTCGGCGAACTGCTCGGCGCCGACCGGGTGGTCGCCACCCGCATGGTCGTGGGCGACGACGGCTGCTTCACCGGAGAGGTGGAGTACTACGCGTACGGCCCGACGAAGGCCGAAGCGATCAGGGAACTCGCCGAATCGGAGGGCTACGACCTCGACCGCTGCTACGCGTACAGCGATTCACTGACCGATCTGCCGATGCTCAGCGCCGTCGGGCACCCGCACGCGGTGAACCCGGACCGGGCCCTGCGCCGTGAGGCGCTCTCGCGCGGCTGGCCGGTGCTGGACTTCCACCGCCCGGTCCGGCTCAAGCAACGACTGCCGACCCTGTCCGTGCCACCGCGCCCGGCTCTCGTCGCGGCGGCGGCCATAGGCGCCGCGGCCGCCACCGCGGGACTCGTCTGGTACGCCAGCCGCCGCCGGAGTTCTGCCGCCTGACCTGGCCGTTCACCGCCCTCGCGGATTCCGGGAGTCCCCGGCGGATCACCCGGCCGCATTTAGTCCGCATTTGAACATAAAAGTAAAGAAGTGCAGCCAGGGGTTCCGCTTCCTCCGGGGTTGCAGTACAAAGGATTTAACGGCCCGCGAGACCAAAGGACATCCGAAAGGATCACCTTTATAACGCATTTGGCCCCTCGGACCGCGCATGACCGTCGAGCACCCACGCGACGTCGACCCGTCGATTACGGGCCAGCCGCACCAGGTGACGGGCAAAGTACCCGACCTGATGGGCGACACATCGAGGACGCTTGGTAACACGGCGAGCATGCCAGCGGCGGTACGAGCCCTCGTACCGCCGCAACCCTTTTCCACGTTTCCACGGGTCCCGTTTCCTACGGGCCTCCCGCTTCCCCGCCCGCCGCTCGGCCTTCTACGCCGCGCCGCGCTGAAGCGCCTCGCACACCGCGGTCGACTCGCGCGCACCCAGTTCGACCGCCCGGCCGCAGTGCGCGATCCAGGCCGCCATACCCTCCGGAGTGCCGGAGACATAGCCGTCGAGAGCCGCCAGATACGCCGCCCGGCCCTGGTCCGCATGGCCCACCTCGGCCGGGCAGACCGACTTCGGGTCCAGACCGCTGCCGATCAGAACGATCCGCTCGGCGGCGCGCGCCACCAGTGCGTTGTGGGAGACGAAGGGGCGCAGCGCCAACAGCTCGCCGTGCACGACGGCCGCCGTCACCAGCGCGGGCGCGGAGCTTCCCTCGACGACCAGCCGTGCCAGGCCGTCCAGCCTGCCGGACACCTCGTCCGCGCCCGGCAGCGGCAGTTCGAGCAGCGGCTCGTCGACCGCCTCACCGGCACGGCGGGGCCGGCCGGTCTCGTCACCGTCGCTCGCGGCGGCCACCAGGTGCAGGCGGGCCAGCACGCGCAGGGGCGACTGCCGCCAGATGGACAGCAGCTGGCCGGCCTCGGCCGACAGCCGCAGGGCCGCGCCAACGACGCGCGCCTCGTCGTCACCGCTGAAGTCGGTGCGCCGCCGCACTTCCTCCAGGGCCCAGTCCGCACCGGACAGGGCCGCGGACCCCCGGGCGCCGCGCAACGCCGCCTCGGAGGTGATCGCGTTGCTGCGGCGCCGCATGATCCGGTGTCCGTAGACCCGGTCGACGGCTTTGCGCACGGATTCCACCGACTCGCTCACACCGGGCAGCGCACCCAGGGCCGCGAGCGGATCGGCGGTCGCACCAGTCGTACTCATGGGTACGACACTACGCACCCCCCGGCCACACCCCACGAAGGAGTGGTCTTCTTCACCTCGTACAACACACGCGGCAATCGCGACGCTACGCTTCGTGAACATGAAAATTGCTTTCGTCGGGAAGGGCGGCAGCGGCAAGACCACGCTCTCCTCCCTCTTCATCCGCCATCTCACGGCTTCCGGTGCGCCGGTCGTCGCCATCGACGCCGACATCAACCAGCACCTCGGGGCCGCGCTCGGTCTCGACGAGCGACACTCGGCCGCGCTGCCCGCCATGGGCGACCGGCTCCCGGTGATCAAGGACTACCTGCGTGGTTCCAACCCACGCATCGACTCGGCCGCGACGATGATCAAGACGACGCCCCCCGGTGAGGGCTCGCGGCTGGTCCGGGTACGGGAACCCAATCCGGTGTACGACGCCTGCGCGCGACCGGTGGAACTCGACGGCGGCGCCGTCCGTTTGATGGTCACCGGCTCCTTCACCGACGCCGACCTGGGAGTCGCCTGCTACCACTCCAAGACCGGAGCGGTGGAGCTGTTCCTGAACCACCTGGTCGACGGCCCCGACGAGTACGTGGTGGTCGACATGACCGCCGGCTCGGACTCCTTCGCCTCCGGGCTGTTCACCCGCTTCGACATCACCTTCCTCGTGGCCGAGCCGACCCGGAAGGGGGTCTCCGTCTACCGCCAGTACAAGCAGTACGCCCACGACTTCGGCATCACGCTGAAGGTCGTCGGCAACAAGGTCCAGGGCCAGGAGGACATCGACTTCCTGCGCGCGGAGGTCGGGGACGATCTGCTGGTGACCGTGGGGCACTCGGACTGGGTGCGGGCCATGGAGAAGGGGCGGCCACCGCGGTTCGACCTGCTGGAGGACTTCAACAGCCGGGCCCTGTACGCCCTCCAGGTCGCCGCCGACGCCACCCACGAGCTGCGCGACTGGGAGCGCTACACCCGCCAGATGGTCCACTTCCACCTCAAGAACGCCCTGTCCTGGGGCAATGAGCGCACCGGGGTCGACCTGGCGGCGCAGGTCGACCCCGGGTTCGTGCTCAGCGAGAACGTCGCCGCTTCCGTCTGACGGCTACCGCCCGACCGCCGGCGCCCCCGGTACCCCCTTGGGGGCCGGGGCGGAGCGGCCCGACAGGAAGGACGCCCAGCCCTGCTTGGGCGCCTCGCCGACCTTCAGGCTGTGCAGCTTCGACAGGGTCTGCGGATCCTGGGCGTCGAGCCAGTCGGTGAGCTGCCGGAAGGAGACGCAGCGCACCTCGGGCTTGTTGCACACCTGCTCGATGACCTCGTCGATGGCGCGCATGTAGGTGCCGCCGTTCCAGGACTCGAAGTGATTGCCGATGACCAGTGGCGCGCGGTTGCCGTTGTAGGCGCGGGTGAAGCCCTGGAGCAGGCCGTCCCTCATCTGGTCACCCCAGTAGTCGTACTTGTCGGGGTCACCCTGGGTCGAGGTGCCGGACTGGTTGACCATGAAGTTGTAGTCCATGGTCAACTGCTCGAAGGTGTGCCCGGGGAAGGGCACCAACTGCATCGACAGATCCCACAGTCCGTACCGCTTCTTCGGCCAGATCTGGTCGTTGACACCGCTGGTGTCGTAGCGGAAGCCCAGCTCGCTGGCTGCCTTCATGAAGTTCTTCTGCCCCTCCAGGCAAGGGGTGCGGGCGCCGACGAGTTCCTTGTCGTAGTCGAAGGGCAGCGGCGGGGCCTTCTTCAGACCCGTGTTGGTCTTCCAGGACTTCACGAACTGCTTGGCCTGGGAGATCTCGCTCTTCCACTCGTCGACCGACCACTGGCCGACGCCGCCTTCACTGCCGCAGAAGTGGCCGTTGAAGTGGGTTCCGATCTCGTTCCCCTCCAGCCAGGCGAGCCGGAGTTGCTTGACGGTGTCGGTGATTCCCTTCTCGTCGTTGAAACCGATGTCCGAACGGCCCGGTGAGTGCTGCGGGGGCCGGTAGAGGTCACGTTTCTCCTCGGGCAGCAGATACACACCGCTGAGGAAGTACGTCATGGTCGCGTGGTTGGCCTTGGCGACCTTACGGAAGTGGGAGAACAGCTTCTGACTGTCCTCGCCGGCGCCGTCCCAGGAGAAGACCACGAACTGCGGGGGCTTCTCACCGGGCGCCAGCCGCGCGGGTCTGGGGAGGCGCGGCTGCCCCCCGGTGAACGCGGTGGAGCCGTCGCCGATCAGGCGGACCAGGCCCCTGGGTGCCGCCGGTGCGCCCTGCTCAGGCCCGGGCGCTCCTTCCTTCGCATGCTGGGAGCCGGCCGAACAGCCGGCGAGTGACGCCGCACAGGCCACGGCGGCCATGGCGCCCGCGGCGATCCTCTGGGTGGCGGCCATGTTCCGTCCACCTTCTTCCTTCTCTCAGGCCAACGCCGGTAAGGGCGTTCTCTGGTGATGCGTCGGGCTGTGCCGTCCGCGCCGCCAAGGTCGCATAGGGCCAAGAGGGGAATTAATACGACAAGCCGATGAAATGCTCGGTTCATCCAGCCGAGTGAATATATGGACCATTTGCACCGAAAGTCCAGGCATGGGCTTTACCTTGCATTACGATTCATTTACCGAATATTGGTTCATCCCGCCGCTGCACGCCGTGACCCACGGCCGCGAGCCGCCCCCGGCATCACACGGGGGCACCCCTTGTTCCGCGACCGCGCTGCCCCGGAGGAGACGGGAAACATGTCAGCCTGCGTACCGCCACGGCCCCACCCGCTCGGCGTCGACCGAGCGGCCCGGCCCCACACCGCCGACCCGGCCCGCACCAAACACCCTCACCAACCGCACAGTCCGCCACCGGCACCGCCCCATCGCTTCCGCATCGCGGGCGCCGACCTGTCCGCGTCGATCGCCGTCTTCCTGATCGCCCTTCCCCTGTCCCTGGGCATCGCCCTCGCCACCGGCGCACCGCTCCAGGCCGGACTCGTCGCCGCCGCCGTCGGCGGAATCCTCGCCGGACGGTTCGGCGGCTGCCCGCTCCAGGTCAGCGGCCCGGCCGCCGGACTCACCGTCGTCACCGCCGATCTCATCCACCGTTACGGGTGGCGGACGACATGCGGCATCACCGTCCTCGCCGGCCTCGCCCAACTCGGCCTGGGCTGCCTGCGCGTGGCTCGAGGCGCTCTGGCCGTCAGCCCGGCCGTGGTGCACGGCATGCTCGCGGGCATCGGCCTCACCATCGCCGTCGCCCAGCTGCACATCGTCCTCGGCGGCACCCCGCAGAGCTCCGTCCTGGACAACCTTCTCGCGCTGCCCGCGCAGTTGGCGGCCCTGCATCCCGCCGCCGTGTCGATGAGCGCACTGACCCTGACCCTGCTGCTCGTCTGGCCAAGACTGCCCGGCCGCCCCGGCATCGCACTGCGCAAGGTCCCGGCCGCGCTCGTCGCCGTCGCCGGAGCCACCGCGACCGCCTCACTCGCCGGGCTCACCCTGCCCAAGGTCGAGCTGCCGTCCTGGCGCAGCCACGCCCTGGCAGGACTGCCGGAGGGCCCGACCCTCGGCATCGCCGCCGCCGTGTTCACCACCACGCTGGTGTGCAGCGTGCAGTCCCTGCTCGGCGCCGTCGCCGTGGACAAGCTGGTCGCCACCCGCCCCGGGCTACGGGCCCGCGTCGGGCGCTCCAACCTGGACCGGGAACTGCTCGGGCAGGGCACCGCCAACATCGTCTCCGGAGCACTCGGCGGACTGCCGGTCGCGGGGGTGGCCGTGCGAAGTTCGGCGAATGTGCGATCCGGTGCCGTGAGCCGGAACTCCACGATGCTGCACGGCGTTTTCGTAGTAGCCGCCGCGCTGCTGATGGTCCCTCTCCTGGAGCTCATCCCGCTCGCCTCGCTCGCCGCCCTGGTGATGGCCGTCGGCATCCAGATGGTGTCCCTGCACCACATCCGCACGGTGACCCGCCACCGAGAAGTACTGGTCTACGCCGTCACCACTCTCGCCGTCGCCTTCATCGGCGTCCTGGAGGGGGTGGCGCTCGGGGTCGCCGTGGCCGTCGCGGTCGCCCTGAATCGCCTCGCGCACACCCGCATCACGCACGAAGAGACGGAAGGAGTCCATCGCGTACAGGTAAGCGGACAGCTGACGTTCCTCGCGGTTCCCCGGCTCAGCCGAGCCCTGCATCTCGTACCCCATGGCGCCCACGCCGTCGTGGAACTGGACGGTTCGTTCATGGACC
Source organism: Streptomyces sp. NPDC086787 (assembly GCF_044745865.1). Taxonomy (NCBI): domain Bacteria; kingdom Bacillati; phylum Actinomycetota; class Actinomycetes; order Kitasatosporales; family Streptomycetaceae; genus Streptomyces; species Streptomyces sp. NPDC086787. The sequence continues at coordinate 426,215 of NZ_JBIVBC010000003.1, read as the reverse complement.
ACGCGGCGTACGAGTCACTGCACGACTGGCAGAGCGGACACACCGCGCAGGGCGGCACCGCCGAACTGACCGGCCGACGGACCGGACTGAGCACCGGACCGCCGACGGCGCCCGCCGGTTGCCGCTGCCGACCGTGGACACCGTGGCGCAACCACCAGTGCGTCCTGCCGTCCGGCGGGCTGCCGGGCACCGGGGCTGACGGCCGGGCGAGATCCGAGGTGACCGGGCTTCGGCCGCCCGACGGAAGCGAAGGCAGCACCGAGGGTGCCGCCGACGCGGCCCCAGGCACCGCAGCCGGACCCGGGTCGGCCGGCGCCAGCGCCACCAGCTCCGAATCCGACTCAGGCTCCGCCACCAACTCTGGCTCCAACTCCGGCCTTGGTTCCGGCTCGACCACCGGATCCCACACCGACTCCGGCTCGACCACCGGATCCCGCACCGGCTCCGGCTCGACCACCGGATCCCACACCGGCTCCGGCTCGACCACCGGATCCCACAGGGGTTCCGGCTCCCTCGCCGGCGCCGCCTCCGCATCGGCCACAGAAACGGACTCGGGCATGGATACGTCCTCCACCTCCGCTCCGGCCCCGACCCCGGCCCCGGCCCCGGCCCCGGCCCCTGGGTCCCCCACCGCCGGTGCCGCCACAGTCCCCGGCCTCGGCTCCGGCCTTGGCTCCAGCTCTGCCCCCGGCTCCAGTGGGCATGAACTGGCGCGCGGCATCGGAGCGTTCCAGCGCAACACGGCCCCGCTGGTACGGGGTGAGCTGGCACGGTTGGCCCGGGAGGGGCAGCGGCCGTCCCAGCTCTTCATCACCTGCGCCGACTCCCGGCTCGTGACGTCGATGATCACCTCCAGCGGTCCCGGTGATCTCTTCGTCGTCCGCAATGTCGGCAACCTGGTGCCTCTGCCGGGCGAGGAGGGCGGGGACGACTCGGTGGCGGCCGCGATCGAGTACGCGGTGGACGTGCTGAGGGTGCGGTCCATCACCGTGTGCGGGCACTCCGGGTGCGGGGCGATGCAGGCGCTGCTCGGCTCCGAGCCCGGTGGTGAGCCGACGCCGCTCAGGCGGTGGCTGAGGCACGGTCTGCCGAGCCTGGAGCGGTTGTCGGAGGCGACCGGGTCCTCGCCCCGGCTGACCGGGCGGTCGGCCGCCGACGTGGTGGAGCAGCTGTGCCTGACCAACGTGGTGCAGCAGATGGAGCATCTGCGGGCGCACGGCTCGGTGGGGCGGGCGCTGGCCGACGGGGCGCTGGAGCTGCACGGGATGTACTTCCACGTGGGCGAGACGCAGGCCTATCTGCTCGGGGAACCGGGCGCGGGCGAGCTGGTGTTCACGCCTGTGACGGGGGCGGAGGAGCTGTCCAGTCCGGCGTGAGCGATCCGGAGGAACCGAGAGGAACCGGCGTGAGCACACCCGGAGAGATGGAAGGGGCGTGAGAAAAGGGTGTGCGGTCGGGTGGACGTCGGCCGCGCACCCAACTTCGTCCCGGAAGATTCCGTCTTCTCCCCGAGGGATCCCGTCGCCGCGACGGGAAAGGTCTAAACCAATTGTGGGGCGGCCCTTGTCATTCCGCCCCCAGGTCTGATGAGGTGTGGCCTGGGACACAACGGGCACCGCACCCGGAACCCTCGGAATGGGAGATGTCGTGAGCAACGAAAGCCTGGCCAACCTGCTCAAGGAGGAGCGCAGGTTCGCACCGCCGGCGGAGCTGGCCGCGAACGCCAACGTCACGGCGGAGGCGTATGAACAGGCCAAGGCTGACAGGCTCGGTTTCTGGGCCGAGCAGGCGCGTCGGCTGTCCTGGGCCCAGGAGCCGACCGAGACGCTGGACTGGTCGAACCCGCCGTTCGCGAAGTGGTTCAAGGACGGGCGTCTCAATGTCGCGTACAACTGCGTGGACCGCCATGTGGAGGCCGGGCACGGCGACCGGGTCGCCATCCACTTCGAGGGCGAGCCCGGCGACAGCCGCGCGATCACCTATGCCGAGCTGAAGGACGAGGTCTCCCGGGCCGCCAACGCCCTGCTGGAGCTGGGTGTGCGGGCCGGTGACCGGGTCGCCGTCTACCTGCCGATGATCCCGGAGGCGGCGGTCGCGATGCTGGCCTGCGCCCGGATCGGCGCCGCGCACTCGGTGGTGTTCGGCGGGTTCTCGGCGGACGCGCTCGCCACCCGTATCCAGGACGCCGACGCGAAGGTCGTCATCACCGCGGACGGCGGCTACCGCCGTGGCAAGCCGTCCGCACTCAAGCCCGCCGTGGACGAGGCGGCCGCCAAGGCCGGCAATGTGGAGCACGTCCTCGTGGTGCGCCGTACGGGGCAGGACGTGGCCTGGAGCGAGGGCCGGGACGTGTGGTGGCACGACGCCGTCGGCCGCCAGTCCGCCGAGCACACGCCGGAGGCCTTCGAGGCGGAGCACCCGCTGTTCATCCTGTACACGTCCGGCACGACCGGGAAGCCCAAGGGCATCCTGCACACGTCCGGCGGTTATCTGACGCAGGCCGCGTACACGCACTGGGCGGTGTTCGACCTGAAGCCGGAGACCGACGTGTTCTGGTGCACGGCGGACGTCGGCTGGGTCACGGGCCACTCGTACATCGTGTACGGGCCGCTGGCCAACGGCGCGACGCAGGTGATGTACGAGGGCACCCCGGACACCCCGCACCAGGGCCGGTTCTGGGAGATCGTGCAGAAGTACGGGGTGACGATCCTGTACACGGCGCCGACCGCGATCCGTACGTTCATGAAGTGGGGCGACGACATCCCCGCCAAGTTCGACCTGTCCTCCCTGCGGGTGCTCGGCTCGGTGGGCGAACCGATCAACCCCGAGGCGTGGATCTGGTACCGCAAGCACATCGGCGCCGACCGGACGCCGATCGTGGACACCTGGTGGCAGACCGAGACCGGGGCGATGATGATCTCGCCTCTGCCGGGCGTCACCGAGGCCAAGCCCGGCTCCGCCCAGCGGCCGCTGCCCGGAATCTCCGCCACCGTCGTGGACGACGAGGCCCGCGAGGTGCCCAACGGTGGCGGCGGCTACCTGGTGCTGACCGAGCCGTGGCCGTCGATGCTGCGCACCATCTGGGGCGACGACCAGCGGTTCCTGGACACCTACTGGTCCCGCTTCGAGGGCCGTTACTTCGCCGGTGACGGCGCGAAGAAGGACGACGACGGGGACGTCTGGCTGCTGGGCCGGGTGGACGACGTCATGCTCGTCTCCGGACACAACATCTCCACCACCGAGGTGGAGTCCGCTCTCGTCTCCCACCCCTCCGTCGCCGAGGCGGCCGTCGTGGGTGCCGCGGACGAGACCACCGGACAGGCCATCGTCGCGTTCGTCATCCTGCGCGGCACCGCCTCCGAGGACGAGGCGCTCGTCGGCGAGCTGCGCGACCACGTCGGCGCGACGCTCGGCCCGATCGCCAAGCCGAAGCGTGTGCTGCCGGTGGCGGAGCTGCCCAAGACCCGCTCGGGCAAGATCATGCGTCGTCTCCTCCGGGACGTCGCCGAGAACCGGCAGCTCGGGGATGTGACGACGCTGACGGACTCGACCGTCATGGACCTCATCCAGTCCAAGCTGCCCGCGGCACCCAGCGAGGACTGAGCCCGGCGAGAGGCACGCAGGTGAGGGGCGCCCCGCGCGACGGCGGGGCGCCCCTTTCGCGCCTACCGTGGAATCCGGAATCACCGGTGCACTCACCATCAACCTTAGGTAAGCTAAGTAAAGCGTCAATGACGCGGCAAGATCCTCAAGGTGCGCCGGGAAGTCTGGTCGGCATGTGCTCCGCCCTGCCCACCACCCGGAGGTCTCCCCCGTGTCCCCGCCCCGCTCCGACCGCACCGCCCCCGCCCCCGCCCGCAAGGTGCTCGGACGTCTGTCCCTGCCCGAGCGGACCTTCGTCATGGACGCCCTGCGGACCGAGACCGTCGGTGGGGTGCTCCTGCTGCTCGCCGCCGTCGCCGCGCTGCTCTGGGCGAACATCCCCCCGCTGCGGCACAGCTACGAGACCGTCAGCCATCTCACCCTCGGCCCCGGGGCCCTCGGGCTGAACCTCTCCGTGGCGCACTGGGCCGCCGACGGACTGCTCGCCGTGTTCTTCTTCGTCGCCGGGATCGAACTCAAACGCGAGCTGGTCGCAGGTGACCTGAGGGACCCGAAGGCAGCCGTGCTGCCCGTGGTGGCGGCGCTGTGCGGGATGGCCGTACCCGCGCTCGTCTACACCCTCACCGCCGTCACCGGCGGCGGATCCGTCCAGGGCTGGGCGGTGCCGACCGCCACCGACATCGCCTTCGCGCTCGCCGTGCTCGCGGTCATCGGGACCTCGCTGCCCAGCGCGCTGCGCGCCTTTCTGCTGACGCTCGCCGTCGTCGACGACCTGTTCGCCATCCTGATCATCGCGGTGTTCTTCACCGGTCACATCGACTTCGCCGCGCTCGGCGGGGCGTTCGCCGGGCTGCTCGTCTTCTGGCTGCTGCTGCGCAAGGGGGTGCGCGGCTGGTACGTGTACGTCCCGCTCGCCCTCGTCATCTGGGCGCTGATGTACAACAGCGGCGTCCACGCGACGATCGCCGGTGTCGCCATGGGCCTGATGCTGCGCTGCACCACCCACGAGGGCGAGCAGCGCTCCCCCGGCGAGCACATCGAGCATCTGGTGCGCCCGCTGTCGGCGGGGCTCGCCGTGCCGCTGTTCGCGCTGTTCAGCGCGGGTGTCCCGGTGGCCGGCGGGGCCCTCCTCGGCGTGTTCACCAGACCGGAGACCCTCGGTGTGGTCCTCGGGCTCGTCGTCGGCAAGGCGGTCGGTATCTTCGGCGGCACCTGGCTGACCGCCCGCTTCACCCGGGCGTCGCTCAGTGAGGACCTCGAGTGGGCGGACGTCTTCGCCGTGGCGTCCCTGGCGGGGATCGGCTTCACCGTCTCGCTGCTCATCGGCGAACTGGCCTTCGAGGGCGATGCGCTGCTGACCGACGAGGTCAAGGCGGCGGTGCTGTGCGGTTCGCTGATCGCGGCCGTCTGCGCGACCGTTCTGCTGAAGATCCGCAACGTCAGGTATCGCAGGCTGGTCGAGGACGAGGAGCGGGACGAGGACCTCGACGGTGTCCCGGACGTCTACCGGCAGGACGAGCCCGCGTACCACCTGCGCATGGCGGAGATCTACGACCGCAAGGCCGCCGAGCACCGGCGGATCGCCCGGGAGATGGCCGCGGGGGGCCAGGGGCTTGCCGAAGTACCGGGCGGGGCAGGCGAGGAGGGCGGCCGTCCGGCATGATCTGACGAGACGGTACAAAGACGAGACGGCACAAGAACGAGCGCACACGTGTCATGCGAGCGCACACGTGTCATGTGCGAACCCATACGGAAGACGGAGAGGGAGACCCGCGATGAGCGCACCCGACGGCAGCCCGGTCGGCGCCGAACGCAGCATCGGCCAGCTGTTCGCCTCGGCGACGACCGAAATGTCGGCGCTGGTGCACGACGAGATCGCGCTGGCCAAGGCCCAGCTGAAGCAGGACGTCAAGCGCGGTGCGACGAGCGGCGGCGCGTTCTCGGCGGCCGGCATGCTGCTGCTGTTCTCCCTGCCGATGCTCAACTTCGCGCTGGCGTACGGCATCCGGACCTGGACCGGCTGGAACCTCGCGATCTGCTTCCTGCTGTCCTTCGCTGCGAACGTCCTGGTGGCCGTCGTACTGACACTGATCGGTGTGGTCTTCGCCAAGAAGGCCAAGAAGAGCCAGGGCCCGCAGAAGGTGGCCGCCTCGATGAAGGAGACGGCCGGCGTGCTGCAGAACGCCAAGCCGCACCCCCGCCCCGAGCGCCCCGAGCTCCCGGCGCTGGAGGCACGGGTGCCCGAGGCCATCGAAGCTGTGGGACGCTCGACGTCATGACGGATCCCGCCGCCCCATCGGTCGTACGCCTGGATGTCCCCGAGGGGGTGACCCACCGGGATGTCGCCGCCAACGGCGCCCGCTTCCACATCGCGGAGCTGGGCGACGGCCCCCTGGTGCTGCTGCTGCACGGCTTCCCGCAGTTCTGGTGGTCGTGGCGGCACCAGCTGAGCGCGCTCGCCGACGCCGGTTTCCGGGCCGTGGCGATGGACCTGCGGGGCGTGGGCGGCAGCGACCGCACCCCCCGCGGGTACGACCCGGCCAACCTGGCCCTGGATGTCACCGGTGTGATCCGCTCGCTCGGCGAGCCGGACGCGGCACTGGTCGGGCACGACCTGGGCGGCTACCTGGCGTGGACGGCGGCCGCGATGCGGCCCAAGTTGGTGCGGCGGCTCGCGGTCGTCTCCATGCCGCACCCGAGGCGCTGGCGCTCGGCGATGCTGCGGGACGCGCGGCAGACGGCCGCCGGCTCGTACATCTGGGGCTTCCAGCGGCCGTGGATCCCGGAGCGGCGGCTGGTGGCCGACGACGGCGCGCTGGTGGGCCGGCTGATCCGGGAGTGGTCCGGGCCCCGGCTGCCGGACGACGAGACGGTGGACACCTACCGCCGGGCGATGTGCATCCCGTCGACCGCGCACTGTTCGATCGAGCCGTACCGCTGGCTGGTGCGGTCGCTGGCCCGTCCCGACGGCATCCAGTTCAACCGCCGGATGAAGCGCCCGGTGCGGGTGCCGACGCTGCATCTGCACGGCTCCCTGGACCCGGTGATGCGGACCCGGAGTGCGGCGGGCTCCGGCGAGTACGTCGAGGCGCCGTACCGCTGGCGCCTCTTCGACGGGCTCGGGCACTTCCCGCACGAGGAGGATCCGGCGGCGTTCTCGGCCGAGCTGATCAACTGGTTGAAGGACCCGGAACCCGATCGGTGACCGATCGGGTGCGCTCTGTGTCCGGTTCTGCGTCCAGTTCTGAACGTTTGTCTCGCGAGCGGCCACATGCCTGACGCATAGGCCAATTGAGGGGCCTGGAGGCGGTTATGGACCATGCGGCGGGGGCAGACGTCGGGGTATGGGCTGGACGCACGACTACAGTGACGCACCCCGCGACCGCCGTACCGCGAGCGGGCTGATCTCCCATCGGCGAGGTGCCCCGCGACTGCCGGGCACGGACCTCCGGGTGGGTATTCCGCGCATTCTGCGCCGCCGAGCCCGCTGGGTGTCGGTACGGCTGCGTCATCCGCGCGGCTGACCGACCGCCAGGCCCCGGCCCCCTGGGACCCCTTGCCCCTCGGGACCCCTCACAGGGCGCAGCTGTCGGTACCCACCTGCTCGCTCGCCGTACGCCCCTTGGCGATGTCCTCCCGGATCTCGTCCGCGGTGAGTGCGTAACCGGTGTCGGCGTCGTCGAGGGACTTCGCGAAGACCACGCCGTACACCTTGCCTTCGGGCGTGAGCAGCGGGCCGCCGGAGTTGCCCTGGCGGACGGTCGCGTACAGCGAGTAGACGTCACGGCGGACGGTGTCGCGGTGGTAGATGTCCGGTCCGTTGGCCGTGATGCGGCCGCGGACCCGCGCCGCGCGGACGTCGTACGAGCCGTTCTCCGGGAAGCCCGCGACGATCGCGCCGTCGCCGCTGTTCGCGTCCTCGGACGCGAAGCGCAGGGCGCTCGCCTTGAGGTCCGGTACGTCGAGTACGGCGATGTCGCGCTTCCAGTCGTAGAGCACGACCGTGGCGTCGTACTTGCGGCCCTCGCCGCCGATCTGCACGGTGGGCTCGTCCACGCCGCCGACCACGTGCGCGTTGGTCATGACGCGCCGCTCGCCGAAGACGAAGCCGCTGCCCTCCAGGACCTTGCCGCAACTCTGCGCGGTGCCCATGACCTTCACGATGGATCTCTGGGCGCGGGCGGTGACGGTGCTGCCCGCCAGGGCCGGATCGGGCGGCCGGACGTCGGTGATCGGCTCGTTGGCGAAGGGGCTGAAGACCTGCGGGAAGCCGTTCTGCGCGAGGACCGAGGAGAAGTCCGCGAACCAGGTGTCGGCCTGAGCGGGCAGCGCCCGGGAGACGCCCAGGAGCACCTTGGAGCTGCGGACCTCCTTGCCGAGCGTCGGCAGGGTCGTGCCGGCCAGGGCCGAGCCGATCAGCCAGGCCACCAGCAGCATCGCCACCACGTTGACCAGGGCGCCGCCGGTGGCGTCCAGGGCACGGGCGGGGGACCAGGTGATGTGCCGGCGCAGCTTGTTGCCGAGGTGGGTGGTCAGGGCCTGGCCGACCGAGGCGCAGACGATGACGATGATCACCGCGACGACCGCGGCGGTCGTGCTGACCTCGGCCTTGTCGGTCACGGCGTCCCAGATGACGGGCAGCGCGTAGACCGCGACGAGGCCACCGCCGAGGAAACCGATCACCGAGAGGATGCCGACCACGAACCCCTGGCGGTAGCCGACGATCGCGAACCACACGGCGGCGACCAGCAGAAGGATGTCCAGCACATTCACGGGTTCACCCTGTCATGAGCGCCAGTCGAGTGGGACCCGCTTCTCCCGGTCCCATGGGCGCTCCCAGCCCGCGTAGTGCAGCAGCCGGTCGATGATGCCCGCGGTGAAACCCCATACGAGGGCCGATTCGACCAGGAATGCCGGGCCCGCGTGGCCGCTCGGGTGGACGGCGGTGGCGCGGTTCGCCGGGTCCGTGAGATCCGCCACGGGGACGGTGAAGACGCGCGCGGTCTCGTTGGGGTCGACGACGCCGACCGGGGTCGGCTCCCGCCACCAGCCGAGCACGGAGGTGACGACGAACCCACTGACCGGGATGTAGAGCTTGGGCAGGACGCCGAAGGGCTGGACACCAGCGGGGTCGAGCCCGGTCTCCTCCTCGGCCTCGCGCAGCGCGGCCCGCAGCGGCCCGTCGGCCGCCGGGTCGCCGTCCTCGGGGTCGAGGGAGCCGCCCGGGAAGGAGGGCTGCCCGGCGTGCGAGCGCAGCGACCCTGCGCGCTCCATGAGCAGCAGCTCGGGTCCGCGCTCGCCCTCGCCGAACAGGATCAGCACGGCGGACTGCCGCCCCGCCCCGTTCTCGGGCGGCAGGAAGCGGCTGAGCTGGAGCGGTTCGATGGTCTCGACAGCGCTCACCACCGGGTCGAGCCACTCCGGCAGCCCCTCCTTGCTGAGCGTCACCGGGCCGCCCCGCGCGGCACCGACGGGCGCACCTCCCGTATGCGTGTCGCTCGCGCGCCTGCCGCCCGCGTGCGTGCTGCTCGCGTGCGTGCCGCCCATGTGTGTCTCACTCGTGTGGGTCATCGCCACCCCCGATCTGCCGTGTCCAACGCCGGACGGTGCCCGGATCGTTCCGTCATGCGGACCCCAGCGGCGGGGCCGGCCTGCCGCCGGCGTCGAGGTAGGACTGCGGGGGCTTGAGTCGCTGGCCCGGGAAGCCGCCCTTCTCGTACTTCAGGAGTTTGCGTGCCTTGTCGGGGTCGGTCTCGCCCTCGCCGTACGCCGGGCAGAGCGGGGCGACGGGGCAGGCGCCGCAGGCGGGCTTACGGGCGTGGCAGATGCGGCGGCCGTGGAAGATCACGTGATGCGAGAGCATCGTCCACTCGCTCTTCGGGAAGAGCGCTCCGACGGCGGCCTCGATCTTGTCGGGATCGGTCTCGGCGGTCCACTTCCAGCGCCGCACCAGCCGCTGGAAGTGTGTGTCGACAGTGATGCCGGGCCGCCCGAAGGCGTTGCCGAGCACGACGAACGCGGTCTTGCGGCCGACGCCGGGGAGCTTGACGAGGTCCTCCAGTCTCCCCGGGACCTCACCGTCGTGCCGCTCCACGAGCGCCTTGGACAGGCCCATGACGGACTTGGTCTTGGCCCGGAAGAAGCCGGTGGGGCGGAGGATCTCCTCCACCTCCTCCGGGACGGCGGCGGCCAGGTCCTCGGGCGTGGGGTACTTCCCGAACAGGGCCGGAGTCGTCTGGTTGACCCTGAGGTCCGTGGTCTGCGCCGACAGGACGGTGGCGACCAGGAGCTGGAAGGGGTTCTCGAAGTCGAGCTCCGGATGGGCGTACGGGTACACCTCGGCCAGCTCGCGGTTGAGGCGGCGGGCGCGGCGGACCAGAGCGGTGTGCGACTCGTCGGCGGGCACCTTCTTCGCGGCTGCCTTTTTAGCTGCTTTTACGACTTTCGCACTATCACCAGAATCCTGTTCGCCCACAGCGGAATCACGTCGTACAACCACCCGCGCAGCCCCCTTGGCCTGTGCTCTCACCGGCGACTTGGACACCCGGCCAGCCTAGAGCCCGGCACCGACATCCGCCCCGGACCCCGAAGATCAGCCCCCAATTGGACCCCTGCCGCTTACCTCGGGACACGTGTGCGGCATCCTTGTGACAGATCACACTGTTTGGACCGTCCGCCAAAACGGGGAACACGGTCCCCTGGTACCAAGGGGGAGCAAGATCCCCTGAGCAGGACGACAAGGAGAGAACTCGTGGACGACGTTCTGCGGCGCAACCCGCTCTTCGCGGCTCTTGACGACGAGCAGGCCGCAGAGCTGCGCGCCTCCATGACCGAGGTGACCCTCGCGCGTGGTGACTCGCTCTTCCACGAGGGCGACCCGGGCGACCGGCTCTACGTCGTGACCGAGGGCAAGGTGAAGCTGCACCGCACCTCACCCGACGGCCGCGAGAACATGCTGGCCGTCGTGGGCCCCAGTGAGCTCATCGGCGAGCTGTCGCTCTTCGACCCGGGCCCGCGCACCGCGACCGCGACCGCCCTCACCGAGGTCAAGCTCCTCGGTCTCGGCCACGGCGACCTCCAGCCCTGGCTGAACGCGCGCCCCGAGGTGGCGGGCGCCCTGCTGCGCGCCGTCGCGCGCCGTCTGCGCAAGACCAACGACGCCATGTCCGACCTGGTCTTCTCCGACGTCCCCGGCCGCGTGGCCCGCGCCCTGCTGGACCTCTCCCGCCGCTTCGGTGTGCAGTCGGAGGAGGGCATCCACGTCGTCCACGACCTGACGCAGGAGGAGCTCGCCCAGCTGGTCGGCGCCTCCCGCGAGACCGTGAACAAGGCACTCGCGGACTTCGCCCAGCGCGGATGGCTCCGCCTGGAGGCGCGGGCCGTGATCCTGCTGGACGTGGAGCGACTGGCGAAGCGCTCGCGCTGAGCGCGCGCGAAGATCACGGCCGCTGAACACACGTGAAGGTCACCGGCCGCTGAGCGCGCGCGAAGTCACCGGCCCGCGGCCCGCGCGGCTTCCGGCCGGTGATCGCCACTCCGCGACCGGCCGGCTCCGGTCAGATCAAGCCATGATCGCGGAGGTACTCCAGCTGCGCCCGCACCGACAGCTCCGCCGCCGGCCACAGGGAGCGGTCCACGTCGGCGTACACGTGCGCGACGACCTCCGCGGCGGTGCCACGGCCGTTCTCCACGGCCGTCTCCACCTGGGCGAGGCGGTGGGCGCGGTGCGCGAGGTAGAACTCCACGGCGCCCTGGGCGTCCTCCAGGACGGGCCCGTGGCCCGGCAGGACGGTGTGCACGCCGTCGTCCACCGTGAGCGACCTCAGACGCCGCAGGGAGTCCAGATAGTCGCCCAGGCGGCCGTCGGGGTGGGCCACGACCGTCGTACCGCGCCCGAGGATCGTGTCGCCGGTCAGCACCGCGCGGTCGGCCGGGATGTGGAAGCACAGCGAGTCCGCGGTGTGCCCGGGCGTCGGTACGACCCGCAGCTCGAGGCCGCCGACGGTCACCACGTCCCCGGCGGCCAGGCCCTCGTCACCGAGCCGCAGCGCCGGGTCCAGCGCGCGCACCTTGGTGCCGGTCAGCGCGGCGAATCGGGCCGCGCCCTCCGCGTGGTCGGGGTGGCCGTGGGTCAGCAGGGTCAGCCCGACCCGCTTGCCCGCCTTCTCCGCCGTGTCGACGACGCCCCGCAGATGGCCCTCGTCCAGGGGTCCCGGGTCGATCACCACGGCCAGATCGGAGTCCGGTTCCGCGACGATCCAGGTGTTCGTGCCGTCCAGGGTCATCGCGGAGGCGTTGGGCGCCAGGACGTTGACCGCGCGCGCGGTGGCGGGTCCGGAGAGGACACCGCCCCGGGGCTGGCCGGGCAGGGCCGCCGCGTCCGTCATACGGCACCGCCCCCCGCGGGAGCGGTCGGGATGTGCTTGGTGAACTCGTCGTGCCCCGGCCAGGACAGCACGATCTCGCCGTCGACCAGACGCGCGCGGGCCAGCACCGGTGTCATGTCGCGCGCGGGGGCCGCGGCGAGCGCCTCGGCGGCGGTGGCGTACGGCAGCAGCTGGCGCAGGGTCGCGATGGTGGGCGGCATCATCGTCAGCTCGCCCGCGTCGTAGGCGGCGGACGCCTCCCCGGGGCGGGTCCACACGGTGCGGTCGGCCTCCGTGGAGGCGTTGCGGGTGCGCTGGCCCTCGGGAAGGACCGCCACGAAGAACCAGGTGTCGTAGCGGCGGGCCTCGAACTCCGGGGTGATCCAGCGGGTCCAGGCGCCCAGCAGGTCGGAGCGCAGCACCAGTCCGCGGCGGTCCAGGAACTCGGCGAAGGACAGGTCACGGGCGACCAGGGCGGCGCGGTCCGCCTCCCAGTCCTCGCCCGTGGTGTCGCCGACCACCGAGTCGGGGTCCGGTCCGGCGAGCAGGACGCCCGCCTCCTCGTACGTCTCCCGTACGGCCGCGCAGACGATCGCCTGCGCGCCGGCCTCGTCGACACCGAGCCGACCGGCCCACCACGCGCGCGTGGGGCCCGCCCAGCGGACCTGGTGGTCGTCGTCACGCGGGTCGACACCGCCGCCGGGGTACGCGTACGCGCCTCCGGCGAAGGCCATGGAGGCGCGTCTGCGCAGCATGTGCACGGCGGGACCGGCGGGGGTGTCCTTCAGGAGCATCACCGTGGCCGCGCGCCGGGGGGACACCGGGGTGAGGGTGCCGTCCGTGAGCGCGCGGATGCGGTCCGGCCACTCCGGGGGGTACCACTGCCCATTCACCATGGGCGGAGGCTATCCCGATGTGCGCGAATGTTCGAGAGTTGCCAGTGAGAGCCGGGGTTGGGCGAGGTGCTCGCGCAACGGCCCTACGGCAGCAGCTCGACCTGGATCTCGACCTCGACGGGCGCGTCCAGCGGCAGCACGGCGACACCCACCGCGCTGCGGGCGTGCACGCCCCTGTCGCCGAGGACCTCACCGAGCAGTTCACTGGCGCCGTTGATGACCCCGGGCTGACCGGTGAAGTCCGCGGCCGAGGCGACGAATCCGACGACCTTCACCACGCGCGCGATGCGGTCCAGGTCACCGGCGACGGACTTCACGGCGGCCAGGGCGTTCAGCGCGCAGGTGCGGGCCAGTTCCTTGGCCTCCTCCGCGGTGACCTCGGCGCCCACCTTGCCGGTGACCGGCAGCTTGCCGTCCACCATCGGCAGCTGGCCCGAGGTGTACACGTAGACGCCGGACTGCACGGCGGGCTGATAGGCGGCCAGCGGCGGTACTACGGCGGGCAGGCGCAGACCGAGCTCGGCGAGCCGCTCCTCGGCGGCGCTCATCCCTTCGCCCGCTTCAGGTAGGCGACGAGCTGCTCGGGGTTGGGGCCGGGCACGACCTGGACGAGCTCCCAGCCGTCCTCGCCCCAGGTGTCCAGAATCTGCTTCGTGGCATGGACGAGCAGCGGCACGGTTGCGTATTCCCACTTGGTCATGTGGCCGACTGTAGCCCCTGTTATCCACAGCCTCCCGCGTAGCCCGTCGATGAACTGGTTAGTCTCGAAGACGTGAGCAGGCTCCAGGTCGTCAGCGGCAAGGGCGGGACCGGAAAGACGACGGTCGCCGCCGCCCTCGCGCTGGCCCTCGCGACCGAGGGGAAGCGCGCGCTTCTCGTGGAGGTCGAGGGTCGGCAGGGCATCGCACAGCTCTTCGAAACGGAGGCGTTGCCCTATGAGGAGCGGAAAATCGCGGTCGCTCCGGGCGGCGGCGAGGTCTTCGCCCTCGCCATCGATCCCGAACTGGCCCTTCTGGACTACCTCCAGATGTTCTACAAGCTGGGCGGTGCGGGCCGTGCCCTGAAGAAGCTCGGCGCCATCGACTTCGCCACCACCGTCGCGCCGGGCCTCAGGGACGTGCTCCTGACGGGCAAGGCGTGCGAGGCGGTGCGGCGCAAGGACCGCAGCGGGCGGTTCGTGTACGACTACGTCGTCATGGACGCCCCGCCGACCGGCCGCATCACCCGCTTCCTGAACGTCAACGACGAGGTGGCGGGGCTGGCGAAGATCGGCCCGATACACAATCAGGCGCAGGCCGTGATGCGGGTGCTGAAGTCTCCGGAGACCGCCGTGCACCTGGTGACGCTCCTGGAGGAGATGCCGGTCCAGGAGACCGCGGACGGCATCGCGGAGCTGCGGGCAGCGCGGCTGCCGGTGGGCCGGGTCATCGTGAACATGGTGCGGCCCGAGCTGCTGGACGCGGCCGGCCTGGAACTCGTACGGACCGTGCCGCGCACCGCGGTCGCCCAGACGCTGTCGGCCGCCGGGCTCGGCGGCGCGCGGCGCGGCGGGAAGGCCGAGCAGCTGGTGGACCCCCTGCTCGACCAGGCCGCCGAGTACGCGGAGCGGTACGCGCTGGAGCACGAGCAGCGCGCGGTCCTCAGCGGCCTCGACCTGCCGCTGCACGAACTGCCGCTGCTCGCCGAGGGCATGGACCTGGCGGGCCTGTACGAACTGGCCAGCGAGTTGCGGAAGCAGGAGATCGCATGAGCCCGGACCGGCCCCGGACACAGCAGCAGGCGCAGGACGCCGCCCGCCACCGGCTCTCCCCCGCGCGCGTGCTCGACGTCGACGCGCTGCTCGACGACCGGAAGACCCGCATCGTGGTGTGCTGCGGGTCGGGGGGCGTCGGCAAGACGACGACCGCGGCGGCCCTGGGGCTGCGCGCCGCCGAGCGCGGCCGGAAGGTGGTCGTGCTGACCATCGACCCGGCCAGGCGGCTCGCCCAGTCCATGGGCATCGACTCCCTGGACAACGTGCCACGACGGGTGAAGGGCACCGAGGGCGGTGGCGAGCTGCACGCCATGATGCTCGACATGAAGCGCACCTTCGACGAGGTGGTCGAGGCGCACGCGGATTCCGAGCGGGCGGCCGCGATCCTGGCCAACCCGTTCTACCAGTCGCTCTCGGCGGGCTTCGCGGGCACGCAGGAGTACATGGCGATGGAGAAGCTGGGTCAGCTGCGCGCCCGCGACGAGTGGGACCTGATCGTGGTGGACACCCCGCCCTCCCGCTCGGCGCTGGACTTCCTGGACGCGCCGAAGCGGCTCGGTTCCTTCCTGGACGGGCGGCTGATCCGGCTGCTGACGGCTCCGGCGAAGCTGGGCGGACGCGCGGGCATGGCGTTCCTCAACGTCGGCATGTCGATGATGACCGGCACCCTGGGCAAGCTGCTGGGCGGTCAGCTGCTGAAGGACGTCCAGACCTTCGTGGCCGCGATGGACACCACCTTCGGCGGGTTCCGCACGCGCGCGGACGCCACGTACAAGCTGCTGCAGGCTCCCGGCACGGCGTTCGTGGTGGTGGCCGCCCCGGAGCGGGACGCGCTGCGCGAGGCCGCGTACTTCGTGCAGCGGCTGGCCGCCGAGGACATGCCGCTGGTCGGTCTGGTGCTCAACCGGGTCCATGGCAGCGGCGCCGGTCAGCTGTCCGCCGAGCGTGCGCTGGCCGCTGCGGAAAATCTTGAGGAACCCCGCATTGTGGATCAGGGGGACGGGAAAGCTGGAGTTCGTAACTCTCCCGACACGTACGGCAGTTCAGAATCCCCGGCTCCCGAATCGCCGGCTTCCGAACCCCCCTCTTCCGCGGCACAGACACAGGATCCTGCACCGGCACCGTCTGAAGGCTCCCCCGCCTCCACGGACCCGGAGCGACCCGTCGTTCAACTCACCGCAGGCCTTCTGAGGCTGCACGCCGAGCGGATGCGGCTGCTCTCCCGCGAGCAGCGCACGCGCGACCGCTTCACCGCGCGCCACCCCGAGGTGGCCGTGGTGGAGGTGGCCGCTCTGCCCGGCGATGTGCATGACCTGACGGGGCTGCGGGACATCGGGGTACGACTCGCGAACGGCGGGCGTGAGCCGGCGTAGCGGATCGCGACCGGCGGGCGTGGACGTCGTGGCGGACGACGCCTGCGTCGCGTACGGCGAGGCGACGCGCAGGGCCGGCGGCGGCGAACGGCTGTGCCGTAGGCATGCCACAGGTGGACTGCGCGCATGCCCGGAAGCGCATGCCGGGAAAGGGCCGCGAAAGAGCCCTGGGAGCCCGTGAGGGGTGCCCGGAGGTGCCCGAAGGCGGGCCCCTCAGCTCACCGCCGCGTAGTGCTCGTACACCTCGTCGCTGTCGAGAGGCACAATGCCGGTCCCACGCTCGTACTCCGAGCGCGCGGTCTCCAGCAGCCTGCGCCAGGACGTCACGGTGGGTCGCCTACGCAGCAAAGCGCGGCGCTCCCGCTCCGTCATGCCTCCCCACACGCCGAACTCGACGCGGTTGTCCAGCGCGTCCGCCAGGCATTCGGTGCGTACCGGGCATCCGGTGCACACCGCCTTGGCCCTGTTCTGCGCCGCTCCCTGAACGAACAGTTCATCCGGATCGGTAGTGCGGCAGGCGGCCTGCGCACTCCAGTCGGTTACCCAGCCCATACCGGCGCCGTCCTCTCCCGAATCGAGGCTCCCCCACGGCGGCAGCGGCATATTCACCGCCGCCAGTTGAGGACGTTACGGAAGGCGGACACAGGGCAACACCCCCTTCGGGCCCAATCTTGAATGGCCCGAACGGACTATGGGTAAGCGGCAGATCACCCGCGGGAGTGAGCTGACGACATGCGTGATCAACCCGACAAAGCGGTACAGCTATGGTGCGCCACACAGGACACCGGATGACACACGAGGCCGATTCGGACACGCCGCACTCAAGAAACCGAGCGGTATCCGGAACGATTCGGGGTCGCCGGACGTATTGATACGTGACCGTGCTGCTGTGACAGTTGAGAGCAGCTTAGGCCAAGGCATATACGCGTGTCCGGCGAATAAGAGCAACACAGACGCCCGGCACGACACGCGACACCGCCCGCGGCCCGCAGCCCGCGGTTCACCCCGGACCGCCACATCGAGATGTCCGAAATGCCGCCCAGGTCACGATCCGGTACTCGAACATCCCGACAAACCCCCGCTCCACCGGAACGCTCAGGACTACGGATTAGGCTGCCCACATGGCAAAGAAGCGCTCGGGCGGTGGTCTGTCGGCAACACAGCAGGCCGCCAAGTTCGTCGGTGTCAGTGTCCTCGCGGGTGCCGTGATGGCCGGCATCGCGCTGCCCGCCGCCGGTGCGCTCGGGCTGGCCGCCAAGGGTTCGGTCCAGGGCTTCGACGAGATCCCGGCCAATCTGAAGAGCCCGCAGCTCAGCCAGCGCACCTCGATCCTGGACAGCGCGGGCAACCAGATCGCGACCGTCTACTCCCGTGACCGCACGGTGGTGGACCTCAAGGACATCTCGCCGTACATGCAGAAGGCGATCGTCGCGATCGAGGACTCCCGCTTCTACCAGCACGGCGCGGTCGACCTGAAGGGCGTCCTGCGCGCCCTGAACAAGAACGCGCAGAGCGGCGGGGTCGCCCAGGGCGCCTCCACGCTCACCCAGCAGCTCGTGAAGAACTACTACATCGAACAGGCCGGCGACGACCCGACGAAGGTCGCCGAGGCCACCCAGCAGACGCTGGGCCGAAAGATCCGCGAGCTGAAGTACGCCATCCAGATCGAGGACAAGCTCGGCAAGAAGAAGATCCTCGAGAACTACCTCAACATCACCTTCTTCGGCGAGCAGGCGTACGGCGTGGAGGCCGCCTCCCAGCGCTACTTCTCCAAGCACGCCAAGGACCTGAACCTCCAGGAGGCCGCGCTCCTGGCCGGCGTCGTCCAGTCCCCGAGCCGCTACGACCCGGTGAACGACGAGGCGGAGGCCACCAAGCGCCGCAACACCGTCCTGGAGCGCATGGCCGAGCTCGGCGACATCTCCCAGGGAGAGGCCAACGAGGCCAGGCAGAAGCCGCTCGGACTGCACGTCAGCCGGCCCAAGAACGGCTGCATCACCGCCACCAAGGGCGCCGGCTTCTTCTGCAAGTACGTGGAGCACGTCTTCCTGACCAGTCCGGTCTTCGGCAAGACCAAGGAGGAGCGGACCAAGATCTGGAACCGCGGCGGCATGACGATCCGCACGACGCTCGACCCGCAGGCCCAGGAATCGGTCCAGTCCTCGCTCAAGGACCACATCAACAAGTCCGACAAGGTCGCCGCGGCCGCCACCCTGGTCCAGCCCGGCACCGGCAAGGTCCTGGCCATGGGCCAGTCGAAGCCGTACGGCTACGGCAAGGACGAGACCGAGTACAACTTCTCCGTCGACCGTGACCTGGGCGGCTCCAACTTCGGGTTCCCGACCGGATCGACCTTCAAGCCGTTCGTGGCCGCGGCCGCCATCGAGGGCGGCAAGCCCGCGACGCAGGAGTACTCGGCGCCGTACTCGATGCTGTATCCGAGCCCCGTGCAGACCTGTGGCGGCAAGCAGTGGGTCAACACCGACCACGAGAAGGTCGAGAACGAGAGCGAGTCCGAGAAGGGCCCGTACGCCATGAAGGAGGCGATGGCCAAGTCGGTCAACACCTACTTCGTGCAGCTCATCTCCGATGTCGGCATGTGCCCGGTGGTGAAGATGACCGACGCGCTGCACGTGGTTCAGGGCAACGGCGACAAGCTCCCCGAGGTGCCGGCCATCGCGCTCGGCTCCAAGGGCATCTCCCCGCTGACGATGGCCGGCGCCTATGCCACCTTCGCCGCCCGCGGCAAGTACTGCACGCCGGTCGCCATCGAGTCGATCACCCAGAAGATCGGGTACGAGCAGAAGTCCCTCCCTGTGCCGAAGTCGACCTGCTCGCGGGCCATGAGCGAGCAGACCGCCGACACCGTGAACACCCTGCTGCGCGGCGTGGTCGACTCCGGTACGGGCCAGCAGGCCGGCCTCAGCGACCGCGAGAGCGCCGGCAAGACCGGTACGACGGACGAGCGCAAGAACGCCTGGTTCGTCGGGTACACGCCGAACATGGCCGGCGCGGTCTGGGTCGGCAGCGCCCGGCAGAACGTGAAGATGACCAACATCACCATCGGCGGCGTCTACCGCTCGCTCGTCTACGGCGGTGAGGTCCCCGGCCCGATCTGGAAGGACGCCATGGCGGGCGCCCTCCAGGGCAAGCCGTCCCAGTCCTTCAACCTGGTCGACATCCCCGACGGCAGCGACGGCAGCGACGACCACGGCCATGACCGCGACCACGGGAACAACGGCGGCACCGGCAACAACGGCGGCGGCTTGTTCGGCGGGCTGTTCGGAGGCCTGACGAACGGCGGCGGAACGGCCGGCCCGAACGGCGGCAACACCTTCCCCAAGCCCGGCTTCACCCTCCCGGGCAACGTCTTCCAGGGGCAGGGCAACGGCGGGGCCAACGGCGGTGGCGGGAACGGGAACGGTGGTAACGCGAACGGCGGGACGCGCCGCTGAGAAGCGGGCCGTGCAGGCCGTGAGCTACGTGCCCGTGACCTACGGGTCCGTGAGCCACAGGCCGTGAGCTGAGGGTGCCGTACGCCGCGCGGCGTACGGCACACCCCGGGATCAGCCGATCAGCCCTGAAGCAGCTTCTTGACCACGGCGGCGACACGCCCGCCCTCGGCCAGGCCGGCCACCTTCGGGTTCACGATCTTCATGACGGCGCCCATGGCCCGAGGTCCCTCGGCGCCCGCCGCCCTGGCCTCCGCGACGGCAGCGGCGACGAGCTGCTCCAGCTCCTCGTCGGAGAGCTGCTTGGGCAGGTAGCCGGCGAGGAGCTCGCCCTCCGCCTTCTCCCGCTCGGCCTGCTCCGCACGACCACCCTGGGCGAACGCGTCGGCAGCCTCACGGCGCTTCTTCGCCTCCTTGGTGATCACCTTGAGGACCTCGTCGTCGGAGAGCTCACGCTTCTCCTTGCCCGCGACCTCCTCCTTGGTGATCGCGGTGAGCGTCAGCCGCAGCGTCGAGGAGCGGAGCTCGTCGCGCTCCTTGATCGCGGCGTTGAGGTCGTCCTTCAGCTTGGACTTGAGGGTGGTGGTCATGGCCACGATTGTCGCAGGTGCACGGGGGCGGATGCCCTTCGTTTTATGCGGACAGTGACCGTCGGGCCGTGACCGGGCGCGCGGCTGGGGTCGGGCCGGGCCGGTGGCTGAGCTCTGGCCGGGCCGGTGACGGTCCCGTGGCTGTGGGTCGGTCCACGCCTGTCGTCTGACACGATGGTCGTATGCGCGCTCGATACGGAGTACCTGTAGGAATCGCGGCGGCAGGCGCCGCCGGACTGTTGTACGCGGCTGGCTTCGAGGCCCGCTCCTTCCGGCTCCGACGGGTTACCGTCCCGGTGCTTCCCGCCGGGATGCGCCCGCTGCGTGTCCTTCAGGTCTCCGACATCCACATGGTGAGCGGTCAGCGCAAGAAGCAGCGCTGGCTGCGCTCACTGGCCGGCCTGCGCCCCGACTTCGTGATCAACACCGGGGACAACCTCTCCGACCCGCAGGGCGTGCCGGAGGTACTGGACGCGCTGGGCCCCCTGATGGAGTTCCCGGGCGCGTATGTCTTCGGTTCCAACGACTACTACGGCCCCAAACCCCGCAACCCCGTCCGCTACTTGCTGGAGAGGACCAGCGGCCGCCACGGTCTGAACGGCAACCCGCCGGTCGTGGGCGCGATCCACAACCCGTGGGAGGACCTGCGCGACAGCTTCGACGCGGCGGGCTGGCTGAACCTGACGAACACCCGGGGTGTGCTGAAGGTCGAGGGCGGCATGTCGGTGGAGCTGACGGGCGTGGACGACCCGCACATCAAGCGCGACCGCTACCTCCAGGTGGCCGGCGGCCCCTCGGACACGGCCGACTTCTCGATGGGCGTGGTGCACGCGCCGTACCTGCGGGTGCTGGACTCGTTCACCGCGGACGACTACCCGCTGGTCCTGGCCGGGCACACGCACGGCGGCCAGGTCTGCATCCCCTTCTACGGCGCCCTGGTCACCAACTGCGACCTGGACACGGACCGGGTGAAGGGCCTGTCCACGCACACGGCGGAGGGCCGCACGTCCTACCTGCACGTCTCGGCGGGCTGCGGCACCAGCCGCTACACGCCGGTCCGGTTCGCCTGCCCGCCGGAGGCGACACTACTGACGCTGGTGAGCCCGGAGCAGTAGCCCCGCCCACTCACCCGTCCGGCCCACCCGGATCGCCCGTTTCGCCCGTTCTGCCTAGCGTGAAGGCATGATCGGCCCGATACCCAGGGACATCCCGGACCTCCCCGCGGTCCAGCGCAGCCCCTCGCTGCCGCCCTCCTATGTTCCGCCCGGGGCGGTGGTCCCCCCGGTCCACCGCCCCCTGGCAGCGGCCTTCCGCCTCCTGGGCGCCCTGACGGCCGCCGCCGGAGTGGCCCTGGAGCTCCTCCTCGGCAGCACGACACGGGTGATGAGCTACTTCAGCGTCCAGAGCAGCGCCCTGCTGGCACTCGTGTTCCTGCTCTCCGCCCACCGCGCGTGGACGGCCCGCCGCCCCCTGCCATCGGCCGTGACCGGCGCCGTACTGCTCTACGCCGTGGTGTCGGCCCTCGTCTACCACCTGCTGCTGGCCCACACGACACCCCCCTTCTCCATGACGGGTGCGACAACGCCACCGGTGCCCTGGCACGGCCAGTGGCTCGCCGTGCAGCTCCTGCACAAGGCCGCCCCGGCCGCGGCGGTACTGGACTGGCTCCTGCTCACCGCCCCCGGCCGCATGCACCTGCGTCAGGCCGCGGCCTGGCTGGCCTACCCCCTGGCCTACCTGGTGTTCATCCTGGTCCGGGGCGAGCTGCTGATGCCGGGCACACCCGGCACCTACCTCTACCCGTTCCTGGACGCGGAGCAGCGCGGCTACCGCAGCATCCTCGCCAACGCCCTCCTCGTCGGCCTCGCCATCTACGCCCTGGGGGTCCTCCTCACAGCCCTGGACCACACCCGCCCGAACCCGATCCGCCGCCGCACCAGAACCGGATTTCGTCTCCGGCCACCGGTGGGCTAAAGTAAACGTCGTCGCCGCGACAGCAGCGACATCGGGGTGTAGCGCAGCTTGGCAGCGCGCTTCGTTCGGGACGAAGAGGTCGTGGGTTCAAATCCCGCCACCCCGACAGTGAAACAACAGGTCAGGCCCAGTGCTGAGAAGTCAGCACCGGGCCTGACCTGTTTCTCGGGGACTCTCTGGAGAATGCTGGAGGAGATCTTGGAAATCGTCTCCAGACCAACGCCCTGGCCGCGAGCCCTGAGCCACGCGTCCAGCGCCGCCACGGGCGAGCCAGGACTCATCACCTTGCGCGCGTCCAACGCCTCCTCCCACATCCCCGTGAGCGCGAGCATCAGCGTCTGCCTCATCCGAGCGGCGCTTGGTTGCCGGGTTGGAGTCACGCAACCCCTCATCAACAGCGTCGGCGAGGTTCAAGTGCAGGGTCGCCCTCCACGTCTTGATGCTGGTAGCCGCGTATGGGGGACGTTGCGTTCGCGCTTCTCCTGGTCACTGTTCACCGCCCCAGCCCCGGTTGGGTCCTGCGCTACGGCCCGCCCATCAGCCAGTCCACGCGCATGACCGATGGCCCGCACGAACAGTGCGGGCCACCACGCTTCCCCGGGTGTGTGGGCCATGTGTGGGCCAGCGTTGCTGAGCAGGAGCCAGACCAGCGCTCCCGTGCAGCGCCCGGCCTGAATCATGTCCGGCGATCACCGCGCGTACCGCCTGCACGTCGGCAAGCAGGGCGAGAGCGTGCGGAGCGCTGCGTCTGACGAAACGGAGGCCCCACCGGAATCAAATCCGGTGGGGCCTCACAGTTCACGGCGACTAGAATTCATTACCGCCGCGTATCGCGGCTATACTTCGAAGCCTTTTTCCCTCAGCCGTTCCGAAACAGGAATCTGCCCTGGGGGGCGAAGCCAGAACTTGTTCTGGCGAGCATCGAAGCAGCTGAGATAGGCGCTCACCTTGCCGCCTACTTCATAGTGCTCTTCGTCGTCCACGTACAGGGCATCGATGAAGCCGACATGGGACAACCCAAGGTCGACAATGACTCCCCATCGGAAGACGGCCTCGACCGTCCCGTCGACGACAGTGCCGATGAGCGCCCGCTCCGACTCGCCGACCTGCATGTTGTCGTCGTTGCTCATTGCCCCACAATCGTTCTCGGGTACTTGTTCAGCTGTTCGAACAGCGTATACGGGATGATCACCTGGGCTCCTGGGCGGCCGTCATACTTCGCGACGTGCTCCAAGAAGTACTTGTCGAAGTCAGCCTTGGGGATCTTGATCTCGATCACATTCGAGTCCCAGTATCCACGACTCGCGTAATCCAAGGCTATCTCCTTCCCTTCTTCCTGCATGCCGAAGTAGGCACTTCCATCCGCATACATATCTCCCGGAGTTCCAGGGAAGTCTGCGTGATCGAATCCATCCTTCATGATCTTGTCCGTCAATCCCTTACCGGGCGCCTTGAAAATCGACACATCGCAGGCGGGATCAGTGTTGTGAACGAGTACAGGCGTATTACCGGCCAGCACATAGTACGTGTGCAGGTCATCGACAGTGAGGTTGTAGGCGGAGTGAAGCCGGTGGTAGCGGTGGACGCCTACCACGGTGACGGTCTTGCCGCTGCTGGTGCGCAGGGTCTGGCCGGACTTGAGGTCGCCTGCGTCGATCCAGCGGTGGGCGCTGGGCGACCAGAAGGGGTGGTGCTGGGTGGCGGTGATCCGTGCATGGCCGACGTTGACCGTGATGTCGGCGAAGTCGGTGTCGTCCGGCGTGTAGATGGTGTCGGTGACGGCGCGGCCTTCGGTGCGGCCGCTCTCTGGATCGGTGGCAAGGACCGCGTCGTCGACCCGGAGATCCTGGATCTGCTTGGTCGTGCCGTCAGCCATCAGCACACGTGTGGTGCCGGGGAAACTGTTGCGCGTACACGCCTTGACAAAGATATTTTTGACTTTGGCTATGATGCCGGCAAGAGCCTCGTTGGAAATCGGGAGAGCACGCAAGGCCTTCAAAGCGTTCTCGATGCCGATTCCCTTTATGGCCGCGGCGGTGAGCCCCTTGACTGCCCGCGCAATAGGGGCGAGAAAACTTTCGACCGGGACGTACGTGACGATGCTCATGGCGCAGGCAGTCTTGTTGCCGTGCCAGCACTTCAGCAGGTCCGCGGCAAAGAACTCGAAGAGGATTGCTCCGGCTTTCTCACCGAAGAGGCCCTGCCATCCGGCTTCAACGATCTGCTCACCGGTGAACTTGTGCGTCCAGCCTTCGATCTTGACGTTCTTCAGCGTGGCCCGCTGAAGGAACTGCCACGCTGCCTTCGGGCATCCCTCCGCGGTGGCCTGGGCCTTGTCGTCGGTGCAGAGGTAGAAGTCGGCCTCGTAAGTGACGACCAGGTCGTACGTCGCGTTGCAGCCGTTGAAGGCTGCTTCCGGCATCCCCGGGCACTTGCCGATCTGCTTGGAGCTGACGATCTCGACGGTGGACTGGTCCGGGACGGAGAACACACCGGGGATGCCGGTACCGTCCCCTTGGGATGCTGCCTTGTTGGCCTCCGCTGCCTCCGTTTCCGTGGCGGCTTGTTGGGCTTCCTTGGCGTATTTGTCGGCGTCCTTGGCGGCTTGTTCGGCTTCGGTTGCTGCGGCGTCGGCGCGGGTGGCGGCGGCGCGGGCGTCCTTGGCGTCCTGTTCGGCCTGGGAGGCCGCGGCGCGGGCGGCTTGGGCGTCGAGTTCGGCCTGGTCGGCGGAGGCGCGGGCCTGGGTGGCGTAGCCTTCGGCGTTTCCGGCTGCTCGGTCGGCGGCTGCGGCGTCTTCGGTGGCCTGCTGGTCGTACTCGATGGTGCGGGCCAGTGAGGCGGATGCCTTGGAGGCTGCGGTTGCGGCGTCGGCGGCGTAGCCGAGGGCTTCCTTGGAGTAGGTGCGGGCGTCGGCGGCGTACTGGGCGGCGTTCGCCGCGTGCTGGTAGGCCTCCTTGGCATCACCTTGTGCCTGGTCGGCGAGGTTCTTCGCGGCTTGCGCCTCGGCGGCGGCGTTCTTGGCGTGGGCGTCGGCGACGGCCTGCTGCTGGTCGGCGATCGACTTCGATGCCTGTCCGGTCAGCACGACCAGGCCGGCGGCGGAGTCGGTGTCGACGTAGGGGGAGCCGAGCTGGATGGCGTCGTTGGCGGGCGCGGCGACCTGTTCGGCTGCCTTGCCCGCGTCGACGGCGGCCTGTGCGGTGACGTGTGCGAAACCGGCGGCCTTCGCGGACGCGGCGAGGGCCTTGGTGGCTTCTGCCTGGGCTGCGTTGGCCTGGGTCTTGGCGTTCTTGGCGTGTGCTTCGGCCTCGTCGGCGAGCTTGACCGCCGCGTTGGCCTCGGCGGAGGCGTCCTGGGACGCCTTGATGGCGTCGGCGACCGCGGCTGTCGCGGTCCGTACCGCGGCGTCGGCCTTCAGCTTGTCCGCCTGCGCCGCGTCGGATGCGGCACGGGCGCGCTTGGCCGCTGCTTCGGCGCGGGTCGCGGCCGCATCAGCTTCGGCTGCGGCCTGGGTGGCGGCATCAGCCTCGGAACGGGCCTTGCCCGCCGCGCTCTCCGCGTCGTCGGCTGCCTTGTCCGCCACGTTCGCTGCCGCACGGGCGGCGTCGGCGCCGTCGTGGGAGTCCATGGCGTCGGCGTAGGCGGTCTTGGCGTCGGCCTTGGCGCGCGCGGCGTCGGCCTTCTGCTTGGCGTCCCAGGCGTCGTCGCGCATGTCGCGGGCGTGGTTGCTGGCCTTGACCGCGTCGTCGCGGCGGTCCTCGGCGGTCTTCTCCGCGCTCTCGGCGCGGCCCTTGGCCTCGCTTGCCTTGGTGGCCTCGGCCTGTGCGTTGGTCTTGTGCTGGGCGGCCTCGGCCTGCTTCGCGGCGGCCGTCTCCATCTCGGACTTGGCCGTCAGCGCCTCGGCCTCCGCGGTCAGCCGCTTGGCGTGCGCGTCGGCGGCAGCCGCCTTCGCATCCCCCTCGGCCTTCAGCGCCTCGGTGAGCTTGGCCTCCGCGAGCTCCTTGGCCTTCTTCGCGTTGTCGCGGTGCACCTTGGCCGCATCGGCAGCGGACTTCGCCTGCCACTCCGCCGTCTTCGCGGCCTCCTTGCGGAACTCCGCCTTGGCCTGCGCGGCCTGGGCGAGCGCACGCTGCGCGATCGTCGCACTGTCCCCGGCGGAGGCACGGGTGGCGGCGTCGGCCGTCTCACCGGCCTTCACCAACGCGGTGAGAGCGGCGACGGCGCCCTTGGTTACCTGAGCCTTCTGCTGGCCCACCAGCAGACCCCGGCCCCGCGGCGCACCATTGGCGTCCGCGGTGGCGTAGGCGGCCTGGATGGCGGCGTCCGAACCGGTCGCGGCCTTCTGCGCGTCGGCCAGCTGCGCCTTGATCACGGCCAGTTGCTTCACGGAACCGGCACGAGCGGCGGTGATGCTGGTACTCGCCTTGGTGAACTGCGCCTTGCCCGGGTAGCTCGGCTTGCCGTCACCGGTGTGCCCCTTGGGCACGATGCGCAGCTTCTGCGCGGACGCGTTGTTGCAGGTCAGCAGCGTGGCGTTCTTGCTGTTGTCGAACGACGGCAGATTCAGGCATTTGCCGGTCGCGGCGTTGCGGAGCTCGTCCGACGCACGGACATCGAACGTCCACTGCTGATTCTTCGAGCTGGAACAGTTCCAGATCTGTATCTTCGTCCCGTCAGCGCTATTGCCGCCCGAGACGTCCAGGCACTTGAAGGCCTTGGTGTTGACCAGCGTGTACCCGCCGTCGTAGGAGCCCAGCAGCTTCCACTCCTGCGCCGAGCTGCCGTTGCAGGTGTAGACCTGGACCGCGGTGCCGTTGGCCGTGCCGCCGCCCTCCACGTCCAGACACTTGCCCGACGCACCCGGAATCTGGATGGTCAGCGGCGCATCCCCGATGTAGCCGATGCCGCCCGCGCTCCAGTAGTCCTGCCAGCGGGTGGCGTGGTCGGCGACCCAGGAGTGCCCGAGCATCTCGCCCAGCGCCTTGGTGCCCTTGGTCAGCGCGTCGACCGCGGTCTTGTTCGCGTCCAGGATCTGGTTGCGCTGGACGGCCTGCGAGGACACCTCCTGCTGCCACTCACCGGCCGCGGCCGAGGTGATGTCACCCAGCACACCGTCCGGATCCAGCGGGTCACGCCAACCGCACGCGGCGAAGCGGGACTTCACGTCCTCCACCGCGATCCGGTACTCCGGCGTGCCCGGCTGCGGCGCACTGCGTGGGAAACCACCCGAGGACAGGAAGATCCGGGCATCGTCCGCACCCGGGTTCGCACTCGGACCGCCGTGCATCCACTCGAACGCGGCACGCTCGGCCAGCGCCCGGTTCCACTCCTGCTGCGTCGTACCCGACGGATCAGGATCCTTCCCGTACAGGGGATTGCCGACCTGGTCCACGGCCGCGAGCATCTTCGCGTCGGCCGCCGGGGTCTCGTCCTTGTAGAAGTCGTAGTCGGACTGCCAGTAACGGTCGGAGATCCACGACGTCAGACCGGTCTGCGCGTAGAAGGACTGCTTGCCGTCACCACTGGTGCCCGGCGGCCAGTGGAACCCGGTCACGCTGAACCCGCCCGGCGTCTCCAGACCGTCCAGCGGCTTCTTCCAGGAGTCCTGGAGCGCGGACAGCGCCGCACCCTCCTTGCCCGCCGCGTCCCTGTCCGCCTTGTAGGCGATGGCCAGCGGCGTCTGCTCCCAGCTCTCCCGGTTCGCCGCGACATGCAGCTTCTCCGGAGTCTGGTTCAGGCCGTCCTTGGCGGTCGCCGCCATCGACGTACCGCCCAGACGCAACACATGGGCCATCAGGCACTGGTCCTGACGCAACTGCTCAGCAGCCGTGTCCTCGTACCAGGGGTACGAGTCACTCGCCGGCTCGGCCCGCAACGGCGACGCACCGGGCTGAACCCCCAGTCCGGCCACCACCGCCAACGCGACCGCCGAAGCGGTCACAAGCCCTGAGCCCCGGGATCTGGATCTGGATCTGGCCATGCCAAACCATCGTGTGGAACGCAAAGAAGCATCCTTGTCTTCGTCAAGGGGATTGCGTGCCGGAAGAACCTCCGGAGCCCGAGAAGAGCAGGAAGACGAACCCATAACTGATGGACAGTCAGACCCCGGGTGCGCCGTCACGACGACGCACCCATTCCCCCGAGTGATGGTGCCCCCGATCACCGATCAGTGAGCGCGCACACGAACTGGTCAAAGTTTGCTCATGCGCGCACACTTCGTGTGCACCTTATGCGCACAAGCAGAACCTGCAAAGCCCCCTCATGGGTCGACAGACAACCCCACCAGACCGCATCACCCCGGCTCAGCAGCCGGAGGCGGCGGCCACGGACCGGCTCGTCGGCCAGAAGTTGTGACCAATCCGCCAACCGCCCCGGTCCACGGGGCACGGACCTGTGCGTTCGCCCCTTCTCGAATCGGGTACACATCAGGAGTTCGAAGGCATCGCGTCCGCCAACGTTGGTGCCGGATCCAGCGTTGCCGGCGTCGAGTGGATGGAGTTCCACATCAACCTCGCCCAGGCACCCGACGAGCTTCCGTGTCAGGTCCGGCCGCCCCTCCCCCGGGCGATGGCGACGCAGACCATCGCGGCCAAACCGGCGACCATCAGCATCCACCAGGCAATGACCGAGTTCACCGTGAACAGCAGCCCGCATGCCATTGGTCCGGTAGCCGCACCTAGCGACACCCCCATCTGACTGTAGGCGGTGGCTCGTTGCTCTCGGCCCGGATAGGGCAGTCCGATGACGTAGTGGAGCAGACCGGCCCAGCCCCATCCGCCTCCGTATGCGAGCAAGGCGCCCGCAGTCATCAGTGCGAGCGATGCACGCGTCAGGAGGGCGACGCCGACCACTCCAGTCGCAAACATCCCGATCAGCGCCGCCCATGCGGCATGAGGCACTCGACCGATGAGCCAGCCGGCGATCAAGCGGACGGCAATATTCAGCGCGGCGCCCGCTGTTGCCACCACTCCGGCGACTGACAGGGACGTGCCTCGGCTGGTCAGCGACAGAACCAGGAAACCGCCCAGGCCGTTTCCCACCATTGCGCCGAAGAACCCGGCACCGCTCAAGGCCAGCAGAAAGGCATCTCCGCGCAGTGGTGGCACTCTGTCGCGCCGTGCAGTCGCGAGCCGACCAGCCGAGGTATCAGACCGCGTCGAGACGACAGCGGCTACGCCACACAGCACCGCCGTGCCGGCGAACACTGGCCGCCAGCCGGCCGGACCGGCCAGCGTCGGCATTGCCATGCTGGCGAGCAGGGTCGCGGCGGGAACCGCGGCCTGCTTGAGGCCGAAGGCGAATGCCCGCAGTCGAGCCGTGCATCGTCGCATGAGCAGGGCGTTGGTGTGGGGCTGGGTGTAGCCGTAGGAGTAACCACCCATGGCAGAGGAGAGCCACAGACCCGCGGCTGGTACCGCCGCTGCACACAGCAGTCCGAGACAGGTGGCCCCAAGTGCGATGGCCAAGGTGCGTTCGATCGTGGAGGGAAGCGCGGCCCTCTTGCTGACGAAGGCGCCCGCCAAGGAGGCCAGCCAGTACGCGGCCAGGATGGCTCCCATACGCGCCGAACTCCAACCGAACTCGGCGGAGATCAGACCGTTCGCCGCCCCTGGCAGGAACACGGGCAGCGACGTGAGAACGGTGACCGCGGCCACCCCCGCGGCGGTGGGCAGGCCCGAAGGGGAACGGCCGGTGGAGGATGTCGCGGCGTGGTCGCGCGCGGAGACAAGCGTGTTCATCGGATACGCGGCTCCACCCGGCCGGACTGCTGCGCCGCACCATGACCGAGCGCCGCTCGTGCAATCGCGTCCGCATCCCCCAGTGTCACGGAGTCGCCCCCTGGCCGAACGCCTGCGGCCGTCGCCCAATGCGCACCTTCGGTGGGAACGCCGAGCGCGAACCGGTGGGGGTGAGGCCGGCCGTACGCGTCCACAACGCGACTCGGTCGTTCCGTCACCGCAAGACCACCGGTCTCGTAGCAACTGCCGTCCGGGTTGGGTAAGCGGTACGGGGCCGCCTGCCCGGTGTCGAGGAGATGCCGCAGGAGCGGATCGGTGGTCCTGCGGATGTCCGGATCCTGGATACGCGCTTCGATGACGGTGGTGACCGACCTGAGCGGTCCTGGCACTCTGGTCGATGAGACCGAAAAGCCACTTCCATCCTCTTCGGGGACAACGCGCATCGCTGGCCCCACAGGCTCCAACACACCGGCGCGGATGACCGCTGCCGTCTCCGCGATGCGGAGTCCGGGCGGCCCGGTGGAAAGGGCGACGACGTGCACTGTCACAGGCCCGGCATCCGGGTGAGCCGCCGCGTTGGCGCACAACCGCTCCACGACGGCGAGTCCTCGCGGTCCGGCGCCCACGATGCCCACGCCAAGCCGACCGTTCAACGGTAGAACCTCCGCTCCCCTGTTCCCCCCTGGCCTCTCACGAACAGCTGCTGAGCGTAAGGCCCCGGCGAACGA
Source organism: Streptomyces sp. NPDC086787 (assembly GCF_044745865.1). NCBI lineage: Bacteria > Bacillati > Actinomycetota > Actinomycetes > Kitasatosporales > Streptomycetaceae > Streptomyces > Streptomyces sp. NPDC086787. Next base: position 395,741 of record NZ_JBIVBC010000003.1, on the reverse strand, counting down.
GCATTCATGCGATCAGCGAGGCATCCATGCAAACGAGCTATGAATCGATTGATGCATCCAGCGCATGAATGAGTGCTCACGTCTATTTCCCACTCGCCAAACCCATGACTAAATTCATGGACCGGCGACAATCGCAACCCTGACGGGAGTTCGCATGGATAATTCAAGCGGAATCAGCAACTCGCCGAAGTACAAGCCCTACAACCGCTCGTCCGTTCGTCGTGCACCGCAGTGGGAGCTCATTCCGGCCGATCTGCGCGAGGCGGTCGATGTGGTTTCCCACGTCCTGCCTTTTCGAACCAACCAGTACGTACTCGATGAACTAATAGACTGGGGCAACATTCCAGACGATCCAATATTCCGGCTCAACTTTCCGCACCAGTCCATGCTTGATCCGGACGACTACCTGACGTTGCGCGACCTGCTGCGCTCGGATGACAAGCAGCAGCTGGCCAAGCAGATCCACGTGGTCCGGTCACGTATGAATCCGCACCCGGCCGGCCAGCAGTCGCACAACGTGCCGGAGCTGGACGGTGAGACCGTCCCGGGCATCCAGCACAAGTACGCGGAGACGGTCCTCTTTTTCCCGAGCGCCGGCCAGACGTGTCACGCCTACTGCACGTTCTGCTTCCGCTGGCCGCAGTTCGTCGGTGAGGAGGACCTGAAATTCGCGGCTCGTGATGCCGAGGGCCTGGCCGCCTACCTGAAGCGGCACCCCGAGATCACCGACGTGCTGATCACCGGTGGTGACCCCATGATCATGCGTACGGCCACACTGGAGCGATACCTTGAACCGCTCCTGGTGCCCGAACTGGCCCACGTCCAGAACATCAGGATCGGAACGAAGGCCGTCGGCTACTGGCCGCAGCGGTTCGTCGGTGATCCGGACGCCGATGACCTGTTGCGCCTGTTCGAGCGCGTGGTGGGCGCAGGCAGGCACCTCGCGCTCATGGGCCATTACAACCACCCTGCCGAGCTTCGCCCGGCCATCGCGCAGGACGCCCTGCGTCGCATCTCCGCGACCGGCGCCGTCGTACGCATGCAGTCACCTGTACTGCGGCACATCAATGACGATCCGGCCGCCTGGCACGAGTTGTGGACCGAGGGCGTGAAGTTGGGAGCCGTCCCGTACTACATGTTCGTCGAGCGGGACACCGGTGCGCGGTCCTACTTCGAGCTGCCGCTGGTCGAGGCGTATGACATCTTCCGCACGGCCTACTCGAGCGTCTCCGGTCTGTCTCGTACTGTGCGTGGGCCTTCGATGAGCGCGTTCCCCGGGAAGGTGCTCATCGACGGTGTTCCGACGATCCGGGGCGAGAAGGTCTTCGCTCTGCAACTCCTCCAGGCACGGCGGGGTGGCCTCGTGCGCCAGCCGTTCTACGCGAAGTTCGACCCCGAAACGACCTGGTTCGACCAGCTCGTACCTGCCTTCGGGGAGAGCAGGTTCCTCTTCGAGGAAGGGCCGTCCGCGGTCGCCGGCTCCGCGCTCGGCAAGCCGCTCGACCTCGTGGGGGTGTGAGCCGCGTGGCCGAGGACACACGTCCGGTCTACGAAATCCTGGCACTTCGATTCGGCACGCATGCCGACCGGCCTGCGCGGGACAACTTCCTGGTCGACGAGGGCCAGTTCACTCCGGGCAGCGAGATGCCCATGGACTTCTACCTCTGGGCGATTCGCAGCGACCGGCACTTCCTCCTCGTGGACACGGGATTCCCGGAGGAGATGGCCCGACGCCGGGGACGCACCCTGTTCCGCGACCCGGTTGATGCGCTGACCGATCTCGGCACAACAGCCGAAGACGTCTCCGACGTCGTGATCACGCACATGCACTATGACCACGCGGGGAACCTGGACCGGTTCCCGCACGCACGGATCCATCTGCAGGAGGACGAGCTCAAGTTCTGCACCGGGCCTGCCATGCGCCACCATGTCGTACGCAAGCCCTTCGAACCGGTCAACATCAAGACCGCGGTGCAGGGTCTGTTCGAGGATCAACTCGTCCTCCACTCAGGGCCATCCGAGATCATCCCCGGAGTCACGGTGCACCCGGTCCCGGGCCACACGCCGGGCACCCAAGTGGTACGGGTTCCCACCGAGCGCGGCTGGGTCGTGCTGGCGAGTGATGCCACGCACCTGTGGGCCAACATCCGGTTGCGCAGCCCGTTCCCGATCCTCGACCACCTCACGCCGATGCTCGAGGGGTACGACCGCATCGAAGCCCTGGCGGACGGCGACGACCACATCATCCCCGGGCACGACCCCCAGGTGGCATTGCGCTTCCCGCGCCTCGAAGGGGCGCCCGACTGGGTCTGCCTCCACGAACCTGTGCTCGACGGGATCGAAGCCACCTCGGCGACCGCTGGAGCCGCGCCATGACCGCTCTCCAGGTGGCCGTGGTCGGTGTGGGGCCGCGCGGCCTGAGCGTTCTGCAGCGAATCCCCGAACTCGCGGCCGAACTGCCCCCAGGATGCTCGCTGGATGTGCATCTCATCGACCCCGGCGACAGCGGCCAGGGCGTGCACTCCACTCAACAGCCCGGACACTTGCTCACCAACACCGTCGCCAGTCAGGTGACGATGTTCGCCGAGGGCCAGGGCCCCTCATTCACCGAATGGGCTGCAAGCAGCGGCTACCGGCAGTACGGCGACGCGTTCCACCCGACAGGTGATGAATCCGGTGAGCCCGTCGGGGAGCACGCCTATCTGCCGCGTCAGCTCCTCGGGGCCTACCTCAGCTGGGCCTTCGATCAGACGGTCAACGGGCTGCCACCGCACGTGCGCATCGTCCATCACCGCGACCGCGCCGTGGACATCGAGCAGAGGGACGCCCGCCGCTTCGCCATCCGCCTTGAGAAGGGCTTCGTGGTGCTCAGCGACTACCTGTTCCTGACCACAGGACACTGCGAACGGACCCCGACCGAGGAGGACCGGGCGTACGAGGAGTTCGCACGGGGTAGCGCCAACCGCAATCCCCGGCTCGGATACTGCTCCACTCCATACCCGGTCAACCGGCTTCAGCAGGTCGCCCCCGGCTCCACGGTTGCCGTCCAGGGATTCGGGCTGACCGCACACGACGTGATCTCCGAGCTCACGGTCGGCAGAGGTGGCACCTTCCACGGCTCCGGACTCGACACGGAATACCGGGCCTCCGGGCGCGAACCTCGGATCCGGCTGTTCTCCCGCCAGTGTCTGCCCTTCAGCGCACGTGGGGTGAACCAGAAGGGGATCACCGGAGCCCATCAGCCGCAGTTCTTCACCAAGGACTCCGTACGACAGCTTCGGCAAGCGGCACTCCACCGCCGGGGTGATCCCAGACTCGACTTCGCAGAAGAGGTCCTTCCGCTCCTGCTGCGGGAGATGGGGTACGCCTACCGATCGGCGGAGGAACAGCGTGCCATTCCTCCGGAGGACTACGAGCTCACCACGGGCGACCGTCGCGTGCTCGAAGAAATCCTCAACCCGTTGCACGGGAAGCAGTTCTCGAACCAGGAAGCGTTCGCGAAATTCTTCGTGGACTACATCGTCAGTGACCTGGAGCACGCGGAACTTGGCAATGCGACGAGTCCTGTGAAGGCCGCCACCGACGTCATCCGTGACACTCGGGCAAGCCTGCGGGAGGCCGTGGAGTTCTCCGGTCTCACACCCGAATCCCACGAAGTGTTCAACAGCACGTACGTGCCGGTCATGAACCGGGTCTCGTTCGGCCCGCCACGGCACCGCAACCATCAACTTCTCGCACTGATGCGCGCTGGGATCGTGAGCCTGGCCGGCGGCCCTGGCAGTCGGGTCGTCCCCGATTCGGAGGCGGCACGGTTCACCGTCCGCACCGACTACCCGGACGGGCCCGAGCTCCATCACGTCGACGCACTGGTCGTGGCCCGCCTCGACGCGTTCCACCCCGAGAGCGACCGGTCGCCGTTGATCGCCAACCTTCTTGAGCGGGGACTCGTACGGCCTTACTCGAACGGCACGTTCAAGCCCGGCGGCATCGACATCGACGAACGAGGGCGCCCGGTCACGGCGGTAGGAGAGCCACTGAACTCCGCGTGGGCGGTCGGCTACCTCGTCGAGGGGCCGCGGTTCTACACGCACGCGCTGCCCCGCCAGGCGATGGCCTCGCAGTTCACGCTCGACGCGGACATGGCCGTGCGCGACATGGTCGCGGACATCAATGACCGACACAACACCACCTCGGAGGACGAAGATGCCGGTTCGGACCGGAAGTCAGTTTCCGTACCCTGAATTCCGCAGACGGCATGTCCAGGAGCGCCCTGCTCCGATCGTGTGGCAGTGGGAGAACCTGGCCAAGGAGCTGGCGACAGCCGATCACACGGAATACGGCACCCTGACACTTGCCACGCCCGATGGCGACCACCAGGTCGTTCCGGGCACATCCATGACTTTCCAGTCCGTGCGGCCAGGTGAACACACCACCCCGCATACGCACTCCTGGTGGCACCTCTACTTCGTACGTACCGGCTCCGGCGTCCTGGTCTTTGACGAGACCGAGGAATCCGTCAAGGTGAGCAGCGACGACATCATGCTGATTCCCGCCTGGCACGTGCATCACTTCGAGAACAACGAGTCGGGCGTCGACCTCCTGCTGCTCAATATGTCGAACCTGCCTCAACTGGCCGATTTGCACAACAAGTTCTCCAAGGAATGTGTGTCGGCGGACGCCCAGAACGAGCAGCAGTAGCGGAGGAAGCATGTTCAAGCGAATAGATCACATCGGTGTGGTGGTGGACGACCTCGCAGCGGCGAGGGCCTTCCTGGAAAGCCTGGGAATGCGACTGGAGCGGGCTCAGGAGGTCCCGGAACGGAACGTGAAGATCGCCTTCTACTTCTGTGGGGACGGCCGGATCGAGCTCATCGAGCCGACGACGGAGGAAGCCCGTCGGCGCAGGCTGGGCGAGGGCAACGAGGCCCGGATCGAGCACATCGGCGTCGAGGTCGACAACGTGCCCGCCATCATGAAGGCGGTCCAAGGACTCGGCGTTGAGCTGACCACCAGCGCACCGGTCCCGGTCGGTCCGAACCTGAACGCATGGACGGAGTCTCACACGTCCAACGGAGTCCAGTTCCAACTGGTCCAGCGGGATGCCGTCCAGCAAGGCTAGCGGCGCCCGGGGTGAGCGGCGTCGCCGGCTGTTCGAACCGTCAGCTATCGACCGAGGTGTGACTCCTTGAAGACATCTCCTGCGCACGAGCCAACACGACCCGGAGCACGACAAGAGGGCCCCGCCCCTCGGGAGAAGCGACAGGCGTGGCTGCTCGCCTCGCTGCTCGGCGGCATGTTCCTGGGAAACGTGGACATTGCGGTGGTCAACGTCGCGATCCCGTCGATCCGAGATCGCCTGCACGCGACCGGCAGCGAGCTGGAGCTGATCGTTTCGGGCTACACCCTCGCCTATGCCATGTTGCTGATCACTGGCGCCCGGCTTGGTGAGATCCGTGGACGCCGCTGGACCTACCTGCTGGGGCTGGTCGTATTCACGGCCTCCTCGCTGGCCTGCGGCCTCGCACCGAACGGGGGCACCCTCGTGGGTTCCCGCGTGGTCCAGGGAATCGGCGCTGCCCTGATGGTCTCGCAGGTGCTGACAGGCATTCAGGTCAACTTCGAAGGACCGGCACGCCGACGGGCTCTCGGCGCCTACACCGGTGTCCTCGGGGTGAGTTCCGTCATCGGGCAGGCGCTGGGCGGTGTTCTGGTGTCGGCCGACATCCTGGGCACGGGATGGCGTCCCATTTTCCTGATCAACGTACCGATCGGCGTCCTCCTGGTGGTCGCCGCCTTCGTCTTCCTGCCCGCCGATGAGGGCACCGGGCAGAAGAAGCTGGACCTGCGAGGCGTAGGGCTCCTGTCCGTCGCGCTGTTTCTGCTGGTGACACCGCTCGTGATGGGGCAGGACGCCGGATGGGCTCCATGGACGTGGGGCTGCATTGCCGCGTCCCTCCCGATCTTCGCCGTGTTCGCAGTGGTGGAGCGAGGCATCACCCGCCGCGGGGGCGACCCGCTGATGAATGTCGCACTGCTCGCACGCAGGCCGGTGGCTTTGGCGTTGGTCTCCCAAGCCGCCACCCGGGCAGGCTACTTCGCCCTGTTGTTCGTCCTCGCGCTGTATCTGCAGCAAGGGCTGGGCAAGAGCGCGGTGTATGCGGGCCTGGTTCCCATCGCGTGGGTGGCGACCTTCGCTCTGGTCGGCCCCATCCTCGGCCGGTCCGGCCCACTCGGCCGACGACTTGCCGCCCCCACGGGGAGCCTCCTGATGGCGATCGCCTTTGCAGCCATGGCGGCCGGAGCGCAGAGCACCGGCTGGCTGATCGTGCTCCTCGGCATCGGAGGCGTTGGCTACGGCGCGGCTTTCAGCGGAACGCTGGCCCACCTCACGGAGTCCGTCGAAGCCCGGTACGCGCCGGATGTGAGTGGCCTGTTCAACACGACTCTGCAGGTCGGCGGAACCATGGGAGTAGCCGTCTTCGGCACTGTCTATCTGGGGCTCGCCAAACCGGGCAGCGCTCCGCAGGACGCTTTCAGCACCACCAACGCGGCGCTGGCTGTCGTTTCGGTCGCCGCCTCCGCACTGATCCTGCTCGCGGGAAGGACTCGGTCGAACTCCCGTCATCCGTAGTCAACGACCCATCACCTGAAAGTCACGAAGAGAGGAAGAAACACACCATGGACGTCATACGTCACCCTGGCGATGCGACCAAGGGGCCCGAAGAGCGGTTCTTCGGTGATGTCTGGCTCTGGCCGCGCATCGGTGCCACAGCCAACACCGAAGTGCGCAATGTGTTGTTCACGCCCGGCTCCCGCAGCGCATGGCACCGGCACCCTGCCGGTCAGGTACTGCACGTGACCGAAGGTGTGGGTGTCGTGGGGTATCGAGGCGGCGAGCGCCAGGAGATCAGGGCGGGCGACACCGTTGTCTGCCACCCCGGTGAGGAGCACTGGCACGGCGCAGGACCACGCACCTTCATGACGCACATCGCCGTCACCGATGGCCCCACCGAGTGGAAGGAGCACGTGACGGACGAGGAGTACCAGGACTGAGCCCACACATGGGCGACCTGCATGAAGGACGCGGACTCACCGGGTCCTTCATGTCGAATTGTTCACTGCACGGACAGAGCGCAGATACAGGGCGGCAGGAAGCGATTCCCGGGAGATAGGACAGGGCTCAGGTGCGCGCGCCACCCGAGAGCGGAGACCTCTCCGGCAGTAATGCGAGCCCCTTCGCAGCTTTGCATATGCTTCTGTCCATGAGTATCGAGCTGCACCACCTACGCGGGTTCCTGGCCTTGGCGGAGGAAAAGCACTTCACCAGGGCCGCCCAGCGGATGGGTGTGTCACAGCCAACACTCAGTCGCAACATACGACGCCTGGAGGAGCTGCTCGGACGACGCCTGCTGGAACGGTCCACACGTCAAGTCGCCCTCACTGCGGCCGGCGTGACGCTGTACGACCAACTCAGCGTTCTCATCCCTCGCTTGGAGGCGGCACTGCACCCCGGCTCGGAGGAAGAGGCGTTCCGTGTGGGCTTCGCGTGGGGCTTTCCCACGGGGTGGCCACAGGAGGTCATCGCAGCATTCGAGATCAAGACCGGCATACCGGTGAAGGTGCACCGGCAAGACGCAAAGCTCGCAGGAGTGGACCAGGGCGAAGCCGACGTGGCCATTCTGAGGGGACGTATACAGGTGCCCCCCGGTATGGAGTCAGTCACGCTCCTGCATGAACGGAGAATTGTCGCGGTATCCACACGTTCTGAACTGGCAGAGCAGGAAGAGATCCGTTGGCAGGATATCGCCGACCATTCTCTGGTCCTCAACGAGGTGAGCGGAACCACCGACTTGACCCAATGGCCTGAAGGTCGTCGCCCCAACGTTTCCGCCGTCTGCCGCAACTTCGACGAGTGGCTGGAAGCTGTCGCAGCGAACAAGGGCGTTGGCGTGGTACCGGAATTCGTCGGGCGCCAGCACATTCATTCCTTCGTATCGTTCCTCACTGTCCCGGACGGCCCGCCTGTTCCGCTCAACCTGGTCTACTTGAAGCATGGTGGACACCCTCTGACACCACGCTTCGTCGCTATGGCTCAGGCTGCAACGAGCACGGATCAGTCGCCCTGACGCGGTTCACGGCTGTCCACCGAACCTCTGTCGCCCGACGACTCGGGTGGTGCCCCGGGACACGTCACGAATAGATGAAGGTTGAAGCGAAACCGGGCCCCGGGCGCGACAGCCGGCATTACGGTCGGCGCTCCAACACGTCCTGGGGGGACATATGACCAATCCGTACGCCATGCCACCGCAGCCGCCCGTCTCAACGGCTCCGAAATGGGCGCGGAAGCGGTACGTGCTCCCGGCGCTCGGTCTCGCCTTCTTCCTCGGTGTCGGCGCCGGCGGCGGTGGACACGAGAACGGGAACGACGCGAAGGCCGCGGCCGAGAAGGTTCAGCCGACCGCCAGGGTCACCGCGACGGCCACGGCGACGCAGACCGCGACACCCGAGCCTGCTCCGACGGTGACGGTGACGGCGACGAAGACCGTCAAGGTGAAGGTGACCGTCACCGCGAAGGCGGTCACCGCGGGTTCGGGAAGCAGCGGTGGTTCGTCCGGGGGGACATCCGGAGGCAGCGGCTCAAGTTCGTCAGGGGGTTCCAGCACTACCGGAAACGGCGCCACCGCCCGGTGCAATGACGGCACCTACTCCTACGCCGCCCACCACCAAGGTGCCTGCTCGCACCATGGAGGCGTCGACGTCTTCTACAGGTAGGCAGGCGCGAGCGTGAACATGGGGCCCGCTCTCCGTGGGGAGCGGGCCGGCGTCGAGGTGCGGTGAAGGAGGGGGCGTTGACCAGGATTCCCAGGGGGCGGCGGGTGGAGCAGGCGGCTGTGAACGCGCTGCGGGCGCTTTTGCAGGCGCATGACCACGTCGTGGAGGAGATCTCCGGGCAGAACGACTACGGCGAGGATCTCTTCGTCACCTTCGCCGAGGCGGGCCGGGTGACCAACGATGTCATCAAGGTTCAGGTCAAGGGTGGTACCTCGTGGCGGCGGTCCTACGGGTACGGCGTACCGGTTCGGCAGCACGGTGAGACCTGGGCGAACGGGAACGTGCCCGTGTTCTGTGTCGTCTTCGATCCGGACACGGAGCGGTTGCACTGGGCGAACGCCACCGAGCAACTCCGCAGAGCAGTAAGGGAGTCCCGTCGGGCACGCACCGTCAAGGTGCCCGCGACGGCCGTTCTGGACGACTCGACCCTGGCACGGTTCGTGGACACGGCCCGCGCGTACGTGGGCGGGTACCGGGGCAAGAACGCCGTCCTGGCCCACCTCGGGGAGATGGCCGGGGTGACCTTCGGGCCCTCCGACCATGTCCTGCACTGGGTCAACGAGTTCGACGAGCAGTTGATCTTCTGGCAGCGTCCCGGGCAGTCGCACGCGACCCTTCTCCACAGTGACCTCGGCTGGGACCCGGTCCCGATCACTCCCGGCGGACTGCTCATCCCGGGCGGCTCGCCTCCGGGGCTCGAGTTCGGCAGCCACTTCCCCGAGGAACTCCAGCGAGGCATCCCGTTCCCGGTGATCGGCAACGTGATCCTGAACATGCCCGAGGCCCTGTGGTTGGCCTCCTGCTTCTCCGCCACGCAGTGGGCGCGCCGGGGGACGGGGGACGCGGCAGCGGCTCAGTAGCGCGTACGGTCGCGGCGAGCCCGGTTCAGTGCGGTGTGCCGGTCAGGATGCCGAGTACCGTCAGGGTGACGAACGCGGCGCTCCAGGCCATCGCGTGGCGGATGCAGCGGTACTTGATCCACACCGTGCGGGACAGGACGGTCAGCTGGCTGAGGTCGCGGGAGAGGGGGTCCGTGCGTCTCACGGCCGCTTTCAGCTGACTGACGGACGTGGTGGCCAGCGCGTCGCCGAAGTAGTGGGCGCGGAAGTGGCGGCGGCTGCCGACGCGCGGGGTCATGGCCAGGCCGAGCATCGCCAGTGACGCCAGGCAGGTGGCGCAGCCGGACCAGAGCAGGATCTGCGCGACGGCGGGATAGCGGCGCGGTTCCACGACGCCGGTGGCTATCGCGCCGATCAGCGCGGTCAGTGCCGCGCCCAGGGAGGCGAGCAGGAAGCCGGCCTTGTTGTCGGCCTTCAGCAGTTCCTCGCGGGCCTCCGTCAGGAGGGTGCGGGCCAGTTGGGCGTCCTGGGTGGGGGGTGTGGCCTCGCTCATCTTCTTGGTTCTCCCTTCGAGTGCAGAGTGTGCGGGGTGCGCGGTGCGCGGGGTGCGCTGTGTTGTGCGGGGCCGTGACCCGGACCCCCGTGCCGGGTCACGGCCCCTCCCCCGGTGTCCCCGGGAGCGGACTGCGCGTCGGCGTCAGACGCCGGAGCCTCGGCGCAGTTCCTCTTCCAGGGCGTTCACGGCCTGCCGGACGCGGATGTTCATGGCGGCCGCGTGCTCGCGCAGCGCCGCCTCCGACTCGGCGCGGCTCTGGCGGATCTTCTGCTCGATGGCGTCCTGGGCGATCTCGAAGTCGGCCAGGGCGCGGCGTTCGTCGAGCCGCACCCGTTCGCCGTAGACGCGGACCGCGCTGTTGCTGTGGAGGGTGAGCATCTGGTCGTAGGAGTTCTCCCGGCCGAGGAACTTCACCAGCACCGGGAGCATGTCGAGCAGCACGAAGAGCAGCCGGATCATCCAGATGCCCACGAGGACGACCATGTTGTCCGCCGCGAGTTCGTCCAGCGCCTTGATGCGCTCCAGGACGCCGATCTCCTTCTGCTTGGCCCGTTCGTCCGCGAGGCGTTTGTCGATGCGGGCGGACAGGGACTTCTGGAAGTCGTCGCGTGCGGTGGCGACGCCGCCCTCCAGTTGCTGGACGTGCGTGTTCATGCCGGCCAGCAGGGTCTCGTTCTGCTTGGTGTGGTGGGTGTTGCGGTAGTCCTTGGCCTTCGCGCGCAGGCGCAGGCATTCCGAAGTGCGCTGGTACAGGCCGGTGGTGGCGTTGCGGATCAGGGTGCGGCACTCGGCGCGCACGTCCGTGTCGATCGCCTCCAGCTTGGCCGTGTCCGCGTCGACGCGCTTCTGGAGGTCGGCGGTGTCCTTGCGCAGGGCGTCCAGTTCGCCGGACCGGCCGCCGGGGGTCGCGGAGAAGGACAGGACGTAGGAGCGGGCGCAGCCCTTCGGTGTGGTGGCCCCGGTACCGTCCGGCACCGGGTTGCAGCGGACCAGGTTGGATCTCAGCTCATCGATGTCGTCGATGCGTTGCTCGGTCACGTGCTCCTCGACGGCGGTCGAGAAGATCCTCAGGACGAGCGGTTCGGCGATCACGACGCCGAGCATCAGCGCGATCAGCAGGCGCAGCGCGACGGGACCGGCCTGCCGGCGCGCGTTCGGCTGCGGGGTGACCAGCAGGCGGTCCAGGTTCAGTACGAACAGCATCCAGATCACGGTCGGTACGACCGCGAGGAGGGACGTCCTGCCTATCGCCTCGGTGGCGAAGTTCCACATGGAGAACGCGGCGATCACCGAGGTGCCGAACACCACGCCACCGAGGGCGGTGTAGCGGGCGCGCTCGTGCGGGATCCGGTCGAGGAGTTCCTCGCTGACACCACTGAGCGTGCGCAGCCGGCGGGACAGTGATGGTGCGCGGTGGGTACGGTGCTCGGTCGAACGGTGCTCAGTCAAGAAGATCTTCCTCGCTCTGTACGAAGCCGTCGCGCCGGTCCTGCGACTGCTTGCCCCGGTGGCGCTGTTCGGGTTCCGGGTGGCCGGACGGGCCCGCTTCCACCATGGGGGCGTCGGACAGTCCGGAGGTGAGGCCGGTGCTGCCGCCGCCGGTGTCCCGCAGGACCTGTTCGAGGACCTGGTGGTAGTCGACGTAGTCCCCGCTGCCGCCCATCTGGCGGAGGAGGGCCAGCACCGTGTCGCGCCGCATCTGGGCCGCCGCCACCTCCATCCCGCGCGCGTGCGTCCGGTCGGCGGTCCGTTCGTCGTGCCGGCGGGTCGTCTCCTCCTGCTCGATGCGGTGGATACGGGCGGCGACCTGGTTGACCTCGGTCTCCTGGCGTGCCACGGACAGCGCGTCCACGTGGTTGGAGCCCTGGGCGAACACTTCGGCGATCCGTGCGGCGGTCTGGGTCTCCTGGTCCAGCTTGAACTGGGTGAGCTGGCTGGTGCGGCGCTCGTTGCGGAGGGTCTCCTCCCAGGCCCGCAGGCTCTCCGAGACCTTCACCTCGGCGCTGACGTACTCCACGCTCATCCCGGGCACGCGCGGCGGAACCACCGCGGTGTACGCGATCATTCGGCGGGCCACCTCGTCCCGGACCGCGTTGATCTCCTCCACCCGGTGTCCCGCGCCGGCCTTCGGCAGGTCGGTGTCGCCGAGCAGGTAGGCGTGCAGCGGTACGGCGACGTCGATGACGCCCTGCCGGGCGACGACCGCCGGGTCGCTCACCTGGCAGGTGAAGGAGACCCGGACGCTGAAGGTGTCGGCCTCGCTCACCGAGGGGAGGGTGCGTTCGACCTCCACCAGGCGCGCCCGGGTGTCCACCAGGGTGACCGAGGAGGCGTCCAGTACGTCGGGGTGGGCCGGGTCGAAGACCATCCCCTCCGGGAACGCGCGGTAGTTGCCGCCGACCCGGAAGACGTGGACGGCGCCGGGCGGCAGCGACGGCACGTCGTCGCGACGCCGACGGCGGGACCACCAGCTGCCCTCGACCCGGTCCAGGACCTGTTCGGTGATGACGGGGTAGTTCACTTGCTTCTGCCTCCTCGCAGAGAGAGCGGACCGGGCTGGGAGACGGAGTTGGGCCGGGAGACGGAGTCGGTCCGGGAGAGGGGGCCCGGGCGGCCGCCGCGCAGCGCTCCCACCAGCACCCGGGCCAGTTCCCGGGTGCCGGGTATCGCGAAGTCGGGGTTGCGCAGCGCGGTGCTCAGGGCGTGGCTGAGCGCCCGCCACTCGGTGTCGTTCATCGCGGACTGCATGGCCTCGCCGAGACGGCTCACGACGTCGGTGGCGGCGGGGTCCTCGCGCAGGTCGACCAGGGTGCGGCACAGCGCGGTGACCGCGCGGCCGCGGAACGGGCTGAGCAGTGCCGCCGTCCACAGGGCACCCAGGTGGCGGGCGCTCTCCGGGATGTTCCGCAGGAGTGCGGCGGGTACCGGGGAGGTTCCCTCCAGCCTTTCGGCTTCGAGGAGTTGGACGGTGGGGAGCAGCGCGGCGTGGCGTTCGGCGGAGCGCCGGGAGGCCGACTCGACGCGGGTGCGGACGTAGCGCAGGGTGAGCAGGGCGCGTTCCGGTTCCTGTTCCGCGGTTTGGAGGAGCAGGACCAGGGAGCGGCGGGCGGCGAACGCGATGCGCTCGCCCCGGCCGATGAGGAACCAGATCCAGTTGAGCGCCTCCAGTCGGTAGAGGGAGCCGAGGCGGCCGGTGAACGCCATGGCGGTGGTGACGGCTCTGTTGGGTCTGTCCCTATCCGCCCAGCGCAGGGCGATGTTCAGCGCCTGCGGCGCGAGGTGTTCGGCCTCGCACATGAACTGGAGGGTCAGCGCGGCGGTGACCCGCTGGCCGGTGAGCCCGTCGGCCCAGACCCGCAGCAGGTGTTCCTCGACCTCGGTGAGCGCGTAGCGGGCGAGTACGGCCGTGCCGCGGGCGAGTTCCAGGCGGGCGTCGAGGTCGCTGAGCCGGGACAGGTCGCCGAGCCACTGGCGCAGCGGGTACCACAGCTCGTAGCCGTACAGGCCGTGCAGTTCGCCGATGACCAGTTCGCGGATGCGGGGCGAGGCGAAGACGAGGCGGCGTTCGCCCCGGTCGGCGTCCTGTCCCGGGCCGGGGCGGCGTTCCACGTGGACGAGGCCGACCGCGCGGTCGTTCCAGCGGGCCCGGGACTGTTCGAAGGCGGAGCCGCGGGAGGTGCCGGTGGCGGCGGTGCTCTCCGGCTCGGCGGCGGGTGTCTCGGCGAGTGTCTCCCCGTGCAGCTCCCAGTTGCGCACATGGGCGAAGAGCAGTGCGCAGGCGCTCTCGAAGGTCCGCTCCGGGACGCCCTCCAGGAACGCGAGCGCGGCCAGGGGCACCAGGTCGTCGGCGGACGGCTTCACCCGGAACCAGTCCCGCACGCTCTCGCTGTCGCGGTCGCGGAGGGTCTCGACGGCCGCGGCCGGGTCCTTGGCGAACGCGACCGCGGCGGCCACGACGTCGGCGGGCCGGCGTTGCTCGGCCACGCTCGCGAGCAGCTCGGGCCCCGGCTCCGTCTCCGGCCCCGCCCCCGGCCCCGGCCCCGGCTGTGCCGTGCCGCTGGACGGCAGCAGGCCGAGGCAGTGGCGGAACAGTTCCACCGGTTCCGGGGCGTGCCACTGCACGCAGCGGTCCTTCAACGCCAGCCGCAGACGGGTGCCTTCGTCCGCGGTGATCACCAAGTACGCGTTCTTTCGGCGCAGTTCCTCGCTCAGGCGGCCGATCTCGTAGGCCTGGACGGCCTCGACGTTGGCCTCGCCGACGTAGTCGCGGATGACGTACGCCCGGCCCTCCTTGATGTGGGCCGTCGTGGCGAGGTCGGCCAGGGCGTTGGCGGGCGAGAGGCTGTGCAGCGGGATGCCCTCGCCCGCGGTCCGCCGCAGCAGGGCGAGGGCGCCGGCGCCCCGGCCGCAGCCGTCGGGGCCGATGAGGACGACGAGGTGCTCGGCGCGCAGCCGGCCGAGTGCCTCGGTGAAGCAGGGCTCGGGGCGGAGGTGGAAGCGGAGCGCGGCGGCGACGGCCTCGGGGGCGACCAGGCCCGGGGCGAGTCCGGGCGTCGCCGGGCGGGTGCCGAAGCCGAAGGCCGCGCCCGCGGCGTCCACGGAGCCGTAGAAGTTGTTGTAGACCTGCTGTTGGGCCTTGCGCAGGTCGTCGTACCCGCTGCCGTCCTCCCCTTCTGCTCCGTCTGCTCCTCCCCTCTCCTTGTCCTTGCGCCCGTTCCGGTCCTGCACAGGCGGCTCGCCCGGGTCGGGTGGTTCCTCGGCCGCCGGTTCCGGCGGGAGGGGGGGTACGGCGCTGTCGCTCTCGTCCTGGTCAGGCATCGGCGCTCCCGAACCCGAACACGGCGCCGCGCGCGTCCACCGGACCGTTCATGTGGGTGACGTTGATCCGGTCGGCGCGGTAGTCGTGACCGGCGCCCGTACCTGTCGTGCCCGTACCTGTCGTGCCCGTACCTGTCGTGCCCGTACCTGTCGTGCCCGTTAGGGAGTTGCCCGTGGCGGCCGGGGCGCCGAGCGTGGGGACGGTGATGTACGCCGCCGACTCGTACTCCTTCACGCTGACCGCCACCCGGCTGAAGTCCGAGGGCACCAGCGTGGTGTGGCCGCCGGCCACCGTGGAGCGGTACATGTCGTCGGACAGGATCAGTGCCAGGTCGGCCTCGGGGTGTGCGTCCAGCGCGCCGTACAGCGGCCCGGAGTTGAGCAGCCGGGCGGTGACGACCACGGCGGTGCCGGCGAAGCCGTTGTCGGCGAGGGCGACGGGGCCGTGGTGCAGGGCGGCGCGCAGTCGCATACGGGCCGTCGGGACGCGTTGCGCGTTGTAGTGGCCGAGCCCGGCCACCAGGTGCCGTACGTAGTCGTCCACCAGACGCGGTTCGTCGCCGTTCATGGGGGTGACGGCGAGTTGCTCGTCGCCCTTGGACTGGATGTGCCAGGACGTGCGGTCGAGTCCGCATTTCCTGGCCGCTTCATCGAGAAGTCTTGGCAGATCGTGTTGCGTTTCTGACTGCGCTCGATCGTTCTTGCTCCCGTAGGACTGTACGTCCACGGCGAAACAGGTGCAGGGGTAAAACCCGGGCCACTCAGCCACCCGATCATTCCTCTCTGGGCAGGCAAGGCAAGCTGACCAGAGGCTAGGAGAGTCGGCTGGATCCAATCCCCTACGAGTACGGAATCTCGCCTGCGAGTTTGGCGAATTCCAGCAACTTCGGAACGTCACAGATGGTTATTTTTCTGTAACTGCGCTGCACCAGACCCAGTCCTGTCAGGGTGGCCAGGCTTCTTTCGGCCGTGGGCAGGGCGAGGCCGGCCAGGGACGCAAGCTCCTTCTGGGACAGAGTGACACTCAGGACGCACCGGGTCCGGTCACCCGGCCGCGCGGGCCTGCCGTACGTCTGGCCCAACTCGGCCAGCACCCGGGCGAACCGGGTGACCGCGTCGTATGCCCGGTAGTCGATCCGGCGGCGGTTGGCCCAGCGCAGCCGGGCGCTCAGCATGCGCAGTACGGCCTTCATCGCCTCGGGATGGCGGGTCAGGAAGTCCTCCAGGGCGTACAGCTGGATGATCCTGGCCGTCACGTCCCCGCACGCAAGCACCGTGCCGGACCGGGGCAGTTCCTCGAACGCCGCCATCTCGCCCACGAGATCGCCCGCGATTCGTATGGCGAGCAGCACGTCCTCGCCGCTCTCCGAGGTGGCCGCCACCTTGACCACCCCGCTGGTGAGCAGCAGGACATGGCGGCTCGAATCGCCCTGTTGCAGAAGAGGCTGATGCGGCAGATAGGTCTTCTCGACTCCCTGCCGGAGCAGTTCGTCCCGGGTCTCCCGCCGGAGCCTGCTGAGAAAAGTGGACGGCGGCCAGTCGTCACACACCTGGTAATTCACCGGCACCCCCGAAGATCACATTCCGCGGCGGAATACGCCGCCAGGTGACCCGTCCATGCTGCCTTCGCGACCCGGCCGGCATGACACCGTCGGACAACATGGCCTGTTTACGCGCACCGCAGCTCAAATTGATCGAACATACGGACCCGTCGGAGCGGTCGTCGGAGCGGTTGGCTGTTACGTCAGTTGTTCCATGTTTCGTCGTACGGGTCCCTCGGCTCCGACACCGGGTGGGACGCGGTGACCCTGAGGTAGGGAATCGGGCCGTTGTTGACGGGGTCCCGGGTCTGCTCGGTGGTGTAGGTGCCCGTCACCTCCAGCCATCCGTCCGGGCGCAGGACCGGCGGGACCTCTCCGGTGAGGCCGATCTTCACCGGCTGGGCGTCCGCGGCACAGCAGTTGAGGGCCATGCGGACGAGATAGGGCTTGCCCGCGCCGTCCAGGGCGACGAAACCGGTGATCCGTACGGGGCGGCCGTGCAGGGAGCGGCCGTGGTCGTATACCGCGCGGCCCGCGTAGTCGGCCAGGCTGAGCGGGATCGTGCCGTTGCCCGTGGGCAACTTGGCGTAGCCGTAGGGCTGTTGCAGGGCCGTGCCGGTACGGGTCGCGCTGTACGAGCCCAGTGCGGGCGGGGCCACCAGGATGAGGGCGAGCAGCGGCAGGACCAGCAGCCAGGAGACCCGGGGCTCCCGATGGGCGTGACCTTGTTCGCCGTCGTGACCGTGATCGCGACCGGCCCCGCCACCGCGACGGGCCCGCCGCCACTCGTACCAGGCCGTCGCCAGCGCCGTCACGATCAGTACCGCGCCCGCCGCCAGCAGCAGCGGGCGCAGGCCCGCCTTCACATACCGCAGATAGAGGTCCGTGAAGCCCGCGTGCAGCAGGGCCGCGCCGGTCAGGAACAGGACCGCCGACTGCGCCTGCCGGTTCACAGCAGCACCGCCCCGGTCACGACGGCGCCCGTGACGGCCAGCGCGAAGGTGGCGGGGGCGAACCGCAGCGCGAAGCCGCGCCCGAAGGTGCCCGCCTGCATCGCGAACAGTTTCAGGTCGATCATCGGGCCGACCACCAGGAACGCCAGTCTGGCCGTGAGCGAGAACTGGGTGAGCGACGCCGCCACGAACGCGTCCGCCTCCGAGCAGATCGACAGCACCACGGCGAGCACGGCCAGCGCGAGCACCGAGAACACCGGGTTGTCGGCCGCCGTGCGCAGCCAGCTCGCCGGGGCCACCGCCTTCAGGGTCGCCGCCGCCATCGCGCCGAGCACCAGGAAGCCGCCCGCGTGCACCATGTCGTGCCGTACCGAGTCCCAGAAGGCCTCCGCCCTCGTCCGGCCCTCGGGTCCGTGGTGCGTCGGCGGGCGCAGCCAGTCGGTGCGGCCGAGGCGCTGCCACAGCCAGCCCATCGCGCACGCCACCAGGAGGCTCCCGGCGAAACGGGCCAGCACCATTTCGGGGTTCCGGGGGAAGGCGACCGCCGTCGCCGTCAGCACGATCGGGTTGATCGCGGGGGCGGAGAGGAGGAACGCGATGGCCGCGGCGGGCGTGACTCCACGCCGTACCAGCGCCCCGGCCACCGGCACGGACGCGCACTCGCAGCCCGGCAGCACCGCGCCCGCGAGCCCCGCGACCGGCACGGCCAGGGCGGGACGGGCGGGCAGCGCGCGGGCGAAGAAGGACGGGGGGACGAAGACCGCTATCGCCGCGGACAGCAGCACACCGAGGACCAGGAAGGGCAGCGCCTGTACGACCACCGCCACGAACACCGTCATCCAGCTCTGCATCACCGGTGTGCCCAGTGCCCCGCGGACCGGGCCCTGCAACGCCACGACCAGGACCAGCAGCAGGGTCAGCGCCAGCGGGGAGTTGAGGTGCCAGCCGTCCCGCTCCGGCCGCCGTTCGGTGGCGGGCGGGGCTTCTTCGGTTACGGCCACGGGTCGCGTACCTCCGGCGTACGGCGCTGCTTCGCTGTGCTCCCTCCCCTGCGGTACGGCCGTTCCGGCACCCGCGTTCAGCCGGGCACTGGAACCGCTCGTGCTGTTGGGGCAGTCTTTGCCCTTGTGGGGAGCGTTCCTTATCAAGGCGGACATGGTGGCGCACCGGAGCACATGGTGGTGTGCGGTGACGACGGGCTGGCCCATCGGCTGGCCGCCGAACTGCGCGGAGTGTACGGCGAGCAGGTGACGCTCGTCGTGCCGCCGGGTGAGCGTACGGCACGGCCACCAGCGGTCGGGCGGGCCCGGGCCGCCTCCGCGGCGCTGCTCGACCGGATGGTCAGCGCGGCCGTGGGGCGGGGCACGGCGGGCGGCAACGGCAACGGCAGTGGCAATGGCGGCGGCAACGGCTCCGGGGAAACGGGGCGCGGCGAACGGCTGCTGGAGGCCGCCGAGCCGACCGAGGCCGTGCTCGCCGTCGCGGGCGTGGAGCGGGCCGCCGCGCTGGCGCTCGTGTACGACGACGACGAGACCAACATCCGCGCCGCGCTCACCGCCCGCCGCCTCAACCCCCGCCTGCGGCTCGTCCTGCGCCTCTACAACCGGCGCCTCGGCCAGCACATCGAGGAACTCCTCGACCAGGCCGCCACGCTGGCCGCCGGGGACGGGGACGGGCAGGGCGGGGACGGCGCCTCCACGACCGTGCTGTCCGACGCCGACACCGCCGCGCCCGCGCTGGCCGCCACCTCGGTCGCCGGGACCAGCAAGGTCGTCCAGACGGACGGACTGCTGCTGCAGGCGGTGGAGCGGCCGCCCGCCCGGGTGGGGCTGCCCACCGAACCGGGGCTGTGCACACTGGCCCTGCTGTCGGCGACCAGCAGCGACCCCGCGGGCTCGGACGGCGCCGAGGGCAGCGGGGAGCGCGGGCCGCGGCTGCTGCCCGACGACGCGGAGGTGCGGGCCGCCGACGGGCGGGGCACCGTCGTACTGGAGCAGGTGTCGTACGCCGCCGGGCCGCCGATGCCCGCGGGGCGCACCGGGATCGTGCCACCGTTCGCGTCGCTGTTCTCCCGGCGGCTGCGGTGGTCCCTCGCCGGGCTCGCGGGGTGCGTGATCGCGCTCGCCGTCGCGCTGTCGCTGGTGACCGGGATCCATCCGCTGGGGGCGTTCTATCTGACGCTGCTGGACCTGTTCGCCATCGACGATCCGGCGCTCGGGGCTCCGCTCGGCCGGCAGATCCTTCAACTGCTGTCCGGGCTGGTCGGCTTACTGCTGCTGCCGGTACTGCTGGCCGCCGTCCTCGAAGGACTCGGCACCTTCCGGACCGCGTCCGCCCTGCGCAAGCCGCCGCGCGGACTGGGCGGGCATGTGGTGCTGCTGGGACTCGGGAAGATCGGCACGCGGGTGCTGACCCGGCTGCGGGAACTGCACATTCCCGTGGTGTGCGTGGAGGCCGACCCCGAGGCCCGGGGCCTGGCCACCGCCCGGCGGCTGCGGGTGCCGGTGGTGCTGGGTGACGTGACCCAGGAGGGGGTGCTGGAGGCCGCCAAGATCCATCGGGCCCATGTACTGCTCGCGGTGACCAGCGCGGACACGACGAATCTGGAGGCGGTGCTCTACGCGCGGTCCGTGCGGCCGGACCTCAGGGTGGTGCTGCGGCTGTACGACGACGACTTCGCGAACGCCGTGTACCGGACGTTGCGGGCGGCGCATCCGCGGGCGGTGACGCGGAGCCGGAGTGTGTCCCATCTGGCCGCGCCCGCGTTCGCCGGGGCGATGCAGGGGCGGCAGATTCTCGGGGCGATTCCCGTGGAGCGGCGGGTGTTGCTGTTCGCCGCGCTGGATGTGAGCGGGCATCCGGAGTTGGAGGGGCGGACGGTGGGGGACGCGTTCCGTGCCGGGGCGTGGCGGGTGCTGGCGTTGGAGGGGCGGTTGTCGGTGCCGGCGGGGCATGTGCTGCGGGGTGGCGAGCGGGTCGTTCTCGCCGCCACCCGGCGGGGGCTGGCCGAGTTGCTCGGACGTCCCGGGGCGCCGCCCCGGACCCCGCCAGGGGCTCCGCCCCCGGACCCCGCTTTCCCACCCTCCCAGCCGTCCCGGTAGGCCCAGGGAGTATGAGCGCTACCCCGCCAAGTGCCTCCCCGCGAAGTCCATCTCCAGCCTCACCTGCTTGATCCGCTCCTCCACCACCAGTGACCCGTGCCCCGCGTCGTACCGGTACACCTCGTGCACCGCGCCCCGCTCCGCGAGCCGGTCCACGTAGTTCTCGACCTGGCGGATCGGGCACCGGGGGTCGTTGACGCCCGCCGAGATGTACACGGGCACCTTGACCTGGTCGACGTAGGTGAGCGGCGAGGACGCCTCGAAGCGTTCGGGGACCTCCTCGGGGGTGCCGCCGAGGAGGGTGCGGTCCATCGCCTTCAGGGTTTCCATCTCGTCGTGGTAGGCGGTGACGTAGTCGCCGACCGGTACCACCGCGATGCCCAGGGCCCACGCCTCCGGCTGGGTGCCGAGGCCGAGGAGGGTGAGGTAGCCGCCCCAGGAGGCGCCGGTGAGGACCAGCCGGGCGGGGTCGGCCAGGCCCGACGACACGGCCCAGTCGCGGACCGCGGCGACGTCCTCCAGCTCGATGAGGCCGACTCGGTGGCGCAGGGCGTCGGTCCAGGCGCGGCCGTAGCCGGTGGAGCCGCGGTAGTTGACGCGGACGACCGCGTAGCCGTGGTCGACCCAGGCGGCGGGGCCCGCGGCGAAGGCGTCGCTGTCGTGCCAGGTGGGGCCGCCGTGCAGGTCGAAGACGGTCGGCAGGGGGCCGGTCGCGCCCGCGGGCTTCTGGACCAGGGCGTGGATGCGGCCGCCGGGGCCCTCCACCCACACGTCCTCGACCGGCACCGAGCCGGGGCACTTCATGCCGGGCGGGTCGAGGACCACCTTGCCCGTGGTGGAGCGGACCACGGGCGGCTCGGCGGCGGAGGACCAGAGGAACTCCACGCTGCCGTCGGGGCGGGCGGTGGCGCCGGAGACGGTGCCCGGCGGGGTCGGGATGGCCGACAGCTCGCCCGTGCCGAGGTCGTGGCGGAACAGTTCGCTGCGGGCCTCGAAGCCGTGGGCGATCAGCAGGGCGGAGCCGTCCGGGTACCACTCGGCGCTCACGTCGCCCGGCAGGTCGAGGGCCAGGTCGGTCTCGGCGCCGGTCGCCACGTCCCACACCAGCGGCTCCCAGCGGCCGCGCCGCTGATGGCCGATGAGCAGCCGGGTGTCGCCCTCGACCGGGGCGAAGCCCAGCACCTCCAGGCCGAGTGCCTCGGCGCCGCCCCTGGAGTCGTCGAGTTCGGCGACCTGGGTTCCGTCGTGGCGCAGGACGCGCAGCGCAGAGTGCATCGCGTCGCCGTGTTCGGTGTGCTCGATCGCGATCAGCGTGCCGTCGTGGGAGATGTCGCCCACGTAGGCCGACTCGCGGTGGCGGTAGAACTCGACCGGGTCGGCGCCGTCGCGGGTGAGGTGCAGCGTGGTGCCCTCCTCGTCCGTGGAGCGGCCCACGACCGCCGTGCGGCCGTCCCGGGACAGGGCCAGGCCCGCCGGGTAGGAGGGGGCGAGACCGGGTACGGCGGGCTCGTCCGCGCCGCCCGCGAACGGCTGGCGGCGCCACACGCCGAACTCGTCGCCGTCCTTGTCGTCGAACCACCAGATCCACGCGCCGTCCGGGGACAGCGTCCCGTCGGTCGTGCCGTTCGGCCGGTCGGTCGCCTGCCGCTGCGCGCCCGTCGTCCGGTCCCACGCGTACAGCTCGTAGGTCCCGGTCGCGTTCGACACGAACAGGGAGCGGTGCGGCGCGTCCTCGGCCCAGTCCGGCAGGGACACCCTCGGCGCCCGGAAACGCTTCTCCCACTCCGGCATGCTGCTCTCACTCATGGCCCCATTGTGGGGGGCGGTTCCCGGCCGCCGTACCGTTGTCGTCGTGTACCGGTTTCTGCTGACTCCCCGCTGGTGGGGCATCAACGTCTTCGTGCTGCTCGCCGTGCCGTTCTGCGTCTTCATGGGGTCGTGGCAGCTCGGCCGGTTCGAGGGCCGGGTGCAGGACCACCGGACCGCGACCGAGCGGGCCGCGTCCGTGCGGACGGAGGCGGCCCGGCCGCTGGCCGAGCTGCTGCCCGTCGACAAGTCCACGGTGGGACGGCGGGTCACCGCGACCGGCCGGTACGGCGAGCAGCTCCTCGTCCCCGACCGGGAACTGCACAGCAAAAGCGGCTACTACGTGCTGACGCTGCTGCGCACCGACGCGGGCCGGGCGCTGCCGGTGGTGCGCGGCTGGCTGCCGGGGCGCGCGGACGCCGCCAAGGCGCCGGCCGCGCCGTCCGGCGAGGTCACCGTCACCGGCGTGCTCCAGGCCTCGGAGACACCCGGGGACAACGGGGTCAGCGCGCGGGGCGGGCTGCCGTCCGGGCAGACGGCGGCGATCAGCTCGTCCTCCCTCGTCAACCTGGTGCCGTACCGGATGTACGACGCGTGGATGACGTTGGACAAGGGTGACTCGGGGATGCGGGCCGTACCCGCGAGCGCGCCCGCCGGCTCCGGTCTTGACCTGAAGGCGTTCCAGAACCTCGGTTACACCGGGGAGTGGTTCGTCTTCGCGGGCTTCGTCGTCTTCATGTGGTTCCGGCTGCTGCGCCGCGAGGTGGAGTTCCTCCGGGACGCGGCGCTGGGCCTGCCCACGGCCGAGGCCTACGAGGCCGAGAGGACTCCGGTCCAGTAGACCGTGCCCGCGCACGCGCCGGTCACCGTGGCCGTGCCGGTCGGGGAACCCGCCTCGGGCGTGTGGGACACCACGACGCTCCCGTCGACCGGGCTGCCGTCCTTCCGGGTCAGCTGGGGAGAGTCGCCCGCCACGCCGTTGCCCGCGTCGGTGCCGGCGCCGGTGTCCGGGCTGGGGGTCGGGTCGGACGACGGCTCGCCGGGGCCGGTGCCGCCGTTGTCGCCGCCGCCGTCGGCCGGGCAGCTCTGGGCGGGCACGAAGGCGAACTTCTCCTCGTAGGCCTCGCCGGGCTTCAGCGTCAGGCCGGTGGCCTCCTCGGAGGGGGTGGGCAGTCCGGCCGCCGCGTCCCCGGCCGTGTGCCGTACCGCGCTGACCTTGCCCGCGTCGGCGGCTCCCTGCGCCTGGACGTTCACGTTGCCCGCGCCGCCGACACCGCAGGCGGTGGTGGAGACGTTGGCGACGCGGAAGGTGCCGTAGACGACGCCCGCCGAGTCGGGGGCGTCGACGGTCGCCACCGGGGAGCCCAACTGGGTCGCGGTGCACCCGGGGAAGCGGCTGCCGGCGGAGGCGGAGGAGTGGGCGCCGTCGGTGGGTCCGGTGGTGCCGGCGCCGTCGGCGTCACTCTTGCCGCCGCCCTTCAGGTCGCTCCTGTCCTGGCCGGAGGGCTGGTCGCCGGAGCCGTCGCCGGTGCCGGACCAGCCGTCCTGGTCCGTGCCGTGGCTCGTCCCGTCGTGCGCCTGGGAGGCCTGGCCGGCCATGGAGGTGTTGGGGTCGGAGTCGCCGGAGTGGGTGACGTGCACCAGGGCGGGGACGGCGGTGGCGAGGAGGACGGCGGCGGCCGCCATGCCGACGGCCGCGTGCCGCCTGCGGGCCCGGCGCGCGGGCACCGCCCGGCGCAGATGGTCCAGGGTGCCGTCGCGCGGCTCCATGTCCTGGACGGCCGAGTGCAGCATCCGGCGCAGGGCCAGCTCGTCCGAGCCGAGCTCCTCGGGGCCCTTGCCGTCGGGGCCGTGGTTCACAGTTCCGTTCCCAGCGTGCGAGTGCGTGTGCTCGTGCGTGTGGCGTTCATCGGGCTCGCCTCCCCCGGCGCCCTCGATCGTGCCGCCGCCGGTCATGCCGGGGCCTCCATGGCCACCCGCAGGGCGGCGATGCCGCGTGAGCCGTACGCCTTGACCGAGCCCAGCGAGAGCCCGAGCGTCTCGGCGACCTGGGCCTCCGTCATGTCCGCGAAGTAGCGCAGCACGAGGACCTCGCGCTGGCGGCGCTGCAGGCCCTTCATCGCCTTGATGAGGGAGTCGCGCTCCAGCTGGTCGTAGGCGCCCTCCTCGGCGCTCGCCATGTCCGGCATCGGCTTGGACAGCAGCTTCAGGCCGACTATGCGGCGGCGCAGCGCGGAGCGGGACAGGTTGACGACGGTCTGGCGCAGGTAGGCGAGGGTCTTCTCGGGCTCGCGGACCCGGGTGCGGGCCGAGTGGACGCGGATGAAGGCCTCCTGGACGACGTCCTCGCAGGAGGCGGTGTCGTCGAGGAGGAGGGCCGCGAGGCCGAGCAGCGAGCGGTAGTGCGTCCGGTAGGTCTCGGTGAGGTGGTCGACGGTCGTGCCGGCCACCGCGGACGCGGACTCCTCGGCGCCGTCGCGCTGGCTGGGGATGCGGGCGGGCCGCGCTGCGGGCATCGGCGCGATCACCGGCATGCCGCCGGGGACACCGGGCATGCGGGGCCGCAGCACCGCGCGGGGCGGCGCACTGAGTTCGAGTACCTGTGCCACGTCAGTTGGACGCGCTTGTGCCCGTGAGGGTTGTACGCGCCGGGCGTCACCGACGGTGTTTCCGTCATGCGTCCCCGCTCTTCCACTGTTTTCCATGTCCCCACGCCCGGTCGTCGCGGCTCCGGGGCCCCGGTCAAGGGCGTACGCGAAGACGCTTCCCGCGCTGCGCTGGTTGCGGAGTGCGGGAAGTGAAATCTTCGAACGTGGAAGGTGCCGGGTACAAGTGGATTCGACCATGGTCCCCACCACATACACCGTCACATGCGGCTCACATCGGCGTCGCACGCGGGGTCAGGACTGCTCCGCGGCCACCAGTTCGGCGATCTGGGCCGTGTTGAGGGCCGCGCCCTTGCGCAGGTTGTCGCCGCAGACGAAGAGTTCGAGCGCGGTCGGATCGTCCAGGGTCCGGCGCACCCGGCCGACCCAGGTGGGGTCGGTGCCGACCACGTCGGCGGGGGTGGGGAACTCGCCCGCGGCCGGGTTGTCGAAGAGGACGACGCCGGGCGCGGTGGCGAGGATCTCGCGGGCGCCGTCGACGGTGACCTCGCCCTGGAAGCGGGCGTGCACGGTGAGGGAGTGCGTGGTGACCACCGGGACGCGGACGCAGGTGACGGCCACGGGCAGGGTGGGCAGGCCGAGGATCTTGCGGGTCTCGTCCCGCACCTTCATCTCCTCCGAGGACCAGCCGTCCTCCCGGAGCGACCCGGCCCACGGTACGACGTTCAGCGCGACCGGCTCCGGGAACGGCCCGGTGTTGTCGCCGACGGCGCGCCGTACGTCGCCGGGGCTGGTGCCCAGCTCGGTGCCCGCGACCAGGGACAGCTGGGCGCGCAGGGTGTCGACGCCGGCCTGTCCGGCGCCGCTGACCGCCTGGTACGAGGACACCACCAGCTCGCGCACCCCGAACTCGGCGTTCAGCGCGCCCAGGGCGACGATCATGGAGAGCGTGGTGCAGTTGGGGTTGGCGATGATCCCCCGTGGCCGTACCCGCGCGGTGTGCGGGTTGACCTCGGGCACCACCAGGGGCACGTCCGGGTCCATCCGGAAGGCGCCGGAGTTGTCGATCACCACCGCGCCGGCCGCCACGGCGACCGGCGCCCACTGCGCGGCCACCTCGTCGGGTACGTCGAACATGGCGACGTCGACGCCGTCGAAGGCCTCCTCCGACAGCGCCACGACCTCGACCTCCACGCCGCGCACGGTCAGCTTGCGGCCGGCCGAGCGCGGCGAGGCGATCAGGCGGATCTCACCCCAGATGTCCTTGCGCTGCGAAAGGATCTGGAGCATGACCGTGCCGACGGCACCAGTCGCTCCCACGACCGCGAGCGTCGGACGGACGGTCGACTCCATCAGTGGATCTCCCTCAGCGGCCGGTGCCGCCGTAGACCACGGCCTCGTCGGTGTCGGAGTCGAGGCCGAAGGCGGTGTGCACGGCGCGGACGGCTTCCGGCACGTCGTCGGCGCGGGTGACGACCGAGATGCGGATCTCGGAGGTCGAGATCAGCTCGATGTTCACGCTCGCGTCGGACAGCGCCTCGAAGAAGGCGGCGGTGACGCCCGGGTTGGTCTTCATGCCCGCGCCGACCAGCGAGATCTTGCCGATCTGGTCGTCGTAGCGCAGTGAGTCGAAGCCGATGCCGACCCGGCTCTTCTCCAGGGCGTCGATGGCCTTGCGGCCCTCGGTCTTCGGGAGGGTGAAGGAGATGTCCGTCAGGCCCGTGGAGGCGGCGGACACGTTCTGCACGACCATGTCGATGTTGATCTCGGCGTCGGCGATGGCCCGGAAGATCGCGGCGGCCTCGCCCGGCTTGTCCGGTACGCCGACGACGGTGATCTTGGCCTCGGAGGTGTCGTGTGCGACACCCGAGATGATGGCCTGCTCCACCTTCTTGTCCCCTTGCTGAATCGGCTCACTGCTGACCCACGTGCCCTGCAGTCCGCTGAAGCTGGAGCGGACGTGGATCGGGATGTTGTAGCGGCGGGCGTACTCCACACAGCGGTGGAGCAGCACCTTCGAACCGGAGGCGGCGAGCTCCAGCATGTCCTCGAAGGAGATCCAGTCGATCTTCTTCGCCTTCTTCACCACGCGCGGGTCGGCGGTGAACACGCCGTCGACGTCGGTGTAGATCTCGCAGACCTCGGCGTCCAGCGCGGCCGCGAGGGCCACCGCCGTGGTGTCGGATCCGCCGCGCCCGAGGGTGGTGATGTCCTTCTTGTCGGCGCTGACGCCCTGGAAACCGGCGACGATGGCGATGTTGCCCTCGTCCAGGGCGGTCCGGATGCGGCCCGGCGTGACGTCGATGATCCGCGCTTTGTTGTGGACCGAGTCGGTGATGACACCTGCCTGGCTGCCGGTGAAGGACTGGGCCTCGTGGCCCAGGTTCTTGATCGCCATGGCCAGCAGGGCCATGGAGATCCGCTCTCCGGCGGTCAGCAGCATGTCGAACTCGCGTCCGGCAGGCATCGGTGACACCTGCTCGGCGAGATCGATCAGCTCGTCCGTCGTGTCGCCCATCGCGGAAACGATGACAACCACCTGGTTGCCGTTCTTCTTCGCTTCCACGATTCGCTTGGCGACGCGCTTGATGCCTTCGGCATCGGCTACGGAGGAGCCTCCGTACTTCTGCACGACAAGGCCCACGTGCGCTCCTCGCTCGTCCGTCGTTGTGCGCTCAGTCTATCGAGCGTCCGAATGTTGCCTTCGGGATACCGCATCGTGAGACATCGTCGTAACGTCGCGGTTCCCGCTCGGAGACTCCCCTGCCCAAAGTGGCGCGGGTGAAGACTGTGGCGACTGTGACGTAGACGTCAGTGCCGGTCAGCGGCCCGGGTGCTGCATACCCAGCGGCTCGGCGATCTCCTGCTCCATCACCCGTCCGGCCTCGAACTCCAGGGTCTCGTCGCCCACGCCCTGGTCGGTGTCCAGGCCGTCCAGCTCCTCCAGGGGCTGGTTCAGGCGGACGTGGGCCAGGACCGAGTGGAGCGCCCGGAGGGTCGCCGAGGCGGTCGAACCCCAGTTGGAGAAGTAGGAGAACTGCCACCACCACAGGGCCTCGGTGGTACGGCCCGCGCGGTAGTGGACCATGCCGTGCCGCAGGTCGGCGATGACGTCGGCGAGGTCGTCGGAGATCCGGGCCGGGACCGGCGCGGTGCGCGGCTCGTAGGGGTCGAAGACCTCCGAGTAGACGTCGACCGGCTCCAGAAGGCGTGCCAGGTTCTCCCGGAGCGGGTCCACGTCCAGCTCGGGACCGGGATCGGGCTCGTAGCGCTCGTCGGGAACGATGTCCTCGTGCGCGCCGAGCCGGCCCCCGGCCAGCAGCAGCTGGGAGACCTCCAGGAGGAGGAAGGGCACCGCGGAGCCGGGCTCGTCGCCCTTCGCGACCTCGGTGACCGCGACCAGGAAGCTTTCCACCTGGTCCGCGATCTGCACCGCGAAGTCGTCCGGGTTCTGCGTCGTGGCGTGCAGCGTGGCGTCAGACATCTAGGAGTCGTCTCCCCTCGAAGGCGCGGCCGAGGGTGACCTCGTCCGCGTATTCCAGGTCGCCACCCACCGGGAGGCCGCTGGCCAGGCGGGTGACCTTGAGGCCCATGGGCTTGATCATGCGAGCGAGGTACGTCGCCGTGGCCTCGCCTTCGAGATTCGGGTCCGTGGCCAGGATCAGCTCGGTGACCGTGCCGTCCGCGAGGCGGGCCAGCAGCTCTCGTATCCGCAGATCGTCCGGGCCCACGCCCTCGATCGGGCTGATCGCGCCGCCGAGCACGTGGTAGCGGCCGCGGAACTCGCGGGTGCGCTCCACGGCGACGACGTCCTTGGGTTCCTCGACCACACAGATGACCGAGGGGTCGCGGCGCGGGTCCCGGCAGACCCCGCACAGCTCCTCCTGGGCGACGTTGCCGCAGGTCGCGCAGAACCGGACCTTGGCCTTGACCTCCATGAGGGCATGGGCCAGCCGTCGTACGTCCGTGGGCTCCGCCTGGAGGATATGGAAGGCGATCCGCTGCGCGCTCTTGGGACCGACGCCGGGCAGCCGCCCCAGCTCGTCGATCAGGTCCTGGACCACGCCTTCGTACAACGGACCGCCGCCCTTTCTGGAGTCTTCCGGTACGTACCGTAGTTGGCCGCCGCCCGTCTTAGAAAGGCAGACCGGGAATGCCGCTGCCGCCGCCGAGTCCCTGCGCCAGCGGGCCGAGCTTCTGCTGCTGGAGGGTCTGGGCGTTCTCGTTGGCCGCCTGGACGGCGGCGACGATCAGGTCGGCGAGGGTCTCGGTGTCCTCCGGGTCGACCGCCTTGGGGTCGATGGCCAGGGCCCGCAGCTCGCCCGAGCCGGTCACGGTGGCCTTCACCAGTCCGCCGCCCGCGTGGCCGTCCACCTCGGTGCGGGCCAGCTCCTCCTGCGCCCTCGCGAGATCCTGCTGCATCTTCTGGGCCTGCTGGAGCAGCTGCTGCATGTTGGGCTGGCCACCACCGGGAATCACGATCAGCTCCTGAAGATCGGTCTGAGGTCTTTTCCTCCGTTGTGCACGAGCCTACGTGGTCCACGCGGCCATCGCCCCGCCACTCTTTCGAGTGAGATCTTCACGGGGTCTATACCTGATCAAGGCCCCCTATCGGGCGGAAAAGAGCGGAAAGCTACTTCTTCGCCACCCATTGGGCGGTAGGAAGGGGGCGGGTCGTCGAGTTCGCTGGGTTCGTTGAGTAGGGAGTGCCGGGTGGGTCAGCCGGAGATGCAGCCCGAGGGTCCGCCGGGTGATCTGACCGGGCGGGCGTTCCCGCTCGGGGACTGGGGGGAGCCCGCCGAGCGGCTGGACGAGCTGTTCCGCTGGGTGGAGCGCCGGGCACTGGAGACGGCGGCCTGGTATCTCGCGGACCGGGTGTGGAAGCGGCAGGCGGCGCGGGTGCTGCGGGTCGGCGCCGCGGTGGGCGCGGTGTCGGGGGCGGCGCTGCCGCTGCTGGAGCTGACCGGCGCGGTGGACGGGACCTCGGTGTGGGGATACCTGGCGCTGACGCTCGGCCTGGCGTGCGCCGCCGCGGACCGTTACTTCGGGCTGACGTCCGGCTGGATGCGGGACGTGGCCACGGCGCAGGCGGTGCAGCGCAGGCTTCAGGTGCTCCAGTTCGACTGGGCGTCGGAGTGCGTCCGGGAGGTTCTCGGCCCGGCGGAGGGCACGGCGAGCGAGGCGACGGAGCGGTGCCTCGCCGTGCTGCGGCGCTTCTCGGAGGACGTGACGGAACTGGTCCGCACGGAGACGGCGGACTGGATGGTGGAGTTCCGCACCGGGTCGGCGCCCCTCGGCATCCAGTCCGCGGTTGCGTCACCGCCCCGGGCGGACACGGCCCCTTTCCAGGGACGTTTCCCCCTCCCGCCGGGACCCGCGCCGACCCGCCCGAACATGCCCCGCCAGCGGCCGCCCGAGCCGAGGTGACGGAGCACCGTCCGGGCCGCCGGCCCCAGGGCCTCAAGCCCCCAGGGCCTCAAGCCCGGCCACCGGAGCCGAGGTGACGGAGCCACCGTCCGAAGCGCCGCCCCTCAGGACCCCCAGGGCCTCAGGCCTCCCAGGCCCTCAGGCCCGGCCGCCCGAGCCGAGGTGACGGAGCCACCGTCCGAAGCGCCGCCCTCAGCGCCCCCAGGGCCTCAGGCCTCGGGGCCTCAGGGCCTCAGGCCGTGTACTCGTCCGCGACGGTGAGGGCGGCGTCCAGGGCGGCGAGGCCCTCCTTCAGTTCCGCCTCGGTGACGTTGCAGGGCGGCACGACATGGGTGCGGTTCATGTTGATGAACGGCCACAGCCCGTGCTTCTTCGCGGCCGCGCCGAAGGCGGCCATCGGCGCGTTGGCCTCGCCCGCCGCGTTGTAGGGGACCAGGGGTTCGCGGGTCTCCCGGTTCTTCACCAGGTCGAGCGCCCAGAACATGCCCACGCCACGCACCTCGCCGACGCTGGGGTGCCGCTCGGCGAGCGCGCGCAGCCCGGGTTCGACGACGGACGTACCGAGCAGCTTGGCGTTGTCGACGACGCCTTCCTCCGCCATGACACCGAGGGTGGCGACGGCGGCGGCGCAGGCCAGCGGGTGGCCGGAGTAGGTCAGACCGCCCGGGTAGGGGCGCTTGCCGAAGGTGTCGGCGATCGCGCCGGAGATGGCGACGCCGCCGAGCGGCACGTAGCCGGAGTTCACACCCTTGGCGAAGGTCATCAGGTCGGGCACGACGTCGAAGAGGTCGGCCGCGAACCACTCACCGGTGCGGCCGAACCCGGCCATGACCTCGTCCAGGATGAAGACGATCCCGTACTTGTCGCACAGCTCGCGCACCCCGGCGAGGTAGCCGGGCGGCGGGACCATGATCCCCGCGGTGCCCGGGATGGTCTCCAGGATGATCGCGGCGATGGTGGCCGGCCCCTCGAAGGCGATGGTCGTCTCCAGGTGCTCCAGCGCGCGGGCGCACTCCTGCTCCTCCGTCTCGGCGTAGAAGCGGGAGCGGTAGAGGAACGGCGCCCAGAAGCGGACGACACCGGCTGAGCCGCTGTCGGAGGGCCAGCGGCGCGGGTCACCGGTGAGGTTCACCGCCTGCTGGGTGCCGCCGTGGTACGACCGGTACGCCGACAGCACCTTCGTCCGGCCGGTGTGCAGCCGGGCCATCCGCACCGCGTGCTCGACCGCGTCCGCGCCGCCGTTGGTGAAGAAGATCTTGTCCAGGTCGCCGGGCGTACGCTCCGCGATCAGCCGTGCCGCCTCCGAGCGGGCCTCGACGGCGAACGCGGGCGCGAACGTCGTCAGACGCCCGGCCTGCTCCTGGATCGCCGCGACGACCTTCGGGTGCTGGTAGCCGATGTTCGTGTAGACGAGCCCGCTGGTGAAGTCCAGGTAGCGCCTGCCGTCGTAGTCCCAGAAGTACGACCCCTGCGCACCGGCGACGGCGAGGGGGTCGATCAGTTCCTGCGCGGACCAGGAGTGGAACACATGGGCCCGGTCCGCGGCCTTCACGGCGGCACCGGCTGCGGGGTCGGGCTGGGGAGACATGGGGGGCGTCATCGGGGTCGTCATGCGGGCGAGGGTAGATGTCCGCGATTCGGACGCGGTATCGGCGTCCTGTTCCGTGCTCGGGGGGATTCCGCGACAGGTTGTCGGGGCGGGGGTGCGGTGATCATCGCGCGGGCGCCGTTACGGAACCGGTAGACCTTGCCGCGTACGACTCCCGAAGGGCCGCATTATTCTCGATCCGTCGCACATGTCGGGGGGCGGGGAAGGGCGGGGCGGGGTGCAGAAGCTGGGTCCGGGGGATCCGCAGCGGATCGGGGCGTACCGGCTGCTGGCGCGGCTCGGGGCGGGCGGTATGGGGCAGGTGTACCTGGCCAGGTCCGACCGGGGCCGTACCGTCGCCGTGAAGCTGGTGCGCGCGGAGCTCGCCGCGCAGGAGGAGTTCCGGGCGAGGTTCCGGCACGAGGTGCTGGCCGCCCGCCGGGTCGGCGGTTACTGGACGGCCCCGGTGCTGGACGCGGACACCGAGGCCGCGGTGCCCTGGGTGGCCACCGGATACGTGGCCGGGCCGAGCCTCCAGCAGGTCGTCGGCCGCGACCACGGGCCGCTGCCCGAGCGTTCGGTACGGATCCTCGCCGCGGGCCTCGCGCACGCCCTCGGCGACATCCACGCCGCCGGAATCGTCCACCGCGACCTCAAGCCGTCCAACGTGCTGCTCACCATCGACGGGCCGCGCGTCATCGACTTCGGTATCGCGCGGGCGATGGAGACCCTGACCGGTGACTGGCTCACCCGCACCGGCTCGATGGTCGGCTCGCCGGGCTTCATGTCGCCCGAGCAGGTGCGCGGCGACCGGATCACGCCCGCCTGCGACGTCTTCTGCCTCGGTTCCGTGCTCGCCTACGCGGCGACCGGGAAGCTGCCCTTCGGCGCCGCGCAGAGCGGGGTGCACGCCCTGATGTTCCGTATCGCCCAGGAGGAGCCCGACCTGGCGGGCGTGCCCGAGGGCGTCGCCGACCTGGTCCGCGACTGCCTGCGCAAGGATCCCGCGACCCGGCCGTCCCTGGCCCGCATCCTGGAGCGCAGCGGCGCCGAGGACACCGTCGCCGGTGGCCGCTCCCGCGACCCGTGGCTGCCGGGGGCCCTGGTGGCCGCGCTCGGCCGGCACGCGGTACGGCTCCTGGACTCGGAGGACCCGGAGGGCACGGGCCCGCCCCACTCCCAGCGGCAGTCCCCGCCCTCGTCCCCACCCCCGTCCTCACACCACTCGTCGCACCAGTCCCCGCACCAGTCGTCGCACCACTCGTCGCCGTCGTCCTCGCCCGAGCACGCGGCCGCCGCCGAGCCGCCCGCGCCGGGGGCGCACCCGCTGCCCACCCTGATCGCGGGCCGGACGCCCTCGCACCCGGCGTACGGCTATCCGCAGCAGCACCCGCAACCCACGCCGTACAACCCGTACGCGGGCGGTCAGGGCCCGACCCCGCCCCCCGTCCCGGCCGCGGACACGCTGTACGGCCCACCGCCGGAGCCCGCCCGGAACGGACGGTCCACGGCGCTGCTGGTGGCCGTCGCGGCGGTCGTCGCGCTCGCCGCGGGCGGCTCGGTGTACGCGCTGATGCAGGGCGGCGGCGACACCGACGACAAGGGCGGCGGGCCCGCACGCGTGTCCCCGGCGGTCACGGGCGACGCCGGGAACCCGACGCCCTCGCCGTCCCCCTCCGCATCGCCCTCCACGTCCCCGCCCGCGTCCGGCGCGGTCCCGACGGCCTTCCTGGGCACCTGGCGCACCTCGCTCGACAGCACCGGCAGGATCGGCGGCCCCAGCACCCGTGAGCTGACCATCCGGCAGGGCGAGGTCGGCGACACGGTCCTCACCCTGCTCGCCGACGGCCCCACCGAGGACGGCGGCACCTACCACTGCTCCTTCTCCGCCAAGCTCTCCGCGAAGCCCACCGCCGGCGGCCCCCTCCGGATCGGCCCGTCCACCGTCACCTCCGGCGAACCCCGGTCCTCATGCTCCCCGGGCGAGGCCACGGAAGTGACGCTCCTGGGGGACGACAAGCTGCGCAGGTCGAAGACCAGCGGGGGCGGGGAGAGCCTGACGTACAACCGCAGCTGAGGGCACAGGACGTCCGCCTCGAACGCGTATGGTGTCGTGCTCGTACATACGCAGATACTTGCGGGTACGCACCCGAACGTGTGAGGAGAGGCCGCGACCATGCCCGGGAACGGCGCTGTGACGCGCAGTACGCTGCGCCAGCAGATCGTGGACGCACTGCGCGACGAGGTGCTCGCGGGCCGGCTCCAGCCGGGGCGGGAGTTCACGGTGAAGGAGATCGCGGAGCAGTACGGGGTGTCCGCGACGCCGGTCCGGGAGGCGCTGGTCGATCTGTCCGCGCAGGGGATCCTGGCGGCCGACCAGCACCGGGGCTTCAAGGTTCCCGAGTACTCCCTCGACGACTACCGGGGCATGGTCCAGGCACGGAGTCTGATCACCGACGGAATGTTCCACGCGCTCCTCGGCGGGCAGCACCCGGCCTTCCGGGATCCGGACGACCCGCGTACGGCGGCCGCGCTCGCCGCCGTCCGCAGGCGGGGCGACGAGGCGCAGCGCGCGGCGGCCGCCGGGGACGTGAGCGTGCTGATCGGCTATGACCTGCGGTTCTGGCGCGAGCTGAGCGATCTGTTCGGCAATCCCTACCTCGCGGACTTCCTGCACCGGCTGCGCGTCCGGTCCTGGGTGTGCGCGGTGCAGCACCTGCGTCGGGTGACCGACCTGACCGACCTGCGCGGGCGGCTGTGGGCGGGGCACCGCGAGCTGGTCGAGGCGCTCGCGCGGCAGGACTTCGGCGCGGCCCGGGACGTCGTGGCCGCCTACAACGCGCACTCCCTGGAGCTCATCGAGACGCTGGCCGCCGGATGAGCGACGGCACCACCGTGGACCTCTCCGTGGTCGTCCCCGCCTTCAACGAGGAGGAGCGGCTCGGGGCCACCATCGACGCGATCACCGGCTACCTCGACGCGAACGAGGGCAGCCGGGAGGGCGACTGGGAGATCATCGTCTCCGACGACGGGTCGACCGACGGCACCCGCGACGTCCCCGCCCTCACGCACCCGCGTGTCCGGCTCGTCACCGGCGACCGCAACCGGGGCAAGGGCAGCGCGCTGCGGCTCGGCGTGGCGGCCTCCCGGGGGCGGCGGGTGCTGGTGACCGACGCGGATCTCGCGGCGCCGATCGAGGAGCTGGAGCGGCTCGACAAGGCGTTCAGCGAGGGGCACGCGGCGGCGATCGGCTCGCGTTCGGTGCCGGGGGCGGCGATCGGGCGGCACCAGCACCGGGTCCGTGAGCTGCTCGGCCGGGCCGGGAACCTCCTCATACAGGCGACGGCGGTACCGGGTGTACGGGACACCCAGTGCGGTTTCAAGCTGTTCGACGGCGACAAGGCGCGGGAGGCGTTCGGCGCGTCCCGGCTGGACGGCTGGGGCATAGACGTGGAGGTGCTGCTGCACTTCCGCCGTTCCGGCTGGACGGTCACGGAGGTCCCGGTCCACTGGAGTCATCAGCCGGGCTCCAAGGTGGGGCCGCTCGACTACGCCCGGGTGCTCGGGGACCTGGTCCGGATCCGGGCCCGCGCGATACGCGCCGTCCGGATCCGGCCCGCCGACCTCCTCGCGGTCGCGCTCTTCCTGCTGATGTCGGTCGCCCTGTACTCGGGGCGCTTCTTCGACCCGTCCCACCGCTATCTCCCCGACTCCCTCCAGGACCAGAACCAGTGGGAGTGGTTCTTCGCGGTGACCGCGGACAACATCGCCCATCTGCACAACCCGCTCTTCAGCGACCTCCAGGGCTTCCCCGACGGCGTGAACCTGATGGCCAACACGGTCATGCTCGGCCTGTCCGGGCCGTTCACACCCGTCACCCTGCTCGCGGGCCCGGCGGTCGCGCTGAGCCTGTGCATGACGCTGGGGCTGGCGGCGACCGCGGCCGCCTGGTACCGGCTGATCGTGCGCCGGGTGACGGCCTGGCGGCCGGCCGCGTTCACCGGCGCCGCGCTGGCCGCGTTCGCGCCCCCGATGGTCAGCCACGCCAACGCGCACCCCAACTTCGTGATCCTCTTCATGGTCCCGTTGATCATCGAGCGGACGCTCCGGCTCTGCGCGGGCACCCGCCCGGTGCGGGACGGGGTTGTGCTCGGTCTCATGGCCGCCTATCAGGTCTTCCTCGGCGAGGAGCCGCTGCTCATCGCCGCCGTCGGCATGACGCTGTTCGCGGCCGCCTACGCCGTCGTACGGCCCGACGTGGCGAGGAGCGCCTGGCGGCCGCTGGGCAAGGGGCTGCTGATCGGCGCGGCGGTCTGCCTGCCGCTGGTCGCCTACCCGCTGTACTGGCAGTTCGCGGGCCCGCAGAGCTACCGAAGCGTGCTGCACAGCGACGCGGGCAACAGCCCCCTCTCCCTGCTGGCGTTCGCGGAGCGCTCCCTGCTCGCGGGCGACGAGCAGACGGCGAACGCGCTCTCCGCCAACCCCACCGAGCAGAACGCGTTCTACGGCTGGCCGCTGCTGCTGGTCGCCCTCGCGATCGCGGTACGGCTGTGGGAGCGGCCGTTGGCCAGGGCGCTGGCGTTCACCGGGGCGGCCGCCGCGCTGCTGTCGCTCGGCCCGAGGATCCGCATTCCGCTCACGGACATCGTCTTCCCCGGCCCGTGGGCGGCGCTCGCGCACCGGCCGCTGTTCGAGTCGGTCATCGAGGGCCGGGTGGCGATGATCTGCGCGCCGGTGCTGGGCATGCTGCTGGCGCTCGGCGCGGACCGGCTGTCGCTGACCCGGTCGCCGGGCACGCAGTACCTGGGCTTCGTGGGCATCGCGCTCGCCCTGCTGCCGATCGTCCCGGCGCCGCTGAAGGCCGTGGACCGGGCGCCGGTGCCGGAGTTCATCACGGCCGGGATGTGGAAGCAGTACGTCGGTGACGGCGAGACCCTGGTCCCGGTGCCGCTGCCCGACCCGGGCGTCGCGGAGGCGCTGCACTGGCAGACGGCGGCACACCTGGGCTTCAAACTGCCCGGCGGCTACTTCAACGGCCCGTACGGCGAAGACCGTATCGGCATCTACGGCGCCTCGCCCCGCTACACCTCCAACATGCTGCGGCAGGTGGCGGGCGACGGCGTGGTGCCCATGATCGACAAGACCTGGCGGGAGCGGGCCCGGCGGGACTTCTCCTACTGGCACGCGGGCGTTCTGGTGGTGCCCCCACAGACCCACGACGGGGCGTTGCGCGAGACTCTGGAGAAACTGACCGGGCGGGCGGGCAGGTGGACGGGCGGAGTATGGGTATGGGACCTGCACCGCACCGACTACTCTTCCGTTCCCTGAGCCTTGCTGTGAGGAGCCCTCCTTGGCCTGTGACCTGTGGCTGGTGCCGCTCGTGGATGTGTTGTGCCACACCCCCGACAATCCGTTCGCCGAGGAACTCGCGCAGTACAACAAGGTGCTCGCCGAAGCCGGGCTGCCGCCGGTGCCGGTGTATCAGTACATGCCAGGCCTTTCGGGCGAGGTCGCCCCGGTGGCCGGGTTCGACTACGACGCGCTGCACTTCCTGCGCCGGGTGTACCTGTTGCAGCTGTGCGGTCTGCCGGTGACCCCGGTGGACGACCTCGGCGGCGACTACGAGCAACTGCTGGAGATGTTCGAGACGACGGCCCAGCAGTCGCATCTCGTCTGGCACTACGACCACGCGGGCGCCTACGTCCCCGTCGACTTCCCGCAGCCCCTGTCGAGCGACGAACTCCTCGCGGGCGGCGGCCCGCTGGGCTCCTCGCAGGCCCTGCTGCGGGAGCTGGAGTACGTGGCGCCGTCGATCGGCATCGACCCGGCCAACCCGCCCATGGCACCGGAGCCGCCGCGCACGCCGACGGAGTTGGAGGAGCCGGCGGTGCCCGCGCCGTACGACCCGAGCCCCTTCGCCCGTGAGCGGCACGTCTGGCTCGGGCTGCACGCGGCGGCGACCCGGAGCCTGGCGCAGGGCTCGATGATCGTCTTCAGCTGAGCTCGACTCCGTCTCCCACGCCGTCCTCGAAGGCGCCGCCCTCGAAGGCGCCCGCCTCACTGAGGGCGTTGCGCAGCAGCAGGGTGTGCACCCGGCGGTCGGCGGCGCTGGGCGGGTAGCGCCAGCCCAGCGGCCAGGTCAGGCCGCGCATCGCGGGCACCGGGATGAAGCTGACCTGGAACGGCCCGCTGACCAGCCGGGTCACCGTGCGCGGCCAGGAGTGGCGTGCGGTGCTGCCCGGCGCGACGAGGAAGTACACGCAGCGCCGCCCGCTGTCCGACTCCACGACCGGCCCCGGATCACCCCCGGTCATCCGGGCCAGCCGGTCCGCGACCTCCCGGCCGAGCTCGCCGTCGATCCGCACGGCGTCGAATTGGACTCCGGCCCTGCGGAGTTGAATTCCGTCGGGTGGAACCCATCCGATTCCAACGTGACTTTGGGTATTCATGGGACCAGTGTCAGTGGCGGCGGGTACCTTTTCCATGACTCTCCGTCGATGGTCGGCGACGGTATGGAATGGCCGGACACGGTAGTGACCGGTTGAGTTCGGTTGAGTTCGGGGGTGACCGCAATGGCGCGGAACGAGAACAAGGAAACGGCGAGTCCCACGGCACGACTCGTCGCCGCCCTCATCAAGACCACGCGCGAGAAGCTCAAACTCACACAGCCCCAGATGGGCAAACGGATCGGCTACAGCGGCGCCGCGATCAGCGCGGCCGAGACCTGCGCACAGCCCGCGAGCCCCGAGATGCTGGTGGCGCTGGAGCGCGAGTTCGGGGGCGGGGGCTTCGACGACGGCCGCAAACTCATGCTCAAGGAGAAGTACCCGCCGCAGTTCAAGGACTTCGCCATGGAGGAGGCGGAGGCGGTCTCCCTGGCCTCGTACCAGACGTATGTGATCGACGGCCTGTTTCAGACGCCGGAGTACGCACGGGCGCTGATCGGCGGCGGGTTCCCCAAACTGTCCGACGAGAAGGTCGAGGAACTGGTCAAGGCGCGTATCGCGCGGAGGGCGCTCCTCGACGGTGGAGCCGTGATCGAGCTGATCCTGGACGAGTCGGCACTGCTACGGCCCATCGGCAGCCCGGAGATCATGCGAGCCCAGTTGCTCTCACTGGCAGCGGACGCACAGCGGGACAACGTCACCATCCAGGTGCTGTCGATGGACCGGGGACTGCGGGGAGACCACGCGGGCGCCGAGGGCAACATGGTGCTGGTGACGACAAAGAGCCACCAGCGCTTGGCGTACCTGGAGATCGAGGACGAGAGCATCCTCATCAGCGACCCCGGAAAGGTGGTTCGCCTCACTCACCGGTATGGGAAGATCCGGGCACAGGCTCTGAGCCCGGACGAATCGCTGAGCCTCATCCGGAAGTTGGCGGGAGAAGAACAACCATGAGCAGCACCCTGCGGTGGTTCAAGTCGAGCTACAGCGGCAGCAGCGGCGGCCAGTGCCTCGAAACCGCCTACTCCTGGCACAAGTCGTCGTACAGCGGCAGCAGCGAGGGCCGGTGCGTCGAGGTGGCGCCCTGCCTCGACGCAGTCGTTCACGTCCGCGACTCGAAGAACCCCGAAGGCCCCCTCCTCACCGTCTCCTCCACCACGTGGACCGAGTTCCTGGCCCACGCGGCGGAGTGACGGGAGCCGTCCGTCAGTACCAGATCTGGTACTTGTTGCCCGACTGGCAGGGCATGGTGTACACCTCACCGGAGCCGTTGGCGTCCAGGCACCAGCCCGTCATGCGGTTCACCAGCTGGAAGCCGTTTCCGACCGAGACTTCCTTCCACTGCTCGTAGTAGTTGACGGGGCCGCTGCACGGCTCCAGGTACGCCGGGCCCTTGTTGGAGCCGGAGGGCGCCCAGTAGGCGGTGAGGCAGACGCCGGTGTTCGTCACCTTCTCCGCCCAGTACTCGCCGGTCTGGTTCTCCAGGCCGCTCGTGACGTCGTCCCACTTGATGCCCTGCACCGAGCCGTCGTTCCAGCAGAAGTTGTCGCCGCTGAGCGAGTAGCCGCTGCTGCTCTGGTGCCACATGAGGCAGTGGTCGGTGGCCCTCTGTACCCAGGTGATGCCGTGCCCGTCGGCGTGCGCGCTGCCCGTCGTGGCGAGCGCCAGCGCGGGTACGGCGGCGGCCACGACGGCGGTCTTGCGGATCTTCGACTTCAGACTCATGTTCGTTCTCCTTCTGTTTCCCCTGGCAGAAAGCGCGTCAGAGCGTGCCGTAGAGGTTGCACTTGGTCCAGTCACCGGGCTGGGAGGCCGGGACGTCGCAGTAGCCGATGCGGTACTCCCCGTTCTCGTTCTGGAGACCCTGGATCACCAGCTCGCCCTTCCACCACCAGCCGGCCAGCGGGGTCCAGTCGTCGGGGGAGGCGATCCAGCCGGTGCAGGACTCCTCGTCGGCCTGGTTGCGGCCGCAGATCCGGATCTGGTCGGACCAGCGGGTCGAGACGGTCACCTGCTGGCCGTTGGTACCGGCGGCGGCCGTTCCGGTGCTGGTCAGCACCGCGGCGGCGGCCAGGCTCAGGCCCGCCGTCAGATGGACGGCAAGACGCTTCGTAAGGATGGTGTCCTCCCCCGGTACTGCGGTTGATCGGTCACCGGCGAGCCTAGGAAAGGCGCCGTCACCGCGGTGTGCGCTCGGCGCAGGGTTCCTTGACCGTCCGCGCACGGAACTCGGTGGGGCTCATTCCGTACGCCTCGCGGAAGGAGCGGCTGAAGACGGCCGGCCCGCTGAAGCCCCAGCGGGCGGCGATGGCCTGCACCGGGTGGGCGCGGAGGTCGGGGCGGGCGAGGTCGGAGCGGCACCGCTCCAGGCGACGCCGGCGGATCCGGGCGTGGACACTGTCGTCCGTGCCGTGGAAGAGCTGGTGGAGGCCGCGGACCGACATGTTGTGGTGGGCCGCTATGACGGCGGGGGTCAGTCCGGGGTCGCTGAGGTTGTGTTCGATGAAGGCGTGGATCTGACGCAGCAGGGCCTGCGCGCGGACCTCGGCGGGGAGCTGTTCCTCGGCGTCGAGCTGCTGAGCGAGACA
This sequence comes from Streptomyces sp. NPDC086787, assembly GCF_044745865.1. Lineage (NCBI taxonomy): Bacteria > Bacillati > Actinomycetota > Actinomycetes > Kitasatosporales > Streptomycetaceae > Streptomyces > Streptomyces sp. NPDC086787. Next base: position 354,640 of record NZ_JBIVBC010000003.1, on the reverse strand, counting down.
GGCCGCCGCGAGCTCGGCGGCCACGGTGCCGAGGTGGTTCAGCTGAGCCGGTGTGCAGCGTTCGCCGTTGTCCAGGAGGGACTTCATGAAGGAGGTCAGCACCGCGGCCATGGAGTGACGGCCGGGTATGCGGCGGGCGAGCAGACGGTCGAAGTGGCGGGGGCGCAGCGGGACGCTCGTCCGGGGAAGTTGCAGCACCAGCAGCTCACTCACGCCCGCCCGGGAGGGCGACTGGGCGTCGGAGGGCCGGGAGGTGTCCCACAGCACGAGGTCGCCCGTGGGGACAGCGCAGTCGTTGCCGTTCTGGATCATCCGCATGGCGCTCTTGGTCACCAGGGCCAACTGGTACTGCTCCGGGTCACCGCGCCCGATCAACGCGGGTGTGCGCCACGAGCGCAGGGGTGTGTAGGCGAGCCTCGACATACGGAGCCCTCCCAGGTCCAGCACGGCGGCCTCGGCCTGGAACTCGGCCGGGCGCTCGCTGCTGATCGCGGTGGGCACCACCTCACGCGACACCATGTCGGCGAACCAGTCGAAGCGCTCTCTCGCGGGCAGTTCGCTCGACGACGCCACTGACCACATCGTGTCCCCCTCAGAATTGATCTTCGTCGGGTACAGGATGCGGCGACGGGTCCCCGTGGGCGCAGGGTTTCCCGCGTGGCGTCGCGAGTCGTCGTCTCCGTCACGTGCGAGCGCTCGAAGCGCCGCTCAGTTCGTGCAGTTGGTGACCGCCGCCGGGCTCAGCAGGCAGTTGGTCGGCGTGTTGCCGGTGAACGTGGTCGCACCGTCCACAGTCGGGATGGCCACCGTCGTGTACACCCCTCCGGGAGCGGGGGCGTTGGGGGCGATGTTGCTGTTCACGCTGGAGGCGTTGCTGAACGAGAGTGTGCCGCCGTGGTTGTACACACCCCCGGAGACGGAACCGGTGCCGGTGACCTTGTTGGCGTCGATGTGGGAGGAGTTCACGTCCACGGTCGAGGCACCGAGGCTGTTGTCGACGTGGAGTCCGCCGCCCTGAGCGTTGCGGCCCGAGGCCAGGTTGCCGGTGATCGTGGTGCCGTTCCGGAGGGTCAGCAGACTGCCGCCGTCGCCGCCCTGTACGCCGATCCCGCCGCCGCTCGCGCCTTCCGCGACGACTTTGTTGCCGCGGACCGTGCTGCCGTCCAGGGTGATGGCGCCGCCTGCCAGGAGGATGCCACCGCCGTCTCCTTCCGCCACGCCACCGGTGCTGTCGGTGAGGGTGTTGCCGCTGATCGTAGAGTCCGTGAACGTGAGGACGTTCGACGTCGAATCCAGATCGACCAGAAGCCCGCCGCCGCCGGCGGTGCTGTTGGTGACCCGGTTGTCGGTGACCTTGACACCGGCGGCGGACAGCGAGGTGGTGTCGCTGATGAAGAGACCCCCGCCGCCGGTCTCGGCGGTGTTGTTGCTGAACGTACTGTTGGTGATGTCCGCGGACGTGACGGTGTCGAGGTACATGCCGCCGCCGACATCGCCGATGCCGATGCCGGTGCCTGTGCCGGTGCGGTTGCGGGTCACGGTGACCGAGTCCAGGGTGACCGCGTCCGCGTCCGTGTTGTCGATGCCGCCGCCTCCGCTGTTGCCGTGGTTGTCGCTGATCGTGCCGCGGGTGAGCGAGAGCGTCGTGCCCGGCCCCGCTTCGATCCCACCGCCGTATTCGCCCGCGTTTCCCTGGAAGTTCACGTCGGTGGCGTCCAGGGACGCACCGGGAGTGGACAGCTCCACCCCGCCGCCGAATCCGCCGCCGGCATCGCCGTTCATGACGGTGAGGGTGTCCATTTTCAGCGAGGTCTCGCCGACCTGGAAGATCCGGAACTGGGTGGCCGCCGCCGGGTCGCGGCGGATGGTGGCGTTGTGCCCCTGGATCACCAGCGGCTCGATGACCGTCGGCAGCGAACCGTGGGCGTCCGTCAGCGTGTACACGCAGTACGACGTCAGCTCCAGGGTGTCGCCGCCCATCATGCCGTTGGACGCCGTGATCGCGTCCCGCAGCTCCATCTCCGAACAGCCCACGTCCGCAGCATGCGCCGGGACGGACGCCACCCCTGCCAGCAGTATCCCAGCCGTCGCCACGACGGCGTAACCCCGCTTGCTCATCGTGTTGTTCCTCTTCCGCTTCAGTTCATGCAGTTGGTGACCGTCACCGGGCTGTACAGGCAGTTGGTGGGGGTGTTGCCGGTGAAGGTGGTCGTCGTGACGTTCGTGATCGCCGTGTCGGTGTAGACGCCGCCGGGGGCGGGGGCGTTCGGGGCGATGTTGTTGTTCACGCTGGCCGCGTTGAAGGCGAACGTGCCGCCGATGTTGTAGACGCCTCCGGAGACCGAGCCGGTGCCGGTCACCTTGTTGCCGTCGATGTGGGAGGTGTCCACGGAAAGGAACGACGTGAAGGCGCCCTTGTCGACGAAGATGCCGCCGCCTTTGCCGTACCGGCCGGAGACCAGGTTCCCCGTGACCGTGCTGTTGTCTGACAGGGCGAGCGCGTTCTGACCGGCGGTCGGCCGTACGGCGACTCCCCCGCCGGCACCGCCCGCGCCGATGACCTGGTTGCCGGCGACCGTGGTGCCGTCCAGGACGACCACACCGTTCTCCACGAACACGCCGCCGCCCCGGCTGTTGAGATCGTCGGCCGTGCCGAACCCGGTGACGGTGTTGCCGCTGATGGTGGAGTCGGTGAACTGGGCGGTGGGCGCGGTGCCCTCCGTGTTGAGGAGGATTCCGCCGCCGCCCTCCGCGCTGTTGCTCACCCGGTTGTCGGTGATTCTCACGTTGCTGGCGACCATGGGCCCGGCCCCGGTGAAGTAGATCCCGCCTGCGGCCTGTTGCGCCGTGTTGGCGCGGATGGTGGTGTTCACAAGCGTCGTCTGGCCGCCGATTCCGAGGGAGATTCCGCCGCCGTAGCCGGCGCTGCGGTTGCCCGACACGGTCACGGATTGGAGGGTGACAGTGGTGCTCTCCCCGCTGGCCGCGATGCCGCCCGCGCCGACGACGCCACGGTTGTCGCCGACCGTGCCGCCGGTGAGGTGGAGCATCGTGCCTTCCCCGGCGAGGATCGCGCCGCCGCTGCCGCCCGTGTTGCCCAGGAAGTCCACGTCGGTGGTGGTGAGGGAGCCGCCGGGGACGGTGAGGGCCACCGCGCCGCCGCCGTCACTGTTGCTGCCGTTCATGACGGTCAGGTCCAGCATCCCCAGACCGACCGGGCCCACGTCGAAGATGCCGAAGGCGCCGACGGTCGGGTCACGGCGGATCGTGGCGTGATGACCGTCGATGCCGAGGGGTTCGGTGAGCGTCGGCAGCGGGGTTGTGAGCGTGTACACGCAGTACGGCATCAGCGACAGGCTGTCGCCGCCCATCATCCCGTTCGACGCCGTGACCGCGTTCCGCAGCGCCATCTCCGAACACCCAACGAACGTCAGCGCACGCGCCTGGGCCCCGGCCGGCGCCGACACGGCCCCCGCGAGCAGCAGCACCGCCACCGTGACGGCAAAACTCCGCTTCTTCATCGTCCTGCTCCTAGTCGTCAGTTGACGCAGTTGGTGACCGCCACCGGGCTCAGCAGGCAGTTGGTCGGCGTGTTGCCGGTGAACGTGGTCGCACCGTCCACGGTCGTGATCGCCGTGTCGGTGTACACACCGCCGGGGGCCGGGGCGTTCGGGGCGATGTTGTTGTTCACGCTGGAAGCACTGCCGAACGAGAACGTGCCGCCGATGTTGTACACACCGCCGGAGACGGAACCGGTGCCGGTGACCTTGTTGCCGTCGATGTGGGAACCGCTCACCGAGACGGACACGGGGGCGGCGAGCGCGTTGGCGTACAGCCCGCCGCCCTGGGAGTAGCGGCCGGAGGCGAGGTTGCCGGTGACCCTGGTGTTGTTCTGGAGCGTCAGGGTGGGCGGGGGCGTACCGAAGATGGCGTTCACCGCGATACCCCCGCCGTGCGCGGAGGCACCGATCACCTGGTTGCCGGTGACCCTGGTGTTGTCCAGGGTGAGCGGGCCGGTCTCCATCGTGATGCCGCCGCCTCCGTTCGAGGCGGTGTCGTCCGTGGTGAAGCCGGTGACGGTGTTGCCGCTGATCGTGGAGTCCGTGATCGTCCCGGTGCCCGCACTCGCGTTGTACAGGATTCCGGCCCCGCTCTCGAGGCTGTCGGTGACCTTGTTGTTCGCGATGGTGCTGCCGGTGACGGCCAGCGAGACGATGCCGGTGTAGTAGATGCCGCCGGCGGCGAACCTGGCCGTGTTCCGGCTGATCGTGCTGTTGTTGATGATCGCCGGTGCGTTGGTGCTGATGTAGAGGCCCGCGGCGTAGACGTTGGCGCGGTTGCCCGTCACCTTGACCGAGTCCAGGGTGACCGCGGTCGTCCCGACGGCGTAGAGGCCGCCGCCGTTGGTGACTGCGCGGTTGTCGCCGACCGTGCCCCGGGTGAGGGAGACCGTCGCGCCGTCCTCGGTGGCGATCGCGCCGCCGAAGTCGCCCGCGTTCCCGAGGAAGTCCACGTCGGTGGCGGTGAGGGAAGCGCCGGAGGCGCTGAGGTAGACGGCTCCTCCGTTGTCGACGGCCGAGCCGTTCATGACGCTCAGCGTGTCCAAGGCCAGCGGGACGGCACCGACCCGGAAGACCCGGTAGAAGTTGGCGGCGCCCGGCTCACGCCGGATCGTGGCGTGCCTGCCGTGGATCACCAGTGGCGCGGTGACCTCGGGGAGTTGGCCATTGTCGTTGGTCAGCGTGTACACGCAGTACGGCGTCAGGTTCAGCGTGTCGCCGGTCATCGACCCGTTCGACCCCGTGATCGCGTCCCGCAGGGCCTGCTCATTGCAGTCCACGTCCGTCGCCGCGTGCGCCGGGACCGACGCCATCCCCGCCAGCAGGAGTCCGGCCACCACGGCACAGATCCGTCTTCTCATCGCCGTATTCCTCCACCGCACGAGGCTGCCGCCGTCCGGCCCGGACGGCGAGGAATACGTAACTCCTGACAGACAGTCACAAACCAGACATGGGGCACAACAGCACCCCGAGCGTGCTGGTTGGTCCGTCCGGGTGAGGGTGAGCCGCTAAAGGCCGCTACGGCCGCAGGCCGGGTGTGCGGGCGATGAGGGTGACGGCCGGGGGCCAGAGGACGCCGGACGCCATCAGCAGCGAAGGGCCCAGGTGGACCGGGCACACCCGCAGCGGTGGTTTCCGGTGCCGGGCGACCTCGAAGACGGCCGGGTCGCGGCAGTCCGTGCCGCCGGGCCGGTCGTACCGGTCGACCCGGTCGTGCCGGTCACCTCGGCCGTGCGGGCCGTCCCGGTCGTCGTCACCGCCGTACGGCCCCCGGCACAGAGCGCTCATGCTCCGATTCTCCGTGACGGGGGCCCGGCACACCTACAGGAACGAGTTGATCTCGATCGTCTCGTCCCGGCCCGGACCCACGCCGATCGCGGAGATCGGGGCGCCGGACATCTCCTCCAGCGCCTTGACGTAGTTCTGGGCGTTCTTCGGCAGGTCGGAGAAGGACTTCGCCTTGGTGATGTCCTCGGACCAGCCGGGCAGGGTCTCGTAGACGGGCTTCGCGTGGTGGAAGTCGGTCTGCGAGTACGGGAGTTCCTCGACGCGCTTGCCGTCGATCTCGTAGGCCACACACACCGGGATCTGCTCCCAGCCGGTCAGCACGTCCAGCTTGGTGAGGAAGAAGTCGGTCAGGCCGTTCACGCGGGTGGCGTAGCGGGCGATGACCGCGTCGAACCAGCCGCAGCGGCGGTCCCGCCCGGTGGTGACACCGCGCTCGCCGCCGATCCGGCGCAGCGCCTCGCCGTCCTCGTCGAACAGCTCGGTCGGGAACGGGCCCGCGCCGACGCGGGTGGTGTAGGCCTTGAGGATGCCGATGACCCGGCTGATCTTCGTCGGGCCGACACCGGCACCGGTGCAGGCGCCGCCCGCGGTGGGGTTGCTGGACGTGACGAACGGATAGGTGCCGTGGTCGATGTCCAGGAGGGTGCCCTGACCGCCCTCGAACAGGACGACCTTGTCGTCCTCCAGGGCCTGGTTGAGGACCAGGACCGTGTCGGCGACGTACGGGGCTAGCTTGTCGGCGTAGCCCAGCAGTTCCTCGACCACCTGCTGCGCGTCGATCGCACGCCGGTTGAACAGCTTGGTGAGGATCTGGTTCTTGGCGTCGAGCGCCGCCTCGACCTTCTGCGTCAGGATCGACTCGTCGTACAGGTCCTGGACCCGGATGCCGACGCGGTTGATCTTGTCCGCGTAGGTCGGGCCGATGCCGCGGCCGGTGGTGCCGATCTTCCGCTTTCCGAGGAAGCGTTCCGTCACCTTGTCGACAGTGACGTTGTAAGGCGTGATGATGTGCGCGTTGCCGCTGATCAGCAGCTTCGACGTGTCGACGCCGCGCTCGTTCAGACCGCTCAGCTCGGAGAGCAGGACCGAGGGGTCGACGACAACACCGTTTCCGATGACCGGCGTACAGCTGGGCGAGAGGATGCCGGAAGGAAGGAGGTGGAGTGCGTACTTCTGGTCGCCCACGACGACCGTGTGGCCGGCGTTGTTGCCGCCCTGATAGCGCACTACATAATCCACCGAGCCGCCGAGCAGGTCGGTGGCCTTCCCCTTGCCCTCGTCACCCCACTGAGCACCGAGCAGCACAAGTGCGGGCACGCGCGTACACCCCTTCCGGGCGGGGCATGTCCAAGGTCAGGGGCGTGGGCGTAAGGTACAGCGCCGCACACCGCAGCGACCGCCGTTGGTCGCACAACCGTCGGACCGGATGCCCCGGAATAGACGAAGCCCCTGGCGCAATAGCGCAAGGGGCTCTTGCACAAAGATGCTACCCGAGGAAGCGAGGCAGGACCGAGGTGGCGACTTTCGCGACGTCCGATCAGCTGCTGGTGGTCATCGACCCGGTCGCACGGCGGACGGACGGCGAGTCCGTCAGGATCGTGAAAGACGTGCTCAGCGCGGGTGCGGCGACGAAAGTGTGCCTGCCGGAGGGGCCCGACGAGTTCGCCCGCGCGCTGGCGCGGCGCGGGTCCCGGCGGCCGGTGGTGGTCGGCGACGACCGGGCCCTGGTCCGCGCGGTGGCCCTGCTGCACCGGCAGCGGGAGCTGGCCGGATGCGTGCTGTCGATGGTGCCGGTGGGCGGCGGGCTCGCGCTGGCGCGGAGCCTCGGGGTGCCGACGGGGGCGGTGGCAGCCGCGCGGGCGGTGCTGGACGGCGTCGAACGGCGGCTGGACCTGCTCGTGGACGACAGCGACGGGGTGGTGCTGGGCGGCCTGCGGATTCCGCCGCTCGCGGTGCGGGAGTCCGAGCTGGACGGGGCGGGTGGCGCGGGCGGCCCGGAGGGGGCTCCCGGGCGTCCGTGGCTGCGTACGACGTACCGGTCGCTGGTGCGCACCCTGGCCGCCCGGCCCGCCCTGCCGGTGCCCGCTCCCGGGCCGCCCGCGCGGCTGCGGGTGGAGGTCGACGGGGAGACGGTGGTCGACCTGGACCAACCGGTCGCCGGGGTCTCCGTGACCCCGGGCCGCTCCGGCCTGGCCGAGGTCGAGGTACGGCCCGTGTCGGTCGGCGCGGAGGCGTCCCCGCTACTGGCCTCGGGGCACACGGTCACCGTGACGGGCACGGACTTCCGCTACCGCGCGGACGCAGCGGTCACCGGCCCGGTGCGCAGACGCACCTGGCGGGTGGTGGAGGGGGCTTGGGGGCTCACGGTGCCGGGGTCGGCTTCGCCGTAGGGCCATACGCACCCTCACGCGGCCTCAGGTGCCGAAGGTCTTCTCGCGGTGGACGCGCCAGCGTTCCATCATCGCCGCGATCTCCTCGTCCACGAACTCGAAGAACGCGAGGGTCTCCGACAGGCGGCGGCCGGCCGGGGTGGTGGGGCCGAGGCTGGTGACGCCGTCGCGCAGGGCCCGCTCCCAGCGTTTGATGACGGCCTCGCGGCTGGTCAGGGCCTCGTACCACTGGTTGCTGTCGACGCGGTAGCGCTCGCGGCGTGAGCCGGGCTCGCGTTCGCGGGAGACCATGTGCTGCTGGGCGAGGTAGCGCACCGCGCCCGAGACCGCGGCCGGGCTGACCTGGAGCCGCTCGCCCAGTTCGGCGGAGGTCAGCGCGCCCTCGTCGGAGGAGAGGAGCGCGGCGAAGATCCGGGCGGGCATCCGCTGCATCCCGGCCTCGACCAGCTGCGCGGCGAAGGACTCGACGAACTTCGACACGGCCTCGGCGTCTTTCGTCATGAGCCCATCCTATCGATGGTTTTCACGCTTCCTTAACTTCACAAATTTCTGAAAGTAGCGTACGTTCCGAAACATGACGAAGGCAACGACGGCGGCCATCAGCGTCTCGGGGCTCCACAAGTCCTTCGGCCGGACGCACGCGCTCGACGGCCTGGACCTGGAGGTGGAGGCCGGCGAGGTGCACGGCTTCCTGGGCCCCAACGGCGCCGGCAAGTCCACCGCGATCCGCGTCCTGCTCGGCCTGCTGCGCGCCGACTCGGGCACCGCCCGGATACTGGGCCGCGACCCGTGGGCCGACGCGGTCGAGGCGCACCGGCACATCGCCTACGTCCCCGGTGACGTCACCCTGTGGCGCAACCTCACCGGTGGCGAGGTCATCGACCTCTACGGCCGTCTGCGCGGCGGACTCGACAGGGCCCGCCGGGCGGAGCTGACCGAGCGTTTCGAGCTGGACCCGACCAGGAAGGGCCGCACCTACTCCAAGGGGAACCGGCAGAAGGTCGCCCTGGTCGCCGCCTTCGCCTCCGACGTCGACCTGCTGATCCTCGACGAGCCGACGTCGGGCCTCGATCCGCTGATGGAGGAGGTCTTCCGGCGCTGCGTCGAGGAGGAGCGCGACCGGGGGCGGACCGTGCTGCTGTCCTCGCACATCCTCGGCGAGGTGGAGGTGCTGTGCGACCGGGTGAGCATCATCCGCAGGGGCCGTACCGTCGAGACCGGCTCGCTCGCCGAACTGCGTCATCTGACCCGGACCAGCGTGACCGCCGAACTGGCCGGTCCCGTCAACGGGTTGGCGCACTTGCCCGGCGTCCACGGCCTCGACGTGCGCGGCAACCGGGTGCGGCTACAGGTCGACACCGCCGAACTCACCGCCGTACTGAGGCAGTTGAGTGAGTCGGGAGTGCGGTCGCTGACCTCGTCGCCGCCGACCCTCGAGGAACTCTTCCTCCGGCACTACCAGGCACGCTCATGACCTCGCCCATGGCCTCCACCGGCATCCTGCTGCGCTTCGCGCTGCGCCGGGACCGGGCGCTGATCCCGGCCTGGGTGGCGGTGAACGCGCTGATGATCCTCACCATGCCGGGCACGCTGAGGTCCATGTACGGCACGGAGGCCGAACGCGTCGATCTGGTCGGCCAGTTGACCGCCAACGCATCCCTCCGCGCCCTGATCGGCCCGGCCTTCGACACCTCGCTGGGCGCCCTGACGGTCTGGCGGGTGGGCGTGTACGCCGGTGCGCTCGCCGCCGTGACCAGCGTGCTGGTCGTCGTACGGCACACCCGGGACGAGGAGGAGAGCGGCCGGCACGAGCTGGTGGCCTCCGGAATGGTGGGCCGCCGGGCGTCCCTCACGGCCGCGCTGCTGACGGCGGCCGTGGCGAACGGCGTGCTGGCGGTGCTGGTCACGGCGGGGCTGGCCGGACAGGGGATCGCCGGGGCGGTGTCCTTCGGGCTCGGACTGGCGGGCGTCGGCATGGTCTTCGCCACGACGGCGGCGATCGCCGTGCAGCTGACGGAGAGCGCGCGTCTCGCCCGGGGCCTGACGGCGGCGGTACTCGGAGCGGCGTTCGTGCTGCGCGCGGCGGGCGACTCGGCGACGGACGACGGCTCCTCCCTACTGACCTGGCTGTCACCGCTGGGCTGGCTGGAGGAGCAGCGGTCGTTCGCGGACGAACGGTGGTGGGTGCTGCTGCTGTTCGCGGCGGCCGTCGTCGCGCAGGGCGCGGTGGCCCATGTGCTGGCGGGCCGCCGGGACGTGGGCATGAGCTTCTTCCCCACCCGGCCGGGACCAGCCGAGGGCCGCCTCGGTACGGCGGGCGCGCTGGCCTGGCGGCTGCAACGCGGGAGCGTGCTCGGCTGGTCGGCGGGCTTCTTCCTCACCGGTGTCGTCTTCGGCGGGCTCGCGGACGGCGCGGCGGACCTGGTCGGCGACAACGAGCGGGCGCGGGAGATCGTCGAGCGGATGGGCGGCCCGGGCAGCCTGACGGACGCGTTCCTGGCCTCGATGACGGGGCTGCTCGGGCTGGTCGCGACGCTGTACATCGTCTCGTCGGTACTGCGGCTGCACGGCGAGGAGACCTCGGGCCGCGCCGAACCGGTGCTGGCGTGCGCGGTGAGCCGGCTGCGCTGGACCGCGAGCCACCTCGTGATCGCCTTCGGCGGCTCGGCCCTCCTCCTGCTCCTGGCGGGCCTGGGCCTGGCCGCCGGATACGGCGAGGATGTCCTCCCGGTCCTGGGCGCCTGCCTGGTGCAACTCCCCGCGGTGTGGACGGTCGGCGGATCGGCGGTCCTGCTCCACGGCGTGGCCCCCCGGCTCGCCCCCGCCGCCTGGGGCAACGCCGTGACCGTCCTGCTGATCGGCTGGGTGGGCCCGGCCCTGAACGCCCCTCAACCGATCCTGGACCTGTCCCCCTTCACCCACCTGCCCGATCTGCCGGGCGGAACGATGCGGTGGGCCCCGGTGACCGCTCTCACGGCGCTGGCGGGGGTGGCGGTGGCCGGAGGCCTGGCGGGGGTGCGGCGACGGGACTTGGGGGGTGGGTGATCAGTCGACGTACTGCTTCAGCTTCTCCGTGTCGAGGTCGATGTCGAGAGGCGCGGGGAGCAGAAGCCCGGCCCCGAAGGGCACCGTCCGGCTCGCGCCGTACCCGATGCCCGGGTCCGGCTCGCTGTACAACGTCACCGTGCAGGCGTCCCGATCGACCAGCAGGTAGAACGGGATGCCCGCCGCCCCGTACGCGACGGGCTTCTCGTGCCGGTCCCTCCGGTCGGTGTCGGAGTCGTACGACGTGACCTCGGCCACCAGGAGCACGCCGCTCGGGTCGGCCCACTCCCCGTGCCCGGCGAAGTGTTCTTCGGGTACGAGCACGGCATCCGGGCGGGCCCTGCCGTCACGGTACTTCTCGACGCGCAGCCCTCGGCCCTGGTAGATGTCCAGGTCGGGCCTGGCCTGCATGCAGCGCTTGGTCAGCCACACGACAATGGTGTCGTGGTCCCCGTCGGCCACCTTCTTGACCCCGATCCGTCCGTTGATGAACTCGAACCTGACGGCGTCGTCGGTCTCCCTGGCCGCGAACCGGGCGATCCGCTCGAACTCCTCCACCGACATCTGGAACGTCTGCGACGCGCGCTCTGCCATAACCGTCATGGTGCCTCCCTCCGCAGGCGAGCACCAGCTTGGCCACCCGCCGACACCGAAGGGCCGGCATCATCCAGTGATCATCCGAACGGGTGATCACCCCACGACGACGCTCAGACCCTCCAGGCCCCGGATCACGAAGTTTGGTTTTCGGTGCGGTTCTGTCGTGAGTTTCAGGGTGGGGGCCTGTTCCAGCAGGGCGGTCATCGAGGCCGCCAGTTCGATGCGGGCCAGGGGGGCGCCGATGCAGTAGTGGATGCCCGCGCTGAAGGAGATGTGGGGGTTGTCCTCGCGGGTGAGGTCGAGGCGGTCGGGGTCGGTGAACACCGCCGGGTCGTGGTTGGCGGAGCCGAAGAGCATGGCGATCTCCGCGCCTCGCGGGATCGTCGTACCGGCGATGTCGATGTCGTCGAGGACCCAGCGCTCGAAGAGCTGGAGGGGGGTGTCGTAGCGCATCAGCTCCTCCACCGCCGTCGGGACGAGGGAGTGGTCCGCGCGGAGGGCGGCCAGTTGGGCGGGGTTGCGGAACAGGGACCACCAGCCGTTGACGGTGGCGTTCACCGTGGCCTCGTGGCCCGCGTTCAGCAGGAGGACCGCTGTGGAGATCATTTCCTGTTCGGTGAGCCGGTCGCCCTCGTCGTGGGCGGCGATCAGGCCCGAGATGAGGTCGTCGCCGGGAGCCCTGCGGCGGGCCGCGATCAGGTCGCGGAGGTAGTCGGAGAACTCCACCGAGGCGCGCACCGCCCGCGCCGCCGTCTCCTCGGACGGGTTCAGCTCGTACATCCCGCAGATGTCCGCCGACCAGGGGCGCAGCGGCGCGCGGTCCGCCTCCGGGACGCCCAGCATCTCGGCGATCACCGCGACCGGCAGCGGCTCCGCGACATCCGTCAGCAGGTCGCCGCCGCCCGCCTTCACCAGCCCCGAGACCAGCTCCCCGGCGAGTTCGCGGACGTACGGCACCAGCCGCTCCACCGTGCGCGGGGTGAACGCCTTCGAGACCAGGCGCCGGATGCGGGTGTGGTCCGGCGGTTCGAGGTCGAGCATGCCGTGGTCGTTGAGGACGTGGAACGGCTCGTGCTCCGCCGGGGGCGGGGTGCGGCCGAAGTCCTCGTGGCTGAAGCGGTGCTGGTAGGTGCGGCCGAGGCGGCGGTCGCGCAGCAGCGCCGAGACGTCCGCGTGGTGCGGGATCAGCCACTGGTTCGTCGCCTCGTAGTGGATCACCCGGCCGCGCTCCCGCAGTTCGGCGTAGGCCGGGTACGGGTCGGCGAGGAACTCCGGGTCCCAGGGATCGAAGGCGAGGTCGGTCGCTGCTGCTGCCATGGGCGGACGCTACCCGCCAGGCCCCCTGCTGACCAGGGGGGTCTCAGCCCGGCGTGACCAGTCTCGCCTCGTAGGCGAACACCGCCGCCTGGGTACGGTCCCGCAGGCCCAGCTTCACCAGGATCCGGCTCACATGCGTCTTGATCGTGGACTCCGCCACCACCAGCCGCTCGGCGATCTCCATGTTGGACAGGCCCTGCGCGATGAGGACCAGGACCTCCGTCTCCCGCTCCGTGAGCTCGCCGTACGCCGCCTGCGCGGACGGCATCAGCCGTGGTGTGTCGGACAGGCGGGAGAACTCCGTGATCAGCCGCTTGGTGATCGAGGGGGCGAGAAGTGCCTCGCCCGCCGCCACCACGCGCACCGCGTCGGCCAACTGCCTCGCCGACGCGTCCTTCAGCAGGAACCCGGAGGCCCCCGCGCGCAGCGCCTGGTACACGTACTCGTCCAGGTCGAACGTGGTCAGCACCAGCACCTTCGACGTGCCGTCCGCCGCGACGATCTCCCGGGTCGCCTCCAGGCCGTTCAGCTCGGGCATGCGGATGTCCATCAGCACGACGTCCGGGGCGAGCTCCCGTACCCGCTGGACCGCCTCGCGGCCGTTGACGGCCTCGCCCACGACCTCGATGTCCGGCATCGCGTTCAGCAGGACCGAGAAGCCCTCACGCACCATCATCTGATCGTCCGCGATCAGTACGCGGATCGTCATGCCGCACCTTCGTTTTCGTCTCTGCGGTCGTCGGCTGCCCGCACCGGCAGGAACACCGACACCTCGTATCCTCCGTCGGCCGTGGCGGCCGCCGTCATCTCGCCGTCCAGCATCGACACGCGCTCGCGCATGCCCGTGATGCCGTGGCCCGCGCCGGGCGAGGGTTTGATCAGGTCCGGGGCGGGCGGCGGGCCGTTGACTATGCGCAGGCCCAGGCCGCCGAGGACGTATCCGATCTCGACGCTCGCGACCGCGCCAGGCGCGTGCCGCAGGGTGTTGCTGAGCGCCTCCTGCACGATCCGGTACGCCGACAGCTCGATGCCCTGCGGCAGCTCGCGCACCGCGCCGGTCACCGTCTTCGTCACGTCCAGACCCGTCTCCCGCACGTTGGCGATGAGCTCGTCCAGGTCGGCGAGGGTCGGCTGCGGGGCCTCCGGCGCCTCGTAGTCCTCGGCGCGGACCACACCGAGGATCCGGCGCAGCTCGGCCAGGGCCGCCACCGCGTTCTCCCGGATCGTGACGAACGCCTTCTCCAGCTCCGGCGGCGGGTTCTCCACCCGGTAGGGGGCGGCCTCCGCCTGGATGGCGACCACCGACATGTGGTGGGCGACCACGTCGTGCAGCTCGCGGGCGATGGTGGTGCGCTCCTCCAGCAGGGTGCGGCGGGAGCGCTCGTGCTCGGTCACCGTCAGCTGGGCGGTGACCTCCTGGTGGGCGGCGGTCACCTCCTCGCGCGCCTCCGTGCGGACGTGCCGGACGGTGACGGCCAGCAGGATCAGCGCGGAGATGATCATCATCTGGGTGACGTCACTGTCGTAGCCGTACCGGCCCGTGACGCTCGCGTAGACGAAGCCGTAGAGGGCGGTCATCACCCACATCCAGCCGGCGGTGCGCGGACGGGTGCGCAGGGCGACGATCGTCAGCACGAGAAGGTGGGACACGAAGCTGCCCATGCCCCAGGGCCAGTCCATGCCGTACGCCCCGTCGATCACCGAGGTGACCGTGGTCGCGGCGAGCGAGAACCAGAACGCGGCCACCGGACGCACCAGGGTCAGCAGCACCGGCCCCGCCGCCAGCAGCCCGCTCAGCGGGAACGCCGGACCGCCCTCGCCCGGGGTCACGCCCGCGAAGCCGATCAGCATCGTCAGCCCCGCGAGGGCGACGACCAGGATGTGCCGCTTCCAGGGCGCGAGCTCACGCACCCGGGGGAACCGGCGGGCGAGGCGGCCGTGCGGCTCCGTGCGGGGCAGCGGACGGTAGGCGGAGACGTCGTGGAACAGGTCCTGCCGCAGCCCCTCCAGCGCGTCCGCGGCCAGCCGGAACTCCGGGGGCCGGTCGGCGGTGGTGGTCCGCAGGGTGCCTCGCCGTTCGGTGTGCGCCGTGCTTCTGGCTGCGCCGCGCGGTCGCGGCTGCGGGTCGGTCATCTCGGTCGCTTCCGTCACATGGAAAAAGGTAGGCGGGTGTGGTGCGGGAGGCGTCACCACGGAGGGGGGTTCTCGGGGGTCCGTCTCAGGTACTACGCCGGGACCCGGCCAGTACCACGTGATTACGGTCCTGGCGGCGGATCACCCGCGAGGGCCTGCGGTTCGCGGTGCGTCGGGGGCCCTGCTCGTGGACACGGAAGGCTGCCCAGCATACGGCGAGCCCGACGGCGAACAGCGGGAGCCAGGCCAGCCGGGCGGCCACCCAGGGCAGACCGTCGGGAACGGTGTGCAGACCGGGCAGCGGGCCCGCCGCGAGTGCGGTGGCCGTCGTCGCCATCATCGCCGTCTGGTGCCACAGGAAGATCGTCATCGCGGACAGGTTGACCAGCGCCACCGCCGCCCACACCACCGGCCGGGCCATCGTCCGGCGCAGCCGGTCGCGCAGCAGCAGGGCCAGCCCGCACTGGGCGAGCCCGAAGGTCACGGCGGCCAGCGTCGGCGGGTTCAGGTTCGAGACGGCGGCGCCGGGGACGCCGACCATCGACGCCGGATAGCCCGCCCAGAGGATCAGCCCGGCGGTGGCCGCCGCGCCACCGGCGAACAGCACCCAGCCCGCGCGCCGCCCCTCCAGTTCGCCCCGGGCCCAGGCCGCGCCCAGGGTGTACGGCACCAGCCAGCCCGCCGCCAGGTTGACCCAGCCGAGCCAGGAGGGGGCGCCGCCCAGGCCGAACCGGAACAGGTCCACGTGCAGCACGACGGCCAGCGGCCACAGCGGACTGAGCCGGGACACCAGCGGGGTCGCCGCCGTCAGGGCGGCGAAGACCAGCAGGAACCACAGCGGGGACAACGCCAGCTTGGTCAGCGTGTGCACCGTGTCGTACGGCGTGCCCGACAGGAGCAGGCCCCCCGCGATCACCGTCCAGAGCGTCAGCAGCGCGGCCACCGGACGGAACAGCCGGGCCAGACGGGCGCGCAGCCACGCGCCGTACGACGTTCCGCGCGCGCGGGCCGAGGCATAGCCCCGGGTCGCCACCTGGCCGCCGACCAGGAAGAAGACGGCGAGGGTCTGGAAGGCCCAGGAGATCGGTGCCAGCCAGGGCATGTGCTGGAGCGGGCTCGCCGTGTACAGGGTGCCGCCGCCGTCCGGGACCAGGGCCGTGACCAGCCAGTGGCCGAGGACCACGCCGAGGATCGCGAGGGCGCGCAGGGCGTCGACGGCACGGTCCCGGGAGGCGGGGGTGGCCGCGTCCACGCGGTCGGCGGCCCGTCGTATGTGCTCACGCATGGGTGACCTCCGAGGTGTCGCCCAGGGTGATCCGGGCCAGGTTGGCGAGGGCTGTCGAGCCCGGGGTGAAGTAGCCGCTGTGGTCCGCGCCTGCGGCGTCGAAGACACGGGCGCCGAAGGACGGGGAGAGCGGGTCGGTGCCGAAGCCGACGGTGGCGCCGAGCACGTCGACGCTGGTGTGCGGCACGTTCGCGACCCAGTCGCGCGCGCCACGGGCCGCCCACACGCGGGCCCGGGTGTGCAGCGCGGCCGCCGTGGGAGCGCCCGTGCCGGGGCTGCCGACGAGCGCGAGGTCGTCCACGTCCAGGCCGTCGGCGGCGCGGCCGCAGACGACCGAGCCGTAGGAGTGGCACACGGCGGTGACCTGCGTGCCCGGCCGCAGGGCGCCTCGCAACTCGCCGAGGAACTCCCGCAGTCGCGGTGCGGCCAGGTCGGCGCGCGCCGTTGTGGTGACCGTCGTGCTGACGGTGCCCGGGGTGTCGTAGCCGAGCCAGGCGACCACCGCGGTCCGCCGGTCCCGCGGGAGTTCGCCGTACAGGGCGGTGGCGGCGTGGTGGAAACGGCCGTAGGTGTCGAGGGACGTGTCCGAGCCGGGCACCAGGACGGCGACGTGATCGGCGTGCGCCAGGTCGCCGATGACTTCCGTGGCACGGCCGGAGCCCCGGCCGTCGAAGGCGAGGAGCTGACGGGAGCCGGCGGCCAGCGCCCGGTCGGCGGCGGCCCGGTGCCCGGCTCCGGCGGCGTCCGCCTCCCGTGCGGCCTCGGCGGCGTTGGCGCGGTTCGCCGCGTACGTGCCGGGGAGACCGGCCGCGGTGGGCGCGGCGAGGACGGCCGGGGCGGGCGCCGGGATCTCCGGGCGGGCCGCGGCGGAGAGGGGGACCACCACGGCGGCGGCGATCAGCGCGCCGAGGAGGCCACGGACTCCTCCGGCCCGTCGGCCTCCGACGGGCCGGTCCTCGCGTACATGGACGTCGCGCCCCATGTCGTCCTCTCCCTGCCAGTGCCACGCCCGGTCATCGGGCTTGTCTGGAGGGGAAGTTACGGATCACGACGTGTCGCCCGCGTCCGGCTTGGGAGGGGTTCCGGCGCGTAGCACTCAAGGCCTAGGGGGACGACGGGGCTCCCTCTCAGGGACCGCCAACCACTGCTTCTACCAGGCCAGTTGCGCGATCTCCTCGGCCACCACCGCGCACGCGTCCGCCGCCGGGTCGATCAGCGGGAAGTGACCGGCTTCCTCCAGCAGGGTCAGCCCCACCACCTCACCGGACCTGGCGGCCGCGTCGGCGTACGCCTCGGCGACCTCCTGCGGCACGACCAGGTCGGTACGGCCCTGGACGAGGGTGGTGGCGATACCGGTGGGGAGGAGCAGGGCGGGGTCGGCGAAAGGCCGACGCTCGGCGAACTTCTCCGGTCCGCCGAGGAGTTGAAGGGACGCGTTGCCGCACACGCCGAGCTTCCCGGCGACCTCGAAGTCCGCGATGGGGGCGAGGGCGACCACACCGCGCAGGGGCGCGGGCCCGGCCGTGCGCCAGGGCGCGCCGGCGGGCAGGACGTGCCTGGCCGCCGCCCACAGGGCCAGGTGACCGCCCGCCGAGTGCCCGGTGAGCACCGTACGGCGCGGATCGGCCCCCGGGAGCGCCTCGCGGACCAGCGCGGGCAGGGCGTCCAGCGCGGCGGCCATGTCGTCGAAGGTGTCCGGCCAGCGCCCGGCCACCGGACCGGCACCGCCCTGGGCGGGGATCGTGCCGCCCCGCCGGTACTCGACATTGGCCACGGCGAAGCCACGGCGGGCCAGGTAATCGGCGAAGGGGGTGATGTGGCGGCGGTCGTACGCGGCCCGCCAGGCGCCGCCGTGCACCACCACGACCAGCGGCGCGGCCGAGTCCGGGGACGGCGAACCGGCGTCGCGCGGGGCGTAGAAGTCGATCACCTGGTCGGGGTGGTCGCCGTACGCCGCGGTGCCGTCCGGGGCGACGGGCGGATGCGAGAAGGCCGACTCCTCCTCGGCGGCGGCGCGGGCGGCGGCGTCGGCGGCGTCGGACATACTCCAACCTCTCAGCGAAGCAACGGGTCTGGACGGTACCAGGCCGATCACCCGGCCGATCACCCGCAGGAATCCACGCCGCCGCGCCACCCTTAGGCGGCCTAGCCGAGCACCTCCCCCAGCACCCGTGCCGCCCGTTCGGTGTCCGCGAAGCCGACGTACAGCGGGGTGAAACCGAAACGCAGGAGGTCCGGGTGGCGGAAGTCGCCGACCACGCCCCGTTCGATCAGCCGCGGCATCACGTCGACGGCGGTGGGGCAGCGCAGCGCGACCTGGCTGCCGCGCTCCGCGTGTGCCTCCGGGGTCAGCGACTCCACGGTGCCGGGCGGGGCGTAGGCCGTCACGCACTCCAGGAAGAAGTCCGTGAGGGCGAGGGACTTGGCGCGCACCGCGTCCATGGACACCCCGTCCCAGACCTCCAGCGCGGCCTCCAGGGCGAGCATGGAGAGGATGTCCGGCGTGCCGACGCGACCGTGCAGGGCGCCCGGCGCGGGGGCGTAGGCGGGGCGCATGCCGAACGGCTCGGCGTGCGAGTTCCAGCCGGGCAGCGGACTGTCGAACCGGTCCTGGAGGCCGGTCCGCACATACAGGTACGCCGGTGAACCCGGGCCGCCGTTCAGATACTTGTAGGTGCAGCCGATGGCCAGGTCCACCCCGTGCTCGTCCAGGCCGACCGGCAGCGCGCCCGCGCTGTGGCACAGGTCCCAGACCGAGACGGCGCCCGCCGCACGGACGGCGGCCGTGAGCGCGGGCAGGTCGTGCAGGCGTCCGGTGCGGTAGTCGACGTGGTTCAGCAGCACCGCCGCCGTACGGCCGGACAGCACGCCGGGCACGTCGGACGGGATCACCGGGCGCAGCGCTCGTCCGGTGAGCCGGGCGGCGGACTCGGCGATGTAGGTGTCCGAGGGGAAGGCGGTGGCGTCGACCAGGATCTCGTCCCGGTCCTCCCCCGCCATCCGCACCGCCGCCACCAGCGCCTTGAAGACGTTGACGCTGGTGGAGTCGCCGACCACGATCTGCCCCGGCGCCGCCCCGACCAGCGTGGCGATCCGGTCGCCGATCCGTTCGGGAGCGGTCCACCAGCCGCTCTCCTGCCAGGAGCGGATGCGCAGCTCGCCCCACTGGCGGCGGACGACGTCATCGACCAGGGCGGGGACGTGCACGGGCAGCGCGCCGAGGGAGTTGCCGTCCAGGTAGACGACGTCGTCGAGGACGAAACGGTCGCGCAGGGCGGCGAGCTCGTCGCCGGCGTCGAGCTTCTCCGCGCGCAGGGCATGCTCAGACATGGGATCTCGCCGTCCACAGCTCGGGGAACACGTTCTTGCGGGCTCGTTTCTCCAGCCAGGCCACCCCGGCCGAACCGCCGGTGCCTGCCTTCGCGCCCATCGCCCGGCGGGTGGCGACCAGATGGTCGTTGCGCCAGCGCCAGACCAGCTCGCCCACGTCGGTCAGCGCCTCGCCCAGCCGGGCGAGCTCCGCGTCCGCGTCGCCGGAGTAGACGGCGGTCCAGGCCTCCTCGACCTCCGGCGAGGGCTCGTAGCGCAGCGACACGTCACGGGCGAGGAACGACTCGGGGACCGGGTGGCCGCGCCGTGCGAGGAGCCGTACCACCTCGTCGTACAGGCTCGGCTCGTGCAGGGCCTTCTCCAGCTCCGCGTAGACGCGCGGGGCGCCCCGGTGCGGTACGAGCATCGACGCGGACTTCTCGCCGAGCAGGAACTCCATGCGGCGGTACATCGCCGACTGGAAGCCGGAGCCCTCGCCGAGGGCGGAGCGGTACGAGTTGAACTGGGCCGGGGTGAGCTGCCCGAGCGGCCGCCAGGAGGCGTTGAGCGCCTCCAGCTCCCGAACGGAACGTTTCAGCGCGTCGACCGCCACCGGCACCCGGTCCTCGCGCAGGGCACGGGCCGCGGTCTCCCACTCGTGCACGATGACGGTGAACCACAGCTCCATGACCTGGGTCGTCACCAGGAAGACCATCTCACCGGGGTCGTCGGAGAGGGTGTGCTGGAGGTGGGTGAGCACGTCCGCCCGGACATAGTCCTCGTACGGCGTGGTGCCGGCGAAGTCGAGATGCGGGGTCTCGGGCTCAGTGGCCTCAGCGGCCCCGGGCACTTCTACGGCCTCGGGGGCTTCGGTCGGGGGATGAGCCTGGTGGGACATCGCTGTCTCCTGCTGTTGCTCCGGGTAGCGGTCCGCCCCTGCCGATGCCGGCACGGGGGCCCCGGTCCCCACCGGCATCCTCCGTAATCACCCCGGTCACGGCAAGCCCTGACCGGGGTGGACGTCGTCGTCGGTGCCGGTCCGCCGGTGGCAGACTGCATCCATGACGACCCACACGAACCTGCTCGGCGGCCCCGACCCGACGTACCTCCCCGCGAACGAGGAGGCCTACCGCCTGCTCGACGACGAGTCCCTGCCGCCCGCCGAGGTGGCGGCCAGGTACCCGACGTTCTCGCCCGCGTGGGCGCTGCTCGCCGAGGAGGCGTTCGCGGGGGGCCGGGTGATCGAGTCGTACGCGTACGCCCGCACCGGCTACCACCGGGGGCTCGACGCCCTGCGGCGGGGCGGCTGGAAGGGTCACGGCCCGATCCCCTGGAGCCACCACCCCAACCGGGGCTTCCTGCGCTGCCTGGCCGTGCTCGCGCAGGCCGCCGAGTCGATCGGCGAGAAGGACGAGAGCGAGCGGTGCCGGCAGTTCCTGCGCGACAGCGACGAGACGGCGTTCGCCGAGCTCCTGGGGTGACCCGTGCGGGGGGCCGTCATCGGGGGCCGCGGCCCCCGGGCTCCCCTTTCGGGCCTGGACGGGCCTCGTCCCCGATCGCCCGACGGGCCGACAACGCCGGCCCCCGTTCCAAGGGGGGCGCGGTCACACAGCCGTGGTGACGGCACTCCGGGCGGCGGCAGCCCGGGGGCAGGCCCCGGACGAACGTGAACGCCAGGGCGGCGCCGACCACCAGCACGCCCGCGCAGATCGGCATCGCCCTGTCGAACGCGGCGTTGAAGGCGGGCGGCGAGCGGTACGCCTCGGGGCCCATGCCGGTCAGCACGGGCAGCGCGGCCACCGCGATCAGGCCGGCCGCGCGGGCCGCCGCGTTGTTGACGCCGCTGGCCAGTCCCGCCCGGGTGACGTCCACGGAGGCCAGCACCGTGGCGGTCAGCGGGGCGACCAGGGCGACCATGCCGGTGCCCATGACCAGCAGGGCGGGCAGGACGTCCGTGAGGTAGTCGGCGTGCGGGCCCACCCGCAGCATCAGCAGCATCGCGACCGCGCACAGCAGCGGGCCGACGGTGAGCGGGACGCGCGGGCCGATGCGGTCGGCCAGCGCGCCCGAGCGGGCCGAGAACAGCAGCATCATCACGGTGGTCGGCAGCAGCGCCGTGCCCGCCTGGAGGGGCGAGTAGCCGGCCACCACCTGGAGCTGGAGCGCGGTGAGGAAGAAGAACCCGCCGAACGCCGCGTACACACACAGGGTGACCAGGTTGACGGCCGTGAACTGGCGCGACGCGAAGATTCCCAGGGGCAGCATCGGGTCGGGGCGGTGTTTCTCCACGTACACGAACACTCCGGCGGCCGCCAGGCCCGCCACGCCGGTGGCGATCACGGCGGGTGATCCGTTGGGCGCCTCGATCAGCGCGTACGTCACCAGGGCCAGCGCCAGGGCGCCCAGCACCGCGCCGAGGACGTCGAAGCGGCCGTGACCGCCGCCGTCGTGCGACTCGGGCACGTGCCGTACCGCGACGGGGACGCAGACCAGGGCCACCGGCACGTTCAGCAGGAACACCCAGCGCCAGCCGGGGCCGTCCACCAGCCAGCCGCCGAGGAACGGGCCGACGGCCGCCCCGACGCCCCCGAACCCGGACCACAGGCCGACCGCCCTGGCCCGGTCGTCCGGATGGAAGGAGGCCTGGATCAGGGCGAGCGAGCCCGGGGTGAGAAGGGCGCCGCCGATGCCCTGGAGGGCGCGGGCGGCGATGAGGACGCCCGCGTTCGGCGCGAACCCGCACAGCAGGGACGCGGTGGCGAACCAGACCACGCCCACGACGAAGGTCCTGCGGCGGCCGTACCGGTCGCCGAGTGATCCGCCCAGCAGGATCAGACCCGCCAGGGTCAGCATGTACGCGTTGACCGTCCACTGGAGGGCGGCCAGGTCCGCGTTCAGATCCTCGCCGATGCGCGGCAGCGCCACGTTGACGACGGTCGAGTCCAGCATGGCCATGCTGGAACCGAGCACCGTGGTGAGCAGGATCCACTTGCCCTGGGACGAGGCCAGCCGGACATCTGGCATGTACCCAGGTATACCCCGCCACGGCCGTACGGCGACATGCTCGTACGGCCGTGGAACCGGGGCCCACTACTTGATCTTCATGCCCGCCGAGCGCAGGTGCTGGGTCGCCTCCAGGACACGGGCGGCCATCGACGCCTCGGCCACCTTGCCCCAGGTACGCGGGTCGTACGTCTTCTTGGAGCCGACCTCGCCGTCGACCTTCAGGACGCCGTCGTAGTTCTTGAACATGTGGTCGGCGACCGGGCGGGTGAACGCGTACTGCGTGTCGGTGTCGATGTTCATCTTGACGACGCCGTTCTCCAGCGCGGTCGCGATCTCCTCCTCGGAGGAACCGGAACCGCCGTGGAAGACGAAGTCGAACGGCGACGGCTTGCCGAACTTCGCGGCGACGCCGTCGGCCAGCTCCTTCAGCAGCTCGGGCCGCAGCACCACGTTGCCCGGCTTGTACACGCCGTGCACGTTGCCGAAGGACGCGGCGAGCAGGTAGCGGCCCTTCTCGCCGAGGCCGAGTGCCTCCGCCGTACGGATCGCGTCGTCGACCGTGGTGTAGAGGGAGTCGTTGATCTCGTGGGAGACGCCGTCCTCCTCGCCGCCGGTCGGGGTGATCTCCACCTCAAGAATGATCTTGGCGGCGCGGGCGCGCTCCAGCAGCTCCTGGGCGATGGCCAGATTGTCGGCGAGGGTCTCGGCGGAGCCGTCCCACATGTGCGACTGGAAGAGCGGGTTCTGACCGTTCTTCACCCGCTCCTCGGAGACCGCCAGCAGCGGACGCACATACCCGTCGAGCTTGTCCTTCGGGCAGTGGTCGGTGTGCAGCGCGACCGTGACCGGGTACTTCGCGGCGACGATGTGCGCGAACTCGGCCAGCGCGACCGCGCCCGTGACCATGTCCTTGCTGTACTGACCGCCCAGGAACTCGGCGCCACCCGTCGAGATCTGGATGATGCCGTCGCTCTCCGCCTCCGCGAAACCGCGCAGGGCCGCGTGGAGGGTCTGGGACGAGGTGACGTTGATGGCCGGGTAGGCGAACTTGCCTGCCTTCGCCCGGTCGAGCATCTCGTTGTAGACCTCAGGGGTTGCGATGGGCATGTGTCCGCTCCTTGTTGTACGGGTTGCGGGTTGGGTTGCTGCGTCCTACGTACTACTGCCCTGACCTAGGGGGTGACGTCGTCGTCGGGCTCATCTTCGCAGACGGAGCCGGATCCGAGGGCCACCCCGTCCAGCCTGTGGAAAACTCCGCGCTCAGTCCAGACCCAGTTCGTCCTTGGAGTAGGCGAACCGGTACGGAACCCCCGTACCCGCCTCGATCTTCTCGGCGGCGCCGGTCGCCCGGTCCACGATGGTCGCCACGGCGACGACCTCGGCACCCGCCTCGCGCACCGCCTCCACCGCGGTCAGCGGCGAACCGCCGGTGGTGGAGGTGTCCTCCACCACCAGCACCCGGCGGCCCTGGATCTCCGGGCCCTCGACGCGCCGCTGAAGACCGTGCGCCTTCGCCGCCTTCCGTACGACGAAGGCGTCCAGCCTGCGGCCCCGCGCCGCGGCGGCGTGCAGCATCGCGGCCGCGACCGGGTCGGCGCCCATGGTCAGCCCGCCCACCGCGTCGAAGTCGAGGTCCGCGGTCAGCTCCAGGAGCACCTCGCCGACCAGCGGGGCGGCCTCGCCGTCGAGGGTGATGCGGCGCAGGTCCACGTAGTAGTCGGCCTCCAGGCCCGACGACAGGGTCACCTTGCCGTGCACCACGGCCTTGTCCTTGATCTGCTGAAGCAGCGCGCCACGTACGTCCGTCATACCGACAGCTTAGAGGCGGCGCCAACTCCAGATGGTGCTGGCCTCCAGCGGCTCCAGCGGTGTGACCAGGCGCGGCGCGGTGTTCAGCCCGTTCGGCGGGCCCGTCTGGGGCTCCACGCAGATGGCCTCCGCCTGCTCGTCGTAGACGACGGCCCACTGCTCCGGGCTCGTCACCCGCAACTCCAGCTGTCCCGGCCAGGTGAGCGTGGCGTCCACCCCGCCCGGCATGCCGAAGCAGTCGTCCCAGGGGCCCGGCTTCGGGTCGATCCGGTGACCGGTGGGCAGGTGGTCGTCGCCGCGCTCCTCCTGCCAGGCAGGGGTGAAGTCGAGCCGCGCGTCCTCGCCGCCCAGGCTGCGGTTGAACCAGGGGTGCCAGCCGATCTGCGCGGGGAACGAGGAGTCGTACGTCTCCACGGACATGGCCAGCGTCAGCGTGTCCTCGGTCAGCGTGACGCACTGGGTGACACGGCCGGAGTAGGGCCAGGGGTCCACCAGGTCGTACGTCAGGACCGCCTCGTGCGCGGCGAGCCGGGCGACTCGCCAGGCGCCGTCGCGTGCGGTGCCGTGGATGGCGTGCGGCGGGGAGTTGAGCGGCATCTGGTGTTCGGTGCCGCCGCTCAGGAAACGCCCCTCCCTGATACGGCCGCACCAGGGCACCATCGGGAAGCAGCCGAAGCGCTCGCCCTGCCGCAGCAGTTCGACGCCGCCGACCCGCAGTCCTCCGACACGGCAGCCGTTGCCGGGCCGCACCGTCACTTCCGCGTCGCCCGCGGTCAGCGTGATGTCTTCGTTACTCACGGCACGACCCTACTCAACTGCGTCTGCGCAGCGCCCGCCCCACCACGATCGCCGACGCCACGGCCAGGGCGGCGGCCGGCGCCGCCCAGCGCAGCGTGGTGCGCCCGGCGACGGTCTGCGGGGCCGGTACGGGGGCGTAACGGCCGCGCGGCGGGGCGTGGTCCACCTCCTCCGCGCTGCGCCCGATCATCGTCCGCCGCGCGTGCGCCGCCTCGGCGGGCGGTACGGCGGCCTCGGTGAAGTCCGCGGCGGAGTCCAGGGAAGGATCCGAGGAGGGGTCCAGGGCGGGGGGCGGGACCTCGGTGTCGAAGACGGAGGCGGGTGTGGCTGTGGGTGTGTCGGTGCTCTCCGGCGCGGGCCCGGGCTCCGGCTCCGGTTCGGGTTCGGGTTCCTCCGCCGTCGCGCCGAGTCCCTCCACGAAGCGGCTCAGCAGCCGGGTCGCCGCCGATGTCACCGCCTCCGGCGGCAGTTCCGCGACCCGGCCGTCCGCCGTGGCCGTGCCGTCGAAGGTGACCGTGGTGCCGCCGTCCGTGTCCCGCAGCCGCAGGGTGAGCGCGTATTTCACGGAGCCGGTGCCCCGGGCCTCCGTCGCGTCACCCTCGACGGCATACGACCCGTCGTCCCTCGGGGTGACCCGGGCCGACCCCCGGTAGGTTACCGAGTGGCTGCCGACCCGCACCTTCAGCCGGCCCGTGACCGGCTCCGCTCCGGCGTCCTGCTGGAGCCCGGGAACCGCACGGGCGACGCGCGCGGGATCCCCCAGCGCGGCTCGCATGCGGTCGGGGGGAACCGGGACGAAGACCTCGTGCTCCATGTTCGCGAAGCCTACCCATGTGCGGGCGGGGCGTATCCTCCCTCGCGTTTTTTGGGTCGGCCGGTGTTAGGCGGCCGGTGTTCAGTAGCGAGGGTGCACCAGTGTCGACGGGGGCGGGTCCTCGTGCGGCGGACGCGGTGTCCGGTGTGCGTACGGCGGTGTCAGGGGCGGTGCCACCGGTCCCGGCGCGGCCAGCAGGAAACCCCGCTCGCGTGGGCCCCGGTAGGGCGAGGTGGCGAAGCCCGCCGCGCGCAGGGTGGCGTCCACCGTCCAGAAGGCGTGCCGGCCCGCGTGGACGACCAGACGCCCGCCGGGGGTCAGCGACCGGCGGGCCAGGCCGTAGAACTCCTGTGAGTAGAACTTGGTGCTGTCGGTGAGGCAGGGGTCGGGCAGGTCGGCGATGACGACGTCGTACCGCGCCCCGGGTGTCTCGCGCAGTCGGGCGAACGCGTCGCCGGTGGTGATGTGGACGCGGCGGTCGTCGTACGCGTGGTGGTTGAGGCGGGACAGGGGCGGGTCCTCGCGGGCCAGCCGGATCAGGCCGGGGTCGCGTTCGAGCACGTCGAGCCGCCGTACGTCCGCGTGGCGCAGCACCTCCCGCGCGGCCAGCCCGTCCCCGCCGCCGAGGATCAGCACGCGCGCGTGCGGGCCCCGCATCGCCGGGTCGACCAGGGCCGCGTGGTAGCGGCGCTCGTCACGGCCGTCGACCCGCAGCCTGCCGTCGAGGAAGAGGTCCAGCGGGCGGCCGTGGGTGCCGCCGGTGAGGACCACCTCCTGGACGTCCGTCCGGACCGCGACCCGGACGTCACCGCCGTACACCGCGTGGCGTGCGGCCCGTTCGAAGTCGTCGACGAATACGGCCGCGCAGGCGAGGGCGGCGAGGACGGCGAGGCCCGCGGCCAGCAGCAGCCGGCGGGCGCGCCGGGTGAGGTCGCGCCGGAACAGGCCGAGGACGAGGGCGCCGCCCGCGACGACGTTGACCGCGCCGGTGAGCAGCGTGCCGGTCAGCTGACCCAGACACGGCAGCAGCAGGAAGGGGAAGGCGAGGCCGCCGGCCAGCGCGCCCACGTAGTCCGCCGCGAACAGGTCGGCGACCGCGCCGCCCGCGTCCTGGCGGCGGATCCGCTGGATGAGCTCCATCAGCAGCGGGACCTCGGCGCCGATGAGCAGTCCGATGGCGAGGGAGAAGGCGACCAGGATCCAGCGCGGTCCGTCGGCCCACAGGCCGCCCCAGGCGCCGGTCCAGGCGAAGACCGCGTACAGGGCCATCGCGCTGCATCCGCCGATGAGCGCGAGCATCGCCTCCACCGCGCCGAAGCCGGCCGCGCCGTACCGGCGCAGCCGTTTC
Organism: Streptomyces sp. NPDC086787; assembly: GCF_044745865.1. Taxonomy (NCBI): domain Bacteria; kingdom Bacillati; phylum Actinomycetota; class Actinomycetes; order Kitasatosporales; family Streptomycetaceae; genus Streptomyces; species Streptomyces sp. NPDC086787. The sequence goes on along the minus strand of NZ_JBIVBC010000003.1, from coordinate 327,441 downwards.
GCGGCGAGCGAGCCGATGCCCATCGCGAAGACCATCACGGACAGCACGACGGAGGCCTGGGTGACCGTGTCACCGGTCAAGTACGACGCGAGGGCGACGAGTTCGAGTTCGTACACAAGGCCGCAGGCCGCGCAGACGAAGACGCACGCGAGGACCAGGAACCGACCGGTCCCGGGCCGTACGGGCAGCCGCGCGGGGGCGCCCCAGGACGGCGGCGAGCCGGGGCGGGCGGGCGCGTGCGGATCGATCACTCCCCGACGTTACGTCACATGCCCGGCACGCTTTGTCACCCACACGTGTGGAACTGAAGTTCCTTGGCGTGCGGGATGTTTACGCCGTCAGCCGCTCCGGACGGGCCACCGGCACCCGCACGCCCACCCTGGTCCGGGTCGCCACCAGTTGGCCGTCCTGCGGATAGGCGTGCCAGGTACGCCAGTGCACCTGGCCCTCGTGCCGCTGGGCGAGCATCGCGGTGAAGGCGTGCGGGCTGCCGGGGAAGACCCCGGCGAGGCCCTGCGGGTGGTCGGAGACGAGCGCCAGCAACTCCTGGGCGCGGCCCGCGAAAGAGCCGGGCGTGAGGACCTCCACGCGGGCCGCGAACTCGTACTCCCAGTCGCCGACCCGCTTGGCCACGCCGAGCGGCAGGGGCGTGCTGGACCCCGGGATGCACGCCACCGTCTCCGAGCAGGCGCCCCGCTGCTCGTCCAGGAGCACCTGGTGGGACGCGCCGAGCAGCCGCAACTGGAGCTTGGCACCCGTGAGTTCGAGGTCGAGAGTGGCAAGGGCGGGGAGCGGCTCCCGTCCCAGCGCCCAGGCCAGGTCGGCCGCGCGTGTATCGGTGTAGGAGGTGTTCAGGGTCGTGAGCATGGATCGGCTCCGCTAACGCGCAAAGAGACAAAGAGAAAAGGGAGGAGGACCCGGCGCAACCCCGTTCGGCACCGGGGGGATCGGCTCCGCCGACCCGGTCGGCTCCGCCGGCCCGGCCGGGGAGGAGATGTCTGCGGGACGTCCGAGGGGCTGCGATGGCGTTTTAGAGGGAATCATGAACTGCGGCGCCGCCACAGCGTTTTTACCCAACTTCGTGGGGTTTCCATCCCTCAGGGGGCTGCACAGCTCAACTGTTCAACAGTGTCCGATGCATCCGCCCGCCCCCCGGCTCCCGCAGGCCCCCTCCCCCTGGCCTCTCCCGCCTCTCCTGTCCCCCATGTCCCCTATTTCGCCTGTCCCTCCGGTCAGTTGCCTCCGCCGCATCCGCCGCCGCCACCGCAGGACGAACCCCCGCCGCAGGACGAACCGCCGCCGCAGGAGGAGTGGCCACCGCCGCACGAGTGCCCACCGTGCCCGCCGTGCCCGCTGTGTCCCCCATGGCCTCCGTGGTGCCCGTGGTGACCGCTGGACGACGAGTCCGCGGCCGCGCCGCCCGCCCACCAGCTGCTGCTGTCGGACGACCCGGACGAGCCACCGCGCCGGCCGCCGCGCCGCCTCGCGCGCCGCGAGCGTCCCAGGGCCGCGATGAACAGGACCACCATCACCATCAGGACGATGCCGATTTCCATGGCGTCACCCTCCTTCCGTCCCCCGAAGCGTCCCCCCGTGGGCGCCTCGTCTGTGCGTGAGACGGGGATGCCCGGCCCACGCGGACGCCAAAGCACAGTTGAGGAACTCCAGAGCTTCGGCGCAGGATGACGGGCATGACCTCAAGCGCACGCCCCCTGCTCAACCGCCGGCTCGCCGGGTTCGGGACGACGATCTTCGCCGAGATGTCCGCGCTCGCCGTGCGGACCGGGTCGATCAACCTGGGCCAGGGCTTTCCCGACACGGACGGCCCCGAGGAGATCCGCGAGGCGGCCGCGCGCGCCCTGCTGGAGGGGCGCGGCAACCAGTACCCGCCGGGGCCCGGCATCCCCGAGCTGCGCACCGCGATCGCCGACCACCAGCGGCGCCGCTACGGCCTCGACCACGACCCGGACACGGAGGTGCTGGTCACGGCGGGCGCCACCGAGGCCATCGCCGCCGCGCTGCTGGCGCTGCTCGAACCGGGTGACGAGGTCGTCGCGCTGGAGCCGTACTACGACTCCTACGCCGCGTGCATCGCGATGGCGGGCGGCACCCGGGTGCCGGTCACCCTGCGCCCGGACGGCGGCGCCTTCCGCCTCGACCTGGACGAGCTGCGCGCCGCGGTCACGGACCGCACCCGCCTGCTCCTGATCAACACCCCGCACAACCCGACCGGCACGGTCCTGACCCGCGAGGAACTGTCCGCGGTGGCCGAGCTGGCGGTGGAACGGGACCTGCTGGTGGTGACGGACGAGGTCTACGAGCACCTGGTCTTCGACGACGCCGTGCACCTGCCGCTCGCCACCTTCCCCGGCATGCGCGAGCGCACCGTGACGATCGGCTCCGCCGGCAAGACCTTCTCCTTCACCGGCTGGAAGGTCGGCTGGGTGACGGCGGCACCGGAGCTGGTGACGGCCGTGCGCTCGGTCAAGCAGTTCCTGACGTACGTGTCGTCGGGGCCGTTCCAGTACGCGGTCGCCGAAGCCCTGGCACTGCCCGACACGTACTTCTCCGAGCTGCGCGCCTCCATGGCGGCGAAGCGGGACCTGCTGGCCGCGGGGCTCGCCGACGCGGGCTTCGAGGTGTTCCGGCCGGCCGGCACCTACTTCGTCACCACCGACATCCGCCCGCTCGGCGAGAAGGACGGCCTCGCCTTCTGCCGCGCCCTGCCCGAACGCGCGGGCGTGGTCGCCGTCCCCAACGCGGTCTTCTACGACGACCAGGACGCGGGCGCCCCCTTCGTACGCTTCGCGTTCTGCAAACGGGAGGAAGTGCTGCGGGAGGCGGCGGAGCGGCTGCGCCGTCTCTGAGTCAGCGGTCGGTGGCGGTCCGGCAGCGTCGCACCAGGTCCACCGCCGCGATCAGGGAGAGCCCCGGCTGGGCCTCGCGCAGGGCCTTGATCGCGTGGATCTCGCTCTCGCGCGGGTCGATGTTCCGGCCGGTCAGCACCTCGCGGACCCAGCGCACCTGAGGGTCCTCGCCGGCGCCGATCCCGTCGACTATTTCCAGGGCGCGCCGCAGGCCGGGCGCGTCCGGGGTGCCCTCGGCCCCGTGGAGGGCCTCCTGGAGCGCGACGCGGGCGCGGTCGAGCTCGTTCAGTACGACGATGTGCGTTTCCTTCTTCGTGAACATGCAGGAGATCATCCCCGATCCACCGGCGGGCACCGAGAAGCAGACGAAGCCCGGCGTGTCACGCCGCCACGCCGGGCCGCCGTCAACCACACCCGCTCGGATGCTCCCTGCTCGCGAACCGGCGATCTCCACTGCAAGGTGCGGAGATGTGACGACCCACGCCAGCACCACGTACGCCCCGTCCGCGGTCACACACGAGCCCGGTCACCGGGACCGTGTCCGCCCCCGGCTGTCCCTCGCCGCGGCGAGCGGGGTCGCCGTCGTACTGTTCGCCGTCACACGGGTGACGCAGGCCGCCGTACTCGCCGTGGCCGCGTGGACCACCGGCCGCCAGCCGCTCGCCCTGCTCGGCCGGTCCTGGGACTCGCTGTGGTACCTGGGTATCGCCGCGCACGGCTACGGCCGCACGCTGTACTTCAAGCCGGGCATCGTCCACAGCGACCTGGCGTTCTTCCCGCTCTACCCGGCGCTGGTGCGCGCCGTGACCACCCTGACCCCGCTCGGCGGAGGTGCCGCCGGACTGGTGGTGTCCTGGACCGCGGCCGCGGTCGCCGCCTGCGGCATCTACGCGCTCGGCGAGCGGCTGCACGGCAGGGCCGTCGGCACCGCGCTGGTCGTGCTGTGGGGACTGCTGCCGCACTCGGTGGTGCTGTCGATGGCGTACACCGAGCCGGTGCTGACCGCGTTCGCCGCCTGGTCGCTGTACGCCGTGCTGAACGGCAACTGGCTGTGGGCGGGCGGCCTCGCGGCGCTGGCCGGGCTCTCCCGGCCGAACGGGTTCGCCGTCGCCACCGCCGTCGTCGTCGCGGCGGCCTGCGAGGCGTATCGCGGGTTCCGGCGCGACGGGCACGTTTCCCACAGGCTGTGGACGGGCGCCGCGCTGGCCCCGCTGGGCTGGTCGGCGTATGTGCTCTGGGTGGGCCTGCGCAAGGGCGACCCGCTGGGCGGCTACTTCGAGGTGCAGCGGCTGTGGGGGTCCCGGTTCGACCTGGGGCACGGCTCGCTGCACTTCGTCCGCGGGCTGCTGCTGCACGGCAACCGGTTCGTCTTCCCGATGACGATGGTGATCGTCGCGGCGGCCGTACTGCTGTACGCGCTGCTGATCGCCGACCGCGCCCCGCTGCCGCTGCTGGTGCACAGCGGGGTGCTGCTGCTCATCGCGCTCGGCGGTTCCGGCTTCTTCGAGTCCAAGCCGCGCTTCCTGCTGCCCGCGTTCCCGCTGCTGCTCCCGCTGGCCTGCGCGCTGGTACGGACGGCGAGAGCCCGGCCCTGGCACGCGACCGTGGTGGTCTGCGCCCTGGCCGGGCTCTCCTTCGTCTACGGCGCGTATCTGGTCGTGTTCGCCCACACGCCGCTGTGAACGCCTACTCCGACGCGTCGTCGTCGCCGGGCTCCTCGGCCTCGTTGACCGCGTTCTCCAGGCCGAGCTGCTCGACCAGCCACTTGTCGAACTCGATGGCGGCGCGCACCCAGCTGACCGTGGAGGAGACGAAGTGGTTGAGGTCGACGCCCGTGCCGATCAGCATCTGCGCCTCACCGATGAGGCGGACGCTGCCGTCGTCGTGGGTGTGGCTGTAGACCTTGGGCCACAGGGTCCGCCGGTTCCAGTCGTCGATGGACTCCAGGAGCTGCGGCTTCTCGTCGATCTTGTGGGGGCGGTCGTAGAACGTCCGCACCGAGAAGACGGCCTGCTCGGCCTCCCCACGGAACATGAAGTAGGTACGGAACTGCTCCCACGGCGCCGCGAGGTCACCCTCGTCGTCGACGACGTACTTGAGCTCCATCTGGTCGAGGAGCTGCTTCACGAGGTCCTGATCCGGGACGACGGGGCCCGCTGGTCCTTGGGGCTGCGGCTCGGGCTGGCCCCCGAAATTCGGAATCGAGGACGGGTCGATGGTCACCGTGAATTTCCCTTCGTACGGATTCTGTCATCCTCCCCCATGCGGGGAGGGGGGTGGCAAGCCCGGCCCCCGCCTGTCAGCCGACGGCTGACAGGATCCGTCCTTCCAGCGCCGGTCACAGCGTTTTCCCGGTCGCCGGACCCACGATCAGCCCTTCGCCGAAACGGTCCACCCGGACCGTGTCGCCGTCCTTGATCTCGCCGGAGAGGATCTCCCTGGCGAGCCGGTCGCCGATGGCGGTCTGGACCAGGCGGCGCAGCGGACGGGCGCCGTAGGCCGGGTCGTTGCCCTCCTCGGCGAGCCAGGCGAGGGCCTCGTCCGTGATCTCCAGGCCGAGCCGGCGCTCCGCGAGCCGCTCCGCGAGCCGGTCGATCTGGAGGCGGGCGATCCTGGCCAGCTCGTCCTTGCTCAGCGCGGAGAACACCACCAGGTCGTCCAGCCGGTTGAGGAACTCCGGCTTGAAGGCGGTCCGTACCGCCTCCAGCACCTGTTCCTTCTTCTCCGTCTCGCCGAGCACCGGGTCGACCAGGTACTGGCTGCCCAGGTTGGAGGTGAGCACCAGGATGGTGTTGCGGAAGTCGACCGTGCGCCCCTGACCGTCCGTCAGTCGGCCGTCGTCCAGCACCTGGAGCAGGATGTCGAAGACCTCGGGGTGCGCCTTCTCCACCTCGTCCAGGAGCACGACGCTGTACGGCCGCCTGCGCACCGCCTCGGTGAGCTGGCCGCCCTCCTCGTAGCCGACGTAGCCGGGGGGCGCGCCGACCAGCCGGGCCACGCTGTGCTTCTCGCCGTACTCCGACATGTCGATGCGGACCATGGCCCGCTCGTCGTCGAAGAGGAAGTCGGCGAGCGCCTTGGCGAGTTCGGTCTTTCCGACGCCGGTGGGGCCGAGGAAGAGGAAGGAGCCGGTGGGCCGGTCGGGGTCGGCGATGCCGGCGCGGGAGCGGCGTACGGCGTCGCTCACCGCGCGGACCGCCTCGCCCTGGCCGATCAGCCGCTTGCCGAGCTCGTCCTCCATGCGCAGCAGCTTCTGCGTCTCGCCCTCCAGCAGCCGCCCGGCGGGGATGCCGGTCCAGGCGGCCACGGTGTCGGCGATGTCGTCGGAGCCGACCTCGTCCTTGACCATGGTGTCCCGGGAGGCCTCCTCCTCCGCCTCGGACGCGGCCTCCAGCTCCTTCTCCAGGGCGGGGATCTCGCCGTAGAGCATCTTGGATGCGGTGTCGAAGTCGCCGTCGCGCTGCGCGCGTTCGGCCTGGCCACGCAGGTCGTCCAGGCGTTCCTTCAGCTCGCCGACCCGGTTGAGGGACTGCTTCTCCTTCTCCCAGCGGGCGGTGAGGCCACGCAGCTCCTCCTCCTTGTCGGCGAGGTCACGGCGCAGCCGGTCCAGGCGTTCCCGGGAGGCCGGGTCGGTCTCCTTGCCGAGGGCGAGTTCCTCCATCTTCAGCCGGTCCACGGACCGCTGGAGTTCGTCGATCTCGACGGGGGACGAGTCGATCTCCATGCGCAGCCGGGAGGCGGCCTCGTCGACGAGGTCGATGGCCTTGTCGGGCAGGAAGCGGGAGGTGATGTACCGGTCGGAGAGGGTGGCCGCGGCCACCAGGGCGCTGTCCGCGATCTGCACCTTGTGGTGGGCCTCGTAGCGGCCCTTGAGCCCGCGCAGGATGGCGATGGTGTCCTCGACGGTCGGCTCGGCGACCAGCACCTGCTGGAAGCGGCGCTCCAGCGCCGGGTCCTTCTCGATCCGCTCGCGGTACTCGTCCAGCGTGGTGGCGCCGACCATGCGCAGCTCACCGCGGGCCAGCATCGGCTTGAGCATGTTGCCCGCGTCCATCGCCGAGTCGCCGCCGGCGCCCGCGCCGACCACGGTGTGCAGCTCGTCGATGAAGGTGATGATCTGCCCGTCGGAGTCCTTGATCTCGGCGAGGACGGTCTTGAGGCGCTCCTCGAACTCGCCGCGGTACTTGGCCCCGGCGACCATGGCGCCGAGGTCGAGCGCGACGAGCCGCTTGTTCTTCAGGGACTCGGGCACGTCGCCCTTGACGATCCGCTGGGCGAGCCCCTCCACGACGGCGGTCTTGCCGACGCCGGGCTCACCGATGAGCACCGGGTTGTTCTTGGTGCGGCGGGACAGCACCTGGACGACCCGGCGGATCTCGTGGTCACGGCCGATGACCGGGTCGAGCCGGCCCTCGCGGGCGGCCGCGGTGAAGTCGGTGCCGAACTTCTCCAGGGCCTTGTACGACCCCTCCGGATCGGCGTTGGTCACTCTGCGTCCTCCCCTGGCCTTCTGGAAGGCCTCCTGGAGCTTCCTTGCGTCGGCGCCCTGCCCCTTGAGCACGTCGGCCGCCGGGCCGCCCTTGGCGGCGATGCCCATCAGCAGGTGTTCGGTGGACAGGTACTCGTCGCCGAGGTCCTTGGCGCGCTCTCCGGCGTCGGCGATCACGGCCAGCATGTCGCGGTTCGGCTGCGGGGGCGCGACGGTGGAGCCGGCCACGCTGGGCAGCGCGGCGAGGATCCGCTCGGCGCCGGAGCGCACGGCGGCCTGGTCGGCCTCGACGGCCGTGAGCAGGTCGGTGATGTTCTCGTTGTCCTGCCCCTGGAGCAGGGCCAGGAGCAGGTGGGCCGGGGTGAGGTCCGGGTTGCCCTCGGTCACGGCCCGGTTGCCGGCCGCGCCGATCGCGTCCCGGCTCCTGTTGGTCAGCTCGGCGTCCACGTTCGCGTTCTCCTCCCTGTGCTGACTTGACCAGCGTACACAAAGTTGAGTCCATTCCGCTCAAGGTCGCCGGTATTAGCTTCCTGGGTATGAGCAGCCACTCCCACCCCACGGATCCGGCCACCCCGGACGCCGCGTACCTCGCCTTCTGGCGGGAGCGCCATCTGTGCACGCTGACGACCCTGCGCCGGGACGGCAGTCCGCATGTCGTACCCGTCGGGGTTACCTACGACCCCGAGGCGCGGCTGGCCCGGGTGATCACCAGCGGGTCGAGCGCGAAGGCGGCCCATGTGCGGGCGGCGGGAGAGGAGGGCGCCCGGGTCGCGGTCTGCCAGGTGGACGGCCGCCGCTGGGCGACCCTGGAGGGCCGCGCCCGGGTCCGCACCGAGCCGGACCGGGTCCACGAGGCGGAACGGCGCTACGCCGAGCGCTACCGGACCCCGCGCGAGAACCCGTCCCGGGTGGTGATCGAGATCGAGGTGACGCGAACGCTGGGCAAGGGCTGAGACCGGTACGACGACCGGCACGACCACCGGCGCGGTACGGCGGCGGGGCGGCAGGGCAAGGAGGCGGGGCGGTGGTATTCAGCCACTACGAGAATGCCCCCATGCCCTGAAATATCCCCGAAAACTACAGCGGCGTCACCGTGTTCAGGTCACGGTGACGCCGCTGCGGGGGGAAGTGCCTGGGCGATGTTTTACGACGGGGGAATCGCGTCAGGCACTGCGGGGGGTGGCCGAGATGGTCCTCATGCCCGAAACCTCCGGCTCAGCGAGCCGATGGTCCCGTTGGTCCAGGTTCACAAAGATCATTCCGTACCGGACGGCACACCTCACCGGCTGCGGCGCCCCGCGGGGCTTGCGCAGGCAGCGGTACGCCCGTACGTCCTCGTCGTCGTCACGGGTGACGACGACCGGCTCGCCGAACACCGTGACCATCAGCGAGTCACCACTGTGGGGGATGGCGGTGACCAGGTCGATGAAGTGCCAGCCGGAGCGGTAGGCGGTGGCCATTTCGCGGCGGAAGGAGCGGTCGTCTGGTGGGGTGGTCACGTCAGCCCCCAGTTCTGGCTGTCGTGTCGGCGCGCACTGCCACCGTGGGCCACTCGGTGATCGCCCGCACATCGCTCTTGGCGCCGGCGAGGCCACTCAGCACACCCACGGAAATCAGAGCGGAAAAGGCGGCGCCGAGCACCGAGCGAAGCAGTCTGTTACGCATTGTCGGCTTCGTCCTCACTTGAAGGTCCCCTTTTCCCCCGTCAGGTACGACGATGGCTCATTCAGGCACGTGGTGGCCACACAATCGGTGCATCATGTTCCTGCATGTTCAGGAGCCTGGGGGGTGGAGATTTGGCAACATATCGGGCGAAGGTGGAACATCCTCACGCGATAACCGAGCTGTGCGACGAGGGAAGTCGTGTCTACGCCACCGCACTGCGTACCGGACGCGTAAACCGCACGGACGCCGAGGTTGTTCCCTGCCTGATGGAATTCGCCCTCCTCCACCCGGATCCGGACGACCCCAGCTGGCTCCGCCCGGTCGCACCGGCCACCGCTCTCGCCCGGCGGCTCAACCCCATCGAGCGCGAGATCAACGCCCGACGGCAGCTCTCGGTCGAACTCGCCCAGATATTCGAGCCGTTCATGTCCATCGGCGCGGAGGTGAACACCCCCGGCGATTCCATCACCCTCCTGGAAGGCGGCGAGCGGATCAACGCGGCGCTCAACCTGGCCACTTCACAGGTCCAGAGCGAACTCGTCACGCTGCAGCCGTCCGACCGCATATCGGAGAGCAGCCTGCTGCAGAGCCTGGAGCGCGACCGGGCACTGATCGAACGCGGAGTGAAGATCCGGAGCCTCTACCAACACACGGCCCGCTACAACCCGGAGAAGCTGGCGTACTCGGCGCTGCTCTCCGACGGCAAGGTCGAGTACCGGACCATCGACGAACTGGTCGAGCGGCTCATCATCGTCGACCGCACGATCGCCTTCATCCCGGCCCGCGACGACCAGAAGGTCGCCCTCGAACTGCGCCACCCCGGCCTGGTCCGCTACCTCATGAAGGTCTTCGAGTACCTGTGGGACCGGGCGGTCCCGATGAGCGCGGGCGGCCCGTACGCGGCCGACTCCGACGGCATCACCGAGATCCAGCACTCCATCGCCAAGCTGCTCGTGGAAGGACATGTCGACGAGGCCATCGCCCGCCGCCTCGGCATGAACGTCCGCACCTGCCGCGCCCACATCGCGAAGCTCGCCCAGTCCCTGGGCAGTGGCAGCCGGGCCCAACTCGGGTTTCTCATAGCCCAGTCCGGAATCCTGCAACAGGAGCCCTGAACGGCAGGGCGGGAGAGCCAAGGGGGATGGCCACTCGTGACCGCGACCGTGCACGACCACAAGCCCGAGGAACTGTGCGAGGCGGGCCTGGAGCTCTACGCCCGCGCACTGCGGGACGGCCATGTACCGGCCCACACCGTCACCTTGCTGACCTGCCCCGTCGACGCGGGTCTGCTGCAACCGGACTTCGAGGACCCGAGCCGCCTGAACCCGGTGGCCCCCGCCGTCGCCCTACCCCGGCTGCTGCGCACCGTGGACGAGGACGTAGCACACCGGCGCCGGCAGGGCGCCCGCCTCGCCGAGGCGTTCGAGCCGCTTCTCGCGATGTCGGCGCCCAGGACCGACCCGGCCGAGGCTCTGGGCATCCGGGTGCTGAGCGGCATCGACCGGATCAACGTCGCCATCTCCGAGGCCATGGCCGGCGTGTCGGGAGAGGTCCTCGCCATCCAGCCGCACTCCCTCGGGAACCTGGTGGTCAGGGCCGCCTCCCTGAGACGTGACCAGGACCTGCTCGACCGCGGCGGCCGCATCCGCGCCCTCTACCAGCACACCGTGCGCCACCAGCCCGCGATCACCGCCCGCTACGAGCAGCTGCGCGGCGACGTGGAGGCACGCACCCTGGACCAGGTCACCGAGCGGCTGCTCATCATCGACCGCCAGGTCGCCTTCATCCCGGCGAGCAAGGACCGCACGCTCGCCCTCGAGGTCCGCCACCCCGCCCTGGTCGAGTACCTCGTCACCGTCTTCGACCGGTTCTGGCACCTGGCCACGCCCATGCACCCCGTGACCGCCCAGCCTCCCTCACCGGACGGCGTCACTCCCCGGCAGCACGCCATCGCCGCCCTGCTGGTCGAGGGCCACACCGACAGCGCCATCGCCGAACGACTCGGCATGAACGTCCGCACCGCCCGCGTCCACATCGCCAAACTCGCCGCCACCCTGGGCAGTGAGAGCAGAGCCCAACTCGGCTACCTCATCGCCCGGTCGGGGATCCTCGACCCGGAACACCCGGAAGACCGGAGGGATCCGGCAGACCGGGGACACCGGGAACACCGGTGACCGTCCCGGCGTCGGCGGCGCGCGGCGGGCCGTCCAGACCGGCCTGGGCGATGCGCACTCCCAGCTGTGTACGGCTGACCGCGCCGAGCGTCTCCGACAGGCGGGCGATGTGGGCCCGGCAGGTGCGCACACTGATCCCGAGGCGTTCGGCGATCACCGCGTCCTGGTGGCCCTCCGCCAGCAGCGCGGCGATGGACCGCTCGCGGTGCGAGATGCCCTCGATACCGGTCTCCGGCAGCGGGGCGGTCAGCGGGACCGCCAGGCGCCACAACCGCTCGAAGACCGTCACCAGGTAGTCCACCAGAGCCGGGTGGCGCAACTCCAGGGCCATGGTGCGGTCGGTGTTGGCCGGGATGAAGGCCACCGTGCGGTCGAACAGGATCAGCCGGTCGATGACCTCGTCCAGGGTGCGGGCCTGGACCGTGTCGCCCATCAGCTCCAGGTAGTTGAGCAGCCCCTGGCCGTGCCGGGCCACGTGCGTGTACAGGTCTCGCATGCGCACGCCCCGGCCGCGCAGGGTCAGCGCCCGGTGCAGGCCCTCGGTCAGCTCTGCCTCCCGGCGGATGCCGCCGGGCTGGACGGTGAGCACCTCGGTCGTACAGGCCTCGGTCGCCTCGTCCATGGCGGCCTGGATGCGGGCGAGGCCGTCGAGGACCCGGATGGCCGTGCCCTCCGCAGAGACGGGCGCGGTCGTCGGGATACGGCGGCCCAGGGCGGCGTACCACTCGAACGCGGAGACCGCGGAGTCCAACCGCCGCCGGCTCTCCCGGACCTCGTCACAGACCCCGTGCAACAGCCGTGACATGACCTCCTGCGGTGCGGTCGGCACCAGCCAGTCCATGTCGTCGGGGTCGGGGTGCAGCAGCGCCAGCTCCAGCAGACAGGGCACCGGTCCGGCATCGGCGCGGGGCACACGGCCGTGCCGTACGGCCCGGGAATACACGCGGTCCCCGGCCTCGCACAGCCGGTCGGCACCGTGGGGATGCGTCTCCGTCCCGTGCCCGGCCATCGCCCATTCCACCCCCGGGTCGGTGCTACTTCGCTACTTCCGTGGCGCAACTATGCGCGGACGGATCCGGCCTCCGCAACACCGCTCACCCCGACGCGGCCACCGTATTGCACCGCTGTACCCCGGTTCCTCCCATCCTCCGCCCTTCTCATTGCAACAAGATGACGGTGGTGAAGCTGTGGCCATAGGTGCATCGTTGTTCTCGCTTCCCCCGGGTGTCCGGACACCCGGAGCGGCCCCGGAACGGACACCCCCCGTTCGTCCGGGGCCGCAACCCACAGCTCTCGCCCGCGGTGGAACGCCTACTTGAGGCCGATTCCCGCGCAGTCCGACTTGTACCTGCCCGAGCAGATGTCGGAGATCCTGTAGATGCCGTCAGCGATGACCGTGTCCTCGATGCTCTGCTTCGACTTCGTCAGCGCGCTCACGGTGACCAGATGGGCCGGGATGTCCTTGTCGCTCGGGCTGTCGACCCTGTCCTGGGTGAGCGCCTCGAACTGGATGTCCTTGCCCTGGACCTTGGCCACGGCCAGCTTGGCGGCGGCCTCGGCCTCGTCCGGGTAGGACTTGTAGACGGTCATGTACTGCTCGCCGTCGACGATCCGCTGCACCGCGTCGAGTTCGGCGTCCTGGCCGGTGATGGGCGGCAGGCTGGTGACGCCGGAGGCCTTGAGGGCCTTGATGACACCGGCCGCCATGGCGTCGTTGGCCGAGTAGACGGCGGCGATGTTGCCCTTGCCGATCTGGGCGATCGCCTTCTCCATGTTGGACTCGGCGATCTTCGGCTTCCAGCCGTCGGTGTCGTAGGACTCCGCGACCGTCACCTTGCCGGTCAGCTCGGCCTGGGCGGCCGTCTTGAACTGCTTGGCGTTCGGGTCCGTCGGCGAGCCGTTGATCATGACGACCTTGTCGGAGGAGTCGGCGTCCGACCCCAGCGCCTCCAGCACGGAGCGCGCCTGCACCTGGCCGACCAACTCGTTGTCGAAGGAGACATAGGCGTCGATCGGACCCTCGGCGAGGCGGTCGTACGCGATGACCGGGATGCCCGCGTCCTTGGCCTTCTTCACCTCGTCCGCGATGACGTGCGAGTCGACCGCGTCCAGCAGGATGACGTCGACCTTGTCGGCGACCATCTTCCGCATCTGCTCGGCCTGCTTGCTCGCGCTCGCGCCCGCGTTCTGGTACTCGACCTGACCCTGCTTGCCGGTCAGGTCGGCGACCGTCTGCTTGATCATGGGGTAGTCGAACTTCGCGTACCGGGTGTTCGTCGTCTCCGGCATCAGCAGGCCCACCGTGATGTCGTTGCCCTTGGTCGGCGAGGCGTCGGCCGAGTCCCCCGAGCCGCCCAGCATGCCGCAGCCGGCCAGTGAGAGGGGCATCGTGGAGGCTGCCACGAACATGGCGATATGACGCATACGGGGCATTCGGGGGCTCACTTCAGATACGTTCCGGACGTGCGGGCTGCATTGCGACAGATGTCTGAAAAGACAACGCGGCCGCCATACCCGGCGTCAAGCGGAATGACTTAACGAGTGCGCAACACCACGTTGCGCAGCCCTGTGAAGCCGGAGCGGAGCCCTCCGCCGGAAACGGGCACCGGCCCTTCACCCGATGGGCGAAGGGCCGCTGGGGGACCGGTGAGGGGGCGCCGCGGAACCGCCGCGGGGGAGGACGTCAGGCAGCGGTGCAGGCCGTCAGTCCGACTGCTGCTGCCGCTTGGGCCGCCACACCACCAGTGCACTGGTCTGCTGCACCTCCTGGTACGGCACCAGGTCACGCCGGTAGGAGGCGTGGACGGCCGCCTCGCGCTGCCGCATCGCGGCCGCCGCGCCGTCCAGGGCCGCTTCCATCTCCGCCACCCGGGACTGGAGCGCGGCGACCTGGTTCTCCAGCTCGATGATGCGCTTGATGCCGGCCAGGTTGACGCCCTCGTCCTGCGACAACGCCTGCACCTGACGGAGCAGTTCGATGTCACGGGCCGAGTAGCGGCGGCCCCGGCCGGCGGTGCGGTCGGGGGAGACCAGGCCCAGGCGGTCGTACTGGCGCAGCGTCTGCGGGTGGAGTCCGGAGAGCTGGGCCGCCACCGAGATGACGTAGACCGGTGTCTCCTCGGTCAGCTCATACGGGTTACGCCGACGCCCGGGTGTGTCCATGGGGCCCTCAGTCTCCCTTCGCGGCCTCGAACAGCTCCGCCCGCGGGTCCTCGTCCGCGGTCGCCTCGCGATACGCCTCCAGCGCGTCACGAGCCTTCCCCGACAGATCTGCGGGGACACGCACCTCGACAGTGATCAGCAGGTCGCCCCGGGTGCCGTCCTTGCGGACCGCGCCCTTGCCCCGCGCCCGCATGGTACGGCCGTTGGGCGTGCCGGCGGGCAGCTTCAGCGTGACGGCGGGACCGCCCAGGGTCGGCACCCTGACCTCGCCGCCGAGCGCCGCCTCGGCGAACGTCACGGGGACGGTCACCGTGAGGTTGTCGTCCTTGCGGCCGAACACCGGGTGACCGCCGACGTGCACCACCACATACAGGTCACCGGCCGGACCGCCCCGCTCGCCTGGCGCGCCCTTGCCGCGCAGCCGGATGCGCTGACCGTCCGTCACCCCGGCGGGGATACGGACCTGCATGGTCCGGGACGACTTCGCGCGGCCGCTGCCCTTGCAGTCCATGCAGGGGTGCTCGGCGATCAGACCGCGCCCCTTGCAGTCGGGGCAGGGGTCGGTGAGCGAGAAGCCGCCGCCCGAACCCCGCGCCACCTGGCCGGTGCCGACGCAGGTCGGGCACACGCGCGGTGTGCCGTTCTTGTCGCCGGTACCGGAACAGGCCTTGCACGGTGACTGCGAGGACATCCGCAGCGGCACGGTGGCGCCCTCGATGGCCTCGGTGAAGCTCAGCGTGACCTCGGACTCGATGTCCTGGCCGCGCCGGGGCTGGGTGCGCGTGCCCGCGCCGCCGCCCCTGTTGAACAGGCCTCCCAGGACGTCCCCGAAGCCTCCGCCGAAGCCCCCGGCGCCCTGTGCGCCGGTGCCCGCGCCCGCGCCGCCGAAGAGGTCGCCCAGGTCGAAGTTGAAGGAGCCGCCGCCCGCGCCCGGCCCCGGACGGAAACCGCCGTTGCCGAAGAGCGCGCGGGCCTCGTCGTACTCCTTGCGCTTCTTGGGGTCGCCGAGGATGTCGTTCGCCTCGGAGATCTCCTTGAAACGGTCCTCCGCCTTGGCGTTGCCCTTGTTGGCGTCCGGGTGGAACTCGCGGGCGAGTTTCCGGTACGCCTTCTTGATCTCGGCCTCGGTGGCGTCCTTGGGGACGCCGAGGACCTTGTAGTAGTCCTTCTCGATGAAGTCCTTGGTGCTCATCCCCGACGTCCCTCCTTCCGCTCAGTGTGCGGTTCAGCCCTCGTCCGGGCCACCGTTTTCCTTGTCGTCGGCGGCGTCGGACGTACTGCCCTCGTCACCCTCCGCCTTGCCCGTCTGCGCGCCGGGCTGAGGCTCGGCCACGGCCACCCGCGCGGGGCGGATGGTGCGCTCGCCGATCCGGTACCCCGGCTGGAGGATCGCCACGCAGGTCGTCTCGGTGACGTCCGGCGCGTACGAGTGCATCAGGGCCTCGTGGATCGTCGGGTCGAAGGGCTCGCCCTCCTTGCCGAACTGCTGGAGCCCCATCTTCGCCGCGACGGTCTCCAGCGACTCCGCGACGGACTTGAAGCCGCCGAGCAGTTCGCCGTGCTCCCGCGCGCGGCCGATGTCGTCGAGCACCGGCAGGAGTTCGGTCAGGAGGTTCGCGATGGCGATCTCCCGGACCGACACCCGGTCGCGTTCGACACGTCGGCGGTAGTTCTGGTACTCGGCCTGAAGCCGCTGGAGGTCCGCCGTGCGCTCACCGAGCGCCGTACGCACCTGATCCAGCTGGGCAACCAGACCGGCGTTCTGTGCACTTGCGTCCCCGGCCGGGGCCGCCCCCTCCGCCGAAGCGGAGGAAGCGGCCTTCGACTCGGCGTCTTCGGGGGTGGCGCCGGAGGGGACGTCGGGCTTCTCGTCGAAGCCCGGGGTCTCCTCCGTCACGCGGCACCGTCCTTGCGCTCGTCGTCCACGATCTCGGCGTCCACGACGTCGTCGTCCGCCTTGGCCTCACCGGCACCGGCCTCACCGGCGCCACCGGCGGCCTGTCCGGCCTGGGCGTCGGCGTACATGGCCTGGCCGAGCTTCTGCGAGACGGCCGCGACCTTCTCGGTGGCGGAGCGGATCTCGGCGGTGTCCTCGCCCTTGAGGGCTTCCTTCAGCTCGCCGAGGGCGGCCTCGACCTCGGTCTTGATCTCGCCGGGGACCTTGTCCTCGTTGTCCTTGAGGAACTTCTCCGTCTGGTAGACGAGCTGCTCGCCCTGGTTGCGGGACTCGGCGGCCTCGCGGCGGGCGTGGTCCTCCTCCGCGTACTTCTCGGCCTCCTGGCGCATGCGGTCGACCTCGTCCTTCGGCAGCGAGGAGCCGCCGGTGACGGTCATCTTCTGCTCCTTGCCCGTGCCCAGGTCCTTGGCGGTCACGTGCATGATGCCGTTGGCGTCGATGTCGAAGGCGACCTCGATCTGCGGGACACCACGCGGGGCCGGCGGCAGACCGGTCAGCTCGAACATGCCGAGCTTCTTGTTGTACGCCGCGATCTCGCGCTCGCCCTGGTAGACCTGGATCTGCACGGACGGCTGGTTGTCCTCGGCCGTCGTGAAGATCTCGGACCGCTTGGTCGGGATCGTGGTGTTGCGCTCGATGAGCTTGGTCATGATGCCGCCCTTGGTCTCGATACCGAGGGACAGCGGGGTGACGTCGAGGAGAAGGACGTCCTTGACCTCGCCCTTGAGGACACCGGCCTGGAGCGCGGCGCCGATGGCGACGACCTCGTCCGGGTTCACGCCCTTGTTGGCGTCCTTGCCGCCGGTCAGCTCCTTGACGAGCTCGGCGACGGCAGGCATGCGGGTGGAACCGCCGACCAGGACCACGTGGTCGATCTCGGCGAGCTGGATGCCCGCGTCCTTGATCACGTTGTGGAACGGGGTCTTGCAGCGCTCCAGCAGGTCCGCGGTCAGCTGCTGGAACTGAGCGCGGGTCAGCTTCTCGTCCAGGTGCAGCGGGCCCTCGGCGGAGGCCGTGATGTAGGGGAGGTTGATCGAGGTCTCGGTGGAGGAGGACAGCTCGATCTTGGCCTTCTCGGCGGCCTCACGGAGGCGCTGGAGGGCCATCTTGTCCTTGGCGAGGTCCACGCCGTGGCCGGACTTGAACTGCTGCACCAGGTAGTCGACGACGCGCTGGTCCCAGTCGTCACCACCGAGGTGGTTGTCGCCGTTGGTGGCCTTCACCTCGACGACGCCGTCACCGATCTCGAGGAGGGACACGTCGAAGGTGCCGCCGCCGAGGTCGAAGACGAGGATCGTCTGGTCGTCCTTGTCGAGGCCGTACGCGAGCGCGGCCGCGGTGGGCTCGTTGACGATGCGCAGGACGTTCAGACCGGCGATCTCGCCGGCCTCCTTGGTCGCCTGGCGCTCGGAGTCGTTGAAGTACGCCGGGACGGTGATGACCGCGTCGGTCACCTTCTCGCCCAGGTAGGACTCCGCGTCGCGCTTCAGCTTCTGGAGGATGAAGGCGGAGATCTGCTGCGGGTTGAAGTCCTTCCCGTCCAGCTGGATCTTCCAGTCGGTGCCCATGTGACGCTTCACGGACCGGATGGTCCGGTCCACGTTGGTGACCGCCTGACGCTTGGCCACCTCGCCGACGAGCACCTCGCCGTTCTTGGCGAAGGCGACGACGGACGGCGTGGTCCTGGCGCCCTCTGCGTTGGTGATGACGGTGGGCTCGCCGCCTTCAAGAACGCTGACGACGGAGTTAGTCGTGCCCAGGTCGATGCCGACCGCACGTGCCATGGTGATTTCCTCCAGCTGACTTGAGTGGAACGGACTCAAGTGTGCACGAGGGCCGCCACTCGGTCAACAGAGCTGAGTCGTGCCGACTCAACTCTTATCCACTCCTTACGCGCAACCGGCCGGTGGCATGCTCCGTGACCTGCGTGGATGCCCCACGGCGGGGTCCGTGAACCGGGACACGGCGGTGACCGTGAACGGGGTGGACGGGGTGGACGGGGACGCGAAGCAGGAGCAGTACGACGACGAGCGCGCCGCCGACCACCCACAGCACGGCACCGTCCCCCGCCCAGCCGGTGTGCGCGAGCACCCCGACGAGCACCGCGCCGAAGGCGCCGAGACCGGCCAGTACGACGGTGCCCTGCGGGGTGAGCCCGAGCCGCCGCAGCCGGTGGCCGAGGTGGTCGGCCCCGCTGCGGAGCAGCGAGCGTCCGCCGGCCCGCCGCGAGACGGCCACAAGGACCAGGTCGGCGGTGGCGAGGGCGGTCAGCGAGAACAGCACCCCGGCACCTTCGCCGAGACCGTAACCCGCCCGGGTGAACACACCGGAGGCGGCCAGCAGGAACCCGGTGAACAGCGACCCGCAGGCGCCGAGCCCGACCCGCGCGGGATACCAGTTGTGCATGAGGAACCCGGTGAGGGCGGCGGCCAGCACGCTGAGCAGCACCGCCAGCCCGTCCATCACCTCACCGGCGGCACAGGCCCCGATCCCGAACGCGGTGATCACCCCGACGGTCCCGGCGACCCCGTCGGCATGGTCCAGCGCCCGGAAGGCGAGGGTGACGAACACGATCCAGCCCACGGCGAGAATCCCGGCCGGTACACCCGTCCGGTCGTACGGCACCACACACGTGGCGGCGACCGCCGTACCGGCGACCAGCACCCGCGCGCGCAGCCGCCACACGTCGGCGACCAGACCCAGCGCGCCGACCGCGGCACCCGCGACCAGGAGTCCCCCGACCCCGTCTCCCAGCGGCGCGACGCCCGTCCACTCCCCCGCCCCGGCGACCAGACAGGTGGCGGCCAGTACGGCGGCGCCGCCGAGCAGAGGGACCGGGCGGCGGCGGGCCGAGCCCTGGGGTCTCCGCTCGAAGACCCCGGCGCGCAGGCCGAGTCCACGGAACAGCGCCGCCAGCAGGGCGGCGATCAGAAGGGAAGTGACGGCGGCGAGGATCCCATAGAGCACGGGTCTAAAGTAGGCGCGAAAGTAGCAATTCGGTATGAATAACACGATCGGTTTGTTCTGTTTGTTGGTGAGAGGCGGGCGGGGGACCCGGGCCGGGTCAGGCTGCCCTCAGCGATTCAGATCACTCCACCCCTGGCTACAGTGCGGGCAGGGATGCGGGTAGTCTCAAACAGACTGGATAAGTTACCGCTCAGTAGATTTCCCTCGCAGGCCCGAGGAGCCCCGAAATGCAACTCGCCGCGATCATCGTGTCGCTGGTTCTGATCGTGGTCGGCGTGGCCCTGTTCGCCCGCGCCGTCCTCCAGATCTTCAACTTCATGCGGCTCGGCCAGAGCGTGCCCGCGGGCACCCGCACCGACGAGCCCGTCCAGCGCACCGTCACCGTGGTCCGGGAGTTCCTCGGACACACCCGGATGAACCGCTGGGGCATCGTCGGTGTCGCGCACTGGTTCGTGGCGGTGGGCTTCTTCTCTCTGCTGCTGACGATCGTCAACGCCATCGGCCAGCTGTTCCAGGCCGACTGGATCCTGCCGATCATCGGCGAGTGGGCGCCGTACAACGTCTTCGTCGAGTTCATCGGCACGATGACCGTGCTCGGCATCGCGACCCTGATCGTGGTCCGCCAGCTGAGCAAGCCGAACAAGCCGGGCCGCAAGTCCCGCTTCGCCGGCTCCAACTTCGGCCAGGCGTACTTCGTCGAGGCCGTCATCCTCATCGTCGGCGTCTGCATCTTCATGCTGCACGCGCTGGAGGGCGCCCAGCACCATGTGGACGGCTACGACGCGTCGTTCTTCATCTCGTACCCGGTGGTGTCGTGGCTCGAGGGCATGGACGTCTCCACGCTCCAGAACCTCACCTACTTCTTCGCGGGCCTGAAGATCGCGACCTCCTTCATCTGGATGATCACGGTCGCGCTGAAGACCGACATGGGTGTCGCCTGGCACCGCTTCCTCGCCTTCCCGAACATCTGGTTCAAGCGGAACGCGAAGGGCGAGACCGCGCTCGGCGCGCTGCTCCCGATGACCTCCGGCGGCAAGGCGATCGACTTCACCGACCCGGGCGAGGACGACGTCTTCGGCGTCTCCCAGGTCGAGCAGTTCTCCTGGAAGGGCCTGCTCGACTTCTCCACCTGCACCGAGTGCGGCCGCTGCCAGTCGCAGTGCCCGGCCTGGAACACCGGCAAGCCCCTCTCCCCCAAGCTGCTGATCATGTCGCTGCGGGACAACGCGCACGCCAAGGCGCCGTACCTGCTGGCCGGCGGCGGCAAGACGATGGAGGGCGAGGAGAAGGCCTCCGAGGAGCAGCTGGCGGGCGTGCCCGCCGCCGCGCTGGCCGAGGCCGAGCGCCCGCTGATCGGCACCGCCGAGGAGAACGGCGTCATCGACCCGGACGTGCTGTGGTCCTGCACCACCTGCGGCGCCTGTGTCGAGCAGTGCCCGGTGGACATCGAGCACATCGACCACATCGTGGACATGCGCCGCTACCAGGTCATGATCGAGTCCGCGTTCCCGTCCGAGGCGGGCACGATGCTCAAGAACCTGGAGAAGAAGGGCAACCCCTGGGGCCTGGCCAAGAAGCAGCGCCTGGAGTGGACCAAGGAGGTCGACTTCGAGATCCCGGTCGTCGGCCAGGACATCGAGGACCTCACCGAGGTCGAGTACCTGTACTGGGTCGGCTGCGCCGGAGCCCTCGAGGACCGCGCCAAGAAGACCACCAAGGCCTTCGCCGAGCTGCTGCACATCGCGGGCGTCAAGTTCGCGATCATGGGCGGCGACGAGAAGTGCACCGGTGACTCCGCCCGCCGCCTCGGCAACGAGCCCCTCTTCCAGGAGCTCGGCATGGAGAACGTCATGGCTTTGAACATGGCGTTCGGCGAGGAGATGGACGACGACGGCAAGGTGACCGAGGAGTCCCGCAAGCCCAGGTCGGCCAAGAAGATCGTCGCTACCTGCCCGCACTGCCTCAACACGATCGGCAACGAGTACCCGCAGCTCGGCGGCGACTACGAGGTCATCCACCACACCCAGCTGCTCCAGCACCTGGTGGACGAGGGCAAGCTGCTCCCGGTCACCCCGGTCGAGGGCATCATCACCTACCACGACCCGTGCTACCTGGGCCGCCACAACAAGATCTACACGCCCCCGCGCGAGATCATCGGCAAGGTCCCGGGTCTGCGCAACGAGGAGATGCACCGCCACAAGGAGCGCGGCTTCTGCTGCGGCGCCGGCGGCGCCCGGATGTGGATGGAAGAGCGCATCGGCAAGCGCATCAACAACGAGCGCGTCGACGAGGCCCTCTCCCTGAACCCCGACATCGTCTCGACGGCCTGCCCGTTCTGCCTGGTCATGCTGACCGACTCGGTCAACGGCAAGAAGAACGACGGCAAGGCCAAGGAGTCCATCCAGGTCGTGGACGTCGCCCAGCTCCTCCTGGAGTCCGTCAGGACCCCGGTCGACCCGGCAGGCACG
Source organism: Streptomyces sp. NPDC086787 (assembly GCF_044745865.1). Lineage (NCBI taxonomy): Bacteria > Bacillati > Actinomycetota > Actinomycetes > Kitasatosporales > Streptomycetaceae > Streptomyces > Streptomyces sp. NPDC086787. Next base: position 305,692 of record NZ_JBIVBC010000003.1, on the reverse strand, counting down.
GCGGAGCAGGAGAACGAGCCCGAGCCGGAGCCGGTGAAATAACCGACGACTTCAGCAACCGGCGGCTTCCCCCGGAACCACGACGGCGCCCCCTGACCTGGCCGGTCGGGGGGCGCCGTCGTGTTCGGACACGGGCCGACGGGCACGGGCGGGGCCGGTGGGCACGGGCGACAAGCAGGCCGCCCGCGCCGACAGGCCTCAGGCCTCCTTCGGTCCCGCCTGCTGTACGACGTCGAAGGACCAGAGGGTGGAGCCGGACGCGGCCGGACGGGGCCGCTCGCCGCCCTCGCCACCACCACCCTGGTGCGCGGCCTTCATCGGCCCCTCCATCCACGCCTGGAACGACTCCTCGTCCCGCCACCGCGTGTACACCAGGTACTGGTCGGTGCCCTCGACGGGCCGCAGCAGCTCGAACCACTCGAACCCGTCGGAGTTCTCCACGGCGTGCGCCCGGGAGGCGAACCGCTTCTCCAGGACCTCCCGCTGCTCGGCGGGGACGGTCAGCACGTTGATCTTCACTACGCTCATGCGCCCATCCTGCCCCCTCACGCGTGTCCCCAGGGGCACCCCCTCGACTCCGCCGGGTCAGGTCCAGGGCCTGTGCGCCCCCGCGGGGATGTCCCGTAGGGGATGTCACAGCTCAGCAGCAAAGCCGGGCCCGGACCACCGGGCCCGGCACACGGCCCGCCGGGACCAGGTACGTTCGAAGACGTGGCTGGATTCAGGATCGGACGAGGCGGACGGAACGACCGCGCCCCGCAAACACAGCAGGCCCCGCAGGGACGCCCGGCCCCGCAGGGACCGTCGTACGGCGGCCGGGCGCCGCAGGGGCAGCCGTACGGCTACCCGTCGGCTCCGCAGCCGTACCCGCAGTCCCACGCGCAGCAGAGACCGCGGTACGGCGGCGGCCCGGCCGGTGACGACGGCCCGGAGTACTTCGGTGACGGTGGCGGCTACGGCTACGGCGGCCACCCGGGCCACGGCACCCCGGACCCGTACGCCGCGAACCAGCCCGGTCACACCCAGGCGTTCTCGATCGGCGAGGAGCCGTACCAGCAGGGCGAGACCTACCGGGCGGGCGCGAGCGCCGTACCCGGCCCGATCGGGCCGCCGCTGCACTGGAAGGACCTGCTGCGGGGCATAGTGCTCTCCCCCGACCAGACCTTCCTGCGGATGCGGGACTACGCCATGTGGGGCCCCGCCCTCATCGTGACGTTCCTGTACGGCCTGCTCGCGGTCTTCGGCTTCGACAAGGCCCGTTCGGAAGCGATCAACGCCACGCTCTCCAACGCGGTGCCGATCGTGCTGACCACCGCCATCGCGCTGGTGATCAGCTCGTTCATCCTGGGCGTGGTGACCCACACCCTGGCCCGCCAGCTGGGCGGCGACGGCGCGTGGCAGCCCACGGTGGGCCTGTCCATGCTGATCATGTCCCTCACGGACGCGCCACGCCTGGTCGTCGCCATGTTCTTCGGCGGCGACGCGACCTTCGTACAGCTGCTGGGCTGGGCGACCTGGGTGGCCTGCGGGGCCCTGCTGACCCTGATGGTCAGCCGCTCCCACGACCTGCCCTGGCCGAAGGCGCTGGGCGCGTCGGCGATCCAGCTGATCGCGGTGCTGTCGATCGTGAAGCTGGGCACATTCTGAGAACCGGAACCGGAACCCGAACCGGAACTGAAACCGGAACCGACTGAGACACAAGAAGGCCCCCGGCCGGATAAACCGGCCGGGGGCCTTCTGCTGTCAGCCTGATGTCAGCCTGTTGTCAGCGCACGCGCCTCACACCTGCGACCGGTGGAAGTTGAGGAACGACCGGGAGGCGGTGGGACCGCGCTGCCCCTGGTAGCGGGAGCCGTACCGCTCGCTGCCGTAGGGGTGCTCGGCCGGGGAGGTCAGCCGGAACATGCACAGCTGCCCGATCTTCATACCCGGCCACAGCTTGATCGGCAGGGTGGCGAGGTTGGACAGCTCAAGGGTGACGTGCCCGGAGAACCCGGGGTCGATGAACCCGGCGGTCGAGTGGGTGACAAGCCCGAGCCGCCCGAGGGAGGACTTGCCCTCCAGCCGCGAGGCGAGGTCGTCCGGAAGCGTGATGACCTCGTACGTCGAGGCCAGCACGAACTCCCCGGGGTGCAGGATGAACGGCTCGTCGCCCTCCGGCTCCACGAGCCGGGTGAGGTCGCCCTGCTCGATGGCGGGGTCGATGTGCGGGTACCGGTGGTTCTCGAACACCCGGAAGTAGCGGTCCAGCCGCACGTCGATGCTCGACGGCTGCACCATGGTTTCGTCGTAGGGATCGATCCGTACTCGCCCGGCGTCGATCTCGGCCCGGATGTCCTTGTCTGAGAGAAGCACGCCCCGAGGATACGCAAGGCGCGCGGAGCCATGACAATCGCGGCTCCGCGCGCCCTGATGCCCTGCCTACCGGCCGGCCGGCTACCGCTTCTGCAGTACGACGGGCACGGCGCTGCGCAACCGGGCACACCGCGGACACCGCACGAGCCGACCGGGGCCGAGCCGCTCGGCCTGCTGCATCGGGAACGAAGCGGTACTGAACACGTGCCCATCGGCACAGCGGACGACGGTGCGTTCCATCAAGTCCAAGAGTCCCTTCCCCAAGAGGCGCTTCGGGCTCACCGCCCTGACAGCAAAAGCCACGTTACGGGATCAAAGAGACGCCGCTCCAGGCGGCACTCCGACCGCACCACCGTACGCCCCAACTCCGGTCGCCCACAGCCGGATCCCCCGCTGAAACCCACTCAGACCCCGCGGCCTGAGCACCGGGGGTCTGCGATGAGGTACAGTGAGCGAGCATTCGACACCGGCTCCGGTCGGCGTCCTGCGCGGGTGTAGTTTAATGGTAGAACATCAGCTTCCCAAGCTGAGAGCGCGAGTTCGATTCTCGTCACCCGCTCCATGTGAAACCCCCAGGTCGTGGACCCGGGGGTTCTTTGTTGTCTGGACCAGTAGGCGGCTCACGCACCACAACCGCACCATAAGCGGCGGCTAGCTGCCGGTGGGAACCTGCTTGTGGTGCGTGTTCTTGTTCGTGTGCTGCTTCGCACGCTCGGTGCGGACCATGTCGTCCAGCCCGGCCGCCACGTCTCGCTGCCGTGCCTCATCGGAGTGCTGATAGATCAGCGCGGCCTTCTCCGAGGACTGCCCGGCGCGGACCATCGTGTCCTTGAGGGTCGCGCCGGAGCGCGTCGACATCCCGGTGGCGGAGGCCAGCCGGCTCTTCAGGGCGCATCGGGCCGTAGGCGCCGAGGTAGACCATGAGCCTCCAGCGGATCCCGATGGCTTCGGCGAGAGCGTCGACCTGGGCGACGGTGGCGATGCGTCTCTCTGCGGCGGAATCCTTGCCCGCGCCCTTGATCCGACACGGGTTGCAGCTGATCAAGTCGTCGTCGACGGCCGTCTCAAGGATGCCTTCGAGGAGGCGGTACGCCTTGGCGACGGCGGTCTTGGCCTTCGTGGTGCGGAGCCGCTCCGCCCGCCATTCGCGCACGCGAGGAGCGGTGATCTCGTCCAGGTCGAGTTCTGCGAAGGTGGGCAGGATGTAGAGCCGGAGCAGGTGCTTGTACAGGTCGGCGGTGCGGACGGCCAACTCCCTCTCCTCGACCCATCTTTCTGCGTAGACACCGAAGTTGACCGCACCCGCGTCCGGAGCACGCCAGTCACCGCGGCTGAGGTCCGCCTCGACCTGCGACAGCCGGACCTCGGCGTCCTTCTTCGTCTCGAAGGTCTCGTCTGCTCGGATGCGCTCGCCGTCCGGGCCGAGGTACGAAGCCGACCAGCGGCCGGACCGGTACTGCCGTACTGCGCCGAAGCGACGGCGCCGGCCCTTCTTGTTGGCCACTAGGCAGCCCTCCGGAGTGCGGCTCGGCGGAGCCTGACGGGCTCGATCGTGCGGGACTTGCTGAACTCCTCGATCGCGCTCTCCGGGATGCGCACGTGCCGACCCACTTTCACGTACCGGATGCGCCGCTCTTCGATCAGTCGCCGGGGGAAGCGGGCGGTGGTGCCGAGCAGTTCGGCGACCTGGTCCACGGACAGATAGCGCTCTTTCATGCGGTGAGCTCTCCTTCCGTACCGGGGGCGGGTGCGATGGACTCCGCGAGCCAGGCTTCGGCGTCGGACAGGCCGGTTCCGGCGAAGACCCAGTGCGCGAGGACGTAGGTCGTATCGGGGTCTGGGCCGTTGGACGGCGCGGTCTGTGCTCGGCGCCACTCGGCACGGGCGTCGCGGAGGGCACCGAGGGTGGTGGAGTAGCGGCGGGACTTCGTGGAGAAGTGACCGCGGAAGCCGAGCATGTGAGCCCAGGCGCGCAGCCGGAGGTCCTCCAGATCCTTGCGGGCGCCGAGGGTCCATGCGGTGCGGATGAGGCGGCTGGCGTGGTCGCTGATGTCGAGCTGCGCGAGTTCGGCGACGAACTTGAGTCGGCGGTCGAGGGGGCCCGTCGCGGTCTCGGCTCCTTTGGTGGCGTACTTGGCGATGTAGGCGGCTACGGCTCGCTCGGTCAGCTCTTGGCCGTCGTTGAAGTCGGCCGAGCGGATGGTGCGGATGTCGAGCTGGCGGCCGAAGGCGAAGGTGTGGGCGCGGCCGTTGATGACCGGGCCGTCGGCGCGGGCCTTGGCGGCAGCGGTGGTGATGGCGTCGGTCAGCAACTCGGGGGTCGCCCAGGCCGGGGGTGGCGTCGCCGTCCTGGTCGTGGTGGGTGCCGCAGCTGCAGGGGCGGCCGTCGGTGCGGCGGTTGTGGACGGGGCCGAAGCCGGGGGCGGTGAAGGTGGCGAACACGCGGGGGTGGGTGGCGACGTCTTCTGGGGTGCCTTTGCCGCCGCGGAGGCCGGTGGCAATCAGGTGGAAGGTGTCCCGGCGGTAGACCTCGGCGCAGGCCGGGCAGCGGGTGGTGCGGCGGTTGTTGCAGCGAACGAGGAGTTGGCCGACGGGGAGGGCAGTCGAGTCGAGGTGCTGGAGGACGCGGCCGATCTCGCCGGTGGTGGTGTTGATGTCGTACTCGGTGCGGTGTCCGTCGAGGCGGATCGGGTGAGTGCAGCCACCGAGGCCGGAGAGCTGCCGGAGATGCCCGGCAGGGTCCCGTCTGCGCAGGCCGTGCCACTCTCGTGCCGGAACGGACGGGGACTCACGGGGACTCGGACTTCGCCGGGGCCAATTCGGCTGGCGTCCGCCCAAGGTAGGTATCCGCTGGTCACGTCCGTGATCGCCCAACCTTGCTCCTAAAGCGGTGGCTTCCTGACAAGCGGCAGCGGCCAGCCGGCGCAGGCCGCCAGTGCGCTGCCGTCCTCGGTGAGGAAGAGCAGGGTGGTCCATGTCCGATCGGCAGAATCGATCAGCCCTGTGCGTACGGGCCGGCCGTGTTCGCGGACGAGCTGCACGGCGCGTTCCAGCCCAAGAGGTTCCAGTCCGTGCATCCGCATGTGCTGAAGTCGGCCCTTGGAGACTCCAGCAAGCTGGCCTGCGGGTTGTGCTCGGTCTGCCACCCAGTAGGTGGCGCCGCTGCGGAGGGTGGCCAGAGCCATCACGGACGCCTCGTCGTCGCCAACAGCGATTCCAGCACATGCCGTTCCATGGTCAACCCCCGTTTGGAACTTGCGGTACACGCGATCTTCCAAACTGGTGCACCGCCCATCAGGAGTAGAACCCTCGGCCGTACTCCTCAGGTCCGACACTGAAGTCGTCCGGGTGATTGCGGCGCAGCTCCTCATACCGGGCCGCGAACACGTCGATGGCTTCGTGAATCGTGCAGCCCGACGCTTCACGGATCGCGTTGAGCGCGAAGATGATCCGGTGATCGAGAATGTCGCGGTCTACGCTTGCCGGCAGTGCGGTCACGGTTCCTCCGAAGGCGCTGTACAGCAGCGGAGTACAGCAACCACACAGACCGCAGTCAACCGAGTAGGACCCCTGGCAGGCCAACGGTCAGCCAATCGTCCCTCAACGACCGTCGTGCCCATAGTTCGCATCGAGGGGCGCACGTCGAGCGTTGACTTGGCTGCCGACGTACAACCATCCTGCTGCGCAGGTCGTCTGATCACGCAGGTCAAGAGGTTGATCGAATCGCTCGGTCCGGTGTGGAGAAAGCACGGCGGGCCCTCAGTGTCGAAAGCAGCAGTCCCGTGATCTTGAAGAACGCCGCGAGAGCCGCGGCCATCAGCACCGCGATACTCGCCGGCATGGTCACAGCCCCCGGTCAGGCGAGCGCCGACACCACCGGGCCCGTGGTCTCGCAGATCGGCAAGGCGCAGACCGACACCGGGCTCGAGCTCACCGCCCACATCGACGCCCCGGCCGGCGTCACCTCCGTGACGGCCACCCTCACCGCAGGCACGGCCAACGTGCCCGACACCTTCGTCAGCGCGGTCACCGACTTCCACCTCGTCTCCGGCACCGCCACCTCCGGTACCTGGCAGAGCAGCGGCTCACTGGGACTCGACGTCTACGCCTCGTACCGGGTCGCCATCACTGCGCAGGACAGCGAGGGCACGGTCTCCCTTCCCGGCCACGGCCTCCTCGCCTACCGCCCCTCAGCGGTCTTCCACGACACCGCCTACGAGCCCACGACCCTCAGCTTCGAGCACCAGGACATCAACGTCACCGGCCGGGTGACCGAGTACGACCCGGCCGCCGGCGACACCGGAACCCCGTGGCCGACCCCCGCCGGGATGGGTGTCTTCGTCACCTGGGACGGGCACACGTCGCCCCGCAACGCAACGGCCGCAGACGGCACCTTCGCCTTCACTGTCCACCCCGGCGCCGTGCAGAACACCACCCTCCACGTCTTCTTCGTAGACTCAACGGCATACGCCGAGGGCCCGGACTCCGAGCCGATCACCTCCGTCGACTCCCCCGCCCGCATCACCCTGGACCGCACCGGCAGCACCGGCGCCCTGGTCGGCAGCACACAAGTCATCAGCGGAACTGCGGAAGGCCAGCAGGAGGACGGCACCTGGGTGCCGCTCGCCAACGCCAAGCTCCTGATCCAAGCCGACGTGGGAGCCGCCTGGGCGACCACCGACGTCACCGGGCGGTTCAGCCAGACCGTGTCCGTCACCAACGACACCACGATCTGGACCGTCAGCGAGCTGCGGCCGTTCCTCACTCCTACCAGCGTCAGCTACACCGTTGCCAAGCCTGTCGCGAAGGTGTCCCTGTACGCCAACAAGCCGACCGTCGACGCCTACTCCCGCCTGCACATCTCCGGATACTCGACTTTCCCCGGCAATGCATTGCCGAATGGGCGGGTCTACATCCAGCAGTCCAACGACGGCCACACCGGCTGGACCAACATCGGCTCCACCACCTTCGGCAGCGCCGCCAGCGGCGGCTTCGCCACCTCCATGCTCACCGTCACCAACCCCCACGGCTACTGGCGCTACTACTACCCCGGCGCCCCCGGTTTCACCGCCGCCTACAGCCCGGTCGTCCACGCCTTCCGCTATCAGACCGCCATCAGCGGCGGAAAGCCCAGCAGCACCCGGGTCGCCAAGCACCACACCGTGACCATCAGCGGCACCCTCAAGCAGAACGGCTACGGCTCCTGGACCCCCCTGCCCAAGGCCACCGTCCAGATCTTCTTCTGCCCCTCTGGCAGCAGCACCTGGCACCTGATCACCAGCGCCCGCACCAGCAGCACCGGCCACTTCGCCGCTCACCCCACCATCACCCGCTCCGGCACCTGGCGCGTCGTGTACAAGGCCCCCGACCAAGTCCACGTCAACGCCTACGGCCCCATGGTCAAGGTCTCGGCGATCTGACGAACTGGGCGGTGCCGAACAGTCGGCCACCGCCGCAGTCCCCGACCATGAAGCGGCGTAGCCGATCAAGCCAGCGAAAGGCAGCTGAGCGCTGCCAAGATCTCAGGCGGGACCGGCTGCACTACCCGGCGGGACGCCATCGCACCGGTGCACCACAAGCGCACCAGATGTAGCGGGGAACTGCGGGGAACCACGGTCAGGTCGACCGGCTTCAGCGACACCGCGGAGCAGCCGTCCGCCCAGATCAGGACAGTAGCGGGGCCAGTATGCCCGCAGCTTCCCAAGCTGAGAGCGCGAGTTCGATTCTCGTCACCCGCTCCATGATTGAGGCCCAGGTCGAAGACCTGGGCCTTTTTGTTGCGTCCGACGGCCAGTCGCCACGGTCCGGGTTCCGGCCCCGCTCGTGATGCCGCTTGCGCGGTATCAACTCGTCATCGACGGGTCCGGGTGCGCCACGTTCAGTCCGTGTCGGGTGCGTACGTGTCGCCGAGCAGCCGGTCCACGAGGCGTTCCGGGTAGCCGGTGGCCGGCGGATCGATGCCGAAGATCGCCCGCAGGTAGAGCGGTGCGATGAGCTGGTCCAGGATCTCCTGGAGGGGCGGAGGGGTCTCGCCGCGGGCCGCCGCCCGTTCCCGGATTCCCTCGATCGAGGCGATCCGGCGCTGAAACTGCTGTGCGCGTTCCCCCTGTGCGGCGGCGCTGCCGGACATGGACAGGGCGACGGCGCGAATGAGGAGCCGGCCCTCCGGCGTGCGGATGCTCGCCACGCCGCCCTCCGCCCAGGCGATGAGGTCCCCACGCAGGCTGCCCGTGTCGACCAGTGGCGAGTCCCGTTCGAGGCGGGTGGTGACCACATCGGCCAGCAACGCCTCACGGCTGCCCCAACGCCGGTAAACGCTCGTGTGGTTGACCCCCGCGCGTTGCGCGACCGCGGGGATGGAGAGGTCGGCGCCTTCCGGGTCGGAGAGCAGGTCGATGACCGCCTGATGTACGGCCGAGCGGACCTGCTCGGGGCTCTTGCGGATACGTGGTGCTGGTTGCTTCGGACTCATGCGCCCATCGTAAGCACAGACATTTGCTTCCTGCCCCTGATGGGTCTACAGTTCCATTCATCGCAAGCACACATTTGTGCTTGTGGAGGAAGTTCGATGGCCGATGGCCGATGTTCTGAGGAGAGTGCGATGAAGCAGCTTCTGTTCCCGAACAACATCCAGTTCTGGTACGAGACCCTCCGCTCGATGAGCCACATCGCCTACGGCGGCGCGGACTTCGGCGAGGTCGTCTCCACCGCCGAGCGGATCACCGAGGGCGACTACGACAGCTGGTACACCGAGTGGGTCGCCACCGCCGACCGTGTCGCCGCCGAAGCCGAGAAGGCCCTGGCGGCCGGACACAAGGTCAGCGCCCGCGACGGATTCCTGCGCGCGTCGAACTACTACCGGTCGGCGGAGTTCTTCCTGCACGGCAAGGAGTGCGACCCGCGCCACGACCACACCTACGACCGCTCCGTGGAGTGCTTCAAGGCCGCCGCGGCCCTCTACACCACCCCGCGCATCGAGCCCGTCGAGATCCCCTACGAGAACACCACCCTGCCGGGCTACCTGTACCGCGTCGACGACTCCGGGACACCCCGCCCGACCCTGATCATGCACAACGGCTTCGACGGCACAGCAGAGGAGATGCACTTCTTCGGAGCGGTGGCCGCCGTCGAGCGCGGCTACAACGTGCTCCTCTTCGACGGCCCCGGCATGCCCGGACCGCGACACCACCAGGGCCTGGTCTTCCGCCCCGACTGGGAGAACGTCATCACTCCCGTCATCGACTTCGCCGAGACCTTCCCCGAGATCGACAACGACCGCATAGCGCTCGCCGGCCTCAGCATGGGCGGCATCCTCGCCCCGAGGGCCGCCGCCTTCGAACACCGTATCGCCGCGGTGATAGCCATCGACGGCCTCTACGACCTCGGCCAGGTCTCCGTCCGTCACCTCCCCGGCACCCGCCAGGAAGCCGAACAGCTCCTGCGTGCAGAGTCCGCCCCCGAACTCGACGCGGCCCTCGAGCAGCTCATGGCCAAGGACCCGATCTCCCGCTGGGCCTTCAACCACGGCATGTACGTCATGGGCGTCGACAGCCCCCGCGCCTTCAACGCCTCCTACCTCGACTACACCCTCGCCGACGGCATCGCCGAGAAGATCCAGTGCCCCACCCTCGTCTGCGACGCCGTGGAGGACATGTTCTTCAAGGGCCAGCCCGAGCAGCTCTACGACCACCTCACCTGCCCCAAGACCCTCATGGTCTTCACCACCGAGGAAGGCGCGGGAGCCCACTGCCACCCCGGCGCCATTCGCCTGGCCACGGCCCGCATCTACGACTGGCTCGACGACACCCTCAACGTCACCGCCACCACGGCCTGACCAACGCCCCCCGCACGCAGGCACATCGACCCACCGCCCAAAGCCCGCACGCTCCGGGCCCCCCGGCACCTGCCCCTCGCCCCCGTCCCCCACTGAAACCCTTCCCGGAAGGAAGACCCCCCATGGCCCGCACCGGCATCAAGGCCGCCCTCACCGACCTGCTCCTCAACGACGAAGTCACCCTGGAAGAGGCCGTGGAGCGCCACTTCACCCCGGACTACCGCCAGCGCACGGACGGCGAATGGGCCAACCGCGCCGAGTTCATCCAGCACATGGAGCACGTACGCGCCGTCGTCGCCGGAGGCGAGATCGAGGTCCACGAGGAGCTGTCCGACGGCACCAAGTACGCCGACCGCCACACCTGCCACATGACCAAGAAGGACGGCTCGACCGTGACCATGGAGGTCTACGTCTTCGCCGACCTCGCCCCCGACGGCCGCTTCAACCGCATCGAGGAAACCACCCTGCTGATCAAGGGCTCCGACGCCGACCGCGACCTCGGCAGCGCCCGCTGACCACCCACCCCCACACCACGAAGAGATCGCACACCGGCAGCACCAACGCCATCCGATGAGCGAGCCGCCAGGGCCGGACACACAGTGTCCGGCCCGCGTGCGTGGTCGACATTTCGATCGCCTTGCATCCCCGTTCGCATGGGGTACGTCACAGCACCGCGACTGTGGTGGCCCGTGTTCCGCGTTCTACGGTGCCGTATCCGGCGAGGCTCCCCCGTCCGGTTCGAGTTCCCACACCGCCACGCTCACCTTGTGCGTCAGCTCCTCGATGTCCTTTGCCGCACGGATGATCTGCGAGGTGTCGTCGGTAGCGGTCCACAGCACCACGTCGGCGCCGGCTTCCGCGTCGCGCCAGGCGTAGCGCAGTCCCGCGAGCACCTCGGAAGCGTCGTCCTGCTGCACATACCGGAAGGCGCGAAGTCCTTCCCCGAGCAGCTCCGCGCGGAAGGTCTCGACAACCGGGGGCTCGACCGCCTCCGGATCGTCGGCCCGGATCAGTGCACGAAGGGTCTCCTCGCGGCCGCCTTGAGCGGGCTTGACCGCAGCGACGACCGGCAGGGGCATGGTCAGCGGTTCCCACATACGCAGCACCACACGCGTATCGAAGGCCTCCGGAGCGAAGGCGTCCGCGAGGCGCTGCAGGGTGTCCGCGAGGAAGGGAACTCCGGACTCTCCTGGCTCCTGCCCGTGCGACCGCCAGAACAGCTCGGCGCAATCGCGCGCCCAGCCGCCGATGTCCTGCCACTCCGCGGTCTCCCAACGGGGAGGGAGTTCCAGCCAGCAGACCGGGTTGTACTGGACGTCAAGGCTGAACTCGTGCTCCAGCTCGACCCATCCGCCGCTCATGCCCAACTCCACCGGAATGTCGTCATCAGGGCGTCGAACCACTCGACCAGGGCATCGGCCAAGTCGTCCTTGGGATCGCCGGCGCCAACGGTGGAGAAGGCGGCGACGAACCAACGGGACGGATCGCCGGGTACGGAGACGAGGTAGTCGACCCGTCGAGTGGCCAGCTCGGCTCCACCCGCCGGATCCGCGGGAGCAATGCGTTCTCGACGTACGGCAAGTGCGCCGTCGATCTCACCGCTGCTCAGGTCGGTGCCGGAGCCGCTCTCACCGGAAAGCATCTGCACCGCGATCGCAGCCGGATCGGACACGTGACCACTCACGCCGTCCGTTCCCGAACGCGAGGGCAGCCGGGCCTCGGAGACGACGATCGACGCGCCGAGATTCACCTCGCCTGCGAGCCGCATCGGTAGGTACAACTCCAGTGCCTCGGCTCTGCGCGCGTCAGCGACAGCCGCCAGCAGTCTGCGCTCCAGTTCCAGTCGCAGAGGAGTCAGTTTGTCGCGCGGCACATCGGCCGGTACGCGTGCAAAGGCCGAGGCGACGATGTCACGGGCGGCCTGTTTCGCGTCGCCTTGCCGGAGTGGGACCTGCACCCAGTCCGACGGCAGGAGGAGACGGTAGCCGGTGGGCGGGGATGTCGGTTCAACCACCGCTGTGTGCCTGCTTGTTCGTGTACCAGATGCCCGCGTAGACGAAGCTGCTGAAGGCCACGGCGGGCCAGAGCTGCCACTGGCCGTCGAGCAGCGCGAACGACAGGGCCATGAAAAGATAGAGACCGCTGAGAATTCTCAGGTCGGACTCCAGCGTGACGCCTTCTTCGCGGTCCTTCGGGTTCCGGAACCGTACGAGGGCCACCAGCGGGGTGAGCGCTGCGAGGTCCAGCGGCCAGGTGGGGGTTGCGAGTTCCACCCCCCATGTCTTCTCACCGCTCAACGAGACCAGGAACCAGATGAGCATGACGACAGCGACTGCGAGCAGCGCATAGCGCAGCCTGGCAGCGAGCTTGAAGAGGCGCTCGGCCTCCTCCCGATCAGGAGCACCTCTATTGGCGGCGACGGTCGCGGGAGGACAGATTGCTTGTTGCTCCTGGGGATTTCGGTTGGACAGGTGAGGATGATGCGGTCCCGAGGATCTCGCGCGTCCCTGAACCCGTCGCGCCTTCCGGGCACGCGCACTGTCCGGGGAGCTCGCCTCACGCTTCACTGGTTTGAACCTCACCATTGCGACAGTACCGGCGCCCGTCATGTGACCCTTGGCGTTCGTGTACGTGCTCGACGTCGCGTCGCCGAGCCTGCCTCCCAGGTCAAGGGCGGTGCTGGCCCCCCAGTTCGCCCGGGACACCCCGAGCTGGCGTTCCGCCTCGGACGCCGTGGCCTTGAGCTGCCGGCTGTCGGGGTATTCGTTTCGCAGCCGACGGATGTCCTTCATCTGCTGAGCCATGTCCTTGTCCCCGAGAGCCCTGGCCTTCTCCGTCTGTCGCACCTCCGGCAACGGCTTCTTCTCCACCTGCCGTGCCGCCGAGCGTGCCTTCTGAGCGTCCGCAGCGCGATGCAGCCGACCGGCCTTTCCACCGACGGCGGCCCGCCGGGGCGCGCTCGCGCGGGTGGCGGCCCTCTTCTCCGCCTGCTTTGTGATGCCCTGGGCGACGCTTCGCGCCTCCCTCTGTAGCCTCTTGACCGCCTTGGCCGCCTTGACACCGTTCTTCGCCATCTTGAACGCCGCGATGTCGGTAAGCACGTCGAACCACGATCCGTTGCCCGCGAGGGCCCTGGCGAGGTGGATCGCGAAGATGACTCCAGTGAGTACCGCGGCCAGCCCGCCAACCGCTGGAAAGAAGATCGCGACGAAAGTGAGGACGGTGCAGATGTCACTCAGTCTGTCAGCCAGCGTCGACAGCCACTCCGCGTCCGTCACCCACGCCTTGAAGTCGTTCCACCAGCTGTCCTTCATGTCGTCGTCGATCGACGACCGGATCTTACTCGCGTAGTGGTCCGCGCGCTCACCGTAGAAGGAGACGGCCGAGTTCAGCTTCGCACGGGCCGCCTCCAGATCTTCCTTGGCTCGCTTCACGGCAAGGTCGTCGTCCGGCTCGTCCTTGCCGGACTCCTCGCCGGAGTCCTTGCCCGCGCTCTTGGCGGCCCCGTCCGGCTTGTGGGTGTCGATGATCCGTTGGGCGACCTTCGCGTCACCGAGGGCCCGATCGGCTTCCTTCTGCGCGGTCTCCATGTCGTCCGCCCAGCCGTGGAGGTGCCCCTTCACCTCGCGATAGCGGTCCTCGGCGAGGTCCAGCCTCCGGGTGAGGCCCCGCGCCTTGTCACCCAGATCGTCGGCGTACTTGCCGTTCAGCCCGTCGCAGTCCGCAATGGCCTGCATGGCGGCGGCCTGCGTACGCAGCTTCTCGGCCACCTTCTTCATGTGCTCGACCTCGCCGCGGATGCCCTCCGGGTCGCCCGGTACGGGATCGGCTTCGGCGAGGGGCACCCAGTCGGCAGGCCGCGCCATCGTTGCTCCCCTGTACGAAGAGTCGTCTGCACCACCTCATGAGGCGGCTACTTCTCTCCCTTGCCGGCCTTGGCCAGTTGGTCGTCGAGACCCTTGAATGCATCGCTGGTCGTCTTCACCATCTTCCCGACCTCTTCGAGCTCTTTGACCAGCCGCTTGCGGTTGTTGTCCCAGTTGTCGACGAAGTCAGCCATTGCCGTTCGGACGCCGGAGTCCCCGACAAGGGCCGTCACATCCTGCTTCCACCCACCCAGTTCCCCGAACTCGTCGCGGAGTTGTCGGAGTTGCCTGGCACTCGTCGACAAGAGGTCGTAGTCGACCTTCAGGTCCGAACCCTTCGACACCTTCGCTCCTCACAGTCAGCGGTCAGCGGTCAGCGGTTGACGGCCTGAATCTCCTGCACGGTCATGTCCTGGGTCGTCTCGAACGTGCCGTCCGGGAGATCGCCTTTCGCGCCGCCCGTTCCCTCCCAGGAGATCCGCCAGGTGACGGACGCCTTGAGCTGGTACGGCTTTCCGTCCGTGGCATGCAGGTAACTGATGCCGCAGGGCGGGTCCTTATCGGCGTCGCCCTTGCTGTACGGCGTGCCGATGGAGCCGTCGTCGTTGATCTTGCAGTCACCGGAGGCGGGGTATGTCTCCGCGTCGTCCGTCCCCGGCTCCAGGTGCAGGGCGACCGGCTTGGCCGTGGTCTCCGCCCACAGGTTGGTGTTCGGGAGTTCGGCGCGGACCCGGACCTCCTGGAAGACTCCCTTGTCGAGCCACACCCAAGTGGGCAGGTTCAGCGTCGACCTGCCCTCCGGCTTCAGTTCGATCTCGGTGTCCGGGACCCGGATTCTGTTGTAGGCATACGCTGCCAGGGTCTTGGGAGTGGGTGCGTTCGGATCGTCGGGGACGGTGCCCGCGTCCTGCCAGAACAAGAGACGCTCGCAGTCCCAGGCGGCGACGTCGTCCTTGAGTTCCTTGTTGATCACCCCGCGCCAGAACATGCCGTTCCTGCCAAGGTTGTAGTTCTTGTAGCTCTTGTCGCGGGCGTCCTGCGACTTCCCCTTCTCGTAGTAGTCCACCATCAGCTCCTCGCCCCAGCTGAGCGTAGGAGTGACCGCGACCAGGTCCTTGTTGGGGTTCTGTTTGAGGCGGTCGACGGCACCCTTCAGCTGCTCGGGTGTCGCCACGGGCTCGTACCAGCAGGCAGGGGGCTTCCAGGTGGGGTCAACCGAGGCGAGCGAACCCGTGGGCGCCTTGGACGATTCGCCGCCGGACTGCTTGATGGCGATGCTGGACTGGCCGGCCCTCGCGGTCAGGGTGTTGCCACTCGCGCCCCCGTTGGCACTACCCCCAGAACCTGCCCCCTCGCCGTGGTCGTCGCCCCAGGCGAAGGCCGAGCCCGGCGCGAGCAGAGCCGTTGCCGCGGCCGCTGCGGCAACCACCAGAGCGCGACGGGCGCTCTCCCTCACTTGCAATCGCCCCGAGTCGACTTGACCATCGTGGTCTTCCAGACACCGTCGCCCGACTTGCTCAACTTGGTCTGGTAGAACGCGTACGCGTCGTCAGCCGGTGTGTTGGTGACCTTGCCGGTCTTGAGATCCTTCGTGGAACCCTTGCCTTCGTCCACGCAGTAGAAGAGGGTGCCTGAGCCGTCCGGGCTGATGCGGGCCTGCGGATCGAAGGCCCGGCCCTTGCCGATGAGCGTCAGGTTCTTGCCGGTGAATCCCTTGACCCAGGCCTGGCCGGTGCTCAAGGCGCTGGCCGTGTTGTAGAAGGTGATGGACTCCGCCTGCGGATCCTGCTTGACGATCGCCGAGTAGGTCCCGAGGAGTCGTTCCTTGCCGTCATCCATGATGGCCTGCAGCTTTGGATCGCTGTTCGTCCAGTTCTCGAAGCTCATCTGGAAGGACTTCGGAAGCGTGATCTCCGGACGCTTGACGTCGGACGCCGCCGATGCGGAGGCCGACGGGCTGCTGCTCGCGCCCTGATCCGCCCCCTTGATCTTGTCCGAGGTCGAGTCTCCACCTCCCCCCGAGCCGCAGGCGGTCAGCAGCAGGGCCGCGGATGCGGTGAGCGCGGCTGCGACGAGCCGGGCGGGGCGGTTCACTGTGGACTCCTGGTGAGGTGGAGGTAGCGCAAGTAAACCAACGCTATATGTGGGGCGGAGGGATGCACCAGTCAAGATTCCGCCCTCCTGGATGGAGAGCACGTGTAGTTCAGGGTGAATTGCCCAGATAATCTCCGCACTTGGCGTAGTCGACGAGTGCGGATCGCGCGATCACGGAGCCGTTGGTGGCGACCACATCACCTCTGCAGCGGACGGCGCATTTGCCAACGTGCGCAGCAACGTTGCCTGGCGGCACCGCGCTGACGCGTCAGCGGCCTTCCGTAACAGCGTTCGGGCCTTGGCGCATGGACGTCTGAGCGCCGGAGGTTCAAGCGGGCGTCGATCACGCTGCGTCCGGCGTGTCCGGGCTGTTGAGGAGTCTGTTGACGAGGCGCTCGGGGTAGCCGGTGGTGGGTGGGGCGATGCCGAGGACGGCTCGTAGGTAGAGCGGGGCGATGGGCTGGTCGAGGATCTGTTCCAGGGGTGGGGGGTTCTCTCCGCGGGCGGTGGCCCGTTCACGGATCAGTTCGATGGATTGCATCCGGCGCTCGAAGTGCTGCGCGCGCTCGGGGTGGTCCTGCGTGCTGTGGGGCATGGACAGGGCGACGGCGCGTACGAGTAGGCGTCCTTCGGGTGTGCGGATGTTCGCGACGCCGGCTTCGACCCAGGCGGTGAGGTCGCCGCGCAGGGTGCCGGTGTCCTTGAGTGGCCAGTCGTCTTCGAGGCGGGTGGCGACCACGTCGGCCAGCAACGCCTCTCGGCTGCCCCAACGGCGGTAGATGCTGGTGTGGTTGACGCCCGCGCGCTGGGCGACCACGGGAATGGTGAGGTCGGCTCCCTCCAGGTCGGACAGCAGGTCGACGACCGCCTGATGGACGGCCGAGCGGACCTGCTCGGGGCTCTTGCGGATACGTGGGGTCGGTCGTTTCGAAGTCACCCCCTCATCGTAAGCACAGATGTTTGCTTATCGGGGTTCGATGGGTCTACAGTTGCATCGCAAGCACAGATCTGGGCTTGCGATGCTGAGGAGAACGCCATGCCGAACCTGCTGTTCCCGAACAACACCCAGTTCTGGTACGAGACTCTGCGCTCGATGAGCCACATCGCCTACGGCGGCGCGGACTTCGGCGAGGTCGTCTCCACCGCTGAGCGGATCACCGACGGCGACTACGGCAGCTGGTACACCGAGTGGGTCGCCACCGCCGACCGTGTCTCCGCCGAAGCCGAGAAGGCCCTGGCTGCCGGACACAAGGTCAGCGCCCGCGACGGATTCCTGCGGGCGTCGAACTACTACCGGTCGGCCGAGTTCTTCCTGCACGGCCACCCCTGCGACCGCCGCCACGACCACGCCTACGACCGCAGCATCGCCTGCTTCCGCTCGGCCGCCGCCCTCTACACCAGCCCGCGGATCGAGCCGGTCGAGATTCCGTACGAGGGCACCACCCTGCCCGGCTACCTCTACCGCGCCGACACCACGGGTGCCCCGCGGCCGACGCTGATCATGCACTCGGGCTTCGACGGCACCGCCGAGGAACTCCACTTCAGCGGTGCCCTCGCCGCCGTCGAACGCGGCTACACCGTCCTCACCTTCGACGGCCCCGGCCAGCCCGGGCCCCGCCACCACCAGGACCTGGTCTTCCGGCCCGACTGGGAGAACGTCATCACCCCCGTCGTCGACTTCGCCGAAACCCTCCCTGAGGTCGACAACAGCCGTATCGCCCTGCTCGGCTCCAGCATGGGCGGGATCCTCGCGCCGCGGGCCGCCGCCTTCGAACACCGCCTGGCCGCCGTGATCGCCGTCGACGGCGTCTACGACCTCGGCCAGATATCCGTCCGCAACATCCCCGGTGACCGCAAGGCGGCCGAACATCTCCTGCGCTCGGAGTCCGCCCCCGAACTCGACGCCGCGTACGAGCAGATCATCGCCAAGGACGCCACCGCCCGCTGGGCCATCAACCACGGCATGTACGTCATGGGCGTCGACACCCCCCGCGCGTTCAGCGCCTCCTACCTCGACTACACCCTCGCGGACGGCATCGCCGAGAAGATCCAGTGCCCCACCCTCGTCTGCGACGCCGCCGAGGACGAGTTCTTCAAGGGCCAACCCGAGCAGCTCTACGACCACCTCACCTGCCCCAGGACCCTCATGGTCTTCACCGCCGAGGAAGGCGCCGGCGCCCACTGCCACCCCGGCGCCATGCGCCTCGCCCTCGCCCGCATCTACGACTGGCTCGACGACACCCTCAACACCAGCGCCAGCAACAGCAACAGCAACAGCAACAGCAACAGCGCCTGAGGCTTCCGCCCATCGGGTATCGCCGTACATCCCCCCCGACCGAAACTGCTTGAAGGACCTCTCATGACTCGCACCGACATCAAGACCGCCCTCACCGACCTGCTCCTCAACGACGGGATCACCCTGGCCGAGGCCGCCGACCGCCACTTCACTCCCGACTACCGCCAGCGCACCGACGGCGAATGGGCCGACCGCACCGAGTTTCTCGACCACATCGCCCACCTGCGCACACTCGTCGCCGGCGGCGAGGTCGAGGTCCACGAAGAGCTCTACGACGGCGACAAGTACGCCGACCGGCACACCTGCCACATCACGAAGAAGGACGGCTCGACCGTCAGCATGGAGGTCTACGTCTTCGCCGACCTCGCCCCCGACGGCCGCTTCAACCGCATCGAGGAGACCACCCTCATGCTCAAGGGCTCCGACGCCGACCGCGACCTCGGCAGCGCCCGCTGAGAGACCTCGCTGCGAGTGCGAGCGGGGTCTCCGGCTCCCTTCGGATGGGGTTGGTCCATGCGTGTCTGCACGGAGCGTGGCTACAGGACTGAGCCGGACGTGGACGCTTCGGCACCCTGCGCGGAGTGAAATCAGCAGTCTCCTCGGCCGCCCAGACCGGTTTTCCGTTCCGCTCGGCGTCCCAGGAAAGTCAAGTCCCCCCAGTTCAGAGCCGATTCGAGTATTCCAGCGTCCCGAAAGTCCCGATGGAATGGCGTATGGGACGCCGCATGGCACAGGCTTGAGTCACCCAAGCACGGTGGCCCGCCGGACACGGTGATCGGCCTTGCTGGGCTCTGCTTTCACGGGCCGCGCCTCCGGCAGGCCCACTCACACCTCACGCACGACCAAGACAAGACCAACCGGCACAGTCAACGAACGGAAGATCATCTTCCGGATGTACAGAGAGGGCAGTCCAATCATGCGTATCGCCACCCGTCTCGCCTCCCGCGCCACCGCCTCCTCGATGGTCGTCGCCGCCGCCCTCGCAGTCGTCGGATTCCAGGCCTCCGGCGCCGCCGCCTCCGCCACCACCGCGAAGGCGTCCTCGGTCGTCACCTGCACCACGGCGAACACCAAAGTGACCGTCACCAATGTGTCCCGCCCGATCAACCACTTGCTGCTCAAGGCCACCAACACCGGCACCAAGCCCTGCTACGCCTACAGCGCCCCCTTCCTGAGGGCCGGTGCCGACGCCCAGGCCCCGCTGGCGTGGGCCGAGGAGACCATTCCGCAGGCCGTGCTGACCCTCGAGCCCGGCCAGTCCGCGTACGCCGGCATCACGACGTCCTCCCCCGACGGCGAAGGCGGCGGCAACGAGAAGACCCTGGGCGTGATCTTCAGCGACAGGAACGGCCACGCGGTCAACAAGGAGACGACCCTGAAGCTGCCGAACGGCGGTGTCTTCTTCAACAGCGCTGCCACCGTCACCTACTGGCAGATCAACGCGGCGGACGCCCTCGCCTGGTAACCACCCCGGCGTCCCACGAGCGTCCCGCGACACAGCCGCCGCCGACGGCACCGGGCGCCCCGCCTTCACCGGCCGGGAGCGCTGTACCGTCGGCGGCGGAACGCCGTCGAACCGTGGCGGCAGCGGCCGGATCCGCTCCTCCCGCCACCGTCACCGCGTGATCATTCCGCCGCTTCGGGCTCTCCCCCGCCCGAACGCGATGCGGCAGCGTTCAACCTGGTCGGCCACCTGCCTGGGCGCAACAACGAAGTACGGGTGACTGAAGCGCGTGTCACCCCTGCGCCGTTATGGTGCGTCGCGTGAGTGATGACGTCCTGGTGTGCCCGGAGTGCAGTCGGCCCATGAGGTCCGGGGGCCTCGTGCGCCTCCTTCGCGAGGACGATGGGCGGCGGGTCTGCCGGGCGCTGTGGAGGTGCGACGGTCGGCATGGGTGGTGGCGTTGGGCCGACCGGCCGGAGGAGGCGTGGGAGGTCTGTCCGACGCCGGAGTTGTTCCGTTGACGTCCGACGGATCGAATTCCTGAAGTGGGTGTCGCGGGGCCGACCCGTCACTCCTCGCGGTGCTGGGCGAAGACGTTCTGCTGCTCGTCCTGCCAACTCCAGCTGGACGAACGGGAGAAGGGAAGGCTGCGGGCGAGGCCGGAGAACTGGTCCGACGGCTGCCTGCTGGCCTTGTTCACCACGATCGCCGAGAGCATCGGGGCTCGTCCGTCTTCGTTGCCGTAGAGGCAGACGTCCTTGAGCAGGTAGGTCATGACCCCGCGGTAGGGCGGGACGGAGTCGAAGCCCTGTGCTGCCAGCTCCGCGCTCAGCTCTCCGTAGGTGATCGTCTGCCGCTGTCGGGCCCGCTTCCGCAGGATCTCGACTGCCGCTTCGACCGCGGCCGGGTACTCCGGGTCAGCAATCCTCATTGCCCCTCCCCCATCGCGTGGACGATGCCTGGGCTGTGCATCGTAGCGAGCCGACATCGACCAAGCAGGCTCCGTAGCCGCTCAGTTGACGCTCAGTTGCCGTCAACTACCTTGTCTTGAACTCGACCTTGCCGGTACTCATTCGGAAGTTCCCGTTCGAGTACAGGGTGGGGCGGGCCTCGACATGGTTGCCGCTGTACTTCTCCACATGCAGGATCCGGGCACCGCCGGGGTGGGTGAAGTCGATCAGGGCAATGGCCACCCAGTAGGACAGGTTGCGGTTGTTGAACAGTGGCACCGTCACCGTGGAGCCCCGCCCGTCCGTGATGACTGCCCGGGCCCCGTAGGACTTGAACGAACCGGTCCCGTTCTCCAAACCGCGCACCTTGCCGTCCTGCCCGAGCAGAACGGCAGAGACGTCGATGCCCGTGGTGAGCGAGGTGAGGGTGACGCGGCAGACCGCCGCGGACAAGACGACGTTGCCGCCCTTGGCAAGAGTAGTAGTCATGTGTGGCCTCTCACGGTGGTACGTCCATCGTGGTATTCCCGGCCGGTCCATGTAGGACAAACACTGTCAGTCGTTTCGGTTTCCTTTTCATTCAGTGCCGTTCACGGTCGGCGCGACGGTTCGCGGCGGGGCCGCCGTGCCCCGCTTATTGGTTTGCCGCGGGTCGGCGGGCTCGGATAGGAAGCTCGCATGCTGAAGGGCGGCAAGGTCGGGCTCAGGGCCCGGCACGAGGAAGACGTCCCGGTCCTGCGGACCGAGCTCCACGACGACGTGGTCAACTACTCGCGGTCCGCGGTCCGGCCGTGGCTGCCGATCACGCCCGGCTCGAAGGACCCGGAGCTCGTGGTGGACGACAAGGAGCAACGGGACATCCCGTTCTCCGTGGTGGAGTTGGACGGCGGCACGCTGGTCGGCTCCGCGTCGCTGTGGGGCATCGACAACCACAACCGGTCCGCGCACATCGGCCTCGAGCTGCGGCCGTCCTTCCGTGGCAAGGGCTACGGCACCGACGTGGTCGCGGTGTTGTGCCACTACGGTCTCGTCGTGCGCGGCCTGCGGCGGTTGCAGATCGAGACGCTGTCGGACAACGCCGCGATGCTGGGCTCCGCCGAGCGCAACGGCTTCGTCCGTGAGGGCGTGCTGCGCTCCTCGGCCTGGGTGCTGGGCGAGTTCGTGGACGAGGTGCTGCTCGGGCTTCTCGTCGAGGACTGGCGGCCGGGCACGCAGGGATTGCCGACTGAGCTGACTGAGCCGACTGAGCTGACAGAAGGAACTGCGCCGGTCCGGATTCAGGAGCGGCGGCGCACCGCGATCGCCACGCCCGCGGCGAGGGCCGCGCCGGCGGCCGCGACGGCGCCGACGGCCGTCCAGGAAGGGCCGTGGCCGACGGGTTCGCCGGAGACCGTGACGTGCTGCCGGGTGGTCTGCCGGCCGTGGTGGCTGACCACGGTGACGGTGTAGCGGCCCTCGGGGACGTCCGCACGCACACGTGCGTGGCCCGCGTAGACCGTGCCGGGGTCGTCGCACTTGCATCCGGGATCGTCGGTGCTGCCCGTCGTGATGGTCACGGGGTCGCTGAAGATGGGGGACCTGACGGTCAGGGCGTCCTCCGACGCGGGCCTCAGATCGGTGAGGAGCACCCGGACATCGGTGCCCGGCCGTACCGAGGCGGGGGTGTCGCTGCCCGGATGGGCATTCGTGGGGCCGACGACGAACCGGTAGATCTCCGCCGTGTCCTCCGACGCGACCTTGAGTCTCAAGGTGGCGACCGTACGGCCGTGACTGGTCGCCGTGAACGGGTAGGTGCCCGCGCGCAGACCCGGCCGAATGCGGGGTGCCGTGGCCCCGTCCAGCTCCATCGACTCTCTCGCTCCCCGCTTCACGGGGGCTAGGCGGACCGGCGCCTGAAGGGCCGGGGAGGTGACCCTGACCCTGTCCCAGCCCGGCGCCATGCCTTCGACGGCGAACCCGATCTGGTCGCCCGCGACCAGGAGGCGGTTCCCGGGTACGTAGTACTCCAGGCGGACGGCCGCCGACGGGCTCCCCGAAGGAGCCGGACCCGCTCCGTCGGCCATCGCGCCCGCGGCCGCTCCCAGCACGGACACCACGACAAGACCGGCGACCCCCAGGGCCCGAGCTGCGTTGCGGAACAACGGTTCCCCCTCGGCGAACAACGGTTGGGCGGGCTTCGACCACATCAGTCCGTCGACCAAGGAGACGGCGGAAGGACACGGAAGGTTGTCGGGGACCGGAGTTGTCGCTCGAACCCAAGTCCTGTCGTGTGTGCCGGTGACACGACCAATCCGGGGGCCGTGCTGCCTCGGATTACGCCGGGACGTCCCGGTCCGTCGCACTCTGTGGAGAACCATTGTGAAGGAAGCCGTATACATCGGCCGAAACCCGTCGCCCAAGCCCGACCTGCAGCAATTGGTGCACGAGGTGGCTCTGGGAGATCAGGAGGCGTTCGCCGCGGTCTATGACGCCGTGGCCAACTCCGTGCTCGGTGTCGTCCGGGCGGTGCTGCGTGACCAGGCGCAGTCGGAGGAGGTGGCGCAGGACGTCCTGGTGGAGGTGTGGCGCACCGCGCCGCGCTACCGGCCCGAGCGGGGTACGGCCATCAACTGGATCCTGACCCTGGCCCACCGCCGTGCCGTGGACCGGGTCCGGTCGGTGGAGGCCGCGGCCGCCCGCGACACCAAGGCCGCGCTGCTCGACCGGACACCCGCGTACGACCAGGTGACCGAGCAGGTCGAGACCCGGCTGGAGCAGGAACAGGTACGGCGCTGTCTGCGCACCCTGACCGACCTGCAGCGCCAGTCGGTCACCCTGGCGTATTACCGGGGTCTGACCTACCGCCAGGTCGCCGATGCGCTCACGCTGCCCCTGGGCACGGTGAAGACCCGGCTGCGGGACGGTCTCATCCGGCTGCGCGACTGCCTGGGGGTGACCGCGTGACCACGACCGATCCGCACCTGCTCACCGGCGCGTACGCACTGCACGCGCTGCCCGACGACGAACGCGCCGCCTTCGAACACCACCTGGTCGACTGCGAGTCCTGCGCCCAGGAGGTGGCGGAGTTCACGGCCACGGCTGCCCGGCTCGCCTCGGCCTCCTCCGCACCCGTCCGCGCGGAGATGCGCGCCCGGGTTCTGCATCGCGTCACCACCGTGCGGCAGGTGCCACCGGGCACGGCTCCCCTGGAGGGGATGCGACGGCGCGCGCCGCGCGGCCGTGGTCCGGTCCGGTGGGCACTGGCCGCGTGTGTGGCCGCCGCGGCGGCGTTCGGGGGTACGGCGGTGTGGCAGTACGAAGGTGCCCAGGACGCCCGGCGGCAGGCGGCCCGGGCCGAGGCGCACGCCGACGACGTGGCCCGGGTGCTGGCGGCGCCGGACGCGAAGACCCGGACGGCGCGGGTGGCGGGCGGCACGGGCGCCCTGGTGGTCTCCGCCGGCCGTGGCCAGGCCGTCTTCGTGGCCTCGGACATGGTCGAGCCGCCCGCGGGCAGGGTCTACCAGCTGTGGTTCGCCGACGGCGGGAAGATGCGTTCGGCGGGCCTGATGAGCCCCGAACTCACCAGCCAGGCCGTGCTGATGCAGGGGTCGACGGCCGGGGTCTCCGGCGTCGGGATCACCGTGGAACCGGCCGGCGGATCCCGTCGGCCGACCACCCCGCCCATCGCCCTGGTGAACATCCCGTCATGAGAAGGTGCCCGGCGGCGCGGCGCCGCCGGGCCGCCGGGGTCAGCTCTTCGGCATGAGGACGGTGTCGACGATGTAGACGTTGGCGTTGGCGGTCCTGACGTTGCCGCAGACGACCTTCGCGGAGTCGTTGACGGTGTAGGACTCGCCCGAGCCTGAGGTCGTCAGCTTCGACTTCTCCAGCGTGTCGAAGGAGCCGTTCTCCAGGTCCGTCGGCGTCAGCTTCTTGCCGACGACGTGGTAGGTGAGGATCCTCGTCAGCTCGGCCTTGTCGCTCAGGACCTTGTCCAGGGTGGCCTTGGGGATCTTGGCGAAGGCGTCGTTGGTCGGCGCGAACACGGTGATGTCCTGGGCGTTGTTGAGCGTGTCGACCAGACCGGCCTTCTGCACGGCGGTCACGAGCGTGGAGAGCGCCGGGTTGTTGGAGGCGGCGGTGGCCACCGGGTCCTTGGCCATGCCGTCGAAGGAACCGGCGCCGCTCGTCGGCACGCCGGAGCAGGCCGGTCCGAACGGCTGGTCCATGGCGGCTGTGTCGCCGCCCGAGGTGCCCATGTCGTCGCCGCCGGTCCGCGGGGCGGACGCCTTGCTCGACGAGTCCGACTTGCCCGAGTCGTCGCCGCCGTCGGAGCAGGCGCTCAGAGCGAGGGGGAGCACCGCCGCCGCGGCGAGGGTGCCGGCGAGACGGCGGCTACGAGTGCGGGTGCGGGTGTTCATCATCGTTCTCCTGTTGTCAGGGTGCAGCGGGCCGCTGCGGTCATGGGTGGGGTACGGGGTTGGTACGGGGGTTGGCGGGTCAGTCGACGGTGACCACCACCGAGTGCCGTCCGCTCGCGCCGTCGGGGATCGTGCGCGTCCGGAGGTCGGTCTGCGGCCGGCCGGTGCGGTCGGTCGCCCGCACGGTCAGGGTGTGTCCGCCCCTGGTGGCCTGCCAGGGGAAGGACCACTGTCGCCAGGTGTCGTGGGAGTCCTCGGCGGCCAGCCGGGCCTCCTGCCACGGGCCGTCGTCGACACGTACCTCGACCCTGTCGATGCCGCGGTGCTGGGCCCAGGCGACCCCGGCGACCATCACGGTGCCCGCCCTGGGCCGGGCGAACGGCTTCGGGGTGTCGATCCGTGACTGGGTCTTGACGGGGGCCTCGCGGGCCCAGCCCCGCTCGACCCAATAGGGGTCGTAGGCATCGAAGGTGGTGAGTTCGATGTCCTCGATCCACTTGCAGGCGGAGACGTAGCCGTACAGACCCGGCACCACCATGCGGACGGGAAAGCCGTGTGCGAAGGGCAGTGGCTCTCCGTTCATGCCGAGCGCCAGCATCGCGTCACGGCCGTCCATCACGGCCTCGACCGGCGTGCCCAGGGTCATGCCGTCGACGGAGCGGGCGACCAACTGGTCGGCGGGGCCGCCCTTCGACGGCGGACGCACCCCGGACTCGGCGAGCAGGTCCCCGAGCCGTACGCCGATCCACCGGGCGTTGCCCACGTACGGGCCGCCGACCTCGTTCGAGACACAGGTCAGGGTGATGTCCCGCTCGATCAGTTCACGCCGCAGGAGGTCGTCGAAGGTGTGGACGACGGGCCGTCGCACGCCTTCGCCGTGGATGCGCAGGCGCCAGGCGGTCGCGTCGACCTTGGGCACGACCAGCGCCGTGTCGACGCGGTAGAAGTCGGCGTTGCCGGTGATGAAGGGGCTGCTCCCGGCAATGCGCAGCCCGGCTCGGGCGGGGACGGGACGGGCCGGTGAGGCGGGCCCGGGCAGCGTCACCCGGGCACGCGAGGCGACCGCGTCCTTGCCGCTCGACCCGTTCAGCGCCCGGCCGGCGACCCCGGCCGCGGTCGATGCCGCCGCGGCGGCCGTGGCCGTACGGACGAAGCCCCTGCGGTCGAAGCCCCTTTGGGCGAGGCCCCTACGGTCGAAGCCCCTGTGGTCGAGGCCGTCGGCCGGGGCGGCCGGGTGCCCGGCTGCGGTCCCGCGCTCCCGGGGCGCCGCCCGGAGGCGGGCCGTCAGTACGTACAGGAGCGGCGCCCCCGCCGCGGCGCCGAGCACCGAGGGCAGTGCGTCGGCGGGACCGGTGGAGTCGGGCCGACCGGTCGCCGCCACCGCCCCGACGACCCCGAAGAGGAGGACACCGGCCGCCCCGACCCGCCCGAACCGTGCCGCCAGCACCCCCAACGCCACGGCCAGCGAGGCCAGTACGGCCACGATGCCCCACTGGAGCACGAGCTTGTCGCTGGTTCCGAAGTGGCGGATCGCCCAGTCCTTCACCGCGGCGGGAGTACGGTCGATCGCCGCACCGCCCACAGCGACGACCGGGCTGGACTGCGGGCGGACCGCGGCCGCAGTCAGTTCGGCGATCGCGAGCGCGCCGAAACCGGCCAGCAGCCCGCTGAGGGCACCGAGCGCGGCGCGCAGCAGCCCCTGCCGTTCCGCCGGGCCCCTCTCTTCGTCACTCACGGGGGGAATCCGATGCCGTGGCCTGGCCGGATGGGTGAGTTTCCCTGATCAGGTGAAAAGGACGCCGTCGGCAATCCGCCCCGGCGTCCGGCGGCGTATTACCTCTCCGGTCGTTGAGGCGTCCCCCGTGTCGGCCGTGCCGTCGGGTACTCGCAGAGGAGAGCATCGGGGCACCGGCACGGAAGGGCGGCGGTGTGGTGGACGGCTTGGGATCCGGCGGAGGGCATGAGCAGCGGCCGCGGGGCCGGGAGCCGGAGCTGTGGCGGCGGGTCGTCGAGCAGTTGGGCACTGCCGTGGCCGTGATGGACCCGGTGGGGCGGATCGTCGCGGTGAATTCGGCCGCCGAACGGCTGCTGGGGCGCCCGGCGGCGGCGATGTACGGGCAGGATCTGCACGACCTGTGCCACCGGGATCCGGGAGGCGCCCGGATCCCGCGCGAGCGCTGCCCGCTGCTGGGGGCGCTGGCCGAGGGGCGTCCGGCGCGCGGCGACGACGACAGATGCCTGCGGGGTGACGGACGGCTGGTCGCGATCTCCTGGTCGGCCACGCCGCTGACGGACGACGACGGTGCCTTCGAGGGCATGGCCGTACTGATGGTGGAGAAGGCCTCGGACCGCCGGGCGCACAGGGAACGCGCCGAACGGGCGGAAAGGGCGCAACGCGCGGAGCGGGCACAGCGCGCGGAGCAGGCCGCGCGTACGAGCGCCCTGGAGAGTCTCGCCGAGCGGTTGACGCTCGTCACGGAGATCACCGACGTGCTCGGGCAGACCCTGGACGTGGACGAGGCCCTCGCCCGGTTGAGCCGCCTTCTCGTCCCCCGCCTCGCCGACTGGGCGGCGGTGGACCTGCGGGTCGGCTCCCGTCAGGTGCACCGGGTGGCGGTGACCGGGCCCGGGGGCCGCGACGCCGGGCAGGAGGACTGGCGTGGCCAGCTGCCGCCGCCTACCGGGGAGGCGGCCCGCTCGCCCCTGGTCCAGGTGCTGAACGGCGGTGATCCCGTCGTACAGGACCGGGCGGTCGCGGAGGCACCGCCCGACTCTCCGCTGGCCGCCGTCCACGCCGCCTTCCTCGAAGCGACCGGTGCGGCATCCGTCATCACGGTGCCGCTGGGCACCAGACGGCCGGTCCCCGGAGCCCTGACACTGGTGCGCACCGACCCGGCACGGCCCTTCGACAGCGGCGACCTGGACGTGGCGAGCGACATCGGCCGCCGGGTCGGCCTGATCATCGAGAACGCCCGCCGGTTCGGGCAGCAGCGCGATGTCGCCGAGGCCATGCAGCGCAACCTGCTCACCCCGCTGCCCCGGCACGGCCGGCTCCAGCTGGCCGCCCGGTACCAGCCCGCGCCGGCCGGATCGCAGGTCGGCGGCGACTGGTACGACGCGTTCACACTGCGGGACGGCACGCTCGCCCTGGTCATCGGTGACGTACTGGGCCACGATCTGACCGCCGCGGCAGGCATGGCGCAGTTGCACGGCATCCTGCGCTCCCTCGCCTGGGACCACACGGGGCCGACCGGTGCCGTTGTGGACAGCCTCGACGACGCCATGCACGCCATCACGTCCGTGCCGATGGCCACCCTCGTCCTCGCCCGGGTGGACGGACCGGACACCGGCCCCTGGACGCTGCACTGGACCAGTGCGGGGCACCCGCCGCCCCTGCTGCTGACCCCCGACGGCAACGCGCGGTACCTGGAAGCCGGGCAGGGACTGCTCCTCGGAACCCAGCCGGGTCCCGTCGGTCACCGGCCGAGCGCCTCCCACGCCCTGCCGCCGGGGTGCACGCTGCTGCTCTACACCGACGGTCTGATCGAGGTTCCCGGCAGTGACCTGGACACCGGGCTCGGCCGGCTGCGCCGCCACGCCCTCGCCCTCGCCCACGAGCCGCTGGACACGCTGTGCGACGAGCTGTCCGCCCGGATGACGCCCGGCAGCACCGACGACATCGCCCTTCTCGCCCTGCGCCTGCCCGCGTCCTGATCCGGGGTGCTCACGCCCCCGGAGTGAGCACCAGGACACGGAACGGGCCGGGGGGCACGGACGGGAGGATGCCGTCCCCGGCACTCCGCCAGCCCCAGGACCGCAACGTCTCAACGGCTCTGTGGTCCCGTGAGTCCACCAGCGTGACGCCGAGCGCGGCGTCGTCGTCGGCGAGCAGCCGCCGCTGCAGGCGCCGGGCGAGGTTCCAGGGACGGTCCTGGTACTCCCGGCGCACGCGGGGCGGGACGACGATCCCGGAGACGACGAAGAGCCGCCCGGACTTGTGTCCGTGGAGACCGCTCCACCACGGTCCCGCGCCGCCCGCGGGGAAGCCGTAGGCGCATCCGGTCAGTGCGGTGGTCTCCGCTATCAGCAGCGAGAACCCCGGTCGCCGCGCGTCGGCCGCGAGATGCCGCAGGAAGGCGGCACGCGCCTGGTTCCATGCCCACGGGCCGCCGCCCGAGGCCTCCGCGTACAGGTTCCCCAGCCCCTCAAGGCGGTCGTCGAGCTGGCGGCGCGTCAGTGGAAGGAGTCGCTCCCCCTCGCGGGGCGAGGATCCCTGCTGCCGTCCGAGCCTCCCCCGGGCACTCCGGCGCGGCCTGCCCGGTGCGGACCGGGGCGCGGGGAAGTCCGGGATCGTCGGGAGGAGCATGTGCGCGCTCATGGGGGCGAACCCTGCTCCGGGTACGGACGAAGGCCGCCCCGGCGTCGTCGATCGCCGAGAACGGCACGGCTTCGGCGGCCGGTGCGCGGCATGCCCTCGGTGTCTCCACCGTACTCCCGCCGTACTCCCGGCCGGGCCGGAAGATCGGCTGTGGCAACACGGCCGCCCCTGCCCGGCATACCCTTCAGAGAAGGGGTGCAGGTTCGTACCCGTCGCTCGCCAGGAGGTCTGTATGGAGCATGAGGCCTTGCCCTCCGATGAGCATGCCGAGATCCGCATCGTCGCCGCGCGGCCGGAGGTCGCCCGGCGCGTGGCGGAGGTCCTGCGTCACTGCTTCGCCTCGACCGAGCAGCGCAGTTATCCGGCCGGACCCGAGGGAGGGACCCGCCTCCATCTCACCCTCGACACCAGGCACGCCGCGGAACCCGCACGGTCCTGGCTGGCGACCAGCGAGTCGAGCGAGCAGGCACAGGCGCACTCGGACGAGGTGTGAGACGAGTGTGAACCGCGGGTGTTCCGGTGTACCGGTGTGGCCGGTGTGACCGCTGATGTACCCGGGAACATGATCGGCCCGCTTCTCCGCGATCAGGAGTACGGTGAGCGCACCGAGAGCTTCTCGCGCAACGCGACCGGCGGTGCCGTTCCCGGCGAGTGACGCGACGGGCGGCCCTCTCCTCGGCTCCCCGGACGGGACCGCGCGATGGAACCCAGCCCGCGTATCGTCCGCGCGTACGGCGAACTGGACGCGCAGACCGTGGCACCGCTGGTCCGCGGTCTGGCCGAGGCTCGCGCGGGCCGGTCGGGACCTCTCCATCTCATCGTGGATCTGAGCGCGGTGACCTTCACCGACTCCAGCGTCCTGACGCCACTGAACGAGGCGTGGTCCGACTGCCGTGCGCGGGGCGGCTGGATACGTGTCGTCGACGGCGGCCACACGACGGACCGGGTGCTCCGCCACACCGGCCTCCTAGGCCGCTTCCCCGTCTACGCGACCGTGCTGGACGCCTGGGAGGGGCGGACGGCCGCCGCCGACCGATCGTGACCGGACCACTCGACAGGACACCTCATGAACGATCGGCCACGGCCCCCTGCCCCGGCCCTGCCCCTCCCGCGTGTGTTCCTCGCCCCCGAGAGCCCCGTGCCACGCCTTATCGACGGCGCCTGGTGGCCGCGCGCCTTCGACCTTCCGGCGGAACTACCGCTTCTGCTCCCGGGGCTGCCGCGTGGCTGGGGCCAGGTGGTGAGCGTCCTGGTGAACGGCGCGGAGTGGACCGGGGCACCGGGCCGCATGCTCGTCCGCGGCCGGGCCGTACGGCTGCGCAGGACGGCCACGGCGCACACGCCGAGCACCGTCGTGCTGATGGTCCCCGGCCACGGGCGCCGGGACCTGCTGGTCGTGCCGCCGGAGGCGACGGAGCGGGCCGCCGAGTCGCTGATGTCCGCGGCGGGGCTGACGCCGGAGCGGGGCTGCTTCGCGAGCTGAGCGGGCGGGTCCGGCACGAGGCGCTCGGCGCCCGGTACGCATTCCTGTCGCCGCGGGGCCAGATCTCCGGGCCCGACGGAGATAGGGTTGCCGCACGACACGGATGGCGCCGAACCCCCTCGGAGACCGGTGCCAGGCCCGCCCGGGCCCCTTGCCGCGTCCCCGAAACGAAGGTGCTATGCCCGCTGAGAACGCCCCTGGCGCCGGCAACCTCGACGACGACGACTACCCCGCCTACACCATGGGGCGGGCCGCCGACGTTCTCGGTGCCACCCCCGCCTTCCTCCGGGCCGTCGGTGAGGCCGGTCTCATCACCCCGCTGCGTTCGGGCGGCGGCCACCGCAGGTACTCCCGCAGCCAGTTGCGCATCGCCTCCCGCGCCCGGGAACTGGTCGACCAGGGCACCCCCGTCGAGGCCGCGTGCCGCATCGTCTCCCTGGAGGACCAGCTCGACGACGCCCTCCGCCTGAACCGGGAAATGCGCCGAGAGCTGGACGGGCGCGGCACGGATACCTAGTCCCGCCGGTACAGAAACACTGTCTTCGACGGGACGCGAACCGCTGGACACCGCCGAATACGCATGGCCGTTTGGAAGCGACCTGTGTTAGCGTGATACCAGTTGCAGTTTTGGTTGCCAGAGATTTTTTCTTTGCAAAGCTTTCCGGATCTTTCCGGAGGGGTGATCATCGCGGCGACTCGGCTCCGTAAAGTGCGGAGTCGGCACTGCCCCCCAAGGGAGATTCAATATGGCATCTGGCACCGTGAAGTGGTTCAACGCGGAAAAGGGCTTCGGCTTCATCGAGCAGGACGGTGGCGGCGCTGACGTGTTCGCCCACTACTCGAACATCGCCACCAACGGCTTCCGCGAGCTTCAGGAAGGCCAGAAGGTGACCTTCGACGTCACGCAGGGCCAGAAGGGCCCGCAGGCCGAGAACATCGTTCCCGCCTGACGCTGACGCGAAACAGTCGCGAGCCAATGGCTCGCGCATCAATGTGGCTGGGGC
Source organism: Streptomyces sp. NPDC086787 (assembly GCF_044745865.1). NCBI lineage: Bacteria > Bacillati > Actinomycetota > Actinomycetes > Kitasatosporales > Streptomycetaceae > Streptomyces > Streptomyces sp. NPDC086787. Next base: position 273,588 of record NZ_JBIVBC010000003.1, on the reverse strand, counting down.
CCGCGCTCTTGGGGTGCGGGCCCCACTCATTTGTCCGATTTCCGGATCAACGACAGCCCGGCTCCGTGTTATCGAGAGCCCCGGCTATTCGCTTTTTTCTTCCGGCTCATTCTTGTGATTCCTCGCACGGCCCGCCCGCCGCTGGACGAATTCCTCGATACGCCGCATCGAGGAAGGTTCCCCCATGAACCGCACCCGCCGAACCGGCGGCAGTTCCGGCCGCCTCCGAACGGACCGCAATTCCACGCGCACGACGGGCTCGACGGGCTCCGCCCGTGGCAGCCGCTTCCGGACGCAGGAGCGTAAGAGCGGCCAGCGCGCCCGCTCCGCCCCGCGCCCGCAGGAGTTCGCCCTGCCCGTCACCCTCACCGAGCCGCTGCCGGCGGTCGAGACGTTCGCCGAACTCGACATGCCCGAACAGCTGCTCGCCGCGCTCCGCGCCGAGGGCCTGGCCGTGCCGTTCCCGATCCAGGCAGCCACGCTGCCGAACGCGCTGGCCGGCCGGGACGTCCTGGGCCGGGGCCGTACCGGCTCGGGCAAGACGCTCGCCTTCGGGCTGCCGATGCTGGCCCGACTGGCGGGGCAGCGCGCTCAGCCCCTGTGCCCGCTCGCCCTCGTCCTCGTACCGACCCGGGAACTCGCCCAGCAGGTCACCGACGCGCTGACGCCCTACGCACGCGCCCTGCGGTTGCGGCTCGCCACCGTGGTGGGCGGCATGTCGATCGGCCGTCAGGCGAGCGCACTGCGCGGCGGCGCCGAGGTCGTCGTCGCGACGCCCGGCCGCCTCAAGGACCTCATCGAGCGCCGGAACTGCCTGCTGGACCAGGTCGCCGTCACCGTCCTCGACGAGGCCGACCAGATGGCCGACATGGGCTTCATGCCCCAGGTGACCGCGCTGCTCGACCAAATCCCCACCGGTGGGCAGCGGTTGCTGTTCTCGGCCACCCTGGACCGCAACATCGACCTCCTGGTGCGCCGGTACCTCAACGACCCGGTCGTGCACTCGGCCGACCCGGTCGCGGGCGCCGTCACCACCATGGAGCACCATCTGCTGCACCTGCACGACGCCGACAAGGACACCGCGGTGACCGAGATCGCCGCCCGTGACGGGCGAGTGATCATGTTCCTGGACACCAAGCACGCGGCGGACCGGCTGGCCAAGCGCCTGCTGTCCGTCGGAGTGCGCGCCTCGGCCCTGCACGGCGGCAAGTCGCAGCCGCAGCGCAACCGGACCCTCGCCCAGTTCAAGGACGGACACGTCACCGTCCTGGTGGCCACCAACGTCGCCGCCCGCGGCATCCACGTCGACGACCTCGACCTCGTCGTCAACGTCGACCCTCCCGGCGACCACAAGGACTACCTCCACCGCGGTGGGCGTACCGCCCGGGCCGGCGAGTCCGGCACCGTCGTCACTCTCGTGCTGCCGCACCAGCGGCGCGCGGTGGACCGTCTGATGGCCGACGCCGGCATCACCGCGAGCAGCACCCGGATCCGTCCGGGCGAGGAGGAACTGCACCGCATCACCGGTGCCCGGACCCCCTCCGGCGTGCCCGTCACCCTCACCGTGCCGGTCACCGAGCAGCGCGAGGGCAGTGGATCACCCTCCGGCCGGGGCCGCAGGCGCCGCTCGGGCGGCCGTGACGGGAGCGGCCGGACCGCCGCCGACCAGGGCGGAAACGGCCGGACCGCCGCGCGAGGACGTCGCTCCGCCCCACGGAACAACCCGTAGCCCGAACACGGGGACGCGCTCCCAGCGGTCAGGACGGCACATCGCCCGTCCTGACCGCCCCGACGAAGAGGAGAAGCCCTTGACCCCGTTCACGCTCCGACCACGACAGGCCCACGGTGTCGGCGGCACCGGTCTGACCGCCCGCGACGCCATGCTCGCTCCCGGACCGCAGGTCGACGACCACATGGCGGTCGACGTGGCTCTCTCCGTACTCATCGGCGCCCGCGTCCCCCACCTGCTCCTCCGGGACGAGGACGGGCGGTGCACGGGACTGGTCACCCGGGACCAGCTCTCCGCACACCGCGGCGGCTCCTGGTACAGCGACCGGACCCGGCTGCGGGACATCCCGCTGGACCGCGGACCGTTCACCTCCTCCGTGACCGCCCTCGGCGAGGCCGAGGACGCCATGCGGGGCCGCACACTGAACGCTTCTCCCGTGATCGACGAGCACGGGTACGCCCTGGGCGTCCTCGCTCTCGCCGGCTGACCACCACCCCGTCCCCTGCGGAGGCATCCATGCGCTGTGTCATCGCCCGATTCCCCTTCGACCTGGTCAAGAGCGAGGTCGAGCAGTCGATGAGCGGTATCACTCCCGAACCCTTCACCGGCGTGTCCGTGACGATCGGCCGCCGTGTGTACTCCGTGATGCAGGTCGGTGAGGTGATCACCCGGCAGAACCGCCGCGACTTCACCTCCGGCGAGATGCGCCGGGCACTGACCCGCCTCGGCTTCACCTGCCACGACGCGCGCCCGGTGCCGCCGACCGAGGACACCCGGGCCGACGAGGGCTCGCTCGGCTGGTGAACCCTGGGTCGCGGGCGACTCGTGCCCGGTTCACGGGTTGGCGGGCCGAGAACGTGGCACCCGTCCTGTGAGCGGGCCGGACACGCCAACCGCCGCGTCCCGTGGGGACCCGCGGTTCGGCAGTGAGCCGCGAACCGCACGAGGCCGGTACGGCCTGCTCCTCCGGTTGTCGCCGCGTGGGCTGCCCGGCGGCAACCGGTGCGTTCCGGGGTGTGTGCCCGGCCGGTAAGCCGTGGTGACAATCGGCGACACGATGCTGTGGGACGCCGAGGGGGCAGTTGTGCGACAGGTCCTGGTCACCGGAGCCACCGGAACGGTGGGAGGGCCGCTGGTCCACCGGCTCGCCGCGGCGGGCCACCGCGTGGTCGCACTGTTGCGCTCGCCGGACGGCGCCGGGCACACGCTGCCCGCGGGAGTGGTCCCGGTACGGGGCGACCTCACCGACCCGGCCTCGCTGAGGTCGGCGCTCGAAGGATGCGACACGGTGTTCCACACCGCCGGGCTCGCCGAGCAGTGGCTGGCGGACCCGTCGGTGTTCGACCGGGTCAACGTCCAGGGCACCCGGCACCTGGTGGAGGCGGCGCTCGCCGCCGGCGTGGAGTGCTTCGTGCACACCAGCACCATCGACGTCTTCGAGCGCGCTCCGGGCCGCCCGTTCGACGAGTCGCGGCTGGAGAGCCGGCCGCTGGCCACCGCCTACGAACGCACCAAGCAGGACGCCGACCGCCTGGTCGCCGCCGCCGTCGCCGAACGCGGTCTGCCCGCGCGGTTCGTGCACCCCTCCGCGGTGTACGGGCCGGGTCGCGCCGACGCGACACTGAACCTCGCACTGGCGCAACTGGCCCGCAACCAGGTGCCGATGCTGCCGCCCGGCGGCATGCCGGTCGTCTTCGCCGAGGACGTGGCCGAGGGCCAGCTTCTCGCGGCGGGCGCGCCGGTCGGCTCGCGGTGGATCCTGTCCGACACCTACCTGACGATGCGTGAAGTCGCCCGGGCCGTGGCGGCCGCGGTCCCCGGAGCCAAGGTCCCGCCGACCATGCCCGCACCGCTCGCCCGCACGGTGGCCGCGGTGGGCGAAGGCGTCTCCCGGATCACCCGGCGCCCGCCGCTGCTGGCGTCCGGCGTGCTGCACTTCCTGCGCTCGCACTCGGTTCCCGACGCCACCGCCGCCCGCACCCGCCTCGGCTGGACCGCCACCCCGTTCGACAAGGGCCTGGAAGCGACCTTCGCAGCGCGCTGACGGCACGCCGCGCGGATCGCCTCAGCCGGTCCAGCGGCCCGAGGTGAACGTCACCGCGAGGATCACCATCAGGGGGGCCACCACCGCGACATAGGCCTCCTTCACCCACGGGCGGCGCAGGCTCCAGTGGGCGAGGCCGGTCCACAGGGGCCACCAGAGGAGGGTGGCGCGGGGGATGGACTGGTACCAGTACGACGTTCCGAGGGCCCAGAGGTTGAGTGCGATGTATACGGCCTCCGGCCAGCGGCGGCGCAGCAGGAGGGATCCCAGCAGCAGGACACCCACCGTCATCGCGACCAGCTCCAGCTGGAACTCCCAGGCGTAGCCGGTGGTCTGGAGGTGGTGGAAGGCGCTGTTCCAGGTGTTCCGGAACGCTTCGGCGGGTGTGTGGAAGTCGCGGTACCAGCCGCGTTCCTCCGCGTGCTTCCAGGCCATCCAGTCGCCGGTGTTCGCATACAGGTAGAGCGTGTAGGCGGCGGCGGGTACGGCGGGCAGGGCGCACCAGGGCAGGGAACGCCACAGGCCGCGTCCGCGGTGCCCGCCCCGGGCGGCCAGGACGCACTCGAGCGCGATCGCGGCGGCCAGGAACAGGCCGCTGATCCGGGTGGCGGTGGCCAGGGCGGTGAGAACGCCCGCCACCGCCCAGCGGCGGTTCTTCGCCGCCAGCCACGCGGGCAGGGCGAACGCCAGGAAGAGGGATTCGGTGTAGCCGGCCGCCAGGAACACCGCGGCGGGCGACAGCAGCAGGAAGGCCGTGGCCCGCCGGCCGGCCAGGGCGCTGTCCGGCCGGTCCAGTCCGGCGATCCTGGCCAGGGCCACGACGGCCACCGCACCGCTCACCAGGGAGATCAGCAGACCGGCCACCACCCATTCGCCGGTGAGGGTGTGCACGGCGCGCAGCAGGAGCGGGAAGCCGGGGAAGAAGGCCACCCGGTTGTCGGACGCCGGGGCGACTCCCGGGAAGGGGCCGAAGTAGCCGTACTCGGCTATGTGCCGGTAGTGCGTCCAGTCCCACTGCTCCCAGCGGGACAGCCAGGAGGCGGGGTGCTTCGTGTCGGACCCGGGGGGCAGCAGCCAGGCGGTGCAGTAGGCGACGAGCCACAGGCCCAGGCGCGTGAACAGGTAGAGGCGGAGCGCCCCGAGGTCCGTGGGGGTCAGCCGGTTCCGCACGGGGGCCGGGATCCGCAGGGCGCCAGGAATCCGCAGGGAACCCGGGATCCGCACGGAACTCGGGCTCCGCGAGGAACTCGGGCTCCGGGCGGGAGCGTGCTCGGTCGTGGTCATCGGGCATCCCTTCCTGGGCGGCCGGTCGCGGGACGCCGGTTACGGGACGCCGAGTTCGAAGAGGCCGTAGCCCGCGTACGAGCCGGACGCCAGGGCGGCGATGCCCAGCAGCGTGAGCTGGAGGGGCAGGCTCAGCCGGCGCAGGGCGACGGCCAGCGGGAGGAACAGCGGGAAGAGGGGGAGCAGATAGCGGGAGACGTTGCCGAATATCTGCTGGCTGCCCAGGACCAGGATCAGGGTGAGGACGGTGTAGACCAGCAGTACGGCCGGGGGGCGCCGCCGGATCAGCAGCGGGAGGGTCGCGAACGCGAGCAGTACGACGCCCACGCCGATCATGTCCGCGAAGGGCCAGGCGAAGAGGTAGTCGGAGTGGCCCACCGGGACGGAGGTGAGGACGTCCAGGGTCTGCCGGCCGTAGTCCCACTCGTGGGCCCAGGCACCGGACTGGAGCTTGAAGTAGCCGCCGTAGTCGCCCATGCGGTGACCCACCCAGACGAGATAGGCGAGCAGGCCGAGGGGGGCGACGGCCATCGCGGCCAGCGGGCGCAGGACGCCGTCCCGGCGGCGGTGCAGCGCGAGCAGGGCCGCCACGCCCACGGCGGCGATCAGTGCCGCCGCGGTGGGCCGGTTGAGCCCGGCCACACAGGTGAGGAGACCGGCGGTGAGCCAGCGGCGGCTCAACACGGCGTGGCAGGCCCAGGCGGCCAGGGCCACGTAGAGCGAGTCGGAGTAGACCGCCCACTCCACGCCGGAGCCGGGCCAGACGGCCCAGAGTCCGGCCGCGGCCAGCCCGGCCCGGCGGTCGGCGAGGCGTTCGGTGACGGCGTAGATGCCCAGGGCGGCGGCGAGGGACGCGACGACGGAGACCAGCATGCCCGCGCCGTACAGGCCGAGGCCGGTGAGCTCGGAGACCAGCCGCGTCAGCGCGGGGTAGAGCGGGAAGAACGCCGCCGAGTTGCCTTCGAGCGTGATCGGTCCGGTGGCGCCGGGGATCGGGATCAGCTGGGGGTCGTACCCGTGTGCGGCGATCTGCTGGTACCACCAGCCGTCCCAGCTGGCGAGGACGTCCCACGGATGGGCGCCGCCGCCGAAGCGAGAGGGCTTCGTGCGGTAGTCCCCGGCGGAGTGCAGCAGCCACATGAAGGCGGCGAAGCCGATGAGCTTGAGCGTGCCGTACACGGCCAGTACGGGGCCGTAGCGCCGCGCGTGCCGGTACGGGGTGTCGGTCGGGGGGCCGGTCACGGTCGTGTCGGTCACGGTCGGACCCGTCGCGGTCCGGCCCGTCACGGTCCGGCCCGTCACGGTCGTACGGGCTGCGGTTCCGGTCATATGCGGGACACCCGCTCCCGCAGGACCCGGGGTGCCCGGAAGGCCCGGCAGGCTCCCAAGGCCCGAAGGAGCGGGAACCGCAGCAGCGGCGCCAGGTTGGCGGCGAGGAGTACGGCGAGTTCGGCGGCGTACCCGGCCGAGGGCGCCGCGTGGTGCAGGACGACGAGCGATCCGGCGGTGAGCGCCAGGCCGGTCAGGAGGCCGAGCGGGCCGCTGCCCCGGTGGCGCAGCACACCGGCGCAGACCAGCAGCGCGAGCCCGTTGGCGGCCTGGGGTCCCGCCGACGGGCGCAGTGCCGCGTAGAGGGGAAGGTGGGCGAGGACGCGTGCGGCCACCGCGGTTCCCGCGGCGGCGAGGCGCCGGTCGGGTGCGTGGCCGTCGCGGAGCGCGCCGGCCGGCGGTGGCGTGGCCAGCAGTCTGGCCACGCCGCGCAGGTCGGCCAGTGCGGTGGCGAGGATGTCGACGCGGCTGTCGGGGTCGTCCACCCAGTCGACCGGCACCTCGTGGATGCGCAGCCCGGCACGCTCGGCGGTCACCAGCAGTTCGGTGTCGAAGAACCACTCGGAGTCGCGCACGAGCGGCAGCAGCCGCTCGGCCACGTCACGCCGTACCGCCTTGAATCCGCACTGGGCGTCGGTGAAACGCACGGCGAGCACGGAGCGCAGGAGGGCGTTGTAGCAACGGGAGATGATCTCCCGCTTGAGGCCGCGTACCACCCGGGAGCCGGGGGCCAGGCGGGTGCCGATGGCCATCTCGGAGTGACCGGAGAGCAGCGGGGCCACGAGCGGCGACAGCGCCGCCAGATCGGTGGACAGGTCCACGTCCATGTAGGCGAGCACGGGCGCCGGTGAGCGGGTCCAGGCGGTGCGCAGCGCCCGGCCGCGGCCCTTCTCGTCCAGCCGGAGCCAGTGTGCCTCGGGCAGTTCGTCGGTCAGCCGGGCGGCGATCCGCGGAGTGCTGTCCGTGCTGGCGTTGTCGGCGATGGTGATGCGGAACGGATGGGGGAAGGTCGCGCGCAGATGGGCGTGGAGCCGCCGGACGCTCGGCTCCAGGTCCCGCTCCTCGTTGAACACGGGCACGACCACGTCGAGGACGGGGTCCGTACGGTGCGTCGGCACCGGCTCCGTCAGCTCGGGCGACCGTCGGTTTCTCATGTTCTGTCCTTGTCCATGACCTGCGGCGTCCATGACCTGCGGCGTTCATGACCTACGGCGCGTTCCGCGCGGTCGCCGTGCTCGACGGCGGTGGCGGGGCCGAGGTCGCCGGGTCGCCCGTGGCCCCCGGCGGAAGCCCGGTGGCGGGGGGCGTGGGCGTGGGCGAGGTGCCCGGGGCGTACGACGTGGCAGAGGTGGCCGGGGCGGACGGCGGGGCGGAGGCCGAGGGCGAACGGGACGGGGGCGGAGAGGGGTTCGGGGACGGGTTCGTGGCGGGCAGCGGGCGTGGCCCGCTCGGCTCGACCCGGGTGTGGTGGCCGGGCACCAGGTACAGCCCGGCGCCGAGACCGGCGACGACCAGGACGGAGCCGACGGCACGCCGTGCGGCTCGTCTGCGGCGGCGGACACGCACCCCCTCCCAGATGCGTTCCCGGTGCTGCGGCTCGAACGGTGCGGGTGCCTCGGAGTCCCGCATCATCCGCGTCAGCTGCCGCTCGAAGTGATCCATGGGGTTCTCCTTCACAGCGCCGGCTCGTTCGTGTCGGCCACATCGACCAGGAGCTGCCTCAGCCGCGCCACGCCGCGTGCGGCATGGGACCGGGCCGTGCCCACCGGGCATCCGAGCGCCGCCGCCACCTGTCCCTCGGGGAGGTCCTGGTAGTAGCGCAGCACCACCGCCACCCGCTGCTTCGGCGACAACCGGGCCAGCGCGGCCTCCAGCCGGGAGCGTTCCGCCACGTCCGCGGACACGTCGCCGGCCATCGCCGCCTCGGGCAGCCGCTCGACGGGGCGTTCGCCCCACCAGCGGCGCTGTCCGGAGCGTGCCGCCGCGCGCACCATCACCTTGCGGACGTACGGCTCGGGCGCCTCGTCCGCGACCTTGGGCCATACGAACCAGAGCTTGACCAGGGACTCCTGCAGGAGGTCCTCGGCCCGGTGCCGGTCCCCTCCGACGAGCAGCCGGGCCAGGTGGACCAGCACCGGCCAGCGGGCAGCAACGAACTCGTCGAACTCACGGGCTCGGCCCTGCTCCATCCGCACTGTCCCTGTTCTCGCCGGTCGCCTACACCCTGTAGAAGGCACTGGCACGCCCCCCACGCTGCACATGGGGGGCGTGATCTGGGTCACGGAACCGTGTGTTCCGGTATCGGCATCGGGACGGGACGCGCCGGGTCGGGCCGGGCTCAGCGGGTGAAGGTGAAGTACTTCCAGGCGCCGTGGGTGGTGGAGTTCACGGTGTCGCCGGAGGAGCCGTCGATGTACGACGAGCGCATGCGGGCGCGGATGCCGGACCTGCCCGGTGCCTCCAGGGTCACCCCCGACCTGCCGTTGGAGGCCAGGGCGAAGTACTCGGAGCCGCTGTCGTACCAGGAGCCCCGGTAGTACACCTGGAGCTGGAAGCGCTGCTTGCGGCCGCTGTAGTAGTTCATGGTCGTGGTGAACAGCGGGTCGGTGTTCTTGTGGAAGTAGTAGTACGTCGTGGAGCCGATGCGGCCCGTCCGGTAGTGCTTCGAGACGGCGGTGGAGATCCTGGCCTGTGCGTACCCGGTCGCCTTCACGGTCCTGGCGGCGTAGCGTCCGTCGCCCGCGAAGACGGCGGTGACGTCGGTGTCACGGGTCATCTCGACGGTCGCCGACAGGTTCCCGCTGGAGTTGACCTTGGCCGTCTTCAGCAGCTTCCTCGGCTTGTCGGAGCCGAAGGGGTCCGCGTAGAGGGCGACGGTGCGGTTCTTGTAGGTCGTGCCGAGGTGCGCGGTGAACGTCACGTGCTTGCCGTACGCGTACAGCTTGCCGTTGTTGTTCAGGGTGAGCGCGGCCGCCTTGCGCGAGACCGTCACCACGTCGGCGCCGGAGGCGGGGGCGTGGGTGGCGTCGCCCGGGTAGAGGACCCGGTAGGTGACCTTGCCGCCGGCGGGCGGGGTGTCCGTGAAGGAGAAGGTGCCGTCCGCCCCGGTCCTGACGGCGGCCAGCGCCCTGCCCCGCGGCGACTCGACGTCCGTGCGGGTCACCTTCAGGGCGGTACCCGCGGCGACGGGCGTCTGCGCGGTCAGCCTGCCGGTGACGGTGAGCTTCTTGGCGCGTTCCGCCTTGGCGGGGGCCGACACCGTCAGGGCGGGCAGCTCCTTGGTGGGGTCGGTCAGGGTGCGCAGGGTGAAGACCTCGCGGGTGTTCACCGAGACGGCGAAGACCCGGCTCGCGTCCGGCGCCCAGGCGAGAGCTCCGTCGACGAGGGTGTCGGCGCCGCTGCTGTCACCGGTGTTGGGGAAGTCGTACTGCCGCACCGGCGCCGTTCCGGCCGGCCGGTACACGTGCACGTCGGGTTCGTACCAGGAGAAGCTGCCGCCCGCGACGCTGCCGTCGGACGCGACCCGCACGGCGTTCGGGTACGCGTCGATGGCGTAACCCGCCGCCTTGGAGAGGTCGGTGGCCGAGTAGGCGCCGATGCCGTAGCCGAAGTCGGGGTCGCCCCACGAGGTGAGGACCCGGCTGCCGTCGGGCGTCAGGTCCAGCTGCTTCACGGAGGTGTCCATGCTGCCCTTGGTGCGCAGCTCGGCCCCGTCGGCCGAGACGTCGTACACGGCGAGGTCGCCGCCCTCGCCCGCCACCAGGACGCCCGGGACGGCCGGGTCGGAGGCCAGGAACGGGCCGTCGGAGCCGAAGAAGCCGACGTCGCCCCGCTGGGCGAGGTGGACGACGGGTTCGGCGCCGGAGACGTCGAGCGAGCCGATGTCGGTGCCGTAGCCGAACCAGACCCGGCCGTCGACCACTTCGAGGTCGCCGGGAGCGGCGCCGACCGGGTAGCTCGCGGACTGGGTGTACGTCGCGGTCTCCACCGAGACGATCCGCCCGGCGTCCTTCACGGCCGCGTACACCTGCCCGGAGTCGGCGGACAGCGCGAGGCCCTTCACTCCCGGGAGGCCGGTCAGCGTCGCCTTGACGGTGCCCGCGTAGTCGGTGACGACGATCTGGCCGCTCGCCGGGTCGGAGAGGTAGACCCGCTGGTGGGCGCCGTCCACGACCATGTCGCCGACCGACTTCACCGGCAGGATCCTCGCGGAGTCGGCCGCCGCCGGACCCGCCACACCCGCCACCAGAGCCGCTGAACCGAGAACGACCGCGAGTGCCGTCGCGGTCGCGATGCTGCGCCTGCGCACAGTGATCCACCCCCATGGAAGAAGCCCGGTGCTCACCGGGCGCACGCAGCGTATGGCATGACAGCGACAATTGCGGGTGGATAAATCCGGGGGCCGAGCGGGACCCGCTCGCTCAGGAGGTCTCTTCCGTTCCCTTCCTGACCACCGCGAGATCCGCGTACAGCCCGGAACGGGACATTCCCAGGCGTTCGGCCACCCGGGAGGCCGCGCCGCGGACCCTGAAGATGCCGCGTTCGTCGAGGGAACCGATCAGGGCCAGGCGTTCGGTGCGGGTGAGGGCCGGGAGCGGCTTGCCGAGGGACAGTTCCCGGGTGCGGATCACGGCGTCGACCACGTCGTCGAACTCGTGGGCGAAGGTCGTCCTGGGCAGTTCCACCGGGCCGGAGCCGGACAGCGCGGTGAGGATGTCGCCGGCCCGGCGCAGCGCGGTCACGTCGATGTTGACGCACAGGGCGCCGAACAGTTCGCCGCGGGCGTCGCGCAGCGGCATGGTGGAGGACTTGACGACGCGTCCGTCGGAGGTGCGGGTGACGTAGTTGAGGTCGTTGGCCGCGTCGGCGCCCCGGGCGAGCATGGCGAGACCGATCTCGCTGAGCGCTCCGCCCACCCGGCGGCCGGTCACCTCGCCGGAGACGGCCACCACCGAGCGCTCGCCCCGCCGGTAGTCGTGCAGGACGACCTCGCAGGTCGGACCGAAGGTCGCGGCCAGGCCCTCGACGACCGGGGCCAGCGCCGCCAGGATCGCGTCCTGGGACGGGTCGTCGCGCATCCGCGCCTCCTCGGTCTCCTCGGCCCTGAGCGGTCCCCGGCTGGATCCGAACGGTACGGCAGTCTGGGAACCGAACGGGAACGTGATCGACCAGAGTAGTGGCGCGATCGCAGGGAGCGAGCAAGGATCGAGCAAGCCGCGAGCGAGGGGGGCAACACCAATGGGGAAGCAGTCAGTGCAGTCAGTTCGCATGCGTATGCGCAACGGGTCCGACGCGGGGCCCAATTTCGTGGAGCGGCGCCCGGCCGGGGAGTAGCCAGGTGCGTCAGTCCGGCCATCGGCAGTCCTCCGGGACGCCGATGGCGTCGAACAGGTCCCGGGCCGCCGCGTGCGCCTCGGCCGCGGTCTCCGGGTCACCCATGGCCTGGGCCACCGCCGCCACTCCAGCCTGCGCCCGCGCCATCTCCACGCGTAGATCCATGGCGGCGGAACGTTCGTAGGCGCTGCGGTGCAGGCGCAGCGCCGCCGTGTGGTCGTGGCGGCGGCGGTGTATCCGGCCGAGGACGTTCTCCGTCTCCGCGCGCCGGATGGCACCGCTGACCTCGACCAGTTTCCGTGCCTGGGCGGTGCAGGCGTCCGCGTCCGCGGCGCGGCCGAGCCGCTGGTAGGCCTCGGCCCGGTAGGCGAGCATCAGGCCGACGGTGCCGGGCTGGCGGAAGCCGTCGGACTCGGCGGCCAGGTCGGCGAGTTCGCGTACCGCCCGGTCGGGACGGCCCATGCCGAGGTGGGCCACGGCGAGTTCGGTGCGGGCGTAGAGCTCGTGGTCCCGTTCGCCGAGCAGCCGGTCCAGACGTACGGCGCGCAGGGCGGTCTCGGCCGCCTCGGCGTACCGGCCCAGACAGTTCAGCGCGGAACTGCGGTTGGCGAGCGCCTCGGCCTCCTCTCGGCGCAGGGCGTGCTCCCGGTTCAGGGCGAGGGCACGGTCCAGATGCCGCAGGGCGTCCTCGTACTGGCCCAGGCTGGAGTAGCACATGCCGATCCGGCCGAGGCAGGCGGCGACACCGCGCGGTTCGCCCTCCCGTTCGGCCATGGCCAGTGCCTCGTCGAGCTGGACCAGGCAGCCGCGCAGATCGCCCATCTTCCACAGCGCGAGGCCCAGGTTGGTCAGGCTGATGCGCAGCAGCAGCGGATCGTCCAGCCTGCGCGCGGCCCGCACCGCGAGCACCTGCACATCCCGGAACTCCGTCCACCAGCCGCGCAGGTTGAGGTAGAAGGCCAGGCCCCGGGGCAGATAGGCGGCGTGCAGGTCGAGGCCGACGTCGAAGGCGAGCTGGGCGGCGTCGCGCAGCGCCGGGTACTCGGCGTCCAGCCAGCGCAGCGCCGCGCGTTCGGAGTCGAGCACGGGCAGCGAGGCGGTCTCCTCGGGCAGCGTGACGGGGTGCCGGGTGCGGCCGGGGAAGAGCAGGTCGCAGGCGCGTTCCAGGGTCAGCAGATAGTGGTCGAGGAGCCGCTGGACACTGTCCTCCTCCCGGTCGGCGAGGGTGCCGCCGCGCAGGTCGCGGGCGAACCAGCGCACCAGGTCGTGCAGCGTGTAGCGGCCCAGGGTGTGCTGTTCGAGGAGGTTGGCGTCCAGCAGCTCCTCCAGGACCGCCTCGGCCTCCTGCGCGTCCGTGCCCAGCAGGGCGGCCGCGCTGTGCACGTCGAAGTCGGCGCCCGGGTGCCAGCCGAGCAGCCGGAAGGCAGCCCGCTGGGATTCGCTCATCGCCCGGTACGACAGCTGGAGGCTGGCCGCGACGCTGCGCTCGCCCACCCGCAGCTCGGTGAGGGTCCGGGCCTCCGACCGCATCCGGTCCACCAGGTAACGCACGGTCCACTGCGGGCGGTTGCGCAGCCGTGCGGAGACGATACGCAGCGCCAGCGGCAGACCCGCGCACATGCCGGCCAGCAGGGTCCGGGCCTCGACGTCGTCGCGGTCCTCGCCCAGCACCCGGCCGAGCAGCTCCATGCTGTCCTCCATCGACAGACTGCCGACGGAGAACCACTCCGCGCCGTCGATCTCCACCAGCCGGGTGCGGCTCGTGACGATCGTCGCCGAGTCCTCGGTGCCGAGCAGCAGCGGCTCGACCTGGGCGCAGTCCCGGACGTTGTCGAGCACCAGCAGCAGCCGCCGGTTCGCGGTCACCGAGCGCCACAGCGCCCGGCGTTCGGGCAGGCTCTCCGGTATTCGGTCGCTGGGCACGCCCAGGCTGCGCAGCAGGTGGTCGAGCGCCTCCAGCGGGTGCAGCGGCGTCTGGCCCGGGGTGAAGCCGAGAAGGTCGAGGAAGAGCTGGCCGTCGGGGTAGCGCTCGGCGAGCCGGTTGGCGATGTGCACCGCGAGCGCCGTCTTCCCGCTGCCGCCCATGCCGTCGATGGTGATGATCCGGCGGCCGTCGGCGACGGCCGCGAGGATCCGGCGGACGGTGTCCTGACGGCCCGTGAAGTCCGGCAGGTCGTAGGGCAGGGTGCAGCGGACGGTGCCGGGCTCCGGTACGGGGCCGTGCAGTCGCGGGGTGGCGGGCGCCTCGGAGAGTTCCGGGCTCTGCCGGAGGATCGCCTCGTGCAGCTTGGCGAGCTGCGGGCTGGGGTCGGCGCCCAGTTCCTCCACGAGCAGCCGCCGTACCAGGGCGTACTCCTCCAGCGCGTCGGCGTGCCGGCCGGTGCGGTACAGGGCGGTCATCAGCAGTTCGCGCAGGGACTCGCGCAGCGGGTGGGCGTCGACGTGTTCTCTGAGGTAGGGGGCCAGGCCGTCGAGGCCGCCCGTGTCGAGGCGCAGCCGGGCGTAGTGCTCGACGGCGGCCAGGCGCATCTCCGTCAGGACGTTCACCGGGATGTCGATCGTCTCGCCGTCGAGGCCGTCCAGCACCGGGCCGCGCCACAGGTCGAGGGCGGCGCGCAGTTCGGCGGCGGCGTCCTTCTGCCGGCCGGCCGTGTGGGACTCGGTGGCCGAGCGCAGCAGTTCCTCGAACTCCCTGAGGTCGAGCTGGTCGGCGGTGACCACCGCCCGGTAGCCGGCTCCGTCGGTCCGCAGCAGGTCGGCGCCGCCCGGGAGGGTACGGCGCAGGGTGGAGATGGTCTTGCGTATCTGGTGGGCGGCGGTGGACGGCGGTTCGGTGCTCCACACGGCTTCGACGAGCCGCGCGACCGGAACCGCGCGGTTGTGGGACAGCAGCAGGAAGCCGAGGACACGTTCGGCCTTGGTGCCGCCCAGGGAGACGCGGCTGTCCCCGGCCCAGCACTCCAGCGCGCCCAGCACATTGAGGCGTACGGCCGGTCTTTCCCCGACGTACTCCATGACTCCCCCCTCTTGTCCGACGTCGATGCAGGCCGGTCCATCAGTGGCCTGGTCAATGCCCCCGTTCTGGAAGAGTAATTGACCGGTATCCGATCGGGACACGGGCAAGGCAGCCTGGTTGCGGGGACGGGGGAGGAAACACATTCGTGGCGAATTATCGCCGCCCAAAGCAGTCCAAGTCGAACGGATTCTTTACCGATCAGAGGAGGCGGGCGGGTCGTCCCGCGTGCTAGCGGGCACCGCCGGCCTCAGGGGGGTATTTCTTTGACGATCGCCGACATATCCGTGGAGCGGGCCCGGCGCCAGGGGGGCGCCCGGTGCGGCACGAGCGGTCCGGCCCTCACCGGGCGGGAGCGCGAGGTCCTGGAACTGCTGGCCGCGGGACATCTCGACGAGAGCATCGCGCGACAGCTCAACATCTCGGTACGGACCTGCCGGCGTGTCATCGCCGCGCTGATGGACCGGCTGGAGGCCCGCAGCCGATTCCAGGCGGGCGTCATCGCCGTGGCGCGCGGCTGGATGGACGCTCCGTCGCCGGGCGGGCCGGTACGGCGGATTTCAGCCGACCGATTGGGGGTAATCAACGCGCCCTGTTGAGCCCGTTCTCCACGACGGAAGATGGTTTAAGACTTAACCGGCGGCTGAAATCGTTCGATGGTTGTCGGGCCGGAATGGATAACCTCCGCACACAGAGCAAATCCGGGAATGCCTCAGCCGGGCACCGGGGTCACGCGCCCGCGGCACCCGTGGTGAATGCCGTCGCCGGGAATGCCGTTTCGAAGGCGACGGCGGCCGTGAGGAAGGCGTCGTTCTGTGCCTCCGAGCCCACGGTGACGCGTACGCCGTCCCCGGCGAACGCGCGCACGACCACCCCGGCCCGTCCGCAGTGCTCGCCGAGGCCCACTGCCCGGTCGCCGAGCGGGAGCCACAGGAAGTTCGCCTCGCTCGGCGGCACGGTCCAACCCCGCCCGGTCAGCGCGGCGCGCAGCCGCTCGCGCTCGGCGACGGTGGTCTCCACCCGTCTCATCAGCTCGTCCTCGGAGCGCAGCGCCGCGACCGCGGCGGCCTGGGCGACCGCGTTCACGCTGAACGGGAGATACGTCTTGCGCACGGCCTCCGCCACCAGTGGGTGCCCGGCCATGAAGCCGACCCGGAGCGCGGCGAGGCCGTACGCCTTGGAGAAGGTCCGCAGCACCACCACGTTGGGCCGCCCGGCGGCGAGTTCGAGGCCGTCGGGCGTACCGGTGTCCCGTACGTACTCGCGGTAGGCCTCGTCCAGGACGACCAGACAGTCGGCGGGCACCCGGTCCAGGAACGCCCGCAGCTCCGCCTCGGACACGACCGTACCGGTGGGGTTGTTGGGGTTGCAGACGAAGACCAGCCGGGTGCGGTCGGTGAGAGCGTCGGCCATCGCGGCGAGGTCGTGCGTGCCGTCTTCGCGCAGCGGTACCTCCACGGGGGTGGCACCGGTGAGCCGGGTGAGAATCGGGTAAGCCTCGAACGAACGCCATGCGTAGAGGACTTCGGCACCGGGCTCGGCCACCGCCGCCAGCAGCATCTGCGCGACCCCGACCGAGCCGCAACCGACGGCGATGCCCTCCTCGGGGAAGGCGAAACGAGCGGAGATCTCCGCGATCAGGGCGGCGCAGCCGTTGTCCGGGTAGCGGTTGACCCGCAGCGACTCCTTGACGATCGCGTCCACGACCGCGGGCGGCGGACCGTACGGCGACTCGTTGGCCGCGAGCTGGTGGAGGGGGCCGGGCAGGGCGGAAGGGGCCTTGCTGGGGCGGTAGCTGACCATACGGTCGAGGACGGAACGGAAACGGGGGGTGTCCTGAGCCATCTGCTGACTGCTTTCTGCGGGGCGGCGGGGGGCGGGGGCGGGCCACCCGCCGAGACGGCGTACGCGATTCGACGAGGGCGAAGAGGGTGGAGAGGGTGGAGAGGGTGGAGAGGGAAGGGGGCGGAGAGGCGGGACGGCCGGGAAGGCGGAACCGCCGGAAGGCCGGACCGCCGCGCCGCCGGAAGGCCGGAAGGCCGGAAGGCCGCCAGACCAGCCAGACCAGCCAGACCGCCAGACCAGCCAGACCGCCGGAAGGCCGGAAGGCCAGACCGCCAGACCGCCAGACCGCCGCGAAGGCCGGACCGCCGCGAAGGCGAGGCGGCCGGACGGCGGGCAGGAGGCCCCGGGGGGTGGTGCCTCCTGCCCGGTGTGCGTGGGCCGGTGCCCTCGGGGGCGTCAGGCGGTGGGGGCGGAGAGTTCGGTGAGGGCGGGGCCGGAGTGGATGCCGTGCGCGCGGTTCATGACGACGTCGCCGAGTCCGGCGGCGGTGGCCCGGACGTTGGCGCCGCCGTAGCCGTTGACCACGGAGAACATGCCCCACAGCAGGTTCCAGGGGCGCAGTTCACCGTTCTCGTCCGGGAACAGCTCGGCGGTGGGCCGCACCCGGCGCTGGAGCACGTGCGGCGTGTCCTGGGCCGACTCCAGCTGTCCGCGCCAGTCGTCCTCGGTGAGATCCGGGGTCCAGCCGAGCACCACGCCCCGGTTGCCGTACAGCGAAGTCGGCTTGAGGACGAGGTCGGCGCGGTGCTCGACGGCGTAGTCGAACAGTTCGGCGCGCTCACCGTTCTCCAGGGTCACCGGGCCCTGCCGGACGGTCCGGGTCCAGGGCAGCAGACGGTCGATACTGGCCGACTGCTCCGGGGTGAACAGCCCCCGGTTCTCCTCGTCCGAGAGCATCGACAGGGCGCCCTTGCTGGCGTACGCGGCGGTGTCGAGCGGCGTGAAGATCTTGACCTCGCCGCGTTCGGCGGCGCCGAGGAGCGGGTCGAGGATCTCCGGTTCGTCGGTGATCTGGGAGATGGCGAAGGTGCGGAAGACGATGTCGACCGGCTTGTCCGCCAGCCAGACCCGGCCGCCCCTGACCTCCAGCTGCCCGACGTGACACGGGTGGGCGTCCAGACCCAGCTCCTGCCAGCGCACGGCGAGTTGGCGCATGTAGCGGATCTCGTTGTCGAAGTAGCTCGGCCAGTCGGTGAGCGCCACCACGGGGCGGTCGCCCGGCGCGAAGCCCGACTCGGTGAGGATGTTGTTCACCTGCTCGCGCAGGGTGTCCACATAGCCGAGGTTGTGGTCGGCGGCGAAGGCGGCGAGCAGCGGGTGCTCCAGGAGGCCCCGGGCGATGTCGGCGTTGTCCATGCCTCCGATCGAGCTGCCCATGTTGAACTCCAGGAGCTTGAAGGCGCCGTCCTGGAGGTACAGGTCGGCGCGCGCCTGGCGGGTCATCCCGGTGCCCCGGGCCCGTGCGGCCACCGCGGCCTGCGGCCCGGTCAGGCCGGCGGCCAGCGCGAACGCCGTGAAGTCACCGCCGTACAGCTTGTCGGGCAGGCTGCTCAGGGCGTCCATCACATTGCGTACGTCACCGAAGGCACGCTCCCGTTCCGCGTGCCCGAGAAACGCGGGCCGCGACAGGAACGTCCCCTTGTAGAAGGCGGCGAGCATCTCCGACTCCGTCAGTCTGCCCACCAGTTCACCCGCCTTCGCACCGCTCTCGGTCACCCGGCGCAGGTATTCCGCCGTCAAGGACACGCGGTCCATGTCATTTCTCCTTGGGTCGTGTGGGCGTGGGGCGGGGCAGCACCACGACGACGTCCGCCGGGCACCGGGCGAGGTGCTGTCGGCGGCCGTGCGGCGGCGCTTCGGTCGCGGTGCTCAACTGGCCGCCGGTTGCGGGGTCTTGTCGGCGGGCGCGGGCGGCTCGAAGTAGACGGCCTCGTGCGGCAGCGAACGCTCGGTGAGCCGCAGTACCAGGGCGCCGAGCAGTGCCGTCGCCGTGATCACCAGCCACGGCAGCCTGCCGTCCACCGCGACCAGGGAGGTGAACAGGGTGGGCGCCAGGGCCTGGGCCAGCGCCCAGGAGGACTGGTAGGCCGCCAGGTAGCGGCCGCGCAGTTCGGCGGGGGCGGCGGACTGGGCGAGGGTGCTCGCGGCCGGGCTGTGCACGAGCTCGGCGAAGGTGGCGACCACCACGCAGGCCAGTACGACACCCATGGCGACCGTCGAGTTGTGCGGGCGGACCGTGCCCAGCACGATCTGCCCCGCGAACGCGGCCACGAACAGCCCCACCCCGGCGGCCGCCATCCGGTTGCGGGTGCTGAAGCGGCGCCGGGCGAACGCGGCGACCGGCACGCCGAGGGTCGCGCACAGCAGGGTGTTGACGACGAACGAGCTGCCGATCAGGCCCTGGGGTATGTGCAGCCAGTCGGTGGCGAACACCGGGATCAGGATGGTGAGCGAGGTGTAGCCGATGGCGATCGACAGGTTGGCGAGGGTGAGCGCGAGGAACGGGCGGTCCTTGACGACCAGCCGGTAGCCGCCCTTGCGGGTGGCCCGCTTGCGCTCGACGTCCGGGCTGGGCGGCGTGCGGGTGGCGAGCACCGCCGCGGCCACGAAGCTGACCGCGTTCAGCCAGGCGGCGGCCACATAGCCGTGGTCGCCCATGGTCGCGATGATCACCGAGGCGATCAGGGTGCCGCCGCCCAGACCGGCGTTGCCCAGGCTGCGGGACAGCGCCTGCATCCGGTCCCGGTCGGTGCCCGTGAGGAGTTCGGCGAATCTCGCCTGGAGTGTGGAGGGCGCGGCTCTGGTGCCCGCCGCGGTGACCAGGGCGAGTACGGCGAACAGGGCCAGGTTGTGGGCGAGCGGGTAGAGCGCGAAACCGAGGGCGCGCAACAGGTACAGGACGATCAGTACCTTCAGGGCGCCGAACCGGTCCACGGCGGTACCGCCCAGCGGCAGCGCGGCCATGGCGATGAGGCTGGTGACGGTGAGCACCAGACCGATCTGCGCCAGTGGCAGGTCGGTGACGTGCTTGAAGAAGATCAGGTTGAAGGGGACGTACATGCCTGACCCGGTCGCGTCAATGGCGATACCGGCGATGAGCGCACGCTCGCCTTTGAAGCTGGGGCGCAGAAACGACATTTTGCTGGTCTCCAGGGAGAGGAATCGCGAAACGGCCGGCGCTACGGGGCGTCGTTCGCCACGAGAACGTCGTAGAAGCCGGGCCCGTCCAAGTAGCGCGCGGACACGCAGTCGCGGGCAACGGCACTTTCGGTCTCGTGTGCCAGGAAGACCCGCAGCGGGAAGGTCCAGTCGTCGACGGAACGGTGGACAGGATCACCGGGGTTGACCCGGAACACCGCATCGTGGAAGCTCTCCAGGCCTTTCAACTCGGCCAGTTGGGGATAGCCGCTCAGCGTGCCCTGCACGGGCGAGACCATGTTGACGATACGGGCGTGCTTCAGCAACTCGTATGAGGATTCCCAGCGTTGGGCGAACCGCTCGGGGAACGCGTACGCGTCCACCGTCCAGTCGAGCTGACTCTCGCCGATCGCCGCGCCGGTGGGCACATGAACGTCGGCACCGCAGATCCGGGCGCCGGTCTCCACCAGCCGCGGCCCCTTCGGGGTGAGCTTCAGCTCGGAGTGCGCGGGACCGTTCCGGATGCCCAGGGCGTCCAGGACGAGCAGGGTGTGCTCGACCAGTGCGTCCTGCTCGGAGCCGTGCCGGGGCAGCAGTTCCGCGCCGGCCGGCAGGTCGCGTACACCGTTGGCGCTGATGTGGTGCATCTTCCAGATGTCGGTGACACGGTGCCTGCCGTCCAGGCTCACCGTGTTCACGATGTACTCGTTGCCGACCAGGTACTCCTGAGCCAGCACCGCCTCGTTGTGCTGGCCCAGCACGCTGCGGGTGCCGATCAGCTTGGTGAAGGCGGAGCGGACCTCTTCGGCGGTGTCGCAGAAGAAGACGCCGTCGTTGCCCGCGCTGCTCACCGGCTTGAGGACGACCCGGCCGCCGTCGCCGCGCCCGTACCAGTCCAGGAGGGTGTCCAGGTCCGCGGCCAGGAGCTGTCCGGTGGCCGGGACCCCGGCCTGCCGGACCGTCTCGATCATGCGGAACTTGTCCCGGCGGGTGGGGCTGAGCGCGGTCCCGTTGGCCGGCAGGTCGAGGAGTTCGCTCAGTTCGTCGGCGAGCATGACCGCCCGCTCGATGCCCGGCAGCAGACCGACGGGCGCGTACGCGGCGAGGGCGGCCGCCGTCGCGGCCACGTCCCCGTCGTGCACGATCTCGGCGGCGAAGTCGTCCGGGCGGAAGCTCGACGCGTAGACGCCGGGGATCTCCGGCGTGCTCCGCACATGGACGCACGTGACACCGCGCGCCCGGAACAGCGGGGCGAGGCAGCGGGCGCTGGCGAAGGCGTCCACGAGAACGACCACGCGATTGTTCGAAGTCATATGTCTTCCCACCGTGGGTTGCTGGACGGTCACTGGACGGGCGTCACGCGCCGACGATCTCCACCGGGTCGCCGAACCGCATCAGCGGGCGGTACGACATGGCCCGGGTGTGGCGCATCGTGCGGAGGATCGCGATCGCGCTCTCGGCGGACTCGTCGACCTGGATGATCGACTGGTCGTCGCCGACCAGCGCCGCGGTGACCACGATGTGCCGCTCGATGTCGTGCAGGTCCGCCTCGAACAGACCGTCGCGGACGATCGCCAGCTCCGGATCGGCCACGGCCACCTTGGCGAACGGCTCGGTCTGGGTGGTGGCCAGCTTGCGCATCGCCTTGCGGAACGCCTTGTGTTCGGGCTGCGTGCGGCCGGTGAGCGCGGCGGGCACCGCGGGCGGGTACATGGTCGGCCGGACCAGGGCGTCGTAGCAGGGCGCCGACATGTCCCCGGAGTGCATCATGGCCGCGGTGAAGCCGCGCACCAGGACGGACGCGTCCCGGAAGGCGGCCACCGCGGTGTCCCGGTCCGTGTCGGCGAGCGCGGCGACGGCCCGGGTCACGGCGTGGGCGGCGGCGAGGTTGAGCACGAAGTAGAAGTGGTGGGTGATGACCCAGCGGGTCAGCTCGCCGCGGTCGACGCGCGGCGAGAAGTCCCGCGCCGGGGTGTGCGCGGCGGGGGTTCCGTCCTGCGGGGAGGCCGGGTCCAGTCCCCTGAGGATCAGGATCATGGCGCGGACCTCGGCGGCCTGGTCGTTGAGGTCGAGCCGGGCGCCGCGCAGGTCGGCGACCGTGCGGGCGATGATCGTGGATATCTCGGAGACCCGGTAGGCGTCGTCGACGTCCGCCGTCCGCACGCCGAAGTAGTCGTGGTTGGGGACGATCGGCTCCAGGACCGAGGTGTCCATGGGGGCGACGCGGGCCGTGACGGCGAGTTCCTCGGTCCGGGCGATCGCCGCGTCCAGTGCCTCGGTGAGCGAGTCGTCGGCGCCGGCCGGGGCGAGCAGCCCGGTGTGCAGGCCGCCGAGCGCCTCGACGGCGGCCGCGAGCGCGGCGGCCACCGGGGCGGCGGGGCGGGTCAGGCAGTGCACGACGTTGTTCGCGGGGAGGACGACGATCGGGAGGTCGGGGCAGGCGGGGGCCATGGCGGTTCCTTCGGTTTCCTTCGGTGGGCGGGTCAGGAGACGGGCTCGCGGACGGCGGCCTTGTTCAGGGCGGTGCCCGGGTCGGTGATCAGGTCCGTGTCCAGCGGGGTTTCCCGGGCGAGGAGTTTGCGGCCCTGGACCATGTCCCGGGGCCGGTCCACGGTGAGCAGGGCACGCAGCCTGTCGCCGCGCAGCCACAGGACGGTCCAGCCGGGGGCGGCGGGGTCGTGGGGCGAGCCCCGGAGGACGGTCCGGTCCTCGGGGGTGTGGTGCCCGGCGTACTGCACCATCCGCCCGAACTGCTCGGACCAGACGTAGGGGACGGGGTCGTAGCACTCGTCCTGGCCGAGCAGGGACGCGGCGGCGACGTCGGGAGCGTTCAGGGCGGTGTCCCAGTGTTCGGCGCGCAGCCGCCGGCCGTAGCGCCACGACCAGCGGGCGGCGCAGTCGCCCGCGGCCACCACCTCGGGCCGGTCCGTGCGCAGCGCCGCGTTCACGCGGACTCCGCCGTCGGGTTCGAGGCCGATGCCGGATCCGGCGAGCCAGCCGGTCTCGGGACGCACCCCGATGCCGCTCAGTACCACGTCCGCGGCCAGGAACTCGCCGCCGTGCAGGGCGAGTCCGCCCGGCTCGACGGACACGACCCGGACTCCGCAGCGCAGTTCGACGCCCTTGTCGGCGTACCAGGGGGCGGTCAGCGCGCCGAGTTCGGGGCCGAGGGCGGCGGCCAGCGGGGCGGCCGCGGCCTCCAGGACCGTCACCCGGCAGCCCGATCCGGCAGCCACGGAGGCCACTTCGGCGCCGATCCATCCCGCGCCGACGATCACCACGTGCGCGCCCGCGCGGAGCGAGTCGCGCAGCCGAAGCGCGTCGTCGCAGGTGCGCAGAACGTGCTGCGGGCCCGCGCCGGGCAGCCGTACGGGGGTCGCGCCGGTGGCGATCACCAGCCCGTCGTACGGCAGCGGCCCCGCCGAGGTGTCCAGGGCGCCGCCGGGACGGCCGTCGTGCGGGCGCAGGCTCTGTGCCCGGGTGCCGAGCCGGAGTTCGAGGTCCAGGGCCGCCCAGTCGGCGGGCAGCGAGGTGTCGTCGGTCTCGCCGGTGAGGACGGCCTTCGACAGCGGGGGCCGGTCGTACGGCGGCCGGTCCTCGGCTCCCACGAGGGTGAGCCTCCCGTCGTACCCGCGGGCCCGCAGGCGCTCGGCGGCGCGCAGGCCCGCGAGCCCGGCGCCGACGACGATCACGTGGTCCACGGCTCGGACCTCTCTTTCCCCAGGGCGGTTTCGGCGGCGGCGACGGACCTCGCCGGCGCGGTCTTGAGCGGGACGCCGAGCTGGTCGGCGGCTGCGGCCACGTCCTCGTACTCGGGCTGGACGTCGACGATCCGCCGCCGGTGCCGGGCGACCTTGATCCGGACCTCGGTGTCGCCGAGGGCCACGGTGGTGAACTCCCGTTCCCGTTCGTGCTTCTGCACGGGGTGGGCGCGGGTGCCGATGGTCGGCGTCTCGGTGACGACGGCCTCCCGTACCTCCTCGCGGTCCATCGGTCAGCCCCTCGCGACGTCGTTGAGGGAACCGGACCGGAAGCCGCGCGGGCCCACCTCCACGGAGGTGAAGCCGGTGGCGCGGACCGCGTCCAGCACCTCGGGTCGCGCGCCGACCGCGGGCACGGCGGCCCGGCCGACCTGGATCAGGGCGCGTTCGCCCGGGTCACGAACGCGCAGGTGATCGGTGTCGATACCGGACCGGCGCGGCCCGTCGCGCAGCGCGCCCTCCGCGGCCTCGACCCGGGACAGCCGCTCCCGGGTGATGGTCAGGCCGTAGGCGATACGGCTGGGCAGGCACGGCGAGGCCGGCTTGTCCCAGGTCGTCAGCCCCCACGCCCGGCCGGCCGCGCGGACCTGCGCCTTGGTCAGGCCCGCGTCGGCCGGCGGGGTCGCCACGCCGCGGCCGGCGACCGCCCGGATGCCGGGGCGGTGCGGGTCGGCCAGGTCGCCCGCGTTGGTGCCGGTGGCCACGTGCGCGAAGCCCTCCGCGGCGGCCAGTTCCAGCAACCGCGCGGACAGGGACATGGCTGTCACTCGATTCCCAGGGCGGACATCATGGGGCGCAGCTTCGCGCAGGTCTCCGCGTACTCGGCCTCGGGATCCGAACCGGCCACCAGGCCGACCCCGGCGTACAGCGAGGCGGACGAGCCGTCGAGCAGGGCGGAGCGGATGGCGACCGCGAACTGGCCCTGTCCGGCGGCGTCGGCCCAGCCGACCACACCCGCGTACCAGCTGCGGTCGAGCCCCTCGTGGTCCCTGAGCCAGCTCAGCGACTCGGCCCGGGGGTGACCGCCCAGCGCGGGGGTGGGGTGGAGCAGCTCGACGAAGTCGAGGATTCCGGCGGGGGAGTCGTCGGCGAGGGTGCCGTGGACCTTGGTGGACAGGTGCTGGACGTTGCTGAGTTTGACGACGGCGGGCGGGGTCTCCACCTCGACGTCCGCGCAGGAGGCGGTGAACGCGTCGCGGATCATCCGCACCACCACGTCGTGCTCGTGCTGGATCTTGGGGCTGTCGGCCAGCTCCCGCTCCAGCTTGGCGTCCTCGTCCGGGGTGGCCCCGCGCGGCGCGGTGCCGGCCAGACCGAGCGCGTGCACGGTGCGGTCGGCCACCCGCACCAGATACTCGGGGGTGGCGCCGAGGAAGGTGAACTCCTCCTGGTCGACGGCGAACACGGTGGTGCCCGGGTTGGCCTCGCGCAGCCGGTGCACGGTGGCCGGCACGTCGAACGGCTCGGACGCGGTGACCCGGACCTCCCGGGCCAGCACCAGCTTCTCGAAGAGACCGTCGTCGATCCGGTCGGTCACCTGGCGCACCAGGCGCTTCCAGGCATCGGCGGCGGGCCGTTCGACGCTGGTGTGCGTGCGGTCCGCCGGGCCGGGGGTACGGCGCCGGGGCACGGCGGCGTCGCGCAGGCAGCGCCCGGCCAGCTCGGCGAGGCCCTCGGCGGTCTGCTCGGGGTCGCTGTCGTGCATCAGGACGGCGTTGAGCCGCAGTTCGGCGGGGGCGGCCAGGACCGCCGTACCCGGCTCGGGCACGGCGGAGCGCACCTGGAGCGCGGGCACCCACAGCAACGCGTCGGGGAGGGTGCCGCCCTCGGGCGTGCGGTCCTCGCTGAACGCGAACCCGCCGATGGCCAGCGGTCCGTCGCCGCCGGGGACGCCGGTGACGGCCGTACCGCCGAGGACCACGTCCCGGATCAGGTCCGTCCAGCTCTCCCGGGCGGAGCGCATCCGGTGCGTGCCACGCCCGCGCAGGTCGCGGGCCGAGCCGAGGGCGACGACGGAGCCGCCGTCCCAGGCCGACTGCCACAGGAAGGAGCGGGGGGTGCCGCGCCGGCCACGGGCCCACACGGTGACCGGGTCGGTCACGGTGAGCGGCTTGGCCCAACTGGCCAGCACCGGGCGCCTGGTGTCGCGCGCCCGGGCGAGGGCGCGGCGGCAGACGTCGAGCAGGTCCTCGTGGTCGGCGGGGCCGAGCACCGACGGGTGCTGCGGGGACCGCGCGGGCGACGCCGTCGGTTCCGTCGTCGCCGTCGGCGCGGTGCCGGTCTTCGGTTCGGTGCCGGTCGTCACGGTCAGTACACCCCTTCCACGGGGGCCTGGCCGCCGTCGCCGGAGGTGAGCGGCTGGACGTCGGCGAGACCGTCCTGCGGGTACGCCTCCGTGGGGGCGATGCGCAGCACCGAGTCGCGCTCCAGGGTCCAGGGGAGCAGCAGGTCCCGGGAGACGAGGCTGATGCGGGCCTGCCCGCGCTCGCCGTGACCGACCTCGCGGGAGGTGTCCTCGGGGTCCACGACGGTGACCCGGCTGTAGGGGTGGAACGGTACGAAGACGCAGCCGTCGTAGGTGTCACCGGCGCTCTTCGGGCGCTGCGGGGCGATACCCATCATGGTGTTGCCGTACAGGCCCACCACGGCGGCGTCCGGGAACACCTCCTCCTCCAGCATGCGCAGCGTCTCCGGGCTCACGCTGGTGCCCGCCCAGATGATGCCGCGCACCTTGCGCTGGACCAGGTCGCACAGCCTCTCGTCGGCCGCGATCGCCTCCAGCACCGGCGGGGTGGCGAACAGCACCGACACCGGCTGGGTGGCCAGCACGTCCTCGGCCTGCGCCAGGATGTGCCGGACATAGCGGCCGGCCTCCTCGCCGCGGCCCGCCTTCACGCTCGCCTTGACCCAGCGCGGGTCGAAGTCGATGAAGTGCGCGAAGGTGCGGCGCAGTTGGGCGAGCAGCCCGACGGAGCGGCCCACGATGTGCGGTCCGGTCGGGCCGAGGTGCAGCCAGTGGCCCTGGCCCTCGCCGGGCACCCCGTGCTCGGCGAGCACCTCGCTCACCCACAGGACGCCCTTGCGTCGGGAGAGCGACTCCACGATCCGCTTGGGCCGGCCGGTGGTGCCGCCGCTGTCGAACACCTGGAAGTCCCAGGCGTCCTGGGCGGTACCGGCCGGCACCAGGTCGTCCACCGGGATGTCCCGCCACTCCTCGCTGACGTCCGGGAAACGGCCGAGGTCGTCCCAGGTGCGGATGTCGGTGAGCGGGTCGAAGTCCAGCTCCGCGGCGCGCTTGAGCCAGTACGGCGATCCGGTCTGCGGGGAGAAGTGCCAGCGCATCGCGGCGCGGACGAACTCCTCGTCGTCAAGATCGGCGGTGAACGGGTCGGCGGGCGTCTGCATCATGTCCTCCTCTTCCTCCTCCGTCAGCGGTTCTCAGACCTGGGCCAGGGGGCGGACGCGGTCCGTCGGCAGGGTCCGCCCGACGGCCTCCACCACGGGCTTGAGCCGTGCCATCAGCGCGCCGAACTCCTCCTCGGACAGGGCCTGGGCGCCGTCGCACAGCGCGTTGCCCGCGTCGGTGTGCACGTCGATGAGCAGGCCGTCGGCGCCGCAGGAGGCGGCAGCCAGGGACATCGGCCCGACCAGGTGGGGCCGTCCGGTGCTGTGGCTCGGGTCGACCAGCACCGGCAGGTGGGTGAGCCGCTTGGCCTCGGCGACGGCGCTCAGGTCGAGCGTGAAGCGGGTGCTGCGGTCGTAGCTGCGGATGCCGCGCTCGCACAGGACGACGTCCCCGTTGCCCGCCTGCATCACGTACTCGGCGGCCAGCAGCCACTCCTCGATGGTGGCCGCCATGCCGCGCTTGAGCAGCACCGGCTTGCCGGACGCGCCGGCCGCGCGCAGCAGTTCGAAGTTCTGCATGTTGCGCGTGCCGATCTGGAGCATGTCGCTCTCCTCGGCGACACACTCCACATCGCCGGGGGCGACGACCTCCGTGACCACGGGCAGCCCGGTGCGCCCCCGCTGCTCGGCGAGCAGCGCCAGGCCCGCGAGCCCCATCCCCTGGAAACTGTAGGGGGAGGTGCGGGGCTTGAAGGCACCGCCGCGGATCATGGTCGCGCCGCCCGCGACGACGGCGTCCACCGAGGCGAACATCTGGTCCCGGCCCTCGACGGCGCAGGGGCCGGCGATCACCGTGAACCCGGTGCCACCGATCACGGCCTCACCGGCCGGGCCGACCTTCACCTCGGTGTTCTCCGCGCGGAACGCGCGGCTGGTGAGCCGCTGCGCGCCCTTGACGACGATCACGCGGTCGACTCCGGGCGCGTTCTCCACGGCCGACACCAACTCCGGTGTGCCGCCGTGCTCGGTGACGAGCAGCGCGATGTCGTCCAATGTGCTCGTCAGCGCGGACACGCCTTGTTCCCGGAGAATTCCGAAGACAGACTCCAACTCTTCGCGGGTGGCCCGCGGACGCATTGCCACGATCATGGAAAGCCTTCCAAAGGGGCTGGCACGCGGGATCTTCTCCCGATTGCGAAGCGAGGCTAACCACCGCCGGACCGTCCGGGAAAGGGCGCTGTCCACATGCTGCCAACTTCCCTGCGGAATTGCCCGTTCCACCCTTTGACGTGCTGTGATCGCCCGGCAACCGGCTCAGTGAAGCTGCCGTACCCGAAGCCGAACCAAGGGAGTTGACCGTGAATATCGTCGACATCAGCCAGGGCTGGTACGAGGGAATGCCGTCCTATGACGCTGCCTGGTACCCGAAATTCGGCGTGCGCAAGGCGATGTCCCCCGAGACCGACCCGTCGAAAATCGGTCGCACATTCTCCGACCTCCAGATTTTCCCGCACAACGGCACCCACGTGGAATCCGGTTACCACTTCTTCGAGGACCGCGAGAAGATCGACGAGGTGCCGCTGGAGACCTTCTTCGGCCGCGCCTGTGTCGCCGACCTCTCCCACAAGCGCGACCTGGACCCGGTCACCGGCGAGGACCTGGAGAAGGCGCTGGACGGCATCTGGCAGCACGGCGACCGGCTGCTGGTGCGCACCGACCACCCGAACCGCTACCTGGGCCGCGACGACTACTGGGACAAGCCGCCGTACCTCACGGTCGACGCGGCGGACTGGATGATCGACAACGGCGCGGTCCTGGTCGGCATGGACTGCATCACCGAGCGGCCCGACGACCGCAGCGGCCAGGTGCACCGGCGCCTGCTGGCGGCAGGCATCCCGATCCTGGAGAACATCCAGAACCTCGACCAGATCACCAATCCGGTCGCCCAGCTGATGGCCCTCCCCATCAAGATCTCCGGCGTCGAGGCGGCCCCCGCACGTGCCGTGGTCTTCGACGGATGGCCCTTCTGAACCCGCTGCCAGGCACTCTTCCGAGCAGGGAGTATCCGTGACCGGCGATCTGACGACCGTATCCCTCACCAGGGTCGGCAAGACGACCGAAGCCGCCGTGGACGAGGTGCTGGATCTTCTCGGCGACCCCCTGGGGGACGTCGGCAAGGGCGACCGGGTGGTCATCAAGCCCAACATGTTCCAGCACCGGCCGGGCTTCAGCACCAGCCCCGAGCTGCTGCTCGCCGTGGCCGCGCGGGCCTCCGCCCGCGGGGCCGAGGTCTACGTCGCCGAACGCACTCACGTCCTGAAGGAGATCCTCGACGGGGCTCCCGTGCACCGCTACGCCCAGGTGGTCAGCTTCGACGACCGCCCGCTGCGCGTCACCCAGGTCCCGGGGGCCACGTCACTGCGCGTGCCCATCGCCGTCCCCGACCTCGTCCTGGACTGCGACTTCTTCATCGGCGCGCCCCAACTGCGCACCCACTCCAGTGTGGTGCTCACCAACGCCATGAAGAACCTGGTGGGTCTGCTGCCCGGGTTCACCACCCGGATCGTCCACATGGCCGGGGTCGAGGAGTCGATCGTCGACCTCAACCAGCTGCGCCCGCAGCACCTGGTGGTGTGCGACGCGACCAGCGTCGTCGAGGGCAACTACCCGATGGAGGGCTCGCTGCGGGAGGTCGGCCTGGTCGCCGCCTCGCGCAACGCGGTCGCCATGGACGTGACGATGGCGACGGTCGCGGGCGTCGCACCGTGGGAACTGGCCTATCTGCGCGACGCCCACGAGCGGGGACTGGGGCCCATCGACCTGGCCGACGTGGATGTGCGCGGAGTCCCGGTGGAGGACGCGGCGTTCACGATCTCCCGCGCCCCGGTGGACCTCACCCCGCCCCGCGAGGGCATCCACGTCCACGCGGAGACGGCCTGCGAGGACTGCCGGCGCTGGGTGGCCGCGGCCATGCACCGGCTGCGCGACGAACTGATCGAATACCCGGGCGAGCTGACGATCCTGTCCGGCCCGATGGGGCGCCTCCCGGCGCTGCGCGGCCAGGTGGTGCTGATCGGCAACGCGATGTACGAACACCGCGACGCCGGCGTCTATTTGGAGGGCTGCCCGCCGTGCGCCGCCCAGACCGCGGGTCTGCGCCACGCGATGGGCCACACCGTCACGGAGGCGGAGGCCACCCAGTTCCGGGTGCCGCGCCGGCTGCCGTCCCCGAAGACCGACGGCGGGCTGCCCGGCATATCCGGGATCCCCGGGATGTCCCTTGAGGAGTGGGTCTGACATGGTGCTGTCCATCCCCGTACTGCGGTCGGGGCAGGAGCGCGACTCGCGCGACGTCCGCGAGCTGTACGACGTGAACGGCGACCCTCTCGCCCGGGTCCACGAGGCACCCGCTCTCATGACCAGGATGACCGCGAAGGCCATGCGCCGGGCGGCGGCCGCCGAGGACCTGGACCGGGACGAGCTCCTGGCGGCGCTGGCCGAGGCGGGACGCCTGTTCGCCGAAGCCACGCTGGGCGGCGAGAGCCCCGGGGAGTACTGCCGGCTCCAGGCGCTCGCCTCGGGTGTGCCCGTCACGGTGGCCCGGCGTACCCTCACCCGGCTGCACGGCGACAGCGCCCTGCTGGGCGAGGTCGTCGCCCGGCAGACCCCGGCCGGTGCCGGCCGGACGGCCCGCTGGGTGCGCCGCGGCCGCGTGCTCGGCGTGGTGGCCCCCAGCAACCATCCGGCCACCCACGGGGCCTGGCTCCAGGCCCTCGCCATGGGCTACGGGGTGGCGGTACGGCCCGGCACGCGCGACCCGTTCACCCCGCTGCGCCTGGTGCGGGCGCTGCTCGCGGCGGGCCTCGGCCCGGACCGGATCGCCCTGCTGCCCGGCTCCCACGCGGCCGCCGACGCGCTCGTGCGGGAGACCGACCTGGCGCTGGTGTACGGCAGCGAGGACACCGTCGCCCGGTACCGCGGCGACGGACGGGTGCTGGTGCGCGGCCCCGGCCGGTCCAAGTTCCTGGTGGACGCCCCGTACGACCGCGACGAGGACACGCTCGACCACCTGGTGGCCGAGATCGCCGCCGACGGCGGTGTCCGGTGCACCAACACCACGGCCGTGTTCACCTCCGGCGACCACCGGGCGCTCGCCGAAGCGCTGGCCGAACGCCTGGCCGCGCTGCCGGCGCATCCGGTCACCGACGAGCGCGCGGTGCTGCCGGTCCGGCCGCGCAAGGAGGCGGAGGGCCTGCGGGCCGCCGTGGACCGGGCCGCCCAGGGGGCGCCCGACCTCGCGGCACGGCACTACCCCGACGGTCCGCTGGCCCCGGTCGGCGAGGACTCCGTGGCGCTGCGCCCCGCCGTCGTCGCGGTGGACCGCGCGGACCATCCCGCGCTGCGTACGGAACTCCCGTTCCCGTGCGTCTGGGTGGCTCCCTGGCGCCCCTCCGAGGGCGTGGGCCCGCTGGCCGACTCCCTGGCGCTGACCCTCCGCACCGACCGGGCGGACCTGGTCGGGGAGGCCCTGGAGTCCCCCACCGTACGCACGGTGCTGCACGGCAGGACCGACGGCTGGTGGAGGGATCCGTATCTGCCGCACGACGGCTATCTGGGCCAGTTCCTGATGGAGGCGCGGGGCTTCGCGGGGGTGTGAGCCGGGCGTGGGCGGGGTGGGAGCGGGGTGTGGGCGGCGGGTGCGACCGGCCCGGCCCTTCCCCGCCCCGGTTCGCGCGTGTGGGCGGCGCCGGTTCGCGCATGCGGGCGGCCCGGGGCCTGCTTATGGTCGGACTGCGGCCCCAGGTCTGCGAGCTCGGGCATCGGACCGGGTCCGCCACAAGGTCCCCGACGGCGAAGGATCGGATCATGTCTGCGTCCACCACCTCCCACAAGGGCCCGCTGCGCGCGGCACAGGTCGCTGAACCCAATGGCACCCCGGAGCTGGTCGAGGTCGCCGCCCGGGAACCGGGTCCGGGGTCCGTACGGATCACCGTCGACGCGTGCGGTGTCTGCCACTCCGACCTGCTGATCGCCTCCGGCGCGCTGCCCGGAACCACGTTCCCGGTGACACCAGGCCATGAGATCGCCGGACGCATCGACGCCCTCGGTGAGCACGTCACCGGCTGGCGGGTCGGCGACCGGGTCGCCGTCGGCTGGTACGGCGGCAGCTGCGGCCACTGCGACGCCTGCCGCACCGGCGACACCGTGCTGTGCCCGGAGCTGTCCGTGCCGGGGGTCGCCTTCCCCGGCGGCTACGCCGACTCCGTGGTGGTGCCCGCCATGGCCCTCGCGGCGATCCCGGACCAGCTGACCGCCGCGGAGGCGGCACCGCTGGCCTGCGCGGGCGTGACGGTCTTCAACGCCCTGCGCAACACCGCCGCCCGTCCCGGCGACACCGTGGCGATCCTCGGCCTCGGCGGTCTCGGGCACCTGGGCGTGCAGTTCGCGCAGAAGATGGGCTTCGACACGGTCGCCATCGCCCGCGGCAAGGAGAAGCAGGACCTGGCGCACAAGCTGGGCGCCGCCCACTACGTCGACAGCACCGCCGGTGACGTCGCCGAGGCGCTCCAGGCGCTCGGCGGGGCGAAGGTGGTGCTGGCCACCGTCACCAACGCCGACGCGATGGCCGCGACGATCGACGGACTCGGCCGCCGCGGCGAACTAGTCGTCGTCGGCATCTCCCCCGACCCGGTCCCGGTCACCCCGCTCCAGCTGGTGCCCAACGCCCGCAAGGTCTACGGCCACGCCTCCGGCAACGCCGTGGACATCCAGGACACCCTCCGCTTCGCCGCCCAGACCGGCGTCCGCGCCTGGATCGAGGAACTCCCCCTGGAGGAGACGGCGACGGCGGTCGCCAAGATGGCCGACGGCAGCGCACGGTTCCGCATGGTCCTCACGACGGGGACGGGCAACTGAGAGAAGGCGCCGTCCCGCGGGAAACACGTGGCGGGGGGTGACCGGTCGGACCGGTCACCCCCCGCCCACGGGCGTCGTCAGTCGTCGGTCGGGCGGGTCCGGCCGGGTTCGGGGAGTTCGCCCAGCTGGGCGCGTGCGTGCAGGACGTCGCCGATGAACAGGTCGTACACCAGGACGCCGACCACGCCGCCGATCAGCGGGCCCACGATCGGTATCCAGAAGTAGTTGCTGAACCACTGCCCGTCCCCCGGGAAGGCCAGGCTCTGCCAGCCCGCGAACCAGGTGAGCAGGCGCGGCCCGAAGTCACGGGCCGGGTTGATCGCGTAGCCGGCGTTGGCGCCGAAGGAGATGCCGATCGCGACGACGACGAAGCCGATCACCAGCGGCCCGAGGTTGGCCTGGACCGCCGTGTTGCGCAGGTCGACGATCGCCACGATCAGCATGACCAGGAAGGCGGTGCCGACGATCTGGTCGAACAGCGGGCCCCAGATACCACCGTTGAAGTACGGCGCCGGGAAGGTCGCGAAGATCGAGAAGGTGGCGAGCGTGTGCCCGCCCGTCTTCGGGTCCTTGGATGCCTGGTCGAACGCGTTGATCGCGTCGTGGTAGACGCCGAACACCAGGGCGGCACCGGTCAGGGCCCCGATCACCTGGGACAACCAGTACGGCAGGACCTTGGTCACGGGAAACTTGCGGCGCACCGCGAACGCCAGCGTCACCGCCGGGTTGAGGTGCGCGCCGCTGACGCCGCCGGCGACGTAGATACCGAGGACCACGGCCAGACCCCAGCCCCAGGTGATCAGCAGCCAGTCGCCCGCGGCGAGGAAGATCGTCGTGGGCGACTGCGTACGGCCCGAGCCCGGCAGTCCCGCGACCGCCATGGCGGTCGCGCCGCAACCGAAGGAGATGAGGACGAACGTCCCCAGGAACTCCGCGATGCATTCGCCCAGCAGGCCGCCGCGGCGCCTGAGCCGGGACGGCTTGAGCAGGGGAGAGATCTCCACAGCCATGTGTCGACCCCCTTCCGAGGGTGGGTTCAGCAACTCTGGGACCTACCGGACGTCCGCTCCTCTCGGGGTGCCACTGCCGGCCAGCACCTGCTGCTTCGCCCGGCGGAACTCGTCCTCCGTGATGTCTCCGTGGTTGCGCAGCTCCGACAGCTTGGCGAGCTGCTCGGCGCTGCTGTGCGCGCTCGCGGTGCCCGTGCCCGTCGTGCCCGTCGTTCCCGCCTTCTCGCGGATGTACGAGTCGAAGGCCTGCTGCCGCTGGCGTGCCTCCGCCAGTTCGCGCTCGCCCATGCCCTTGCCCCGGGCCACGACGTAGACGAAGACGCCGAGGAAGGGCAGCACGATGGCGAACACCAGCCAGCCCGCCTTCGCCCAGCCGTTCAGGGAGTCGTCGCGGAACACGTCCACGATCACCTTGAAGAGCAGGACGAACCACATCACCAGTACGACGAACCAGAGCATCGTCCAGAACGCGCTCAACAGCGGGTAGTCGTACGCCAGGTACTCCGGTGTGTCCACGACGCGCCTCCGTCCTCTCCCGGAACGTCCTCCTCCGGAGCTTCAGCCTGCCCGTGCCCAGAGGCACCCGGCCTCACCCGAACCGGGTGAGGCGGCGGGACCGTCAGAGACGGGCGCGGCTGGGCTCGTACACCGCGAGCGCCCAGATCACGAACACATCGATGGCGATCATGATGACCGCCCAGACCGGCACGTACGGCAGGAGCAGGAACTGGACGACGACGCTGATGGCCGCAAGGGCGATGCCGACGGCCCGTGCCGGCCGGGAGTCCCGCAGGATGCCCGCGCCGGTGACGGCGGCGACGGCGCCCAGGACGACGAGGGCCCAGCCCCAGCCGGTGATGTTGATCTCGTAGACGTAGCTGCCGACGCGGGCCCACACGTCGTCCGCGGCGATCGCGGAGATGCCCTGGAGAATCGCCAGGATCCCGTACACGAGCATCAGGACACCGGCGAAGGCGACTCCGCCGCTCGCCAGGATGCCGCCCGTCGTCCGCTGCGACCGTTCCGACCGCTGCGACTGCGCCATGGTGCCTCCCGCGGTTGGTTCACCTACGTACGACGATCCGGCCGGGCCGGTGCCCCGACCACGGGGACTGGGCCATACGGATGACACCGACATGCGGCCGGACGGTGCGGGACCTTCACTGGGAAGGACCAACCCGATGGAGGCGAGTGTGATGGCTGGACACCGTACGGGTGCGGCACTGGCACTGGTGGCGGCGGCGGCCTCGGGAACCGCCCTGAACGGCTGCTCGGACGGCGGCAGCGCGTCCGACACCGCCAGCAGGGCCGCGTCCGCCGCAGTGAGCGGAGCCGCGTCGGCCGCGTCCTCCCTCGCCTCGAAGGGCGCGGACGTGCTCGCGTCGGCCAGCGCGGAGGCGAAACGGCGACTGGACGAGGTGAAGAACGGCGCCGAGGCCAAGGACGACGTACGACTCGGCGTTCCGGCCACCGACGCGGACGGCCGTACGACGGTGGAGGTCACCGCCGACAACAAGGCCGACGCGACGAAGTCGTTCGCCGTCCAGGTCACCTTCAAGGACCAGGGCGGGAATCTGCTCGACACGGTCGTGGTGACGCTGGGCGACGTGCCGGCCGGGAAGTCGGCCACCGCCGTGGCCCGCAGCACCCACAAACTGTCCGGCCAGGTGCAGGCCAACGTCACCCGCGCACTGCGCTACTGACCCCGGGCCGTCCGGCCACCGGTCTCAGGCCATCCAGAAGAACACGGCCGTCATCCGCTTCTCCTCCAGCGTCGTCCCGCAGTAGCCGGTGGCGCTGTGCACGAGGTTGGCGTTGTAGAGGAGAAGACGGTTGTGCCGGTGGGGGACGCGGACGTCCTCCGCGAAGGCGTCGGGGGCGACGAACCGTGTGCCGAGTGCCTCGACGAGGTTGTTGTGCGGAGCCTGGACGACGTTGCCGCCGAGGCGGCCGCCGGGCAGGGACTGGCGGTAGAAGCTGGTGCCGCAGTCCTTGGGGACGCCGGGGTTGAGGTAGAGCACGGCGGCGTACCGGCACAGCGCGCGCGAGTCGGTGTGCGGACGGGGCTCGCACTCCCCCTCCCCGACCACCTGCACGCAGTTGTGGTTGAGGGTGCCGCCGCCGGGCGCCCGCTGCACCCACAGCTCCCCGGCCCCGGTGGCCTGTCTCACCAGCCGTTCCACCCGGGCCAGTTCCCCGGGTTCCAGTCCGGGCATGGCGCGCAGACCGGGCCAGGACTCCGAGGTGTACGGATAGCCCCTGACCCAGTCGTCCTTGGCCAGCACCCGCTCGCGCACCGCGTTCGCGTCGGGCAGCACGTCGTCCAGCACCCAGTAGTCACGGCCCTTGGTGGGCTTGCGGTAGGGGAGGACGGGGAGCGCCGACGGCACTCTGGGAGGAGGGTGTGGGGGCATGCGGCGAATGTAGGGCGGAGGTGCGCCAGGACTCGCCCGCCAACGCGTCAGGACTCCCCCGCCAAGTGGTCAACGTTTGTCCAACCGGCGCCGGGACCGGTCTCATAATTTTTTACCAAAACCAGAGAGTACGATTCGCTCCGCGTCCGTACTGCTGTATGGCCGAACCGTCCAAGGACGGATCCACGACCGGGCAGGAGGCACGGTGCGCTTTTCGCGGAACGCGATGGGGACACTCTTTGTGGGCGGTGCCCTGACCTTGACTCTCGCCGCGCTCGCCTACCCCAGCATGTTGGGGGTAAGCAAGGTGACCAGCGATCCGGACCGCGTCATCGCCCAGACACAGTGGGGCCCTTTGACCGAGGGCGACCGGGACTTCGTGGTGAAGGTGCGCGCCGCCGGTCTGTGGGAGTACCCGCTCGGCCAGATCGGCATGCAGAAGGGCAGCTCGAAGGCCGTCATCACCGCCAGCCAGCATCTGGTCGACGGACATGCCGCGCTCGACGCCACCTGCCGCAAGGTCGCGCCGATGCTGAACATCACGCTGCCCAACATCGCGAGCCCGCAGCAGGAGGGCTTCGTGACCCAGCTCAAGGCGGAGAGTGGCAAGGCGTTCGACACCGACTTCGCCAACATCCTGCGCATGACGCACGGCTCGATCTTCAACACCATCGCCAAAGTCCGGTCCACCACCAAGAACAGGCTCGTGCGCGCCCTGGCCGACCAGGCCAACAACACCGTGCTCGACCACATCACGGTGATGGAGAAGACCGGCCTGGTCGACTTCGACCAGACGCTCTTCAACCAGACGACCCCGCCGAAACTGCCCGCCTCCGACATGACGCCACCGCCTCCGCCGGCCGGTCAGCCTCAGGTGGTCCTCACCCCACCGGCGAACCCCACCTCCACCCCGGTGGACATCGACGGCATCGCGGGTGGCGGCGGCACGAACTCCGGGGGCCAGCCGGCCCCCGGCCCCAGCCCCACGGCCGGCTAGGGACGCCCCACCGTCTCCAGGTACAGCGTCACGTAGCGCTGAACGTCCACGTCCAGCCCCACGTCCACCAACGCCCGTTCCCGCACGCCCTCGTGGATCTCCGACTCCCCCGGACGCAGCCGGCGGTCCACGACCGTCTGGCCCCGGGCCGGACCCGGGGCCAGTGACACCTCGACGTGCAGGGGGCGGGTCGTGAGGCCCGCGGGGTCGGCGACCGCGCACACGGCGCCCGCGTCGCCCAGGCCTCCCGCCGGGTCGTCGCCGTCGGGGTCCGGGGCCGTCGGGCGGTGGGCCAGGAGGTCGCCGGCCAGGCGGGTGGCCGGGTCGGTGGCGGCACGCAGCCGTCGTATCTCGGAGCCCGGGACCGCCATCCGGGTGAACACGTCCAGGCCGTACATCGTGATCGGTACCCCCGCCGTGAGCAGGATCGCCGCCGCCTCCGGGTCGTGCCAGACGTTGAACTCGGCCACGGGCGTGGCGTTTCCGACGCCCGCCGCACCGCCCATGAACACGATCCGCTCGATGTTGCGGGTGACCTCCGGGTGGGTGCGCAGCAGCAGGGCGATGTTGGTGAGGGGAGCCGTCGGGATCAGGGTGACCGGGCGCGGGGAGGCGAGGATCTCGCGGCGCAGCAGCGTCACCGCGTCCACGTCGGCGGGGGAGCCGGCCGGTGCGGGCAGCCCGAGGTCCCCCATGCCGTCGGCACCGTGGACGTGGCGGGCCGAGCGGGGCGGTTCGATCAGCGGCCGCTCGGCACCGCGAGCCACGGGTACGTCCCCCGCGCCCGCCGCCTCCAGCACGGTCAGCGTGTTGCGGACGACGCCGTCCACGTCGGTGTTCCCGGCGACACAGGTGACCGCGCGCAGGTCCAGTCCCGGGTGGCGTACGGCGAACAGCAGCGCCAGGGCGTCGTCGACGCCGGTGTCGCAGTCGATGATCACGGGGATGGTCGTCCGGTCGCTCACGGTGCGGCCCTCCTTCGCCGGTCCTCCGACCCTAGGTCGTGTCCCTGGTTCTGTCGCTCAGTCCCACAGCACGGTGCCCCGGGCCGCGACCCCGGCGGCGACCCTGTCCAGGAGGTCGCCCACCGGCAGGCTGCCCGGTCTGCGGCCGTCCCGCAGTCGTACGGCCGCCTCTCCGCTCTCCGCCTCGCGGCCGCCGATCACCGCCTGGTACGGCACCAGGCGGGCCGCCCGGATCCGGGCGCCGAGGCTGCCCCGTTCGGGGCCGGCGACCTCGGCCCGCAGACCGCGTGCGACGGCCTCGCGGCAGAGGGCCTCCGCGTCCGCGAACTGCGCGTCGGCGACCGGCAGCACGACCAGCTGCACCGGCGCCAGCCAGGCCGGGAAGGCGCCGCCGTGTTCCTCGATCAGGTGGGCGACGGCGCGTTCCACGCTGCCGATGATGCTGCGGTGCACCATCACCGGCCGGTGCCGGGCTCCGTCGGCGCCGATGTAGTGCAGGTCGAAGCGCTCGGGCTGGTGGAAGTCGATCTGGACGGTGGAGAGGGTGGACTCGCGTCCGGCCGGGTCCGCGATCTGCACGTCGATCTTCGGGCCGTAGAAGGCGGCCTCGCCCTCCGCCTCCTCGTGGTCGACACCCGCCTCCGCCAGCACCTGCCGGAGCAGCGCGGTGGCCCGCCGCCACAGTTCCGGGTCGGCGACGTACTTACCGCCCTCGCCGGGCAGGGAGAGCCGGTACCGGGCGGCGCGGATGCCGAGGTCGGCGTGCGCCCGGCCGATCAGCTCCAGGGCGGCCCGGGCCTCCCCGACCGCCTGGTCCAGGGTGCAGAAGATGTGCGCGTCGTTCAGCTGGATGGCGCGGACCCGGGTGAGACCGCCGAGCACCCCGGAGAGCTCGGAGCGGTACATGCCACCCAACTCGGCCAGGCGCAGTGGCAGTTCACGGTAGCTGTGGGAGCGGGAGCGGTAGATCAGGGCGTGGTGGGGACAGAGGCTCGGACGCATGACGACCTGCTCGGAGCCCAGCTCCATCGGCGGGAACATGTCGTCGCAGTAGTGGTCCCAGTGCCCCGAGATCTCGTACAGCTCCCGTTTTCCGAGCACCGGCGAGTACACGTGCCGGTACCCGGCGGCGCGTTCCGCCTCCCGGACGTACTCCTCCAGGGTGTGCCGTACGACGGCGCCGTCCGGCAGCCAGTACGGCAGCCCGGCGCCCATCAGCGGGTCGGTGTCGAACAGGTCGAGCTCGCGGCC
The DNA here is from genome assembly GCF_044745865.1 of Streptomyces sp. NPDC086787. Classification (NCBI taxonomy): domain Bacteria; kingdom Bacillati; phylum Actinomycetota; class Actinomycetes; order Kitasatosporales; family Streptomycetaceae; genus Streptomyces; species Streptomyces sp. NPDC086787. The sequence goes on along the minus strand of NZ_JBIVBC010000003.1, from coordinate 234,213 downwards.
GAGCCTGCGGTGGTCGTGCATGGCGGTCTCCTCGGGGTGCGGGGGCAGGCACTCCGGGAACACGACGAAGCCCCGGGGCACCTGCCCCGGGGCTTCGACTGGTCAGCTGTCAGCGCGCCGGGACGTGGTCCGGCGTCGTGGTGCGGAAGACGTACGCGGAGACGTACGAGTGGGCGCGCTGCATGCGGGGACTGTAGCAACGGCTCGCCATGGTGGGCAGCCGGTTTTCCGAGGGCCCGGATTTCCCCGAGCCGGTCCCCCGCCGTCCTCACCCGGACGGCCCGTCGCGCTGGTGGCTGTGGCCCGGGGGTGATGGCGTGAGAGTCGTCCACCCGTTGCCGGCACGCCCGCACGCCCAGGAGGCTCCGCCATGTCAGTCCGCCCGGCCCGCCTTCTCGGCGCCTGCGTGTTCACCGTCGGTGTGCTGGTCGCGGCGTCCGGCTGCCAGGTCGCCGCGCACCGGGCACCGAGTCACCAGGTGTCGCCCGCGGCCAAGCCCGCCGCCGAGCCCGCCGCCACCGCACCCGCGTCCCCGCCCGCCTCCGCGGCGGCCGAACCGCGTTCCCCCGCCGCGGGACCCGGTCTCAGCGAGGCGCAGGCGCGGGCCGCGCTGATCAGCGAGACGGACCTGGGGGTGCCGTGGGTGCCGGCCGAGGGGATCGCGACCTGGCGGGACGGGCTGCTGAAGGCGACCACCGAATCGCCCGAGTGCCAGCGGCTGCTGGACGCCCTGTACGCGGACGAGTTGCTCGGCGCCCCGACCGGTACCTACGCCGTCACCGCCCTCGACGACGGCGACGACCAGGCCCAGCTGCGCTACCAGGTCGCCGCCCAGCGGGGAGCCGACGCGGAACCGGCGCTGGCGTGGCTGCGGACGCTGCCGCAGAGCTGCGCGCAGTTCACGGCCACCACCACCCGCTCCGGGCCCCAGACCGTGCAGGTCACGGCGGCCGAGCTGCCGCAGGTGGGGAACGACCGGCAGGGACTGCGAATCACCCTCACCGGACAGAACCCGACCGAGGACGGGCAGCCGAGCGTCCTCACCCTGGACGTCGCCGTCGTACGCGTCGGCGACGACGCGATCGTCCTCACCAGCGGCGCCCTCGGCACCCCGCCCCAGGACGCCGTAGGCCAGGCTCTCGAAGTCGGCGCCCAGCGGCTCGCGCAGGTCCGTGAGCAGGGGCGGCTCCAGGCCTGACGGTCACAACGGCGGCTGCGCGGGCGCGGGTCCGAGGGTCGTGGTGCCCGGCGCCGTACGGTGGCCGAGTCCCGTCCGGTACGCGTCCAGCGCGGCCTCCACCCGGCCGGTACGGCGCAGCAGATCACCGAGCAGCCGGCACAGGTCGGCCAGGTCACCGGCGGCGCCGGCGCGCTCCAGCAGGCTCAGGGCGCGTACGTAGTGCTCCTCGGCGGCCTCGGTGTCCCGGGCGTCCTCCGCGATGATGCCGAGCAGCCGGTGCGCGGCGGCCGAGTGCACGGCGCCGCGTTCGGAGGACAGGTCCCCGAGCACCCCGCGCAGCAGTCCGGCGGCCTCCTCGGACTTGCCGCGCCGGTGCAGCACGTCGGCGAGTTCGACGGCGGCCTGACTGCGGTACAGGGCGGCGCGGGTGGCCGAGAGCATGTCCAGCGCCTCCCGCAACTCACGCTCCGCGGACTCCAGTTCGCCGTTCTGCGCGTACACGTATCCGCGCATCCAGTGGCAGTTGGCGAGTTCGGTGCGCAGCTGGAGCTGCCGGTAGAGCTCGGCCGCCTTGGCCAGCGAGGCGTCGGCCTCGGCCACCCGGCCCTCGGCGAGCAGCGTGCGGGCCACGGAGCGGTGCATCCGGGCCAGCAGCGCGGGGTCGGCGACCTGCGGAGCGAGGGCCAGCGCGAACTCGGCGGCCTTCGCGGCCCGCGCGTGGGCGCCCATGTCCATGTAGGGGCCGATGGCGCTGGCGTACAGGAGCAGCAGGGCGTCCGGGTCGTGCAGCCCGCCCCGGTTCAGTTCGTCGAGCGCGGACTCCAGCAGGTAGACGGCGTAACGGAGTTCGCCCGCGAGGTAGTGCGAGACGGCCCTTCCGCGCAGCGCGGGCACCCGCACCGGCAGTGGCTCCCCGGCGTTCTTCTCCTCCGCCCGCTCGAAGTACCGCCGGGCCTCGGTCAGTTCACCGGTGTCCAGCGCGCACTCGCCGAGCCCGAGCAACGCGGTGGCCTGCTCCGGGGCCAGCCCGTGCCGCTCCGCCTCCGCGAGCAGGTCGGCGTACCGTACGGCCGCCTCCTCGGCCCGGCCGGTGGCCAGGGTGCGCTGTGCCTCGGTGAGCCGCAGCCGCAGACCGGTCGCGAGGTGCGCGGGCCGCCCACTGGCCAGCTCCTCGACGGCGACGCCGAGGCGTCCGGCGATGTGCCGCAGCGCGTCGTCGGAGGCGCGCACCCGGCCCGCCTCCAGGGTCGAGATGTAGGCGGGCGTGTAGGCGGGGACGGCCAACTGCCGCTGGGTCAGTCCCCGTTCGGTGCGCAGTTGCTGCACCCGTCGCCCGATGGTCTCCGGATCGTCCCGCTCCAGCATCCGCAGTCTCCCGCCAACTCGCCCGGCACCCCTTGCCGTTGAGCTTCGTGGACGCCTAGGTTAAACGGTGGATTAAGCATGCTTAACACGTCGCTGTTGTTGCGAGGTTGCCGTGCTCGGACGCTCATCCGCACGACCCGCCGCACTACCCCGCGCCCGGCTCCGCTCGATCGGCCGGGCTCCCGCCGCCAGGGGCCTGGCCGCCGCCGTGCTCGCCGTCGTCGCGCTGACCACGGCGGCCAACACCGGCCCGGCCAGCGCGGCCGACAGCCGGCCGCACCGGCACACCTGCCCCCACGACGCCGTACACATGCCCCGCGACCACCAGACCTGACCGAGCCGAGTGGGTCACACGCCCAGTGTCTGCTCCAGCGCGGCGCCCTCGGGACACCGGACCGCGAAGATCGTGGTGTCGTCGTCCAGCAGGCCGCGGCTGTGCCGCAGCACGTTGTCACGGACATGGGCGACCAGCCGCGGCGGCGCGGCGACGCCCGGGTCCGCGGCGACCGCCCGGGAGACGTCGGCGACGAGGTCGTAGAACGCCCCGTGGCCGTCCCGGGCCTCGGTCACGCCGTCCGTGGTGAGCAGCAGCGTCTCCTCCGGGGCCAGCCGCACCCGGACCGGGACCGGTGGTCCGATGCCGGGGGAGAGGTCGGCCAGGCCCAGGGGCAGCCTGGTGCCGCACGGCAGCCGGCGCACCCCGCCGGAGCAGACCGCGAGCGGCGGCTCGTGACCGAAGTTGACCACCTCGACCGTGCCCGGCGCCTCGCCCGAGAAGCCGAGCAGTACGGCGGTGGCGAACCGGTCCCCGTCGTCGCCGCCGAGGGCCGCGCTGCGGTAGCGGTGCCGCAGCAGCCGTACCTCCAGATGCGCGGCGACGGTCGCGAGGTCCGGCTCGTGGTACGCGGCCTCCCGGAAGGTGCCGAGCAACCCGGCCGCGGCCTCCACCGCGCCCAGCCCCTTGCCCTGCACGTCCCCGACCAGCACACGGGCGCCGTACGGGCCCGGCTGGATGTCGTAGAAGTCGCCGCCCACCCGGGCGTCGGTCTCCGCCGCGAGATACTCCTCCGCGTGTTCCAGGCCGCCCCAATTCGGCGGCAGCCGGCGCAGCACGGTACGCCGCGTCGTGTCGACGATGTCCCGCATGCGCAGCATCCGCTGCTCGCCGCGCACCCGGACCGCGCAGGCGAGGGTGGCCAGCACGCCGCCGACCGCGATCAGGATGAAGTCGGGCAGACCCGCCTGGTACTCGCCCGGCCAGGTGCTGTCCAGGACCACGTACACGGCCAGCGAGACCATCGCGAAGGCGGCCGTGGTCCACACGGCGCAGATCGCCGCGGCGGTACCGGGCACCAGCACGATCCAGGAGATGATCCGGAACCGTTCGGTGGTGTTGTAGTCGATCACCGCGATCCCGACGAGCAGCAGCAGCGGTGCCACCCAGGCGACGCTCCATCCGCGGATCCGCAGCGGCAGCTGCCGACCCAGGTCTTCGTCGTCGGTCACGCCCCTCAGCGAAACACGGGAGCGGGCCCGGCGCATCCGGTCGACTTGCCAGGCGCCCTCACCAGGTGTGCCCTGGAAGACGGGGGCAGGGAAGAGAGGAGTGCTCTCATGGCTCATGCGGCACCCGCGTCCGGCGCGGTGACCCGCCCTGGCGGCACACCCGACGTCTTCAGCGCGCGCACCCACATGATCGCCCACTGGGCGACGCCCGCGGCAGTGGCCCTGGTCTACGGCTACTGGGCCGCCGCCAACGTCCGCTACGGCGGGCCCATCACCGGCTGGAACCTGCTCTTCGGCTTCGTGACCGCGCTCGTGTTCTTCGCCCTGTGCGTGGGCGTGCTGGCACTGACCCCGAGGCTGCCCCGCGAACTGCACGCGGTGGTGTGGGCCGTCTTCGCCGGGATCGCGGTCGGCTTCCTCTACAGCCTGTCCGGGCGCGGCCACGCCGTGGTGGCGTCGTCGTTCCTGGGGCTGGCGATCGGCGTGGCCGTGTTCCTCGTGATGTTCTACCGCTACTACACGCACGAGGACGCGGCGGGCCACCGGATCCGCTGAACCGCTCCCGCTGCACCGCTTCCGGTACACCCGATCGCAGTCACCCCGCTCGCGCCCGCGCCCCGCAGGCTCTTGCCTGAAGGTGTGCCCCCACGCCTCAGGAGCGCGCTGTGCGCGGCGCTGCTCATCCTGTCCTGTCTGCTGGTGCCGCTCGGCGCGCTGGCGGCGTGGGCGGCGTACGGGCTCGCCGACACCGGGCGGTACGTCACCACGATGGCGCCGCTCGCCACCGACCCCGACGTGCGCGACGCCGTCGCCGACACCGTCGGGGCCGAAATCGTGCGCGAGGTCGACAACCGGTACGACGTACGCCCGATGCCCAGCACGGTCGAGCCCTTCGTGCACGACGCCGTGCGCTCCTTCACGCAGACTCCCGCGTTCCGCCTGGCCTGGGACGAGGGCAACCGGGCCACGCACGACGCGATCCTGCGCGCGCTGCGCGAGGAGGACGACGGGCGCGGCAGGAGCGGCACGGGCGACCGAGGCGTGATCGTCGACTTCGGCCCGGTCACCGAGCAGGTCAAACGGCAGCTGGCCCACGACCATGTGCCGCTCGCGGCCCGCATTCCGGTCGCGCACACCGAGGTGGCGGTGGTTTCGGCGGGTGAACTGGATCCGCTGCGGAAAGGGTTCCACGTGCTCGAGGTCGCCGGGTTCTGGCTTCCGGTGGCGGCCGTCGTCTTCGCCGTCGCCGGAATCGCCCTCGCCGTACGCCGCCGCCGGGCGGTCGTCGCCGTCGCGCTCGGTACTGCCCTGGGCGGCGCCCTGCTCGCGATCGCCGTCGCCGTCGGCCGCCACCTCACCCTGGCCGACCTGCCCGCCGACGCGCCCCACCCGGCCGTGGGCGCGGTCTACGACGCGCTCACCTCGACCCTGCGCACGGCGTCCTGGCTCCTGATGGGCCTCGGGCTCGGGGTGACCCTCACGGTGTGGCTGACCCGGTACGTCCGGCTCCTGTACGCCCGGACCCGCACTCTGCCGGCCCCTCCGGCGTTCAGCGGCGAGCCCGTGGCCGAGCGCAGCGCCGAGGGCCCTCCGGTGTACTGAACCCGACTGACGGACCCTCCTGAAGATCACGCCCCGTGGCCGCTAACCTTACGTGTCCGTCCTGGCCAGGGATCGACGGGAACAACTCAGGCGAAGGGTTGCGCACATGGGCATTCTCACTCTCCTTCGGAACGCGTTCGGCCGATCACGCAAGGGGCGTGCCGCCGAGGCGGAGGGTGCGGAACAAGTTCCTTCGCAGAACCAGGATCCAGCTCCGTCCTCCGTCCCCGAACCCCGCTCCTCCTCTCCGACGGAGCACGAACTGGTATCGGCGGCCTTCAACAACATCACGATCCCGAACCCGGCCCCGGAGCCCGAACCCGAGCTCGAACTCCGTTCGGTGACGGACCCCCCGGCGAAGGCCGAGCCCACGCCGGTGCCCAAGCCCGAGGCGGAGGCGGAGGCGAAGCCCGAGGCTGAGCCCGTGGCCGAGGCGGAGGCGGAGGCGAAGCCCGAGGCTGAGTCCGTGACCGAGCCGGAGCGCGAGCCGACGGCCGCCCCTGTCGCCGAGACGGCGACGGAGGCCGACCCGGCGGCCAAGCCCGAGGCAGAGGCCGAGCCCGCAACAGAGCCCGAGGCAGCGGCGAAGACCGAGCCTGCGGCCGAACTGGAAGCGGAGCCCACGGCAGAGGCCGAGGCCGAAGCGGCAGCCGAGCACACGGCGGAGGCCGAGCCCGCGGCCGAGGCCACTCCGGTCACCGAGCCCGAGGCTGAACCCGTAGCCCCGGCCAAGGCTCAGCCCACGGCAGAGACAGAGCGCACGGCCGAGCCGGAAGCGGAGGTCGAGCCCGCGGCCGAACCGGAAGCGGAGCCCACGGTGGAGGCCGAGGCCGCGCCGGTGAGCAAGCCCGAGGCTGAATCCGTGGCCGAGGCAGAGACCGAGCGCGCGGCCGAGCCGGAAGCGGAGGTCGAGGCCGCGGCCGAACCGGTGGCCAAGCCCGAAGCGGAGCCCGAGCCGGAGGCGGACTCCGTGGCCGAGGAGGCGGAAGCCGAACCGGTGGCCGAGGCCGAGCCGGAGGCGGAGCCCGCGGCTGCCGACGGCGAGGAAGCCCCGCAGGAGTCACCCGCACCCGACAACGCATCCCGCAAGGGTGGTGCGGGTGGGAACACCCCCGCCGAAGGCGAAGCCGAGGCGGCCACCCCCGGAACACACCCCGGCCTCGCCACCGCGCACGCCGCCGCCGCAGCCGCCCTCGACAAGGCGAACCTCACCGGCACCCACGCGAAGCTCTACCTCGTACTCGACCGCTCCGCCTCCATGCGCCCGTACTACAAGGACGGCTCCGCCCAGGCCCTCGCCGAGCAGACCCTCGCCCTCGCCACCGCCCTCACCCCCGCAGGCACCCAAGGCACCGAACCGGCAGTCCACGTCGTCTTCTTCTCCACGGAACTCGACGGCACCACCGACCTCACCCCCACCTCCCCCGAGAACAAGATCGACGAGGCCCACGCCTCCCTCGGCCGCATGGGCCGTACGAGCTACCACGCCGCCGTGGAGGCCGTCCTCGCCCACCGCCAGAAGTCGGTCGACCCCACCACCCCCGCCCTCGTCGTCTTTCAGACGGACGGCGCCCCCGACGCCAAGACTCCGGCCACCCAGTCCCTCACGGACGCCGCGAAGAACCACCCCGGTGTCTTCTTCTCCTTCGTGGCCTTCGGCGAGTACGACAACAAGGCCTTCGACTACCTCCGCAAACTGAAGAGCGGCAACACGTCGTTCTTCCACGCGGGCCCGACCCCCCGCGAACTCACGGACGCCGAGCTCTACGAGGGCATCCTCGCGAACTGGCGCCCGTGAACCGGCGCGCGTAACGCCCCGGCACACCCCATGCCGCCCGCTTCTCACCCCGTAAAACGGGAGGCGGGCGGCATACGCCTGTCGGCTACCATTCCAAGGTTCATACCGACGCGACCCGGGAGCAGCCCGAGATGGCTCGACACCTCATCACCAGCGCCCTTCCCTACATCAACGGGATCAAGCACCTGGGCAACATGGTGGGGTCCATGCTCCCGGCGGACGTGTACTCCCGGTACCTCCGCCAGCGCGGCCACGACGTCCTCTACATCTGCGCGACGGACGAGCACGGCACCCCCGCCGAACTGGCCGCGAAGGCCCAGAACCTCCCCGTGGCAGAGTTCTGCGCCCAGGCGCACGACGCCCAGAAGGCGGTCTACGACGGCTTCGCGCTGGCCTTCGACTACTTCGGCCGCAGCTCCAGCCACGAGAACGTCGAGATCACCCAGCACTTCGCCCGGCGCCTCCAGGAGAACGGCTTCATCGAGGAGCGGGCGATCCGCCAGGTCTACTCGCCCGCCGACGGCCGCTTCCTCCCGGACCGCTACGTCGAGGGCACCTGCCCGCACTGCGGCTACGACAAGGCGCGCGGCGACCAGTGCGAGAACTGCACCCGCGTGCTCGACCCCACCGACCTGATCAACCCGCGCTCCGCGATCTCCGGCTCCACCGAGCTGGAGGTCCGCGAGACCAAGCACCTGTTCCTCCTCCAGTCGAAGCTCCAGCACGAGGTCGAGGCGTGGGTGGCCCGGCACGAGGACGACTGGCCGCAGCTGGCCTCCTCCATCGCCCGCAAGTGGCTGACCGAAGGCCTGCACGACCGTGCGATCACCCGTGACCTGGACTGGGGTGTGCCCGTACCGGCCGACACCTGGCCGGAGCTGGCGGCCGAGGGCAAGGTCTTCTACGTCTGGTTCGACGCCCCGGTCGAGTACATCGGCGCGACCAAGGAGTGGTCGGACCAGGACCCGGAGAACCGCGACTGGAAGTCGTGGTGGTACGACGTCGACACCGACGTCCGCTACACGCAGTTCATGGCGAAGGACAACGTCCCCTTCCACACCGTGATGTTCCCGGCCACCGAGCTGGGCGTGCGCGAGCCGTGGAAGAAGGTCGACTACGTCAAGGCGTTCAACTGGCTGACGTACTACGGCGGCAAGTTCTCCACCTCGCAGAAGCGGGGCGTCTTCACGGACCATGCACTGGAGATCCTCCCCGCCGACTACTGGCGCTACTTCCTGATCGCCAACGCCCCGGAGTCGGACGACTCGTCCTTCACCTGGGAGCACTTCACGGCCACGGTGAACAAGGACCTCGCCGACACCCTCGGCAACTTCGTCAACCGCGTGCTGTCCTTCTCCCGCAAGCGCTACGGCGACGACGTCCCGGCCGGCGGCGAGCCCGGTGAGGCGGAGGCCCGCCTCGGCGAGGAGATCGCCTCGCTGCTCGCCGAGTACGAGTCGCACATGGAGACCCTCCAGTTCCGCAAGGCGGCCGCGGCCCTGCGCGCGCTGTGGTCGGCCGGCAACTCCTACCTGGAGGAGAAGGCCCCCTGGCTGGAGATCAAGACCGACAAGGACGGCGCGGCCCTCACCCTGCGCACGGCGATGAACCTGATCCATCTGTACGCGGTGGTGTCGGAGCCGTTCATCCCGGCGACGTCGAAGGCCATGCGCGAGGCGTTCGCCCTGCCCGACGACAACGCGGTCTGGGTCACCCCGGAAGAGGCGAAGTCCCTCATCGCAGTCCCCGCCGGCACCCCCTTCACGGTCCCCCCGGTCCTGTTCGCCAAGCTGACGGACGAGGACCTGGAAACCTACAAGGAACGCTTCGGCGGCGACCCGGCTTAATCCCACGGGGCCTTCCTCGAAAGGGTGAACAAAACCGGATCACCCGGTCAGACCACACCTGACGGATCCTAAGTTGTCCTCATGGTCACATCAGCCCATGAGGGCATGCACCGGATCTTCCAGGAGCGGCCTGAGATCCTGACCCCCGTCTTCGAGTTGCTGGGACTCGACCTGCCGGACAAGGCGGCGGCGTACGCGGTCACGACCGACGCGACGGAGACCAGGCCGCTCGTGCGGCACGTGGACACCGTGCTGCGTATCAGCCCGTCCGACGGCGACGACTTCTTGCTGGCCATTGAGGCACAGGAGCGAAGGGACGCCAAGAAGGAGTCGAGCTGGGCCTACTACGTCGCCTATCTTCAGTCGAGGTACGGCCTGCCGGTCCTGCTGCTCGTGGTGTGCCGGGACCGGGCCACGGCGAAGTGGGCGGCGGGGCCCTTCGACAGCGAGGCCCGCGGGTGGACCGCGCAGCGAACACGTCCCCTGGTGATCGGTCCGGACAACCTTCCTACGATCACCGACGCACGCACAGCGGCCGAGAAGCCCGCCATGGCCGCCTTCTCGGCCCTGGCACACGCCGACAGCCCGGGCTCCGACGCCATACTGGAGGCACTCGGCCGCGCACTGGCAGAGATGGACCCGATCGCCGCCCGCTACTTCGGTCAGTTCTTGGACGCCGCGCTGGGGGCCACCCCCGCCGGTGACAAATGGAGGAACATCGTGACGTTCGTCAACTTCTTCCCCGGCCGGGGCACCGTCATCGAGAAGGCCTACCTCGACGGCGTAGCCGAGGGCGAGGCCAAGGGCGAGGCCAAGGGCGAGGCCAAGGGAGTCCTGGCCATCCTGGACGTGCGCGGCATCTCCGTCTCCGAGGACACCCGCGAACGCATCACCGGCTGCACCGATCGCAACCGCGTCGAGGGCTGGCTCCAACAGGCCCGGACCGCCGAACGCGCCGAGGATCTCTTCGCCGACGGTTTCGAGGAGTCCCCCGAGTCGTCATGACCTTCCCCGACCTCCACCGGCGGCTCGTCTCGGACGTGGTCGGCGCGGGTGGACCGTACGCACTGGTGCTCGCGGGCGGTTACGCGCTCCGCGCGCACGGGCTGGTGCGGCGACCGCACGCGAACGTCGACTTCGCCACCGAGAGCCCCGAGCCAGTGGAACGGATCGCCGGGACCGTCGGAGCAGCCCTGGAGGCGCGGGGGCGTCATGTGGGGGTCGGTGCCGTCACCGCGCTCACCGCACAGCTGACGGTCACGGACCCGCCGACCGGTGGGGAGTGCGAACTCGTGCTGCACAAGGAGACGTTCTGGCAGCCGGCGGAGCTGACCGAGGACGGCCCGGTCCTGTCGTTGGAGGACGCCGTCGGTACGAAGATCCGCGCCCTGTACGACCGCGGCTCGGCCGTCGACCTGATCGACGCACAGGCCGCGGCGAACCGCTTCGCCCTGCCCGAGCTGGAGGAGCTGGGCCGTCGGCACGCCCTGGACCCCTTCGACCTGCCCACCCTCCAGTCCCGCCTCACCGGAACGGACTTCTACGCCGATCGCGACTTCACCCGCCACGGCCTGGACGAACCGGCGATCACCGCGCTCCGCGCATGGGCGCAGCACTGGTCGGACGACATCGCCGAGCGGCTGCTGGAGGACGGGGCGTCGCCCGACGCGGAGAGCTGAGAACGCGGGAGGGCTGAGAACGCGGGAGGGGCCCCGAGCCGTCACCGGCTCCGGGCCCCTCCTGCGAACTCCGAAGGACTACTTCAGGACTACTTCGGCTGCGGCTTGCGCACCGTCAGGTGCAGTTCCTTCAGCCGGGCCTCCTCCAGCTCCGTCGGCGCGCCCATCATCAGGTCCTGGGCGTTGCCGTTGAGCGGGAAGGCGATGGTCTCGCGGATGTTCGGCTCGTCGGCGAGGAGCATCACGATGCGGTCGACGCCCGGGGCGATGCCGCCGTGCGGCGGGGCGCCGAAGCGGAAGGCGCGGAGCATGCCCGCGAACTTCTCCTCGACGGTGTCGCGGTCGTAGCCGGCGATCTCGAAGGCCTTGAGCATGATCTCGGGCTCGTGGTTCCGGATCGCGCCCGAGGACAGCTCGACGCCGTTGCAGACGATGTCGTACTGCCAGCCCAGGATGTCCAGCGGGTCCTGGGTCTGCAGGGCCTCCAGACCGCCCTGCGGCATGGAGAACGGGTTGTGCGAGAAGTCGATCGCGCCGGTCTCCTCGTCCTTCTCGTACATCGGGAAGTCGACGATCCAGCAGAAGCGGAAGACGCCCTCCTCGAACTGCCCGGCGCGCTTGGCGGCCTCGACCCGCACCCCGCCCATGATCTTCGAGACCTCGTCGAACTCGCCCGCGCCGAAGAACACCGCGTGACCCGCCGCCAGGGAGAGGCGCTTGGTCAGCTCGGCGACGTTCTCCTCGGTCAGGAACTTCGCGATCGGGCCGGACAGCGAGCCGTCCTCGGCGACACGGACCCAGGCCAGGCCCTGCGCGCCGAGCGACTGCGCGAACTCGCCGAGCTGGTCGAAGAACTTGCGGGGCTGCCCAGCGACATCCGGCACCGGCAGGGCACGCACGTGCTTGCCCGCGAAGGCCTTGAACTCCGAGCCCTCGAAGATGTCGGTGATGTCGGCCAGCTCCAGCTTGGCGCGCAGGTCCGGCTTGTCGGAGCCGTACTTCAGCATCGCCTCGCGGAACGGGATCCGCGGGAACGGGGAGGTGACATGACGGCCCCCGCCGAACTCCTCGAAGATCTCCGTCATGAGCTTCTCGATCGGCTGGAAGACGTCCTCCTGCTCGACAAAGCTCATCTCGACGTCGAGCTGGTAGAACTCGCCCGGCGAGCGGTCCGCGCGCGCGTCCTCGTCGCGGAAGCAGGGCGCGATCTGGAAGTAGCGGTCGAAGCCGGAGATCATCAGCAGCTGCTTGAACTGCTGGGGTGCCTGCGGAAGGGCGTAGAACCGGCCCGGGTTCAGACGGGAGGGCACGACGAAGTCGCGGGCGCCCTCGGGGGAGGTGGCGGACAGGATCGGCGTCGCCATCTCGTTGAAGCCGAGCGCGGTCATCTTGTGGCGGATCGCGGAGATCACCGCCGTACGCAGCATGATGTTGCGGTGCATGCGCTCGCGGCGCAGGTCCAGGAAGCGGTACTCCAGGCGCCGCTCCTCGTTCACGCCATCCTCGGCGTTGATGGTGAAGGGGAGCGGGCCGGCGACGCCGAGCACCTCGACCTCGCCCACCTCGATCTCGATCTCGCCGGTCGGCAGCTCCGCGTTCACGTTCTCGGTGCCTCGCGAGACGGCCTTGCCGTCGACGCGGACCACCGTCTCCTTGGACAGCTTGTCCAGGGCCTCGTAGGCGGGGGTGCCGGGACGGGCGACGAGCTGCGTGATGCCGTAGTGGTCGCGCAGATCGATGAAGAGGATGCCGCCCAGGTCGCGCCGATTGTGCAGCCAGCCACTCAGGCGGACGTCGGAGCCGACGTCAGAGGAGCGGAGCTCGCCGCAGGTGTGGGACCTGTACCGATGCATCGTCGTTCATCCAGTCTTCGCTGATCGGGGTGTGTGACTCGGTCTTGGAGCACCTTGATGCCGGTTGGTGCAGCTTGGTGCAGCTTGTTTCGCGTTGTTTCACGTGAAACACGACCAGCGTACCGGGCAGCCATGGCCCGCCTCCCCCCAATAGGGGGCCGGGCAGCGGTGGCATGAGTCGTTCACATCTTCTTAAAGTGGGGCAATGCGCACTGGCGAGCCACCGCCCGCCGTGGAGGACGTCCTGGCCTCCCTCGGGGTCGGGCTGTGGTACTGGGACACCGCCACCGGGATGGTCACGCTCGACGCGGAGACCGCCCGGCTGCTCGGGTTTCCGGCCGAGGCGACCACGATCACCGAGGCCCGCACCCGTGCGCGCTTTCATCCCGTGGACTGGAACGAGAACGCCAGCATTATTCGCCTGTCCTCCGAGGAGGGCACGCTGGCCGAGGTACGGCTGCGGATCATGGACGACCAGGGCCGCATCATCCGTACCGTGCGCAGCCGCTTTCGGCCGGTGTACGACCGCAAGAAGCGCGTGTACCAGGTGACGGGCACCCTCCAGGAGGTCACCGAGCCCACACCGGGCACCGCCCGCTCTCCGGTCATCGGCGACTGGCGCCGCTCCCGCGAGGCGTTCCTGCTGGACGCGGGGCGGGCGCTGGCCGAGGCTCGGTCGACCGCGGAGGTGCTGCGGGTGGCGGCGGGGCTGTCGATGCCGGGATTCTCGCCGGACGGGCTGGCCGTCTTCGGAATCTCGGGCGACCGGCTGACGATCATCGGCCATCACGGACAGCAGTCGGACGACATGACGCCGTTCACCGACATGCCGCTGACGACGGACTATCCCGCCACGGAGGTGGTCCGTACCGGCCGTGCCGTCTATCTGTCCTCCCCCGAGCAGTACCGCTCCCGCTACCCGGTGACCTGGCCGCTCGCCCGGCACTTCGGCCGGCACTCCTGGGCGTTCCTGCCGCTGACCGTGGGCGGTCGCACGATCGGCGCCTGGCTGGCCGCCTTCGCCTACCCGGTCTCCTTCACCCCGGACGAGCGCTCGGTGCTGACGACGGTGGCCCGGATGCTGGCGCAGGCCCTGTCCCGGGCCTCCGCGGCCGAGACCGCACGGGAGCTGACCGACGGGCTCCAGCGCTCCATGCTGCCGAGCCTGGGCCCCGAGGAGATCCCCGGGATGAGCGTGGCCGCCCGCTACATCCCGACCGGCGGCGGACTCCAGGTCGGCGGCGACTGGTACGACATGATCCCGCTGCCCAACGGCAGGTTCGCGCTGGTCATCGGTGACGTCCAGGGCCACGACGTACGGGCGGCCGGACTGATGGGCCAGCTGCGGATCGCGTTGCGCGCCTATGCCGCCGAGGGCCACCGCCCGGACGCGGTACTCGCCCGCGCCTCCCGCTTTCTGCACGGCATCACCGAATCCGACGACGACGATGCCGCCGACGCCGACCCACGCTTCGCCACCTGTCTGTATGTGGAGGCCGACCCGGTCTCCGCCGTTCTGGAGATCGCCCGTGCCGGGCACCCCGACCCTGCGATCCGCATGGCCGACGGAACGGTGCTGCTGCGGCCGACCGCGGGCGGGCTGCCCCTGGGCATCGACCCGGAGGCCGACTACCCGACCACCCGCATCACGCTGGAGCCCGGCGAGACCATGATGATCTGCACCGACGGTCTGTTCGAGACCGGCGGCCATGACATGGAGAGCGGCTGGCAGCGCATCCGCACGATCCTGGAGGGCCACGAGGGGGACCTGGAGTCCCTCGCGGACGCGCTGGTGCAGGGCGTGCACGGGCCGCCCTCCCACCAGACCCCGGGCCCGCTCGCCGACCGCCGGGAGGACGACATAGCCGTTCTGCTGCTGTCCCGGCCGGGGGCGGGGGACGGCCAGGGCGAGTCGACGCTCATGCGGTCCGTGATCCGGCGGACCGTGCTGTCGGTGGCGCAGGACGAGCCGGAGCGGATCTCGGCGGCCCGGCAGCAACTGCGCGAGCTGCTGCACGACTGGGCCTGTCCCGACCAGGTGGACACCGCCGTGCTGCTGGTCTCCGAGATGATCACCAACGTGCTCGTGCACACGGACGTCGACGCACTGCTGCTCGCCGAACTCAGCGGGCAGACCGGAGAACGGCGGCTGAGGGTCGAGGTCACCGACGTCGGCGACGACCTCCCGCATCTGCGCCGCCCCGGGGAACTCGCCTCCTCCGGACGCGGCCTCATGCTGATCGAGCTGCTCGCCGAGTCGTGGGGGGTGGATCCCCGGGGCGAGGGCAAGAGCATCTGGTTCGAGCTGAGCGAGAAACGCTGACCGGGCCGGTCACGGGGCGGCGGCCCCGGGGTGCCGGGTGCGCAGTTCGTGCACGACGCCGAAGGCGGCCGCGGTCAGTGGTACCGCCAGCAGCATCCCGACGATGCCCGCGACGGACGCCCCGCCCGTGATCGCCAGCATCACCACCGCCGGATGCATCTGCACGGTCCGGCTCTGGATCACCGGCTGGAGCACATGCCCCTCCAGCACCTGCACGGCGACGACGACGCCGAGCGCCCACAGCGCGATCACCACACCCCGGTCGGCGAGTGCCACCAGTACCGCCAGCGCGCCGGACAGGAAGGCGCCGAGGTAGGGGATGTAGGCGGCGACGAAGACGAGCGCCCCGAGTCCGGGCGCGCCCGGCACCCGCAGGACGAGCAGCCCGATGGTGATGCAGACGGCGTCGATCAGCGCGATGAGGGTGGTGCCGCGCATGAACCCCTCGACCGCCTCGAAGGCCCGCCGCGCCATGGCCTCCGCGGTGTCGGCGCTGCCGCGCGGGGCGAGGGACCGCAGTCCGTCGGCGGCCCGGTGGGAGTCGCGCAGGAAGAAGAAGACGAGCAGCAGCGCCAGTACCGCCATGGCGATGCTCTCGGCGACCACGCTCACCCCGCTGATGACATTGGCGGCCGCCGTCCCGCCGAACTTGCCGAGCAGTTCCCTGGAGTTGGCGGCGAAGTCGTCCAGCGAGGTCCCGGCGGCCCCGAAGTGCTTGGCGACGGACCGTCCCGCCGCCTTCAGCGAGGCGATGATCTGGTCCCCGGTGTCGATCAGCGCGGCCACCACGATGTACACGGCCCCGCCGACCACGCCGACGACCGCGACGCAGGTGAGCCCCGCGGCCAGCGAGCGCTGCACCCCGGCGTCGACCAGCCGCCGGTGGAGCGGCCCGAGCAGCGCGGTGCCCAGCAGGGCGAGCAGTACCGGGGTGACGGCCGTACGGAAGGTCACGCACAGCCGGATACCGACGTACACCACCCCGGCGGCGAGCAGGATCACCGCGCACCAGGCGGCGAGACGGCGGACGGGTTCGGGCAGCAGCTGCACGTCCCCAGCCGATCACGCCCCGGCCGGGCTGTCCTGTGCGGACGGCCCGGCCGGGTGACGAGGCGTCAGCCCCCTGTGGGGGAGACGCCCGTGGCTGCCTTTCTACAGACCGCCCTCGGTCATCCCGTGCACGGCCGGGACGGTCCCGAGGCGCCCCTTCTGGAAGTCCTCGAACGCCTGCTGGAGCTCCTCGCGGGTGTTCATCACGAAGGGGCCGTAGTGGGCCATCGGCTCGCGGATGGGCTCTCCGCCGAGGAGGACGACCTCCAGGTCGGGGGTGTGCGAGTCCTGCTTCTCGTCCGCGCGGACGGTCAGCGAGGAGCCCTTGCCGAAGACGGCGGTCTGACCCAGGTGGACGGGACGGCGGCCCTCGCCGACGGTTCCGCGTCCGGCCAGCACATAGGCGAGGGCGTTGAAGTCCTCGCGCCAGGGCAGTGTGATCTCCGCGCCCGGCGCCAGTGTCGCGTGGACCATGGTGATCGGTGTGTGGGTGATGCCGGGCCCCTGGTGGCCGTCCAGCTCACCGGCGATGACCCGCAGCAGCGCGCCGCCGTCCGGCGAGGTGAGCAGCTGGACCTGGCCGCCGCGGATGTCCTGGTACCTGGGGGCCATCATCTTGTCCCTGGCCGGGAGGTTCACCCACAGCTGGAGGCCGTGGAAGAGGCCGCCGGACATGACGAGCGACTCCGGCGGGGCCTCGATGTGCAGCAGGCCCGAGCCGGCCGTCATCCACTGGGTGTCGCCGTTGGTGATGGTGCCGCCGCCGCCCTGACTGTCCTGGTGGTCGAAGATCCCGTCGATGATGTAGGTGACGGTCTCGAAGCCGCGGTGCGGATGCCAGGGGGTGCCCTTGGGCTCGCCCGGCGCGTAGTCCACCTCACCCATCTGATCCATCATGATGAACGGGTCGAGATGCCGGTAGTTGATCCCGGCGAACGCCCGGCGCACCGGGAATCCCTCCCCCTCGTACCCGCTCGGCGCGGTCGTCACGGCCACCACGGGACGGGCGGCGGCGTCGGCCGGGGCTGCGACGCGGGGAAGCGTCAGCGGGTTCTCGACAGTCACTGCAGGCATGGTCGGTACCTCCTCGTGATCCCACTTTAGTTGAGCATTGAACTTTCTGCCACCCCCAACGCAGAAGGCCCGGAGGACATTCCCTCCGGGCCTCACGAATCAGCCGTGACCGGCTGCCGGCTGCGGTCAGCCGTACATCCGCCGCATCGCGAAGTCGACCATCTGCTCGACCGCCTTCGCGTCGAAGACCATCCGGTGCTCGCCCTCCATGTCGAGGACGAAGCCGTACCCGGTCGGCAGCAGGTCGATCACCTCGGAGCCGGTGATGACGAAGTACTTGGACTCCTTGCCCGCGTACCGGCGCAGTTCCTTCAGCGAGGTGAACATGGGGATCACCGGCTGCTGGGTGTTGTGCAGGGCGAGGAACCCGGGGTTGTCACCGCGCGGGCAGTACACCTTGGACGTGGCGAACACCTGCTGGAAGTCCTCGGCGGCCAGCTGACCGGTGGTGAAGGCGCGCACCGCGTCCGCGAGCGAGGGCGGCGAGGGCTCCGGATAGAGCGGCGGCTGCTGACCGTACCCGCCCAGCCCGCCGGCCATCTGCTGCTGCGGCGTGGCGTACTGCTGCTGCGCACCGCCGCCGTCCATGGGCTGGCCGTATCCATACATGCGCGCAAGCGTACCGAGACCGCGGGCACACCGAGGGGCCCACTGGCGGCGAACGGCCTCCAGCGGTTCCCGAGCGCCGGTATGTAGAGGCTTCTCACACTTGGACCAGTGGGGGTTGCTTCTTATTACCGACGGGTAGCATCATCGTAGCTACTTGTTGGTACGTGAACCAGTTGCGAGGAGACAGTGCCTCGCCGAGTCGGATACGGAGCCGCACCATGGGGCACTACAAGTCGAACCTGCGCGACATCGAGTTCAACCTGTTCGAGGTACTCGGCCGCGACAAGCTGTACGGCACCGGCCCGTTCGGCGAGATGGACACGGACACGGCCAAGAGCATCCTCGCGGAGCTGACGCGCCTCGCGGAGAACGAGATGGCGGAGTCCTTCGCCGACGCCGACCGCAACCCGCCGGTCTTCGACCCCGAGACGAACACCGCGCCGGTCCCCGCGTCCTTCAAGAAGAGCTACAAGGCCTTCATGGACTCCGAGTACTGGCGCCTCGGCGTGCCGGAGGAGATCGGTGGCACCACCGCTCCCCCGTCGCTGATCTGGTCGTACGCGGAGCTGGTCCTCGGCTCGAACCCGGCCATCTGGATGTACACCTCCGGCCCGGCGTTCGCCGGCATCCTCTTCGACGAGGGCAACGAGGTCCAGAAGAAGATCGCCCAGATCGCCGTGGAGAAGACCTGGGGCTCCACCATGGTCCTCACCGAGCCCGACGCCGGTTCGGACGTCGGCGCCGGCCGCACCAAGGCGATCCAGCAGGAGGACGGCTCCTGGCACATCGAGGGCGTGAAGCGCTTCATCACGTCCGGTGAGCACGACATGGAGGAGAACATCCTCCACTACGTCCTCGCCCGCCCCGAGGGCGCCGGCCCCGGCACCAAGGGCCTGTCGCTCTTCCTCGTCCCGAAGTACCTGTTCGACTTCGAGACCGGCGAGCTGGGCGAGCGCAACGGCGTCTACGCCACCAACGTCGAGCACAAGATGGGCCTGAAGGCCTCCAACACGTGTGAGATGACCTTCGGCGACCGCCACCCCGCCAAGGGCTGGCTGATCGGCGACAAGCACGACGGCATCCGCCAGATGTTCCGCATCATCGAGTTCGCCCGCATGATGGTCGGCACGAAGGCGATCTCCACGCTCTCCACCGGCTACCTCAACGCCCTCGAGTACGCCAAGGAGCGCGTCCAGGGCCCGGACCTCGCGCAGTTCATGGACAAGACCGCGCCGAAGGTCACCATCACCCACCACCCGGACGTGCGCCGCTCGCTGATCACGCAGAAGGCGTACGCCGAGGGCATGCGCGCCCTCGTCCTGTACACCGCGTCCATCCAGGACGCGATCGCGATCAAGACGGCGAACGGCGAGGACGCCTCCGCCGAGCACGCCCTCAACGACCTGCTCCTGCCGATCGTCAAGGGCTACGGCTCCGAGAAGGGCTACGAGCAGCTCGCCCAGTCGCTCCAGACCTTCGGCGGCTCCGGGTTCCTCCAGGAGTACCCGATCGAGCAGTACATCCGGGACGCCAAGATCGACACCCTCTACGAGGGCACCACGGCGATCCAGGGCCAGGACTACTTCTTCCGGAAGATCGTCCGCAACCAGGGCGCCGCGCTGAACTCCCTCGCCGAGGACATCAAGAAGTTCCTGGCGCTCGGTACCGGCGGCGACGAGCTGGCCGGCGCCCGCGAGCACCTCGCGAAGGCCGCCGTCGAGCTCGAGGCGATCGTCGGCCTGATGCTGACCGACCTCGCGGCCACCGAGCAGGACGTCAAGAACATCTACAAGGTTGGCCTGAACACCACCCGCCTGCTGCTCGCCTCCGGCGACGTGGTCGTCGGCTACCTGCTGCTCAAGGGCGCCGCGGTCGCCGCCGAGAAGCTGGAGACGGCGTCGGCGAAGGACAAGGCGTTCTACACCGGCAAGATCGCCGCCGCGAAGTTCTTCGCCGCGAACGTCCTGCCCGGCGTCACGCTGGCCCGCAAGATCTCCGAGGACGTCGACCTGGACCTCATGGAGCTGGACGAGGCCGCGTTCTAGCAGCCGCCGCTTCCGCGGAGTTTGCACGGAACATCCGTCGAGGGCCCGTTCCCGGTAGGGGGGAACGGGCCCTCACCCGTCGTTAAGGTGAACCCATGAGCGAACGAGCCCGCTTCGACCGCGGCCACACCGACGACCTGATGACCTTTCTCGCGGCGAGCCCGTCGCCGTACCACGCCGTCGCCAACGCCGGCGAACGGCTGGAGAAGGCCGGTTTCAGGCAGGTCTCGGAGACCGAGGCATGGGACGGGACGAGCGGCGGCAAGTTCGTGCTGCGCGGCGGCGCGATCGTGGCCTGGTACGTCCCCGAGGGCGCCGAGCCGCACACGCCGTTCCGGATCGTCGGCGCCCACACGGACTCCCCCAACCTGCGCGTCAAGCCCCGCCCGGACACCGGGGCGCACGGCTTCCGCCAGGTCGCCGTGGAGATCTACGGCGGACCGCTGCTGAACTCCTGGCTGGACCGGGACCTGGGGCTGGCCGGCCGGCTGACCCTGCGCGACGGCTCGACCCGCCTGGTCAACGTCGACCGTCCGCTGCTGCGGGTGCCGCAACTGGCCATCCACCTCGACCGCTCGGTGACCGCGGACGGCCTCAAGCTCGACAAGCAGCGGCACCTCCAGCCGATCTGGGGCCTCGGCAACGAGGTGCGTGACGGCGACCTGATCGCCTTCCTGGAGGAGGAGTGCGGGCTGCCGGCCGGCGAGGTGGCCGGCTGGGACCTGATGACCCACTCGGTGGAGCGCCCGGCCTACCTGGGCCGCGACGCGGAACTGGTCGCCGGACCCCGCATGGACAACCTGCTGTCGGTGCACGCGGGCACGGCGGCCCTCGCGGCCGTGGCCGGCTCCGGCACGGGGCTCTCCCACATCCCCGTACTGGTCGCCTTCGACCACGAGGAGAACGGCTCCCAGTCGGACACCGGCGCGGACGGACCGCTGCTGGGCGGCGTGCTGGAGCGGTCCGTGTTCGCGCGCGGCGGGTCGTACGAGGACCGGGCCCGTGCCTTCGCCGGAACGGTCTGCCTGTCCTCCGACACCGGTCACGCCGTCCACCCCAACTACGCGGAACGGCACGACCCGACGCACCACCCCCGGGTCAACGGCGGACCGATCCTGAAGGTGAACGTCAACAACCGCTACGCGACCGACGGTTCGGGCCGCGCGGTGTTCGCCGCCGCCTGCGAGAAGGCGGACGTCCCCTTCCAGACCTTCGTGTCGAACAACGCCATGCCCTGCGGCACCACCATCGGACCGATCACCGCCGCCCGCCACGGAATCCGGACCGTCGACATCGGCACGGCCATCCTGTCGATGCACAGCGCCCGCGAACTGTGCGGCGCGGAGGACCCGTTCATGCTCGCGAACGCGCTCACGGCGTTCCTGGCGGACTAGGCCGTGTCCGCATGATCGCCGGGGCCCGGGGTACCCGCCGAACCAGGCCGGAACGACCGGCCCGGCAGAAGTGGAGCAACTCATGGGCCTCGGCGGCTGCATAATCCTGATTGCCGCGGGAGCGATCCTCACGTTCGCGACCGACTGGCACATGCAGGGAGTCAACCTCGACCTGGTCGGGGTCATTCTGATGGCAGTCGGACTGATCGGCGTCACGACGTACACCGGCATCGCCCGCCGCAGGCGCGTCGTGGTGCCGCCCGCGTCGACGGTCGTCGAAGAGGAACGACACCACCACCACCGTGACGGCTACAGCGACGGCTACGGCGTCTGACCGGCCGCCTCGTCCATCCCCGCGAGCACCAGCGGCAGCCGGTCCGCGCCACCCTCGGTGATCCGCACCGGCACGCCCCAGTCCTGCTGGTGGACGTGGCAGGCCGGGTACTCGTTGGCGGGGTCGTCGTCGCAGGACGCGGCCATCGCCGACACATGCAGGACCCCGTCCGGCACGGCGGGGTTCAGCTCCAGCTCGCGCGCCAGGTCCGTGTCCGCCCCCTCGCCCTTGAGCAGCAGCTCGGGCGGGGTGGCGGAGACCAGGAGGCGGGTCGAGGGGCCGTAGCGGGTGTCGAGCTTCTGCCCCGCGGGAGCCTGGAAGATCACATCCAGCCGGAGCCGGCCGGGAGCCACCTCGGTGGCCGACCGCCTGGTCCGGTGGGCGACAGACGCCACCCGGACCGCCTCCTCCGGCAGCCGCAGCCGGGTCAGCCGGTGCCGGGCCGACTCCACGACCACGATGTCCTCGCCGGCCAGTACGGCGTCGCTCGGCTCCCGCAGATCCGTGGCCAGGGTGGTGACCTCACCGGTCGCCGGGTCGTAGCGGCGCAGGGCGTGGTTGTAGGTGTCGGAGACGGCCACCGAGCCGTCCGGCAGCGCGGTGACGCCGAGCGGGTGCTGGAGCAGCGCCTGCTCCGCCGGCCCGTCGCGGTGACCGAAGTCGAACAGACCGGTGCCGACCGCGGTGTGCACCCGACCGTCCAGGTCCACCCAGCGCAGCGCGGAGGTCTCGGAGTCGGCCAGCCACAGCCGGTCGGCGGTGGCGGCGAGCCCTGAGGGCTGCGCGAACCAGGCCTCCGCCCCGGGTCCGTCGACCAGCCCCTCGTTGGTGGTGCCCGCGGCGACCGCGACGGTGCCCTCGGCGGGGTCGTACACCCACAGCTGGTGCACCCCGGCCATGGCGATCCACACCCTGCCGCCGAACAGCGCCACGTCCCACGGGGAGGAGAGATCCACTTCCCGGGCCGGGCCCGAGGTGGCCGACCCCTGCCACCACTGCTTTCCGGTGCCCGCGAGGGTGGTCACCTCGCCGGTGGCGAGGTCCAGCCGCCTCAGGGCGTGGTTGACGGTGTCGGCGACGACCACGGAGCCGTCGTCCGACAGGACGAGACCCTGCGGCTCGTTGAAGGAGGCCGACTCCGCCGTACCGTCGGCGAAGCCGCGCGCGCCGGAGCCGATCCGCCGCAGGACCGTCTCCCCGTCCGGCGCCAGCTCCACCAGCTGGTGCCGGGTGGTGTCGCTGACCAGGAAGCCGCCGGAGGGCAGCGCCAGCGCCTTGCCGGGAAAACGCAGGATGGTCGGCTCGGGCTCCGGCGCCACATACGGGCCGTCCCCGCGCCGCAGCGTGCCCTTCGCCTCGTGCTCGGCCTCCAGCTCCGCCACCAGCCGCTCGATGGCGTGCGCGTGCCCCTCACCGGCGTGCTGCGCGACCACGTACCCCTCGGGGTCGATCACGACCAGCGTCGGCCAGGCACGCACGGCGTACTGCTTCCAGGTGGCCAGCTCGGGGTCGTCCAGCACCGGGTGCTCGACGCCGTACCGCTCCACCGCGTCGATCACGGCCTGGTGCTCGGCCTCGTGCACGAACTTCGGCGAGTGCACACCGACGATCACCACCGTGTCCCGGTGCTTCTCCTCCAGCTCCCGGAGCTCGTCGAGGACGTGGAGGCAGTTGATGCAGCAGAACGTCCAGAAATCCAGGATGACGATGCGCCCACGCAGGTCGGCGAGCGTGTACTGCTTGTCGCCGGTGTTCAGCCACCCTCCCTTGCCGATCAGCTCGGGGGCACGGACACGGGCACGGCGGCGGGGTGCGGCATCGTTCATGGTTCAAGCTTGCCATCCCGTGGGGTGACGACCGGCCCGCGCCGGGGAAGCCGTATCCCATGAGATTTCTCGTACGCGACCGGCTCCTCGGCATCGGTGACGACTACTGGATCGAGGACGAGCACGGTGACAAGGTCTTCCTGGTCGACGGCAAGGCGATGCGGCTGCGGGACACGTTCGAGCTGAAGGACGCGCGGGGGCGCGTGCTCGTCGACATCCACCAGAAGATGTTCGCGCTGCGCGACACCATGGTGATGGAGCGTGCCGGAGAGCCCCTCGCCACCATTCGGCGCAAGCGGCTCTCACTTCTTCGCAACCACTACCGCGTGCACCTCGCGGACGGTACGGAACTGGATGTCGGCGGCAAGATCCTCGACCGCGAGTTCGCCGTGGAGTACGACGGCGAGCTGCTCGCGGTCGTCTCCCGCCGGTGGCTGCACGTCCGGGAGACGTACGGCGTCGACGTCGTACGCGAGGACGCGGACCCGGCGCTGCTGATCGCCGTGGCGGTGTGCGTGATCCACCTCGCGGAGAAGGAGCGGGAGCACGGCTGAGCCGGGAAGAGCGAACGGTGTTAGAAAAGATGCATGGCGGGAATCCTCGGCCGCCTGCGTTCGGTGCTGAGCGCACGCACCGTCGCCCAGCAGGTGTTCGTCCTTCAGGCGGCGATCGTGGTGCTCCTTGTCGTCGCCACGGTCGTCGCCGTCGTACTCCAGGTACAGACCGACAGCACCCGTGAGGCCCGCAACCGGTCCCTCGCGGTGGCCGAGACCTTCGCCCACTCGCCGGGCATCGCGCAGGCGATGACCGGCCCCGACCCGGCCAAGGAGCTCCAGCCGCGCGCCGAGGCGGCCCGCAAGGCGTCCGGGGTGGACTTCATCGTCGCCATGAGCACCGAGGGGGTCCGCTACACGCACCCCGACCCTGGTCAGATCGGTGAGCACTACCAGGGCACCATCGGCCCCGCCGCGCGCGGCGGCACCGTCCAGGAGACCTACACGGGCAGCCTCGGCCCCTCGGTGCGCGCCGCCGTCCCGGTGCGCGCCCCGGACGGCAGAATCGTCGGTCTGGTCGCCGCCGGGGTCCGGGTGTCCGAGGTGAGCGGGGTCGTACAGCACCAGCTGCCGCTGCTCTTCGGCTCGGCCGCCGCGGTCCTCGCCCTGGGCACCGCCGGCACCTTCCTGATCAGCCGACGGCTGCGGCAGCAGACGCACGGCCTCGCCCCGGTCGAGATGACACGGATCTACGAACACCACGACGCCGTCCTGCACGCCGTACGGGAAGGCGTGCTGATCATGGACGGGCAGGGCAGGCTGGCGCTCGCCAACGACGAGGCACGCCGGCTGCTCGGGCTGCCCGCGGACGCGGAGGGCCGCAAGGCGCTGGACCTCGGCATCGCCGGTGACATGGCGCGGCTGTTCGCGTCGGGGCGGTTCGCCACGGACGAGATCCACCTGGCCAGGGGCCGGCTGCTGGCCGTCAGCCAGCGGCCGACGGAGCGTGACGGAGGGGCCCAGGGCAGCGTCGCCACCCTGCGGGACACCACCGAGCTACGGGCCCTCACCGGCCGGGCGGACCAGGCGCAGGAGCGGCTGCGGCTGCTGTACGACGCCGGGCTGGAGGTCGGCACGGGACTCGACGTGGCCCGCACCGCGGGCGAGCTGGTGGAGGTGGCGGTGCCCCGGTTCGCGGACTACGCCACCGTCGACCTGGCCGTTCCGGTGCTGCGCGGCGGCGAGCCGCAGGAGGGCAACGGCGACATGCAGCGGGTCGCGCTCGGCGGCGTGAGCGACGACTGCCCGCTCTACGGACTCGGCGAGGTGATCCGCTTCGACCCGGCCACCCCGCAGGCCTCGGGCTTCGGCGAAGGCCAGACCGTTCTCGACGAGGATCTGCCCGGCATGTCCGGATGGCAGCTGCAGGACCCGGAGCGGGCCCGGAGGATCCTCGCGTCCGGGATGCACTCGATGCTCGCGACCCCGGTGCACGCGCGTGGTGTGATCATGGGCGTGGTCACCTTCTGGCGGGCCGGGTCGCGGGCGCCCTTCGAGGCGGAGGACGTCTCCCTCGCGGAGGAGCTGGTGGCCCGCGCCGGCGTCAGCATCGACAACGCCCGCCGCTACACCCGCGAGCACAACATGGCCGTCACGCTCCAGCGCAGCCTGCTGCCCCGGGCCATGCCCGACCAGAGCGCCCTGGACGTGGCCTACGGCTATCTGCCGGCGCAGGCCTCCCCGGGCGGGGTCGGCGGGGACTGGTTCGACGTGATCCCGCTGCCCGGCGCCCGGGTGGCGCTGGTGGTGGGCGACGTGGTCGGACACGGGCTGTACGCGGCGGCCACGATGGGCCGGCTGCGGACGGCCGTGCACAACTTCTCCGCGCTGGACGTCCCGCCGGACGAGCTGCTGTGGCACCTGGACCAGCTGGTCACCCGTATCGACGAGGACGAGAGCGACGGCAGCGAGGGCCCGCCGGTCACCGGCGCGACCTGCCTGTACGCCGTCTACGACCCCGGAACCGGGCTGTGCACGCTCGCCCGCGCCGGGCATCTGGAACCCGCTGTCGTCCACCCGGACGGCACCGTGGAGTTCCTCGACGTGCCCGGCGGGCCCCCGCTCGGCCTCGGCGGCCGGCTGCCCGTCGAGACGGCCCAGCTGATCCTCGCCGAGGGCAGCTCGCTGGTCTTCTACACCGACGGGCTGGTCGAGGACCACGAGCGCGACATCGACGAGGGTCTGGAGCTGCTGCGGCAGACCCTGGACCAGCCGCACCGGACGCCGGAGGCGGTCGTCAAGGCGGTCCTGGAGGCACTGGTGCCGGAGCGGCCGCGCGACGACGTCGCCCTGGTCGTGGCCCGGACCCGGATGCTGGCCGCCGACCACACGGCCGTCTGGGACGTGCCCGCGGACGACCCGTCGGCCGTCGGCCGGATCCGTGCCGCGGCCAGCCGGACCCTGGAGAACTGGGGGCTGACGGACGTCGCGTTCACGACCGAACTGATCCTCAGCGAACTGGTCACCAACGCGATCCGGCACGCGGGCGGCCCGATCCGCGTCCGTCTGATCCGCGACCGCGCCCTGATCTGCGAGGTGTCCGACGGCAGCAGCACGGCCCCGCATCTGCGCCGCGCGGCCACCGAGGACGAGGGCGGCCGAGGCCTGTTCCTGGTCGCCCAGTTCGCCGACCGGTGGGGCACCCGCTACACGGCACAGGGCAAGGTGATCTGGACAGAGCAGCCGCTGACCGGGGTGGGGGAGGCGGCTCTGGCGGCCGCGTTCGAGTTGTGAGGGCGTGGGGCGCGGACGTGGGGCGCGGACGTGGGGCGCGGTTCGCGGGGCTATCGGCTCCGCCGTGGCGGGTCCAGGCCGAGGAGCCGGTCCTTCAGGGCCGGGAACTGTTCGCGGGTGGCGGCGACCCGGTCCGGGTCGAACTCCACCGTGAGCACCTGCTCCCCGGGGCCCGCCTCCGCCAGGACCTCGCCCCAGGGATCGACCACGATCGAGTGACCCGCCTGGGGAACCCCGGCGTGCGTACCGGCCGTTCCACATGCGAGTACGAACGACTGGTTCTCGACCGCCCGCGCGCGGGCCAGCAGCGTCCAGTGCCCGCGCCGCCGCTCGGGCCAGCCCGCCGAGACGACCAGGGTCTCGGCGCCCGCGTCGACGAGACCACGGAAGAGTTCGGGGAAACGGAGGTCGTAACAGGTGGACAGGCCCAGGGTGGTGACGGGCAGACGGACCGTCACCAGCTCGCGCCCGGCGCTCATCAGCACGGCCTCGCCCTGGTCGAAGCCGAAGCGGTGGATCTTGCGATAGGCCGCGGCAAGCTCACCGGAGGGAGAGAAGACGAGAGACGTGTTGTAGAGGGGACCGTCGGGGTCCCGCTCGGGGATCGAGCCCGCGTGCAGCCAGACGCCCGCGTCGCTCGCCGCCTTGGCCATGGCCTCGTAGGTCGGGCCTTCGAGCGGCTCGGCCTCGGTGCCGAACTCCTCGTAGGCGAAGGCGCCCGTCGTCCACAGCTCGGGGAGTACGACCAGGTCGGACCCGGCCTGTTCCCGTACGAGGGCCGCGGCCCGCAGCCGCCGGGAGCCGACCGATTCCCCCTCGTCCACGGCGATCTGGATCAGAGAGGCGCGCACACTACCACCGTCCTGGCACTCGAGCCGTCCACACCGGCCTACGATCGTCACACGAAAGCACTGCCGGGGTGCCTCACAGCAGCGTAACTTGGGTGACCCCCCCGTTCGAGCGAACCGAGAGCTCGGGGGAGTTTCGAGACGCCGCCGACAGCATGTCCCGCTGGCACCGCCGCCACAACCTGCCCGTGTACCAACCGCCGAGGGGTCCCGTTCCGTGAGTCTGCATCCCACCCTCCAGCCCTACGCCGATGCCTGGACCCACTCCGTCGAAGCGATATCCGCGCTGGTGCAGCCGCTCGTCGAGGGTGAGTGGAACCGGCGGACGCCGTGCCCCGGCTGGTCGGTCCGCGACATCGTCTCGCACGTCATCGGGCTGGACTGCGAGATGCTCGGCGACCCGCGGCCCATCCACTCCCTGCCGCGCGACCTGTTCCACGTGACGAACGAGCACCAGCGTTACATGGAGATGCAGGTCGACGTCCGTCGCCACCACACCGCCCCGGAGATGACGTCCGAGCTGGAGTACACGATCATCCGCCGCAACCGCCAGCTGCGGAACGAGTCCCGCGACCCGGGCCACAAGGTGCGCGGACCGCTCGGCACCGAGGTCACCCTCGAAGAGGCCATGCGCACCCGCGCGTTCGACATCTGGGTCCACGAACAGGACCTGCGGGCGGCCCTGGGCGTACCGGGCAACCTCGACTCCCCCGGCGCGCACCTCACCCGTGACGTGCTGCTCGCCGAGCTGCCGGAGGTCGTGGCGGGCGGGGCGCACGCGCCGCGCAGCTCGGCGGTCGTCTTCGACGTCTACGGCCCCGTCGAGTTCCTGCGCACCGTCCGCGTCGACATCCAGGGCCGCGGCACCCTGGAGACCACCCCCGCCCTGGGCCCCGCCGCCACGCTCAGCCTGGACTGGGAGACCTACGTCCGACTGGCCTGCGGCCGCGTGACCGCGGAGGCGGTCCGCGACCGCGTCAAGACGGAGGGCGACCCGGAACTGGCGACGGCTGTCCTGCGGAACTTCACGGTGACCCAGTAGGGACGGGGACGGGGGCGGCGTCGCCACCCACGCGCACACTCACGCCGGCACGTGCACCGTCTCCACCCGGCTGGCGACCAGCCGTTCCCGTTCCCGGCGGACCGTCCTGCCGCGCAGGCGCAGTATCTGGCTCACGCCCAACAGCTGGAGCACGAAGACCGCGGAGAACGCGACCGTGAAGTCGTCGCCGGTCGCGTCGAGCAGGACGCCGATCGCGAACAGGGTCGTCATCGAGGCGACGAACCCGCCCATGTTGGTGATGCCGGAGGCGGTGCCCTGCCGCTCGGGCGGGTTGGCGGGGCGGGCGAAGTCGAAGCCGATCATCGACGCCGGACCGCAGGCGCCCAGCACCACGCACAGCATCACCAGCAGCCACATGGGCGCCCGCTGGGAAGGTCCGTACAGCGTCGCCGCCCACACGCTCGCGGTCGCCGCGACCGTGCCGAGCGCCAGTGGCAGGCGCGCCGCGTGATGCCGGGCCACGATCTGGCCGTAGACCAGGCCGAAGGCCATGTGGGACAGGACGACCAGGGTCAGCAGCTCGCCCGCCGTGCCCCGGCCGAGCCCCTGCGCCTCGACCAGGAACGGCAGTCCCCAGAGCAGCAGGAACACCATCGCCGGGAACTGGGTGGTGAAGTGCACCCACAGACCGAGCCGCGTCCCCGGCTCCCGCCAGGAGGCGGCTATCTGCCGGCGTATGTAGGCGGCCCCCTGGTGCGGGAGCGGCACCGGCTCGAAGCCGTCGGGGTGGTCCTTGAGGAAGAGGAGCACGAGCGCCAGGACGACCACGCCCGCCAGCGCGCTGCCCGCGAACGCCGGCGTCCAGCCGACGCCGTGCAGCAGCCGGGCCAGCACCAGCGTGGAGATCAGGTTGCCCGCCATGCCGACCAGACCGGCGAGTTGCGCGACCAGTGGACCGCGCCGCACCGGGAACCAGCGGGTGCCCAGGCGCAGCACGCTGATGAACGTCATCGCGTCGCCGCAGCCGAGCAGTGCGCGGGAGGCGAGCGCGGTGCCGTACGACGGGGAGAACGCGAAGCCCAGTTGGCCCATCGTGAACAGCACGGCCCCCATGGCGAGCACCTTCTGGGTGCCGAGCCGGTCGACCAGCAGGCCCACGGGTATCTGCATGCCCGCGTAGACGAGGAGCTGGAGTATGGAGAACGTGGACAGCGCCGAGGCGTTGACATGGAAGCGGTCGGCCGCGTCGAGACCGGCCACGCCCAGCGACGTGCGGAAGATGACGGCGACGAAGTAGACCGAGACGCCGATGCCCCACATGGCGACGGCACGGCGGCCGCCCGGCGGGTCACCCGGAAGATTCGCGCTCCGCGCCGTACTCACCGGACCTCACCCCGCGCGAGGTGGGAGAACCAGCCCACATGCCGGTGCACCACAGCGACGGCGGCCTCGGCGTCACCGGAGCGCAGCGCCTGGAGGATCTCCTCGTGCTCGGTGAGGGTCTTGGCGATCCGGTCGGGGTGGGAGTGCATCACGGCGACGCCCATCCGCAACTGCCGGTCGCGCAGCTGGTCGTAGAGGCGGGAGAGGATCTCGTTGCCGCCGCTGCGCACGATCTCGGCGTGGAAGCAGCGGTCGGTGACCGCGGCCCCCGCCAGGTCACCGGCGGCGGCCTGCTCCCGCTGGCGGGCGAGGAGTTGCTCCAGCCGCTCGATCAGACCCGGCGGTGCGGGTACGGCCTTGCGGGCCGCGTGTTCCTCCACCAGCAGCCGGGTCTCCACGACGTCCGCGATCTCCTGTGCGGAGACGGGCAGCACCAGGGCGCCCTTCTTCGGGTAGAGCCTGATCAGCCCCTCCACCTCGAGGCGCAGCAGCGCTTCGCGCACAGGGGTGCGGGAGACGCCGACGGCCTCGGCCAGCTCGCCCTCGGTGAGCAGGGTGCCGCCGCCGTAACGACGGTCCAGGACACCCTGTTTGACATGGCTGTAGACGCGGTCGGCGGCGGGGGGCTGTTTCACGGCCAGGCTCATGGCCACATGATAGATACAAGACGTACGCATGGGGGCGGCCGTCCGTCATCCGGACGGGGACGGGACCCACTCCGAACTTTTCTCACGAACGACACAACCTTGTGTGCTAGGCAGGTGTCACACACGGTGCGGCCCCACTCCCCATTGCCACCG
This sequence comes from Streptomyces sp. NPDC086787, assembly GCF_044745865.1. Taxonomy (NCBI): domain Bacteria; kingdom Bacillati; phylum Actinomycetota; class Actinomycetes; order Kitasatosporales; family Streptomycetaceae; genus Streptomyces; species Streptomyces sp. NPDC086787. The sequence goes on along the minus strand of NZ_JBIVBC010000003.1, from coordinate 203,407 downwards.
CAACTCGGCCGCATCGCAGGGGCATTCGACATATTTCGGGGTACTTGACTTGAATACCGGCATTAAGGGCATTCGCCTTCGCAGAGCCGCAGCCGTAGCCATCACCTCCGGCGCGATGCTCGCGACGGGCGCCCTCACCGCTGCGCCCGCGCAGGCCGTGGCCACGCCTTCGATCGTGGCCAAGGGCGGCTACGTGATGAACAACGCCAACGGCGGCTCGCTGTACGGCAAGGCGGCGGACACCAGGCTCTCGACGGGCTCCACCACCAAGATCATGACCGCGAAGGTCGTGCTCGCGCAGCCGAACCTCAATCTGGACGCCAAGGTGACGATCCAGAAGGCGTACAGCGACTACGTCGTCAGGAACAACGCCTCCCAGGCGCACCTGATCGTCGGCGACAAGGTCACCGTGCGCCAGCTGCTGTACGGCCTGATGCTGCCGTCCGGCTGCGACGCCGCCTACGCGCTCGCCGACAAGTTCGGCACGGGCTCGTCAACCGCCCTGCGCGTGAAGTCGTTCATCGGCAAGATGAACTCGGCCGCCACGAGCCTCGGCCTGCGGAACACCCACTTCGACTCGTTCGACGGCATCGGCAGCGGCCACAACTACTCGACACCGCGCGACCTGACGAAGATCGCCAGCAGCGCGATGAAGAACTCCACGTTCCGCGCCGTCGTCAAGACGAAGGCGTACACCGCGAAGACCGTCACCAGGACGGGCAGCACCCGCACGATGACGACGTGGACGAACACCAACGGGCTGCTCAGCAGCTACAGCGGCACCATCGGCGTGAAGACCGGCTCCGGCCCCGAGGCGAAGTACTGCCTCGTCTTCGCCGCCACCCGCGGCGGCAAGACGGTGATCGGCACCGTCCTCGCCTCCTCCTCCATCCCCCAGCGCGAGGCTGATGCGAAGAAGCTGCTGAGCTACGGCTTCGCCAGGCTCGGCTGACCTCCGCACCCAAGCGGTAACGCGGGCCCGTCGCCGACAGCGACGGGCCCGTTCGCGTCGGACCGTTGGGACCGGCGCGGCGCCTGCGCCGCGGTGCGAAACGGGCCCGCCGCTGTTCGCGACGGGCCCGCCCGCTTGTGGACCGTGTCCGGCCCGGGGCTCACGCCCAGGTGATCAGCCGCTTGGGCTGCTCCAGGATCGCCGCCAGGTCGGCCAGCACCTTGGAGCCCAGTTCGCCGTCGACCAGTCGGTGGTCGAAGCTCAGGGCCAGGGTGGTCACCTGACGGGGCTTCACCTTGCCCTTGTGGACCCAGGGCTGGAGCTTGATCGCGCCGACCGCGAGGATCGCGGACTCGCCGGGGTTGAGGATCGGCGTGCCGGTGTCGACGCCGAAGACGCCGACGTTGGTGACCGTGACCGTGCCACCCTGCATCGCGGCCGGGGAGGTCTTGCCCTCCCGGGCCGTGGACACCAGCTCACCGAGGGCCTCGGCGAGCTGCGGGAGCGTCTTGTCGTGCGCGTCCTTGATGTTCGGGACGATCAGGCCGCGCGGGGTGGCCGCGGCGATGCCCAGGTTGACGTAGCGCTTGAGCACGATCTCCTGGTTCGCCTCGTCCCAGGACGCGTTGATGTCCGGGTTGCGCTTGATGGCGACCAGCAGGGCCTTGGTGATCAGCAGCAGCGGGTTGACCCGCAGCCCCTGGAACTCCTTGTCCTGCTTAAGCTCCTCGACGAGCTTCATGGTGCGCGTCACGTCCACCGTCACGAACTCCGTGACGTGCGGGGCGGTGAACGCGGAGCCGACCATGGCCTGGGCGGTCATCTTGCGGACACCCTTGACCGGGATCCGGCTCTCGCGCGCGCCGTCGTACGACGCGACCGGCGCCGGGGCCGCCACGGGGGCGGGCGCGGCGGGGGCCGCCTCGGGAGCCGCGGGAGCGAGAGCCGCGTGCACGTCCTCGCGCGTGATGATGCCGTCCGGGCCGGACGGGACCACCGTGGCGAGATCGACGCCGAGGTCCTTGGCGAGCTTGCGCACCGGGGGCTTGGCCAGCGGGCGCTGCTGGGCGGCCGCGGCGGGGTGGCCGTGGCCGTTCAGCTCGGCCTGGACGGCCTGGGCGGCCTTTGCCGGCTCCGCCGCGGAGGTCGCGCCCTTGCGGGGGCGGCGCTTGGTGGAGGAGGTGGCCACGCCGTAGCCGACCAGCACCGGCTGGCGGCCCTGCGGCTTGGACTCCTCCTCGGCCGCGGGCTCGGTCCGCTCGGCCACGGGCTGCTCGGCGGGTGCCGGGACGGGCGCCTCGGCGGGCGCGCCACCGGACACGTCCACCGCGATGATCGACGTGCCCACGTCCACCGTGGTGCCCTCGGGGAAGTGGAGTTCGCGGACCACGCCGTTGTAGGGGATGGGGAGTTCGACGGCCGCCTTGGCGGTCTCGACCTCGCACACCACCTGGCCGTCGGTCACGGTGTCGCCCGGCTGTACGTACCACTTGAGGATCTCGGCCTCGGTGAGTCCCTCGCCCACGTCGGGCATCTTGAACTCGCGCACGGATGCTTCCGTCATCGTCGTCACGACCCTCTCCTCAGTACGCCAGGGCACGGTCGACGGCGTCGAGCACCCGGTCCAGGTTCGGCAGGTACTCCTCCTCCAGGCGCGCCGGCGGATACGGGGCGTGGTAGCCGCCGACCCGGAGCACCGGGGCCTCCAGGTGGTAGAAGCAGCGCTCCGTGATGCGGGCGGCGATCTCGCCACCGGATCCGAAGAACACCGGGGCCTCGTGGACCACGATCAGGCGGCGGGTCTTCTCCACCGACGTCTGGATGGTGTCGAAGTCGAGCGGGGAGACCGAGCGCAGGTCCAGGACCTCAAGGTTTCTGCCCTCCTCGGCGGCCGCGTCGGCGACCTGCTGGCAGAGCTTCACCATCGGGCCGTAGGCGGCGAGGGTCAGGTCGGTGCCCGCGCGGACCACACGGGCCTTGTGCAGCGGGCCCGGGATGGCCTCGGTGTCGACCTCGCCCTTGTCCCAGTAGCGCCGCTTGGGCTCGAAGTAGATCACCGGGTCGTCGCTCTGGATGGCCTGCTGCATCATCCAGTACGCGTCCGACGCGTTGGACGGGCTGACCACCTTCAGGCCCGCCACGTGTGCGAACAGGGCCTCCGGGGACTCCGAGTGGTGCTCGACCGCGCCGATGCCGCCGCCGTAGGGGATGCGGATGACGACGGGCATCTTGACCTTGCCCAGCGAGCGGGCGTGCATCTTGGCGAGCTGGGTGACGATCTGGTCGTACGCCGGGAAGACGAAGCCGTCGAACTGGATCTCCACCACCGGGCGGTAGCCGCGCAGGGCCAGGCCGATCGCGGTGCCGACGATGCCGGACTCGGCCAGCGGGGTGTCGATGACCCGGTCCTCGCCGAAGTCCTTCTGGAGGCCGTCCGTCACCCGGAACACACCGCCGAGCTTGCCGACGTCCTCGCCCATGACGAGGACCTTGGGGTCGGCTTCCAGGGCCGTGCGCAGCGACTCGTTGATCGCCTTGGCGAGTGCCAACTTCTCGGCCATGTCAGTTGCCCCCTTCGGCGTCCGCGAACGACGCCTGGTAGGCGGCGAACTGGGCGCGCTCCTCGTCGACGAGCGCATGCCCGTCCGCGTACACGTTCTCGAAGATGGCGAAGGTGTCCGGGTCCGGCATGGCACGGACCACTTCGCGCACTCGCTTGCCCAACGCCTCGCTCTCTGCCTCGAGTTCCGCGAAGAATCCCTCGTCCGCGTGGTTTGCGGACTCCAGGAACCGGCGCAGGCGCAGAATCGGGTCCTTGGCCTCCCAGGCGAGCCGCTCGTCGTCGTGGCGGTAGCGGGACGGGTCGTCGGAGGTGGTGTGCGCGCCCATGCGGTAGGTGAACGCCTCGATCAGCGTCGGGCCCTCGCCGTTGCGGGCGCGCTCCAGCGCCCAGCGGGTGACCGCGAGGCAGGCCAGCACGTCGTTGCCGTCCACTCGCACGCCGGGGAAGCCGAAGCCCTGGGCGCGCTGGTAGAGCGGCACGCGGGTCTGCTTCTCGGTGGGCTCGGAGATCGCCCACTGGTTGTTCTGGCAGAAGAACACGACCGGGGCGTTGTAGACCGCGGCGAAGTTGAACGCCTCGGACACGTCGCCCTGGCTGGAGGCACCGTCGCCGAAGTAGGCGATCACCGCCGAGTCCGCGCCGTCCTTGGTGATGCCCATCGCGTAGCCGGTGGCGTGCAGCGCCTGGGAGCCGATGACGATCGTGTACAGGTGGAAGTTGTTGCCGTTCGGGTCCCAGCCGCCGTTGTTCACACCCCGGAACATGCCGAGCAGGTTGGTCGGGTCGACCCCGCGGCACCAGGCGACGCCGTGCTCGCGGTAGGTCGGGAAGACGTAGTCGTCCTCGCGCGTGGCCCGGCCGGAGCCGATCTGGGCGGCCTCCTGGCCGAGCAGCGACGCCCACAGGCCCAGCTCGCCCTGACGCTGCAGCGCGGTGGCCTCGGCGTCAAACCGGCGGGTGAGCACCATGTCGCGGTACAGACCGCACAGCTCGTCCGGGGTGAGACCGGCGACGAACCCGTCGTACTCGGCGTTCTTGACCCGCTTGCCCTCCGGAGTCAGCAGCTGCACCAGTTCGGTGTCGGCGCTCTTCTTCGCGGTGGTGCGGGTGGTGCGCTTGGCACCGGCACTGCCGGCCCTGCTTGCGGCGCCGCGTCGCGGCTTGCTCGCGGCACTGCTGTCCACGGTCACGTGTGCTCCTCCGTCGATCCGGCCCCGGGGTTGCCGGTAGGCCAGGCGGCTCACCTGCTCCTAAACCCGTGCACGGGGTGGGTGCCGCTCGGCCGGGAACAGGCGTGACAGGTGCCCCGGCGAGCGCCCTGCGAGCCTCACGTTACCCAGTGCCGCACATTTCTGTGAAACCCCTCCTGACCTGCGTTTTTGCTTGGATTTCCAAGTAAATCGACGCAGACGGGAAGGCTGCTGGTCACAGCCTCGCAGGAGGCCGGAGCTACGGCACGTTATCCCGGCCACCAGGCTCAAAGGAAGAGTCGACTTCGTCGCGCGGGATGAACAGCGGGTAGTACCGCCTCGAGTCAAGGGTGTCCCACCACCCGGACACATCATGCACACACTGTGACCGATTGCGACTGCCTGTGACAACTCCCAGCTCACGCCCTCGGCCGGTGCCCTAACATCTGGCGCGTGCCGCGCTCATGTGTACCACCCGCTGTGCCCCACGCGCCCCCTCTGGGCGTTCTGCTCCGTCTGTACGCCGCCGGTTCCGCGGTCACCTGCGAACCCGTCGAGCAGGGTCTGCTCAACCGCGGCTACCGTCTGTGCACCACTCGCGGCCGCTACTTCCTCAAGCACCACTCCGACCCCGACACGGCCGACCCCGCCGCGATCGAACGCCGGCACCGGGCCACCCAGCGCCTGGCCGACCTGGGCGTACCGGTCGTCCCGCCGCTCCCCGTCCGCGACGGGCGCACCGTCGCCGTCGTCGGCGGCCACGCCTACGCCCTGCACCCCTGGATCGACGGCAGGCACCGCCACGGCGGCCAGCTCACCCAGGACCAGTCCTTACGGCTCGGCGGGCTGCTCGGCGCCGTACACGCCGCCCTGGAGCGGGTGATGCCGCCCAAGGGCCGTACCCGCCCGGCCACCAGCCCCCACCCCGTCCGCAGCGCCGACCCCGCCGACACCTTCGCCCTCATCGACGACCTGCTGGCCCACGTCAGCCGCCACCGCCCGTCCGACACCTTCGACGTACTGGCCCGCTACCGTCTGCTCGAACGCCGTACGCTCCTCGAACGGCACGCGCACCGGCGGCCGCCGCGCGGCGGCTCGGTCGGCTGGGTGCACGGCGACTTCCACCCCTTCAACCTGCTCTACAAGGGGGACGCGCCCGCCGCGATCGTCGACTGGGACCGGCTCGGCGTGCAGCCGCGCGCGGAGGAGGCCGTACGCGCCGCCGCGATCTTCTTCGTCCGGCCGGCCGGCACCCTGGACCTGCCCAAGGTGCGGGCCTACGCGCGCGCGTACCGGCGCACCGCGGGCGCCACCCCCTCCGAGCTGGCGGCGGCCGTGCACCGCGTGTGGTGGGAGCGGCTCAACGACTTCTGGATGCTGCGCTGGCACTACGAGCGCGGCGACACGCGCGCGGACCCCCAGTTCCCGGCCGCCTCCGCGCTGGCGGTGTGGTGGACCCGGGAGTACGACGCCGTGTGCGACGCGTTCGTGGGGTGAACGGACGCGGAGCGGGCGATGCCTGGGACGCCGAGGGGAGCGGCGCCGGGGACGCTGAGGGGGCGGTGCCCCGGGGGCCGTCAGGGACCGCCCTGCACACCGCCGTCCGAGGCGCCCTGGTCCGTACCGTCCGTGGCGCCGCCCGACGGGTCGGGCTGCTCCGGGGACTCCGTCGCGGGGTCCGAGGGCTGTGCGGAGGTCGCCGGGTCGCTCGGCTCCTCGCTCGGGGCGCTGCTCGTCTCGTCGGACGGGCTGTACGACGGGCTGTACGAGGGGCTGTAGTCGCCGGGGTAACCGCCCGTGTCCGAGGTGTCGTCCGTGGCCGGGTCCGTCACCTCGTCCGTGGTGTCGTCCGACGGGCTCTGCGACGGCTCCTCGTCCTTCGTGCTGTGCGAGGCGGCCGGGGTGGGCCGGTTGTCACCCGGGTCGGCGCCGCCGCCACCCGTCTTGTTCAGCGCGAGGGCCACGCCCGCCGCGATGGCGACCACCGCGAGGACGGCCAGGATCCACAGCTTGCCCCGGCCGCTTCCCTTGTTGCCGTACCCCTCGAAGCCACCGTCGTCGCCGTCGCCGTACCCGGTGGGCAGGATCGGCTGCGGGATCTGGGTGGTGCCGGCACCGAAGCCGCCGGGGTGCGGCATCGCCGTGGTGGCGCCGAAGCCGCCCGGCGGGGTGTGCCGGCCGTCGTGCGTCTCCACCGGCCCGGTGTTCCAGGTGCCCGTGTGCGCGCCCGCGTCGTACAGCATCTGGAGGCCGTACTGGACCAGGCCGCGCATCTCCTCGGCGGTCTGGAAACGGTCGTCGGGGTCCTTCGCGAGCGACCGCATGACAAGGCCGTCCAGCTCGGGCGGGCAGCTGTCCGAGTTCTGCGACGGCGGAACGGGCACGTCCTGCACATGCTGGTAGACCACCGACAGCGGGGTCTCGCCGGTGAACGGCGGCCGCAGCGCCAGCAGCTCGTAGAGCAGACAGCCGGTCGCGTACAGGTCGGAGCGGTGGTCGACGGCCTTGCCGAGCGCCTGCTCCGGCGACAGGTACTGGGGCGTGCCCATGACCATGCCGGTCTGCGTCATCGTCGTGGACGCGCCGTGCAGCGCGCGGGCGATGCCGAAGTCCATCACCTTGACGGCGCCGTTGTTGGTGATGATGACGTTGGCGGGCTTGATGTCCCGGTGCACGATGCCGTGCTGGTGCGAGTAGGCCAGCGCCTCCAGCACACCGGAGACGATGATCAGTGCCTGCTCGGGGCCCGGCGCCTCGGCGTTGAGCAGCAGGTCACGGATGGTACGGCCCTCGACCAGCTCCATCACGATGTACGGCACCGACTGGCCGCCCACGAGGTCCTCGCCGGAGTCGTACACGGCGACGATCGCGTGGTGGTTGAGTCCGGCCACCGACTGGGCCTCGCGCGTGAAGCGGGCCTTGGAGACCGGGTCCTCGGCGAGATCGGCGCGCAGCAGCTTGACCGCCACGGTCCGTCCCAGCCGTACGTCCTCGGCCGCGAACACCTCGGCCATGCCGCCCCGGCCGAGCCGGTGGGTCAGCCGGTAGCGGCCGTCGCCGACCAGTCCCTGATTGCCCCACGCCTCCGGCGCGTCTGACATACCGCCGCCGGACGCCTCGGGGTCGGACGGGCCCTGGGCGCGCTGCGTCTGTGCCATCAGTCCTCGCCGTCGTTTCTGCCCGCGGTGCGCGGTGTTGTTACGGTCTCCGTCGGCCACGCTACAGCCTCGGCGGTGGCCACCGGTCCGGGATCGCCACCATGACCGGCCGGAGACGGACCGGCCATCAAACCCCGGCCACGCGCCGCCGTGCAAGTTCGGTGTACGGGCTGTACGGCCGCTGTAACGCTTCCGAGACGCTTCCTGCGCGTACGGTCACGGAACGGGCACCGCGCTTGACGTGGCACTGCCCTGGGGCAGACTTGGCCGGGAATGAGACATTCGATCATCACCGACGGCCGGGGGATGAGCGCGCGCGCCTGAACGCGGTCAAGTGGGGGACGGGGAACGATGAGCCAGGACGGCGCACGGGGCCGTTATTCGGGGTGGGCGCTGGCAGGTGGTCGCTACCAGCTGCGCGACCTGCTCGGCGAGGGCGGCATGGCCTCGGTCCACCTGGCCTACGACACGGTGCTCGACCGCAACGTCGCGATCAAGACACTGCACACCGAACTGGGCCGCGAGCAGGCCTTCCGCGAGCGGTTCCGCCGCGAGGCCCAGGCCGTGGCGAAGCTCACCCACACCAACATCGTCTCCGTCTTCGACACCGGCGAGGACACACCGGCCGACGCCGGGCCCGGAGCGGGCGCCGCGATGCCCACGCCGTACATCGTCATGGAGTACATCGAGGGCCGCCCGCTCGGCTCGGTGCTCCAGGAGGACGTGCAGCGGCACGGCGCGATGCCCGTCGACAAGGCGCTGAAGATCACCGCGGACGTGCTGGCGGCCCTGGAGGTCAGCCACGAGATGGGGCTGGTCCACCGCGACATCAAGCCCGGCAACGTGATGATGACCAAGCGCGGCGTCGTCAAGGTCATGGACTTCGGCATCGCCCGTGCCATGCAGTCCGGCGTCACCTCGATGACCCAGACCGGCATGGTCGTGGGCACCCCGCAGTACCTCTCGCCGGAGCAGGCCCTCGGCCGCGCGGTGGACGCCCGCTCCGACCTGTACTCGGTCGGCATCATGCTGTTCCAGCTGGTCACCGGGCGGCTGCCGTTCGACGCGGACTCCCCGCTGGCCATCGCCTACGCGCATGTGCAGGAGGAGCCCGCGGCCCCCTCCTCGATCAACCGCGCGCTGCCGCCCGCCGTGGACGCCCTGGTAGCCCGGGCGCTGAAGAAGAACCCGAACGAGCGCTTCCCGTCCGCCGAGTCGATGCGCGACGAGTGTCTGCGGGTCGCGGCCTCCGCGCACCCGGCCGCGCCGAGCATCGTGCCGGGCACCCCGGCGCAGAGCGGCGCCGGGGTGGGATCCGCGGTGTTCCCGCCGGTCGGCGGGCCCGCCCCGTACCCCGCCGGGAACGTGCAGACGCCGTACCAACCCACTCCGCCACCGAACCCGTACAGCACGCCCGCGACGCCCGCCCCGGCCTACGGCTATCCGCAGCAGAGCGGCTACCAGACGCCCGCGCCTCCGGCCGGTTACGGACAGGGTCCGGCACCGGCCCCGTACAGCGGGCCGCCCCAGACGTCGGTCCAGGCATCGGGGAAGGGTGGCAGGGGCAGCAAGCCGGTGGTGATCGGCTCGATCCTGGTGTCCCTGGCCGCGGTGGCCGGCCTGGTCGTGGCGCTGGTCGTGAACAACGGAAGCGACGACGACACCGGCGGCGGGACGACCACCACGTCCTCCGAGACGCACGCGTCGGACTACCGGGGGCCGGACACGTCGAAGACGATCGAGAGCACCGAGTGCACCGAGCCGTCGGAGTCGTACGACGACCCTGCCAAGATCCGGGTCCCGGACTTCCGCTTCAAGTACATCAAGTCGGTCAAGGCCTGCGCACAGGCCGCCGGCTGGGTCGTGAAGCCCGTGAAGTTCGACGAGAACACCTACGGCGACGGCACGGTCATCAGCCAGCTGCCCGCCCCGGGCGCCGACGTGGACCCGAAGAACGTCACGATCGAGGTGTACGTGTCCACCGGCAACCCGCCCACCGGCTGAGCCGGGCACAGACGTCCGAGTGCGCGGAAGGGCCCGGCTGACTGCCGGGCCCTTCCGCGCCGTGTCGTTCCCGTGCCGGGCGGGGCTACAGGTACGGCCCACCCGAGCGGCCGCCCGCGCGCGGGTCGTCGCCCTCCAGGCTCACGCCCGGCGGAAGGGCGCGGCGCATCTGCTCCAGCTGGGCCCGCGCCGCCATCTGCTGGGCGAACAGCGTCGTCTGGATCCCGTGGAACAGACCCTCCAGCCAGCCGACCAGCTGGGCCTGGGCGATACGCAGCTCCGCGTCGCTCGGCGTCACACCGTCCGTGAACGGCAGTGAGAGGCGCTCCAGCTCCTCGACGAGCTCCGGCGCCAGACCGTCCTCCAGCTCCTTCACCGAGCTGCGGTGGATCTCCTTGAGCCGGGCCCGGCTCGCCTCGTCCAGAGGAGCCGCACGCACCTCCTCCAGCAGCTGCTTGATCATGCTGCCGATCCGCATGACCTTGGCAGGCTGCTCCACCTGATCCGTCACCGGCGTTTCCCGGGAATCCTCGTCCCCCACGCCGCCGAGCGCCGTCCCGTCCTGGCCCAGGACCAGGATCTGTGGGTTCTCCGGCGACCTTTCGTTCCTCGGCATCTCCATGCCGCCATTCTCTCGCACGTGTACACCTCATCACCGTGGTGCCCCCTGTGGGGGCTGATCCACCGTTTAGACCTGACGGCGGTATCCAGAATGCCGGGTCGATCCATGAATGTGAGGCTTGAGGCGTCGGTTTGGCGCCTGTGCTCCGGGAGGTCACCCCGTGACTCCATGGCTGCGTTTCACGCTCCGCGCTGCGGGGCTACCGCTCGTTCTGGGCGTGGTCTCCGTCCCGTGCGGCGCCGTGCCGTCCTACGGCGTGACGCGGTGGTCCGGCACCACGCGGCCGCACGAGGCGGAGGCCCCGCCCTCGGGCACCACCTCCGCCTCGCCCGGCCGCTCCACCCCGGCCTCCGGCTCCACCGCGGCCGCCGGGCCGGCCGCTGCCGCCGCGTCCGCGAGTGCGTCCGTGTCCGCCTCCGCTTCCTCCTCGGCGTCCCCCTCCGCCTCGCCAGGGCCCTCGCGGGCCGGCAGCCGGGCAGGTGAGGGACGGGTACGGCCGGGTCGGCCGGAGACGGATTCCGATTCCCGGGAGGACCAGGGCGGCGGGGGCAGGGACGGACAGCGGGACCCCGACGGCCACGACCACCACGGCCACCGGGCGGACGGGCGGGACGAGGACGCCGAGAGCACCCTCCCGACCCCGGGCACCGCCGCCGAGTCCCCCGAGCAGGCCGCGGTGGTGCCCTCCGCCCCGCCGCTGCGGCCCGCCGGAGGGACCGACCACAGCGCCCCCGTCAGTGAGCCCGTCCTCCAGATCCTGCCGCTGGGCAGCGGCCTGGTCCTCATCGGCCTCGGGCTGGGCCTGGCGTTCGTGGCCCTGCGGGTGCGCAGGGGCTGAGGGGGGCAACGGGAGGGCGCGGGAGGCCCAGGGGGCCGGAAAGGGCGCGCAGGGGGACAGGACAGCCCTCCGGCGCTCGGGCCGCCCTCAGGCCCCTATAGCGCTACGGCGCTACGGCACGACGAGCAGCACCTTGCCCACGTGCTCGCTCGCCTCCACCACCCGGTGCGCCTCGGCCGCCTCCGGCATCGGCAGCTCCCGGTCGACCACCGGACGGACATGCCCGGCGGCGATCAGAGGCCACACATGCTCGCGTACCGCCGCGACGATGGCCGCCTTCTCCTCCAGCGGACGGGCCCGCAGCGTGGTCGCGGTGACGGCGGCCCGCTTGCTCAGAAGCATGCCGAGGTTCAACTCGCCGCGGGTGCCGCCCTGGAGACCGATGATCGCGAGTCGGCCGTTGACGGCGAGGCTGCTGACATTGCGGTCCAGGTACTTGGCGCCCATGTTGTCGAGGATGACGTCGACGCCCGCGCCGCCCGTGGCCCGCTCGATCTCGGCGACGAAGTCCTGCTCCCGGTAGTTGATCAGGATGTCGGCGCCCAGCTCGGCGCAACGATCCAGCTTCTCCTTGGTACCGGCGGTGACGGCCACCTTCGCGCCGACGGCCTTGGCGAGCTGGATCGCCATCGTGCCGATACCGCTGGAGCCGCCGTGCACCAGCAGCGTCTCGCCGGGACGCAGGTGCGCGACCATGAACACGTTCGACCAGACCGTGCAGACCACCTCGGGCAGCGCGGCGGCCCGTACGAGGTCGACCCCCTCGGGGAGGGGCAGCAGCTGTCCGACGGGGACGACGACCTTCTCGGCGTAGCTGCCGCCCGAGAGCAGCGCGCAGACCTCGTCGCCGACGGCCCAGCCGGAGGCTCCGGGACCCAGCGCGGCGATCCTGCCGGAGCACTCCAGGCCGGGGTACGGGGAGGTACCGGGGGGCGGGTTGTAGAAGCCCTGCCGTTGCAGGATGTCGGCCCGGTTGACGGCACCGGCGACCACGTCGACCAGTACCTCGCCCGGACCCGGCACCGGATCGGGGACCTCTTCCCACACCAGCGACTCGGGTCCGCCGGGCTCGGAAATCTTGATCGCATACATGACGGCGACGCTACCTCTCCGCCCGGTCCGCCACCCCCCGGGCACCCGGCGACGCCCGGACGATCGTGATCAGCCGGTCCGTCAGCTGGAGGGAGCCCAGTGAGGGATCGTCGTAGCCGAGCACACGGTGCCCGCGCAGCACGCAGAGCACCAGGTCGTCCACCTCGCGCGGGCCCCTGCCGACCTCGGCCCTGACCACGGGGCGCTCGACCAGGTCGAGCCCGCTGCCCTGCTGGATGAGGTCCTCCATCACCTTGCCCGCGGCCGGGCTGAGCACGGACAGACCGAGCAGCCGTCCGGCCGCGCTGGCGCTGGTGATGACGGCGTCGGCGCCGGACTGCCTGAGCAGCGGCGCGTTCTCCTCCTCGCGCACCGAGGCCACGATCTTGGCGCCCCGGTTGAGCTGCCGGGCGGTGAGCGTGACGAGGACAGCCGTGTCGTCGCGCTGCGGCGCCACGATGATCTGCCGGGCCTTGTGCACCTCGGCCCGTTTCAGCACCTCGCTGCGCGTCGCGTCACCGGTGACACCCGCGTAGCCCTCGGTGTTCGCCGCCTCGATCGCACCGGCGCTGGGGTCGACCACGACGACCTGTTCCTTCGCCAGCCCCGCCGCACACACGGTCTGAATCGCCGACCGCCCCTTCGTGCCGAAACCGACGACAACAGTGTGATCCCGCAAAGCCGACCTCCAGCGGTTCAAGCGCCATTCGTCACGGGTCCGTTCGGTGAGGACCTCCAGCGTGGTGCCGACCAGGATGATCAGGAACAGCACACGCAGGGGCGTGATGACGAGGATGTTGGTGAGCCGGGCACCGTCGCTGACCGGGGTGATGTCGCCGTATCCGGTGGTGGAGAGGGTGACGGTGGCGTAGTAGAACGCGTCGAGCAGGTCGACGGGCCCGTCGGAGTTGTCGTGGTAGCCGTCGCGGTCGACGTAGACGATCAGCGCGGTCGCGACCAGCACCAACAGGGCCACCGCCAGCCGTTTGACGACCTGTCGGATCGGCCGCTCCACCACTTTCCTCGGCAGCCGCACCCGCTGGGACGCCGGGGGCTCGTCCGCACGAGGTTTGTCACCGGGCTCGTCACCTGGCCCGTCCGCATGCCGGGCCATGGCGTCGCGGGACGGAAGTTTCACGTGAAACACACCCCGATCCCGGCGGTCGCCCAGGGCAGGTCCAGTAGCTCCAGCTCCTGCCCCCGCCGGGTCTCACCCGGTGGTACGACGGCCAGGGCGTCGGCGGCGGCGATGCCGCGCAGCATCGCCGGGCCGTTGTAGCGCAGCGGCAGGGCACCGTCGTCACGCAGCACCACGGGGACCAGCCGGGTGTCGTACGGATGCCCGGGCACCGTCTCCAGCAGTGGCAGCGCGAACGGCGCGGGGGCCGTATGAGCGGCGAGGGTCCGCAGCAGCGGCTCGGCGAGGGTGAGCAGGCCGGAGACGGCGGCGAGGGGATTGCCGGGCAGGCCGACGAGGTGCTGGTCCTCCTTGGTGCGGGCCAGCAGCATGGGGTGGCCGGGGCGCACCTTGACGCCGTCGACGAGGAGTTCGGCGTCGATGCGCCGCAGCGTGGGGCGGACGTGGTCCACGGGTCCGGTGGCGGTGCCGCCGGTGGTGACGACGAGGTCGGCGTCGGACGCGGTGAGCGCCCTGTGCAGGGCCCCGGCGTCGTCGCCGAGCCTGCGTACCGCGGTGACCTCGGCGCCGAGCGCGCGCAGCCAGGACGGCAGCATCGGGCCCAGAGCGTCCCGGATGAGTCCCTCGCGGGGGAGTCCGTCGGTGAGCAACTCGTCGCCCAGGATCATGATTTCGACGCGGGGGCGGGGCACGGCGGTGACGGTGTCGTAGCCGGCGGCCGCGGCGAGTCCCAGTACGGCGGGGGTGACCAGGGTGCCGACTGGCAGCAGTTGGTCGCCGTTACGGCACTCCTGGCCGCGCGGGCGGATGTCCTGACCGTGGCTCACGTCCCGGGCGGCGTGCAGCCGTCCCCGGCCGTCGGCGCGGCCGTGCTCGTTGCGCAGGACGGCGGTGGTGTCGGGCGGGATCCGGGCGCCGGTCGCGATCCGCACGGCCTCCCCGTCCGTCAGCGCCTCCGGCTCGGCGTGACCGGCCAGGACACCCTCGGCCCGCACGGTCCAGGGTCCGGGACCGGAGACCGCCCATCCGTCCATCGCGGAGGTGTCGAAGGAGGGCAGGTCGGTGAGCGCGTCCAGAGGGGCGGCCAGCACCAGGCCGAGGGCGTCGGCGAGCGGCACGGACACCAGGGCGCGGCGGTTGCGGATGCGGGAGCGGGCGGCCCGGGCGGCGGTCTCACGGGCCGCGGGCCAGGGGGTTGCCCGGTGGTGGCCGTCGTCGGCCGCGGGTCCGGGGTGCCCGGCATCCGCGGCGGACGTGGGCGGGCGGGTGCCGGGACCGTGGTCCTGGCCGGGGTTCTGGCCGGGGTTCTGGCCGGGGTCCTGCTGGGGTTCCCTCACGAGGGCCAGCGCCTCCTCGAAGCCGAGATCGTCGGCGTCCTCGGCCGGCCCGGTGTGCGCCGCTCTGCTGCCGCGGGCGGTCATCCGGCGTCCGGCCCCGGGGCGGGGGTGCCGGGCGTGGCCGTACCGGCGGCGGTCCCGGTCCCGGACGCCTCCTGCTCCCAGCGCAGCGCCAGTGCCGTCGCCCTGCGGACGGCCTCGGCGACCGCCTCGGGACCGCCCTTGGCCTGTGCGGCCGCGTAGCCGACCAGGAAGGTGGTCAGCGGGGCGGCGGGGCGGGCCACTCCGTGGGCGGCGTCACGGGCGAGGTCGAGCAGGGCGCCGGTGTCGACGTCCAGGTCGATGCCCAGTTCGGCCTTGACTGCGGAAATCCATTCGTCCAACACATGTCCATGCTCCCTGATGCGCGCCCTGGCGGCGGCGATGTCCTCCCAGGTGTCGCAGTCGTAGGAGGCGAGCGGGTCCGGAACACGGGTGAGGCGGAGCGCGCCGGTCACCCGGCGCAGGGGAAGTCCGGCGAGACTCCCGTGCCCTTCGGTGAGGGCCGTCAGCTCGCGCCGCAGCGCGGCCGTCCGGTAGGCGGCAACCAGCGGCTGGTCCCGGCCGTCCGCGTCGGTCAGCAGCGCGCCCTCGGCGCCGGTGTCGTGCAGGGCCGTCAGCAGTCGGCGCACCGTGACCGGTGCGAGGAAAGGCAGGTCGGCGGAGAGCACCACGGTGCACTCCGCCGCGACCTGCCGGAGTCCGGCCCCGAGCGCGGCGACCGGTCCGCCGCCGGGCGGCTCCTCACGGGTCCAGAGCACTGGCCGCACGGTGGGCCGGGGCTCGGCCACGACGACGGTCGCACGTGCCCCGGCGCAGGCCGCGAGTACCCGGTCGAGCAGCGGGCGGCCGCCGACGCTCAGCCGGGGTTTGTCGACCCCGCCGAGCCGTCGCGCGGCCCCGCCTGCCAGCACGACGGCGTCATACGGAACGGTTTCGGTCACTCTCCGAGTATGGTCACAGCGTCCGCAGCAGCACCGCCGGCTGTTCCACGCAGTCCGCGACGAACCGCAGGAAGCCTCCCGCCGTGCCGCCGTCGCACACCCGGTGGTCGAAGGTGAACGAGAGCTGCACGACCTGGCGCACCGCGAGCTCGCCCTCGTGCACCCACGGCTTGGGGACGATGCGTCCGACGCCCAGCATGGCCGCCTCGGGGTGGTTGATGATCGGCGTGGAGCCGTCGACGCCGAACACCCCGTAGTTGTTCAGCGTGAAGGTCCCGCCGGTCAGGTCGCCCGGGGTCAGCGTCCCGGCGCGCGCGGCCTCGGTCAGCCGGGCGAACTCCGCGGTGAGTGCCTCCGCGTTCCGCGTGTGCGCGTCCCGGACCACGGGCACGACGAGCCCGCGCTCGGTCTGCGCGGCGAACCCGAGGTGCACACGCCCCAGCCGGACGATCTCCCGGGCCTCCGTGTCCACCGTGGAGTTGAGCTCGGGGAACCGGTCAAGCGCGGCGACGCAGATCCGGGCGAGCAGGGCCAGCACGGACACCTTCGGGCCGCCGGAGGCGTTCATCGCCGCCCGCGCGCGCATGAGTTCGGTGGCGTCGGCGTCCACCCAGCAGGTGGCGTCGGGAATCTCGCGGCGGCTGCGGGACAGCTTGTCGGCGACCGCGCCGCGGATGCCCTTGAGCGGTACCCGGACCTCGTCACGGGCGGCGGCCGCCGGGGTGTGCGCGGCGGCCGCTTCGCCGACCGGGCTCGCGGTGGCGTCGGGTGCCGTCCTGGTCCGGAGCGCCCCCTCGACGTCCGCCCGCAGGATCAGCCCCTCCGGTCCCGACCCCGTCAGCTCCCGCAGATCCAGCCCGTTGTCCCGGGCGAGACGCCGTACGAGCGGGGAGATCACGGGAACCGGGCCGGTGACGGCCGGCGCGGGCGCGGCAGCGGCCACCGGGGCCGGTGCCGGGGTGGCCACGGCGGCGGGGACGGCGATGCTCGGCCGTACCCGCCTGCGGCGGGCCGGTGCCTCCGAAGTGCCGTATCCGACCAGGACGTTGCCCGAACCGGCGCCCTGGCCGTTGGAGGCCTCGGGCCCCACCGCGACCGTCAGCAGCGGGGCGCCCACGGGAAGTTCGGTGCCCTCCTCGCCGTAGCGGGCGGTGACCACACCGCCGTACGGGCAGGGGACCTCGACCATCGCCTTGGCCGTCTCGACCTCGACGACGGGCTGGTCGATGGCGACGACGTCACCGACCTTGACCAGCCAGCGGACGATCTCCGCCTCGGTGAGTCCCTCGCCGAGGTCGGGGAGCCTGAACTCCAGTACCTGTGCCATCAGCCCTCCGCCTCCCACTGGAGCCGCGCCACGGTGTCCAGGATCCGGTCGACGCCGGGCAGGTGGTGCCGCTCCAGCATCGGCGGCGGATAGGGGATGTCGAACCCGGCCACGCGCAGCACGGGTGCCTCCAGGTGGTGGAAGCAGCGCTCCGTGACCCGGGCCGCGATCTCGGCGCCGGGGCCGCCGAACCCGCCCGACTCGTGCACGACGACCGCGCGGCCGGTCCGGCGCACCGACGCGCACACGGTCTCGTCGTCGAACGGCACCAGGGAGCGCAGGTCGACCACTTCGAGGTCCCAGCCCTCCGCCTGGGCCGCCTCGGCGGCTTCGAGGCAGACCGGGACGGACGGGCCGTAGGTGAGGAGGGTGGCGCTGCGGCCGGTGCGCCGCACCACCGCGCGTCCGATCGGCTCGACGGCGGTCGGCTGCTCCGCGTTCCAGGTGTCCTTAGACCAGTACAGCCGCTTGGGCTCCAGGAAAACGACCGGGTCGTCGGAGGCGATCGCGGCGCGCAGCAGCCCGTAGGCGTCGGCGACGGTCGCGGGCGTGACGACATGGAGGCCGGGGGTGGCCAGGTAGTACGCCTCGGAGGAGTCGCTGTGGTGCTCGACGCCGCCGATGCCGCCGCCGTAGGGGACGCGGATGGTGACCGGCAGGGGCATCTTGCCCCGGGTGCGGTTGCGCATCCGGGCGACATGGCTGATGAGCTGCTCGAACGCCGGGTAGGCGAAGGCGTCGAACTGCATCTCCACGACCGGGCGCAGCCCGTACATCGCCATGCCGACGGCCGTGCCGAGGATGCCCGCCTCGGCGAGCGGGGTGTCCGTGCAGCGGTCCTCGCCGAACTCCTTGGCGAGCCCGTCGGTGATCCGGAAGACGCCGCCCAGGGTCCCGACGTCCTCGCCCATGACGTGCACGGCGGGGTCGGCGGCCATCGCGTCGCGCATCGCGCGGGTGAGGGCCTGCGCCATGGTGGCGGGCTTGACTGCCGCGGTGGTCATCCCTGTCCGCCTTCCTGCTGCTCGGCCTCCAGTTCGGCCCGCAGCAGGGCACGCTGTTCGAGCAGTTGCGGGGTGGGCTCGGCGTAGACGTGGTCGAAGAGGTCCATGGGGTCCAGTTCCGGGTCCTGGTTCATGCGCTCGCGCAGGTCCGCGGCCATCGCCTCGGCGTCCTCGCGCGCGGCGCGCCTGCCGTCCTCGTCGAGCAGTCCGCGGGAGGTCAGCTCCCGCTCCAGCAGCTCGACCGGGTCGTGTCCGCGCCAGGCCTCGATCTCGGCGTCCGCGCGGTAGCGGGTGGCGTCGTCGGCGTTGGTGTGGGCGTCGATGCGGTACGTCACCGCTTCCACGAGCGTGGGGCCGCCGCCCGCGCGGGCGTGCCGCACGGCGTCGCCGAGGACCTCGTGCACGGCGGCGGCGTCGTTGCCGTCGACCAGGCGGCCCGGCATGCCGTATCCGACGGCCTTGTGGGCCAGGGTGGGGGCCGCGGTCTGCTTGGCGAGCGGGACGGAGATGGCGAAGCCGTTGTTCTGGACCAGGAAGACGACCGGTGCCTGCCATACGGCGGCGAAGTTCAGTGCCTCGTGGAAGTCGCCCTCGCTGGTGCCGCCGTCGCCGACCATGGCGAGCGCGACCACGTCGTCGCCCTTGAGGCGGGCGGCGTGGGCGAGGCCGACGGCGTGCGGAAGCTGGGTGGCGAGCGGGGTGCTCAGGGGGGCCACGCGGTGCGCGTAGGGGTCGTAGCCGGTGTGCCAGTCGCCGCGCAGCAGGGTGAGGGCGGCGACCGGGTCGACGCCCCGGGCGACGGCGGCGAGGGTGTCGCGGTAGCTGGGGAAGAGCCAGTCGCGCTCCTCCAGGGCCAGCGCGGCGGCGACCTCGCAGGCCTCCTGGCCGGTGCTGGAGGGGTAGACGGCGAGACGGCCCTGCTTGGTGAGGGCGGTCGCCTGCACGTTGTACCGGCGGCCGCGCACCAACTGGGCGTACAGCCGGCGCAGCAGCTCCGGGTCGGCCTTGGCGGCCGCCTCGGTGCCGAGGACGCGGTACGGCTCGGCGTCGGGCAGCAGCGGCGCGGGGTCGGTACGGGGCTGCCAGGCGGGCGGCGGCGCGGGCCGGTAAGCGCCCCGCTGCTCCATGACCGTCATGACGGCACCTCCTCGTGGGAGCGGCTACGGAAGACGGGTCGCGTGTGACCCGCCTCACCTACCGATTGTTCGGTCGTCGGCACATTTTGGCTACAGGCGCCTCCAGGCTGTGGACAAACGGTTCTCCACAGCCTGGAATGAACGCACTACGTCCACGGCGGGAAGGCGGGGGGACATGGCACCTGAACAAATGGCCGAGGACCCGGGAGCCGGCACCGCCCCGCTGCCGCGTCCGCTCGACGCCATCGATCAGGACATCCTCCAGATCCTCCAGTCCGACGGCCGAGCGTCCATACGGTCCGTCGCGGAGCGGGTGCACGTCTCCCGGGCCAACGCGTACGCCCGCATCAACCGCCTCGTCGAGGACGGGGTCATCCGCGGTTTCGGCGCACGCGTCGACCACGAACGCGCCGGGCAGGGCACGTCGGCGTACATCACGCTGAAGATCGTGCAGAACTCCTGGCGCACGGTGCGCGAACAGCTCAGGCTGCTGCCCGGCGCCTCCCACATCGCGCTGGTCGGCGGGGACTTCGACGTGCTGCTCCTGGTGCACACGCCGGACAACAGGGCGCTGCGCGAGCTGGTGCTCACCCGGATCCAGGCGATTCCGGAGGTGCTGAGCACCAGGACCCTGCTGGTCTTCGAGGAGGAGGATCTGGAGCCGGACGGCTGAGCCGTCCGGCTGACGCGGCCGGTTCAGGCCTCCCGGCGCAGGCCCCCGAAGGCGAGGCGCACCACGGCGTCGGCGACCTCCCGCTCGCTGCCGCCCCGCCCGTCCGGCCGGTACCACTCCACGACCGAGTTGATCATGCCGAAGACCAGCCGGGTGGCGAGCCGCACCTCCACGTCGCCGCGTACGTCCCCGTCGGCGGCCGCCGCCTTCAGCAGTGCGGCCACCCGGTGGTCGAAGTCGCGGCGGCGCTCCAGGGCCCACCGCTCGGTGGCGGTGTTGCCGCGCACCCGCAGCAGCAGCGTCACATAGGGCAGCTCGGCGGTGAGGACCTCGACCATGCGCCGCACGACGTACTCCAGCCGGTCGGCGGCGCGCCCCACGTGCGCGTGCTCCTCGTCGAGGATCGCGAACAGCCCGTCCAGCGCCCGGCTGACGGCGCGCTTGAGCAGTTCCTCCTTGCCGGAGACGTGGTGGTAGATCGACGACTTGGAGATGCCGGCCGCCTTGGACAGGTGCTCCATGGAGGTGCCGTCGTAGCCGCGCTCGTTGAAGACCTGGACGGCGACCGAGAGCAGCGTCTCGGGGGTGTAGGTGTCACGCCTGGCGGTGGTCATGGGGTGCCCTCCCGCTTCTCGTTGGCGTAGGAGTGGCGGTAGAGCGCGAGGGACGGCGCGTAGCGTCCGCCGGGGTCGCGCGTGTGCAGCTCGTCCAGCAGGTCGTAGGCCCAGTCGCGGGGCAGTCCGCGGTTCCACTCGAAGGGGCCGAGCGGGTAGTTGACGCCCAGGCGCATCGCGGTGTCGATGTCCTCCTCGGTGGCCACGCCCTTGGCGACGGCGTCATACGCGAGGTCGATGATCCGGGCCACCGCGCGGGCGACGATCATGCCGGGGACGTCGCCGATGACACTGACGTCCTTGCCCAGCGCCTGGAACAGTCCGACGGCCTCGGTCAGGGTCTGCGGCGCGGTGTCCTGGGAGGCGGACAGAGCGATACGGGTGGCCTTGCGGTAGTCGAGCGCCAGGTCGAAGTAGACGACGTCGCGGAACTCGATGGAGGTCTGGCCGTCGGCCAGCACCAGCTGTCCGCCGCTCGGCAGCACCAGCCGGGTGCCGTGGTCCTCTTCCTCCTCGCGGACCAGGATGCCCGCCTCGCGGATCAGCGGGAGCAGTTCCGCGGCCGGGCCGAGACCGCCCTCGGCGACGACATAGGCGGGCGGCCGCGCCGCGTCGGCGGTGTGCGGCTCGGGGCGCTCGGCGCCGTCGGCGTAGTCGTACCAGCCGTGCCCGGACTTGCGGCCCAGCCTGCCGGACTCGACCAGGCGCCGCTGGGCCAGCGAGGGGGTGAAGCGGACGTCCTGGAAGAAGGCCTGCCACACCGAGTGGGTGACGGACTCGTTGACGTCCTGCCCGATCAGGTCGGTCAGTTCGAAGGCGCCCATCTTGAAGCCGCCGCACTCGCGCAGGACGGCGTCGATGGTGGCCGGGTCGGCGCCCTGGGACTCGTGGACGGCGAGCGCCTCGGCGTAGAACGGGCGGGCGATGCGGTTGACGATGAAACCGGGGGTGTCGGCACAGGCGACCGGGGTCTTTCCCCAGGCGCGGGCGGTCTCGTACGCGCGCGTGGCCGAGGCGACGTCGGTGGCGAACCCGGAGACGACCTCGACCAGCGGCAGCAGCGGGGCCGGGTTGAAGAAGTGCAGTCCCAGGAAGCGGGAGGCGTTGCGCAGGGCGCCTCCGATGGCCGTGACCGAGAGGGACGAGGTGTTGGTGGCGAGCAGGCAGTCGTCGGAGACGATGTCCTCGAGCCGGCGGAACAGCTTCTGCTTGATGTCCAGCCGCTCCAGCACCGCCTCCACGACGAGCGCGCAGTCGGCCAGCTCCTCGATCTCCTCGGCCGGCGTCAGACGCGCGCGCGCCGCGTCCCGCTCGGCGCTGGTGAGCCGGTCCTTCGCGACCAGCCGGTCGAGCCGGGCGCCGATCGCCTCGGCCGCCTCCCGGGCCCGGCCGGGCAGGGCGTCGTACAGCCGCACAGGATGGCCGGCGACCAGCGCGACCTGCGCGATCCCCTGGCCCATGGTGCCGGTGCCGACGACGGCAACGGGGCTGCTGAGAGCGAGTGCTGTCATGTGCGCGATCCTCCCGCACGGGGTTTTCCACAGATGCGGCAGGCCCCCTTGTCCCGACCGATCGTTCGGTTACTCTAACTCTGTCCGTCCGTTCACGCCTCTGTTTTCGCCCAGGTCATGAGCTCGACGAGGAGCTCACGAGACGAGGAGTTGGTCCCCATGGCCGCCGAACTGACCGCGCACGAGCTGATCGCCAAGCACCGGCCCACGCTCGACCAGGCGCTGGAGGCGATCCGTACGCGCGCGTACTGGTCCCCGCATCCCGAACACCCCAAGGCGTACGGCGAGCACGGCAGCCTGGACGCGGCCGCGGGCAAGGCCGCCTTCGACGCCCTGCTGGGCAGCCGCCTCGACCTCGGCCAGCCCGGCACCGACGACTGGGTGGGCGGCGAGACCTCGCCGTACGGCATCGAGCTGGGCGTGACCTACCCGCACGCGGACGTCGACACACTGCTGCCCGCGATGCGCGCCGGACAGGCAGCCTGGCGGGACGCGGGCCCCGAGACCCGCGCCGTGGTCTGTCTGGAGATCCTCAAGCGGATCAGCGACCGGACGCACGAGTTCGCTCACGCGGTGATGCACACCAGCGGCCAGGCGTTCATGATGGCGTTCCAGGCGGGCGGCCCGCACGCCCAGGACCGCGGCCTGGAGGCGGTGGCGTACGCGTATGTGGAGCAGGTCCGCACCCCCGACACCGCGGAGTGGACCAAGCCCCAGGGCAAGCGCGACCCGCTGGCGCTGACCAAGCGCTTCACCGCGGTCCCGCGCGGCATCGCGCTGATGATCGGCTGCAACACCTTCCCGACGTGGAACGGCTACCCGGGCCTGTTCGCCTCCCTCGCCACCGGCAACGCCGTCCTGGTCAAGCCCCACCCGCGCGCGGTGCTGCCGCTCGCGCTCACCGTCCAGGTGGCCCGGCAGGTGCTGGCCGAGGCGGGCTTCGACCCGAACCTGGTGGCGCTGGCCGCCGAGCGGCCCGGCGAGGGCATCGCCAAGACCCTGGCCACCCGCCCCGAGATCAGGATCATCGACTACACGGGTTCGACCGCCTTCGGCGACTGGCTGGAGGCCAACGCCCGCCAGGCGCAGGTCTACACGGAGAAGGCCGGCGTCAACACGGTGATCGTGGACTCCACCGCCGACTACAAGGGCATGCTGTCCAACCTGGCGTTCTCGCTGTCGCTGTACAGCGGCCAGATGTGCACCACCCCGCAGAACCTGCTGATCCCCCGCGACGGCATCCGCACCGACGAGGGTCCCAGGACCTTCGACGAGGTGGTCGCCGACCTCGCCCGCGCGGTCGACGGCCTCCTCGGCGACGACGCGCGCGCGAACGCGCTGCTCGGCGCGATCGTCAACCCGGACGTGAAGGCCCGCCTGGAGGCCGCCGCCGGGCTCGGCGAGGTCGCCCTCGCCTCCCGCGAGATCACCAACCCGGAATTCCCGGGCGCGGTGGTCCGCACCCCGGTCATCGTGAAGCTGGACGGCGCGAAGCCGGACGACGAAGCCGCCTACATGAACGAGTGCTTCGGCCCCGTCTCCTTCGCCGTCGCGGTCGACTCGGCCGCCGACGCGGTGGAGCTGACCCGGCGCACGGTCCGTGACAAGGGCGCGATGACCGTCGGCGCGTACACCACCGACGAACAGGTCGAGCGGGCGGTCGAGGAGGCCTGCCTGGAGGAGGCCGCGCAGCTCTCCCTCAACCTCACCGGCGGGGTGTACGTCAACCAGACGGCCGCCTTCTCCGACTTCCACGGCTCGGGCGGCAACCCGGCGGCCAACGCGGCCCTGTGCGACGGCGCGTTCGTGGCGAACCGCTTCCGGGTGGTGGAGGTCCGCCGAGAGGGCTGACTGTCCCCGGCCCAGGCCGGACCGGCCTGAGCGCTGTCCACCTAGGCGCCGCCCTCCGCGACGGGGAAGGCGCCCCCGGTGGCACTCCAGTGGTACAGCGTCATGGCCACACTGGTCGCGAGGTTGTAGCTGGAGACCTGGGGGCGCATCGGCAGCGCCAGCAAATGGTCGGCGCGGGCGCGCAGTTCGCCGGAGAGTCCGCTGCGTTCCGAGCCGAACGCCAGCACGGCGTCGTCCGGGAGCTTCACGCCCCGCAGGTCGTCCCCCTCCGGGTCGAGCGCGAACAGCGGCCCGGGGGGCAGCTCGGCCGCGGTCACCCGCTCCACGGCGGTCGCGAAGTGCAGCCCCGCCCCGCCGCGCACCACCGTGGGATGCCAGGGGTCGAGTGTGCCGGTGGTGACGACACCGGTCGCCCCGAACCCGGCGGCCAGCCGGATCACCGCACCGGCGTTGCCCAGGTTGCGCGGGTCGTCGAGGAGCACGACGGGCGCGGTGCGGGGGGTGCGGGCGAGCACCCCCAGCTGAGCCTCGCGCGACGGCCGTACGGCCAGGGCGGCGACGGCCGTGGGATGCGGGCGCGGCACGAACGAGGCGTACGTCCCCTCCGGCACCTCGGCCAGCAGCGCGTCCAGCGCGTCCCGTACGTCGGGGGCCAGTTCACCGGCGAGGGCGAGTGCCGCCCGCCGGTCGGTGGTGACCGCCACCAGGATCTCGGCCCCGAAGCGCAGCGCGTGCTTGAGCGCGTGGAAGCCGTCGAGCAGCACGGCGGAGCCGGCGCGCTCGCGCCAGCGGGTCACGGGGTCGGTCATGCCGTGAAGCCTACGCGCGCGCGTTCGTCCTCCTCCGCCTCCGCGGCGCGGGGCGCGGGCACCTTGGGGACCCCGCGCGAAAGCAGCCGCACGCGCGCGCGAGCCGCCCGGCCGCCGAGCCGCTCCAGGAACGGGGTCGGCAGGAACACGGCGTCCGTGGCGATCATCGCCAGGGAGAAGAACGGCAGCCCGAGAACGACCGCGATCACCGCGTGCTCGGCAATCATCGCGGCCAGCAGGACGTTCTTGACGCGCCGGTTGAACACCGTGAACGGGAAGGCGACCTGCACGATCACCGTCCCGTAGGTCGCCAGCATGACCGCGGTCCCGCTGGCGGACATCAGATCGGCCAGGGAGTGCCAGGGCGAGAAGGAGTCCAGCTGGAGCGGGTAGTAGACGGCGGTGCCGTCCTGCCAGCGCGAGCCCTGGACCTTGTACCAGCCGGCCGTGGCGTAGATCAGGCACGCCTCAGCCATGATCACGAACAGGGCGCCGTTGTGCACGATGTTGGCGATCACGTCCAGCAGGGTCCGGAACTCGAGCTCGCGCGAGCGCGCGTAGTGTCCGGCCGCCCACCACAGGCCCAGGGCCGCCCAAGCCGTCCACAGCAGCACGGGCACCAGCAACTCACCGCCGAAACGGCCCGCCAGGGTCACCGAGACCAGCGCCGCCCCGAGCACCGCCCACAGGACGGGCCCCGTCCGGTCGGTCCGCCGCTCCCCCCGCGCACGGGCGGCCGCGGCACGCGCGGCACGCCGGGCGTCCAGGGACCACACCTGACCGCAGCGGGTGAACACCAGATAGATGGACATCAGGTGCAGCACGTTGTCGCCGCCGTCGCCCATGAAGATGCTGCGGTTCTGCAGGGAGAGCACGCCGACCATGAACAGGACGGACATGGTGCGGGTGCGCCAGCCCAGCAGCAGCAGGACGGCGGACAGCAGGGCGAGCGCGTAGCACGCCTCGAACCAGGCCTGCCCCCGGAACCACAGCAGCGCCGTGAAGGCGCCGTTGTCCCCGGTCAGGCGACGGGCGAGGGCCCAGCTCCACGGGCCGTCGGGGCCGTACAGCTCCTGGCGGTGCGGGAACTCGCGCAACAGGAAGAGCAGCCAGGTCCCGGCGAATCCGACGCGGATCACCGCCGTCTGGTGGGGGCCGAGCGCGGAGCCGGTGACCCGGGCGATGCCGCTGGACACCGGAGCGAGGAGACGGTTCACCGCACACCCCTCGCGGCCTCGTCGGCCGAGACCGTCCACCAGGGCAGCTGGCGGTAGGACGGGGTGTCGGAGACCCGCTCGCGGCTCCACCGGGGCGGGGGCACGCTGGTGGTGCGCGAGCGGACCTGCACGCTCCGCACGGTTCCCTCGCGGCTGGTCCCGTCCTCACGGTAGAGGCGCATCACCACGATCCGGCGCAGGTACTGCTCGGAGAGCGAGCCGCGCATGCCCACCGCGCGGTCCTGGGCGTCGTGCGTGGCGGAGAAGTAGTCCCACGCCCTGCGCAGTTCGTTCTGCTGGGTGTGGCTGGGCAGCGGATTGCCGTCGATCGCCGCGCCGTCCGCAGCGGACAGATCGTTCCAGCCGGTGGTCTGGGTGCTGCCGTCCGCCATGCGTACCTGCGCCCGCGCCTCGACCGCTATGTTCTGCTGGAGGGGGTTGGGGGCGAACAGCTTCCAGTTCTGCTCGAACTCGGGGTATATCCACTCGTCGATGGCCTCGCCGTGCTGCTTCGTCACCGTGTTCGACGGCGCGACGTGCAGGAACACCATCCCGAGATGCGCACAGGCGGTCACCGCGACGACCGCGAGGGCGAGAGCCGCCACGACCTGGTAGCGCGCGGAAAGCGCGGCGACACCCGTGCGGGGGGTGTCACCGGGCCCGGCGGGCTCTTCCTCGGCGCGCGGCGCGTCGGCGGAGCCGACGGGACCCGCCGGACTGTCCACGGCGGGCGCGGCGGCTACAGCGGGCGCGGGCCACGAGCCGTCGAGCGGTCCGCTCCCGTCGGACGGTCCGCTCCCACCGGACGGGCCGTGCGCCTCGGGCCGGTTCTCGCCGGTCCGGTCCCCGGCGGTGTCACCGGCGGTGTCACTGGCGGCGGGCGCAGCCCCGGGCGGACGCGCCACGCCCGACCCGTCCGGCCCGTGCGGAGCCTCCGAGTCCTTGCCGTACGCGTCCATTCCGTCCCGTTCCCCGATCCCGCTCTGTCCTCCGGCCGCCCTCCGCGGGGCGCCGCGTGCTCGCGACACGCCGGTTTCCCGGTTTCCTGGTTTCCCGGCGTTCGCACGAACGGTACTCAGCCCCACCCGCCAGGCACAGCCCCGGGACGGCAGGCGGGCACGTGGCCAACGCCACTCGGGCCCGCACCGCCCGCTTTTCGTGGGTTGTCCACAGGCCGCGGCGGCGGTTGTCCACAGCGGTTGACACCTCACGTCGTCCGGCCCACCATTGAATCGCACGAACCGAACGATCGGTCGGGAGCGTGCTCCGTCAAAGCCCTAGGTCAGGGGGACCGCATGGCCACAGCAGCCGCGCGCACCACGACTCGCACACCGGAGTCCGGCGTCCAGGACACCGCCGACACCGCGGCCTACGAGCACGCCTTCAACGCCGCCGTGGCCGCGGACGAGCGCATCGAGCCCCGCGACTGGATGCCCGACGCCTACCGCGCGACGCTGGTCCGGCAGATCGCCCAGCACGCCCATTCCGAGATCATCGGCATGCAGCCGGAAGCCAACTGGATCACCCGCGCGCCCTCGCTGCGCCGCAAAGCCATCCTGATGGCCAAGGTCCAGGACGAGGCGGGCCACGGCCTTTATCTGTACAGCGCCGCCGAAACCCTCGGCACCAGCCGCGAGGAGCTCCTCGACAAACTGCACAGCGGCCGCCAGAAGTACTCCTCCATCTTCAACTACCCCACCCTGACCTGGGCCGACGTCGGCGCGATCGGCTGGCTGGTGGACGGCGCCGCGATCACCAACCAGGTGCCCCTGTGCCGCTGCTCCTACGGCCCGTACGCGCGCGCGATGGTCCGCGTCTGCAAGGAGGAGTCCTTCCACCAGCGCCAGGGGTACGAACTGCTGCTCGCCCTGAGCCGGGGCACCCCCGAGCAGCACGCGATGGCGCAGGACGCGGTCGACCGCTGGTGGTGGCCGTCCCTGATGATGTTCGGCCCGCCCGACGACGAGTCGCAGCACTCCGCGCAGTCCATGGCCTGGAAGATCAAGCGCCACTCCAACGACGAACTGCGCCAGCGCTTCGTCGACATCTGCGTCCCCCAGGCCGAGTCCCTCGGCCTCACCCTGCCCGACCCGGAACTGCGGTGGAACGAGGAGCGCGGGCAACACGACTTCGGCGAGATCGACTGGACGGAGTTCTGGGAGGTCCTCAAGGGCAACGGCCCCTGCAACGACCAACGGATCAACCAGCGCCGCCGCGCACACGACGAGGGCGCGTGGGTACGCGAGGCGGCCGCGGCCCACGCGGCCAAGCACACCGGCGGCACCCGCGCCGCGGGGACAGGAGGAGCGCAGGCATGACCAACACCGACTGGCCCCTGTGGGAGGTCTTCGTGCGCTCCCGCCGCGGCCTCTCCCACACCCACGCCGGCAGCCTGCACGCCCCGGACGCGGAACTCGCCCTGCGCAACGCCCGCGACCTGTACACCCGGCGCGGCGAGGGCGTCTCCATCTGGGTCGTCCCGGCGGCCGCCATCACCGCCTCCTCGCCCGACGAGAAGGACCCCTTCTTCGAACCGTCCGCCGACAAGCCCTACCGGCACCCGACCTTCTACGAGATCCCCGAAGGGGTGCAGCACCTGTGACCCCCGCACCGGAGATCCCGGCAGCCGAGACCCCCTCGACCCCAGCGACCGGGCGGACCGCCGCCCTGGCCCTCGGCGACGACGCCCTGGTGCTCTCCCACCGCCTGGGGGAGTGGGCGGGCCACGCCCCCGTCCTGGAGGAGGAGGTCGCCCTCGCCAACATCGCCCTGGACCTGCTCGGCCAAGCCCGGGTACTGCTGTCCATGGCGGGCGACGAGGACGAACTGGCCTACCTGCGCGAGGAACGCGACTTCCGCAACCTCCAGCTGGTCGAACGCCCCAACGGCGACTTCGCCCACACCATCGTCCGCCAGCTGTACTTCTCCACCTACCAGCACCTGCTCTACGCGCAACTTGCCACTGGAGACGGCCCGTTCGCACCGCTCGCCGCCAAGGCCGTCAAGGAGGTCGCCTACCACCGCGACCACGCCGAGCAGTGGACACTGCGACTCGGTGACGGCACCGACCTCAGCCACGAGCGGATGCAGCGCGCCTGTGAGGAACTCTGGCGGTACACCGGAGAGATGTTCCAGCCGGTCGAGGGCCTGGACGCCGACTGGGCCGGCATGGAGGCCGCCTGGCTGGAGTCCGTCGTCGCGATCCTCGACCGGGCCACCCTCACGGTCCCCGAGGGCCCGCGCACCGGCGCCTGGGCCGCGGGCGCCGGCCGGCAGGGCCTGCACACCGAGCCGTTCGGACGCATGCTCGCCGAGATGCAGCACCTGCACCGCAGCCATCCGGGAGCGTCATGGTGACCGCGACCGCCCTGGAGGCGGAACTCCTGGAACTGGCCGGCTCGGTGCCCGACCCCGAACTGCCGGTGCTCACCCTCCAGGAGCTGGGCGTGGTGCGCGCGGTGCGGCTGCGCGGCACCGACACCGTGGAGGTCGACCTGACCCCCACCTACACCGGCTGCCCCGCCGTCGAGGCGATGTCCACGGACATCGAACGGGTACTGCGCGAGCACGGCATGCGCGAGATCACCGTCCGCACCGTACTGACCCCCGCCTGGTCGACCGACGACCTCACGGCCGAAGGACGGCGCAAACTCCGGGAGTTCGGCATCGCGCCACCGCGCGAGCGACGGGAGACCGGACCGGTCGCGCTGGCCCTGGGCCCGACCCGCACACTGGCCGACCCCCCGGACACCGACCCGGTCCGCTGCCCGCACTGCGGATCCTCGGACACCGAACTGCTCAGCCGGTTCTCCTCCACCGCCTGCAAGGCGCTGCGCCGCTGCCTCGGCTGCCGTGAACCGTTCGACCACTTCAAGGAGTTGTGATGGCCCGCTTCCACCCGCTCCCGGTGGCCGCGGTCGAGCGGCTCACCGACGACTCCGTGGCCCTGACCCTCACCGTCCCCCCGGAGCTCCGCGCGGAGTACCGGCACGCACCCGGCCAGCACCTCACGCTGCGCCGGTTGATGGACGGCGAGGAGATCCGGCGCACGTACTCGATCTGCTCCCCGGCCCCCGGCCCCGAGGGACCGAGCACCCTCCGGGTCGGAGTGCGCCTGGTCGACGGCGGAGCCTTCTCGACCTATGCGCTGAAGGAGATCAACGCCGGCGACGAACTGGAGGTGATGGTCCCGGCCGGACGCTTCACCCTGGACCCCGCCCCCGGGATGTACGCCGCGATCGTCGGCGGCAGCGGCATCACCCCCGTGCTGTCGATCGCCTCGACCCTGCTGGCGCGCGAGCCCGAGGCCCGGTTCTGCCTGATCCGAAGCGACCGCACGGCCGCCTCCACGATGTTCCTCGAGGAAGTCGCCGACCTGAAGGACCGCCACCCCGAGCGGTTTCAGCTGGTGACGGTGCTCTCCCGGGAGGAGCAGCAGGCCGGCCTGCCGTCCGGGCGCCTCGACCAGGAGCGGCTGACCGGGCTGCTGCCCGCGCTGCTGCCCGTCGGCTCGGTGGCCGGATGGTTCCTGTGCGGGCCGCTCGGACTGGTGCGGGGCGCCGAGCGGGCGCTGGGCGAACTCGGCGTCGCACGGGCCCGGATCCACCAGGAGATCTTCCACGTGGACGCCGGCGAGGCCACGGTGACGACCGCCGCGGCCCCCGCCCACAGCACCGTGACGGCCAGGCTCGACGGACGCGGCGGCAGCTGGCCGGTCCAGGACGGCGAATCCCTCCTGGACGCGGTGCTGCGCAACCGCCCCGACGCGCCCTACGCCTGCAAGGGCGGGGTGTGCGGAACCTGCCGGGCCTTCCTGGTCTCGGGCGAGGTGCGCATGGACCGCAACTTCGCGCTGGAGACCGAGGAGACGGACGCGGGATATGTGCTGGCCTGCCAGTCGCATCCGGTGACGGAGAAGGTGGAACTCGACTTCGACCGCTGACCCACCCGCGGTGGGCACAACCCCGGTGCCCCACCGTTCCCTTCTTCTAGAACCTGTTCTATCTTGACGGACCGTCAGACGATCGGTTCCGCAGGGAGGACAGGCCGTGGACTTCACCTTCACCGAGGAACAGCTGGCGGCGGCCGAGGCGGCCCGGGGGGTGTTCGCCGGGGTGGCACCGGACACGGTGCCGAGCCCCGCCCTCACCACCGGCGCCGTGGCCGACGGCCTCGACCGCACCCTGTGGACCAGGCTCGCCGACGCCGACCTGCTGAGCCTGCTGACCGGCACGGAGTACGGCGGGGCGGGCCTGGACGCCATCGCCCTGTGCCTGGTGCTCCGCGAGTCCGGAAAGGTGCTCGGACGGGTACCCCTGCTGGAACACAGCGCGGCCGCCGCGGCCATACAGGCCTACGGCGGAAAGGAACTGGCGGCCCGGCTGCTGCCGTCCGCCGGAAGCGGCGAACTGGTGCTGACCGTCGCAGCCGGCGGCAGTACCGGCCACGACCCGGCCGAACTCGCCGTCACCGCACGCCGGGACGGCGACGCCTGGGTGCTGGACGGAGTACAGACGGCCGTGCCCTGGGCATACGACGCCGACCTGATCCTGGTCCCCGCCCACACCGGCGCCGGACGGAGCCTCCTCGCACCGGTCCCCCGCGGCCACAGCGGCGTCATCCTGGCCGAGCAGATCTCCACCAGCGGCGAGCGACTGGCCGAGCTGCACCTGGACGCCGTGCGGATCACGGCCGGTGATGTGATCGACGCGGAGCGGGCATGGCCCTGGCTGCGGGAGCTACTGATCACCGGAACCTGTGCGCTGGCCCTCGGGCTCGGCGAGAAGGTGCTGCGGATGACCAGCGAGTACACCGGCCAACGGGAGCAGTTCGGGCACCCCATCGCCACCTTCCAGGCCGTGGCGGTCCAGGCCGCCGACCGCTACATCGACCTGCGCGCCATGGAAGCCACCCTCTGGCAGGCCGCATGGCGCGTCTCCTCGGGAGCACCGGGCGCGCTGCCCGCCGCCGGGGACGTGGCCGTGGCCAAGATATGGGCCTCGGAGGGAGTACGGCGGATGGTGCAGACCGCCCAGCATCTGCACGGCGGATTCGGAGCCGACACCGAGTACGCCCTGCACCGCTACCACGCCTGGGCCAAACACCTGGAGCTGGCACTCGGCCCGGCAGCGGCACACGAGGAGGCACTCGGGGACCTGCTGGCGGCACACCCCCTGGGCTGACGGCCACCGGTCGAGCCGTGACGGCGCCAGCCGTGACGGCCCCAGCCCGTGGTGGTCCTAGAGGACGTGCCCGGTCTCTCCGTCGTCCTTGACGACCGGGCGCCCGGCCGCCTGCCAGACCTGCATACCGCCGTCCACGTTCACGGCGTCGACACCCTGCTGCACCAGGTACATCGTGACCTGGGCCGAGCGGCCGCCGGACCGGCAGATCACATGAACCCGGCCGTCCTGCGGAGCCGCCTCGGTCAGTTCGCCGTAACGGGCGACGAACTCGCTGACGGGAATGTGCAGCGCCCCCTCGGCATGCCCCGCCTGCCATTCGTCGTCCTCACGGACGTCCAGCAGGAAGTCGC
The DNA here is from genome assembly GCF_044745865.1 of Streptomyces sp. NPDC086787. Classification (NCBI taxonomy): domain Bacteria; kingdom Bacillati; phylum Actinomycetota; class Actinomycetes; order Kitasatosporales; family Streptomycetaceae; genus Streptomyces; species Streptomyces sp. NPDC086787. The sequence goes on along the minus strand of NZ_JBIVBC010000003.1, from coordinate 170,853 downwards.
CGTCCTTGAGGTCCATGACCCCGACCGTGGGCACACGCGCTGCGAAACTCATGCCTCCGACGCTACCCGAAGGACAGCACCGGCCCGGAGCCCGTCCGGATCCACCCGTCCGGGTCCAAAGGGCAGACCTACGTCTCCAGCAGCTCCGCGAGCTCCGCCTCCCGCCGCGCCAGGTCCGCGCTGAGCTTCTCGGCGATCTCTTCCAAAAGCGCGTCGGGGTCCTCGGGGGCCAGCCGGAGCATGGACGCGATCGCGCTGTCCTCCAGCTCCCGGGCGACCAGGTTCAGCAGTTCCTTGCGCCGGCTCAGCCACTCCAGACGGGCGTAGAGCTCCTCGGCGCGGCTCGGAGGCCGCTCCGCGGGCGCCGGGCCCGCCGCCCACTCCTCGGCGAGCTCACGCAGCAGCACCTCGTCACCACGGGCATAGGCGGCGTTGACCCGGGTGATGAACTCGTCGCGCCGGGCCCGCTCGCCCTCCTCCTGCGCCAGGTCGGGGTGGGCCTTGCGAGCCAGCTCCCGGTAGAGCTTGCGAGCCTCCTCGCTCGGCCGCACCCGTTCCGGGGGCCGCACCGCCTGCTCCGTGAGCATCGCCGCGGCCTCCGGGAACAGACCGTGGCCGTCCATCCAGCCGTGCAGCAGCTCCTCGACCTCCGGGATCGGCATGACCCGGGCCCGCGCCTCCTCCGCGACCCGGACGTCCTCCGGATCACCGGTGCGGGCGGCCCTGGCCTCGGCGATCCGCGCGTCCAGCTCCTCCAGCCGGGCGTACATCGGGCCGAGTTTCCGTTCATGCAGCCGGGAGAAGTTCTCGACCTCGACGCGGAAGGTCTCCAATGCGATCTCGAACTCGATCAACGCCTGCTCGGCGGCCCGCACGGCCTGCTCCAGCCGCTCTTCGGGCCGCCGCGGCGGGGACTGCTCAGCTTCCGGGGTCGTCACCCGCCCAGCGTAGGACACGGCCGGAACCAGCCACCCACGGTCACCCGGATCGGCACACTCACCTCACCCGGACCAGTACGCCGCCCTCCGCAAGGGAGGGGGCCACCCCCGCCCCCTCCCTCCCCTCCCCCTCGCCCTTCCCCCACCCCCGTCACACACCCGTCTCCGCCGCGACCCTCCCCGACCGCACGGCGGACAGCAGATTCGCGTGGTCGGCCTCGGTGCGGTCGGCGTAGCGGACCGCGAACTCGGACACGGCCTCGTCCAGTTCCTCGTTCTTGCCGCAGTAGCCGGCGATCAGACGCGGGTCGGCGCTGTGCGAGTGGGCGCGGGCCAGCAGGGCGCCGGTCATCCGGCCGTAGTCGTCGATCTGGTCGGCGGCGAGCGCCGCGGGATCGACGCTGCCCTTGCGGTTGCGGAACTGCCGGACCTGGAAGGGGCGGCCCTGGACCGTGGTCCAGCCCAGCAGGATGTCGCTGACCACCTGCATGCGCTTCTGGCCGAGCACCACCCGCCGGCCCTCGTGGCCGACCGGTGCCGCGTCGAATCCGGCCGTCGCCAGATGCGGGACCAGCGCCGAGGGGCGGGCCTCCTTGACCTGGAGGACGAGCGGCTCACCTCGATGGTCCAGGAGCAGAACGACATACGAGCGTGTGCCCACGCTGCCCGTGCCGACCACGCGGAACGCCACGTCGTGCACCGCGTGCCGGGCCAGCAGCGGCAGCCGGTCCTCCGACAGGGTCGAGACGTAGGACTCCAGGGACGCCGCCACCGCCGTCGCCTCCCCGTCCGCGACCCGGCGCAGCACGGGCGGGGCGTCGACGAACCGGCGCCCGCCGTCCTCGGCGGCCTCCGTCGACTTCGCCGCGAACCGTCCGCTGGTGTTGGCCCGGGCCTTCTCCGAGACCCGCTCCAGTGTGCCGAGCAGGTCGTGGGCGTCGGTGTGGGAGACGAGTTCCTCGTCCGCGATGGCGTTCCAGGCGTCCAGGACCGGCAGCTTGGCCAGCAGCCGCATGGTGCGCCGGTACGCGCCCACCGCGTCGTGCGCCGCCTTGCGGCACATGTCCTCGTCGGCGCCCGCCTCCCGGCCGGCCAGCACCAGGGAGGCGGTGAGTCGCTTGAGGTCCCACTCCCAGGGGCCGTGCACGGTCTCGTCGAAGTCGTTCAGGTCGATGACCAGGCCGCCGCGGGCGTCGCCGTACAGGCCGAAGTTGGCCGCGTGCGCGTCGCCGCATATCTGGGCGGCGATCCCGGTCATGGGGGTGCGCGCCAGGTCGTACGCCATGAGGCCGGCCGAGCCGCGCAGGAAGGCGAACGGGGTCGCGGCCATCCTGCCCACCCGTATCGGTGTGAGCTCGGGTATCCGGCCCCGGTTGGACTCCTCGACCGCGGTCGCCGCGTCCGGGCGGGAGCCGTCGACGTCGAGGGCGCTGTGCGCCGCGCGCGGGACGGCGGTCCGCAGCGCCTTGCCCTCCTTCTTCGGAGAGCCCTGCACCGGCCACTGGGCGAACCCCCCGACCATGGGCAGCTTGCGCCCCACCCCTGCCTCGGTCACCACGACGCCTCCCCCGTGTCCGCACACACACTCGCTGGAACAGCAACTCGTGCAGACCGTACCGCCGGTGTCCGAAACGCGTCAGGCCCTGTGGACAACGATCGGGGTGTGGAAAATGTGGGCCGTCGAGTGACGAGGCCCCGTGAGATGACTCACGGACGTGGGGGCGCCGGACGCGGAGTCACATGTGCCCTTGCCCACACGCCCCAACGCCGCCCGCACCACCGGCATATCCACCGGCATACCCACCCGCGCCACCGGAAAGCACAACAGAGCGCACAACGGAACGGGCGGCATCACGATGGTGATGCCGCCCGTTCTCACGTGCGCGAGGGGGGAGTTGAACCCCCACGCCCTTGCGGGCACTGGAACCTGAATCCAGCGCGTCTGCCTATTCCGCCACCCGCGCATTGGGTGTGTCTTCCGGCTTCGCCCCTCTCGGGTCGGCCCCTTCCGACATCCAGAACACTAGCACGTCAGGGAGGGTGCCTTCACATCCCTTTGTTCTGCCCCGGACAAGCCACGGGACGGCCACGGGGCAAGCCCCGGCCAAGGGGATCCCGCATCCCTCCGGGTGAGGATCGCCACCCTTCGGGTATTGGGAAACACAGGTTCGCGTATCAACCTCGTACCGGTCACGGACATCTCCCCAGGAGGCGGGACGGGTCCACGGTCAGGTGCGGGACACTGGTGATGTCGCGCCTCTACGATCCTTGACAGAGGAGTTCGAAGGGGAGCCGCTCGGGGAACCGGCTGATTGCCGGGTGCGTGGATACGATCAGTAAGCAGTACCGGGCGACGCGGCACGACAACGGCAAGACGCGACATCGGCAAGACAGGCAGCACGGCCAAGACAGGCAAGGCAGCAGAAGCAGCAGCGACGGAGGAGGTGCCCCATGGGAGTCCTGAAGAAGTTCGAGCAGCGTCTCGAAGGTCTGGTCAACGGCACCTTCGCCAAGGTGTTCAAGTCCGAGGTCCAGCCCGTCGAGATCGCCGGAGCGCTCCAGCGGGAGTGCGACAACAACGCGACCATCTGGAACCGTGACCGCACCGTCGTGCCCAACGACTTCATCGTGGAACTGAGCGCCCCGGACTTCGAGCGCCTCAGCCCCTACTCCGGACAGCTCGGCGACGAGCTCGCCGGGATGGTCCGGGACTACGCCAAGCAGCAGCGCTACACCTTCATGGGCCCGATCAAGGTCAACCTGGAGAAGGCCGACGACCTGGACACCGGTCTGTACCGGGTGCGCAGCCGGACCCTCGCCTCCTCCAGCAGTCAGCAGGCGCCGTCTGCGGCCGCGCCGTCCGCCGCGCCGTCGCGGCCCGCCCAGGGCTCCCCCGGGGGCTACGGCTATCCGCAGTCCGCACCGCCCGCCGGAGCGCCTCCCATGCCGCCCGCGCCGCCCGCCGGCCGGCCCGGCGGTTACGGTTACCCGCAGCCCGCCTCACAGCGGCCGCAGGCCGGCCCGGCAGGCGGCGGCCGTGCCCGCTACTGGATCGAGATCAACGGCACCCGCCACCAGATCTCCCGCCCGACGCTCGTGATGGGCCGCAGCACCGAGGCCGACGTGCGGATCGACGACCCCGGCGTCTCCCGCCGGCACTGCGAGATCCGGACCGGAACGCCCTCGACGATCCAGGATCTCGGCTCCACCAACGGCATCGTGGTGGACGGGCAGCACACCACCCGCGCTACGCTCCGCGACGGCTCGCGGATCGTCGTGGGCAGCACCACCATCATTTACCGGCAAGCCGAAGGGTGAAGCGGGGGCAATGTCAGAGCTGACCCTCACGGTCATGCGGCTGGGTTTCCTGGCCGTACTGTGGCTGTTCGTGATCGTGGCCGTGCAGGTCATCCGCAGCGACCTGTTCGGTACGCGTGTCACCCAGCGCGGCGCGCGCAGGGAAGCGGCACGGCCGCAGCAGGCCGCACGGCAGCAGCAGGCGCCCCCGCAGCAGCGTGAGCGTCAGTCGTCCGGCGGCCGTCAGCGCCGCAACGCCCCCACCAAGCTGGTCGTCAGCGAGGGCAGCCTCACCGGCACCACCGTCGCGCTCCAGGGCCAGACCATCACCCTGGGCCGCGCCCACGACTCCACGATCGTGCTGGACGACGACTACGCCTCCAGCCGTCATGCCAGGATCTACCCAGACCGCGACGGCCAGTGGATCGTCGAGGATCTCGGTTCCACCAATGGCACGTATCTGGACCGGTCCCGGCTGACGACTCCCACGCCGATCCCGCTGGGCGCGCCGATCCGCATCGGCAAGACCGTCATCGAGCTGCGGAAGTAGTACGACAATGAGCGAGCGGAGCGAGCACGCAGCGGCGGACCGCAAACCGGCCCCCGGCGCGCTCCCGACCGGAGGGTGGGCAGTGTGGCTCGACACGACCGGCTGTACCCGGAGCCGACAGGCGAGGTGCGCATGAGTCTGTCACTGCGCTTCGCCGCCGGATCGCACAAGGGCATGATCCGGGAGGGCAACGAGGACTCCGGTTACGCCGGTCCGCGTCTGCTCGCCATCGCCGACGGCATGGGCGGCCAGGCGGCGGGCGAGGTCGCCTCCTCCGAGGTGATCTCCACCCTGGTCACACTCGACGACGACGTGCCCGGCTCCGACATCCTCACCTCCCTCGGTGTCGCCGTGCAGCGCGCCAACGACCAGCTGCGCGCCATGGTCGACGAGGACCCGCAGCTGGAGGGCATGGGCACGACCCTGACCGCCCTGCTGTGGACCGGACAGCGGCTCGGCCTCGTGCATGTCGGTGACTCGCGCGCGTATCTGCTGCGTGACGGTGTGCTGACCCAGATCACCCAGGACCACACCTGGGTGCAGCGTCTCGTCGACGAGGGCCGGATCACCGAGGAGGAGGCGACCACGCACCCTCAGCGGTCCCTCCTGATGCGCGCGCTGGGCAGCGGCGACCATGTCGAGCCCGATCTGTCCATCCGTGAGGTGCGGGTCGGCGACCGCTATCTGATCTGCTCGGACGGGCTGTCCGGGGTGGTCTCCCACCAGACGATGGAGGAGACCCTCGCCAGCTACCAGGGCCCGCAGGAGACCGTGCAGGAGCTGATCCAGCTCGCGCTGCGCGGCGGCGGCCCCGACAACATCACTGTGATCATCGCCGATGTCCTCGACCTGGACACCGGTGACACCCTGGCCGGGCAGCTGTCCGACACGCCCGTGGTGGTCGGCGCGGTCGCCGAGAACCAGCACCATCTGCACGACAACGGCATCATGCAGACCCCGGCCGGCCGTGCCTCCCATCTGGGTCGGCAGGGACGCGGTCAGGGCGGCGGCGGGGAGTTCGGCCCGCCCGGCTCGGGCGACACCACCGGGTACGTCCCGGGGGACAGCTTCGGCGACTACACCGACGAGGACTTCACCAAGCCGCGGAGCGGCCGCAGGTGGCTGAAGAGATCCCTCTTCGGCGCTCTCGCCCTCGCGGTCGTCGCCGGCGGTCTCTACGGCGGCTACCGCTGGACCCAGACGCAGTACTACGTCGGGGTGAAGGACGAGCACGTCGCGCTGTACCGGGGCATCAACCAGAACCTGGCCTGGGTGTCGTTGTCGAAGGTCCAGAAGGACCATCCCGAGATCGAACTCAAGTACCTGCCTTCGTACCAGCAGAAGCAGGTCAAGAACACGATTCCGCAGGACGACCTGGCGAAGGCCGAGGCGAAGGTCCAGGAGCTGTCCGTGCAGGCCTCCGCGTGCCGCAAGCAGACGGAGCGGGCGGCCGCCGAGAACAACGCCAGGAAGAGCCGGGCCAAGGACCCGAAGAAGGACGGCGCGGGAACCACCGCCGCCTCCCTCAAGTCCAAGGCCTCGCCGCCGCCCAACCCGTCGGCCTCGAGCTCACCGCAGACGTCACCGTCGTCCCCGAACCCGTCCACCAGCGCGACTCCCAGCCCCGGGCCCACTCTCTCGGAGGATGAGCAGAAGGTCGTCTCGCTGTGCGGTAAGCAGTAGGCAAGGCGTGAGAGGCCCCATCACACGATGAGCAGTACTTCCAACACGTCGACGCACCACACGTCCACGATCGGCGCCATCGGCGCACCGAGCCGGCGCAACACCGAGCTCGCGCTGCTGGTGTTCGCCGTGGCCATCCCGGTGTTCGCGTACGTCAACGCGGGCCTGGCCCTCGACGACCAGGTGCCCGCCGGTCTGCTGAGCTACGGCCTGGGCCTCGGCCTGCTGGCCGGGATCGCGCATCTCGTCGTACGCAAGTTCGCCCCGTACGCGGACCCGCTGCTGCTGCCGCTGGCCACCCTGCTCAACGGACTCGGTCTGGTCGCCATCTGGCGGCTCGACCAGTCGAAGTTGCTTCAGAGCATCCACGTGTCCGGCGGCAAGGCCACCAATCAGCTGATCTACACCGCGATGGGCATCGCCCTGTTCGTCGCCGTGCTGGCCTTCCTGAAGGACCATCGCACCCTTCAGCGGTACACGTACATCTCCATGGTGGCCGCGGTGTTCCTGCTGCTGCTGCCGCTGGTCCCGGGCCTCGGCGCCGACGTCTACGGCGCCAAGATCTGGATCCAGGTCGGCAGCTTCACCATCCAGCCCGGAGAGTTCGCGAAGATCGTCCTCGCGGTGTTCTTCGCCGGCTACCTGATGGTCAAGCGTGACGCGCTGGCCCTGGCCAGCCGCCGGTTCATGGGTCTCTACCTGCCGCGCGGCCGCGACCTGGGCCCGATCCTGGTCGTCTGGGGCATCTCGATCCTGATCCTCGTCTTCGAGACCGACCTCGGTACCTCGCTGCTGTTCTTCGGCATGTTCGTGATCATGCTGTACGTGGCGACCGAGCGGACCAGCTGGATCGTCTTCGGCCTGCTGATGTCCGCGGCCGGCGCGGTCGGCGTGGCGAGCTTCGAACCGCACATCAAGACCCGTGTCCAGGCCTGGCTCGACCCGATGCGTGAGTACACGCTGAGCCGCACCCCCGGTGTCACCGGCATCCACTCCGACCAGCTCCAGCAGGCGCTGTGGTCGTTCGGCTCCGGCGGCACCCTGGGCACCGGCTGGGGCCAGGGCCACTCCGAGCTGATCCGGTTCGCCGCCAACTCCGACTTCATCCTCGCCACCTTCGGCGAGGAGCTGGGTCTGGCCGGCGTCATGGCGCTCCTGCTGATCTACGGCCTGATCGTGGAGCGCGGTGTGCGCACCGCCCTCGCCGCCCGGGACCCGTTCGGCAAGCTGCTCGCCATCGGCCTGTCCGGTGCCTTCGCGCTCCAGGTGTTCGTGGTGGCCGGCGGTGTGATGGGGCTCATCCCGCTGACCGGTATGACGATGCCGTTCCTCGCCTACGGCGGTTCCTCCGTGATCGCGAACTGGGCGCTCATCGGCATCCTGATCCGCATCAGCGACACCGCCCGCCGCCCCGCGCCCGCCCCCGCCGCGAGCCCCGACGCCGAGATGACCCAGATCGTCCGGCCCGGAGCCTCGGGGCCCGACCTCGGCTGAACAGCACGGTCCGTGCGCCGCGGAACCTCCCGCACCTGGCGCACGTCTATGGATCAGTCGTTGTCCACAGCCCCACCAGGAGTCACAGGCACAGCCTCTAGACTGGGGGCGGCCGAGGACGAGTGCCAGCACCCGTTACACCGAGAGACCGAAGCGACAGGCGCACCTCCTGTCAGCTTGTGGAAAGGCCGGACGTGAACAAGCCACTGCGCCGCATCGCGATCTTCTGCGGGCTCCTCGTGCTGGCCCTGCTGATCCGCGACAACTGGCTCCAGTACGCGAAGGCCGACGCCCTGCGCACCGACCCGCACAACCGCCGGGTCGCCATCGAGCGGTACGCGTACCCGCGCGGCGACATCATCGTCGACGGCACCCCCATAACCGGCTCGGCCGAGGCCAAGAGCGGCGACTTCAAGTACAAGCGCACCTACAAGAACGGCCCCATGTGGGCCCCCGTGACCGGCTACTCCTCGCAGGCCTTCGACGGCAACTTCCTGGAGAAGATCGAGGACGGCATCCTCACCGGCAATGACGACCGACTCTTCTTCCGCAAGACCCTCGACATGATCACCGGCAAGCCCCAGCAGGGCGGCAACGTGGTCACCACGCTGAACGCGGCCGCGCAGAAGGCCGCGTTCGACGGCCTGTCCAAGCAGGGCGGCAAGGGCGCCGTGGTGGCCCTGGAGCCGTCCACCGGCAAGATCCTGGCGCTGGCGTCCTACCCGTCGTACGACCCCGCGTCCTTCGCCGGTGACCGGTTCAGCGACTCCGCGGCCTGGACGAAGCTCCAGAAGAAGAACAACCCCAACGACCCGATGCTGAACCGGGCGCTGCGCGAGACCTACCCGCCGGGCTCCACCTTCAAGGTGGTCACCGCGGCGGCCGCGCTGGAGAACGGCAAGTACACCGACCCGGACGCGAAGACCGACTCGCCGCTGCCGTGGATCATGCCGGGCACCCACACGCCCCTGAAGAACGAGGGAAACATCCCCTGCAAGGACGCGACCATGCGTGACGCGCTGCGGGTGTCCTGCAACTCGGTCTTCGGCAAGATCGGCTCGGACCTGGGCAACGACAAGATGCTGGCCCAGGCGAAGAAGTTCGGCTTCGACGCCGAGCAGTTCGTGCCGATCCGGTCCAGCTCCTCGGTGTTCTCCGACGGCATGAACCAGTCGCAGACCGCGCTGTCCTCGATCGGCCAGTTCAACACCGCCGCCACCCCGCTGCAGATGGCCATGGTCGCCTCGGCCGTCGCCAACAACGGCACGCTGATGAAGCCGTACATGGTCGACAAGCTGGAGTCGTCGGGCCTGGACACCATCTCGACCACCCAGCCGGAGGAGATGAGCCGGCCGCTGTCGGCGAAGAACGCGCAGATCCTCCAGTCGATGATGGAGACGGTCGTCAAGGACGGCACCGGTAAGAACGCGCAGATCGGCGGCGGTGTCACCGTGGGCGGCAAGACCGGTACGGCCCAGCACGGCGTGGGGAACAGCAAGAACCCGTACGCCTGGTTCATCTCCTACGCCAAGCTCGGCGACGGCAGCATGCCGGTCGCGGTGGCGGTCGTGGTCGAGGACGACAACGCCCACCGCGACGACATCTCCGGCGGTGGCCTCGCGGCGCCCATCGCGAAGAACGTCATGGAGGCGGTCATCCACTCCAAGAAGTGATCCCGCCCACGTCCCCCGCGCATCGGTGCACGTTGCGATACCGGTCCTGTATCGGGTGACGGGCTTGGCCAGGTCACACAGCACGAGCCGGGTACGGTAGGCCCGGACGAGAGCCTCCGACCGCACACACGTGCCGGTCGGGACCGACGGAGAGGGCTGGTAGGGAACATGGAAGAGCCGCGTCGCCTCGGCGGCCGGTACGAGCTGGGCCATGTGCTCGGCCGTGGTGGCATGGCCGAGGTGTACCTCGCGCATGACACCCGCCTCGGCCGCACCGTGGCGGTGAAGACGCTGCGCGCGGACCTCGCGCGCGACCCGTCCTTCCAGGCCCGGTTCCGCCGGGAGGCCCAGTCGGCCGCCTCACTCAACCATCCCGCGATCGTCGCGGTCTACGACACGGGCGAGGACTACATCGACGGGGTCTCGATCCCGTACATCGTGATGGAGTACGTCGACGGCTCCACGCTGCGTGAACTCCTCCACAGCGGCCGCAAGCTGCTGCCGGAGCGGGCCATGGAGATGACCATCGGCATCCTCCAGGGCCTGGAGTACGCCCACCGCAACGGCATCGTCCACCGCGACATCAAGCCGGCCAACGTCATGCTGACCCGCAACGGCCAGGTCAAGGTCATGGACTTCGGTATCGCCCGCGCCATGGGCGACTCCGGCATGACCATGACGCAGACCGCCGCGGTCATCGGCACCGCCCAGTACCTGTCGCCCGAGCAGGCCAAGGGCGAGCAGGTCGACGCCCGCTCGGACCTGTACTCGACGGGTTGTCTGCTCTACGAGCTGCTGACGGTACGGCCTCCCTTCGTCGGCGACTCCCCGGTGGCCGTGGCCTACCAGCACGTCCGCGAGGAGCCGCAGCCGCCGAGCGTCTTCGACCCCGAGATCACCCCGGAGATGGACGCGATCGTCCTCAGGGCGCTGGTCAAGGACCCGAACTACCGCTACCAGTCCGCCGACGAGATGCGCGCCGACATCGAGGCCTGCCTCGACGGCCAGCCGGTCGCGGCGACGGCGGCCATGGGCTCGGTCGGCTACGGCGGCTATCCCGACGACCAGCCGACGACGGCGCTGCGCGCGGACGCCGGCGCCACGACGATGCTGCCGCCGATGAACCCGGATGACGGCGGCTACGGCTACGACGATCGCCCCGACCGCAGGCGCCAGCAGAAGAAGAAGAACACCTCCACGATCCTGCTGATCGTGGCGGGCGTCCTCGTCCTCATCGGCGCGATCCTGATCGGCAAGTGGGCGGTCAGCGGAAGCGGGGCGGACAAACCGTTCGCCGCCCCGAACTTCGTCGGCTCCACTTACACGGACGCCAAGACGATGGCCGACAACTCCGGCCTCAAACTGGCGGAACCCACCCGGAACACCTGCGAGAGCGTGCCGAAGGGCAGCGTCTGCTCGCAGGACCCGAAGGCGGGCGTGAACGTGAACAAGGGCGACACGATCAACCTGGTGGTCTCCACCGGGGCGCCCAAGGTCGCGGTGCCGAGTGTCCTCGGCCAGAGCTTCTCCGACGCCAAGGACACGCTGGAGGGCGACAAGTACCAGTTCAAGGTCGAGAAGAAGGAAAAGGTCTCGGCGGAGCAGCCTGGCACCGTCCTGTCGCAGAACCCGGATCTGGGCACCGAGGTCCAGAAGGGCACCACGATCACGCTCACCGTCGCCAAGGCGGAGGACAAGTCGACCGTCCCGGACGTGCTCGGCCAGTCCTGTGACGCGGCCAAGGCCCAGATGACGGACAACAACCTGACCGGCAACTGCGTCGAGGTGGACACCAGCGACCCCAACCAGGCCGGCAAGGTCATCTCCACCAACCCGCAGGCGGGCACCAAGCTGAGCAAGAACTCCACGGTGCAGATCCAGGTCGGCAAGGCCCAGCAGCAACAGCAGCAGGTGCCGAACGTCGTCAACCAGACCGTGGGCAACGCCAAGCAGATCCTCCAGCAGCGGGGCTTCACCAACATCCAGTTCTCCGGCCCCCAGGACGACAACGCGATGGTCCTCCAGCAGGATCCCGGCGCCGGCAGCACGGTCAACGACCCGGCCGGCACGACCATCACCCTGACGACCTTCGGGGTGGGCGGCAACGGCGGAGGCAACGGTGGCAATGGCGGCAACGGCGGAGGCTTCGGAGGCCTCGGCGGCTGACCGCCCGTGACACAAGGAAGCCCCGGCACCCTCGCGGAGGGTGCCGGGGCTTCTGCGTGGGCGTGGCCCGCGTCCCGTGCCGCGCGGGAGGCGACTTCCGGTGCCGCGCGGGAGACGCGGCTCAGCCGCGCAGTTCCTTCGGCGGCGTCCGCTCGCCGTCCACCTTCTCCACCCGGACCAGCTCGCCCCACACCACATACCGGTAGCGGCTCGTGTACACCGGGGTGCAGGTCGTCAGCGTGATGTAGTGGCCCGGCTTCGTCCGGCCGGACTCCTTCGGGACCGCGGTGAGGACCTTGACGTTGTACTTCGAGGTCTCGCCGAGGACGGCGTACACCTTGTAGACGTACCACTTGTCGTTGGTCTCGAAGACGACCGGGTCGCCCGCACGCACCTTGTCGATGTTGTGGAACTTCGCGCCGTGCCCGTCGCGATGGGCGGCGAGGGCGAAGTTGCCGGTCGTGCCGGACATCGGCAGCGTGGCCTTGACGGGATCCGTGTAGTAGCCGGCCACGCCGTCGTTCAGGACCTTCGCCGACGTGCCCTTCTCGACCAGGACCTCACCGTTGCGCATCGAGGGCACGTGCAGGAACCCGATGCCGTCCTTGGTGTCCAGCGCCTTGGGCCCACTCGCGTGGGCCCAGCCGTCGCGCACCTTCTCGCCCTGCCGGTGCGCGTGCCGATCGGCTATCACGTTCGTCCACCACAGGGAGTAGACGACGAACAGGCCGAGCACCAGACCCGCCGTTATGAGCAGTTCACCGAAGACACTGACCGCCGCGGCGATCCGTCCCGCGCCGCGGCGCCGTGTGCCCGGCACGCCCGTCTGCTCTTCGGTGTGGTCGGCGGTCGCTGCCACTGTTGATCTGTCCTTACTCGACGAGCGCATCCGGCTTGCCCTTGCTGCGCGGCCGTTCCTCGACCATCTTGCCCCAGACGATCAGCCGGTATTTGCTGGTGAACTCCGGCGTGCACGTGGTCAGCGTGATGTACCGGCCCGGCGCGGTGAAGCCCGAGCCCCTCGGGACCGGGTCCAGCACGCTCGTGTTGCTCGGCGCCGTCACCGGCAGCGTCGACGTCGTCTTGTAGACGTAATAGGTGTCCTGGGTCTCCACCACGATCGCGTCGCCCGGCTCGAGGCGGTTGATGTACCGGAACGGCTCGCCGTGGGTGTTGCGGTGCGCCGCGAGCCCGAAGTTGCCGCTCTTCGCGGACGGCATCGCGGTCTTCAGCGCACCCTCGCCGTAGTGGCCGACCATGCCCTTGTCGAGCACGTTCTTGTTGCTGACGCCCTCGGCGACCGGGGCCACCACGTCCAGCCGGGGGATGTGCAGGATGGCGAACCCCTGACCGGGCTCGAACGTCCCCGGGGCCCGCTTACCGCTCGCCCAGTCGTTCTGCAGCGCGTTGGCCTCCCGGCCGGCCTGGGCGTGCGCCCGGACGTTCGTCCACCACAGCTGATAGGTCACGAACAGCAGCATCAGCACACCCGTGGTGATGAACACCTCGCCGATGGCCCGGCTCACCATCACGGCCGGGCCCGGCCTGCGGGCACGGGCCTGACGCCGGGCCTCCACCCGGGACAGCGGTGCCTTCCCGGCCCCGGTCCCGCCGTCCGTCCTCGCGGGAGCCGCGCGGGCGGAACCACCATGACGGCCACCACGCCGCTTGGCTGCCTTTCTGCGGGCCGCACGGCCCCCCGCCGGGGATCCAGTGACAGACGGGGCCGAAGACGCCCCAGAGGCGGACACAGGCCCGCTCCCGGGCGGCGGGACCTGCTGCGGCAGTCTCAGCGCCACCGTCTCGTCGTCGCCGTACGCCTCGTACGCCGCGCGCCCCTCCCCGAACCCGGGCCCGTACTCGTAGCCGCCCCCGAACGCGTCGGAAGCCCCGTACGAGTGATCCCCGTACGAGGCATCCGTGTCGCGCTCCGGGCGCAGCCGGGTCACGCCGTGGCCCTGCCCACCACCGGGGCGAGCCCCGCAGACTTCGCCACCGCGCCCTCGTCGCCGCACTCCACGAGCCAGTTCGCCAGCATCCGGTGCCCGTGCTCCGTCAGCACCGACTCGGGGTGGAACTGCACCCCCTCGACGGGGAGTTCGCGGTGCCGCAGTCCCATGACGATGCCGTCGTGGGTGCGGGCCGTGACCTCCAGCTCCGCCGGAACCGTGGCCGGCTCGGCGGCCAGGGAGTGGTAGCGGGTGGCCGTGAAGGGCGACGGAAGGCCCGCGAAGACGCCCTTGCCCTCGTGCTCGACCAGCGAGGTCTTGCCGTGCAGCAGTTCCGGCGCCCGGTCCACCACACCGCCGTACGCCACCTGCATCGACTGCATGCCCAGGCAGACACCGAAGACCGGGACCCCGGTGGCGGCACAGTGGCGCACCATCTCGATGCAGACCCCGGCCCGCTCGGGGGCGCCGGGACCGGGTGACAGCAGTACGCCGTCGAAGCCGTCCTGGGCGTGCGCCGTCGACACCTCGTCGTTGCGCAGCACCTCGCACTCGGCGCCCAGCTGGTAGAGGTACTGGACGAGGTTGAAGACGAAGCTGTCGTAGTTGTCGACGACGAGAATGCGCGCACTCACTGGTTGTCCACCGTCACATCGTTGAAGGGCAGCAGCGGTTCGGCCCACGGAAAGACGTACTGGAACAGGACGTAGATCACGGCCAGTACCAGCACGAGTGAGATCAGCGCCCTCGCCCACGCGTTGCCCGGCAGATGCCGCCAGATCCAGCCGTACATGCCGTCCCTTCCGTCGCACCACGGCACCTGACCCACGCCGTACAGCACCAGACTAACGGCGCAGGGCCTTGGGTTTGCCTGCCTCCACAGGCTGGGTGGAGTCCAGGTGTGCCCAGACGATCAGCCGGTGGCTGTGCCCCCATTCCGGATCGCACGTGGTGAGTGTGAGATAGCGGCCTGGACGCGTATACCCCGACTTACGTGGGACAGGGTCGATCACTTCAACGTCGGTCGGAACCGTTTTGTAGGGCCCTTTGTCGATCCGATACGTGAACCAGGTGGTGCCGTCCGTCAGCACCACCGCGTCCCCGGGCCGCAGCTTCGGGAAGTCCTTGAACGGGTCTCCGTAGGTGCGCCGGTGACCGGCGACGGCGAAGTTGCCCTCCTGCCCGAGCCGGGCGGTGCGCGTGTAGTGGGCCAGCCCCTTCTTCAGGACGTCCGCACCGGTGCCCTCCAGCAGGGGCTTGTTCCACGTGAAACCGAGCCGCGGGATGTACATGATCGCGAAGGGGCTGCCGTAGTGGTACGACGCAGTCCTCGCGGGCCTCGCGGAGGCGCCGGACGCCGCCGCGGGCTGCCGTAACGGCTCCTTGGCCCATTCCTGCTGGAGGCGGACGATCTGGTCGTGCATGACGCTGTCGGCCTTCACGCCGGTCCAGAACAGCACGTAGACCACGAACAGCACGATGAGGGCGCCGATGGTGACACAGAGCTCGCTGACGGTCCTGATGATCACGCGCACCGGCGGCTCCTGGGGACGCGCTCCGACTACTCCACGGGCTTCGCGTAGTGCAGATCCACTGTGCCCGAGTAGCCGGGCAGAGTCACCGTTCCGTCCTCGGTGACTTTCCAGCCGAGGCCGTACACGTTGACGTAGACCATGTAGTTCTGGATCGCCGGACTCGCCGCGAGGGCCTTCTGCATGTCGTCCGGGTCGCCGACCGCCGTGATCTTGTACGGCGGTGAGTACACGCGGCCCTGGAGGATCAGCGTGTTGCCCACGCAACGCACCGCGCTGGTGGAGATCAGCCGCTGGTCCATGACCTTGATGCCGCGGGCGCCGCCCTTCCACAGGGCATTGACGACCGCCTGGAGGTCCTGCTGGTGGATGACCAGATAGTCGGGCTGCGGTTCCGGGTAGCCGGGGAGTTTGGCGGTGGCGTTGGGCGGGGCGTCATTGAGTGTGACCGTGACCGCCTTGCCGGTCAGCTTCTGGGTGCCGGCGTCCTTCTCCAGGGCGGAGAGCCGCTTGTCCTCGGCGCTGGTGCTGCCGTCGTCGCCCTCGGCCAGCGACTCCACGCTGTCACGCAGCGTCGCGTTGGACTCGTCCAGGCCCTTGTTCTTGCGGCTGCGTTCCTGGATCAGGTCGGAGAGCTTCAGCAGGGAGGAGTCCGTACGGATGTCGGTGCCCTTGGCCGTGTTGAAGCTGGTGAAGAAGATGAGCCCGGCCAGGGCGAACACGGCCGCAGTGAGGATCCGCACCGGCCTGAGGCGACGCGCGCGGGCAGGGCCGGGTCCCGTTGATCCCGTCCCGGGAGAGTCGGCAGAATTGCTCAACGTACCCTTATCTCCTTCAGCGCCGCGGAAGCACTACGCTAACGGACGCCCGGGGGAGCGCTAAGGGTCCCCTTGTACGCTGCCCCGGACCGACCCAGTTACCTGCGCGGCCACGCAGCGCATCGACAGGAGAGACCCTCGTGCCGAAGTCACGTATCCGCAAGAAGGCCGATTACACGCCGCCGCCCGCCAAGCAGGCGGCCGCTATCAAGCTGGACAACCGCGCCTGGGTCGCGCCCGTGATGCTGGCCATGTTCCTCATCGGGCTGGCCTGGATCGTCGTGTTCTACGTGACCGACGGAACGCTGCCGATCGACAAGCTCGACAACTGGAACATCGTGGTCGGCTTCGGCTTCATCGCGGCGGGGTTCGGCGTCTCCACACAGTGGAAGTGACGGCCTCTTTCCGGTGACCTTCCGGTGAACGAGGCTCTACCCAGGGCTTTCCGCTGAGTTATCCACAGGCCAGACATCATTGTCCACACCCCACCTGGGGAAAAGACGACGATCTGTGGATAACCCATCGAAGGTTGACGCCGGTACGACTGCCACACCATTGCTCGCACAAGCGTTCGCCCCCTGCCTGACCTGGGGAAACCCAGGCCCGCGGCAGGGGGCTCCGCTATTCGCCCACACTATGCACAAGATCCGGCACATGCTGTGGACAACGGTTCGGTATCAGCTGAGCTGAGCGGTTCTGACCAGTGTGATGACCACCACGACGGCCAGGAGCAGGGCGCAGGTGCCGTACTGGACCAGGGCCCGGTTCCGGCGCGGGGCGTGGACCATCGCGATGCCTGCCACGACACCGGCGACGAGGCCACCGATGTGCGCCTCCCAGGCGATGCCGTTCCATCCGAAGGTGAAGATCAGGTTGATCACCAGCAGGGCGATGATCGGCCGCATGTCGTAGTTGAGCCGTCGCACGAGCACGGCGGTCGCCCCGAAGAGACCGAAGATCGCTCCGGAGGCACCCAGCGAGGGCTGGTTGGGCGCGGCGAGCAGATAGGTGAGCGCGCTGCCCGCGAGGCCGGAGACCAGGTAGAGCGCGAGATAGCGCGCACGGCCGAGAGCCGCCTCCAGCGGGCCACCGATCCACCACAGGCTGAGCATGTTGAACAGGATGTGGATGATGCCGCCGTGCAGGAACATCGAGGTCAGCAGCCGGTACTCCTGGCCCTCGGCGATGCCCTGCACCGAGCCGAGCAGTGGGACGAACGCCCGGCCGATCAGCTCGAACCGGTCGGCGAAGGCGTCGCCGACGGCCTGCTGCACCAGGAACGCGGCCAGGTTCAGTCCGATCAGCACTTTGGTGACCAGTCTGGGATCGGTCGTGACCGTGCCGCCCGCGATCGTCCGCGGCCGGGCCGCGGACGCTGCGGGTCCGGAGCCGGAGGCACCACGGACGCACTCGGGGCACTGGAAGCCCACGGAGGCACTGATCATGCACTCCGGGCAGATCGGCCGCTCGCAGCGGGCACAGTGGACACCGGTCTCACGGTCCGGGTGGCGGTAGCACACCGGCAGGCTCCGGGCCTCCCGTGCGCTGCCTGCGGCCTGGTCCATCAGGTCCCCTCGCTCGTCGTGGGAGATGACTTCGTGGGAGTCGTGGAAGTGATTCCGTGGGAGATGATTGGCCCCGCTCATCCTTACGGACGAGCGGGGCGTTTGGTTCCCTCCGGGCGAATGCGGCGCGCCCGGCTCACTTCTGGCGCTTGTCGATGCGGACCGACTCGATGACGACCTCGTTGACCGGCCGGGCGTTGGGACGCGTGGTGGGTACCGCGGCGATCGTGTCCACGACCTTCTGGCTGGCCTGGTCGGCGACCTCGCCGAAGATGGTGTGCTTGCGGTTCAGCCAGGTGGTCGGGCCTACGGTGATGAAGAACTGGGAGCCGTTGGTGTCGGGGCCGGCGTTGGCCATGGCCAGCAGATAGGGCTTGCCGAAGTTGAGGTCGGGGTGGAACTCGTCCTCGAACTCGTACCCGGGGCCGCCGATGCCGGTGCCGAGCGGGTCGCCGCCCTGGATCATGAAGTCGCCGATCACCCGGTGGAAGACAGTGCCGTCGTAGAGCCGGTCCGTGCTCTTCACGCCGGTCTCCGGGTGCGTCCACTCGCGCTCGCCCTGGGCGAGCTCGACGAAGTTGCGGACCGTCTTCGGCGCGTGGTGGGGGAACAGCCGGATCTCGATGTCGCCGTGGTTCGTCCTGATGGTGGCGTAGAGCTGTTCAGCCACGATCTGCCTTCCTTTGTACTCCTGTGATCCTCCGATCCTCGCACGGTCCGAGCGGCACATCCCATGTCCGAGCGGGTCTGGGCGGGGTCCGGGCGGGAGCGCGCGCCGCGGCAATCCGTGGCATCGTCGTCGAGAGGCTCCCTGCCCAGAATTCGCCACTCAATCCCGATTGGGCTCGACCGGGCCGACGGCACCCGTATGCACTTCCTCGCGTGCCCCGCAGTTGGTTGACAGGCATGATCCGTAAAAGTGTGGAAAGTCGAATTACCGTACGCCACCGAGGAGGAGGAAGCCGTGACCCGCATTGACAGCGTGCGCTCCGCGACCGGCTCGGCGAGGGACAGCGTGCTGCACGCCGCGGAAGTGGTGGCGCCCTACGCCGACACGGCCAAGGAGCGTGCCTCGCATTACGCGCAGGAGGCACGCGTACGGCTCGCGCCCGTCGTGTCGCAGGCCGCCGAACAGGCCCGCGTCCAGTACGACGCCCATCTCGCCCCCCGGCTGGAACAGGCGCTGGAGCAGGCGCTCGCGCATGTACCGCCGAAGGTCGACCAGGCCGCGCATGACGCCGCCACCCTTACCCGCAAGGCTGCCCGGCAGGCCGCCGACTATTCACGTCCGAGGATCGAGCAGGCCGTAGCGGCCGCGGGCCCGATGCGGGACGAGGCGACCTCGCGCAGCGTCGCCGCACTGGCCGCGCTGCGCGGCCAGGTCACTCCGAGGGAAATCCAGAAGCTGGCTCGCAAGCACGCCCGGCGGGCGAAGGCGGGCCGTGTCGCCAGAGCGCTGGCCGTCGTGGGTGCGCTGGCGGGCGGTGCGTTCGTCGCATGGAAGTGGTGGGACAAGCAGGCCAACCCCGACTGGCTGGTCGAGCCGCCCCTGGCGACGGAGGTACCCGAGTCGGGTCGTCTGTCATCGGTGGACGGCAGCCTCGATCCCGAGGTACAGGTCAAGGAAGCCGAGGAGCGCGCCGCGAAGGACGACCAGGACCGCCACTGACGTCCAACGCCTCACGGCGCTGTTTCACGTGGAACCAACCGCAGCACACCCCCTCCTGGCCCGCGTTTCCGCGGGCCAGGAGGGTTTTTTGATGCAAAAACACCCCCTCGAACCGCGTATCCGCAGTTCAGAGGGGGTGTACGGGGTGGAGCCTAGGGGAGTCGAACCCCTGACATCTGCCATGCAAAGACAGCGCTCTACCAACTGAGCTAAGGCCCCGCGAAAAAGTGACGGCCGTCGGAGGTATCCCCCTCCGGAAGGCGTCGCAGACCAGAGTACCGGGTCACCCCCCGTATCTCGCAAAAAACTTGGGGGTCCCCGTGGACGACCACTCTCCGTAAGATGCTCGGCGTGGTTCGCTACCGCGAACCGCGTTTTGGGGAAGCGATGGGGAGACGCAATGGACGCCGCACAGCAGGAAGCAACCGCGAGAGCGCGGGAGCTGCAGCGGAACTGGTACGGGGAGCCGTTGGGGGCGCTCTTCCGTAAGCTCATCGAGGATCTCGGGCTCAACCAGGCCCGTCTCGCGGCGGTACTGGGCCTGTCCGCGCCGATGCTGTCCCAGTTGATGAGCGGGCAGCGGGCGAAGATCGGCAATCCCGCGGTGGTCCAACGAGTGCAGTTGCTTCAGGATCTCGCGGCGCAGGTCGCGGACGGCAGTGTCAGCGCTGCGGAGGCCACGGACCGGATGGACGAGATCAAGAAGTCCCAGGGGGGCTCCGTGCTCAGCAACACCACACAGACCACGAGCAGTTCGGGCGCGCCCACGGTCAAGCGGGTGGTCCGTGAGATCCAGTCGCTGCTGCGGTCGGTCGCCGCCGCGGGAGACATCATCGAGGCCGCCGACACTCTCGCCCCGAGCCACCCGGAGCTGGCAGAGTTCCTCCGGGTCTACGGCGCGGGCCGCACGTCCGACGCGGTGACGCACTACCAGTCCCACCAGAGCTGAGACCGCGGTCCGGTCCGCCGGAAGGGGGTCCGGCGGACCGGGGCACGGAGGAAGCACGGGGGGGACGGGGGGAAAACGGGGGGAGCAGGGGGAGGAGTGACGCGCAGCCATGGGTGAGGTCTTCGCCGGCCGGTACGAGCTGGTCGATCCGATCGGACGTGGCGGGGTGGGTGCCGTCTGGCGTGCCTGGGACCACCGCCGTCGACGTTATGTGGCCGCCAAGGTGCTGCAACAACGGGACGCCCACTCGCTCCTGCGGTTCGTACGCGAGCAGGCCCTGCGGATCGACCACCCGCATGTGCTCGCACCGGCCAGCTGGGCCGCCGACGACGACCAGGTCCTGTTCACCATGGACCTGGTCGCCGGTGGCTCCCTGGTCCATCTGGTCAATGACTACGGCCCGTTGCCGCCGGCGCTCGTCTGCACCCTGCTCGACCAGTTGTTGTCCGGGCTCGCCGCGGTGCACGGGGAGGGGGTCGTGCACCGTGACATCAAACCGGCCAACATCCTGCTGGAAGCCACCGGGACCGGCTGCCCCCGACTGCGCCTGTCGGACTTCGGTATAGCGATGCGGCTGGGCGAACCGCGTCTGACGGAGACCAACCTCGTGGTGGGGACGCCGGGATATCTCGCACCCGAGCAACTGATGGGCTCGGAACCGGACTTCCCCGCCGACCTGTTCGCCGTCGGGCTGGTCGCGCTGTATCTGCTGGAGGGCGCCAAACCCGACGTGAAGGCACTCGTCCAGCACTTCGCCGAGTACGGCACGCCGGGTGCGCCCAAGGGGATCCCGGAGCCGTTGTGGCAGGTTGTCGCCATGCTGATCCAGCCGGATCCACGGGCTCGGTTCCGCACGGCGACGGGAGCCCGCAAGGCACTCGCCTCGGCCCGTGAGCTGCTGCCCGATCCGGGCACCGACGACGAGCTGGTCGAGATATTCGACCAACTCGGTTCTCTTCCAACGGGTTTCGGACCCGCGGGTCCCGACCGCCCCGCGGATCCCGAAGGTTCCGAACGACAGGCTTCGGAAGCGGTCCGGGAGTCGGGTGAAGACACGGGTACGACGGCGAGGCCCGGAACACCACGGACAGGAACAGCGCAGACCGGAACGGCTCGGACGGGCGCGGCGCGGACCGGCACCGGTGCCGGCACCGCCGTACCGGCTCGGCCCGACCCTCGGGAGGCAACCGGCTCGCCCGGGGGATCCGCCCCGCGCACCCCGTCCGTGTCGGACACCGGAAGTTTCCCTCTGCCCCCGCCGCTCGTGCCCCGGCCGCAGGAGCAGCCGGCGACGCACACCCCGCAGGGGTACCAGCCGCAGCAGCCCTACCCGACGTGGCATCCGACGGTGCCCACCGCCTCGTACACCGCGCAGGATCCGCCTCTCCCGGTGCCCGTGCCGTCGCGCCGCTCGCGGCGTCGCCTCCGCCGTGCCGGTCCCCCGGTGAAGGCCGTGGTCCCGGTCCTGCTGCTGGCGCTGGCCTGCTACGCCGTGGGGTTCTGGGCGCTGGCCCGTAGCTGAGCCCGGTCCCGCCGCCGGACGATCACCGTCCACACCGCGAGCAGGAGCAGCAGCGCCGTACCCGTGCCGATCCCTGCGGCCGCGACCGCCTTCATCGCCCGTTTCCCGCCCCCGGCCCCGGCCCCGCCGGTCACCGCCACCTCCCGGTCCCACGGCGTGACCTCGAAGATCCCTCGCTGCCCGTCGGCACCGGCGGTGTAACCGGGCCCGGTGTGCGGGGTGCCGCTGATCCGTACGCGCAGGGTCAGCCCGAAGGGGCCGTCGCCGAACGTGTCGGCCGTCTGCCCGGCGAGATGTACGACCAGGTAGTAGGAGCCGGCGAAGCGCGTGGCGCGAACGGCCTCGGGAATGGCGTAGCGGTTGCGGTACTCGACGGGGGGCAGAGGGCCCAGGGCGGCCGACGTCTGGCTGCCGGTGTAGCCGCGGGCCACGTCTTCGACGGGGCCGCGGACGGGGTTGTGGAGCGACAGGTCGAGGGCACCGCTGGTGTAGCCGCCCGCGCTGCTCGTGCTCCCCAGTTCGGCGGTGGCGTGCAGTTGCTGACCCCAGTCGACGGGCACCTTGTAGAAGAGGGTCTGGCCGGGTTCGACGCGGGTCTGCCACACCCCTTCGCCGAGTGCCCGTGCCGTGGCGAAGCCCGCCCCGCCGTCGCGCCGCCGGGCTTCGCCGGTGACGGCTTCGGGGGAGGCGGAGTTCCAGGCGCCGGGCGCCGTCGTGGGGCCGGACTCCGTGAGGCGGGGCTCCGTGACGGGGGCGATCTCCAGGCCCCAGGAGCCCGGCTCGGGAGCGGCGCTACGCCCGGCCCCGGTGGCGTCCTGCCGTTTCACGATCAGGTAGTAGGTGCCCGCGTCCTCGCAGACCGTCCTGCCCGCCTCACGTGTGCCCAGTGCCGTGACGGGGCGGGGGCTCAGTCCGCCGCCGAAGCGGGCCGAAGCATAGGAGCAGGGGGTTCCGTCCGCATCCTGCAGCGACACACTGATGCCGTCGGTGGCGGACACCGTGGCGTTCGCGGGGGGTACGACGGTGACGGGGACGTAGGCGTTCGTCGTGGCGTCGAGTTCGACGCGGTACGACAGCTCGGCGCCCTTGGTGATGGAGCTGCGGTAGGTCGCACCCGGCTCCAGCGCCGGGGCGTCGGTGGTGCTCGGGGCTCCGGTGACGGTCCGGGCGCCCTCGGCGTAGGCGTAGGCGTCGCCGCCGGTCGCCTCGGTGGCCCACGCGCCCCCCGCCGGCAGCAGGGTCTCCGCGCCCAGCACCGCGCTCACGAGGGCGACCCGTATGACAGCG
The DNA here is from genome assembly GCF_044745865.1 of Streptomyces sp. NPDC086787. Lineage (NCBI taxonomy): Bacteria > Bacillati > Actinomycetota > Actinomycetes > Kitasatosporales > Streptomycetaceae > Streptomyces > Streptomyces sp. NPDC086787. The sequence continues at coordinate 147,761 of NZ_JBIVBC010000003.1, read as the reverse complement.
GCGCGCGGGCGGCGGCCCCGGTGCTCCCCGGCCCACCATCGCGCCGTACGCCGCGCCATTACGCGCCCCCCGTCGTCGTACACCCGTCATACCCGGCCACGACCAGTCACTTCTGGTCGCGCCCGGTCATTCCCCGTCCCGGCCATCCTGCCGCGCCCTCGTCGGCGCATCCACGAATTCCGGACGACTGTCCGAAACCCGTCGCTCCCGGCAACACAAAACCCCGACCGCGTGGGCGGTCGGGGTCTGCTCAGATTCCGGTGTCGGGACTCACGAACCCGTGGGCACGGAGTCAGTCGCCTCCGTCCACAGATCCTGCTCGGCGCGATCCGCCTGGATCTGGCGGTACACGAGGAGCCCGCCGATGGCGGCCAGTGCGACCAGGAGAAGCTTCTTCACCGCGCGACCTCGTCTTTCCTTGACGTAGGGGACCTCTGGCGCCCGACTATACACACCGACCGATATCGATCAGTGACCTGCGTCGGACCCCAACTCCCGCCTGCGACAGCTCGGTAGGCGAGGTCCGGGGCCCTCGGGGCGGAGGGTGAACGCGCGTCCACGGGCGGTCAGGGAGAGAAAAGATCCTCTTACGTCCATCCGAGTGGTGTTCATCAGAACATCGACGCGCCACGGGCGTCGGTCCACCACTTCGCAGCCCCCATACACATCATGAGGAAAGTACGCAAATCGCCCGACCCGAAAGTGATAGGGGCCATGGACCAGAACAAGGTCATGAAGCTGTGGACGGCCATCGTCACCGCCTTCCTCGCGCTGTGCACGGCGCTCGGACTCGTCACGGCGACGCCCGCCGCGGCGGTACCTCAGCCCGAGGCACAGCGCAACTCCAGCGCACGACCGCCGGCGCAAGACCTGACACCGTTGTCCCACTGGTTCTGGTCCTGGTCCCATGTGAGAGCACTGCCCCCCACGATGAAGCAGCGCATCGGAGCCGAGGCCCACGGCAAGGCCCCCAGTTGCCGCCAGCGCCCCCTCGACGACGCCACCGAGGCAATCGCCCCGGACGTGACCACAGCGCCTCTCACCTGCTGACAGACCTGACCGCGATACACACGAACGATGCGACGGCGAGTTTGCGTACCGAACCGTAGAACCCCCGGCCCTCACGGGCCGGGGGTCCGCATCACGTTCCCTCCCGTTTCGCGCTTATGCGAAGGGCAGTTCCAGCATCCGGATCGCGTTTCCCCGCAACAGCTTGTAGGCGATGTCGGCGGGCAGACCGCCCACATGCTCCTGGGCCACCTTCTTCGTGTCCGGCCAGGTCGAGTCGACGTGCGGATAGTCGGTCTCGAAGGTCGCGTTGTCCACACCGACGGTCTTGATCGCCTCGATGCCGTGCTTGTCACGGAAGAAGCAGCAGAAAATCTGCCGGTAGTAGTACGTCGACGGCGGTTCCGGGATCAGGCCCTTCACCCCGCCCCAGGCCCGGTGCTCCCGCCACACGTCGTCGGCGCGCTCCAAGGCGTACGGGATCCACCCCATCTGTCCCTCGCTGTACGCCAGCTTCAGCCGCGGGAACTTCACCAGGACGCCGGAGAACAGGAAGTCCATCATCGACGCCATGGCGTTGTTGAAGCTCAGCGCGGCCTGGACGGCGGGCGGCGCGTCGGGGGACGCGGCCGGCATCTGCGACGACGACCCGATGTGCATGTTGACCACGGTCCCGGTCTCCTCGCACACCGCGAAGAACGGGTCCCAGTAGCCGCTGTGGATCGACGGAAGCCCCAGATAGGTCGGAATCTCGCTGAAGGTCACGGCGCGCACGCCACGGGCCGCGTTGCGGCGGATCTCGGCGACGGCCAGCTGGATGTCCCACAGCGGAATCAGGCAGAGCGGAATGAGCCGGCCGCCGCTGTCACCGCACCACTCCTCGACCATCCAGTCGTTGTAGGCGCGCACACACGCGAGGGCGACATCCTTGTCCTCGGCCTCCGCGAAGGTCTGTCCGCAGAAGCGCGGGAAGGTCGGGAAGCAGAGGGAGGCCTCGACGTGGTTGAGATCCATGTCCTCCAGGCGGGCCTTGGGATCCCAGCAGCCGCGGCGCATCTGCTCACGGGTGATGCCGTCGAGTGTCATCTCGTCCCGGGAGAAGCCGACGGCCGCGATGATGCGTTTGTACGGGAAGAGCCCGCCCTCGTACTCCCACCAGTCGGTGAGCTGTCCGTCCGGGTCGGTGGTGAACCGGTACTTCCCACCGATGTACTTGAGCTCGCCGATGCCCGCGGTGAACGGCTTCGGGCCCCTGTCCCGGTACTTCACCGGAAGCCACGTCTCGAAGAGGTGCGCCGGCTCGATCACGTGATCGTCCACGCTGATGACCTTCGGCAGCTCGCTGGTTTCGCCGACGCTGGTGACCATGGCCTCGCCTCTCGCTAGCCCTGCGAATCTGACGATCCGTCAGAAGAAGGTTAGGGCGGACTCATGTGGCGGGCAAGGGGAGCGCGAGGCAGCGGCCGGTCGCGACACGACACCTCGCGCTGGTGATGTTTCACGTGAAACACGGCGCTACAGCACAGCACAGCACTGCAACACGGTGCTGTTTCGCAGTGCTGTTTCACGTGAAACACCGTCTGCCACACCGTCCGGCATCGGTCCCTCCCCTCGTGGGGACCGATGCCGGATCACGCGGTGCCGTGAACCGTCTCTCCGAACGCGGAGTACATGGCCCGGCGGGGCGGCGTCCAATGGGTGCGCCGCCGCGGCAGGATCCTGCCAGCCGAGAGCCCCGCGGCAGAGGATCCGACGTCCGGACACCGACTTCGCCGCAGGTCAGCGATATAAAGTGGGTTTTCCGGTCCGGACGGCCAGCTGGCTGGGATGGCCAGATGAGGAGGAAGTTGGGGGTGGATACCTTGAGTTCCGACTCAGGGGCACGCGCGACCTTCGCGGAACGTCTCGCGCTGTTGTACAAGGAGGCCGGGAACCCTCCCCTCAAACGCGTGGCCGAGGCGGTGGACCGGCTTCACCGGGTCGACGAACGAGGGCGTCCGGTACGGGTGTCCGCCCAGCGGATCAGCGACTGGCGACGGGCGAAGAACGTGCCCGCCCAGTTCGCCGCCCTCGCCGCGGTGCTCCATGTACTGATCCCCCAGGCGCGACGCGCACAGCCCATGCCCGTCTCCGCGGGCCTGTACGACGTGACCCAGTGGCAGCGTCTGTGGGAGCGCGCGCTGGCCGACCCGGCGGGAGACCGTCCCGCGCCGGACTCGGAGGAAAGGGACCAGGACCCGGCAGAGGCCACGGCGGTGACGGGAGTGTGTCCATACCGGGGGCTGGCGTCGTACCGGCCGAGGGACGCCCGCTGGTTCTTCGGCCGCGAGCGGAGCACCCAGGCCCTGGTCGCCCAACTCCGTGCCGCAGAGCGGACCGGGGGCTTGGTCATGCTCGTCGGCGCCTCGGGCGCCGGCAAGTCGTCCCTGCTGAACGCCGGGCTGGTGCCCACGCTGAGCGGTTCCGCCCCCGGTGACGACGAGGCTCCGGCACACGACGTCGTACAGTTCGTCCCCGGCTCGGATCCACTGGCCGAGCTGACCCGTCACATACCGGACCTCGCACCGGTCCTCTCCTCGAACGAGGAGCCCGGCACTGCGGAGTTCACCCACGCGGCGCGTGAGGCCGTCATGGCGTGGGCGCGCCGGGAGGCATCACATGCCGCCCGCCCCGTCGTCATCGTGGACCAGTTCGAAGAGACGTTCACCCTCTGCCCCGACGAGCCCGTCAGGCACACCTTCGTCCAGCTCCTGCACGCCGCCTGCACCCCCGCCGGGCCGGGCGAAGAGGCGCCCGTACTCATGGTCCTCGGCATTCGCGCCGACTTCTACGACCAGTGCCTGCGCCATCCCGAACTGGCCGACGCGCTCCAGCACCGGCACATGGTGCTCGGCCCGCTCACCACCGCGGAGCTGCGCGAGGCCGTCACCGGCCCGGCCAGAGCCGTCGGCGTGGAGCTGGAACCGGGCTTGGCCGAACTGATCGTCCGCGAGGTGAGCGCCGACGGCCCACGAGGCGCACACGACGCGGGCGTGCTTCCTCTGCTGTCCCACGCCCTGCTCGCCACCTGGCAGCGAAGGAAGGCGGGCCGGCTGACCGTGGCCGGCTACCGGGCGGCGGGCGGAATCCAGGGGGCGGTGGCGGCGACCGCCGAACAAGCCTGGTCCGGCCTCGACCCGGCCGCGCGCACGGCGGCCAGGCTGCTGCTGCTCCGGCTGGTCCGGCTGGGCGAGGACACCCAGGCCACCCGTCGGCGCGGGACCCGCCGCCAGCTCGCGCGGGAGTCGACCGACCCCGGCAAGACGGAGGAGTCCCTGGAGGCGCTGGTGCGCGCCCGGCTGGTGACCCTCGATGCCGAGACCGTCGAGATCACCCACGAGGCCCTGCTGCACGCCTGGCCCCGGCTGCGCGACTGGATCGACGAGGACCGGGGCGGCAACCTCCAGCGCCAGCGGTTGGAGGAGGACGGGCGGGCCTGGGAGGAGTCCCGCCGCGACGCCTCACTGCTCTACCGGGGCTCGCGCCTGGAGCAGGCTCACGCCTGGGCGAAGTCCGCCGGTGACACCTCGCTGACCAGGAGCGCGGTGGAGTTCCTCGCGGCTTCGGTCCGGCTGCGCAGGCGTCTGGTCTGGGTCAGCAGGACCGCGGTGTCGGCCCTGGTCGTGCTGGCCGTCCTGGCCGGTGGCGCGGCGCTGATCGCCCGCCAGCAGCGGGACGACGCCGTGTTCCAGCAGGTGGTGGCGGAGGCCGACCGGGTCCAGTACACCGACCCGTCGCTGTCCGCCCAGCTCGATCTGGTGGCGCACCGGCTGCGGCCCGACGACGCGGGCACGAACAACCGGCTGATCTCGATCGTCAACGCGCCGCTGGCCACCGGCCTGACCGGGCACACCGGTGCCGTCTACCTCACCACGTTCAGCCCGGACGGCCGAGTGCTGGCCACCGCCAGCTACGACCGCACCGTCCGCCTGTGGAACGTGACCGACCCGACCCGGCCCAAACCTCTGGGCAGGCCCCTGACCGGCCACACCAGCTGGGTGAGCACGGCGATCTTCAGCCCTGACGGCCGTACCCTCGCCAGTGCCTCCGACGACGGCACCATTCGGCTCTGGGACGTCTCCGATCCCGGGCACCCGAAGTCCCTCGGCGCGCCCCTGGCGGGTCACGGAGGCACCATCTACCTGCTCGCCTTCTCCCCGGACGGGCACACCCTCGCCTCCGCCAACGAGGATCACGCCGTGCGCCTGTGGGACGTGCGGAACCCGGCCCGGCCGAGCGCGCTCGCCACTCTGGCCGGCTCGGCCGCGGCCGTGCGCTCGGTGGCGTTCAGTCCAGACGGACACACCCTGGCGGCCGGCGGCGACGACCACGCGATCCGGCTGTGGAACGTGGCGGATCCCCACCGGCCGGTCCCGGACGGCAGCCCGCTCACCGGTCACACCGACACGGTGCACTCGGTGGCCTTCAGCCCTGACGGGCGCACCCTCGCCAGCGGCAGCGCCGACGACACCATCCGGCTGTGGAACGTCGCCGACCCGCACCGGGCGCGCCGGCTCGGCGCACCGCTCACCGGGCACACCGGCCGCGTCTGGTCGGTCGCCTTCAGCCCGGACGGCACCAGGCTCGCGGCCGGCAGCGCGGACAGCACGGCGAGCCTGTGGAACGTCCGGAATCCGGCGTACCCGTCGCAGGTCGGCGAGCCTCTCGCGGGCGGCAGCGGCGAAATGTACGCCGTGGGCTTCAGCCCCGACGGGCGGACCCTCGCCACCGGCAGCGGGGACAACAAGGTGCGCCTGTGGGCGCTGCCGACGTCGGACATGATCGGTCGGATAGGGGCGTTCCGCAAGGACGGGCAGGTGCTGGCCACCGCCGCGCGCGACGGGCGAATACGACTGTGGAAGGTGGCGGATCCCGAGCGGCCCGTCCTGCTGAGCCACCCCTTCACGCCCGCCGACGGCGAGGTGTACTCACTGGTGTTCTCGCCCGACGGCCGCACGCTCGCGGTGGTGAGCGGCGGCAGCACGGTGCAGCTGTGGAACGTCGCCGACCCGGCCCGGCCCGTCGTCTACGGCCGTCCACTCACCCTGCGGACACGGTTCGGCGGGGGTGAGGCGTTGGCGTTCAGCCCGGACGGACGTGTTCTGGCGACCGCGTACGACGACCGGTCCATTCAGCTGTGGAACGCCACCGACCCGGCGCACCCGGTCCCGCTCGGCGCTCCGCTCACCGGGCACACGGGCTATCTCGACACCCTCGCCTACAGCCCCGACGGCCGCACCCTGGCCAGCGGCAGTGCCGACACCACCGTCCGCCTGTGGGATGTCGTCGACCCGCACCACCCGCATCCGCTCGGCAGACCTCTCAAGGCACACCTGGCGCCGGTCAACGCGCTCGCCTACAGCCCCGACAGCCACACCCTGGCGAGCGGCAGTGACGACGGCACGGTGCGGCTGTGGAACATCACCGACCCGAATGCGGCGACCCGGTCGGGCCCCACGCTCACCGGGCACACCGAGGCGGTCGTGTCGCTGACGTTCAGCCGGGACGGCAGCACCCTGGCGAGCGGCGGCGACGACGACACGGTGCGGCTGTGGAACATGGCGAACCCCGCCGACGCCTCGCCCATCGGCCAGTCGATGAGTCCCATCGCGAGAACGGGCAACTTCCTGTCGTTCAGCCCGAACAGCGAGATGCTCGGGGTGTCGAGCGGCGCCGACACCGTCCGGCTGTGGAGGTTGGACGTCGGCCCGGCGATCAGCCACATCTGCTCGGTCACCCGGGGTGTCCTGACCCCGCAGAAGTGGCGTGAGTACCTGCCCCGGCTCTCCTACGATCCCCCGTGCGACAACTGACCGGGTCGGCCGGGCCGGGACCGCACCCGCGTGATCCCGATCACAACTGCTTATCGTGGCGGACGAGTCGGCCCCCACCGGACAACCGGCCTTGTTACTGTTGGCCACAGCCCGATCGCTGGTGCATCCCCCGTCGCCAGCGGTCGGGCCTTTTTTGCTGTCCTGGGCTGCCATGACCCCGCGCTCACAACGCCGAAGACCCCCGGCCTTCTGGCCAAGGGGTCTTCGCAATGGTGGGGCTAACAGGATTTGAACCTGTGGCCTCATCCTTATCAGGGATGCGCTCTAACCAACTGAGCTATAGCCCCGCCGCGCTGTGCGGTGTGTGTCCCGCGCGCTGACTCCTGAAGATTAGCGCACGACGGGGGCAGTCCCAAAATCGGTTGGTGGTCACTCGTCCTCGGCGAGCGTCAGCTCGATGCCGCCGACGAATCCCGCGGAGAGGTTGTAGATGAACGCGCCCAGGGTGGCCAGGGCCGTCGCGAGGACGACGTCGATGACCGCGATGACCGTCGCGAACATCAGCACGTGCGGCAGGGACAGGAAGGCCTGGAGATCAAAGCCGTTCGCCTCGTTCGAACCGGTCGCCTCCGAGATGGTGCCGCCGACGGTGGAGAACACACCCATCGCGTTCATGACCATCCAGAGCACGGCGGACGCGACGATCGTGCAGATGCCCAGCGCGATGGAGAGCAGGAAGCTGACCTTCATCACCGACCACGGGTCGGCCTTCGCCACGCGCAACCGTGCCTTGCGGGTGCGGGGCGTGGTGCGCACACCGGTGCGCGGGCGGCGTACGGCGCCGGTCTGGGCCTGGGCCGGGTAGGCCTGCGGCGGGTGGTAGGGCCCGGCCGGCTGCTGCTGGCGTCCGTCGGGCAGCGGCGAGCCGTCCTGCGTCTCGGTCGCGGCGGGCTGGGTCTGCGGGCCTCGGGTGTCCGTCACAGTTCCCCCCTGGGATCCATGCGTGTCCGCGTGCGCATCGGTCGCGGAGGGCCTGATCGGCTTGAGATTGGTCGTGTGCGGATCCGCCGGGGCCGCCGCGTGCGCGGCGGAGCCACGGCCGCCGCCGTTCTTCTGCTGATCGGCAGGGGTTCCGGTCGAGGTACCGACCGAACCGGCGCCCGTGGCTCCGCTCACGATGACTCTCTCCTCGTGCTACTCGGCCGAGGGCGCCTCGCCCTCGTCCGTGCCGGTGGTCGCGGCATCCTCGGCGGTCTCGTCCACGGCCACGTCGCCGTCGACTTCCTCCGCCTCGCGTCCCGCCTCGGCGTTACGAGCGATACCGACCACGGCATCGCGCTTGCCCAGGTTGATCAGTTGGACGCCCATGGTGTCACGGCCCGTCTCCCTGACCTCGTTGACTCGCGTGCGAATCACACCGCCGGACAGCGTGATGGCGAGGATCTCGTCGGTCTCCTCGACCACCAGCGCGCCGACGAGCGAGCCGCGGTCCTCCACGATCTTGGCGGCCTTGATGCCCAGGCCACCGCGGCCCTGGACGCGGTACTCGTCGACGGCGGTCCGCTTCGCGTACCCGCCGTCCGTTGCAGTGAACACGAACGTACCGGGTCGAACAACATTCATCGAGAGCAGTTCGTCGCCCTCGCGGAAACTCATGCCCTTGACGCCCGAGGTGGCACGGCCCATGGGCCGCATCGATTCGTCCGAGGCGGTGAACCTGATCGACTGCGCCTTCTTGCTGATCAGCAGAAGATCGTCGTCGGCCGAGACGAGCTCGGCCCCGATCAGTTCGTCGTCGCTTCCGTCCTCCCGCTCACGCAGGTTGATGGCGATGACACCGCCCGAGCGCGGGGAGTCGTAGTCCTTGAGCGAGGTCTTCTTGACCAGGCCCGCCTTGGTGGCGAGGACCAGGTACGGCGCCGCGTCGTAGTCCCGGATCGCGAGGATCTCGGCGATCGCCTCGTCCGGCTGGAAGGCCAGCAGGTTCGCGACATGCTGCCCACGCGCGTCCCGGCCGGCGTCCGGCAGCTCGTACGCCTTCGCCCGGTAGACCCTGCCCTTGTTGGTGAAGAACAGCAGCCAGTGGTGCGTGGTGGAGACGAAGAAGTGGTCGACGATGTCGTCCTCCTTCAGCTTCGTGCCCCGCACCCCCTTGCCGCCGCGCTTCTGCGCCCGGTAGTCGTCCGTCTTGGTCCGCTTGACGTAGCCGCCGCGGGAGACGGTGACGACGATGTCCTCCTCGGCGATCAGGTCCTCGATGGACATGTCACCGTCGTAGGGCACCAGCATGGTCTTGCGGTCGTCGCCGAACTTCTCGACGATCGCGGCCAGTTCCTCGCTGACGATGCCCCGCTGGCGAACCGGGGAGGCGAGGATCGCGTTGTACTCGGTGATCTTCGCCTGGAGCTCGTCGTGCTCTTGGACGATCTTCTGGCGCTCCAGCGCGGCCAGCCGGCGAAGCTGCATCTCCAGGATGGCGTTCGCCTGGATCTCGTCGATCTCCAGCAGGCCCATCAGGCCCTCGCGCGCGATGTCGACGGTGTCGCTGCGCCGGATCAGCGCGATGACCTCGTCGATGGCGTCCAGGGCCTTCAGCAGGCCTCGCAGGATGTGCGCCCGCTCCTCCGCCTTGCGCAGCCTGAAGCGCGTACGGCGGACGATGACCTCGATCTGGTGCGTCACCCAGTGCCGGATGAACGCGTCGAGCGAGAGCGTGCGCGGCACGCCGTCGACCAGCGCCAGCATGTTGGCGCCGAAGTTCGTCTGGAGGTCGGTGTGCTTGTAGAGGTTGTTCAGCACGACCTTGGCGACCGCGTCCCGCTTCAGGACGATCACCAGGCGCTGGCCCGTACGGGACGAGGTCTCGTCGCGGACGTCGGCGATCCCGCCGACCTTGCCGTCCTTCACCAGGTCGGCGATCTTCTGCGCCAGGTTGTCGGGGTTCACCTGGTAGGGCAGCTCCGTGACCACCAGGCACTGACGGTTCTGGATCTCCTCGACCTCGACCACCGCGCGCATGGTGATCGAGCCGCGGCCGGTGCGGTAGGCCTCCTCGATGCCCTTGCGGCCCACCACCAGCGCGCCGGTCGGGAAGTCGGGGCCCTTGATGCGCTCGATGAGCGCGTCGAGGAGCTCCTCGTGGGAGGCCTCGGGGTTCTCCAGGTACCACTGGGCGCCGGACGCGACCTCGCGCAGGTTGTGCGGCGGGATGTTGGTCGCCATGCCGACCGCGATGCCGGCCGAGCCGTTGATCAGCAGGTTCGGGAAGCGGGACGGCAGGACGGTCGGCTCCTGGGAGCGGCCGTCGTAGTTGTCCGTGAAGTCGACGGTCTCCTCGTCGATGTCGCGGACCATCTCCATCGACAGCGGCGCCATCTTGCACTCGGTGTAGCGCATGGCGGCCGCCGGGTCGTTGCCCGGGGAGCCGAAGTTGCCGTTGGAGTCGACGAGCGGCATGCGCATCGCCCACGGCTGCGCGAGCCGGACCAGCGCGTCGTAGATGGAGGAGTCGCCGTGCGGGTGGTAGTTGCCCATGACGTCGCCCACCACACGGGCGCACTTGTAGAAGCCGCGCTCGGGGCGGTAGCCGCCGTCGTACATCGCGTAGAGCACGCGCCGGTGGACGGGCTTGAGACCGTCACGGACGTCGGGCAGCGCCCGGGACACGATGACGGACATCGCGTAGTCGAGGTACGAGCGCTGCATCTCCGTTTCGAGCCCGACGGGCTCGACGCGCTGAGTCGCGACGTCGCTCGCTTCAGGGGTGACGGGAGTGTTCTCGTCGGCCATTGCTGGTGAGGATCCTTCCTGGTGCGGTCAGCTGAGACCGACTCAGATGTCGAGGAAGCGGACGTCCTTGGCGTTGCGCTGGATGAACGCGCGGCGGGCTTCGACGTCCTCGCCCATCAGGACCGAGAACAGATCGTCGGCCTGAGCGGCGTCATCCAGGGTGACCTGGCCGAGGACACGGTGCTCCTGGTCCATCGTGGTCACCCGAAGCTCCTCGGCGTTCATCTCGCCGAGGCCCTTGAAGCGCTGGATCGAGTCTTCCTTGATGCGCTTGCCGCGCTGACGGCCGAGGTCGAGCAGGGCGTCGCGCTCACGGTCCGAGTACGCGTACTCGAAGTCGTCCCGGCCCCACTTGATCTTGTAGAGCGGGGGGCGGGACAGGAAGACGTGGCCGGCCTCGACCAGCGGCCGCATGAAGCGGAACAGGAAGGTCAGCAGCAGGGTGTTGATGTGCTGGCCGTCGACGTCGGCGTCCGCCATCAGGATGATCTTGTGATAGCGGAGCTTCTCGATGTCGAAGTCCTCGTGCACGCCGGTGCCGAAGGCCGAGATCAGCGCCTGGATCTCCTGGTTCTGCAGGATCTTGTCGATCCTGGCCTTCTCGACGTTGAGGATCTTGCCGCGGATCGGAAGGATCGCCTGGTACTGCGGGTTGCGGCCGGACTTGGCCGAGCCGCCGGCGGAGTCACCCTCGACGATGAAGATCTCGCACTTGGTGGGGTCGTTGGACTGGCAGTCCGACAGCTTGCCCGGCAGGGACGCGCTCTCCAGCAGGCCCTTGCGGCGGGTGAGGTCACGGGCCTTGCGGGCCGCCACCCGCGCGGTGGCCGCCTGGATGCCCTTGCGGACGATGTCCGCGGCCTCGACCGGGTTGCGGTCCAGCCAGTCGTTGAGGTGCTCGTAGACCGCCTTCTGCACGAAGGTCTTGGCCTCCGTGTTTCCCAGCTTGGTCTTGGTCTGGCCCTCGAACTGCGGCTCGCTCAGCTTGACCGAGATGATCGCCGTCAGGCCCTCGCGGATGTCGTCACCCGTGAGGTTCTCGTCCTTCTCGCGCAGCAGCTTCTTGTCACGCGCGTACTTGTTGATCAGGCTGGTGAGGGCCGCACGGAAGCCCTCCTCGTGGGTGCCGCCCTCGTGGGTGTGGATGATGTTGGCGAACGAGTACACGCCCTCGCTGTAGCCGCTGTTCCACTGCATCGCGACCTCGAGGGACAGGCTCTTGTCCCGGTCCTCGGCCTCGAGGTCGATCACGGTCGGGTGCACCGCGTCTCCCTTGCGGGAGTTCAGGTACTTCACGAAGTCGACGATGCCGCCTTCGTAGTGGTAAGTGACGGTCTTGACCTCGGCCTTCTCGTCGGCACCCGCCTCGTCCGCCCCGGAGGTCGCCTTCGCCGACTCACGCTCGTCGGTGAGCTTGATGGTCAGACCCTTGTTGAGGAACGCCATCTCCTGGAAACGCCGCGACAGCGTCTCGAAGGAGTACTCGGTCGTCTCGAAGATGTCCGCGTCGGCCCAGAACGTCACCGACGTACCGGTCTCGCTCATCGCCTCGTGCTGAACCAGCGGCGCTGTCGGGACGCCCAGCTTGTAGTCCTGCGTCCAGCGGTGGCCGTCGGTCCTGACCTCCACCGACACCCTGCTGGACAGGGCGTTCACGACCGAGACGCCGACGCCGTGCAGACCGCCGGAGACCGCGTAGCCGCCGCCGCCGAACTTGCCGCCCGCGTGCAGCACGGTCAGCACGACCTCAAGGGCCGGCTTCCCCTCGGAGGGCACGATGCCCACCGGGATGCCACGGCCGTTGTCGACGACACGCACACCGCCGTCGGCCAGGATCGTCACGTCGATGGTGTCCGCGTGGCCGGCCAGCGCCTCGTCGACGGAGTTGTCCACGACCTCGTACACAAGGTGGTGCAGACCGCGCTCGCCGGTGGAGCCGATGTACATACCGGGCCGCTTGCGGACCGCGTCCAGTCCTTCGAGGACGGTGATGGCGCTGGCGTCGTACGAGGAGGTGACCTCGTTGTTCGCGCCCGACTCGGTGGACGGGTTGTTCTCGTTGGGGTTGCCGGAATCGGCCACGAAGCGCCCTTTCTGGCACAGCACGAGCCGGGCTCGTCGGCGGGTTGCCGGAGCGGCTGCGGCATGTTGCGTTGGTAAGCCTTGATCAGCGTTGCTCAGCCAGTCCCGGAGGTCCCCGGTAACTGGGGCGGGATTGGCTTCCAGTCTACCGGTAGCGCCGACAGTGATGGGGGTTTGCCGGTACCTGAGTCCCCACGTGCCGCCCTGAACCGGTCCCGACCGGGTCCCGATATACGGATGGGGGCTCCAAGAGGCTCACAGAGGCACTCAGCGCTTCCGACTGTCAACCCTTGGCTACTCGGCGGTCATGTCCGGATTCGTAACCTTGTGCGGTAGTACGGCGACGGCACTATGGCGGTACGGCGAGACCTCGGACGGGATCCGCGACGCGGGGCCCGTCACCGGACGTCCGCGCGAGGCTGTGAGGCGCGTGTGACATGCGTGACGCACGTCACCCGTAGGTGTCGCCGGGGCCGGTGCTTCCCGGGGCCCGCAAGGAGCCGTAGCGGCGGGCCGGACCGCCCGGGCCGAGAACCTTGATCAGCCGCACCGTGCCCTGGCCGAGGTCCTCGTTGAGCCGGGCCACCAGTGCCGGGGCGAGCAGCCGCAGCTGTGTCGCCCACGCCGTGGAGTCGCAGCTCACGACCAGCACGCGCTCGTCCTCGTCGTACCGCTGCGGCACACAGTGCTTGGCCAGGTCCTCGCCGACGATCTGCGGCCAGCGGCCCATGACCCCGCCCACCGCGGCCGGCGCCTCCCAGCCGCGCTCGTTGATCAGCCGGTTGATCGCGGCGCCCAGCGCCATGGGATCGCGGCCGTCGGCGCGCGCGCCGGAGCGCAGGCCGCCCCGTCTCGCCTGCTTCTTCTGCTCGGCCGCGGCCCCCCGCGCGCGTGCCTGCTCCCGTGCGGCGCGCAGCGCCACGCGCGCGAGGTCCACACCGGAGGGCTCGGGGTTCCTCCCGGGTGTCCCGCCGTGGCCTCCGGGTGTGGGTCCTTCGGTGCTCATACGCGCTCCACCGTCCCGCCGGACACCGTGTATCGCGCCCCGGCCAGGGCCGCCGGCACGTCGTCGTCGACCGCGGCGGTCACCAGCACCTGCTCGCCGGGCGCGACGAGCTCGGCCAGCCGTTCGCGCCGGCGGGCGTCCAGCTCGGCGAACACGTCGTCGAGGATCAGCACCGGCTCGTTGCCCTCCGCGCGCAGCAGGTCGTACGACGCCAGGCGCAGCGCCAGCGCGTAGGACCAGGACTCGCCGTGCGAGGCGTACCCCTTGGCCGGCAGCTGGCCGAGTTTCAGCACGAGGTCGTCGCGGTGGGGGCCGACCAGGGTCACGCCCCGCTCGATCTCCTGCTTGCGGGCGTCGGCCAGGGCCTGCGTCAGCTGCGCGTAGAGATCCTCGCGCGTATGGGCCTCGCCGGGCGCGGACGGCTTGTACTCCAGGGCGACGGGGCCGCCGCCGGGGGCGAGTTGCTCGTAGGCCTTGTCGGCCAGCGGCTGGATCGCGGCGATCAGGTCGAGGCGCTGGGCGAGCAGTTCGGCACCCACGCGCGCGAGGTGCTGGTCCCACACGTCCAGGGTCGACAGGTCGAGGGAGCGGCCGCCGTGCCGCCGGGCCAGCGCGGCCGTCTTCAGGAGGGTGTTGCGCTGTTTGAGGACGCGCTCGTAGTCGGAGCGCACGCCCGCCATGCGCGGGGAGCGCGCGGTGATCAGCTCGTCCAGCAAGCGGCGGCGCTCACCGGGATCGCCCTTGACCAGGGCCAGGTCCTCGGGGGCGAACAGTACGGTCCGTACGATCCCCAGCACGTCGCGCGGCCGCACCTGGGAGGACCGGTTGACGCGGGCGCGGTTTGCCTTGCCGGGGTTGAGCTCCAGCTCGACCAGCTGCTCACGCTCGCCCTGTCTGACCCGCGCCCGGACGATCGCGCGGTCGGCGCCCATACGGACCAGGGGGGCGTCGGAGGCGACACGGTGGCTGCCGAGGGTGGCGAGGTAGCCGACGGCCTCGACCAGGTTCGTCTTGCCCTGGCCGTTGGGACCGACGAAGGCGGTGACGCCCGGGTCGAGCGGGACCTCGACCCGGGCGTAGGAGCGGAAGTCGGCCAGCGACAGATGCGTGACGTGCATGGTCGTGCACCGACCTCCCCCGGGGTTGTGGATCGCGGGGCGACCCTGTGGATTACTTCGTCTCTACGGCGTGGCCGCCGAACTGGTTGCGCAGCGCGGCGATCATCTTCATCTGCGGCGAGTCCTCCTGCCGGGAGGAGAACCGCGCGAACAACGAGGCGGTGATCGCCGGGAGCGGCACCGCGTGGTCTATGGCGGCCTCCACGGTCCACCGGCCCTCGCCGGAGTCCTGTGCGTAGCCCTTCAGGCGCTCCAGGTGCTCGTCCTCGTCGAGGGCGTTCACCGCCAGGTCGAGCAGCCAGGAACGGATGACCGTGCCTTCCTGCCAGGAGCGGAAGACCTCGCGGACGTCGGTGACGGAGTCGGCCTTCTCCAGGAGCTCCCAGCCCTCGGCATAGGCCTGCATCATCGCGTACTCGATGCCGTTGTGGACCATCTTCGCGAAGTGGCCCGCGCCCACCTTGCCCGCGTGCACCGCGCCGAAGTCACCCTCGGGCTTGAGCGCGTCGAAGAACGGCCGCACCTTGGCGATGTCGTCCACGGCGCCGCCGTACATCAGCGCGTACCCGTTCTCCAGGCCCCAGACACCACCGGAGACGCCGCAGTCCACGAAGCCGATGCCCTTGGCGGCCAACTGCTCGGCGTGCTTCTCGTCGTCCGTCCAGCGGGAGTTGCCGCCGTCCACGACGACGTCGCCGGGCTCCAGGAGCTCGGCGAGCCGGTCGACGGTGGCCTGGGTGGGATCGCCGGCCGGGACCATCACCCAGACCACGCGCGGCGTGGGGAGCTTGTCCACAAGTTCTTCGAGGCTGTGGACGTCCGCGAGGTCCGCGTTGCGGTCGTACCCGATGACGGTGTGGCCTGCGCGGCGGATCCGCTCGCGCATGTTGCCGCCCATCTTGCCGAGGCCGACGAGACCGAGCTCCATCAGTTGTGTTCCTTAGGTTTCTGCGTGAGGTGGAAGGCACTTTCGTACCTGTGTCCGAGCCTAAACCCGGACGCTCACGCACATCTGTGGGCATACGCGCTCATCCGCATGCCCACACCCGCGTCAACCGCTGAGCCGCACCGGCATGATCAGGTACTTGTAGGCCTCGTCCGCCTCTGCGTCCAGCGCCGGCTTGCCGCTGAGCAGCGCGGGCTTCGTGGACGTCGTGAACGACAGCTGGGCGACCGGGGAGTCGATCGCGCTCAGACCGTCGAGCAGGAAGGTCGGGTTGAAGGCGATCGAGATGTCGTCGCCGTCCAGCTGGGCGTCGACCCTTTCCACAGCCTGTGCGTCGTCGCTGGAGCCTGCCTCCAGGATGAGCACGCCCTGCTCGAAGCTGAGCCGTACCGGGGTGTTCCGCTCGGCCACCAGCGCCACACGCTTGACGGCCTCCACGAAGGGGGCGGTCTCGATCACGGCGATGCTGTTGAACTCGGTCGGGAACAGCGTCCGGTACTTCGGGAGGTCGCCCTCCAGCAGGCGGGTGGTCGTCCGCCGCCCTGCGCCCTCGAAACCGATCAGGCCCTCGCCCGCGCCCGAGCCGGACAGCGCGAGGATCACGCTGTCGCCGCTGGTGAGCGCCTTGGCGGTGTCCAGGAGCGTCTTGGCGGGCACCAGCGCGACCGCGGAGGCGTCCGGGTTCTCCGGCTTCCACAGGAACTCGCGGACCGCGAAGCGGTAGCGGTCGGTGGAGGCCAGGGTGACCGTGTCGCCCTCGATCTCGATGCGCACACCGGTCAGCACGGGCAGTGTGTCGTCGCGGCCCGCGGCGATGGCGACCTGCTGCACGGCGGAGGCGAAGACCTCGCCGGGGACCGTGCCGGTCGCGTTCGGCATCTGCGGCAGGGACGGGTACTCCTCCACCGGCAGGGTGTGCAGGGTGAACCGGGAGGATCCACAGACCACCGTCGCACGTACACCGTCTGTGGAGATCTCCACCGGGCGGTTGGGGAGCGCGCGGCAGATGTCGGCGAGCAGGCGGCCGGAGACCAGGACCGTGCCGTCCTCCTCGACCTCCGCGTCGACGGAGACCCGTGCGGACACCTCGTAGTCGAAGCTCGACAGGCTCAGCTGGCCGTCCTCGGCCTTCAGCAGCAGGCCGGCGAGGACAGGCGCCGGCGGACGAGCCGGAAGGCTGCGAGCCGCCCAGGCCACTGCCTCCGCGAGTACGTCGCGTTCCACCCGGATCTTCACCGTAAGCCGCCTCCTGCTGTTGCTACTGAGCCCTACGACCCGGTGTCACAGCCCACTGCGCCGGGAAGGACACCGGGGACCAGTCTGACGCACCGCACTGACAGCAGGTGCCGGTCGGGGTCAAGTCGTGCCGTGGGGCAGCCGGGCTCGAAACGGCAAGTTGTGCACAGGACCCACTTCGAAACGGATTCCACTCTCTCTCTGGTTGGGAGTAGTAGTAGGGCCTGTGGATACCGTGGATAACCACGTTTTCCCAGCTCAGAGCAGGAATTTTGTCCACCGGTCCTGTGGGTGGAGGCAGTGGACAACTCGGGGTTTCTGTGGAGAACAGAAAGTTCTGCACACAGCGCCCACAGGTTGAGGGCAGTTCTCCCCAGCTGTGTCCCCAGAATTACCCACGTTTCCCACACCCCAACCCGGCAGCTTGGTGTGACGGCTTTCACTCGACGTGGTGATCCGGGGCGTCGCGTTGCCGAACAGTGGACAGTCATGTGGAGAAGCCGGGGATCACTGGGGACAACCGGCCCCGATCTGTGGGCAGCCCCGTGGACAACTTCGTGCACAGCCTGTGGATCCCGGCTTCGTCCACAGTCTGTGGAGATCCTTCGTCCACGATTCCACAGGCACTTGAGCTGGGCGAACACCGTCTCCCCGGGCTCCCTGTGGATGCCGTTCGGGACAACTTCGCAGTCCCCAGGATGTGGACGGAAGAAAGTCACCAAATCTGTGGAGGGAGGCCGTAACCCGGCCGGTAATCGAACAGGGGATGTCCGCGTAACGACGAGCGGGATGGCCGGGGAGGGCGGAGACGACGGGGCCGGACAGCGCGAAGGGCGCCCCCGGATGTCTCCGAGGACGCCCCTGGGCGTCGTACGCCTGCGGTCCGGCCCAGCCGGCCGTACCCGCCGTCAGCCGTTCTTGATGCGGTTGGTCAGTTCCGTGACCTGGTTGTAGATGGAGCGCCGCTCCGCCATCAGCGCGCGGATCTTGCGGTCGGCGTGCATCACGGTCGTGTGGTCACGGCCGCCGAACTGCGCGCCGATCTTCGGCAGCGACAGGTCCGTCAGCTCGCGGCACAGGTACATGGCGATCTGGCGTGCCGTCACCAGGGCCCGGCCGCGGGAGGTCCCGCACAGGTCCTCGACGGTGAGCCCGAAGTAGTCGGCGGTCGCAGCCATGATGGCCGGTGCCGTGATCTCCGGCGCGGAGTCCTCGCCGCCCGGGATCAGGTCCTTGAGCACGATCTCGGTCAGCCCGAGGTCCACCGGCTGCCGGTTGAGCGAGGCGAACGCCGTCACCCGGATCAGCGCGCCCTCCAGCTCGCGGATGTTGCGCGAGATCCGGGACGCGATGAACTCCAGTACCTCCGGCGGGGCGTTCAGCTGTTCCTGGACCGCCTTCTTGCGCAGGATCGCGATGCGCGTCTCCAGCTCCGGCGGCTGGACGTCGGTGATCAGACCCCACTCGAACCGGTTGCGCAGCCGGTCCTCCAGCGTGACCAGCTGTTTCGGAGGCCGGTCGGAGGACAGCACGATCTGCTTGTTCGCGTTGTGGAGCGTGTTGAAGGTGTGGAAGAACTCCTCCTGCGTCGACTCCTTGTCCGCGAGGAACTGGATGTCGTCGACGAGCAGGATGTCCATCTCGCGGTAGCGCTTGCGAAAGCTGTCGCCCTTGCCGTCGCGGATGGAGTTGATGAACTCGTTGGTGAACTCCTCGGAGCTCACATAGCGCACGCGTGTGCCCGGGTAGAGGCTGCGGGCGTAGTGGCCGATGGCGTGCAGCAGGTGCGTCTTGCCGAGCCCCGACTCGCCGTAGATGAACAGCGGGTTGTACGCCTTGGCGGGCGCCTCCGCGACGGCGACCGCGGCCGCGTGCGCGAAGCGGTTGGAGGCGCCGATGACGAACGTGTCGAAGAGGTACTTCGGGTTGAGCCGCGCGGTCGGTTCCCCCTGGCCACCGGCCGTGCCGGGCTGCGCGCCCGACGGGCCGCCGCGCTGCGCCTGGCCGGAGCCGGACGGCTGCTCGGGCAGATCACGGCGGGTGGGATCGCGCTGGTCGTACTCGACCCGCGCCGGCCCGTAGTCGGAGCGCTTCTGCTCGTACCCGGACCGCTCCATCGCCTGTGGGCGGTAGTCCGAGGGGGAGGAGCCGTACGACTCCTGCCCGGAGCCGTAGGTGTCCTGACCGCTCCCGTAGGGGTCCTGCGGCGAGGTGTACGAGTCACGTGCGGAGCCGTACGTGTCCTGCCCGGACGGTCCGGACTGCCCGTAGGTGTCGCGCCCGGGCGGGCCGTAGGAGTCCTGCGACGGCGACGCGTAGGGGTCGCGCTCGGGGAAACCGAGCCGCTGCTGCTGCCAGCCGTACTCGTCCTGGGCCGGCCGCGGCCAGGCGCCCGGCTCGGGACGCTGGTACTCGGACGGGTAGGCCGGCCGGGCGGTGGGGAGCTGGTCCCCGCGGGAGCCCTGCTCGTTGCCCTGCCGCTGGTCGGCGCGGTGGCGGCCGTAGCCCTCGTGCTGCCCCGGGGGAAGCTCGGGCTCCTCGTAGCGGGACGGCGGCTGCGCGGCGGCGGCCGGCTGGCCGGGCGGTTCGCCGACGGAGTCATCGACGGTGATGGCGATGCGGATCGGGCGGCCGCACTCCCGGCTCAGGGTCTCGCTGACGACCGGGGCGAGGCGGCCCTCCAGCACGCCTTTCGCGAATTCGTTCGGTACCGCGAGCAGGGCGGTGTCCGCGACCAGCGCGAGGGGCTGGCAGCGTCTGATCCAGTGCTCGTCCCTCGCCTCCACACCCTGACCGCGGCCCTCCCCGAGGAGTTGCTCCAGTACTCGTGGCCACACTGCGGCAAGATCGGCAGGTACGTCAGCCACAGGGCACGCTCTCTCACAGGTCCCACGAACGTGTGGTTCGCGGACGGGTAGGGATGATGGGAACGAATCGAAGTTCAGCCACGGTAGTCAGCGCGGCCGGTAGGGTTCAAGTTGTTGTCCCCAGCCTGTGGACAGTGTCTCGCGATGCCCCCTGGTTTGACCGGATGGCGTAGCCCCGCGTACCGTAACCAGGTCGAGTTGTCGATGGCTGCTGCCGCCTGCCTCCGATGGGCACAGATCACTCCAGGTGATCGGTAAGCGGTGCACTCGGGCGTGACGCGAGCTACTCGTGGGCGCACGGTGACAGCCAGGACGGCACCCCGCATAAACCGATTCTTTCTGGAGCCCCCGAGTGAGCAAGCGCACCTTCCAGCCGAACAACCGTCGTCGCGCGAAGACCCACGGCTTCCGGCTGCGTATGCGCACCCGTGCCGGCCGCGCGATTCTCGCGTCCCGCCGTGGCAAGGGTCGCGCCCGCCTGTCCGCCTGATCCCGGTCAGGTCATGCCGTCGTGCTGCCCACCGAGAACCGGCTGAGGCGGCGCGAGGACTTCGCGACCGCGGTACGACGAGGCCGCCGGGCCGGCCGCCCGCTCCTCGTCGTCCACTTTCGTAGCGGTGACACGGACCCGCACGCGCCTGGGGAGAGCGCTCCCCCGACGCGTGCGGGTTTCGTCGTGAGCAAGGCAGTGGGCGGCGCGGTCGTACGGAACACGGTGAAGCGCAGGCTTCGCCACCTGATGCGAGACCGAGTCACCCTGTTTCCCCCCGGTAGCCTGGTAGTCGTACGAGCGCTGCCCGGAGCGGGCGACGCAGACCATGCACAGCTGGCCCAAGACCTGGATGCCGCTCTTCAACGGCTGCTGGGAGGGGGCGCGCGATGAAGTACCCACTACTGGCCCTGATCAAGCTGTACCAGTGGACGATCAGTCCACTGCTCGGGCCGGTGTGCAAGTACTACCCGTCGTGCTCCCACTACGGCTACACCGCCATTGACCGGCACGGCGCGGTCAAGGGAACGGCGCTCACCGCCTGGCGCATCCTCCGGTGCAATCCGTGGTCGCTGGGCGGCGTGGACCATGTTCCGCCGCGCAAGCGCCCGCGGTGGCACGAAATGCTGCGTGGCGCCTGGCGTACGCGCAGGGGCGGGACCTCCGCCGCCGAACAGGCCATCGAGGGGAAGGCTCCTTCGAGCCCGGCCGCAGAGACCCCGTCCCATGCCCAAGGAGCATGATTAGTGGACACGATTGCCAGCCTCTTCAGCTTCATCACGACACCCGTTTCCTGGGTCATCGTCCAGTTCCACACGGTGTACGGCGCCATCTTCGGCCCTGACACCGGATGGGCCTGGGGCCTGTCCATCGTGTCCCTGGTGATCCTGATCCGTATCTGCCTGATCCCGCTCTTCGTGAAGCAGATCAAGGCGACCCGGGCCATGCAGACGCTCCAGCCCGAGATGAAGAAGATCCAGGAGCGCTACAAGAACGACAAGCAGCGCCAGTCCGAAGAGATGATGAAGCTGTACAAGGACGCGGGCACCAACCCGCTCTCCTCGTGCCTTCCCATCCTGGCGCAGTCCCCGTTCTTCTTCGCCCTCTACCACGTGCTCAACGGCATCGCGTCGGGCGACACCATCGGTGTCATCAACTCGTCGCTGCTGGAGAGCGCCCGTAAGGCGCACATCTTCGGGGCCCCGCTCGCCGCGAAGTTCAGGGACAGCTCCAGCACCATCGACGCTCTGGGTGCCTCGGTCACCGACGTGCGTGTCGTGACCGTCGTCATGATCGTCCTGATGTCGGCGTCCCAGTTCTACACGCAGCGCCAGCTGATGACGAAGAACGTCGACACCACGGTGAAGACGCCGTTCATGCAGCAGCAGAAGATGCTCATGTACGTCTTCCCGATCATGTTCGCCTTCTTCGGCATCAACTTCCCGGTCGGTGTCCTCGTCTACTGGCTGACCACCAACGTGTGGACCATGGGCCAGCAGATGTACGTGATCCACAACAACCCGACCCCGGGTTCCAAGGCCCAGGGCTCCTACTTGGAGCGTCTGACCAAGCACGTCACTCAGCACGGCGGGACCCGCCGCCGGGGCGAGAAGGCCATCATCAAGGCCATCGTCGCCAAGGGCCGCGACCGCAACGAGGCCGAGCGCAAGTTCATCAACTCCCTCAACAAGGCGGGACTGGCGGCCCAGGCCGACGGCACCGTGGTGAAGAGCGAGACCCAGGCCGAAGCCCAGACCGAGGAAGGCGCGGCCGCCGCCAAGCGCCAGCAGCCCAAGCGCCAGTCCAAGTCCCAGCGTCAGTCCGGTGTCGCCAAGTCGGAGGGCGCCGCCATGTCGCTGGAGAAGACCGACGAGCCGCAGGACGCCGAGCCCGCCGCGAAGAAGACCGCTCAGCCCGGCAGCGGCAACCGCAGCAAGGCTCAGTCCGGTCAGCGCAAGGGCCCGCAGCGGCCGAAGTCCCCGTCCAAGAAGTAAGAAGGAGCCCATCCCGTGACGGAAGGCACCACCTCCGCCGCTGCCGAGGGTGCAGACACCCTGACCCGCCTGGAGCAGGAGGGCGAGATCGCGGCGGACTATCTCGAGGGTCTGCTGGACATCGCCGACCTCGACGGCGACATCGACATGGACGTCGAGGCCGATCGAGCCTCCGTGTCGATCATCAGCGACTCGAGCAGCCGCGACCTCAATAAGCTGGTCGGCCGTGACGGCGAGGTGCTGGAGGCGCTTCAGGAGCTGACCCGGCTGGCCGTGCACCGGGAGACCGGTGACCGCAGCCGACTGATGCTGGACATCGCGGGCTATCGGGCCAGGAAGCGCGCCGAGCTCTCCGAGCTGGGCGCCAAGGCCGCGGCCGAGGCCAAGAACAGCGGTGAGCCCGTGAAGCTCAAGCCGATGACCCCGTTCGAGCGCAAGGTCGTCCATGACGCGGTCAAGGCGGCCGGACTGAGCAGCGAGTCCGAGGGCGAGGAGCCGCAGCGGTTCGTCGTCGTACTTCCCGCCTGATCGGTCTCTACGTTCCACCGGCCCCGTCTGTAGCGCAGACGGGGCCGAATTTTGTCAGCCTGGTAGTTCTGGTGACCGGCGCGTTGCGTCGGAGCTGTACGGAAGGACGGTCCCCGTGACGGAGGCAGCGGAGCTTCCCCCCGCGCCCGAAAAGGCGCGGGAAGTGTTTGGCGATCGGTTCGCCGATGCGGTCCGCTACGCGGAACTGCTCGCCGAGGCCGGCGTGCAGCGGGGGCTGATCGGCCCACGGGAGGTGCCCCGCCTGTGGGAGCGCCATCTGCTGAACTGTGCGGTGCTCTCGGAGGTCGTCCCCGAGGGGGTGACCGTGTGCGACGTCGGCTCGGGTGCGGGCCTCCCCGGCATTCCCCTGGCACTCGTCCGGGAGGACCTGAAGATCACTCTTCTGGAACCGCTGCTGCGGCGGACGAACTTCCTGACCGAGGTCGTCGAGCTGCTGGGCCTGGACCATGTCACCGTCGTCCGTGGACGTGCCGAGGAGGTCATGGGGCAGCTTCCACCGGTCCATGTGGTGACCGCACGGGCCGTGGCTCCGCTGGACCGGCTGGCCACCTGGGGGATTCCCTTGCTGCGGCCGTACGGCGAGATGCTCGCGCTCAAGGGGGACACCGCCGAGGAAGAGCTCAAGAGCGCGGCGACGGCCCTGACCAAACTGGGCGCGGTGGGTACGTCGGTTCTGCAGGTGGGCGAGGGGGTCGTGGATCCGATGTCCACGGTCGTGCGGGTCGAGGTCGGGGAAAGCCCCGGCGGAGTGCGGTTCGCGGCCAAGCGGGCGAAGGCCGCCCGTGTGGGGCGAGCACGGCGACGCCGCTGATCAGTCCAGAATCCGTACAGGCCGGAGTGTCGCAGACGGGTGGCCGTAACCGCGCTGCATCGTGTTTCACGTGAAACGTCGCTCCCTGTTGCATGGCATCATCAGTCGCGGCCGCGCTGCGGCCGAACCCCGTGACCGTAAGCCTCTCGGTTCACTCGGAGAGGCGGCGCGGATGTCCACAGAGGTGGACTTCTCCACAGAACAACAGGCCTCACTGGTTCGCGACCCCGAAGACATGGGAGGCTCTGTGCATTGCGAGCCTGAAGTCGAGGAGAGTGAATCCGTGCGGTCCGACGCCAACATCGCGGGACCGATGACCGATCCGGTCCCCGGTCCCCGTACCGAGTCGACGGGGGCGGATGTTTCACGTGAAACACCGCCTCCGATGGACGACACTCCCATCGGTCGTGCTGCCCAACTCGCGGTGGAGGCTCTGGGGCGCGCCGGTGAAGGACTGCCGCGGCCCGAGCAGACCCGGGTCATCGTCGTCGCGAATCAGAAGGGCGGCGTGGGTAAGACCACGACGACCGTCAACCTCGCCGCGTCGCTGGCTCTGCATGGCAGCCGCGTGCTGGTGGTCGACCTGGACCCGCAGGGAAATGCCTCCACTGCTCTGGGAATCGATCATCACGCCGACGTTCCCTCCATCTACGACGTGCTGGTCGAGAGCAGGCCGCTCGCAGAGGTCGTCCAGCCGGTCCCGGATGTCGAGGGCCTCTTCTGTGCCCCCGCCACGATCGATCTCGCCGGCGCGGAGATCGAGCTGGTGTCTCTGGTGGCACGAGAGAGCAGGCTTCAGCGGGCGATTCAGGCGTATGAGCAGCCGCTGGACTACATCCTCATCGACTGCCCGCCCTCGCTCGGTCTGCTGACCGTGAATGCCCTGGTCGCAGGCCAGGAGGTACTGATCCCGATCCAGTGCGAGTACTACGCCCTGGAGGGCCTCGGCCAGCTGCTGCGCAATGTCGATCTGGTGCGCGGGCATCTCAACCCGAACCTGCATGTGTCGACCATTCTGCTCACCATGTACGACGGCCGGACGCGTCTCGCCTCCCAGGTCGCGGACGAGGTGCGCAGCCACTTCGGCGACGAGGTGCTGCGGACGAGCATTCCCCGCTCCGTCCGTATCTCCGAGGCGCCGAGCTATGGGCAGACGGTCCTGACCTACGATCCGGGATCGAGTGGAGCCCTCTCCTATCTGGAGGCGGCCCGTGAAATCGCGCTGAAGGGGGTCGGTATCAGCTACGACCCGACGCAGGCCCACATCGGCGCCCAGAACAACCCGAACATGGTGGAGGGGATCCAGTGAGCGAGCGACGGAGGGGCTTGGGCCGTGGCCTAGGTGCACTGATCCCTGCTGCCCCGACGGAGAAGACCCCGGCCCAGAGCGCGATGGGCGGTGCGGCATCCGCGTCCTCCGGGTCGGTTCCGGGGATGGCGACCGACCGGGGGGTGGCCGCGGCGAAGGTGGCCATGCTGCCGCCTGTTTCACATGAAACCGACGAGCCTTCGGTGAACGGCTTCCCCGAGGCTCCCGCGCCTCCCGTGGGCGCACACTTCGCCGAGATTCCTCTCGACGCGATCACTCCGAACCCGCGTCAGCCTCGTGAGGTCTTCGACGAGGACGCGCTGCACGAGCTGGTCACCTCCATCAAGGAGGTTGGTCTGCTTCAGCCCGTCGTCGTACGGCAGCTCGGCCCCGCCCGCTACGAGCTCATCATGGGTGAGCGGCGCTGGCGTGCCTGCCGTGAGGCCGGTCTCGAAGCGATCCCGGCGATCGTGCGGGCCACGGATGACGAGAAGCTGCTCCTGGACGCGCTCCTGGAGAACCTGCACCGAGCTCAGCTGAACCCGCTGGAAGAGGCCGCCGCATACGACCAGCTGCTGAAGGACTTCAACTGCACGCACGACCAGTTGGCGGACCGCATCGGGCGCTCTCGCCCTCAGGTCTCCAACACGCTGCGTCTGCTGAAGCTTTCACCGGCCGTTCAGCGGCGGGTTGCTGCCGGGGTCCTCTCCGCCGGGCATGCCCGCGCGCTGCTCTCCGTGGAGGACTCGGAGGAGCAGGACCGGCTGGCTCACCGGATCGTCGCCGAGGGCCTTTCGGTGCGAGCCGTCGAGGAGATCGTGACCCTGATGGGCTCGCGTCCCCAGAAGGCACAGCGCTCGAAGGGACCGCGGGCCGGTGCTCGCGTCTCGCCTGCGCTGAACGAGCTGGCGACCCGGCTGTCGGATCGATTCGAGACCCGGGTGAAGGTCGATCTGGGTCAGAAGAAGGGCAAGATCACCGTCGAGTTCGCGTCGATGGACGACCTTGAGCGGATCCTCGGCGCCCTGGCTCCGGGTGAGGGGCCCGTTCTTCAGAGGGGGCTGCACGAGGGGCAGTCGGCCGGTGCTTCGGAGGAGACCGAGGACCTGGAGGACTGAGTGATGGCCACCGGCTCTGCGCGGCCGTGGCCTACTTGTTCAGGTAATTGAGCGGATCGTGTCCGGTGTGCATCGGACACGATCCGCTCTTTGCTTTCAGGCGGTATCGATGCAATCGCTTCGTGGATACGATGCGAACGGGTTTGGCGCATCCACCTGGCAACACCTCTGACTCGGAGACGGGGGCCATGCGAACGATGAGCCGTACCGGACTGGTGAGCGCGGGTTTGAGCCTGGGCGCGGTCGGCGGGTTCGTCGGCAGTCTGCTCAGGGAGCGCAGCGCTCTGGCAGCCGCGCGCGATGCCGCGGGCGAAGGAAGCGAGGAACAGCCTTCATGGGCCGTCGGCTTGTACCGCTCACGCTGGACAACCTTCAGGACCTTCCCAAGCGCTGTCGCTCGTGTGTCTTCTGGGAGCTGGACCCCGTCAGCGGTGAGGCCGCGATAAGAGCGGGTACTGCCGCGCTGGAGAAGGAGGCGTGGATCTCCGCCGTGCTACTGGACTGGGGATCCTGTGGCCGGGTGGTCTACGTGGACGATGTGCCGGTGGGGTATGTGCTCTATGCACCGCCGGCTTATGTCCCCCGTTCGACGGCGTTCCCGACAAGCCCTGTCTCACCGGATGCCGTGCAGTTGATGACCGGCTCCATTCTTCCCCGCTATCAGGGGCAGGGGCTCGGTCGAGTGCTGGTCCAGACGGTGGCCAAGGATCTGCTTCGGCGGGGCTTCAAGGCGATCGAGGCGTTCGGTGATGCCCGATGGAAGGAACCGGCCTGCCTGCTGCCCGCCGACCATCTCCTCGCCGTGGGCTTCAAGACGGTCCGGCAGCACCCCACCCATCCCCGGCTGCGACTGGAGCTGCGGTCCACGCTCTCCTGGAAGGAAGACGTGGAGATGGCCCTCGACCGGCTGCTGGGGGCCGTGCAGAAGGAACCGGTGCTGCGGCCGCTGTAGGCGCGCACTGTTTGTGGAATGACGAAAATGGGCCGACCCGGACGGGTCGGCCCATTCGTGTTTCACGTGAAACATGTGCGGCCGCGTCGGCCGCCTCACCGACTACTCGGCGATGAAGTCCTCAAGGTCGCGGACGAGCGCGGCCTTGGGCTTGGCGCCGACGATCGTCTTCGCGACCTCGCCGTTCTGGTAGACGTTCAGGGTCGGGATCGACAGGACGCCGTACTTGGCGGCTGTGGCCGGGTTCTCGTCGATGTTGAGCTTGACGATCTCGATCTTGTCACCGTGCTCGGCGGCGATCGCCTCGAGAGACGGAGCGATCTGGCGGCACGGGCCGCACCAGGCGGCCCAGAAGTCCACCAGGACGGGCTTGTCGCTCTTGAGAACGTCCTCGTCGAAGGAAGCGTCGGTCACATTCTTCAGGGTGCCGGCCACGGCGGGCTCCTTAGCTTGGTCGTGCTGGTGGGGCGGAAGGGGAAGTCAGACGGAGGTCTTCTCGGGTTCGGCCTTCTCCTCGTCCGCGAGGGCGGCGAGGAAGCGCTCGGCGTCGAGGGCGGCAGAGCAGCCGGTACCGGCCGCGGTGATCGCCTGGCGGTAGGTGTGGTCGACCACGTCGCCGGCGGCGAACACACCGGTGAGGTTGGTACGAGTGGAGGGGGAGGCGACCTTCAGGTAGCCCTCCTCGTCCAGGTCGAGGTGGCCCTTGAACAGCTCGGTGCGCGGGTCGTGGCCGATCGCGATGAACAGACCCGTCACCGGCAGGTCGGAGAGCGCACCGGTCTTGGTGTTGCGCAGCTTCAGACCGGCCAGCTTCTGCTCGCCCTGGATCTCGGCGACCTCGCTGTCCCACACGAACTTGATCTTCGAGTCGGCGAAGGCACGCTCCTGCATGGCCTTGGAGGCGCGCAGCGTGTCCCGGCGGTGGACGATCGTCACGGACTTGGCGAAGCGGGAAAGGAAGGTGGCCTCCTCCAGCGCGGTGTCACCGCCACCGATCACGGCGATGTCCTGGTCCTTGAAGAAGAACCCGTCACAGGTGGCACACCAGGAGACACCACGGCCGGAGAGGGCGTCCTCGTTGGGCAGGCCGAGCTTGCGGTGCTGCGAGCCCGTGGTGACGATGACAGCCTTCGCCTTGTGGACCGTGCCCGCGGTGTCGGTGACGGTCTTGATCTCACCGGTCAGGTCGACGGAGACGATGTCGTCCGGGATCAGCTCGGCGCCGAAGCGCTCGGCCTGGGCGCGCATGTTGTCCATGAGGTCGGGGCCCATGATCCCGTCGCGGAACCCGGGGAAGTTCTCCACCTCCGTGGTGTTCATCAGCGCACCGCCCGCGGTGACGGCGCCCTCGAACACCAGAGGCTTCAGCGACGCGCGCGCGGTGTACAGGGCCGCCGTGTACCCGGCGGGCCCGGAGCCAATGATGATCACGTTACGGACGTCGCTCACGGTTTGAATCCCTCGTCTCTGGTCTGTGTCATTCGACTGGTGGGAGCCTTTTCTCGGAGCTCTCACCCCACCCAACGGATCCTAAGGGTCGCGCATTCCCGTAGGGCCCGGGCACACGGGGGTGCTCAGGGGCGTGTGAACGACTGCTTCAGAAGGACCTTGCCCGTGGCGGCCGGCTGCCGGCCCACACAGCTCGTGTCGACGATGTACGCCGTCACGTGTGTGCTGTCGCCGACGACGGACATGAGGACGAGGTACGCGCTCTTGCCGTCGTATGTGCCTGTCCTGGCGGCCAGGGTGTCACCGTTGCTGTCGATCCCCTTGCGGATGCAGTCCGGTACCGGGATCGCGGGCTGGATGAGGGTGTTCGCGCTCGCGCCCGGTCCGGGTGTGTCCGTCTGGGATTCGATTCCCAGGCGGGGCTTCGTGGTGCCATGGCCCTGCTGTTCGCCCTGAGGCGCGGACAGCAGATCTGTGACCTGGCTCTTGATGCTGCTTCCGGAGAACGTGCTCTGCGCTGTGGTCGCGGTGGAGGACTCCTCGTCCCCGAGTGATTGCAGGAACAACGTCCCTGCTCCCAGGAGAGCGGCCGTGAAGACGGCTCCGAGGACCACCTTCCTGCGGCGTCGTCCCGGTGCGCGGCCCTTGCGGCCCGGTCCGGTCGCGGTGTGCGGACGTCCGGCGGGTCGGTCGGCGGGTGGGTCGGTGGGTCGGGCGTCCGGGATCGCGGTTTCACGTGAAACACGTGCCTCGGCGGCGAGTGCGGCATCGATACGACCAGCGACGTCGGCGGGCATGTGCACCGGACCCGGCAGGGTGCCCAGCATGCTCCGGATCTCTTCCAGCGAGGCGCGGACATCCGCGCATGGCGCGCACTCGTCCAGATGGCGCCGCACGTCCGCGGTCCGGGAGGGGGAGAGCAGGCCCTCGGTGAGGTCGGAGATGTCGGAGACGTCCGGGTGCCCGGCTGTGTCCGTCGTGGAACTCACGCTCGCCCACCTCCGCCCTTCATCGCGGCTGAATCGCTCGGTCCCGTCGTGTTCGGTCCCGTCGCGTGGGAGCCCCGGTCCTGATGAGGTCCCGCTGCGGGTGGGACGGATGTCCCCGGTCCCTGGTTCCGTTGGTTCCCTGCCGGGTCCGCGCCAGGCCCCGGTGCGTCACCGGATCTCTCCGGCCGAAGATGGGCGAGCAACGGCACCAGCTTGGCTCTACCCCGGGCGCAGCGGCTTTTCACCGTTCCGGTCGGGACGTCGAGGATCGTGGCGGCTTCCGCGACCGGGTAGCCCTGCATGTCCACCAGGACGAGAGCCGCACGCTGGTCGTGGGGAAGCGTGCCGAGGGCTTCGAAGAGCTGGCGGTGCAGGTCGTTCCGTTCGGCTGGAGCCGAGGCCGCCTCGTGCGGCTCCAGCATTTGCTCCAGGCGTTCGGTGTCGTCGACGGGAGCGGTCTTCCGGGAGGCTGCCTTGCGGGCACGGTCCAGACAGGCGTTGACCGTGATCCGGTGCAGCCAGGTCGTGACGGCCGACTGGCCCCGGAAGGTATGGGCGGCCCGGTAGGCCGACACCAGGGCGTCCTGGACGGCGTCAGCGGCCTCCTCACGGTCCCCCAGGGTCCGCAGCGCCACGGCCCAGAGCCGGTCGCGGTGCCGTCGCACGATCTCACCGAAGGCGTCGGGGTCGCCTTTCACATGGCGGGCGAGCAGGTCCTGGTCGCTCACTCCGTCGTATCCGGCGCCCTCCGGCATCTGCCGCCCCTCCCGACTCCGAGACGTCAGCCCGTGAACGTCACTTCGTTGATGGCCTGCTTGTAGCCGGCCTGTGAGTATGTCTCGGAGTCGGGACCCGAGCTCGGCACGGCGGTCAGCCAGACGAGGACATACCGCGTCTTCACCTGCTTGGAGAGCTTCACCCGGGCGGTGGTGCCCGTCGTGTCGACCTTGCCGATCCTGTCCATCGACTCGATGGACGACGGAGTGAGGGAGTCGGCCGCGTACAGCTCGACCGTCGTGTGATTGCCGGCGTAGCGAAGCCCGACGGTGGCCGTGGCCAGATCCTTGGCCGAGCCGAGGTCGTAGACGATGCCGACACCAGGCTTGAAGGGAGCGATTTCGGGTCCCTCGTTGAAGGTCCTCGTCCGCCAGTAGGTCCCGGTGTTGTGGTCGTAGGTCTTGTCGACGTCGCCCGGGTGCTGGGCGCCGCCGTCGGCGACGAACTCCCGCGCGTCCTCGATGGTCAGCGGTGAGGCGGGTTTCTCAGCGCCCCTGCCTCGGTCGGTGTCGCCCGTCGTCTGGGTGTGCGGGGTGTCCTCGGACTTGCCGCCCTGATCCATCAGGGCGTCCGCGAGCTGCCAGCTTCCGAGGCCCAGAGCTGCGATGAGCAGCGCGGAGACCGCCCACTTCAGCGCCTTGCCGGTGCGGCTCTGCAGCGGGGGCGGAGGCGTACTCATCTGCTGGGTGGCGCCGAGGGGCGCCGTGCGTCCGTAGGTGCCCTGCTGGTACGTCGTGCGCTGGTACTCGGGCGGGGCCGTGAACGCCGGCTCCGGGGGGCGGATGCGGGGCATCTCGCCGATCGCCTTCACGAGTTCCTCCGGTGTGGTGCACGCGGACTCGTGGCGGGAGGCGGTGGCGCCGTCGTTGGCGAGCGCACGCATGGCGAGCTCGGACAGGCCCCGGTGGACACCGGCGCGCACCTGGTCGGGTGCGATGAGGCCGACGTCCTTGGGCAGCCCGGACAGGCCGTACGCGTCGCTCTCGTAGGGCCAACGCTGAGTCAGGGCCGCGTAGAGCAGGGCCCCGATCGCCTCGGTGTCCGTGCGCTGAGTGGTGTCCGAGTCGATGCCGCGCAGGGCGGCGTTGACGGCGAGTCCCCGGATGCGCCACTGGCCGGTGGAGGCGCGCAGCACGGCGTTCGGGTTGAGGCGCAGATGGGCGAGGCCCTCGCGGTGAGCGGCGGCCATGGCGGAGGCCAACTGGCTGACCATCTGGTAGGCGTCGTGCGGTTCCAGCGGCCCGGAGGAGAGCAGGGTGCTCAGCTCTGTGGCGTCGGGCAGCCATTCGTGCACGACGTAGACGAGGTCGTTCTCCTCGACGGCGTCGAGGACCTGGACGAAGCGGGGGTCGCCGAGCAGCGCGGAGGAACGGGCGGCGGCCAGCACCGAGCGGGCTCGCGTGTGTTCCGCGGGCAGGATGTGGACGCCGACGGCACGGCGGAGTTTCTCGTCTACCGCCCGCCAACTGCTGAATCCGTCCAGACGGGTGACGCACTCTTCCAGGCGGTAGCGCTTGGCGAGTTTGTGACCGCTGTGCAGTTCGGGAGGTGAGGCTTTTTCGGGACTGTCCGTCCCCCCACTCCCCTGTGCCTCGTTGCTCTCGGTGTCCTGCTCCGGGTTCTTGGCCACCCCGTCGGCCGTGGACTGGTCCGCCTTGGCGGTCAGCGGCTCGTCACCGCTGTTGTCTGCCACGTCGACGGCAGCTGTGCTCCGTTCCGCCACCGTCGTCCCTGCCTCCCCATCCGTTGCACGCTGTCCGACGCCGAAACCAATTGTGCCCACAGTCCGCTGCTATGCACGACACACAGCGGCGGCCGATGGTTGTGCGCGTACCCCCGCCTCAGCGCCCCAGACGCCCGCGCACCATACCCACGAGGGAGTTGAGTTCCTCGATGCGCATGCGGCGGGCCGCGACGAAGAAGACGCCGAGCAGCAGCGCGCCGCCGACCAGTAGCGCGGCGAAGGAGCCGAGGACGCCCTGTCCGACCGTCTGTGCGATCCCGTAGCAGGCCCCGCCGCTGAGCAGCGCGGCCGGCACCGAGGCGATGCACAGGCGGGCGTAGGTGCGGGTCACATGGGCGCCGTCGAGGTCGCCGCCGAGCTTCCCGCGCAGCCGGCTCCAGGCGACACCGACGCCGATCGCGTAGGCGACACCGTACGCGGCGGCCATGCCGACCACCGCCCAGCGGGCCGGCAGCAGGAAGTAGCAGAGCAGTGAGGCACCCGCGTTGACCGCGGCCACGATGACCGTGTTGTAGAAGGGGGTCCGGGTGTCCTCGTAGGCGTAGAAGGCGCGCAGGACGACGTACTGCACGGAGTACGGGATCAGGCCGAGGCCGAACGCCATCAGCATGATGCCCATGTTGGTGGCTTCGCTGGTGCCGGAGGAACCGAAGATGAGCGTGCACATCGGGATGCCGAGGGCCAGGAAGCCGAACGCGATGGGCACGATCGCGACGGCGGTCGTGCGCAGCCCCTGTGAGATGTCGTCGCGGACCGCGCCCGGGTCGTTCTCTGCGGCCGAGCGCGAAATGCGCGGCAGCAGGGCGGCCATGAGCGAGACCGTGATGATGGCCTGTGGCAGGCCCCAGATCAGCTGGGCGTTGGCGTAGGCGGCGAAGCCGGTGCCGTCGACAGGAGATGCCTTGCCGGCCGCGGTGGACAGCTGGGAGACGACGATGGCGCCCGCCTGGTTGGCGAGGACGAACAGGATGGTCCACTTGGCGAGCGTCACGGCCTTGCCGAGGCCGTGCCCCATCCAGTCGAAGCGCAGGCGCATCCGGAACCCGGTCTCACGCAGGTACGGGATCATGGCCAGGGCCTGGACGACCAGACCCAGCAGTACGCCGATGCCGAGCAGCCGCTGGCCCTGCGGCGGGATGTTCGTGACCGTCATCCCGGAGGTGGCCGCGCTGCCGTACACCCAGATGAACATGCCGAGACTGACGATGATGACGATGTTGTTCAGGACCGGGGTCCACATCATCGCGCCGAACTTCCCGCGGGCGTTCAGGATCTGACCCATCACCACATGGATGCCCATGAAGAAGATGGAGGGCAGGAAGTAGCGGACAAAGGTGACGCCGACCTCGTTGGCCGCGGGGTCGCCGGCCACTGAGGGGGACAGCAGCCGGATCAGCAGCGGGGCCGCGAGGATCGCCAGTCCGGTCAGCACACCGAGCGCGACCATCACCAGGGTCAGCAGACGGTTGGCGTACGCCTCGCCGCCGTCCTCGTCCTCCTTCATGGCGCGCACGAGCTGTGGCACGAAGACCGAGTTGAGGCCGCCGCCGACGGTCAGGATGTAGATCATCGTCGGCAGCTGGTACGCGACCTGGAAGGTGTCACCGAGGAAGCCGACGCCCAGGGCGGACACGATCAGCGCCGAGCGGATGAAGCCGGTGAGGCGGGAGACCATGGTGCCCGCGGCCATCACGGCGCTGGACTTCAGCAGCCCGGAGGCCCGGCCGCCCTTTTTGGCGGGGGCGGCCGGAGGGGCGGGAGCGGGCCCGGAGCCGGCGGCCGCCGCTCCGGCGGGGTCGGGACCCTCGGCCGAGCGAGGCGCCGCGGGGTAGGCGGTCTCGGCGTGCATGGCGGCGGGGTTGTGGGCCTGAGCCTGCTGGGCCGCCGGGTACTGCCCGGCCGGGTACCCCGCGGCCGGGCGGGTGCCGCCCTGCTGCTGGTCCCGGAAGAGATGGGCGAAGGCGTCCGGCACGTGGTGCTCCTCGCCGGAGTGCGTGACGAGGTCGTCGACGCCCACGAACTGGGTCGTACGTGGATCGTCCCCGTACGGCAGGTACGGGGTGGGGCCCTCCGGCTCCGGCGCTGGGGTCTGGGCCCACAGATGCGGGTCGGGCGCGTACGGCGACTGGGCCGGCGGGCCGTACAGCGGCTCCTGCGGCTGGTATGTGCCGGGCGGCGGCGGGGGGTGCGAGGCACGGTCGTAGAGCGCCTCGGCGACCGGGTCCTGGGCGGAGAGGTCCTGCGCCCGATAGGGGTCCTGGTCGTAGGCGTCCTGGAGGTACATGTCCGCCGCGTGCTGCGGCGGCACCTGGCCGGGCTCGGGCGGCGGCTCGGGGTAGCCCGAGCCGGCCGCGGCCTGGCCGCGGTCACCGTCGTACGGCGCGTTCATGGTTACCCCACCTCATCGTCCCCGGGCCCACCGGCCACGACATCGCTCAGCGGTCCACTCTCTCACTCGTGCCGGACGGGTCGGTGCTTTCGGGTGCGGTGTCCGGTGTCGGGTCACTCGGCTGCTCCGGGTCGTCTGCCCGGGAGCGGGCGTCGGACTCTTCTTGGTGACGGTCTCCGGGGTCGTCCTGGTTCTCCGGCTCGCCGGGGTCCTCGCCCGTCTCCTCGGGGCCGTCGCCGTCGGTCTCCTTGGCCGCGGCGCGCTTGCGCTGCGTGTACATCCGGAAGCCGGCGAGGACGAGCAGCAGCACACCGCCGCCGATGACCAGCATCACGGTGGGGGTGACCTCGGTGACCTTCACGTCGAAGCTGACCGGCGCGCCGTACTCCTGACCGTCCTGGGTGTAGAGCTGGGCGATCACTGTCACGCGGCCGTTGGCGTTGGCCGAGGTGGTGAACTTCACGGACTGGCTGTGGCCGCCGTTGACCGCGACGGGCCGCTCCGCGTATGCCTTGCCGCCGATCTTGAGGCGGGTAGGCATCGTCGAGGTCAGCCGCAGGACCAGATGGTCGACACCCTGCACCAGGTTGTTCTGCACGGTCACCGGGATGGTGGCGCTGCGGCCGGAAAGCTTGGTCTCGGACTTGTCGATCAGCTTGACCTGGTCGGACAGCTGGTCGAGCCAGCTCTCCACACCCTGACGGAAGCTGTCACCCTCGGCGGCCCGGCCCCGCCACGAGGTGGACATGCCGCGGTTTATGGCCCGCCCGAAGGGAGTCGCCACCCGGGACCTGTCGGTCAGGACCACCTGGAAGTTGTCGAGCTTGTCCTGTGTCCGTGCGATCTGCTCGAAGGCGGACCGCGGCAGTTCCTGCCTGCGCAGCGAGGAGGGGTAGGCGGACGTGGACGGGATCCGCGTGGTGGCGCCCGGGTCGGGCTTGGCGGCCGCGGCCGCGCTGAGGTTCTCGGTCTCGTCCCAGGTACTGCCCTGGAGCATGGCGATGGCCTGGGCCATCGCCTGGGCCTGGCTCGCCGAGGGCATGCGCTGCGGGGCGACCACGATGGCGCGCTGCCGACTGGTCTGGAGGTTCAGGGCCAGACTCTGGGCCAGGAACTGCTGGACGGCGAGCGTGGTCGAGTCCGCCTTGGTCAGGTCGCCCTCGAACGCCGTTGACAGTCGAGCGTCCGCGACGACCGCCGTGGTGCCACCGCCGACGGGGCGGGCGGCGGAGGGCGTGTAGGACAGGCTGCCGGTCTCCCGGAGGCTGTCGCTGCGGGCGATCACCTTGTCGGCGCCCGCGGAGGTGGCGACCTTGACGATCGACGGATCCACGGCGCCGTCGACGGGCCAGGCGAAGTCCGTGGTGGGTGTGACATGCAGCACGGTCTCGACCGTGGTGGCGGCCACGTCCGTGGCGTCCTTGAGATGGCTGAGGGAGCCGGTGACGCTGGTGCCGGTGTGGGCGAGCGAGGCCAGGTCGGGGTCCGCGAAGGGCAGTGCGACGACCTCCTTGTCCGCCACGGCCTTCTGCAGGTCGGCGAGCCACTGTTTGGCGACCGCCTGGTGGGTGCCGGCCGTGGTGGTGCCGTCGTCGTTCTGGATCTGGTAGCTGCGGGTCATCGCGTCCACCGAGGCCAGCAGGTCCGGGTCGATCACCCAGGTGACGTCGAGTTCCTTGCCCAGGGCCAGCATCTGCTCCAGACGGCCGCCCGGCGCGATGTCCTTGGCCAGGTCGTCGTTGAGGAACACCGGTGTCTGCTGCTCGCCGGCGCCCGTCTTCGCCGTCATGTGCACGGTGGAGATCAACGGCCAGAGGTAGGTCGTCCTCGTCGGGGTGCCTGCCGCTTCCGGCTGCCAGGGCAGGAACGTCCGCCGGATGCCCAGCATCTGTTCCCAGGGCTGCGCGGAGGTCTGGCCGGAGAGCGCGACCCCGAGTTCGTAGACGCCGTGCTCGCCGAGGCCGAGCTTGTCGACCGGCACGGCGAGGGTGAAGTGCTGGGCGACACCCGGGGCCAGCTTGTCGAACTGCTCGACGTACTTTCCGCCGATCTCCGGGCCCGCCGACGTCTGGAGGTCGTCGGACTGTCTGGCGGCGCTGCCGATGGCAGACCGCGTGGTGAGCGGCCGGCTCACGTGCAGCCCCACGTGGGCGTCCGTGACGGCCTGCTTGCCGTTGTTCGTCACTGTCCCGGACACGGTCAGCGTGTCCCCGTCGGCGGGGACGCTGGGGCTGAGAGAGTCCAGAGAGACCGACACGGTGTCCGAGGAGGCGGCCTGTGCGGGCGCCGCCGCGGGAAGCTGCAGCAGGCCCGCCAGCAGGGGCGCGCCGACGAGCAGTGCGCCGGCCCGGCGCAGCCACCGACGGGCAGGTGAGGACCTCATCCCCTGGATGTCTGCCGCCTCGGCCACGCGCTCGCCCGTCCCTCGTCGTCGTCAGTGGTCGTCGGAATGTGCGTCCACGCATGGTAACGATGTGCGCCGAGCCGAAGTGCCGCGGTCTGCCTTGCAAGATCGGCGGAGCAGGAGGACCTGCCCTGTGCATCCAGTATTGAGCGAATGGTGACCAAACGTCGCCGGGCACGGTCCTGGGTGGGTATCGGCGGGTGGTCCCACGTGGTCTCACGTGCTTAATGGGGGAGCCCCCGGCCGTCCGGGCCACGTACCCTCTTTTGTTGTGCCGAACGCCAACGAAGACACTCCTACTGCCCTGAGCCAGGTGCAGCAGCGCGCGGTGAGCGAGCTGCTGCGGGTGGCTCCCGTCGCCGACGACCTCGCCCGCCGCTTCCGGGAAGCCGGGTTCTCGCTCGCCCTGGTCGGCGGCTCGGTCCGGGACGCGCTGCTCGGCAGGCTGGGGAACGACCTGGACTTCACCACTGACGCCCGTCCCGAGGACGTACTGAAGATCGTGCGGCCATGGGCGGACGCCGTCTGGGAGGTCGGGATCGCCTTCGGCACGGTCGGGGCTCAGAAGGATGCTCGCGTCGGAGACGCTGTCCGGAGCTTTCAGATCGAGGTGACCACCTACCGGTCGGAGTCGTACGACCGCACCTCACGCAAGCCCGAGGTGTCGTACGGCGACTCCATCGAGGAGGACCTTGTCCGGCGTGACTTCACGGTCAACGCGATGGCCGTGGCACTTCCGGAGAAGGAGTTCATCGACCCGCACGGCGGCCGTGAGGACCTCGCCGCGCGGGTGCTGCGCACTCCTGGCACCCCTCAGGACTCGTTCTCGGACGATCCCCTGCGGATGATGAGGGCGGCACGCTTCGCCGCTCAGCTGGACTTCGAGGTGGCCCCCGAGGTCGTCGCGGCGATGAAGGACATGTCGGGGCGCCTTGAGATCGTCTCCGCGGAGCGGATCCGGGAAGAGCTGAACAAGCTGATCCTGTCCTCCCACCCCCGCAAGGGCCTCACGCTCCTGGTCGATACCGGCCTGGCCGAGCATGTGCTGCCCGAGCTGCCCGCGCTCAGCCTGGAGAGCGATGAGCACCACCGGCACAAGGACGTGTACGAGCACACCCTGATCGTCCTGGAGCAGGCGATCGCGCTGGAGCAGGCCGGTCCCGACCTGACCCTCCGTCTGGCGGCTCTGCTGCATGACATCGGTAAGCCGCGCACCCGTCGGTTCGAGGACGACGGGCGGGTCTCGTTCCACCACCACGAGGTGGTCGGGGCGAAGATGACCAAGAAGCGCATGACCGCGCTCAAGTACTCCAACGAGCTGGTGAAGGACGTCTCCCGTCTGGTCGAACTCCACCTGCGCTTCCACGGCTACGGAACCGGGGAGTGGACGGACTCCGCGGTCCGCCGCTACGTCCGTGACGCGGGACCGCTTCTCGACCGCCTCCACAAGCTGACCCGCTCCGACTGCACCACCCGCAACAAGCGCAGGGCCGCGGCGCTCTCCCGGGCGTACGACGGGCTGGAGGAGCGCATCGCTCAGCTCCAGGAGCAGGAGGAACTGGACGCGATCCGTCCGGACCTCGATGGCAACCAGATCATGGAACTCCTGGGAATCGGGCCCAGCCCGGTCATCGGCCGCGCCTACAAGCACATGCTGGAACTGCGCCTGGAGCACGGACCGATGGAACACGACGCGGCGGTGGCAGCACTCAAGGAGTGGTGGGCCGCGCAGGGCTGAGCCCATGAAGAACGGGGTCATGTTTCACGTGAAACATGACCCCGGCCCGAGTGAACTGGGGGCGGTGTTTCACGTGAAACACCGCCCCCAGTGCGTCCGTCCTACTTCTTGTGGTCCTTCAGGCAGAGCAGGAAGTCGCTTCCGTCGCCGCTCTGGCTGTAGGTGTACTGGAAGCCCTTGGCCGCGGCCTCGCACTTGGTCGAGGCTGCGAGCTCGGTCTTGTACTCGCCCTTGATCTTGGCCAGCACCTCGTACTGAGCCTTCGACGACGTGCAGTCGACGACCTCGAGGTCCGGGTTCGTGTCGTTGGTGCTGCCCCGGTGCATGCAGTCGCCGACCTTGGCGGTCTCGGCGTCGTCGCGGCTGGCTATGTAGCCGCCGATCGCCACGCCGAGGGCGATCACGACGACGACGATGGCCTTGATCGCCTTGAAGCTGAGCTTGCGCTTGGGCGGCTGCGGGGGAACCGGAGCGTACGGCGCGCCCGGCTGGGGCGGGTACGGGGCCTGGGCCTGGGGCGGTACCTGGCCCTGCTGCGGGTAGCCGCCCTGCGGCGGGTATGGAGTCTGGCCCTGGGGCGGCGGAGTCGACACTTTGGGGATCCCCCTAGAACGTGGATGCGCATGGCTGAAAGCGGCAGCGCATGGCGCGATATAAGACGCACGTAAGTTAGCGGCTCCCACTGACAACCCTGCAATCGAGGGGGTCCCTGTGTCCGTGCTGTGACACTCACCCACGCTCAAAGCGGGCCATAGCTGCTGCAACCGCTCCGTAGACAACGGCGATGGTGACCACCAGCACCGTCGAGCGGCCGTCCGGTGGCAGCACCAGGGCAGCCGCTCCCGCGGCGCCGACGAAGGCGACGTTGAACAGGACGTCGTAGACGGAGAAGATCCGGCCCCGGAAGCCGTCGTCGACGGCGGACTGCACGATCGTGTCGGTGGCGATCTTCGCTCCCTGGGTGACGAGGCCCAGGACGAAGGCCGCGGCCAGCATGGGACCGGTGGCGAAGGGCAGACCGAGAGCCGGTTCCAGGACGGCGGCCGTGCCGGCGCATACGGAGATCCAGGTGCCGGGGCCGAACCGTCCGGCGGCCGCCGGTGTCACCACCGCCGCCGCGAAGAAACCGGCGCCGGAAACCCCCAGCGCGAGACCCAGCAGACGCAGTCCCTCCTGTGGGCCGGACGAGAAGGCGTAGCGGCACAGCATCAGCAGCATGACCAGCAGCGCGCCGTAGCAGAAGCGCATCAGTGTCATCGCCGCCAGCGCCCAGACCGCCTCCCGGCGCGGGGGCGCGGCGAGGTGCCGCACGGCCGCGGACAGCTCCCGGGCGGTTCCCACGAGTGCCGTTCCCAGGTGCGGAAGCGCGTGGCCGGGGTCGGGCCCGAGCAGGCCGGGGGCCATGGAGAGCGAGGCGAGGGACGCGCACAGGTACAGGGCGGCGCCCAGCAGCACCACCGGGGCGTCCGAGTCGGACACCGCCAGCCGCACCAGTAGGGCCAGGCCGCCGCCCGCGGTCGCCGCGAGCGTTCCGGCGGTCGGAGAGAGCGAGTTGGCCACCACCAGGCGCGCGGTGTCGACCACGCGAGGCAGGGCGGCGGAGAGTCCGGCGAGAACGAAGCGGTTGACAGCCGTGACACAGAGCGCGGAGGCGTAGAACAGCCAGTCCGGCGCCCGGCCTGCCACGAGTACGGCGGTCGCGGCCGCCAGCAGGGCACGCAGCAGGTTTCCGTACACGAACACCTGTCGACGTCGCCAGCGGTCCAGCAGTACGCCCGCGAAGGGGCCGACCAGCGAGTACGGCAGTAGCAGGACCGCCATTGCCGAGGCGATGGC
The DNA here is from genome assembly GCF_044745865.1 of Streptomyces sp. NPDC086787. Classification (NCBI taxonomy): domain Bacteria; kingdom Bacillati; phylum Actinomycetota; class Actinomycetes; order Kitasatosporales; family Streptomycetaceae; genus Streptomyces; species Streptomyces sp. NPDC086787. Next base: position 107,347 of record NZ_JBIVBC010000003.1, on the reverse strand, counting down.
GGCGGCCGAGGCCTGTTTCTCCGGGGAGAAGACGACATACGCGGCGAGCGCGACCTGATAGACGCCGTCGGCGCCCTGGGAGAGCAGACGTACGGAGAGCAGGCGCCGGAAGTCCCGGAAACGGAGCAGTACACGCAGGTCGCGGACGGCGGGCATGGGGCCCACCCTCACACATGGGAGGGTCCCCGGGTTGTACAACCCGGGGACCCTTCACAGCCCTGGCAGGAGCGTTCTCGGAACGAGCGGCAGGCTCAGCGCTCGACGTCGCCGTTGATGAACTTCTCGACGTTCTCGCGGGCCTCGTCGTCGAAGTACTGGACCGGCGGGGACTTCATGAAGTACGAGGACGCGGAGAGGATCGGGCCGCCGATGCCGCGGTCCTTGGCGATCTTCGCGGCGCGCAGGGCGTCGATGATGATGCCGGCGGAGTTCGGGGAGTCCCAGACCTCCAGCTTGTACTCCAGGTTCAGCGGGACGTCGCCGAAGGCGCGGCCCTCGAGGCGGACGTACGCCCACTTGCGGTCGTCCAGCCAGGCCACGTAGTCGGACGGGCCGATGTGGACGTTCTTCTCACCGAGGTCCCGGTCGGGGATCTGGGAGGTGACGGCCTGCGTCTTGGAGATCTTCTTGGACTCGAGGCGATCCCGCTCGAGCATGTTCTTGAAGTCCATGTTGCCGCCGACGTTCAGCTGCATCGTGCGCTCCAGGCGCACACCACGGTCCTCGAACAGCTTCGCCATGACGCGGTGCGTGATGGTGGCGCCGACCTGCGACTTGATGTCGTCGCCGACGATCGGGACGCCCGCCTCGGTGAACTTGTCCGCCCACTCCTTGGTACCGGCGATGAAGACCGGGAGAGCGTTGACGAAGGCGACCTTGGCGTCGATGGCGCACTGGGCGTAGAACTTCGCCGCGTCCTCGGAGCCGACGGGCAGGTAGCAGACGAGAACGTCGACCTGCTTGTCCTTGAGGACCTGGACGACGTCGACCGGCTCCTCGGCGGACTCCTCGATGGTGAGGCGGTAGTACTTGCCCAGGCCGTCGAGGGTGTGGCCGCGCTGGACCGTGACACCGGTGGAGGGCACGTCGCAGATCTTGATCGTGTTGTTCTCGGACGCGCCGATCGCGTCCGCGAGGTCGAGACCGACCTTCTTCGCGTCCACGTCGAACGCGGCGACGAACTCGACGTCACGCACGTGGTAGTCGCCGAACTGCACGTGCATGAGGCCGGGCACCTTGGACGCCGGGTCGGCGTCCTTGTAGTACTCGACTCCCTGCACCAGCGACGCGGCGCAGTTGCCCACGCCGACGATGGCTACGCGAACCGAACCCATTCCGGTTGCTCCCTGTGTGTACGAGTGAGGCCCTGAGATGGGCTTCACGTGGCGGTGTCGCCGGGCGTATCCGTCCGGGGGGTCTCCCCGGGACGGGGCAGGCCGCCCGTCGCTCCAGATGTGGTGTCCTGCTGAGCGGGACCTCCGGGCATGGAACCCCTGAGGTCCCTCCCGGCCCGCTCGCTCTCGATGAGCTCGTTCAGCCAGCGCACTTCGCGCTCCACGGACTCCATTCCGTGGCGCTGGAGCTCAAGCGTGTAGTCGTCGAGTCGCTCCCGCGTACGTGCCAGCGAGGCGCGCATTTTCTCCAGGCGCTCCTCCAGCCGGCTGCGGCGGCCCTCCAGCACACGCATGCGCACGTCGCGCGACGTCTGCCCGAAGAAGGCGAAACGGGCGGCGAAGTGCTCGTCCTCGTATGCGTCGGGGCCGGTCTGCGAGAGCAGCTCCTCGAAGTGCTCCTTACCTTCCGCCGTCAACCGGTAGACGATCTTGGCGCGTCGTCCCGTGAGGGGAGCGGCCAGGGCGTCCTCGTGGGTGCTGCCCGGTTCCTCGATCAACCAGCCGTCGGCGACCAGCGTCTTGAGACAGGGGTAGAGCGTTCCGTAGCTGAACGCCCGGAACACACCCAACGACGTGTTGAGGCGTTTGCGCAGCTCGTAGCCGTGCATCGGAGACTCACGGAGCAGGCCGAGTACGGCGAACTCAAGGATGCCGGAACGCCGGCTCACGTCGCCTCCTCTCACCCTTATCTCGCGCTGATGTATCGACTCGATACATCAAGACGATAGAACGGCCTTCCGCGTGGGACAAGAGCGGGGACGGTGAACGGGATCACATCACCGATTCGCAGGAGGCAAGTTGCCTGATTTGGGATGAACTTCGGGGCTCGGCAGGTTTTGGCGGTGCGTAGTCTGTGCGGCATGCAGTGCACCGAGAACCAAGTGACGACTGGGGAGCGTCCATGTCCTCGGTGCAGTACGGGTGAATGCGTGAGCGACCGCATCCGTACTTCGGGGGGACCGGAAACCAGCCGCCTTTTCCAGGCGCGCGAGGGTGCGCCTGCCCGAGGAGTAATCGTTCGATGAGCGAGCACCGTCGCAAACCGCCGCAGTCGCAGGAAGGCGGACGTGCCGCGGCCCGACGCGGCCAATCCGGCCCGTCCTCCGGCCGCCGTGCGGCACCGCGAGGCGCCACCGGGTCTTCTGCCGACTCCTATGGACCCGGCGGGTCCAGTTCCCATGGAACGGGCTCCCGGGGACCGGGAGACGAATCGCGTTCCTACGGCAGCCGGGCCGAGGCCCGCCGCGCGGCGCAGAGAGGCGCAGGAGGCCGTCGCAGAGTGGCCGACGAGAGCCCGGGAGGCCGGCGCGGCGGTCCGGGCGGCCCTGCCGGACCAGGACGCGGCAGGGGCCGGGCGGTCCAGCCGTCCAGGAGGCGGTTCATCGACTACCCCCGCTTCGGCAAGGACGGCTGGCGTCGCTGGATGCCGTCCTGGAAGCTGGTGACCGGGCTGTTCATCGGCTTCATGGGCGGCCTCGTGGCCATGATCGGTGTCGGCTACGCGTTGGTCTCCATCCCCAGTGAGAACGTCGCGGCGCAGTCCCAGAACAACGTCTACTACTGGGCCGACGGCAAGCAGATGGTGGCCACCGGCACGGGTGTGAACCGGCAGAACGTCACCATCGACCAGATCCCCGAGGCCATGCAGTGGGCCGTGATCTCGGCGGAGAACAAGAGCTTCTACGACGACAAGGGCGTCGACCCCATGGGCATCGCCCGTGCCCTGGCCAACATGGCGCGCGGTGGTCAGACGCAAGGTGGTTCGACGATCACCCAGCAGTACGTCAAGAACACCTACCTCAGTCAGGACCAGACGCTCACCCGCAAGTTCAAGGAGATGTTCATCTCCATCAAGGTGGGCACCAAGCTCACCAAGCAGCAGATACTCCAGGGCTATCTGAACACCTCGTACTTCGGCCGTGGCGCCTACGGCATCCAGGCCGCCGCCCAGACCTACTACGGCGTGGACGCGGTCAAGCTCAAGCCGAGCCAGTGCGCCTTCCTCGCCGCGCTGCTCAAGGGTCCGACGTACTACGACCCGGCGGGCAATGCCGACCTCGACGCCTCGGCGGACGCCAAGTCCAACGAGAGGCGCTCCAAGGCGCGCTGGGGCTGGATTCTCGGCGAGATGCACAAGGACAGGCGCATCACCGACGCCGAGTACCAGGAAGCGATCAAGCAGTACCCCATGCCTCAGGGCCGCAAGGCGACCAAGGGCATGACCGGCCAGATCAGCTATCTGGCCGACACGGCCAAGAAGTACGTCCTGGCCCACTCCGACGTCACGGAGGCCCAGTTCGACCAGGGCGGCTACCAGATCTACACGACCTTCCAGAAGAGCAATGTCGAGGCGCTGACCGCGTCCGTCAAGAAGATCGAGAAGGAGAAGATCGACCCGAAGAAGCGCGACCTGGACAAGTTCGTCCAGTTCGGTGCGGCTTCGGTGGTGCCCAATGACGGCGCGATCGTGGCTCTGTACGGTGGCGCGGGCTACGAGAACGGCCACTTCACCAACAACGCCGACACCTCGGGTGTCCCCGTCGGTTCGACGTGGAAGCCGTTCGTGCTCGCGGCGGCCATGGAGTACGGCACGTACAAGACGGACGGCGTCGGTGTCTCGCCGTTGAGCAAGTACAACGGCGACGACCATCTCAAGGTGAGAAAGCCGGACGGGTCGTTCTTCCTGAACAAGGACAATTCGACCTTCTTCCAGAAGAACGAGAGTCCTCACCCCTGGGGCTACATCACCCTCCGCAAGGCGATGGAGCAGTCCGTCAACACGCCGTTCGTGCAGCTCGGTGTGGACGTGGGGATGACACACGTACGGGACACCGCCAAGGCGGCCGGCATTCTGGACCAGAGCATGGCGAAGGACCTCAATCCCTCGTTCGCCATCGGTACCTCGACGCCCAGCGCGATCCGGATGGCCGACGCCTACGCGACCTTCGCCGCCTCCGGCAAGCACGTGGACCCGTACTCGGTGACCAAGGTCAAGAAGGACGGCCGTGAACTCGACGGCTTCGCCAAGCCGAAGGTGTCCAGGGCGTTCGAGGAGGCGATCGCCGACAACGTCACCGACACGCTGGAGAACGTGATCCAGAACGGCACCGGCAAGAACGCCAAGGCCCTGGGCCGTACTGCGGCGGGCAAGACCGGTACCACCGACAGCAACAAGTCGGCCTGGTTCGTCGGTTACACCCGGCAGCTGGCAACGTCCGTGGCGATGTTCCGGGAGAACCCCAAGGACCACAAGCTGCTCTCCATGAACGGTACGGCCGGTGTGGCGTCCATCCACGGTGGTGACATCCCGGCGTCGGTGTGGACCGAATACATGAAGGTCGCGCTCAAGGGGAAGTCCGACCTCGGCTTCCCGGATGCCGAGAAGATCGGTGAGGTCGCGGACGAGGCGGGTGCTCCCTCCCCCACTCCGTCCGTCACCATCACACCGAGCGAGACGCCGAGCGAGACGCCCAGCGAAACACCGAGTCAGACGCCCGTCACGCCCTCGCCCACACCGACCGAGACCTGCCGACGGTTCTTCTGCGGCGGCAACGGCGGCGGCAACGGTGGTAACGGCGGCAATGGTGGGGTCGACGGAGGCACAACCCTCGAACCCTCACCGACGGACACCACCGGGCAGGACCCCACCAGGGGCAACGTCAACGGAGGCAACTTCTTCGGCGGCCAGACCGGCTAGTCCGCGGGCTGCCCGGTTGGTGGTCATTTCCTCCCACCGGAGCTGTTTCACGTGAAACACGGGCCGCCGCACCCTGCCGGGTGCGGCGGCCCTCGGTGTATTCCCAGAGAGGTACGGCAGGATGTGCCCCATGCCCAGCGCAGAAACGACGCCCACGGGCGTGCACGAGCCGGAGCCGGTGCGGCCGACCCACGAGGACGAGGTCGCCGCGGCCGGCAGTGAGCTGATCGGCGGCCCCATCGGCAGACACGCCCTGCTCGGGACGTCCTGGTGGACGCCCGTACGCGTGGTCGTGCTCGTGGCGATCGGCATGTTCGCCCTCGGCCTGGTCCAGAAGGCGCCCTGCTACGACAGCGGCTGGTTCTTCGGCGCGAGCTCCCAGTACACGCACGCCTGCTACTCGGACATCCCGCACCTCTACCAGGGCCGCGGCTTCGCCGATGGACTGGTGCCGTACTTCGACAAGCTCCCCGGCGACATGGACTATCTCGAGTACCCGGTGCTGACCGGTGTGTTCATGGAGCTGGCCGCCTGGTTCACCCCGGGCAGCGGCAGCATCGAGCACCAGGAGCAGTGGTACTGGTTCGTCAACGCCGGACTGCTGATGGCGTGCGCCGCCGTCATCGTCGTCTGCGTCAGCCGCACGCACGTCCGCCGCCCCTGGGACGGCCTGCTGGTCGCTCTGGCACCGGCCTTTGCGCTGACGGCCACCATCAACTGGGATCTGCTGGCGGTCGCTCTGACGGCCGCGGCGATGCTGATGTGGTCGCGGGGCCGCTCCCTCGCTTTCGGCGTCCTCCTGGGGCTTGCCACGGCCGCCAAGTTCTATCCCGTCCTGCTGCTCGGCCCCCTGCTGGTGCTGTGCTGGCGCGCGGGCAAGTGGCGGGAGTTCGGCAGGGCCCTGGGCGGTGCGGCGGTTGCCTGGCTCGCCGTGAACCTGCCGGTGATGGTGTTCGCCTTCGACGGCTGGTCGAAGTTCTACAGGTTCAGCCAGGAGCGGCCCGTCGACTTCGGGTCCCTCTGGCTGATCTGGGCCCAGAACTCGAGCAGCGCGCCCAGCACCGACACGATCAACCTGCTCGCCGAACTGCTGTTGGTGCCGTGCTGCGCCGGGATCGCGGCCCTCGCCTTCACCGCCCCCCGCCGTCCGCGCTTCGCCCAGCTCGTCTTCCTGATCGTGGCGGCCTTCATCGTCACCAACAAGGTCTATTCGCCGCAGTACGTGCTGTGGCTGGTGCCGCTGGCCGTGCTGGCCCGGCCGAAGTGGCGGGACTTCCTGATCTGGCAGGCGTGCGAGGTGGTGTACTTCCTGGGGATCTGGATGTATCTCGCCTACACGACCAGCGGAGACGCCCACAAGGGTCTGCCGACGCTGGGCTACCAGTGGGCGATCGTGGTCCATCTGCTGGGCACGCTGTATCTGTGCGGGGTCGTCGTACGGGACATCCTCATGCCCGAGCGGGACCCGGTACGCCGGTCCGGCGAGGACGACCCGTCGGGAGGCGTGCTCGACGGCGCGGACGACGTCTTCGTGCTCGGCCCGGCGGCCCGTCGCCGTCGGCTCACCGACCACTACGCGGGTGCCCAGGTGGAGTGGGGCAGCCGGAGCGCCACGCCCCCCAGCGGCCGTTCGCTCTGAGCGAACATCCGGCGGACAGGGCCGAATGGCGTCGGAAGGGTAAGGGCCGTACGCGGAGTCCCGCGTACGGCCCTTCTGCTGGTGTCCGGTGGTGTCCGGTCTCTCAGCGGTCCATCATCCGGTCGAACTGCGTGGTGGTGTGCCGCAGATGAGCGATCAGCTCCTCGCCCACCTGCGGCTCGGGCGCGTCCGCCGGCACGAACAGGATCGACACCTGCATGTGCGGGGGCTCCGCGAACCAGCGCTGTTTGCCGCCCCAGACGAAGGGAGAAAGGTTCCGGTTGACCGTGGCCAGACCGGCCCGTGCCACACCCTTGGCACGCGGCATGACGCCGTGCAGCGCCTTCGGAGCCTCAAGGCCCACCCCGTGCGACGTACCGCCCGCCACGACCACCAGGTAACCGTCCGAGGCGGCCTTCTGCTGCCGGTAGCCGAAGCGGTCGCCCTTGGCGACCCGGGTGACGTCCAGGACCGCGCCGCGGTACTCGGTCGCCTCGTGGTCCCCCAGCCACAGCCGCGTGCCGATGCGGGCGCGGAACCGGGTCTGCGGGAACTGCTGCTGCAACCGGGCGAGTTCGTCGGCCTTGAGGTGGCTGACGAACATCGTGTGCAGTGGCAGCCGGGCAGCACGCAGCCGGTCCATCCAGCCGATGACCTCCTCGACGGCGTCGGAGCCGTCGGTGCGGTCCAGCGGCAGGTGGATGGCGAAGCCCTCCAGCCGGATGTTCTCTATGGCCGTGTGCAGCTGCGGCAGCTCCTGCTCGCTGATGCCGTGCCGCTTCATCGTGGACATCACCTCGATGACCACACGGGCACCGACGAGGCCGTACACACCGTCGACGGACGACACCGACCGGATGACCCGGTCGGGGAGCGGCACCGGTTCCTCGCCGCGCCGGTACGGCGTCAGCACCAGCAGGTCGCCGCCGAACCAGTCCTTGATGCGCGCCGCCTCGTACGTCGTGCCCACGGCGAGGATGTCCGAGCCCAGCCGGGTGGCCTCCTCGGCCAGGCGCTCGTGCCCGAAGCCGTACCCGTTGCCCTTGCACACCGGGACCAGCCCCGGGAACTGATCCTGCACGTGCTTGTGGTGCGCACGCCAGCGCGCGGTGTCGACGTAGAGCGTGAGCGCCATGGCCGTACCTGGAACCTTTCTCGTGGCTGCGGTGTGTCAGCGGCGGTGTGTCAGAGGTATCGAAGCACTGAACGAGATGTCAGCGGCGCGACATGTAGATGTCGAGAGCCTTGTGGAGCAGCTTGTTCAGCGGGAAGTCCCATTCGCCGAGGTACTCGGCGGCCTGTCCGCCGGTGCCCACCTTGAACTGGATCAGGCCGAAGAGGTGATCGGTCTCGTCCAGCGAGTCCGAGATGCCGCGCAGGTCGTAGGCCGTGGCGCCGAGCGCGTACGCGTCACGCAGCATCCGCCACTGCATCGCGTTCGAGGGGCGGACCTCACGGCCGATGTTGTCCGAGGCGCCGTAGGAGTACCACACGTGCCCGCCGACGATCAGCATCGTCGCCGCCGAGAGGTTCACCCCGTTGTGCCGGGCGAAGTACAGCCGCATGCGGTTGGGGTCCTCGCTGTTGAGGGCCGTCCACATGCGCTGGAAGTACGACAGCGGACGCGGCCGGAAGTGGTCGCGCACGGCCGTGATCTCGTACAGCCGCTGCCACTCGGCGAGGTCCTGGTAGCCGCCCTGGACGACCTCCACGCCGGCCTTCTCGGCCTTCTTGATGTTGCGGCGCCACAACTGGTTGAAGTTCTTGTGCACCTCTTCCAGGGAGCGGCCCGCCAGCGGCACCTGGAAGACGTAGCGGGGCTGCACGTCACCGAAGCCGGCCCCGCCGTCCTCACCCTGCTGCCAGCCCATGCGGCGCAGCTTGTCGGCCACCTCGAAGGCGCGCGGCTCGATGAAGTCGGCCTCGATGTCGCGCAGGCGCTTCACGTCCGGGCTCTGGATGCCCTGCTTGATGGAGTTGGCCTCCCAGCGCCGGATGATCACCGGCGGGCCCATCTTCACCGAGAAGGCGCCCTGCTGCTTGAGGTGGGCCAGCATCGGCTGGAGCCAGTCGTCCAGGTTCGGTGCGAACCAGTTGATGACCGGGCCCTCGGGCAGGTAGGCCAGGTAGCGCTTGATCTTGGGCAGCTGGCGGTAGAGGACCAGGCCGGCGCCGACCATCTCGCCGGTGCGGTCGTCGAACCAGCCGAGGCTCTCCGAGCGCCACTCGGCCTTGACGTCGGCCCATGCCGGAACCTGCATGTGGCTAGCCGAGGGCAGGCTCTGGATGTACGCCAGATGCTGCTCGCGGCTGATGGTCCTCAGGGTCAGGCTCATGTCGGGGCGCTCCTCGGGCTGGTGTGTCCCCACGGGTCAGGGGCTCCGGCTCTCGCGCCGAAGCCTACTGCGCCTTGCGAGCGCCCCGACTGGGCGCACGGATTCGAACGCCCCGGCCTGTGGGCCGCCAGAGCGTTCGAAGGCGTTCTATGGACGTTCGGGAGGTGGCGTCCGGCCACTCATCCGATTCCGCCGAACAGGCCGCCGTGGGCCATTCCCAGGTAGAAACCGACCCCCGAGGCACCGAGACCCACGATCAGGCCGAGGCGCTCGCGTGTGGTCTCCGAGATCCACTGCCCGTACGCGCCGGTGAGGATCCCCACCAGGCCCGTCCACGAGCTGACCAGGTGGAGGTTGTCGAACATCGCGGTGGTGAAGGAGACGATGCCCAGGACCAGGGTCACTACGGTCAGCGTGTCCTGGACGGGATGGGACTTGCCGTCCGTGGCGAGGAAGGATCCGGCGGTGTTGGGTCGCATTGCCTGCTGTGCCATGAGGCACCTCCAGCGGAAAGGCGGCGCATCGTAGCGCCTTGGACACCCGATGTGTACAGATTGACGGTCCTCGGGGGCGGATTTCAACCGGAAGCCACTGTGCGGGTAGTCTGTACCGTCTGCACGGTGTCTGCCCAGACCCTGGCAGGGGCTCCCACGGGAGCCCCGATTGTCAGTGGTGGCCGATACCGTTGCGTACGCATCACAACCCTCCTGCCACGGAACGACCGTGGCCGCTGAGTCCAAAGGAGGTGGGTTCCACATGCGTCACTACGAGGTGATGGTCATCCTCGACCCCGATCTGGAGGAGCGCGCTGTCGCCCCCCTGATCGAGAACTTCCTCTCCGTCGTCCGTGAGGGCAACGGAAAGGTGGAGAAGGTCGACACCTGGGGCCGTCGTCGTCTCTCGTACGAGATCAAGAAGAAGCCCGAGGGCATCTACTCGGTCATCGACCTGCAGGCCGAGCCTGCGGTCGTCAAGGAGCTCGACCGCCAGATGAACCTGAACGAGTCGGTCCTCCGGACCAAGGTCCTCCGCCCCGAGACCCACTGAGCACTCCCGCTCAGCTGATCTCGGAATTCGAGTAGCAGCAACCAAGCAGCCAGAGCAGCAAACCCGCCGAGAGGTTCCCCCATGGCAGGCGAGACCGTCATCACGGTCGTCGGCAATCTTGTCGACGACCCCGAGCTGCGCTTCACCCCCTCCGGTGCGGCGGTCGCGAAGTTCCGTGTCGCGTCCACTCCCCGCACCTTCGACCGCCAGACGAACGAGTGGAAGGACGGCGAGAGCCTGTTCCTGACCTGCTCGGTCTGGCGCCAGGCGGCTGAGAACGTCGCCGAGTCGCTCCAGCGAGGCATGCGCGTCATCGTGCAGGGCCGGCTGAAGCAGCGGTCCTATGAGGACCGTGAGGGTGTCAAGCGCACGGTCTACGAGCTGGATGTCGAGGAAGTCGGCGCCAGCCTGCGCAACGCCACCGCCAAGGTCACCAAGACCTCTGGTGGCGCGCGCGGCGGCCAGGGCGGTTACGGCGGCGGTGGCGGCCAGGGTGGCGGCGGCTGGGGCGGCGGCCCCGGTGGCGGCCAGCAGGGCGGCGCTCCCGCCGACGACCCCTGGGCGACCGGCGCTCCCGCTGGTGGCAACCAGCAGGGCGGCGGCGGCTGGGGCGGCGGTTCCGGCGGAAGCTCCGGCGGAAGCTCTGGCGGCGGTGGCGGCTACTCGGACGAACCCCCCTTCTAGGTCCCCGGACCGGGGGGCGGGTCGTACCCAAACTTCTTGATCACACAGGAGAAACACCATGGCGAAGCCGCCTGTGCGCAAGCCTAAGAAGAAGGTCTGCGCTTTCTGCAAGGACAAGGTCACGTACGTGGACTACAAGGACACGAACATGCTGCGGAAGTTCATTTCCGACCGCGGCAAGATCCGTGCCCGCCGCGTGACCGGCAACTGCACGCAGCACCAGCGTGACGTCGCCACGGCCGTCAAGAACAGCCGTGAGATGGCGCTGCTGCCCTACACGTCCACCGCGCGCTAAGGGAGGGTGACCGAATCATGAAGATCATCCTCACTCACGAGGTCTCTGGCCTCGGTGCCGCCGGCGACGTCGTTGACGTCAAGGACGGTTACGCTCGCAACTACCTCATCCCGCGGAACTTCGCGATCCGCTGGACCAAGGGTGGCGAGAAGGACGTCGAGCAGATTCGTCGTGCTCGCAAGATCCACGAGATCCAGACCATCGAGCAGGCCAACGCCGTGAAGGCTCAGCTGGAGGGCGTCAAGGTCCGCCTGGCTGTCCGTTCCGGTGACTCCGGCCGTCTCTTCGGTTCCGTCACCCAGGCCGACGTCGCTTCCGCGATCAAGGCTTCCGGTGGCCCCGAGGTCGACAAGCGTCGCATCGAGCTCGGTACGGCGATCAAGACCCTGGGCGCCCACGAGACGTCCGTGCGTCTGCACCCCGAGGTGGCCGCCAAGGTCAGCATCGAGGTCGTCGCGGCCTGATCGCCGCGTGATCGCCGCGCTCGCTTGAGCCGGTGAAGAGGGCCGCATCCCTATGGGGTGCGGCCCTCTTGCATTCGGTGGGGGTGCGGCCCCCTTGCGTTCGTCTCGCGTTTCACGTGAAACAGTCAGCGTGTCGCGCCCGTCACGATCCAGCGGCCCGATCGGGCGCGCAGCCAGAGGGTCAGCATCCTGACCGTCATCATCAGCGTCATGGCCGCCCAGAGCGCGGTGAGGCCTCCGCCCAGAGTGGGCACCAGCAGCGCGACCGGGGTGAATACCGCCAGGGTCGCCACCATGGCCCAGGCCAGGTAGGGCCCGTCTCCGGCGCCCATCAGGACACCGTCCAGGACGAAGACGATCCCGCAGACGGGCTGGGAGAGGGCGACCATCAGCAGCGCGGGCAGCGCGTTGTCCCTTACCAGGGAATCGCTGGTGAAGAGCGGAAGGAACAACGGCCGGGCGGCCACCACGAGCAGGCCCAGCACGACACCGGTGGCGACGCCCCACTGGACCATGCGGCGGCAGGCCTCCCGCGCACCCCGCGAGTCACCCGCGCCGAGGTAGCGTCCGATGATCGCCTGCCCCGCGATCGCGATGGCGTCGAGGGCGAAGGCCAACAGGCTCCACAGGGAGAGAACGATCTGGTGGGCGGCGATGTCGGCGTCTCCGAGACCGGCCGCGACGGCTGTGGCGATCATGAGGATCGCCCGGAGAGACAGCGTACGAACGAGCAGTGGGACACCCGCCCGCGCGGAGGCCCTGATCCCGGTGGCGTCGGGTCGCAGCGACGCGCCGTGCGCACGGGCGCCCCGGACGACGACGGTCAGGTAGACCGTGGCCATGCCCCACTGGGCGATGACAGTGCCCCAGGCGGAACCGGCGATACCGAGTCCGGCGCCGTAAACGAACACGGCGTTGAGTCCGGCGTTGGCGACGAAGCCCGCGACGGCGACATACAACGGCGTCCTGGTGTCCTGGAGTCCGCGCAGTACACCGGTCGCGGCCAGTACGGCCAGCATCGCCGGGATGCCCAGCGCGGACACGCGCAGATATGTCGTCGCGAAGGGTGCTGCCGTGGGCGAGGTGCCGAAGAGGGAGACCAGACCGGGTGCGAGGGGCAGGACGACGATGACGACCGCCGTGCCGAGGAGCAGTGCCAGCCAGATGCCGTCCATGCCCTGGCGTATGGCCGCGCGGAGGTCACCCGCGCCGACACGGCGGGAGACGGCCGCCGTGGTGGCGTAGGCGAGGAAGACGAAGACGCTCACGGCAGTCATGAGGAGGGCCGAGGCGACACCGAGGCCGGCGAGCTGGGCGGTGCCGAGGTGGCCGACGATGGCGCTGTCGGCCATGACGAACAGCGGCTCGGCGACGAGCGCGCCGAAGGCCGGGACGGCGAGTGCGACGATCTCACGGTCGTGGCGTCGGCGAGTGGCGCTGGGGATCGCGGGAGCCTGGGACATGAGGGTCTATGTTAATCGTCCACAGGTAAGTGGTGCAATCTATTTGTGATCCTTACTTCTGCTCTGGTGTCGCACGGTCTTGCGTACCGCTCGAACCGATCTTGATCCGACTGGGAAAGTTTTTCTTCTGCACAGCCGGTGGACGGCAACTGCGCAGGTCGGGGCGGTCTCCTCGGAAAGATCGAGGTCTTGTTCACAGGGCTGTCCACCGGGTCGTGCACAGGTTTCGGCGAGTTCTCCACAGCATCGGGGCCGTCGTCCACATGGCCTGTGGATAACCAGATTGGCTGACGGTGCCGACGGGCCTACCGTGGTCCGGCGCCCGCTCCGTCCTCCGGCTTCGGAAACTTCGCAAAACCGACGTGGCAGAACCAGAGTTGGGGCTCTCGATTGTCAGTGTCGTGCCGTAGAAAAGAGAGGCACGACGAGGTCCGCGGGGCGGACGGGAGGAGGTGGCTCGGTGAGTATTTCCGAGCCCTTGGACGACCCGTGGGCCGACAGCGGTCCCAGTGATCGTCTGCCTGCTTCCCGCCGTCGGGGGGACGGCGGCCGGAGCCGTGACGAGCAGCACGACCGGGGCCGGGAGAACGGGGACTGGGACGGCGGCGGTCCGGCGTTCGAGCGGGTGCCGCCACAGGACCTCGACGCCGAACAGTCCGTTCTCGGCGGCATGCTCCTGTCCAAGGACGCCATCGCGGACGTCGTCGAGGTCCTCAAGGGCCATGACTTCTACAAGCCGGCCCACGAGACGATCTATCAGGCGATCCTCGACATCTATGCCAAGGGGGAGCCGGCCGACCCCATCACCATCGCCGCCGAACTCACCAAGCGCGGCGAGATCAACAAGGTCGGCGGGGCCGCGTATCTGCATACGCTCGTCCAGACCGTGCCGACCGCGGCCAACGCGGAGTACTACGCCGAGATCGTCCACGAGCGGGCCGTACTGCGCCGCCTGGTCGAGGCAGGCACGCGTATCACGCAGATGGGATACGCGGCCGACGACGACGTCGACGAGATCGTCAACCGGGCACAGGCCGAGATCTACGCCGTGACCGAGCAGCGCACCAGTGAGGACTACCTGCCGCTCGGCGACATCATGGAGGGCGCACTCGACGAGATCGAGGCGATCGGTTCGCGCAGCGGCGAGATGACGGGTGTGCCCACCGGTTTCACGGACTTCGACTCGCTGACCAACGGTCTGCATCCCGGTCAGATGATCGTCATCGCGGCACGTCCGGCCATGGGTAAGTCGACGCTCGCGCTGGACTTCGCCCGGGCCGCCTCGATCAAGCACAACCTGCCGAGCGTCATTTTCTCCCTCGAAATGGGCCGCAACGAGATCGCCATGCGTCTGCTGTCCGCCGAGGCCCGCGTCGCCCTGCACCACATGCGGTCGGGCACCATGACCGACGAGGACTGGACGAGGCTGGCCCGGCGCATGCCGGACGTCTCCGCGGCCCCCCTCTTCATCGACGACTCCCCGAATCTGTCGATGATGGAGATCCGCGCCAAGTGCCGCCGTCTGAAGCAGCGCAATGACATCAAGCTGGTGGTCATCGACTACCTCCAGCTGATGCAGTCCGGTGGTTCCAAGCGGGCCGAGAGCCGCCAGCAGGAGGTCTCGGACATGTCCCGTAACCTCAAGCTGCTCGCAAAGGAGCTGGAGGTCCCGGTCATCGCGCTGTCCCAGCTGAACCGAGGCCCCGAACAGCGCACCGACAAGAAGCCGATGGTCTCCGACCTGCGTGAGTCCGGCTCCATCGAGCAGGACGCCGACATGGTCATCCTGCTGCACCGCGAGGACGCCTACGAGAAGGAGTCCCCACGCGCCGGCGAGGCCGACCTGATCGTCGCCAAGCACCGAAACGGCCCCACCGCGACCATCACCGTGGCCTTCCAGGGCCACTACTCACGCTTTGTGGACATGGCACAGACCTGATCCGGCGTACTGCAGGGTCTCAGATTTCGCGGCACAGTCTCAGGCTCGATGGCACATCGGTGGCACTTATGCCGTCTTCGTGAGACTTGCTGGTCGAGGCGCTCACCCTTTTGGGTGATGGAGACTCCAGTCCGCCAACTCGCCTATGTGGCACTGAAACCCTTGGCTACACGGGCCGTCGCCCGTGGGCTGGGGTATGCGATGGACAGTGCCACTGCGACGGTGAGCGTCCGTCGGCAGCGCGGTCCTCTCATAGAGGACCAAGATTGGGGCACGGCGCCTGTAGACCTTCTGCAGTCGGCTTGCCCATGGCGGACGTTCCGTTGGCACAGGGGCCAGAAGCACTACTCGGGCACCTACTGGTCGGTGACTATGCGCGACCACTTGATCTACGAGTCGCGACTTGAGCTGTCGCGGCACCGCCCTCCGCACCGCCGACGCTCTCCCCGCCATCCTCCGCAAAGTGCTCACCAGCCCATAAGCACGCCCGAGGCTCTCTCGCTTCCTGGCAGCCCGGACCTACCCCACCCTCACCGAAGCAGCCCGAGACCTCGGCATCCACCAGTCCACCCTGGTGATCCAGATCAACCGCCTCGAAGCGGACCTCGGACTGCCCCTCTTCGAACGAGCCGAACGCGGTACGGCCATGAAACTGGCCCGATTCGGGAAACGCGTCGCTGCTTCCGCCCAGAAGATCGCGGCTATCGCGGCTGAGGAAATGACACGACGGTGAGACGAAATACCCCCGCCAAGCCGTGAGACAACCGGAAAACCCCAGGTCACGACATTGATCAGCCAGTGAAGGCCGTCGAATAGTCCCGGACGGCGAAGGAACGGCTGCACTTCGACCTCGCTCCACCGGCCGGCAGTGACCAGCAGACGGAGGTCGATCGGCTCGTCTCCCTCGGGGCAACGCGCATCGACATCGGCCAAGGGGACGTCGACTGGGTGGTGATGGCCGATCCCGACGGTCACGAGTTCTGTGTGCTGACCCCCCGATAGGCCTCAGAGCCCTTTCGGCCAGGAGGATCGCCGCAGAGGAAATGACACGGCGGTGAGACACAACTCATTGGCCAGCCCATGAGACAACCAGTGAAGTCGCAGGTCACAGCACCAAGCTATGCCACGGGCGGCGAGACCCTACAGCGTGCAACCGGGATCACGCGCACCGCGAATCGACTCGACGCGCGTCGTCACAACGGGTGGACTGGGCGTATGACGACATCGCAGGAAGAGTTGCTTCCCGGTACGCGGCGGGCGTTGTTGCACCGGATCGCCGTGGCGCAGGCCGAAGGGCGGGCGCCGTCGCTGGTTGCCGCGGTGGTGAGGGGCGGCAGGGCGGTCTGGCACGGCGCGCGGGGTTCCGTGGACGGCCGGATGCCGGACGAGGCCGTGCGGTACAGGATCGGCTCGATCACCAAGACCTTCACCGCCGTCCTCGTGCTGCGGCTGCGGGACGAGGGGCTGCTCGACCTCGGTGACCCGCTGGAGAAGCATCTGCCGGGCACCGGAGCGGGGGAAGCCACCATCGCCGAACTGCTCGCGCACACGGGCGGTCTGGCGGCCGAGTCGCCCGCGCCGTGGTGGGAGCGCACCCCCGGGTCACTGCGTCCCGAACTCTCCGACGTCCTCGGCGAGCAACCCCTGGTGCACCCCGTCGGCCGCCGCCACCACTACTCGAATCCCGGGTACACGCTGCTGGGCGTGCTGGTGGCGGAGCTGAGAGGAGTTCCCTGGGAGGACGTCCTGCAACGCGAGGTCCTCGAACCCCTGGGCCTGAACCACACGAGCGTTCAGCCCCGGGCGCCGCACGCGTCGGGCTGGGCCGTGCACCCCTGGGCCGATGTGATGCTGCGGGAGCCTGCCGAGGATCTCGGCAGGATGGCTCCCGCCGGTCAGCTCTGGTCGACCTCCGGTGACCTGGCCCGGTTTGCCGCGTTCCTGGCCGAGGGCGACGACCGGGTGCTGAGCGCCGAGTCCGTGCGGGACATGCGGACGCCCGCGGCGCCGGCCGAGGCGGCGGATGTGGCCGACGGTGCCACATACGGACTCGGCATGCAGATCCAGTACCGGGACGAGCGGCTCCTGGTGGGGCACTCGGGTTCGCTGCCGGGTTTCCTGGCCAACCTCACCCTCAGTGTGGTGGACGACGTCGCGGCCGTGGTGCTGGCCAACTGCACCTCCGGACCCCTGCTGTCCGGGGTGGCCGCCGATCTCGTACGGATCGTCGCGGAGGCCGAGCCGCGGATCCCGGAGCCGTGGAGGCCGCTGAGGGAGGCCGATCCGGCGGTGGTCGAGCTGGCCGGCCAGTGGTATTGGGGTACGCAGGCCTTCGCTCTGCGCGTGACGGCCGACGGGCTCGTCTCCCTGGGTCCGCTGTCCGGCAACGGCCGCCGCTCCCGCTTCCGGCCCAACGGGGACGGCACCTGGACGGGCCTGGAGGGCTACTACGCCGGAGAGATCCTGCGTGCCGTACGCCGCCCCGACGGTACGGTCAGCCACCTCGACCTCGGGTCGTTCGTGTTCACTCGTCAGCCGTACGAGGAGGGGGCTTCGGTGCCCGGCGGGGTGGATCCCGGAGGGTGGCGCGGAATCGGCTAGACAGTCCGGCGGCCGGACAGCGGCACGGAGGCGGCCTGTTCCACGTGAAACAGGCCGCACGCCGTGGAACGCAGCGGATCAGAGCTGAAACTTGAAGCCGACGTGCGAGGCGCTGAAGCCGAGCCGCTCATAGAAGCGGTGGGCGTCGGTGCGCGAGGTGTCGGATGTCAGCTGCACCAACTGACAGTCGCGGCGGCGGGATTCATCGAGCGCCCACTCGATGAGCTGTGTGCCCAGACCGCTGCCACGCTCGTCCCGGTGAATGCGCACGGCTTCGATGATCGAGCGGGTGGCACCGCGCCGCGACAGCCCGGGAATGAAGGTGAGCTGGAGCGTGCCGACGATGCGCTCCTCGCGTACGGCCACGACCAGGCACTGGTTCGGGTCTTCGGCGAGCCGCTCCAGCGCGGCCAGGTACGGGGCCATGTCATCCGGTGACTCGCGTTCGGCGCCCAGGGGATCGTCGGCGAGCATGCCGACGACTTCGGGGAGGTCGGCGGCGACAACGGGTCGTATTTCGAGGTCTGCCATGACTTCACCCTATGCAGGTGTGTGCAGCCTCTCCACGGCTCGGACCAGGGGCGCGAGCTCGGCGTTCCCGGCTGCTGTGTCGAGGGCCTCGCGCAACGCGGCGTCATTTGTGGGGCGTGCTTCTTCGAGCAGTTTGAGCCCCGTCTCGGTGACGTTGGTGTAGATGCCGCGTCGGTCGGTGGGGCACAGATAGCGCTCCAGCAGTCCGCGGTCCTCCAGCCGTGTGACCAGTCGGGTGGTGGCGCTCTGGCTGAGGACGACCGCGTCGGCGACCTGCTTCATCTGTAGATGGCCCCCGTCGCCGTCGTGTTGCCGACTGAGCACATCGAGCAGTGAGTACTCGCGCACGCTCAGATCGTGCCGTGCCTGAAGGGACCGCTCGATGTGCGCCTCGATCCTGCCGTGCAGCAGAGAGAGGGCGCACCAGCCCTGAGCCAGGGCGGTGAGCGCGGGGTCCGTCGCTGTCATTGGCGTTTTCCTCCGTCCGGAGCCGCTGACACCAGGATAGGGCAGCACCGCGATATCCGGCGGTTGCAGATAACCCGCGCCTGCAACTATTGTGGTCGTAGGCAAAGCGCCCCTGCAACCATTTGGAAGGTCTACCCCCATGCCTCTCGCGCTTGTGGCCCTCGCGATCGGGGCCTTCGGAATCGGAACCACGGAATTCGTGATCATGGGCTTGCTGCCCGAGGTCGCGAGCGACTTCGGGGTCTCCATCCCCACCGCGGGCCTGCTCGTCACCGGATACGCGCTCGGCGTGGTGACGGGCGCTCCACTGATGACCGTGCTCGGCACCAAGATCTCCCGCAAGCGGATGCTGATGCTGCTGATGGGCCTGTTCATCGCGGGAAACCTGCTGTCCGCCCTCGCTCCCACCTTCGCGGTCATGCTGGCCGGCCGGGTGGTCGCATCCCTCGCCCATGGCGCCTTCTTCGGCATCGGCTCGGTCGTTGCGGCCGAACTGGTTGCCCCGGACAAGAAGGCCGGAGCCATCGCGATGATGTTCACCGGACTGACCGTCGCCAACGTCGTCGGTGTGCCGCTCGGCACGCTCGTCGGACAGGCCGTCGGCTGGCGGGTGACATTCGCGATCGTCGCCGCGCTCGGTGTTCTCGGCCTGGCGGGAATAGCCCGGCTCGTCCCCGAACTGCCGAGGCCGGAAGGCGTACATCTCCGCCACGAGCTGGCCGCCTTCAAGAACGCCCAGGTGCTGCTCGCCATGGCGATGACCGTCCTCGGCTTCGGCGGCGTCTTCGCGGCCATCACCTACATCGCGCCGATGATGACCCGCGTCGCGGGCTTCGCCGACGGTTCCGTGACCTGGCTGCTGGTGCTGTTCGGCCTCGGCATGGTCGGCGGCAACCTCGTCGGCGGCAGGTTCGCCGACCGCGCCCTGATGCCGATGCTGTACGTCTCCCTCGGATCCCTGTCCGTCGTGCTCGCGCTCTTCACGTTCACCGCGCACAACAAGATCGCGGCAGCCGTGACCATCGCCCTCATCGGCGCCCTCGGGTTCGCGACGGTACCGCCGCTGCAGAAGCGCGTCCTCGACCAGGCGCACGGCGCACCCACCCTGGCCTCCGCGGTGAACATCGGAGCGTTCAACCTCGGCAACGCCCTCGCCGCCTGGCTCGGCGGCATAGTGATCGCGGTCGGCCTCGGCTACACCGCACCCAACTGGGTCGGCGCCGCCCTCGCCGCGTCCGCTCTGCTCCTGGCCGTTCTCTCGTCCGCGCTGGAACGTCGTACCGGTGGTCCGGCCACCGAGGCTGCGGGCGCCGTGCCCATGGCCCGGCGGACGGCCGTCCACCACTGATTCCGCCCGGGGGCCGTTACGACCTCACCGCGTCGGCGAGCGCACCTCAGGCCGCCGCAACCGTCACCGGCGCGAACCGCCGCTTCCAGTCGCCCGGCAGCTCGCCGATGCCATAGGTCATGACCGCGTTGAAGGCCACGGACTTCAGCCCCCGCGCCTTGAACCAGGCGAGGAGCTCCTCATGCCGTACGTCGACGTCGATACGGAGCGGACGCTCGGTGCGTGCGGCGAGCGAGGTGACGAGAGCCTGTGCGGTCTGCGTGTCGCGGGCGATCAGCGGACCCACGACATGGGTGTCCATGTTGGGCCAGGCGGCCGCGTAGCCGATGATCCGGCCGTCCTCCTCGGCGACGCGCAGCTGGTCGGCGAAGGCGGGCAACCGCGTGACGATGTGCGTGCGATCGATACCGAAGACCTCCTCGTCGAGCCGGAGGATCGAGGGGAGGTCCTCGGCGGTCGCCGCTCGGGTCGGGACCCGGGGTTCCGGCCCGGCGGGAGTGAAGGGCCCCATCAGCATCTCCGCGCGGCCGGCGACCTTGAAGCCGATCTCCTCGTACAGCGGCCGCCCGTACGGTGTCGCATGGAGTGTGAGCGGCGTGGTGCCCACCATGGAGACGATGTGCCGCATCAGCCGGCGTCCGACTCCCTGCCGGGCGTACCGTTCGGCGACCAGGACCATGCCGATGGCCCCGAGCTCCGGCTGCTCCCGGGAGCCGTACTCCGTCACCGCGCATACGGCAACGAGGCCGCCGTCGGGGGCGTCGATGCCGTAGCCCTTCCCGGCGGTGAGGAGGAAGCCCCACTTGTGTTCCTCGCGTTGCCACCCCCGGTCCTCTGACAAGTCGGCGCAGGCGGTGAGATCGCGATGCGTCAGTCGACGGATGGGCAGAGCGCTGAGGATAGGAGTTGGCACGCAGGTCAGGCTGTCCGACGAGCGCCCCTGACGTCCACCCGTTTCGGCTGGGGCACACATGCTTTTGGCCATGTCGTGGCCATCCGAACGAGGCGTGGCCACAGCGGCACGATGTTTCACGTGAAACGCCACGATCCGAGGTTCTCGGCTTTTCCGACACGGCCAATTCCTCACAGCAAGGCGGGACTTGTGCGCATGGCGATGGCCGGTAGGGTCGACCCCGGTTCACGTCCGGGATGCGATACAGACGTCCCGCGCGTGCCGCGAGCAAGGGCAATGCAGCCTAACGGACGGAGAGATCGAAGAGCCGCTTTTCCGGGTATGTGACCAGGGCATCCGTTCAGAGTGAGATGCTGCGGATTGATTTGGGTCTTGTGGGCCCTTTGCCGGAACCGGAAAGGCGAGCCGTCCGCGGGGGAAAGCAGGCACTTCCCCAACCAGGAAGTGCGCAGACCGACCGAGAGATGTTCGAGGCGAGGCATACACCATGGACGCTCCGACCACCGAGTCGGCGGACAACGGCACGGCCGGCGGGGGAGGCTGGTTCACGCCGCGAAAGACGCCGGCGGACACGCCGTTGACCGATGACCGCCGGATACCCGGCGGTGGAGACTTCCCCGCCGACATGAGCGGGACCGCGGCGGCTCGGGAGCGAATACCGCCCCCCGAGCCGTCCGCAGCCACCACCGCCGGCGCACCAAGGGATTCCGCTGCTCCTCCCCTGGGCCCGCTCATGCCGGAGCAGCGCGGGGCCGTCACGACCGACGAGGCCTCCTCCGACGCCGCTCGCGTTCGCCGCACCATGGCCGAGATCGCCCCGGTGGCCGACAAGGTCACCTCGTACTTCTACGCCCTCCTCTTCGTCCGTCACCCCGATCTGCGGTCCCTTTTCCCGGCCGCGATGGACACCCAGCGGGACCGGCTTCTCAGGGCGCTGCTCACCGCCGCCGAGCACATCGACAACACGCCCGTCCTTGTCGATTACCTGCGGAACCTTGGCCGCGGACACCGCAAGTACGGCACGCGGCCCGAGCACTACCCGGCCGTCGGCGAGTGCCTCATCGGCGCGCTGAGCAAGTACGCCTCGGCCTCCTGGGACGCGGAGACGGAGGAGGCCTGGGTCCGGACGTACACGACCATCTCGCAGGTCATGATCGACGCGGCGGCCGTGGACGAACTGCGTGCTCCCGCCTGGTGGTACGCCGAAGTCGTCCACCATGACCTGAGGACGCCGGACGTCGCCGTGGTCACCGTCCGCCCCGACCAGCACTACCCCTTTCTCGCCGGGCAGTACACGAGTGTGGAGACCCCCTGGTGGCCGCGCGTCTGGCGGCACTACTCCTTCGCCTCCGCGCCCCGGGCCGACGGGCTGCTGACGTTCCATGTGAAGGCCGTGCCCGCGGGCTGGGTCTCGAACGCGCTCGTGCATCGGGCGAGCCCCGGTGACATCATCCGGCTCGGGCCGCCCGCCGGTTCGATGACGGTAGACCACACCACCGACAGCGGGCTGTTGTGTCTGGGTGGCGGCACCGGTATCGCCCCCATCAAGGCGCTGGTCGAGGATGTCGCCGAGCGCGGCGCGCGACGTCCGGTGAAGGTGTTCTACGGCGCTCGCACCGATCACGACCTCTACGACATCGACACCCTGCTCCTGCTTCAGCACACGCACTCGTGGCTCTCCGTCCGGGCTGTTGTCGACCGTCAGAAGCGCCTTCAGCTGCCGGATGCCGTCCGTGGTCACGGTCCCTGGACCGAATACGACGCCTATGTGTCGGGGCCGCCCGGCATGATCCGCAGTGGAGTCGGCGTACTGCGGGACGTCGGTATTCCGTCGGAGCGCATCCGGCACGACTCGGTCGAGGAACTCGTCTTGACCGGGAGCTGATCCGTCGGCCCAGCCGGTCCTCAGCCGAGGTCGGGGGCGTGCATGGCGCGCACGCCCTCGATGTTGCCGTCCAGGTAGTGGCGCAGCGACAGCGGGACGAGATGAACGGATGCGATGCCCACTCGGGTGAAGGGCACACGCACGATCTCGTACTCGCCGGCGGGCTCCTCCACCTCGGGGCCGTGACGGAGGGCCGGATCCATGGACTCCAGCCGGCAGACGAAGAAGTGCTGCACCTTCACGCCGGTCGCGCCGCCGTCCTCGCCGATGTGCTCCACGGTGTCCACGAAGCAGGGCACCACATCGGTGATCTTGGCGCCGAGTTCCTCGTGCACCTCGCGGTGCAGGGCGTCGACGACGGTCGTGTCCTCCTGCTCGACCCCGCCACCGGGAGTGACCCAGTAGGGATCGATGCCGGGTTTGGTGCGCTTGATCAGGATCAGGTCATCTCCGTCCAGGAGGACGGCACGGGCGGTGCGCTTGACCACGGGTCGGACGGTCATGGATGAAATGTGGCCCGGCTGGTTCCACGTGAAACATCGCAAAGCGGTACCGTCCGACCGCGCTGGGTGATCAGTGTGGAAAGTCGCTCAGGACCAGTCCGCGGCCGCCCGCTGGAGCCACTCATGCGCCCGCGCGACATGAGGCAGGGCGAGCGTGCCGGTGCGCACCACCAGGAAGTACGTACGCAGAGGTGGCACGGCGGGATCGTGCAGGGCGACAACCTCGCCCTGGCCGAGGGCGGAGGCGCACAGATAGCGGGGCAGCACCGCGAGGCCGGCGCCCGAGATCGCGCACGCGAGGACGGCGCGCAGATCGGGCACGATGATGGTGCCCGAGGCGGACGGACGGGAGTCGAAGACGGAAGCCCAGTAGCGGGAGACGAAGGGGAGCGACTCGTGGACCTCGACCACGGGCAGGTTCTTGAGGGCGGCCGCGCCCTTGCGCCGCAGCGTCCCCGGGCCGATCCGCTCGGCCCACTGCGGGGCGGCGACGAGCACATGCTCCTCGTCGCACAGCGCGGTCGCGGTAAGCAGCGCGCCACGCGGCCGGGCCGTGCTGATGGCCAGGTCGTGATGCCCTGCGGCCAGCCCCTCCAGGACCTCCTCCGCGTTTCCGAACGAGGCGCGTAGCGCCTGGCCGTCGTCTCCGGTGAGTTCCGTCAGCACGGGCAGCGCGCGTTCGGCGGTGAACTCGGGCGGCCCGGCCAGATGCAGCGTACGCAGCGAGGACTCGTGGTCGAGTCCGGTCTCGGTGATCTCCACGAGGGCGTCGAGGTGGGGCGCGGCCTTGTGGGCGAGTTCGTCGCCGATGGTCGTGGGAGTGACGCCCCTGGCCTGTCGCAGGAACAGCGGGCGCCCCAGCTGCCTCTCCAGGGTGCGGATCTGTGAGGTGACGGCAGGCTGCGAGAGGCCCAGCAACGCGGCGGCACGAGTGAAGGAGCCGGCCCGGTGCACGGTCACGAAGGTCCGCAGCAAGGCCAGATCCATGGCAACGCCCTCCCTGTTTCTCTGCCATCTCCGACCTCGGGCAGGGACCAACTATAAATAAGTCGATAGGGTCCTGTCGCTACAGTGATTGGACTCTGACACAGAGTCAACTAGCCTTGTTTGCGCGGTTCTTCGCGTGGGGGACCGTGACGGTCCGAGCCACGAGGGGGGAGGCTCGGACCGTCCGCTGTGCGTAGTCGGCCTCCGCCCTCATACGTGAGTTCCGGTCAGTCCGCCGACTCGTCGAGTGCCCGGAGCACATCGGCCACCAGATCCCCGGGATCCTCGGCACCGACCGACAGCCGGACGAAGCCCTCCGGCACCTGGTCCCCACCCCAGCGCCGACGCCGCTCGGCCGTGGAGCGCACCCCGCCGAAACTCGTCGCGTCGTCCACGAGCCTCAGCGCGCCGAGAAAACGCTCGGCACGCGCGCGCGTGGGCAGCGTGAAGGAGACCACGCATCCGTAGCGGCGCATCTGCCGTGAGGCGGTCGTGTGCGCCGGGTCGTCCGGCAGGCCGGGATAGCGCAGCCCGGACACCTCGGGCCGCTCGCTCAGGCCCCGAGCGACGGCGAGGGCGGTGGTGTTCTGACGGTCCACGCGCAGCTGGAGCGTGGCGATGGAGCGGTGCGCCAGCCAAGCTTCCATGGGACCGGCGATCGCCCCGACGATCTTGCGCCAGCGCCGCACGGCGGCCATGGTTTCGGCGTCGCGGCCGGCGACGTAGCCGAGGAGGATGTCTCCGTGACCGGTCAGCTGCTTGGTGCCGCTGGCCACGGAGAAGTCGGCGCCCAGTTCCAGCGGCCGCTGACCCAGCGGTGTCGCGAGGGTGTTGTCGACGGCGACCAGGGCACCGCGCGCGTGCGCGGCCTCGACGAGCCGCCGGATGTCGCAGACGTCGAGTCCGGGGTTGGACGGCGACTCGATCCACAGCAGCCTCGCACCGTCGAGGACCTCCAGCTGGGCGTCGCCCGCGGTCGGCGCGGTGCGCACCTCGATGCCGTAGGCCTCCAGCTGGGCGCCGACCATGGGCAGCACCTGATAACCGTCGCCCGGCAGCACCACGGCGTCCCCGGCGCGCAGCTGGGAGAAGAGCACCGACGAGATGGCGGCCATGCCGGAGGCGAACACGAGCGTCTCGACACCGTCGTGGCCGGGCGCCTCCAGCTCGCCGATCGCCCGCTCCAGCAGGGTCCAGGTCGGGTTGTCGTCACGGCCGTAGGCGTAGGGGCCCGTTACTTCGCCCGGCAGATGGAAGTGCGCGGCGAACACCGGGCCGGGCAGGGTCGGCTCGTGTCTGACCGGCTCGGGCAGACCGGCCCGCACCGCGCGCGTGCCCTCGCCCGTGGGGCCGTCATGACCGGCGGAATCAGTCATGCGGCCCGTCCCTCCACCTGCTCGCGCACCTCGGCCAGCAGGCCGAGGCTTGCCGCCTCCACCATCTCAAGGCACTTCACAAAGCCCTCCGGACCGCCGTAGTACGGGTCCGGTACGTCGAGGCCGTCATCGGCGGCGGGACCGTAGGAGCGCAGAAGCCGCACCTTGTGAGCATCCTCAGGTGTGGGCGCGAGGCGGCGCAGGGTCCTGAGGTGACCGGCGTCGAGGGCGATCACGAGGTCGAGGCGCTGGAACCAGGACGCCCGGAACTGCCGGGCGGTGTGGTCGCCGCCGTAGCCGTTCTCCGCGAGGACGGACACGGTGCGCGGGTCCGCGCCGTCGCCCTCGTGCCAGCCGTCGGTCCCGGCACTGTCGACCTCGACAAGGCCCTCCAGGCCGGCCTCGGCGACACGGGCGCGGAAGACGGACTCGGCCATCGGGGAGCGGCAGATGTTGCCCGTGCAGACGAAGCAGACGCGGTACGCCATCGAGGGTCAGTCCTTGCCGTCGGGCAGGAGGACGTTCAGGGCCCAGGAGACGACCGAGATGATCAGGCCGCCGACGACCGCGGTCCAGAAGCCGTCCACATGGAAGCTCAGGTCGAGCTTGTCGCACAGCCACGAGGTCAGCAGCAGCATGAGCGCGTTGACCACCAGGGTGATCAGGCCGAGCGTCAGGATGAACAGCGGGAAGGTCAGCACCTTC
Source organism: Streptomyces sp. NPDC086787 (assembly GCF_044745865.1). Classification (NCBI taxonomy): domain Bacteria; kingdom Bacillati; phylum Actinomycetota; class Actinomycetes; order Kitasatosporales; family Streptomycetaceae; genus Streptomyces; species Streptomyces sp. NPDC086787. The sequence continues at coordinate 81,072 of NZ_JBIVBC010000003.1, read as the reverse complement.
AGGATCGGTTTGACCACGGAGTTGACCAGGCCGAAGACTAGGGCGACCAGTATCAGCGTGCCGACCTTCTTGGCCGTGTTGTCGCCGGTCAGGGTGATCTTGTCGAGCAGCCATACAGCGACTGCCAGGGCGCCGGCGTTGGCGATCGTCTTGACTACGAAATTCCTCATGTGTCTGATCGTGGCAGACGAGACCGGATATGAGCAGGGTGGCAGGAGTGATCAGCGTCGATGAAGGCATTCAGGCTGGACGAGCTGGAGGCGGAGCGCGCCGCCAATGACGGGGCCTACCTTCAGTTCCTGCGGGAACGGAACATGTCGGTCGGCCTCTACGCCCTGGACGCGGGCGAGCACGACCCGCAGCGCCCGCACGACCAGGACGAGGTCTACCTGGTCGTCAGCGGCCGGGCGGCGATCACCGTCGGACTGGAGACCACTCAGGTAGCGCGCGGCAGCGTGGTGTACGTGCCCGCCGGCGTCGCGCACAAGTTCCACCACATCAGCGAGGACCTCAGGGTGCTGGTGGTCTTCTCTCCACCCGAGGCCTGACCCGCGACTCAGGGTTCCCTAGGGGAAGGGTCAGGGGAGGACAAGGGGCACCGGGCCTCCGCGGGGCCCGCACGCGGCTCTAGCATCGAGCGCAGAACACCGAGAGAGCACACAAGACCGCAAAGGACGAAGGCAATGCGAGAGATCTTCACGGGACTGCCGTGGTGGGTGAAGTGGATCGCGGTGCCGGTCATCGCCCTGGTCGTGTTCGGCGGGCTGATCGCCGCCCTGCTCCACTTCGTGGTCGTCCTGCTCTTCAAGGTACTGGTCTTCGTGGCCCTGGTCGGCGGACTGATCTACATCGTGCGGAAGTTCGTGGCGAGTTCCTCGTCGCGCGGCGGCTGGTGAGCGCAGAGGGGGCCGGTGGCGGTAACAGGAATCACCGGTTCCCTCGGGCGAGGGAAGTTTTCCGGGCAAGTCGTCCGACACCGGTGGCAGGCGGTTAAAGTCCGGAAATCGACGCGGGGTCCAGCCCCGCGGGCGGCCTGCACCCCACCCGTGTTCCCGCGCACGGGCTGCCCCCTCGCGCTTCGGGAGTACACCCTTGGCCACGGCTGACACCGCATCCGCGGTACCGCTCGCACTTCCCGTGCGGCCGCGCTCTTCCCGGTCGCCCGGCCGGCGGCCACCGACCGCGGCGGTTCCCGAGCAGCCGCACCCGGCCACTCTCATCGGCTCCGTCCAGCGCGCGATGCGCCTGCTGGAATCGGTCGCCGGACATCAGTACGGCGCCCCCGCCAAGCAACTGGCCCGTGAGACCGGCCTCGCGCTCCCGACGGCTTACCACCTGCTGCGCACCCTTGTGCACGAGGGCTATCTGCGCCGTGACAAGGGACTGTTCTTCCTCGGTGAGGCGGCCGAACGGCTGGGCAGCAGCGGGGCGCAGGAGAAACGTCGCAGCACGGTCGCCGGCGTACTCGCGCACTGGCGCGACGCCCTCGGTGCGCCGGTGTACTACGCGATGTACCGGGACGGCGAGATCGAGGTCATGTGCGTCTCCGACAGCCCGGGCAACCCGGCGGTCGAGGAGTGGGCCGGCTTCCGTGAGACCGGGCACGCGCATGCGGTCGGGCAGTGCCTGCTGTCCCAGATGGACGAGACCGCCCGCCGCGACCACCTCGCGCGCCATCAGGTGTGCTCCCTCACCCCGTACACGGTGCGTGACAGCCAGAGCCTGCTGCGGCGCCTGGACCGGGTGCGCCGGATGACACCGGTGACCGAGCACCAGGAGTACGCGCTGGGGACGGTGTGCGCCGCGATCCCGATCACGGTCGGCGCCACCGCGGCCACGATGGCCATCTCACTGCCCGCCCACCAGGCCGACCGGCTGCTGCCCGCGGCCCGTCGGCTGCAGAGCGAGGTCGGGCGGAACCTCGGGACGCTCGCGCTCTCTATCAGTATCTGAAAACTCACTCCTTGTGATCTCGCGTGCACTTTCTGCAAGATTTGACCAGTGTCACAGGGATCAAACACGGCCAGTCGGTGTCATTAGACGGGGTAGGCGATGCGCGAGTCCGTACAAGCAGAGGTCATGATGAGCTTCCTCGTGTCCGAGGAGCTCTCTTTCCGTATTCCGGTGGAGCTGCGTTACGAGACCTGTGATCCCTATGCCGTGCGGCTCACCTTCCATCTGCCCGGGGACGCTCCGGTGACCTGGGCCTTCGGACGTGAGCTGCTGATCGACGGGGTGGGACGGCCGTGCGGCGACGGCGATGTGCACATCGCGCCCACCGACTCGGACGTGCTGGGCGAGGTCCTGATCCGGCTTCAGGTCGGCGGGGACCAGGCGGTGTTCCGCTCCTCGGCGCCGCCGCTGGTGGCCTTCCTGGACCGCACGGACAAACTGGTCCCGCTCGGTCAGGAGGGAGCGCTCGCCGACTTCGACGCCCATCTCGACGAGGCCCTGGACCGCATCCTGGCCGAGGAACAGAGCGCCGGCTGAACGTCATGGGGATGAGCGCACGGCGCTCGGTGGCGCTGTGTGGACCGGTGCAGTAACGCTTCTCCTGATCCGGCGGCAATGCGCCGCCCGGGCGTCACTTCTTGCGGCGTCGGCCCCGTCCACCGCGCGTCGTGGCCGGCCGGCCGTCCGCGGTCCTGCCCGTCTCCTGTCCTGGTCCCGGCCGGTCTGCCGAGACCACCAGAGCGGCCAGGGCCGTGGTGACCGGTACCGAGGCGACCAGGCCGATCGAACCGACCAGGGTGCGCACGATCTCCTCCGCCACCAGTTCGCTGTTCGCCACGGTCGTCACACTGCTCTGCGCGATCGAGAAGAGCAGCAGCAGAGGCAGCGCCGCCCCGGCGTAGGCGAGGACGAGAGTGTTCACGACCGACGCGATGTGGTCACGGCCGATACGGATGCCCGCCCGGTACAGCCCCCGCCAGCCCATCGACGGGTTGGCCTCGTGCAGTTCCCAGACGGCCGAGGTCTGTGTGACCGTCACGTCGTCCAGGACACCGAGAGAACCGATGATGACGCCGGCCAGCAGGAGTCCGCTCATGTCGATCGACGGATACAGGCCGTGGATCAGGCCGGTGTTGTCGTCCGTGTTGCCGGTCAGTACCGCCCAGTCGATGAACTCCGAACCCAGGAGGCCGATCAGCACGAGCGACACCAGGGTGCCGAGCACCGCGACCGAGGTGCGTGCCGACAGGCCATGGCACATGTAGAGCGCGATCAGCATGATGGCACTCGCCCCGACCACCGCCACGAGCAGGGGATTCGCTCCCTGGAGGATCGCGGGCAGGATGAAGAGGGTCAGCACCAGGAAGCTGACGGCCAGTGCGATCAGCGCCATCACGCCGCGCAGGCGACCCACCGCCACGACGGCGATCGCGAAGATCCCGGCGAGCAGTGCCATCGGGAACTTCCGGTCCACGTCGGTGACCGAGTACTGCAGGTCCTTGGGCGCGGACGGCTCGTACGCGGCCACGACCTTCTCGCCCTGGTGCAGCTGACGTGATTGGTCGGGCTGCACGATCTCGGTGAACGTGCGGCCCTTGTCCTTGCCGGTGTCGATCCGGATCGTCGCCTTCTTGCAGGTGCCGTTCGCCTTCCGGGACGCCGAACCGTTCCCGCCGCTGGAGGTGTCATCGGGCGGGGTCTGTCCCGAGGCGTTCACCGACTCGCAGCTCACCTCGACCACCGCGGTGACGGTGGCCTGCTGGGTCTGCCGGTCGAAGCCGACCCCGGTGCGCTCGTGGGACGGGGCGCCGCCGGGCCAGAGCACCACGAGCCCGACGACGACCGCCGTGGCGAACGGGATCAGGATGGCCGCGATGACCTTCCGCAGGTGCTTGGAGACCGGAGCTGCGGGGCCGTGGCTGTGACCGTGCGAGTGGCCGTGTCCGCCGCCGTGTCGTCCGTCGCCCTCTCCCGAGCCGGTGTGCGGCGGCTCGGGCGGCTCGTACGGGTGGTTCTGCATCGTGGTCACCGGCCGATCATCGCAAGAACGAGAGAGGGGCCCTCTGTTCATCTCGCCCGAATTGACGCTAGCGTAGAAGCACCTTTGCACACGCGGGAGCTCGGAGCACCGGGCTGAGAGGGCGCTGACCTCCGTATTCGCCATGTTTCACGTGGAACACGAGCTGGTTCACACGAATGGCGACAGAGACGGAAGCCGCTGCGTCGACCGCTGAACCTGTTACCGGGTAATGCCGGCGTAGGGAGTAGGTCTCATGACCAAGAAGGACATACGCACGCCTGCCTCAGCGCAGAACGCGAACGGCGCGAACGCGCCGGACGCGGTCGGCGAGGAGACCGGGAAGTCCATCGGCTGGCACAAGGGGTACATCGAGGGCTCACGTCCCGATCTGCGCGTGCCGGTCCGTCAGGTGCATCTCACCAACGGGCAGTCGGTCACGCTGTACGACACCTCAGGCCCGTACACCGACCCGCTAGTGGAGACCGACGTCCGCAGGGGCCTGCCACCGCTGCGGGAGAACTGGATCATCGCCCGCGGCGACACAGAGGAGTACGCGGGCCGTCCCGTCCGTCCCGAGGACGACGGGGTCAGGCACACATCCCCCCGTGGGGGCCTGCGCAACCTCGACGCGGTATTCCCCGGCCGGCCCCGCCAGCCGCGCCGTGGCCGGGACGGCAAGGCGGTCACACAGCTCGCGTATGCGCGCCGGGGCGAGATCACGCCGGAGATGGAGTTCGTGGCCGTCCGGGAGAACGTCTCACCCGAGGTGGTCCGCGAGGAGATCGCGGCGGGCAGGGCTGTACTGCCCGCCAACGTGAACCATCCGGAGATCGAGCCAATGATCATCGGCAAACGGTTCCTGGTGAAGGTCAACGCCAACATCGGCAACTCCGCGGTGACCTCCTCCATCGAGGAGGAGGTCGAGAAGATGACCTGGGCCACCCGCTGGGGCGCCGACACGGTCATGGACCTGTCAACAGGGCGCAACATTCACACCACCCGTGAGTGGGTGCTGCGCAACTCCCCGGTACCCATCGGGACGGTGCCGCTCTACCAGGCGCTGGAGAAGGTGGACGGCAGGGCCGAGGAACTCACCTGGGAGATCTACAAGGACACGGTCATCGAACAGGCCGAGCAGGGCGTGGACTACATGACGGTCCACGCGGGCGTCCGGCTCCCGTACGTCCCGCTGACCGCGAACCGCAAGACCGGCATCGTCTCGCGCGGCGGCTCGATCATGGCGGCCTGGTGTCTCGCGCACCATCAGGAGTCCTTCCTCTACGAGAACTTCGAGGAACTCTGCGAGATCCTCGCCGCCTACGACGTCACGTACTCGCTGGGCGACGGCCTCAGGCCGGGCTCGATCGCGGACGCCAACGACGAGGCGCAGTTCGCGGAATTGCGCACGCTCGGGGAACTCAACCGGATCGCGAAGCGTTTCCATGTACAGACGATGATCGAGGGCCCGGGGCACGTCCCGATGCACAAGATCAAGGAGAACATCGACCTTCAGCAGGAGATCTGCGATGAAGCTCCGTTCTATACGCTCGGCCCGCTGACCACGGACGTCGCGCCGGCGTACGACCACATCACCTCCGGCATCGGTGCCGCGATGATCGCCTGGTGGGGCACGGCGATGCTCTGCTACGTCACGCCCAAGGAGCATCTGGGCCTGCCCAACCGTGACGACGTCAAGACCGGCGTCATCACCTACAAGATCGCCGCCCACGCGGCCGACCTCGCCAAAGGGCACCCCGGCGCGCAGGAGTGGGACGACGCGCTGTCCGACGCGCGCTTCGAGTTCCGGTGGGAGGACCAGTTCAACCTGGCCCTGGATCCGGACACGGCGCGGGAGTTCCACGACGAGACGCTTCCGGCCGAACCGGCCAAGACGGCCCACTTCTGCTCCATGTGCGGGCCGAAGTTCTGTTCGATGAAGATCTCCCAGGACATCCGCCGCGAACACGGCGGCTCCCGGGGGGAGATCGAGGAGGGGATGGCTCAGAAGTCGAAGGAGTTCGCGGCGTCGGGGAACCGCGTGTATCTGCCGATAGCCGACTGAGGTCCGGCCCGCGTCCCGCGGGTCATGGCTCCGGTCGTCCGGCTTGCGCCCGCGGTGGGGCGCAAGCCGGGGTTATTCCGGCTGGTGCTCCGGGCCTCCGAAGTCCGGGCTGGTGTAGTCCGGACTGCTGAAGCTCGGGCGTGATGCCGCGGTGGAGCCGTCGTCGGGGCTGCTGAAGCCCGGCCGGCCGTAGCCGAGGCGCGGCATGCGGCCGGTGGGCTCCGACGGCGGCGAGTGGTGCAGTGCCACCGTGCCGGGGCCGGCGAGCGCGTCCTTCAGGAACGGCAGTATGCCGCGATCCAGCAGGGCCTCCCGCCAGGCCTCCCTGGCCCGTGCGACCTCACCGCTCGCCTCGCGGTGGGTCCCGGCGTCCAGGGAGGGGCTGTTGCGCAGGGCGGTGAGCAGCAGACCGACGGCGGCCACCAGGATCGTGACCACGGTCAGGGCGCCGAACACCCACCCCGCGGTCAGCATGGTCCGGGCGAAGGCGGGCTCGGGGTTCAGCATCCTCAGGATGTAGCCGACGAGCAGGAAGATCGCCGCGGCGGTGCCGGCGAGGACGGGTGCGAGGACCGCTACGACGGCGATGGCGCCGGCGCCGGTGGTCTCGGCGGCCTCGCCGAGGGCGGTGGCGAGTCCCATCGCGCCCGCGTCCGGCTCCCCCGGGCCGGAGTCACGGGAGGACGCGGGGGCGGACGGCGCCGGCTGACGCAGTGCCTCGCGGACCTTCACGTAGTGCTGGTACTCGGTCGCCGCGGCCGCCGTGATGAGCGTCGTGGCGTTGAGCGCCATGGTCCGCAGCTGCTCGGTATTCAGTCGCTGTCCCACAGCGGCCAGTTCGGGACGGTCGGGTGCGGAGCGCAGCGCCGCATCGAGGATCCGCTCGTACTCCTGGCGGTCCTCGCTGTGCAGGTGCTGCGGAACGCTGTTCATGTGCATCCCCCGATGCTCCGTAGGGCTTGGGGCTCGCACGCCGGCGAGCCGTCGGGCAGAAACGGAGGGGAGCCTGCTACGGATAAGCCGATGGTAGAGCCGCGACGGCACGCGGTGACAGGGGGTTGCCGGAAATTGAGTGCCGTCTCGCAAGTCTGCCGCCGTGGGACGCCTGCCCGGCGAACGCTCAGATATCCAGGGGAAGTTGCTGGACCAGCAGCTTTCCGGCCATGGTCACTCCGCCGTCCATCGCGATGGCCAGGCCGTCGGCGTAGATGTGCGGGCCCTCGACCTGCGGGCCGGTGCTCTCGTCGCCCTCCTCGGACCCGACCTCGCCGAGCAGGTAGGGAATGGGGCTGTGACCGTGAACGATGCGGGTGCCGCCGTACGTATCGAGGAGGGAGCGGGCCGCGTCGGCGCCGCCCTCGTCACGGAAGGAGAACCGCTTGGTGAACTTGCGGAACAGATCCCACACCTCGTCGGCGTCGTTGCGTGTGAGGGTCTCGCGGACGGTGTCGTTGACCGCCTCGATGGAGTCACCGTAGTCGAGATAGGCCGTCGTGTCGGAGTGCACGAGCAGGTATCCGTCGACCTCTTCGATCGCATCGAGCCGGGCCATCCACTGCAGGTGGTGGTCCTGGAGACGGTCCATGTCGGTCTTCTGGCCGCCGTTGAGCAGCCAGCCCGCCTGGAACGTGGCGGTGCCCGCGCCGGAGTTGACCGGGGTGTCGCCGAAGCGCTTGGCGCCGAGCAGGAGGAGCTCGTGGTTGCCCATCAGCGCCTTGCAGTAGCCGCCGGCCGCCGCGGCCTCGGCGGACAGCCGCATCACCAGGTCGATGACGCCGATGCCGTCCGGGCCGCGGTCGGTGAAGTCACCGAGGAACCAGAGCCGGGTCGTGCCCGCGCACCAGTGGCCGTCGGCGTCGATCAGGCCCTGCTCCTGGAGGGCGTGGGTCAGGTCGTCCAGGAAGCCGTGCACGTCGCCCACGACATACAGCGGACCCGACCCGGTGGCGGTCTGCGGCTCAGGAGCGGCAGTGGGTTCGACGGGCACCTGGAGCGTGTCGCCGCGGTTGATCACGGGCAGGTCGCGCTGGGTCGGCGTGTACCCCTCGGGGAAGCCCTCGGTCACGGGGGCGACGGTGTCGGCGGGGATGCTGGGGGCGTACTGACCGGCCTCGTTGACGTACGCGGGTACCCGGAAGTCGCGCAACGTCGCCGTCCGCTCCGTCTCGGGTCCCTGACCGGCCCCCTGAGTCATCAGACCCCTCCACCATCGCGCCGCATCTGCACCTGATCGGACTGCCTGGTCGCAGCGGCCCGCGGTGTCGTGGGCCCATCATAGGAATGCGGATCGCGCCATGTGATGACCCAGGGGTGGTGAATCGGGGCAGGGCCGCGGTCCGGCGCGGCTTTCGCCCCGTTTGGGCGGGTGTTTCGGCGCGGCGCGACCGGCTCTGGAACGTCCGGCGCCGAGCGGACGACATCCTGGCGCCGGGCTGACGACCCGCTGTCGTACGCAGATGACCAGCTGTCATCGCCCGCCGCCGGTACGCGGACGGGCCCCCGCTCGCCGATGTCGAGCGGGGGCCCGGAGGTGTGACGGATTCGTGACCGGTCCTCCGCCGTACGAGTGCCGTCCGCCTCCCGGGGCGCGCGCCGGACACCTGCCGGGCGATGACCGGGACGGCGGGGAGGCGCTCCCGCGTGCTGTGCCGCGTTACTTCTCCTCCGGCACCCGCGGCGGGCTGACCGTGGTGCGCGGCGGGCGCCGCTGGGACGAAGTGCGCACGATCAACTCGGTCGGTATCACCTGCTCGACCGGGTGGTCGGAGTCGACTCCCTCGATGGCGTCGATGAGCAGCTGGACCACCGCGGTGCCGATGCGGCGCGGCTTCAGTGAGAGCGTGGTGACGGGCGGCTCGGTGTTCGCGTACACCACGGACTCGCTGCAGCACACCAGCAACAGGTCGTCCGGCACGCGCAGGCCGTAGCGACGGGCGGCGGCCAGCAGGTCGGTGCCGTTGGGGTCGAAGAGGCCGTAGACCGCGTCGGGGCGGTCGGGGCGGGCCAGCAGGCGGTCGGCGGCGACGGCGCCTGCGCACGGGTCGTGCGCAGGGTAGGCCTCGTACACGGGGTCCTGGCCGACCCGTTCGCACCAGCGCAGATACGCGGTGGTGGACAGATGGGTGTAGGTGTCCGTGGTCGTGCCGGTGAGGAGACCGATCCGGCGGGCGCCCGCGTCGGCCAGGTGGTCGAGGATGCCCAGTACGGCGGCCTCGTGGTCGTTGTCGACCCAGGCGGTGACCGGGAGCGATCCGGCCGGGCGGCCGTCGGAGACGACCGGCAGGCCCTGCCGGACCAGCTCGCTGACCACCGGGTCCTGGTCGGAGGGGTCGATGACGACCGTGCCGTCCAGGGCGACGTTCGACCACACGTCGTGGCGCGACGTCGCGGGCAGGATGACGAGGGCGTAGCCGCGGGCCAGTGCGGCCGAGGTCGCGGCTCGGGCCATCTCGGCGAAGTACGCGAACTCGGTGAAGGTGAAAGGTTCATCCCCGTACGTCGTCACGGTCAGGCCGATGAGCCCCGACTTGCCGGTACGGAGGGTGCGGGCGGCGGCCGAGGGGCGGTATCCCAGTCGGTCGGCGACCTCGCGCACATGGCGCCGGGTGGCGTCCGGGAGCCTGCCCTTGCCGTTGAGGGCGTCGGAGACGGTCGTGATGGAGACGCCGGCGGCGGCGGCCACGTCTCTGATGCCCGCCCGGCCCGGCCGGCTTCCTCTACGGGAGGTTTCCGCGCGGCTCACCTGATGCTTCCCTGCTGCTGTCATGGCGAGCCGATAGTAGGGCTCATGCGGTGGGGTAGGGCGGACGCATATGCGCGCGTTGACAGGCACGTTTCTGCAAGGTCATAAGGCAGTAACTGCCTTTGAAACAAAGACAGTTGAACGATCCAATGGTAGGACGTAACCCGTGGGCACGCATGAGCCTGCCAAGTGCCCGATGTTTCGAAGAGGTCTCAACTCACCTTCACGAGGGATGCGCGCCACGGCGTGAGCCACCGGCGCGTAGATATATGTGCGTCGCGCCCCCTGTTTCGCGCGCCTCGCCCCCGCCCGCTCTTCGCTCGGCTCTTCTCCGCGCTCTCCCGTCGCCTCCGACCTGTTCGCACCGGCCCGAATCCTCTTAAGGTGAGGAGTATTGGAAGCCGGCGGCGCTGACGGACCGCCGGTGATCGCGAGGAGGACTGCGGTGAGCGAGACGAGCCCCAAGCTGCGCGCCGAGCTGGCGGGTATCCCCACCTACAAGCCGGGCAAGCCGGCCGCTGCCGACGGCCCCGTCGCCTACAAGCTGTCGTCCAACGAGAACCCCTATCCGCCGCTGCCCGGGGTCATGGAGTCGGTGACCGCCGCCGCCGGGAACTTCAACCGCTACCCGGACATGGCGTGCAACGGGCTGATGAACGAGCTGTCGGAGCGGTTCGGCGTCCCGGTCGGCCATCTGGCCACCGGCACCGGCTCGGTGGGTGTCGCCCAGCAGCTGATCCAGGCCACCAGCGGCCCCGGCGACGAGGTCATCTATGCCTGGCGGTCCTTCGAGGCCTACCCGATCATCACGCAGATCAGCGGTGCGCGGTCGGTGCGGGTGCCGCTCACTCCGGGCGATGTGCACGACCTGGACGCGATGGCGGACGCGATCACCGACCGGACCCGGCTGATCTTCGTCTGCAACCCGAACAACCCGACGGGCACGGTCGTGCGGCGGGCCGAGCTGGAGCGGTTCCTCGACCGGGTGCCCGGCGATGTCCTGGTGGTGCTGGACGAGGCGTACCGGGAGTTCATCCGTGACCCGGAGGTGCCGGACGGCGTGGAGCTCTACCGCGACCGGCCGAACGTCTGTGTCCTGCGCACCTTCTCCAAGGCGTACGGCCTTGCCGGGCTGCGGGTCGGTTTCGCCATCGCCCACGAGCCGGTGGCCGCGGCGCTGCGCAAGACGGCCGTGCCGTTCGGGGTGAGCCAGCTCGCGCAGGAGGCGGCGATCGCCTCGCTGCGGGCCGAGGACGAGCTGCTTGGCCGGGTCGGCTCGCTGGTGTGCGAGCGCAAGCGGGTGGTCGACACGCTGCGCGCCCAGGGGTGGACCGTCCCGGAGACCCAGGCCAACTTCGTCTGGCTGCGGCTGGGGGAGCGCGCGACCGCGTTCGCGGCCGCCTGTGAGCAGCACGGTGTCGTGGTCCGGCCGTTCCCGGGTGAAGGAGTGCGGGTCACGATCGGCGAGAACGAAGCGAACGACATCTTCCTGAAGGCGGCAGAGGCCTTCCGCAAGGAGTTCTGAGCACGTACTGAGCGCGTACTGAGCGTGGCCTGCCGGGCACCCGTTTCACGTGGAACGGGTGCCCGTGGCCGTTTCCGTGCCGTAGGAGCCATAGAAGGGGCACCCCCCCTTCCTCGGCCGAAAATCGGTGCGTCATAATTGCTTGTGAATGTGAACGCGTTCACAAGCGTGGGATGTAAGGGGCACTGTGCCGCTCGCCCCACGGCACGTGAGGAGGCTGATGACGTGGAGTTGGCTCTGGCGCCGGAGACGCTGGCGCGCTGGCAGTTCGGCATCACCACCGTCTACCACTTCCTGTTCGTCCCGCTGACGATCTCCCTGGCCGCTCTCACGGCCGGGCTGCAGACCGCCTGGGTACGTACGGAGAAGGAGAAGTACCTCAGAGCGACGAAGTTCTGGGGGAAGCTCTTCCTGATCAACATCGCGATGGGTGTCGTCACCGGCATCGTGCAGGAGTTCCAGTTCGGCATGAACTGGTCGGACTACTCGCGCTTCGTCGGCGACATCTTCGGAGCCCCGCTGGCCTTCGAGGCCCTGATCGCCTTCTTCTTCGAGTCCACCTTCATCGGCCTGTGGATCTTCGGCTGGGACAAGCTGCCCAAGAAGATCCACCTGGCCTGCATCTGGATGGTCTCGATCGGCACGGTCCTGTCGGCGTACTTCATCCTCGCGGCCAACTCGTGGATGCAGCACCCCGTGGGCTACCGGATCGACAAGGCGAGGGGGCGGGCCGAACTCACCGACTTCTGGCTCGTCCTGACCCAGAACACCGCGCTGGCCCAGGCATTCCACACGCTCGCGGCCTCCTTCCTGACCGGTGGCGCGTTCATGGTCGGCATCGCCGCCTTCCACCTGTTCCGCAAGAAGCACATCTCCGTGATGAAGGCCTCGCTGCGGCTGGGCCTGGTCACCGTCGTCGTCGCCGGCCTGCTCACCGCGATCAGCGGCGACACCCTCGGCAAGGTCATGTTCAAGCAGCAGCCGATGAAGATGGCCGCCGCCGAGGCGCTGTGGGACGGCCAGAACTCGGCGCCGTTCTCGGTCTTCGCCTACGGCGATGTGAGCAAGGGCCACAACTCGGTCGAGCTGTCGGTGCCGGGCATACTCTCCTTCCTCGCCGACGACGACTTCGGCTCCTATGTGCCCGGCATCAACGACACCAACAAGGCCGAGCAGGAGAAGTACGGCCCCGGCGACTACCGGCCCATCATTCCGGTCACCTTCTGGGCGTTCCGCTGGATGATCGGTTTCGGCATGGCGTCCTTCGCGGTCGGCCTCGCCGGACTCTGGCTGACCCGGAAGAAGTTCATGCTGCCGCAGCATCTGCGGGTGGGCGACGACGAGGTGCCGCATCTGGTCCTCTTCAGGAACAAGGCGCTCAGCCCGAAGCTCGGCAGGCTCTACTGGCTCGTGGCGATCTGGACCCTGGGCTTCCCGCTGATCGCCAACTCCTGGGGCTGGATCTTCACCGAGATGGGCCGCCAGCCCTGGGTGGTCTACGGCGTTCTGCAGACCCGGCAGGCGGTCTCCCCCGGGGTCTCCCAGGCCGAGGTCCTCATCTCGATGAGCGTCTTCACCGTCCTCTACGCGATCCTCGCCGTCGTCGAGGTCAAGCTGCTCGTGAAGTACGTCAAGGCAGGGCCGCCCGAGCTCACCGAGGCCGACCTCAACCCGCCCACGAAGATCGGCGGCGATCCCAGTGACGCCGACAAGCCGATGGCCTTCTCGTACTAGGCCGAGGGAGCGCAGTCATGGAACTTCACGACGTCTGGTTCGTACTGATCGCCGTCCTGTGGACCGGCTACTTCTTCCTGGAGGGCTTCGACTTCGGGGTCGGCGTCCTCACCGGACTGCTGGCCCGGAACCGCGCCGAGAAGCGCGTACTGATCAACACCGTCGGGCCCGTCTGGGACGGCAACGAGGTGTGGTTGCTCACGGCGGGTGGCGCCACCTTCGCCGCCTTCCCCGAGTGGTACGCCACGCTGTTCTCCGGCTTCTACCTGCCGCTGCTGGTCATCCTGGTCTGCCTGATCGTGCGGGGTGTCGCCTTCGAGTACCGGGCGAAGCGGCCCGAGGAGAGCTGGCAGCGCAACTGGGAGACGGCGATCTTCTGGACCTCGCTGATCCCCGCGTTCCTGTGGGGCGTGGCCTTCGCCAACATCGTGCGGGGCGTGAAGATCGACAAGAGCTTCGAGTACGTGGGCACGGTGGGGGACCTGCTCAACCCGTACGCGCTCCTCGGCGGCCTGGTGACGCTGACGCTGTTCACCTTCCACGGCACGGTGTTCACCGCGCTCAAGACGCTCGGGGAGATCAGGGAACGGGCCCGGACGCTGGCCCTGCGCGTCGGTCTTGTCACGGCCGTGCTGGCGGCGGTCTTCCTGCTGTGGACGCAGTCGGAGAGTGGTGACGGCAAGAGCCTGGTCGCGCTGGTCGTGGCGATTGCCGCGCTGGCCGCTGCCCTCGTGGCGAACCAGGCGGGTCGCGAGGGATGGTCGTTCGCCCTGTCCGGCATCACCATCGTGGCCACGGTGGCGATGTTCTTCCTGTCGCTGTTTCCCAATGTGATGCCGTCCTCGCTCAACAGCGACTGGAGCCTCACGGTCACGAACGCCTCGTCCAGCCCGTACACCCTGAAGATCATGACCTGGTGCGCCGGGATCGCCACGCCGATCGTGCTGCTCTACCAGGGATGGACCTACTGGGTGTTCCGCAAGCGGATCGGTACGCAGCACATAGCCCCCGAGGCTGCCGCCGAAGCCGTGAACTGAGTCCGGCGGGAGGGGTGTTCGCCGTGTTTCACGTGAAACACCCCTCCCCGTGCCGAAGGGCATGTTTCACGTGAAACCCATCGATCCGCGTCTTCTGCGCTACGCCCGCGCCACGCGTGTCTTCCTGACGGCGGTCGTCGCCCTGGGTGCCCTCGGCGCCGGACTCGTCATCGCGCAGGCCATGCTCATCGCCGAGGTGGTGGTCGGTGCCTTCCAGCACGGCCGGTCGGCGGACGAACTGCGCGTCCCTCTCCTGCTGCTGGCGGCCGTCGCCCTCGGCCGCGCACTGGTCTCCTGGCTCACCGGGCTGGCGGCGCACCGGGCGAGCGCGGCGGTGAAGTCCGAGCTGCGCGGGCGGCTGCTGGAGCGGACGGCGGCGCTCGGTCCCGGATGGCTGAGCGGGCAGCGGACCGGCTCGCTGGTCACCCTTGCCACACGGGGAGTCGACGCCCTCGACGACTACTTCTCGCGCTATCTGCCACAGCTGGGGCTCGCGGTGGTCGTGCCCGTGGCGGTGCTGGCGCGGATCGTGACCGAGGACTGGGTGTCGGCGGCCATCATCGCCGGCACCCTGCCGCTCATCCCCCTGTTCATGGTGCTGATCGGCTGGGCCACCCAGTCCCGGACGGACCGCCAGTGGCGTCTGCTGTCCAGGCTCTCGGGGCACTTCCTGGACGTCGTGGCGGGGCTGCCCACCCTGAAGGTGTTCGGGCGTGCCAAGGCGCAGGCCGAATCCATCCGCAGGATCACCGGCGAGTACCGGCGGGCGACCCTGCGGACCCTGCGGATCGCCTTCCTCTCCTCCTTCGCGCTGGAACTGCTCGCCACCCTCTCCGTGGCACTGGTCGCGGTGACCATCGGTATGCGGCTCGTCCACGGCGACATGGACCTGTACGTCGGGCTGGTCGTCCTGGTGCTGGCGCCCGAGGCGTATCTGCCGCTGCGGCAGGTGGGAACGCAGTACCACGCGGCCGCGGAGGGGCTCGCCGCGGCCGAGGAGATCTTCGCCGTCCTGGAGACCCCGCTGCCGGAGTCCGGGTTCGCGGCAGTGCCCCCCGGCGCGATTGTCTTCGAGGGCGTGACGGTCCGCTATCCCGGACGGTCGCTGGACGCTGTGCGGGACGCTTCCTTCACCGTCCGGCCCGGTGAGACCGTCGCCCTGGCCGGCCCGAGCGGTGCGGGCAAGTCGACTCTGCTGAACGTCCTGCTGGGGTTCGTACGGCCTGCCGAGGGCCGGGTGCGGATCGGGGAGACCGACCTCGCCGCCGTCGACCCGGAGCAGTGGCGCTCGCGCATCGCCTGGGTGCCGCAGCGGCCTCACCTGTACGCCGGGACGATCGCGGAGAACGTTCGCCTTGCCCGCCCCGACGCGGACGACGACGCCGTACGGCGGGCGCTGCGCGACGCGGGGGCGCTGGAGTTCGTGGACGCGCTGCCCGCGGGGGCGGCGACCGTACTGGGTGAGGACGGGGCCGGGCTCTCCGCCGGCCAGCGGCAACGGCTGGCGCTGGCACGGGCGTTCCTCGGGGACCGGCCCGTACTGCTGCTGGACGAGCCGACGGCCGCGCTCGACGGGGCCACCGAGGCCGAGGTCGTGGAGGCGGTGCGCCGGCTGGCCGTGGGGCGGACCGTGCTGCTCGTGGTGCACCGGCCGGCGCTGCTGGCCGTCGCCGACCGGGTGGTGCGACTGGAGGAGGCGGAGACCGTCGCCTTCGTTCCCGTCGGGGGGTTGCCACGGCCGCGTTCCGTCGAGGAGGCTCCGACGGCCACCGTCCCGGCGGGCGACGATTCCGGGACGACCGAAGTTGCCGTACCCCGGGCGGGAGTCCTCGCCCGGGTGCGTGCCCTGTCCGGCCCCCGGCGCGGGCGGCTGCTTCTCGCGCTGCTCCTCGGAAGCCTGGCGCTCGGCAGTGCCGTCGGGCTGATGGCGACCTCCGGCTGGCTCATCTCGCGGGCCTCGCAACAGCCGCCGGTGCTGTATCTGATGGTGGCCGTCACGGCCACCCGGGCCTTCGGCATCGGGCGGGCCGTGTTCCGGTACGCGGAACGGCTGGTTTCGCACGACGCGGTGCTGCGGATGATGGCCGACACCAGGGTCGCCGTCTACCGGCGGCTGGAGCGACTGGCCCCGGCGGGCCTGCGCACGGCACGCAGGGGTGATCTGCTGTCCCGGCTCGTCGCGGACGTCGACGCCCTCCAGGACTACTGGCTGCGCTGGCTGCTGCCCGCGGGTGTCGCGGTGGCCGTCTCCGCCGCCTCGGTGGCGTTCATGGCGTGGCTGTTCCCCGCGGCCGGTGTCGCGCTCGCCGTGGGTCTCTTGGCGGCGGGAGCCGGAGTGCCGCTGCTGACCGGTGCCCTGGCGCGCCGGGCCGAGCGGCGGCTGGCCCCGGCCCGGGGGGTGCTGGCGACGCGCGTCACCGACCTGCTCACCGGAACCGCCGAGCTGACGGTCGCGGGCGCGCTGCCCGCCCGTACCGACGCGGCCCGCAGGGCGGACGGAGTGCTCACCCGGATCGCCTCGCGTGCCGCCGCTGCGGGCGCGCTCGGCGACGGGCTCACCGCGCTGGTCTCCGGCCTGACCGTGACGGCGGCCGCCCTGTCGGCCGCGCAGGCGGTTGCCGGGGGACGGCTGAGCGGTGTCGCGGCGGCCGTGGTGGTGCTCACTCCGCTCGCCGCCTTCGAGGCGGTGCTGCCGTTGCCGACCGCCGTGCGCTACCGGCAGCGGGTGCGCCGGAGCGCGGAGCGCGTGTACGAGGTGCTGGACGCGCCCGAACCGGTCCTCGAACCGGCACGGCCGCGGCAGGCGCCCGAGGCGCCCTTCCCGCTCGTCGTGAAGGGGCTGGCGGCTCGGCACCGGGGGCAGCACCGGGAGGCCCTCACGGGCCTCGACCTGACGCTGAAGGAGGGCCGGCGAATCGCCGTGGTCGGGCCGTCCGGGTCCGGCAAGACGACGCTGGCCCAGGTGCTGCTGCGGTTCGTCGACCCGGACACCGGCTCCTACACCCTGGCCGGAGTGGACGCCTGCGCGCTGGACGGCGACGATGTGCGGCGGCTCGTCGGACTGTGCGCCCAGGACGCGCACCTCTTCGACAGCTCGGTCCGCGAGAACCTCCTGCTCGCCAGGAAGCAGGCGACCGAGACCGATCTGCGCGGGGCGCTGGCCCGGGCCCGGCTGCTCGACTGGGCGGACGGGCTGCCCGACGGGCTCGACACGCTCGTCGGAGAGCACGGTGCGCGGCTGTCCGGCGGGCAGCGGCAGCGGCTGGCGCTCGCCCGCACGCTGCTCGCCGACTTCCCGGTCCTTGTGCTCGACGAGCCCGCCGAGCACTTGGACCTGCCCACGGCCGACGCGCTCACCGCCGATCTGCTGGCCGCCACCGAGGGGCGTACCACCCTGCTCATCACCCATCGTCTCGCCGGACTCGAAGCGGTGGACGAGGTGATCGTGCTGGACGCGGGACGCGTGGTGCAGCGGGGACCGTATGCCGAGCTGGCCGCAGTGCCGGGGCCGCTGCGGGACATGGCGGAGCGTGAGGCGCGGACGGAGGCGTCGGCCGGAATCGGCTGACGCCCCCGGCGGGTCCGGGACTGGGTTCTACGCCAGGTCGGCCAGCAGCCGCTCGATGACGAGCGCCACGCCGTCGTCGTTGTTGCCGGTCGTCCGTCCCGAGGCCGCGGCGAGCGCGGCCGGGTGCGCGTTGCCCATGGCGTACGACCGGCCCGCCCAGGTCAGCATCTCCACGTCGTTGGGCATGTCCCCGAAGGCGACGACCTCCTCGGGCAGGATGCCGCGCTCGGCGCAGCACAGGGCGAGGGTGCTGGCCTTGGAGACGCCGGGGCCACTGAGCTCCAGCAGGGCGCTGGGGCTGGAGCGGGTGACGTTCGCGTGCTCACCGACGGCGAGGCGGGCCAGGGTGAGGAAGGCGTCGGGGTCCAGTTCCGGGTGGAAGGCGAGGATCTTGAGTACCGGCTCGGCGGCACCCGGACCGTCGTCGGCGAGCAGCTCCTCGGCCGGCGCCAGGGTGTCCGGGACCTCCATGTGCAGCTTCGGATAGGCCGGTTCCTGGTGGAAGCCGTAGGTCTGCTCGACCGCGAACACCGCGCCCGGCGCGGCCTCACGCAGCAGCAGCGCTGCGGTCAGGGCGTTCTGCCTGGCCAGTTCACGCACCTTCATGAACCGGTGGGCGCCGGGGCCGCCGTGCAGATCGACGACGGCGGCGCCGTTGCCGCAGATCGCCAGGCCGTGGCCGTGGACGTGCTCGCTGACGATGTCCATCCAGCGGGCCGGACGGCCGGTCACGAAGAACACCTCGATGCCCGCCTTCTCGGCGGCGGCGAGCGCGGCGATCGTGCGCGGGGACACCGACTTGTCGTCCCGCAGCAGGGTGCCGTCGAGATCGGTGGCGATCAGCCGGGGTGCGACGGCGGGAGTGCCTCCATGCTCGGACGACGTCGGGAGCGACGCCGCGAACGGCGTCGGAATCGAGGTCGCGAGCTGGGGGGAGGCCGGGGTCTCTGGCGTTCCGGTGGCTGAGGTCACCGGGCCATTCTCGCGCATATGCCAGTACGCCCGTGCGAGGGTGCGCGCGGTTGAGACACGGCCGCCCCGGGCCCGCAGGGCGGATCGCCGTAGGCTTTGAGGCATGAGTTTCCGTCTGAGCACTGCGATTCTTCCGTACCGCCGCTGGACCGAGGGCGGGGGCGCGGCCTGGCAGCGCGCAGAGGAGCTGGGCTTCCACACCGCGTACACCTACGACCACCTGTCGTGGCGGAGCTTCCGCGACGGACCGTGGTTCGGTGCCGTGCCCACGCTGACCGCCGCCGCGGCCGTGACCCGGCGCATACGTCTGGGCACCCTGGTCACCTCGCCCAATTTCCGGCACCCGGTGACGCTGGCGAAGGAGCTGATCTCCCTCGACGACATCTCCGGCGGCCGGGTCACCCTCGGTATCGGGGCGGGTGGCACCGGTTTCGACGCCACCGCGCTCGGCCAGGAACCATGGAGCCCGCGTGAGCGCGCGGACCGGTTCGCCGAGTTCGTGCCGCTGCTGGACCGGCTGCTCACCGAGGACTCGGTGTCCCACGAAGGCGACTTCTACTCGGCGGTCGAGGCACGCAACATTCCGGGCTGTGTGCAGCGCCCCAGGCTGCCCTTCGCGGTGGCCGCGACGGGCCCGCGCGGGCTGAAGCTGGCCGCCCGGTACGGGCAGGCGTGGGTGACCACCGGAGACCCCAAGCTGTACGAGGAGGGCACCCCGGAGCAGTCGGTGGTGGCCCTGCGTGAGCAGGCCGGGAAGCTGGCCGACGCGTGTGCGGCCATCGGCCGCGACGTCTCGGAGCTCGACAAGGTCCTGCTCACCGGATTCACGCCGGACCGTGGACGGCCCCTGGAGTCGCTGGACGCGTTCGTCGACTTCGCGGGCCGCCATCGGGAACTGGGCTTCACGGAGATCGTGGTGCACTGGCCGATCCCCGACTCGGACTTCGCCGCGGACGAGAAGGTCTTCGAGCAGATCGCGATGGAGGCACCCGCCCAGCTGGGGTAGGGGTGCTGGGTGCTCAGCGCGGCTCGGCGAACCGCAGATACCGGGGCGGAACGGCCCGGGTCAGCCACACCCCGTTCGCGCTGACCTGGAAGACGTGGCCGTCGCGGTGCATGGCGGCCGCGTCGACCGTGAGCACGACCGGGCGGCCGCGGCGGGCGCCGACCCGGGTGGCGGTCTCCCGGTCTGCCGAGAGATGCACGTCGTGCCGGTTCATCGGCTCGAGGCCCGTCGCGCGGATCGACTCCAGATTGCGGGGGACGGTCCCGTGGTACAGGTACGGCGGCGGGGTCGCCGGGGGCAGTCCCAGGTCGACCTCGACGCTGTGGCCCTGGCTGGCGCGGATCCGGTCGCCGTCCACGGCGAACCGCTTCTTGTCGTTGGCGGCCACCACATGGTCGAGTTCCGCGCGGCTGAACCGGAACCCGTGCGCGGCCGCCGCCGCGATCAGGGTGTCGATCTCCACCCAGCCGCCCGCGTCGAGCACGAGGCCGATGCGCTCCGGCTGATGGCGCAGATGCTTCGAGAGGTACTTCGACACCTTCACGGTGCGGCTCTCCTGTTTCTCGTTCACCGCACCAGCGTGCCGGGCGAGACGCGGATCACGCAGGCCATTTTTTGTCTGGAGGTTTGGTCCACAGCCAAGTCCTGTTATCCACAGCTGAATTGACGAAGTTGTGGACAACTGGCGTACGACTCAGGACTTTTCGTCAAGATCATTACGAGTGGGGTGACTTGCCGTCATGTCATCCATAACCCTTGCCCGCACCTCGCGTTCGACGGCCAGCGTGACGAACTCGGAAGCCCGCTCCGGTCCAACGAGCCGCTCCACGGCCCGGATCGTGTCCGCGGGGACCGGCATGTCACGGCTCTGTTCCGACGTCTTCGGCGCCTCCCCCGTGCCGAGCCGCTGACGCAGCTCGCGGGTAGCGAACAGGCGCATGGCCCGGGCGAGTTCGGCGTCCACGGTGTGCTGGGCGAGTGGGCGCAGGCGGCGTACGAGAGCGGCGGCCTCGGCCGCCTCGGACTCGGTGAGACGGTGCGGTGCGTCGAGATAGGGGGCGAAGACGTGTTCGGTCGTGAACTCCAGGAAACGCGTGGCGATGTGCTCCACCTGGCCCCGCAACTCCCGCAGATGGCCCAGGATCGCGATCAGCGGAACCCCGGCGGCGTGCAACTCGGCGGCCACGGCTAGTTCTTGGGGGCTCGGCACCAGGAAGGAGCCGGGGTCGCCGGGGACCGGTTCGAGCACGCCGAGTTCGACCGCCTCGGTCACGGCGTCGTCGTCGGGGGCGCCGCCGAAGCGGACGTCCAGCTCCGCCCGGGAGACGCGGGACGGCTCCTCGTCGGTCCACGGGCCCTCCACCTCGGTGACCAGGCCGAGGACGCCGCCCAGGCCTCGGCCGGTGTCCCAGGCGTCCAGCAGCTCCTTGATGGACGCCAGGGTGTAGCCGCGGTCCAGCAGGTCCGCGATCTGGCGGAGACGGGTGACATGGGTGTCGCCGTACATGTTGGCCCGGCCCCGGCGTTCGGGGCGTGGCAGCAGGCCGCGGTCCTGGTAGGCGCGGATGGTGCGGACCGTGGCGCCGGTCCGCTGGGCCAGGTCCTCGATCCGGTAACCCCCTTCGCCGGGGGACGAGCCGGTCACGCGCGCCTCACAGTTTCGGTTCCACTCGTGCGATCGCCCGCAACACCCCTGGTACGAACCGGGACATGAGACGGGCGCCGCGGGCCTCCGGAGTCACCGGGACCACCGCGTCGTTGCGTGCGACCGCTCGCAGGATCGCCTCCGCGACCTTCTCCGGCGGGTAGTTGCGCATCCCGTACAGACGCGCGGTGCGCTTCTGACGGCGCCGCTCCTCCTCCGCGTCCACGCCCGTGAAGCGCGCGGTGGAGGTGATCGCGGTGTTGACGAAGCCGGGGCAGATCGCGGTCACCCCGATGTCCTGGCCGGCGAGTTCGGCCCGCAGGCACTCGGACAGCATCAGCACGGCCGCCTTGGAGGTGCTGTAGGCGGGCAGCGCCCTGGAGGGCTGGTAAGCGGCAGCCGAAGCGATGTTGACGATGTGGCCGCCCTGCCCGCGCGCGGCCATCTGCGCGCCGAAGAGGCGGCAGCCGTGGATCACACCCCACAGGTTGACGTCGAGGACCTTGCGCCAGTCCTCCGGTGTGGTGGCGAAGAAGGATCCGGACAGTCCGATACCGGCATTGTTGACCAGAACATCCACTACGCCGTACTCGGCGGCGACCTTCTCGGCCAGCTTCTCCATCGCCTGCTCGTCGGACACGTCGGCGGTCTCGGCCCAGGCGCTCGGGGCGCCGAGCAGCCCGGACAGCTCGGCGGTGCGGGCGGCGGACTCCGCGTCCCGGTCCACGGCGACGATCCGCGCCCCCGCCTCCGCGAAGGCGAACGCCGTGGCCCGCCCGATGCCGCTGCCCGCCCCGGTGATGAGCACCAGCTGGCCGCCGAAGCGGTCGAAGTGGCGGCCGGCGGGTTTCGGTGCCGGCTGTCCGCCTTCCGTGTCCGTCACGAACTCCTCGATCCAGGAGGCCAGTTGATCGGGCCGGGTGCGCGGAATCCAGTGGCCCGCCGGGAGGGTGCGACGGGTCAGCCGTGGCACCCAGCGCTCCAGGTCGTCGTACAGCCGCTGCGAGAGGAACAGGTCCCCCGTGGGCGTGACGAGCTGCACGGGCACATGCGCGTGCGCGTCCTCGCGCGGCCTGCGCAGCCGTGGCCGCACGTTGTCGCGGTACAGCCAGGCGCCGTGCGCGGCGTCCCTGGGCAGCGAGGAGGTCGGGTAGCCGCCGGGCACCTTCTCGACGCGCCGCAGGATCCGCGGCCAGGCGGTGCCGAGCGGCCCGCGCCAGGCCAGTTCGGGCAGGACCGGGGTGTGCAGGAGGTACACGTACCAGGACTTGGCGCCCTGGCCGAGCAGCTGGCCCACCCGGCGGGGGGTCGGGCGCTTCACGCGCGCGTTGATCCAGTGCCCGAAGTGGTCGAGGGACGGGCCGGACATCGAGGTGAAGGACGCGACGCGTCCCTTGGTGCGCTCGACCGTGACGAACTCCCAGGCCTGCACCGAACCCCAGTCGTGCCCCACCAGGTGCACCGGACGGTCCGGGCTGACCGCGTCCGCGACGGCCAGGAAGTCGTCGGTCAGCTTGGCCAGGGTGAAGCCTCCGCGCAGCGGCTTCGGAGCCGTCGATCCACCGTGGCCGCGGACGTCGTACAACACCACGTGAAAGCGTTCGGCGAGCCGGACGGCGACCTCGGACCAGACCTCCTTGCTGTCCGGATAGCCGTGCACCAGCACCACCGTCGGCCGTGCCGGATCACCGAGCTCCGCCACGCACAGCTCGACCCCGCCCGTGCGGACGACGCGCTCCCGCGCGTCCTTCAATGTCGTCATCCGGGTCGTCACCTGGCTTCCGCCCCTTCCTCCACCCAGCGCCGCACATGCGGCAGATCGTCGTCGAGCCAGAAGGCACTCTGCTCGGGGTCCCGGGAGTCGGTCACCACCAGGATCTCCTCGAACTTCGCGCCCGTGCCCCGGAAACCGAGGTGCGGTTCGACCGCCCACAGGCCCGGCCGCGGCGGGTGGTCGGAGAAGCGGTACGGCGACCACAGGGGCGACCAGCCCTCACGGTGGCCGCGCAGCGCGTCGGAGGCGAGGCCCTTCAGGGACTGGGTGCCGAACCCGAACAGCTGCGGCGACCAGCGGCGCTGCCGCACCTGGTCCACCTTGTGCGCGATCACCCCGAAGGGATACGCGCGATGCCGGTTGGCATACCCCTGGCGGCCCATGAGGCGGTCCACGTCCTCGTAGATCTCGCGCAGCGGGCGACGCTCGCGCACCTCGCGCAGGATCAGCTCGCGGTGCGCCTCGAGGTCGGCCATCAGCCGTTCCTGCACCGGGTGGGGGCCGAGGGAGCCCGAGTAGCCGATGTCAGCCGTGTATCCCTCGTACACCGGGGCCATGTCCAGGATGAACGGCATACCGGGCTCCAGCCGCCGGCCGGTCGGGAAGAACTGGAGCGGCACCCGGAAGCCCGTGAACGCCGTACGGTCCCCGAACCAGGCGAAGGGCAGGTGGAACCAGTCGCGCACGCCCCGCTCGCGGAGCCACTCGCGCTGCATGCGCGCGGCCTCGCGCTCGGTCACCCCGGGCTCCAGCCGCGCCGCGACCGCCTCGGCGCACTCGTAGGCGAGCCGCTGGACCCGTCTGAACCCGCGCAACCGGGCGGAGAGCTCCCCGTCCCATGCCCCGGCGGTGCCTGTTGTGCCCGTTGTGCCCGTTGTGCCCGTCATGCCGCCCCGTCCCGTCGACCGCGGTAGCGTGCCCCTAACCCTGACACTGGTGAATGTGACAGTTGTCGGAGGCTGCGTCAATGGGCCGGTCCTGGCCTGTGGAAAACCCCGGCGTAGCTCTCAGGCAGCAGATCCCCCACGACCCCGTACGACTGGAGGCTGACGCCAAGACGGCTCTGCGGGTTGATGGACTACGGCCTCCGCCTCACTACTGTCGAATACGTGACTGTGATCGCGACCGAAAGCCTGAGCAAGCGGTTCCCCCGGGTGACCGCGCTTGACCGGCTCTCCGTGGACGTGGGACCTGGTGTGACGGGGCTCGTGGGTGCCAACGGAGCCGGCAAGTCCACATTGATCAAGATCCTGCTGGGTCTCTCCCCCGCCACCGAGGGCCGCGCCGAGGTACTCGGCCTCGACGTCGCCACCAAAGGCGCGGCCATCCGTGAGCAGGTCGGGTACATGCCCGAGCACGACTGCCTGCCGCCCGACGTCTCGGCCACCGAGTTCGTCGTGCACATGGCTCGGATGTCCGGCCTGCCGCCCACGGCCGCGCGCGAGCGCACCGCGGACACCCTGCGCCATGTCGGCCTGTACGAGGAGCGCTACCGACCCATCGGCGGCTACTCGACCGGCATGAAGCAGCGAGTCAAGCTCGCCCAGGCCCTCGTCCACGACCCCAAGCTGGTGTTCCTGGACGAGCCGACCAACGGCCTCGACCCGGTCGGCCGCGACGACATGCTCGGCCTGATCCGCCGGATCCACAGCGACTTCGGCATCTCCGTCCTGGTCACCTCGCACCTGCTGGGCGAACTGGAGCGCACCTGCGACCACGTAGTCGTCATCGATGGCGGCAAGCTGCTGCGGTCCAGCTCGACCACCGACTTCACCCAGACCACGACCACCCTCGCGATCGAGGTCACCGACAACGACGAGTTGCCCGACGGCACCCGCGCGGTCCGCGAGGCGCTCACCGCGCGCGGGGTGGAGACCCACCTCGAGGGCGGCGGCCTGCCGGGCTCCGGCCACATCCTGCTGCTGACCGCCACGGGCGACGAGACCTACGACCTGGTGCGCGACGTGGTCGCCGACCTGGGCCTCGGCCTGGTGCGCATGGAACAGCGCCGGCACCGCATCTCGGAGGTCTTCACCAGCGAGGACCAGCACGACGACCAGCACGGGGACGAGCAGCGGAAGGAGGCGGTCGGTCATGGCCGTTGAGCACTCCACAGCCACACCGCCGGGTGACCAGACCCGCATCCACGACATCGGCTACCGCGGCTACGACGGCCCCCGCCTCGGCCGCTCCTACGCCACCCGCTCGCTCTACTCGCAGTCCCTGCGCGGCGCCTACGGCCTCGGCCGCTCGGTGAAGTCCAAGGTGCTGCCGATGCTGCTGTTCGTGGTGATGTGCGTGCCGGCCGCCATCATGGTCGCCGTCGCGGTCGCCACGAAGGCGAAGGACCTGCCCGTCGACTACACGCGCTACGCGATCATCATGCAGGCCGTCATCAGCCTGTACGTCGCCTCGCAGGCCCCGCACTCCGTCTCGCGCGACCTGCGCTTCAAGACCGTGCCGCTGTACTTCTCCCGGCCGATCGAGACCGCCGACTACGTGCGGGCCAAGTACGCGGCGCTGGCCTCCGCACTGTTCATCCTGACCGCGGCCCCGCTGCTCGTGCTCTACATCGGCGCGCTGCTGGCCAAGCTGGACTTCGCCGACCAGACCGAGGGATTCGCGCAGGGGCTGGTTTCCGTGGCACTGCTCTCGCTGCTCTTCGCGGGCATCGGCCTGGTCATCGCCTCGGTCACGCCCAGGCGCGGGTTCGGAATCGCGGCCGTCATCGCCGTCATGACCATCTCCTACGGCGCGGTCTCGGCGGTACAGACCATCGCGAACACGCAGGACAAGGGCGACTCCATCGCCTGGATCGGCCTCTTCTCACCCGTCACCCTCATCGACGGACTCCAGTCCGCGTTCCTCGGGGCGACCTCCGCCTTCCCCGGCGGGACCGGTCCCACCACGGGGCAGGGCGTGGTCTACCTGCTCGCCGTCCTGGGCCTCATCGCCGCCTGCTACGGCCTCCTGGTGCGCCGCTACAAGAAGGTGGGACTGTGACCACGCTCTCCATCGACCATGTCTCCCGCTGGTTCGGCAACGTGGTCGCCGTCAACGACATCACCATGACCATCGGCCCCGGCGTCACCGGCCTGCTCGGCCCCAACGGCGCCGGAAAGTCCACCCTCATCAACATGATGGGCGGCTTCCTCGCCCCCTCCACCGGTTCGGTCACCCTCGACGGGCAGCCGGTCTGGCGCAACGAGACCATCTACCGGCACATCGGCATCGTCCCCGAGCGCGAGGCGATGTACGACTTCCTCACCGGGCGCGAATTCGTCGTCGCCAACGCGGAGTTGCACGGACTGGGTGCCAAGGCCGCCGCGCGTGCCCTGGCCACGGTCGAGATGGAGTACGCGCAGGACCGGAAGATCTCCACGTACTCCAAGGGCATGCGGCAGCGCGTGAAGATGGCCTCCGCGCTGGTCCACGACCCCTCGCTGCTGCTGCTCGACGAGCCTTTCAACGGCATGGACCCGCGCCAGCGCATGCAGCTGATGGAGCTGCTCAGGCGCATGGGCGACGAGGGCCGTACGGTGCTGTTCTCGTCCCACATCCTCGAAGAGGTCGAGCAACTCGCTTGGCACATCGAGGTGGTGGTCGCGGGACGGCACGCGGCCAGCGGCGACTTCCGCAAGATCCGTCGCCTGATGACCGACCGGCCGCACCGCTACCTGGTCCGATCCAGCGACGACCGCACCCTCGCGGCCGCGCTCATCGCCGACCCGTCCACCGCCGGCATCGAGGTCGACCTCGCGGAAGGCGCACTGCGCGTCCAGGCCGTCGACTTCGGCCGGTTCACGACACTGCTGCCGAAGGTCGCCAGGGACCACGGCATCAGGCTGCTCACGGTCTCGCCGTCGGACGAGTCCCTGGAGTCCGTCTTCTCGTACCTGGTCGCGGCGTAGGAGGCCCAAGATGTACGACCCCACAGTCGCCCGACTCACCTACCGGGCCCTGCTCGGCCGTCGCCGGGCCCTCATCCTCAGCGCGCTGCCGATGCTGCTGATCGCGATCTCCGTTGCCGTGCGCGCCATGACCGGCGCGGACGACCAGTCGGCCGCCAACCTGCTCGGCGGGCTGGCGCTCGCCACGATGGTGCCGATCATCGGCGTCATCGCGGGCACCGGCGCGATCGGTCCGGAGATCGACGACGGCTCGGTGGTGTATCTGCTGTCCAAGCCGGTCAAGCGGTCCACGATCATCTTCACCAAGCTGATCGTGGCGATCGCCGTGACGATGGTGTTCTCCGCACTGCCCACGATGATCGCGGGCCTCATCCTCAACGGCAACGGCCAGCAGGTCGCCGTCGCCTACACGGTCGCGGCCCTGGTCGCCTCCATCGCCTACGCGGCCCTCTTCCTGCTCCTGGGCACGGTGTCGCGGCACGCGGTGGTCTTCGGGCTCGTCTACGCCCTCGTCTGGGAGGCCCTGTTCGGCTCCCTCGTCTCCGGCGCGCGCACGCTCAGCGTTCAGCAGTGGGCGCTGGCGGTCGCCCACAAGGTGACGGGCGGGAACCTGGTGACCTCGGACGTCAGCCTGACCACCGGCACGGTGCTGCTGGTCGCGGTGACCGTGCTCGCCACCTGGTACGCGGGACAGAAGCTGCGGTCGCTGAAGCTGGCGGGCGAGGAGTAGGCCGCCGTACCGGCCTTGACGGGGGCCTCACACCCGTCCGGGCAGACTGAAACGCTCGGGACGCGCCGCTGGGGAGGCACGCAATGGCTGACAACGGGCTGCCGGACGACGAGTGGGACGGCGTCGTGCTGGACGAGGACTTCGTCCGGGCCGCCGAGGCGTCCGAGCCGTCGGCCCGGGCCCGGATGCTCGCCGCCCGCTGGCGCGCCGAGTCCCCGCAGCCGGAGCCCTGGCGCTCCGACGAGCCGCCCGCGGGCTGGTTCTTCTCCAAGGCGCGCCGTCGCAGGTGGCGTCGCCGGTAGGGCCGTTGAGCCGCCGGCAGGACCGTTAAATGGGTGGCGCCGCAACTGGCCCGCGAGGCACAGTGGTTGTGCGCCACCCGCCGGGAGGTTCCCGGCGACACGGTCTGGGAGAGGAGCCGGGCGATGTCGATGCACGACAGTACGGCCGGCTTCCGTCAGGGCAACCCCCGGTGGACTCCGGTGTAGTTACCCCACCGCCGAGTCCGCCCCGCACGGGGTGTGCCCGGGGCGGCCGCTTCGAGCACGCGATGTCGCTCTCGCGTGGGCCGCCCACCCGGAGGATTGGCCGAGTGGTAAGGCACTGGCTTGCTAAGCCATGGTCGGGGTCTTCCCCGCGCACGTTCGAATCGTGCATCCTCCGCGAGACGTTGTCACTGGGACTCGGGCGCTTTCGAACGGCCGGGGCGGGCCGAGTGGGTGCCCCGCAGCACCTCCCAGCGCTGCTCAGCCCCTCAGCCCTCAACGGCTTTCAGCCCAGCAACCGTTCCAGCACCACGGCGATCCCGTCCTCCTCGTTGGAGGACGTCACCTCGTCGGCCACGGCCTTCAGTTCCTCGTGGGCGTTGGCCATGGCGACACTGTGCGCGGCCCAGGCGAACATGGGGATGTCGTTGGGCATGTCGCCGAAGGCGATCGTGTCGGCGGCCTTGAGGCCCAGACGGCGGGCCGCCAGGGAGAGTCCGGTCGCCTTGGACAAGCCGAGGGGCAGCAGCTCCACGATGCCCGCGCCCGCCATGGCGACCGAGACGAAGCCGCCCGCGGACTGCCGGGAGACCTCGGCCAGCTCGTCGTCCGAGAGGGTCGGGTGCTGTATGTAGATCTTGTTCAGCGGGGCCGCCCACAGGTCGGCCACGTCGGTGAACGGGATCGTCGGCAGCTTTCCGGCGAGCGCGTATCCCGGGCCCGCCAGCACCTCGCCGTCCAGGCCGTCGCGGCTCGCCGCCAGGAACAGCGGACCCACCTCGGCCTCGATCTTGGCCAGGGCGAGCCCCGCCAGCTGACGGTCCAGGGTGACGGAGGTCAGCAGCCGGTGCTCGCCGGCGTGATACACCTGCGCGCCCTGGCCGCACACCGCGAGCCCGTGGTAGCCGAGGTCGTCGAGGATGTGCCGGGTCCAGGGGACCGAGCGTCCGGTGACCACGATGTGCGCCGCGCCCGCCGCGGTGGCCGCGGCGAGCGCCTCACGGGTGCGCCCGGAGACCGACTCGCCGGAGCCGAGGAGCGTGCCGTCGAGGTCGGTGGCGATGAGTCCGAAGGGGAAGCCGGCGCTCACTTGGCGACCGGCTCCAGGACCTCGCGGCCGCCCAGGTACGGGCGCAGCACCTCGGGCACCCGCACCGAGCCGTCGGCCTGCTGGTGGTTCTCCAGGATGGCCACGATCGTGCGCGGTACGGCGCACAGCGTGCCGTTCAGCGTCGCCAGCGGGCGGACCTGCTTGCCCTCGCGAACACGGATCGACAGGCGGCGCGACTGGAACTCGGTGCAGTCCGACGTCGACGTCAGCTCGCGGTACTTGCCCTGGGTCGGGATCCACGCCTCGCAGTCGAACTTACGGGAGGCCGAGGAGCCCAGGTCGCCGGTGGCGACGTCGATGACGCGGAACGGCAGCTCCAGCGCGGTCAGCCACTGCTTCTCCCAGTCCAGCAGGCGCTTGTGCTCCGCCTGCGAGTCCTCGGGGGAGACGTAGGAGAACATCTCGACCTTGTCGAACTGGTGGACGCGGAAGATGCCCCGGGTGTCCTTGCCGTGGGAGCCGGCCTCGCGGCGGAAGCAGGGCGAGAAGCCCGCGTAGCGCAGCGGCAGCCGGTCGGCGTCGATGATCTCGTCCATGTGGTACGCGGCAAGCGGCACCTCGGACGTGCCGACCAGGTAGAGGTCGTCCTTGTCGAGGTGGTAGACGTCCTGGCCCGCCTGGCCGAGGAAGCCGGTACCCGCCATCGACTGGGGGCGGACCAGGGCCGGGGTCAGCATGGGCGTGAAGCCGGCCGCGGTCGCCTGGGCGATCGCCGCGTTCACCAGGGCCAGCTCCAGCAGGGCGCCGACGCCGGTGAGGAAGTAGAAGCGCGAGCCGGAGACCTTGGCGCCCCGCTCGACGTCGATCGCGCCGAGCAGCTGGCCGAGCTCCAGGTGATCCCTGGGCTCGAAGCCCTCGGCGGTGAAGTCGCGGATCGTGCCGTGCGTCTCCAGCAGGGCGAAGTCCTCCTCGCCGCCGACGGGCACGTCGGGGTGGATGAGGTTGCCGAGCCTCAGGAGCAGCTCCTGCGTCTCCGTGTCGGCCGCGTCGCGCTCGACGTCGGCGGCCTTGACGTCGGCCTTGAGCTGTTCGGCGCGCCCGAGCAGCTCGGCCTTCTCGTCGGCGGTGGCCTTGGGGATGAGCTTGCCGAGTTGCTTCTGCTCGGCGCGCAGCTCGTCGAAGCGGACGCCGGAGGACCTGCGCCGCTCGTCGGCAGACAGGAGGGCGTCGACGAGCGCGACGTCCTCTCCACGGGCGCGCTGGGACGCGCGCACACGGTCGGGGTCCTCACGGAGCAGGCGAAGGTCAATCACGTGCTCAAGGCTACCGGTGCGGGGTCGCCGCCTTCGAATCACTATTCGCGCCCGGCGCTCAGCGCCGCATACATGCCGCTCCGCGACAATTTCCGCGTGTGTCAATAAAAATCGTCCCACTCCCTGGTACGGGGCATACTGCGGACGCCGGGTTGACTCTATTTCCTTGCGGGGAAGGGGACTTGACGGAGCGGCTTGTCCACAGCGATCGCCCTCTCCGGAGAGTTATCCACAGGCTGTGCGGAAGGTCTGTGGATTCCGGAATTGATCACTCCGCACCTTGGTGCTCGGAGAGTGAATTCCCGGGGCAAACCCCCCTTATCCCCACTTTCGAGTGGAAAGGGGTCGCTCTAAAGGGTTGACCAAGGGGGAAGGGTGGACGAAGCGGGGCGCGTGGGGCGGGAGGCCGAGTCGCGGATTGTGGGGTGATTTGTCGACTGAGTGGTACTTCGGTGTCGACTTGTCCCCAGATCGAGAAGCCCACCTGTGGATAAAGCCTGTGGATATCTAGTGACGTCCGTCCTGGCACCGGGCGACCCAGTCCGCCGCCGACACGAACTCGTGGTCGGACGTACCCGGCAGCAGGGCCCTCGCCCCGTCCGGCTGGACATCGGCCCGGGGGTACGAGCCGAGGAACCGCACCTGGAGACAGAGCCGCTTCAGCCCCATCAGTGCCTCGGCCATCCTGCGGTCGGAGATATGGCCCTCGGCATCCACGCAGAAGCAGTAGTTTCCGATACCCGCCCCGGTCGGCCGGGACTGGAGCAGCATCAGGTTGATGCCCCGGCTGGCGAATTCGCCGAGCAGGTCACGCAGGGCGCCCGGGTGGTCGTCGCGCTGCCACAGCACGACGGAGGTCTTGTCCGCGCCGGTCGGCGCCGCGGGCCGGGCGGGCCTGCCCACCAGCACAAAGCGGGTCTGCGCGTTCTCCGCGTCATGGATCCCGGTTTCCAGTGGCACCAGGCCGTACCGGGCGGCCGCGAACTCACCGGCGAAGGCGGCGTCGTACCGGCCCTCCTGGACCAGCCGGGCACCGTCCGCGTTGGAGGCGGCCGACTCCCAGTCGGCGTTCGGGAGGTTCGCCCTCAGCCAGTTGCGGACCTGCGGCTGTGCCGCCGGATGGGCGGTGACCGTCTTGATGTCGGACAGTTGGGTGCCGGGACGGACCAGCAGCGCGAAGGTGATCGACAGCAGCACTTCGCGGTAGATCATCAGTGGCGCGCCCGCGACCAGTTCGTCGAGGGTGGTGGTGATGCCGCCCTCGACCGAGTTCTCGATCGGCACGAACGCTGCCTCGGCCTCACCGGCGCGCACCGCGTCCAGCGCGGACTGCACCGAGACGTACGGCATCAGCTCACGGGTCGCCGCCTCCGGAAGCGTGCGCAGGGCGACTTCGGTGAATGTTCCCTCGGGACCGAGATACGCGTAGCAGGCAGGCATGTCCTCACCCTAGTGGCCCCGGGGAAAACCGGCCGAGGTGTCTCATGGCGACCCCTCCCGGGGGTGAGTCCGGAACTCTCCCGGGGTGAGTCCGGAGCTGTCCCGGGGATGGGTGCGGCCGCCGTCAGCCCTCCAGCAGCCGCTGCCCCACGTACTCTCCGCGCGCCGCCCCGCCCGGCACCGCGAACAGTCCGCTGGCCTCGTGCCGGATGTACTGCGACAGCGCGTCCCCCCGGTCGAGTTTGCGCTGCACCGGTACGAAGCCGCGCAGCGGATCCGCCTGCCAGCAGATGAAGAGGAGCCCCGCGTCGGGCGTCCCGTCGGCGCCGAAGCCGTCGTGGTAGGAGAACGGGCGCCGAAGCATCGCCGAGCCCCCGTTCTGGTCGGGCCGAGTGATGCGGGCGTGCGCGTTGACCGGGACGATGTAGTCGCCCTGCGCGTCGGCCTTCTCCAGGTCCATCGCGGTGGTCTCGGTGCCCCCGGACAGCGGCGCCCCGTCGGACTTGCGCCGCCCGATGACCTGCTCCTGGGCCCTGACCGACAGGTTCTCCCAGTCGTCCAGGAGCATCCGGATCCGGCGTACGACGGCGTAGGAGCCGTTGGCCATCCAGGCCGGGCCCTTGGAACCGTCGGCCGGGACGAAGATCCGCTTGTCGAAGTCGGGCTCGGCCGGCTTCGGATTCCGGGTGCCGTCGAGCTGGCCCATGAGGTTGCGGGCGGTCATGGGGTGGGTGGTGGCCCCCGGGGAGCGGTTGAAGCCGTTCATCTGCCAGCGGACCCGGGCTGCCGAGCCCGCGTCCTTCTGGATCGCGCGCAGGGCGTGAAAGGCGACCAGGGCGTCATCGGCGCCTATCTGCACCCACAGGTCGCCGTTGCTGCGCGCCTTGTCGAGACGGTCGGAGGAGAAGTCGGGCAGCGGGTCCAGGGAGGCCGGGCGCTGCTTCACCAGGCCGGTCCTGTCGAAGAAGCTGTGCCCGAATCCGAAGGTGATCGTCAGCGACGACGGGCCGGCATCCCGGGCCACATCCGTGTCGCCGTGCGCGGCCGCTTCGCCCGCCATCAGCCGCTCTGCCGTCGTCGACCAGCGGCGCAGCAGCGCGGCCGCCTCCTTGCGGCCCGCGCCGGGCGCGAGGTCGAAGGCGACGAGGTGTCCGCGGGCCTGCAGCCCCTCGGTGATGCCGGGCTGATGTTTCCCGTGAAACATCGCCCGGGTGGAGCCCAGCGAAGCGAGCGGGGTGGCCTGGGCGGGCGCGGCCGCGTGTCCCGCGGCCGCACCGGCGGCGCCGAGCACGATTCCGGTCGCCCCGGCGGTGCCGAGCAGCTTCCGCCGTGAGACGCCCTGCCCACCCTGCTGACCTTGGCCGCCCTGCTCGGTCCGCCCGCTCTGCTCGGACTCGGTCTGCCCGGAGGGCTCGCAGGACGGGGAGTGCCCGGCGTCGGTCTGGCCGGGGACGGTCGCCTCGGTGGCGGACTGGTCGGTCATGGTGCGGTTCAGCCGATCTGGGCGTTCTTGGAGACGGTCGCCTGGTCGATGTCGGAGGTCCGCACGGTGACGGCGATCGTCCACTCGCCGGCCATGGGGATCTGCACGTCGGACGCGGCCCAGTGGCCGGTGGAGACGTGGTCGGGGGTCACGGGAAGCGGCCCGATCTTCTTGGCATCGAGGGTGAGAGCGACCTTCACCTCGGGGATGTCGAAGGCGCGGCCGTTGGGCCGCTGGACGGAGACGCGCAGTGCGTTGCCGCCCACGCGCGCGGGGTCGACGTCGAGGCGTACGACGCCCTTGCCGTCCGTGCCGCCCGTGTCGAACGACATGTCCAGTGTCAGGGCACCGGCGGACGAGGACGACGAGGAGGACGACGAAGAAGAGGAGGACGACGCCGAGGAGGCGGCCTTGGCCTCTTCTTCGGTGCGGCCCGGTTCGGTCTGGGTCAGCAGGGTGGCGACGGCGAGCAGAACGACCGCCACGCCCGCCTCCGCGAGCACCGAGCGGCGCAGGCCGAAGCGCTGGGGGTCGGCGTCGCGCAGCCGCTTCTGCCGGGCCGTGTCCATGGCGGCCCGCTGCCGGGACAGCTGCGCGGCACGCTTGGAGTCCCCGGCCGCGGCGGGAGCGGTGACGTGTGCCTTGGCGGACACCCGCACCTCGGCCTGCTCCGGCACCTCGACCTGCTCCGGGGCAATGGCCGCGGTGTCCGTGGTGGCCGCGGTGTCAGCCAGTCGGGCCGTCCAGCGCCGGGAGAACCACGCGAGGATGACGAGCAGCAGGACCAGCCCGATCTTGACGAGCAGGAGCTGTCCGTAGCGGGTGCCGGTGAACGCGGTCCAGGAGCCGAGCTGGCGCCAGGACTGGTAGACACCGGTGGCGACCAGAGCGATCACGGAGCCGAAGGCGAGCCGGGAGAACCGTCGTACGGCGGCGGACTCGACGGGGGCGTCGGCGGGCGCCCGGTACAGCGCGACGAGGAGGGCGACGAGTCCGCCGAGCCAGACGGCGACTGCCAGCAGATGGATCACGTCGACCGGCATGGCGATGCCCGGCTGGAGCCCGGTGGAGGCGTGCTCGGCCATGGCCCAGCTGGCCGCGAGCCCGGCGGCGACCACGGTCCCGCCGACCGCGAGCCCGAAGGTGAGGTCCCGCTTCTCCTCGTCCTCGCGGTCCTCGCGCTTGTCGTACGCCCCGAAGAGCACGGCGATGAAGAGGGCGGCCGCGGCGAGCAGCAGCAGACGGGAGACCAGGGCGGCGCCGGTCTTGGTCTGGAGCGCCGTACCGAGCAGGTCCAGGTCGAGGATGTCGCCGACGGCGCCCGAGGTGGTGTACGAGCCGCGCAGGAGCAGCAGCCAGAGGGTGGCCGTGGTCAGGGTGAGCCAGCCGCCGACGACGAGCCGCTGCACGGCCCGCACTCCGGAGCCGCGCTGCCAGCAGGCGAGTACGAAGGCGGCGCCGCCGACCAGCACGGTGAACCCGGCGTACGACGCGTACCGTCCGAGCCCGTAGAGCCAGCCCACGACTCCGCCCCCGGCGGACTGCCCGGAGACAGAGACGGTGGTCAGGGAGGGGGCGCCGACGGAGAAGGTGTAGGCACCGGCGACGGGGTGGCTGTCCGCGGAGACGACCTGGTAGGCGACGGTGTACGTGCCGTCGCGCAGGCCGCTCTTCAGCTGTACCGCGTAGGTGGTGCCGCTGATGTTGGACGGCTTGCCGACGTCGACCCGCTTGCCCGTGGGGTCGAGGACGCGCAGTGAGTCGCCGTTCATCGCGACCTGCTCGGAGAAGGTGAGCGACACCTGGTCGGGGGCCTTGTCGACCACCACCCCCTGCGCGGGGTCGCTGCCGGTCAGCGCGGCGTGCGCGGAGGCCGGTCCGGCGCCGGCCAGCAGCGCGCCGGTGACGGCGAGGAGCAGCAGCAACAGGGTTCGCAGGCGGGGGGCGGTGGTCCGCGTCAAGGTGGTCCCTCCCTCAGTGTCCGGTCGAATGTCCGGTCGAATGGCCGGCCGACGGGTCGGTCATCGGATCGGTCGACGGGTTGTACGTGGCGGACTTCACCGGCATCTCGACGGTGACGGTTCCCGATTCGGCGAACTTCAGCCTGAGGGTGATCGTGTCGCCCTGCTTCGGCTGGTGCTTCAGGTTCTCGAACATCAGATGGTTGCCACCGCTCTTGAACACGAGCCGGCCGTGGGCGGGCACGGGGAAGGAGGAAACCTCCCGCATGGCTCCGCCGGCTGTTTCGTGCAGGGTGACCTGGCCCGCGGCATCGCTGGTGACCGAGGTGAGCTCGTCCTTGGTGCCGCTGTCGTTCGTTATGGTCAGGAACCCGGCCGCCATCTCCGCCGAGACGGGCTGGGGCATGTAGGAGGCACCGACCGCGAGCTCGGGCTTGCCGTCCCCGGAGCCGCCGCAGCCCGCGAGGGCGAGCGCACCGGCCAGCGCGGCGGCGGTGAGAGCGTGACGCCTCACGGTGTCGCCCCCTTGATGATCTTCGGCAGGTCCTTGGTGTAGTCCTCGACCTTGGTGTCCTCGTCGTAGAGGAGGTAGCCGCCGTCGGTCTTCGGGGAGAAGGCGACGACCTCGGTGCCGTGGACGGAGACGAGCTTCCCGTTCTTCTTGTCCTTCTTCGTCGGCTCGATGGAGATGCCGACGGACCGCGCGGCGGCCTGGATGGTGGAGAAGTCGCCGGTCAGGCCGATGAACTCGGGGTCGATGCCGTTCAGCCACTTGCCGAGTTCCGCGGAGGTGTCGCGGTCCGGGTCGGTGGTGACGAAGACGACCCGCAGTTTGGCCTGTTCGGCCTTGGACAGGGCCTTCTTGGCGACCGCGATGTTGCTCATGGTCAGCGGGCAGATGTCGGGGCAGTGCGTGTAGCCGAAGTAGAGCAGGGTCGGACGGCCCTTGGTCTGCTCGCGGAGGTCGTACTTCTTGCCGTGCGTGTCGGTCAGGACCAGGTTCGGCTTGGTGAACGGCTGGTCGAGGATGGTCGCGGCCTTCGCCGGTCCGGACTCCTCGCCGACCACGGAGACGGGTGACTTGCTGTCGTCACCGCCGCCGCACGCGGTGAGGGCCAGGGAGGCGGCGGCGAGCAGCGCGGCCGCGGTGAACGTCTTCTTGCGCATAGAGAAATGTCCCAGATGTGAGAGCTCCGGCGCGCACCGGGGGTCGTACGCAAGAGTCGCACGACCCCGGATGCGCGGTGCGGGCCAGGCCCTGTCGTCGGAGAGGGAGGCGACGACGGGGCTCGGGAGTGTCAGGCCGTGGGGCGCCTGCGCTGGGCGAACACGCCGTACGCGACACCCGCCACACCGGCCACGATGCCCACCACGCCGAGCACGCGTGCGGTGGTGTCCGAGGAGTCGGCGGCGGCCTCGGACTTGGTGCCCATGCCGTCCTTGTGGCCCTTGTCGTCCTTGGCGTCGTCGGCGGCGGCGGAGCCGTGCCCGTGGCCGTCGGCCGCGGCGGCGGACAGCACCAGGACGGGCGCCGGGTTCTCGGGCTCCTCCCCGCCCTCCTGCGGCACCTCGATCCAGCGGACGACCTCCTTGTTGTCGTACGTCTGGATCGCCTTGAAGACGAGCTGGTCGGTGTCCTCGGGCAGGGCGCCGACGGAGAGCGGGAACTTCTGGAAGGAGCCCGGCTCGATGCCCTTGCCGGCGGCGGTCCAGGTGACCTTGGTGACGGCCTCGGAGATCTTCTTGCCGTGCATCTCCAGCGGCTTGGCCAGCTGGGACTTGGTGACCTGTACGTTCCAGCCGTTGATCGGCTGCGTCATCACGGAGGCCAGCGGGTGGTCGGCGGGGAAGCTGACCTCGAGCTTGGTGGTCGAGGCGTTGTCCCGCTCGTTGGGGACCTTGAAGTCGATGACCGCGTAACCGCCCTTGGCGGCCGTGCCCTCGGGCTGCACGGAGACGTGCGCGAAGGCGGGGGCGGAGACGGCGAGGACGGCCGTGCCCGCGACGGCAGCGGCGGCGGCGATACGAGAAGCCTTCATGGCAGGAAGCACTCCACTCAAGGTGAATACCGGTCGAATCCGGCAAAACCAGCAGAAACCGGTGAAATTCAGCGAAAGAACAGCGAGAACGGTGAAAGACGGTGAGGAACCGTCAGAAGGTGGCGAGGGAGAGGGCCGCGACGGGCGGGCCGCGCCGGATCACCGTGTGCTGGAGTGCGGTGGTGCGTGGTGCGGGCGGCTCGGCCCGGTCGGTACGCGGCTGCCGTGGGCCGCCCTCGGGTGCGTCCGGAAGCCCGGCGCACAGCGTGCGCACCAGGGCGAGCGCCCCGCGCAGTGCACGCACGAGCGCTCCCTCGGCGACTCCATGCGCCGACAGTTCGACGAGCCGCAGTACGGCCCGGTCGCCGCGGCGCATCAGCCAGCCGACGGCGGCCGCCGACAGGACGTGGGCGAGCAGCATCGGCAGGGACGGCAGCAGTGACGCCGGGGAGCCGGCGGCGTCCCCCGCGTGCTGCATGCCGCTCATCCCGGTCATCCCGGTCATCCCGGCCATGGAGTGCGTCGACCCCGTGGAGCCCGTCCCGCTCATGTCCATGGATCCGGCGGGCATGCCCTGCCGGCTCAGCCCGAACAGGGTGTGCAGCACGGTCTGGCCGAGGGCCAGCAGCGCAGCGATGCCGGGCAGTGAGCGCTCGCGGCCCGCGAGCGGTGCCACCAGCGCGAGGGAGCCGAGGAATCCCGCGCCCAGCGTCCACAGTGGGACGGTGCCGCAGGAGGCCAGGGTGTGCCCGGCCGCGGCCAGCACGACGCAGACCGCGGCGAACACCGCGGCCCGCAGGATCCGGAGCCGGTCTCCGGAGCGCGCTGTGCGGACATGGGGGGCAGTCATGGCGCGCTCATCATCGCACTGGGGCCGCCCCGGGCCGACAGCAGGTCCGCAACATTCCGTTTCGGTGCGTACAACCGGAGGATTCAGTATGTACCGAACTGTCCGCCCATACACCTATTCCCACCGGCGTACATCGGCCGTATGGGCGGGGTCACGAAGACAGGGTGCTTACACATGGGGGTGGGCGGCAATACGTAACGGTATGTCGAGCCGCGGCCAGGAGGCTGGAGACATGAGCATCTGGTGGTCACTCCATCTGCGGCGCGATGCCGCGAGCGTTCCGCTCGCGCGGCGTCTGCTGCTCGGCACGATGGAGACCGCGGGCGTCGATCCCGACGTCTGCTACGACCTGTCGGTCGCCCTGAGCGAGGCCTGCGCGAACGCCGTCGAGCACGGCGGGGACGCGGCGCACGTGGGCGGGTCGGAGGCGTACCGGGTGACCGCCTATCTGGACGGCGAGAAGTGCCGTATCGAAGTGGCCGACTCCGGACCGGGCTTCGCCCGTGCCCAGGGCACCCGGCTGCCCCGCGCGGACGCCGAGCACGGCCGTGGGCTGTGCCTGATCCGGGAACTCGCCGACCACGTCCACATCGGCGCCAAACCGGGCCGGGCCGGGACGGTGGTGAGCTTCGACAAGATGCTCAAGTGGCGCGACGACGCCCCCCTGATGGCGGTGTAGCCGCGCTCACCCCGATGGGTGTGCCGGGTCGCCGCGGCGTCCCGGTCACCGGAAGCTGACCTGGGCGGTGTCTCGGGTGACGCGAGGTCACCCGACCGCCTCACAGCTTCCCTAGGAGACGCATCGTGCGACCCATGCGACGTCTGGGCCCGGTCGTGGTCACCGGCCTGGCTGCCACACTTCTCTGCGCTTCGCAGGTCTCGGCGGCGGCGGCCGGCTCCCGGCCTGGCGGTGGCGGTGGCGGTGGCGGCAAGGAGGAGACCATCCTTCTGACGGCCAGACCCACGCAGTCCACCTTCATCGATGTACCCCCTCCCGGGACCAGCCAGGGCGACGAACTCGTCATCACCGGGGACCTTCTCCAGTCCGGCACCACGGTGGGCCACTTCAACGAGGTCTGCGTCATCACCCGCGCCGGCGACGACGACAGCGACCTGCAGTGCCAGGTCACCCTCACGCTGCCCAAGGGGCAGGTCACCGTGCAGGGCGTCTTCGAGATCACCGGCTCGGGGCCGGGCGACATCGCCCTGGCGGTCACCGGAGGCACCGGTGAGTACGAGACGGCACGGGGCTCCGTCCACGCCGTCAGCACCAGCCCCGACGAGACCCGGCTGACCCTCCACCTCGTCCGCTGACCCGCGCCGGGGCGTGCCCGCGATCAGCCTGGGCCCGCCCCGTTCAGCACCTTCGCCAAGGTCTCCAGCGTCTCCGGATACAGCCGCTCGCGCGGTGTGCCGTACCCCACGACCAGC
Organism: Streptomyces sp. NPDC086787; assembly: GCF_044745865.1. Taxonomy (NCBI): domain Bacteria; kingdom Bacillati; phylum Actinomycetota; class Actinomycetes; order Kitasatosporales; family Streptomycetaceae; genus Streptomyces; species Streptomyces sp. NPDC086787. Next base: position 41,340 of record NZ_JBIVBC010000003.1, on the reverse strand, counting down.
CCCTGGGGCCGCTGTTCGCCGACCGGGCCGGGCGTGTGCCAGTGATCGCCGAGGCGTCCGAGGGCGAGCCCCGCGGCCTCCGCGCGGGCGCACACCTCCGCCTCGTCGGCGACCTCCACCAGGGCGTGCAGTCCGGCCGCGCCCGCGTGCACCCGCCCGTGGCCCAGCCGGTCCAGGAGCTGGTCCCGGCGCCGCCGGTAGCGCAGCCGGCACGCGCGCACATGCCGGTCGTACGCCTGGCTGCCGATGAGTTCGGCGAGTGCCAGCTGGCCGATCGACTCGGTGTGGTGGTCGCTGTGCAGCTTCGCGTCGGCGACGGTGTCGACCAGCCTGGGCGGCAGCACCATCCAGCCCAGCCGCAGCGCGGGCCCGAGGGTCGTGGAGGCCGTGCCCAGATACGCCACCTGGCCCGGCGCCATGCCCTGGAGGGAGCCGACGGGCTGCCGGTCGTAGCGGAACTCCCCGTCGTAGTCGTCCTCGATGATCAGACCCTCGCGCTCACGTGCCCAGTCGACGAGCGCCCGCCGCCGCTCCGGGCGCAGGGTCACGCCGGTCGGGTACTGGTGGGCGGGAGTCACCACCACGGCGTCCGCGTCGCCCAACCCCTCGGCGCGGGCCCCCCGTTCGTCGACCGGCATCGGCAGCACCCGCCCGCCGTTGCGCCGTACCACCTCCCGGTGGAAGGGCGGCCCGGGGTCCTCCATGGCGACCGCGGCGCCGCCCAGCACCCGGGTGAGCAGCGCGAGGCCCTGCACGTAACCGGAGGTGATCACGATCCGCTCGGGCGGCGCGATCACCCCGCGGGCCTGTCCCAGATGGGCCGAGAGCGCGGTGCGCAGTTCGATGCGGCCGCGCGGGTCGCCGTGGTCGTACGTGGGCGCGGGCGCCGTCGCGATGGCCCGGCGCAGCGCCCGCAGCCAGGCGGCCGCCGGGAACGCGCCGCCGTCGGGGCTGCCGGGCCGCAGGTCGAAACGGGGCGCCCGCGTGCCCGTCACCGCCTCCGGCGGGCCGGCGTCCACGGGGGGCAGCGCGGCCACCCGGGTGCCCGAGCCCTGCCGTGCCGTCAGATACCCCTCGGCGACGAGCTGGTCGTACGCCCTCTTGGTGGTCCCCCGGGACATCCCGAGCTCGGAGGCGAGACGTCTGGTCGGCGGCAGCAGGGTGCCGGGCGTCAGACGCCCGTCGCGTACGGCGTCGCGCAGCGCCCGGGTCAGTCCGGCCCGGGGTCCGCCCGGCGCGTCGGGTTCGAGGTGCAGCCCGTCACCGACACCGGACCAGAAGTCGTCCATCAGAAGCCTCCCCCTGGGCATGCGAATGGCCGGGCACCGCGGGGGTGCCCGGCCATCAGTGTGACGTCAGCGCTTGAGCGACGCCATCCACTCCTCGACTTCGCCGGACCGCCGGGGCAGTCCGGCCGAGAGGTTCCGGTTGCCGTCCTCGGTGACGAGGATGTCGTCCTCGATCCGGACGCCGATGCCCCGGTACTCCTCGGGCACGGTCAGGTCGTCGGCCTGGAAGTACAGACCGGGCTCGACGGTGAGCACCATGCCGGCCTCCAGCACGCCCTCCACGTACGTCTCCGTGCGGGCGGCCGCGCAGTCGTGGACGTCCATGCCGAGCATGTGGCCGGTGCCGTGCAGGGTCCAGCGGCGCTGGAGGCCGAGCTCCAGGACGCGCTCGACCGGGCCCTCGACCAGGCCCCACTCGACGAGCTTCGCGGCGAGCACCCGCTGGGCGGCGTCGTGGAAGTCCCGGTACTTGGCGCCCGGCTGCACGGCCGCGATGCCGGCCTCCTGGGCCTCGTACACGGCGTCGTAGATCTTCCGCTGGATCTCGCTGTACGTGCCGTTGACGGGCAGCGTGCGCGTGACGTCCGCGGTGTAGAGGGTGTGGGTCTCCACGCCCGCGTCCAGCAGGAGCAGGTCGCCGGAGCGGACCGGGCCGTCGTTGCGGACCCAGTGCAGGGTGCAGGCGTGCGGGCCGGACGCGCAGATGGAGCCGTAGCCGATGTCGTTGCCCTCCACGCGCGCGCGGAGGAAGAAGGTGCCCTCGATGTAGCGCTCGGAGGTCGCCTCCGCCTTGTCGAGGACCTTCACCACGTCCTCGAAGCCGCGCACGGTCGAGTCGACGGCCTTCTGCAGCTCGCCGATCTCGAAGTCGTCCTTGATCAGCCGGGCCTCGGAGAGGAAGACGCGCAGCTCCTCGTCGCGCTCGGCGGTGACCTTGTCGGTGAGGGCCGCCTCGATGCCGGCGTCGTGCCCGCGGACCACGCGGACCGGGCCGGTGGCCTCCTTCAGCTGCTCGGCGAGCTCACGCACGTCGGCGGCGGGGATGCCGTACAGCGCCTCGGACTCGGTGAGGGAGTGGCGGCGGCCGACCCACAGCTCGCCCTGGCCGGAGAGCCAGAACTCGCCGTTCTCCCGGTCGGAGCGGGGCAGCAGGTAGATCGTCTCCTGGTGGCCGTCCGCGGTGGGCTCCAGGACGAGGACGCCGTCCTCGGTCTGGTTGCCGGTGAGGTAGGCGTACTCGACGGAGGCGCGGAAGGGGTACTCGGTGTCGTTCGACCGGGTCTTCAGGTTGCCCGCGGGGACCACGAGGCGCTCGCCCGGGAAGCGCGCGGAGAGCGCAGCGCGGCGTCGGGCGGTCTCGGCGGCCTGCGGGACCGGCTCCAGGCCGCGCAGCTCGGTGTCCGCCCAGCCGGACTTCATGTTCTCGGCGAGCTCGTCGGAGACGCCCGGGTACAGGCCGTTCTTCCGCTGTTCGATGGGCTCCTCGGACTCTTCCGGGGTCTCCGGGTTGAGTTCGTCGGACACGTGATCCTCCTCGGTACGGCTTTGATCTCCCCCGGGGCCCGCGTGGCTCGGCCATGCCCGAGCAGGGGACCTCCATCATCGTACGGTCGTATGGAATGCGGTCCGGGGTGGGAAGACCTGTTATGCCCGGTCATGCCATGCGGCAGGGGGCCTCCTCAGTCGAAGCGCGCCGCCAGCAGGACCACGTCCTCGTGGCTGTCCGCCGTGTCCAGGCCGTCCGGCAGGACGGTGCGCAGCACATGGTCGGCGACGGCCCCGGGATCATGGCGCAGGGCGCGCGGCACGCTCGCGGCCGCCGCGTGCAGCCGGGCGAAGGCACGGTCCGTGGGGTCGCCGGTACGGTGCAGCAGCCCGTCGGTGTAGAGGAGAACCGTCTCTCCGGCTTCGGCCTGGATCTCCGCGCTGGGCGCCTCCCAGCAGGCGAGCATGCCGAGCGGCGCGGACACCGACGTCTCCGCGAACTCGGTGCGGTGCTCACCGATCAGCAGCGGCGGACTGTGCCCGGCACCGGCCAGGGTGATCTTGCGCAGCGCGGGCTCGCAGTAGGCGAACAGGGCGGTGGCGGTGCGGGCCGGTTCGGTGAGCCGCAGCAGCAGCTCCAGGTCGGACAGCACGGCGACCGGGTCCTCGCCCTCCATCACCGCGTACGCCCGCAGGGACGCGCGCAGCCTGCCCATGGCGGCGATCGCGCCGGGCCCGGACCCGGTCACCGAGCCGACCGCGAGGCCGAGGGCCGCGTCGGGCAGCGGCAGGGCGTCGTACCAGTCGCCGCCGCCCCGTGGGCCGGTGCGGTGCCGGGCGGCGAGCTCGACGCCGGCCACCCGGGGCAGCCGGGAGGGGAGCAGTTCCTCGGCGAGGGCGGTCATGCGGGCGCGGGTGCGCTCGACCTCCACCAGGCGGGCCAGGTGCTCGGTGGCGTGACGGACGTACAGCCCGGCGAGGTGCCGGCGGCGCTCGTCCGGTTCGGCGGGCTCGTCGTACAGCCATACGGCGGCACCGAGGCGGCCGGCGGACTCGGTGCACAGGAGAAGGGAGTAGCTGGCGGCGTAGCCGAGGCGGGCGGCCACTTCGCGGTGGCGGGGGTCGAGGCCGTCCTCGGTGAACAGGTCGCGGTGCACGAGTTCGCCGTCGGCGGTACCGGCGGCTCGTGCGGAGGGGGTGTCGTAGGAGCCGTACGAGTCCTGGGAGCCGTGCGACTCCGCGTCACCGGAGTCGGAGCCGTACGAGCCGTACGAGTCGTACGGGCCGGGTCTTTTGGAGGAGCCGGGTCTGTCGCGCCTGACGTAGGGGCCGTACGCCAGGGCACCGCGTGGCACGGTCTCCAGATGGCCGAGGTCGGCGCGGCCGAGCCCCAGGCCGACGGTGTGCGTGGGGCCGAGGCCGTCGGCCGGTTCCAGTACGACGAGACCGCGCCGGGCACCCACGAGGGCGGCGCCGGCGCGCAGCAGTTCCTGGAGCGCTTCGTCGAGTGCGTCCGTACGGGCCAGGCGTTCGGTGAGTTCGTGGAGCGTCGTGAGATCCGAGACCCAGCCGGCCAGCCGGTCCTGGAGCAGGGCTCCCGGTGCAGGGGGGTGGGGAGCCGGGACGGCGGTGCCGCCCGGGGCGCCGGATGCGGGTGCGACAGTGTGTGCGGGTGGGGGAAGCGTTGAATCGATTCCGGCCACTTTCGATGGGTGAGGGGCGTTCATGGTGTCCGGCTTTCAGACCGGTGCGTATTGCTCAAAAGCATCGCAAACCCCCATGTCATTCTGCGCCGCTAGCGGTGTCTCCACATGTACACGCACTCGTGAGGGGATGTCCAGCATTGTCCTGCTGAGATTGCTGGTGTCCATGGGCCTCGCGTGCGTTTCTTCCTGACCTCTTGCGTTACTGAGAAGTTGGCCTAAAACTGCCTCGGGGACGGGTTCATTGCGGTCGACTGGGTTTGCTCCACAGAGCGTCACGACGGTCGAGATGGGTACGTACTCGGAGAAGGCCAGGGGTGGTTGGGAACCACCCGGAACCTGGCGACGGACCCGGGCGTCTTAACCACCGACGACCGTGCCCCATCCTCCCGTGGCGGAGGCGGAGAGAAATACGCGGAACGGCAAAACGCCAGACTTCGCCACCCCCGCACAGCGACCGTGCTTTTGATGGGCTTTTTGGGGTTCCCCCTGCTCCGAGCGGGGGTGTGATGCGCCAACAGGTACGCACAGTGAAGTGATCGACACATGATGTGATGTGGTCCACGGTGTTGCCAGCGGTGCAACGGAAAGGAACGAGCGCTCATGCGCGAGATCCTCGGAAGGCGACGCAGGCTCCTGTCCAGGGGGAACGACCGGAGGCGGCCTGACATGCTCGGCGCGGCCCTGACCTTCGCGACCCGGTGGCAGTGGCCCGTACTCCCCGGTGTGGCTCCGGACCCGCGGGGGCGGTCCCACTGCTCCTGCCCCGACCCCGAGTGCACGGTGCCCGGCGCGCACCCCTTCGACCCCGGGCTGCTCGCGGCCACCACCGACGAGCGCATGGTTCGCTGGTGGTGGACCAACCGGCCGGGTGCGCCGGTCGTCCTCGCCACCGGCGGCCCGGCTCCCTGCGCGGTCACCCTGCCGGCCCTCGCGGCCGCCCGTGCCCTCGACACCCTCGACCGTGCGGGCCTGCGCGTCGGCCCGGTGATCGCCGCGCCGACGCGCTGGGCGCTGCTCGTCAAGCCGTACTCGATGGAGCAGTTGGGCGAACTCCTCTACGCGAAGGACTTCGTCCCCGGCTCCCTCCGCTTCCACGGCGAGGGCGGCTATGTCACCCTGCCCCCGTCCGAGACCGGTCAGGGTGCCGTCCGCTGGGAGCGCGCCCCGCTGCCCGGTTCGGCCTCGCCCTGGGTGCCGGACGTGGAGGCCGTGGTGGACGCGGCGGTCGATGCCCTCACTCGTACGGGTGTGAGCGCGCCCGAGTTGTAGGGGTGTCGGGCGCGCGCGGAGCCGTGCGCCCCCGAGATGTCGTTATCGTCCGTTGCATGAACGTTCGTCTGCTCGCTCTCGCGGGTGTCGTGGCAGGGGCGGTGGCGCTGCCGCTGGCCGTGGCGTCCGCGGGGTCGGTGGACGGCTCCGCGCGGTCGGGGTCCGACGACGCGCGTGAGGCCGTACGGGGCGCCGCGCGCGGCGGTACCGCTCCGCGTGGTGACGCGAAGGACCTCGCCGCGACCGGGCAGTCCCCGCGGCTGCTCGGCCTGGGTCTGGCCACCGCCGCCCGCTGCGGGCCCGAACTCTCCTCCCCCGACGGCGTCGAGGCGCAGACCTGTGTCATGACGCAGGGGGACGAGACCTGGGCGCGCACCTACTACCGCAACGCCACCGGCGAGGCGCTGGACTCCTCGCTGAGTCTCATGGGCCCCGGTGGACGCACCGTGCAGACGCGCTGCGCCGCCGACGCGGACGACGAACCGGCCACCTGTGAGACGCCGCGGCGGCATGCGCGGGGGGTGCCCGGTGACTACACGGCCGTCGCCGAGTTCGCGGCGCGGGGCGAGGACGGGCCGCTGCTGCTGCGCTCGGGGAGCAACTCCATTGGTTCCAGCGGCGGTTGACGCATCGCGGGACGGCGGCCGACGGCGGCCGGATCGACCGCGGACACAAAAGACCCGGTTGCTGGCGACGGGGGATGCACCAGCAACCGGGCTATTGGAACGGTAACAAGAGATCGGCCGTTGGCAAATTCGATCTCGGTTATTCGGACACCGATCTGCTTGTTCCGGCCGGGAGTTGTGACGGGAGTCACCCCAGTCGGCTCATGGCGCCGGACGGGGCGTGGCCGCCGCGGCTGAACGGTCGGTCAGCCGCGGCCTCCACCGGACCCGTGCCTCAGCTGAGCGTGACCTGGCGGTTGGTCAGGCCGCCGCGCGCGCGGCGCTCGTCGGCGGTGAGCGGGGTGTCCGAGGCCAGGGCGGTGGCCAGGCGCTCGGCGAACTCGGCGGCCGGCTTCTCCACGTCCTCGGCGGTGACACCGCTCGGCAGGTCCCAGACCGGCACGGTGAGCCCGTGGGCGCGGAAGGAGCCGACCAGACGGGTGCCCTCGCCCAGGTGCGAGCGGCCCGCCGCGTGCAGCCGGGCGAGCGCGTCGAGGAGCTGGTCCTCCGGGTACGGCATGACCCAGCGCAGGTGGTTCTTGTCCGGGGTCTCGCACCAGTACGCGCAGTCCACGCCGGTCAGCTTCACCGTGGGGATGGCCGCGGCGTTGGCCCGCTCCAGCGAGGCGGCGACCTCAGGTGTGGCGTTCTCCGCGTCCGGGACCCAGAACTCGAAGCCGCTGTGCACAACTGGCTCGAACGTGCCTTCCGGGTCGAGCAGGTCCTGGAGGCGGGGGCCGTCGGCCGGGACGCGCCGGGCCTGGACGGGGGTGCCCGGCTCGGCGGTCAGGGCGCGCTGGAGGATGTCGGCCAGGTCGCGGCTGATGTCGCCGGAGGACGTGTCGTTCTGCAGGCCCAGCATGACCGAGCCGTCGTCGCGGCGCAGGGCGGGCCAGGCCATGGGCAGCACAGTGGCGAGCGTGACCGAGGGAACGCCTTCCGGGAGGCCGTCCTTCAGCGTCAGCGCGGTCGTGGCGGCGGGCACCAGCTCGCGCAGCGCGACCCAGTCGCCCTCGCCCGCCAGGCCCTCGAACGGGCGGTGCACCAGCTCGGTCGCAGCGTGCGCGGCGGCCCGGCCGTGGCATGCCTTGTAGCGGCGGCCACTGCCGCAGGGGCAGGGCTCGCGGGCGCCGACGACCGGGATCTCTGCGTCGCTGAGCTGCGGACGCCCGGCCTTCGTCTGGGGTCGCTTCTTGGCCATCGTGGATGTCTCCCGGTTACGGCTCGTCATCGTACGGCGGGAGCCTAGCCGTTCACGCCATGATCGACGGGGACCTGTGGACAACGGGCGGTGGGGGTGCCTCGGGGTGACGGACGATCGGATCGGGTGACGGGCGACCGGATCAGTCGACTTCCTCGAAGGCGTCCGCGAAATCCAGGCCCGGCAGACCCGCGGCCGCGGGTGCGGTGACGCGCGTAGCGAAACCGTCGCAGTGATGCCCTGCATCGGGATCGTGCACATCCTGGTGGACCAGGGCCCACACCGTGACCTCGCCCCGGATCTCGTCCCGTACGCCCCAGTCGTCCGCCAGCGCCGTGATGATGTTCAGCCCCCGGCCGCCGTGCGCGGTGACGGACGGGGTCGCCGGAGCCGGGCGGGTGGGACCGCCGCCGTCCGTCACCTCGACGATGAGCCGCCCGTGCGCGTCCACCCGCCAGGCGGCGAGGACGTCACCGTCGCCGGCCTGCGCGTCGCCCAGGGGGCGTCCGTGTCTGCACGCGTTGCTCAGCAGTTCGGAAAGGATCAGTACGGCATCGTCGATGACCGACTCCGATACGCCGCCCATGCGCAGTTGATCGCGCATGCGGTGTCTCGCTCTCCCCACGCCCGCAGAGCCATGGGGTACGGCCATGCTCGACGACGTGGGCACCTCCTGTGCCACCACCAACGCCACCCCCGAGACCTCCTTTGCCCCACGCCACGGTGTGGATGCCCCAATGGCCTGTACCGGAAACCGGCCAATCAAGGCCCGGCGACGCATTCGCAACTTTCGAACACGGAACGAACGCGCCGGAGCACTCCCTGTAATGGTGTGGCTGGATTTCGTGGGTGTGGCCGAAACGGAGGATGCTGGAGAAGCCGACGGTGGTCAAGGGGCGCGGAAGGGTCCTTGCGGGACTTTGCTCACAGGGGTGTCCGCCCGGGGCTACCGGCCGAGCCGGTGCAGCACCGCGCGCGGGCGGTTGGTGATGATGGCGTCGATGCCCGACTCCACGCACAGGTCGACGTCCTCGGGCTCGTTCACGGTCCACACGTGCACCTGGTGACCGGCCTGCTTCAGCCGCTCGATGTACGCCGGGTGGTTGCGCACGATCCGGATGGAGGGGCCCGCGATCCGGACGCCCGCGGGCAGTCGCCCGTCGCGCAGCCGGGGGGAGACGAACTGCATCAGGGAGACCGTCGGCAGCGTCGGGGCGGCCGCCCGCACGCGGTCCAGCGAGCGGGCCGAGAAGCTCATGATCCGCACCGGGGACTCGGCCGGCGAGGCCGGGGCGTCGAGCCCGAACCGCTTCAGGAGCAGCAGCAGCCGCTCCTCGACCTGTCCGGCCCAGCGGGTGGGGTGCTTGGTCTCGATGGCCAGTTCCACCCGGCGCCCGGAGTCGGCGACCAGTTCCAGGAGCCGTTCCAGGGTGAGCACCGAGGTGTCCTCCCGGTCCTCCGGGCGGTGCACCCAGTCGGGCTCCTCGTCCCGTCCGCGCCGGCCGTCCCGCGCCTTCCAGGCGCCGAAGTCCAGGGCGGCGAGATCGGCCAGCTCCAGGGTGGACACCGCGCCGCGGCCGTTGGAGGTACGGTCGACCCGTCGGTCGTGCACACAGACCAGGTGACCGTCCGCGGTCAGCCGGACGTCGCACTCGAGGGCGTCCGCGCCGTCCTCGATGGCCTTGCGGTATGCGGCGAGGGTGTGCTCGGGGGCGTCCTCGGAGGCCCCTCGGTGGGCGACGACCTGAATGCCGTGCTGTGGTGCGTGGGTCACCGCGTCATGGTGCCACCATGACGGCGAAGGCGTGATGTCAAGGGTGCGTACGTGCGACGGACGGCGGCATGTGTCCGAGTCCGAGATGGACGTTTTGTCCCAAAAGCTCTATATAAAGGTTGGCGGCGGACCCACAGCCACCGCTTATGGTGCTCTGACGGCCCGTGGGAAAAGCTGACAGCAGTCACGAACCACAGTCACAGATACGAACGCGTGGACCGAGGAGAAGAGCTGTGAGCACCGAGAACGAGGGCACCCCGGTACCTCCGGCCCCGTCCGCACCCCCCGTGCCGGTGGCATCTCCCGCTGCTTCCCCCGCTGCCCCGCAGGAGGCCCCGGCCGCCGGCGGCGCGGACGGTGGGCAGTACGGCACAGGTCCCACCGCCCCGGACGGCACGGGTGCCGCCCCCGGCGGCGCCTGGCCGCCCCCGCCCCCCGCCACGCCCGCCTACGCGGACGGCGGCGCCGCGGGCGGCTCCGGCTGGGGCGCGTCCTACCAGCAGCCCGCGCCGAAGCCGCGCAACGGGCGGGGCGGACTGCTCGCCGCCGTACTGGTGGCCGCGCTGGTCGCGGGCGGCCTCGGCGGCGGACTGGGCTACACCCTGGCGAAGAACAACGACGACTCCGGCTCCACCACCGTGTCCGCCACCGACAGTGGCGCCACGCAGGTCAAGCGCGCCGCCGGCACCATCGCGGCGGTCGCGGCCAAGTCGCTGCCCAGCACGGTCACCATCGAGGCGGAGTCCAACAGCGGCGAGGGTGGCACCGGCACCGGGTTCGTCTTCGACAAGGAAGGCCACATCCTCACCAACAACCACGTGGTGGCGGAGGCGGTCGACGGCGGCAAGCTGACCGCGACGTTCCCCAGTGGCAAGAAGTACGACGCCGAGGTCGTCGGCCACGCCCAGGGCTACGACGTGGCGGTGGTCAAGCTCAAGAACGCCCCGTCGGACCTCAAGCCGCTCGCCCTCGGCAACTCCGACAAGGTGGCGGTCGGCGACGAGACGATCGCCATCGGCGCCCCCTTCGGCCTCTCCAACACGGTGACGACCGGCATCATCAGCGCCAAGAACCGCCCGGTCGCCTCCAGCGACGGCAGCGCCACGAGCAAGTCGTCCTACATGAGCGCGCTCCAGACCGACGCGTCGATCAACCCGGGCAACTCCGGCGGCCCGCTGCTCGACGCGAGCGGCGCGGTCATCGGCATCAACTCGGCGATCCAGTCGACCAGCAGCGGCGGCCTGGGCGGTTCCGGCCAGTCCGGCTCGATCGGTCTCGGCTTCGCCATCCCGATCAACCAGGCCAAGTACGTGGCCCAGCAGCTGATCAAGACGGGCAAGCCGGTCTACGCGAAGATCGGCGCGTCGGTCTCCCTGGAGGACTCCACCGGGGGCGCGAAGATCACCGAAACGGGCACCAGCGGCACCGCGGCCGTGGAGGCGGGCGGTCCGGCGGCCCAGGCCGGCCTCAAGCCCGGTGACGTGATCACCAAGCTCGACGACCACGTGATCGACAGCGGCCCCACCCTGATCGGCGAGATCTGGACCCACCAGCCCGGCGACAAGGTCACCATCACCTACCAGCGCGGCGGCCAGGAACACACCGCCCAGCTCACCCTGGCCTCCCGCGACGGCGACAACTGACCGACGACCGCCCGCCCCAACCGGTTACTCTTGTCCCCGCGCCGCCGAGATCCATGGCGGCACGGGGAGGCGTGCCCGAGCGGCCGAAGGGAACGGTCTTGAAAACCGTCGAGGCAGCGATGTCTCCGTGGGTTCAAATCCCACCGCCTCCGCGCAGGTCGTAAGCGTTGCAGGTCAGAAGGGGTGCCACTCTCCGGAGGGGCACCCCTTCCGCGATCTTCTTTTGCGTGTAGGCGTAATTTCTTCAGGTAAGTGAACTTATGTCTCTACTGCATGAGATGTGTTGGCCGTCCGGGTCTGCCGGTCCGTCCGGGCCTCCTGGTCCGTCCGGCCCCCCTGGGCCGACCAAGTCCCCCAAGCGTCCCAAGCCGACCAAGCATCCCAAGCCCACCAAGCCGTCCAAGCCTGGCCATGAGGGCGACTGGAGCTAGGCGACGGTCACAAGAGCTGGAAGAACTCCACACATGTTGCGGTCCCGGCCCCGGCGCGGTTGCGTCGGGGTCAGTGCTGTCGGCGTGCAGGGCGAGTGGCCAGGGGAACCGGTCGAGCCGGACGTGCGCGCTGTGCGCGCTGGCTGTGTCGAGGACCGGCTCGGGTCGGCCGGCGCAGTGGTGGGTCGGCCGCGGGCGTCCGACGCGACGCAGATGCAGCGGCATGCGCATGCCGGCCCGCGGTGCGGCGTCGTGCGCTACTACCGGTCTCGCGTGGTTCCTTATGGCCGGTGTCCCGTCATCCGGGCCGCCGAGGCGATGGTCGCGCGGGCCTCGTGTTCGGTCAGGCCGGTGGTGCGGGCCGCTTCGGTGAGGGGGGTGGCGAGGGCCGGGCCGAGGCCGTTCTCGTAGGCGCGGCAGGCGGCCCAGAACAGGCGGGTGTTGCGCTGGCCCTCGTGGGCGGTCAGGACGAACTGGACGAGGCCCTGGCCGTGGTGGTCCGTGGGCGGCTGGGGTGCGTGGACCGCCGGGCGCGGTGGGGGCAGGAGCAGGCGGAGCAGGGCCGGTGGGCAGGCGGCCGGGGGCAGGTGGGCGGTGCCGGGGGCGGTGGCGTAGACGCCGTGGTCGGTGCGCGAGCCGGGGCCGACGAGGTAGCCGCCGGCGCCCCGGATGTCGATGCCGGGGGCGAGGCGGCCGGCCGAGTTGGGGACCACCGTGCCCGGTGGGCCGGTCAGCCAGAGGTGGCGGCCGCCGCTCGGGGTGAGTACGACGACCGTCTCGGGGATCGTGAACAGGTGCCGCAGCGCCAGCTCGCGCAGGGCCGCCGGGGCGTCCGTGCCGGACTTGGTGTCCAGGTCGACGCCGATCAGGTGGTGCGGGGGCAGTCCGCAGGCGATGCCGTAGCCGGTGGCCCGGGGCGCGGCGGCGAACAGTTCGCGGATGCGGGACGGGTCGGTCGAGGCGTCGTACACACCGTGTCCGAAGCGGCCGCATGTGCCGTGGCAGGGCGTGGGGTCCGGGTCGTCGCGGTGCGGGGAGCGCAGCGCCGGGAGTTTGGCGCGGGTCAGGGGGATGACGGCCAGTCCGCGTTCGGCGGCTGACAGGGCGTGTGCGAGGGCCAGCGTCGTGGCCTGCCGGTCGGTGGTGGCCATGGCTTTAGTTTCGTACACCTGTTCGAAAAAGGGAAGAGGAGTCGGCCGCGACTCGCCGGGTGGCGGGCGGGTTGGCCGGAAAGCCGCCGGAACGGTTCCTCGCTTGCGGGGGCCGGGTGTGGAGTGGTCCGGCTGTGGGGGCTTTCGGGCCGGGAATGCCAATAGTGGCGAAAAGGGTTTATCGACATGTCCTCACGCTTGAGGGCGAATCATGCCTTCCGGGGTGGTTCGGCGGGGGTCGGCTGGGCAACTCTGGATTCGCGACGTCGTGCAGAACCGCCGGGGTGGTCGGCCAACTTCCCTGGCAGCAGCCTTACTTGACGTACTTCGGGCCTCGCGGCCGCTGGGTACCTTGTTCTGGAGGAACAACATGGCAAGCATCCGTACCGCCCGCGTCATCGCCGCCGTAGCCGCCCTCCCGCTCGCGGCCGCCCTCTTCGGCGGTGTGGCGGCCGCGGACAACGGCGCCTTCGCGGACGACGGATCGAACGCCGGTGTGGCGAGCGTCGTCGGCAGCGGAGTCGGCGGCAACAACAGCGGCAACTCGTCCACCACGCAGCAGAACGCGGTCGGCTCGGGTGCCTCGAACCAGAGCAATACCGCGCAGATCAACCGATCCGCGTTCGCGGCCGTCAACCAGGGCAACCACAACGTCCTCGTCCACTTCACCAACCTCTGGTAGGCCGCGTCCGAAGTTCCGCGTGGGGTGTGCTTCTTGGGGTCGCAACGCGTCTGGGCGGCGGTGCTTCGGCATCGCCGCCCAGGCGTTTTCGCGCGCCCGTACGGCGGTGGGCGGGACGACCTTGACACCCGACGATATCTGACGGACAGTCAGAAACCGTCACTCGTACGAGCCGGGAGGCCCCCGCCGTGCACCTCGCCCCCACCGAGCGCCAGCACCGGCTGCGCGCCGAACTCCGCGCCTATTTCAGGGACCTGATGCCCGACGGCCCCGTCGACGCGGCCGACACACGACGACAGCGTGCGCTGCTGCGCCGTATCGGGGCCGACGGCCTGCTCGGGCTCGGCTGGCCGGTCGAGTACGGCGGACAAGGGCGGGGCGCGGACGAGCAGTTCGTGTTCTTCGACGAGGCCTACCGGGCGGGCGCCCCCGTCTCGATGGTCACGCTCAACACGGTCGGGCCGACGCTCATGCGGCACGGCAGCGCGGAGCAGAAGGCCCGCTTCCTGCCCGGGATCCTGCGCGGCGAGACCGTCTTCGCGATCGGCTACAGCGAGCCGACCGCCGGGACCGACCTCGCCTCCCTGCGCACCCGGGCCGTGCGCCGGGACGACCACTGGGTGGTGGACGGCCAGAAGATCTTCACTTCGGGCGCCCAGCACGCCGACTGGATCTGGCTCGCCTGCCGCACCGACCTCGCCGCCCCGAAGCACCGGGGCATCTCGCTCCTGCTCGTCCCCACCGACGCGCCCGGGTTCTCCTGGACGCCGATCGAGACCGTGGGCGGGCAGACCACGACGGCCACCTACTACGACGGCGTCCGCGTTCCCGCCGGGAACCTCGTCGGCACCGAGAACGAAGGCTGGTCGCTCATCACCAGCCAGCTCAACCACGAGCGGGTCGCCCTCGCCGCCGTGGGCATGCAGGCCGAGGACTTCCACGCCGCCGCGCTCGACGCCGCCCGCACGCCCGACCCGGTGACCGGGCGCCGCCGGATCGACGAGCCGTGGGTGCGGGCCGGGCTGGCCGAGGCGCACGCCCGGCTGGCGGCCACCCGGCTGCTCAACTGGCGTCTGGTGGCGGACGTGGCGGCGGGCGGACCGGCGCCGGGCGACGCGAGCGGGGTGAAGTTCGCCGGGACCGAGTCCGCGGTCGCGGTGTACCGGATCTGCCAGCACGTCCTCGGCACGGACACGCTCGCCGGACTGGTCCGGGCGGGGTCGCCCGGTGCCTTCGGGAACGGCGCGATCGAACGGCTGAACAGAGCGGCGCAGATCAACACGTTCGGGGGCGGGGTGAGCGAGGTGCAGCGGGAGATCGTCGCGACCATGCGACTCGGGATGACGAGGGGGCGGCGATGAGCGGGGACGAGCCCGACGAGCTGCTGGCGCGGCTCCGGGCCTACGAGGGACGGGCCGCCGCCGTCTCCTGTGTGGGCAAGGACCGGGTCAACCTGCCGATGATCCGGCACTGGTGCGAGGCGATGGGTGACACCAACCCGGCGTACGAGGGGCCGGAGGCGGTGGCCCCGGCCACCATGCTCCAGGCGTGGACCATGGGCGGCCTGTCCGGGAACGAGACGCGTACGGCCGCGTTCGACGAACTGTCGGCCCTGCTCGACGAGGCGGGCTGCATCTCGATCGTCGCCACCGACTGCGAGCAGGAGTATCTGCGGCCCCTGCGGCCCGGCGACGAGATCACCTTCGACACGGTGATCGAGACGGTGTCGGAACGCAAGACGACGAAACTCGGCTCCGGCTACTTCATCACCACGCGCACGGACATGCGGGTGGGCTCGCGGCTCGCGGGCACGCACCGCTTCCGGATGCTCAAGTACGCGCCCCACGCCCCCGCCCGGGCGAAGCGGAACACCCCACGGCCCCGACGCCCCCGCCCGGTCGTCAACCGGGACAACGCCGGGTTCTGGGAAGGCGTGGACCGGCACGAGCTGCTCATCCAGCGCTGCACCGGTTGCGGCACCCTGCGCCACCCCTGGCTGCCCGGCTGCAACTCCTGCGGCTGTCTGGACTGGGACACGGTGCGGGCGAGCGGCGAGGGGACCGTCTACTCGTACGTCGTGATGCACCACCCGCCGTTCCCCGCCTTCGACCCTCCCTACGCCGTCGCCCTGGTCGAACTCGCCGAGGGCGTGCGGATGGTGAGCAACGTGGTGGGGGTGCCGTACGACAAGGTGCGCGTCGGACTGCCGGTGCGGGTGGAGTT
This sequence comes from Streptomyces sp. NPDC086787, assembly GCF_044745865.1. Lineage (NCBI taxonomy): Bacteria > Bacillati > Actinomycetota > Actinomycetes > Kitasatosporales > Streptomycetaceae > Streptomyces > Streptomyces sp. NPDC086787. Next base: position 25,821 of record NZ_JBIVBC010000003.1, on the reverse strand, counting down.
CCGGCGGTACGACGACGAAAGCACCGCAGGCAGCGAAGGTGCCGGGGGCGTCCAGGGCGACGGGGTGCTGCTCCCGGTGTTCCGGGCCGCCGAGGGCGAGGCCTGACATGGACTTCTCACCCACGGAGGAGCAGGCCGCCGCCCGTGAGCTGGCCGCCCGGATCTTCGGCGACCTCGCCACCCCCGAGCGGCTCGGTGCCACCGGTGCCACCGGTGGCGACCCGGAGCTGTGGAAGGCGCTGTGCGCGGCCGGACTGGTCGGGGCCGTCGGGGAGTTGGGCCTGCTCGGACTGGTGCTGGTCCTGGAGGAGCAGGGCCGTACGACGGCCCAGGTGCCGTACGCGGCGTCCTGCGTCCACGGCCTCCTCGCCGTCACCGCCCACGGCACCCCGGAGCAGCGGGAGCGGCTGCTGCCGGGCATCGTGGACGGCTCGGTGGTGGTGAGCGGCGCGTTCCCGGCGCAGCCGGGCGTACGGGCCGCCCCCGGAGGCAGACTGACCGGCACCGTGCCCGTCGTCCCCTGGCTGCGGGACGCCACACACGTGCTCGTCGCCGACGCGGACCGACGGCTGTGGCTGACCCCGCTCGGGGATGGCGCCGAGGTGACCCCGGTCGAGCTGACCGCGCCCTGGTCGGCGGGCGGTCTCACCCTGGACGGCGCGCACGCGGAGCGGCTCGGCGACGGTGACGGCGACGGGGGCGCCTATTCCGACGTACTGGCCACCGCCCGTGTCGCCTTCGCCGGTCTGCAGGCGGGCGTGTGCGCGGGGGCGCTCGCGCGGGTGGTGGCGCATGTGAACGGACGGGAGCAGTTCGGGCGGCCGCTCGCCACCCGGCAGGCGGTGCAACTCCGGGCCGCCGACGCCCACATGGACACCGAGGCGATCCGGGTCACGGCCTACGAGGCGGCCTGGCGGCGCGACGCGGGGCTGCCGTACGCCACGCACGCGCTGACCGCCGCGTGGTGGGCGTCCGAGGCCGGGCAGCGCGTCGTGCACACCGGCCAGCATCTGCACGGCGGCGCGGGGGCCGACCTCGGCCACCCGGTGCACCGGCACTTCCTGTGGGGGCGGCAGCTGGACGCCTATCTGGGCTGCGGAGACGAAATTCTTCAGGAACTCGGGGAGTCGATCGCGGATGCGGAGTGAGGACATGAGCGTGCGGCCGACGGCCGGTGCCGAACTGCCGCCGCTGGAGATCCAGATCACCCGGACCCTGATCGTGTCCGGCGCGATCGCGTCCCGGGACTACCAGGACGTGCACCACGACGCGGAACTGGCCCGGGGCAAGGGCTCACCGGACATCTTCATGAACATCCTGACGACCAACGGCCTGGTCGGCAGGTACATCACGGACCACTTCGGCCCGGCCGCAGTGCTCCGCAAGGTCGCCATCCGGTTGGGCGCGCCCAACTACCCGGGGGACACGATGGTGTTGACGGGCCGAATCGACGAGGTGGACGGCGACACGGTCGTCGTCCGGGTGACCGGGGCCAACGGCATCGGCCGGCATGTCACCGGCACGGTGACCCTCACCGTCCCCGGGGAAGGTGGCACGCGATGAGCGTACGGAACCGGGACGCGCTCGGCGGACATGCGGCGATCGCGGGCATAGGCGCCACCGAGTTCTCCAAGGACTCGGGGCGCAGCGAGCTGAGGCTGGCGGTGGAGGCGATCGGGGCCGCGCTGGCCGACGCGGGGATCGGCCCGGCGGAGGTGGACGGTCTGGTCACGTTCACGCTGGACACCAGTCCCGAGATCACCGTGGCGCAGGCCTGCGGCATGGGCGAGCTGTCCTTCTTCTCCCGCGTCCACTACGGCGGCGGGGCGGCCTGCGCGATCGTGCAGCAGGCGGCGCTCGCCGTGGCCGCGGGCGTGGCCGACGTGGTGGTCTGCTACCGGGCGTTCAACGAGCGCTCGGGACGCAGGTTCGGCTCGGGCGTGCAGCACCGGGAGCCGACGGCGGAGGGCGCCGCCTTCGGCTGGTCGCTTCCGTTCGGGCTGCTCACCCCGGCGTCCTGGGTGGCGATGGCCGCGCAGCGCTATCTGCACACGTACGGGCTGACCCCCGAGGCGTTCGGGCACGTGGCCGTCGTGGACCGCAAGTACGCGGCGACCAACCCGGCGGCGTACTTCCACGGCCGGCCGATCAGCCTCGCCGAGCACGCGGCCTCGCGGTGGATCGTGGAGCCCCTCAGGCTGCTGGACTGCTGCCAGGAGACGGACGGCGGCCAGGCGCTGGTGGTCACCTCCGTGGAGCGGGCCCGTGACCTGCCCAACCCGCCGGCGGTGATCGCGGCGGCGGCCCAGGGCGCCGGGCGCGCCCAGGAGCAGATGACCAGCTTCTACCGCGACGACCTGACCGGGCTGCCGGAGACGGCCGTGGTGGCCCACCAGCTGTGGCGCACGTCCGGGCTGGTCCCGGCCGACATCGACGTGGGGATCCTGTACGACCACTTCACCCCGTTCGTGCTGATGCAGCTGGAGGAGTACGGCTTCTGCGGCCGGGGCGAGGCGGCGGACTTCGTGGCCGAGGAGCGGATGCCGCTCAACACGCACGGAGGACAGCTCGGGGAGGCGTACCTCCACGGGATGAACGGGGTGGCGGAGGGCGTACGCCAGCTGCGGGGCACGGCGGTGAACCAGGTGTCCGGGGCGGGCCGGGTCCTGGTGACGGCCGGGACGGGTGTGCCGACGTCGGGCCTGCTCCTCACCGCGGACGGCTGAGCGCGGCGCCGAACCCGGAGTACCGGCTGATCCGTACTCCACCTTCAGGAGGTTTGAACGGCCCCGTTCCTCCGACTTGAGGGGGACCTCGCTTCGGGACCTGCGGCCGATCCGCCGGAACCGGGGTCGCTCGTAGCGTGGAGCCATGACCACACCCGTCTGCACCAGCGCTTCGGACGCCGCCACACCGGTGAGGCATGCCCGTCCGTACCCGTCGTTCGCGTCGTACGTCAGGGCCCGCCAGCCGGTGCTGCTGCGCACCGCGCGGTCGCTCACCGCGAACCCGTGCGACGCGGAGGACCTGTTGCAGACCGCGCTGGCCAAGACGTACGTCGCCTGGGAGCGGATCGAGGACCACCGTGCGCTGGACGGCTATGTGCGCCGCGCACTGCTCAACACCCGGACCTCGCAGTGGCGCAAGCGCAAGGTCGACGAGTACGTCTGCGACGAACTGCCGGAGCCGGAGCCCCTCCGCGACGGCGACGACCCGGCGGAACGGCAGGCCCTGCACGACGCGATGTGGCGCGCGATCACCAAACTGCCCGCGCGGCAGCGGGCGATGGTGGTCCTCAGGTACTACGAGGATCTGAGCGAGGCCCAGACCGCCGAGGTGCTCGGGGTGTCGGTCGGCACGGTGAAGTCGGCGGTCTCACGTGCGCTCGGAAAGCTGCGGGAGGATCCGGAACTGGACCGGGTGCGATAGCGCCCCGCCCGGAGGCCCCGCACGAGATTCCCCGGAGGTAGTGACATACCGTTGGGTATGCACGGAGAATCGCGGCCAAGCGATCTCAATGGGGAGGCCCCGGGTGTACAGCACGATGCAAGACGTGCCGCTGACGATCTCGCGGATTCTGGAGCACGGCCGAAGGGCCCACAGCACGTCCCAGGTCATCACGTGGACCGGCGACGCCGAACCCCAGCGCCGTGGCTTCGCCGAGATCGGCGACCGTGCCGCTCAGCTCGCGCACGCCCTGCGGGACGAGCTCGGTGTCCACGGGGACGACCGGGTCGCCACGCTCATGTGGAACAACGCCGAGCATGTCGAGGCGTACTTCGCGGTGCCCGCCATGGGTGCCGTACTGCACACGCTGAACCTGCGGCTGCCCGCAGAGCAGCTCGCCTGGATCGTCGGCCACGCCGCCGACCGCGTGATCGTCGTCAACGGCTCGCTGATCCCGCTGCTCGCCCCGCTGCTGCCCCGGCTGACGACCGTCGAGCACATCGTCGTCTCCGGACCCGGCGACCGTGCCCCGCTCGCCGGGGGCGCCGCCCGGGTACACGAGTACGAGGAGCTCGTCGCGGGGCGGCCGACCACGTTCGACTGGCCGGAGCTCGACGAGCGGCAGGCCGCCGCCATGTGTTACACCTCCGGCACCACCGGTGATCCCAAGGGTGTCGTCTACAGCCACCGTTCGATCTATCTGCACTCCATGCAGGTCAACATGACCCAGTCGATGGGCCTGACCGACCAGGACACCTCGCTCGTGGTGGTGCCCCAGTTCCATGTGAACGCCTGGGGGCTGCCGCACGCCACCTTCATGACCGGTGTCAACATGCTGATGCCGGACCGGTTCCTGCAGCCGGGGCCGCTCGCCGAGATGATCGAGAAGGAGCGGCCGACCCACGCGGCCGCCGTGCCCACCATCTGGCAGGGCCTGCTCGCCGAGCTGACCGCGAAGCCCCGGGACGTGTCCTCGCTCACCCAGGTGACCATCGGCGGCTCGGCCTGCCCGCCGTCCCTGATGCGGGCGTTCGACGAGCTCGGCATGCGGGTCTGCCACGCCTGGGGCATGACGGAGACCTCGCCGCTGGGCACGGTGGCCCGGCCGCCCGCCCACGCCGTCGGCACCGAGGCGGAGTTCGCCTACCGGCTCACCCAGGGCCGCTTCCCGGCCGGAGTCGAGGCACGGCTGACCGGACCCGGGGGTGACCGGCTGCCCTGGGACGGCGAGTCCGCCGGTGAGCTGGAGGTGCGCGGTCCCTGGATCGCGGGCGCCTACTACAACGGTCCCGACGCCGCACCGCTGCGCCCCGCCGACAAGTTCAGCGAGGACGGCTGGCTGAAGACGGGTGACGTCGGCACCATCAGCCCCGACGGCTTCCTCACCCTCACCGACCGCGCCAAGGACGTCATCAAGTCCGGCGGCGAGTGGATCTCCTCCGTCGACCTGGAGAACGCCCTGATGTCCCACCCGGACGTCGCCGAGGCCGCCGTGGTCGCCGTACCCGACGACAAGTGGGGCGAGCGCCCGCTGGCCACGGTCGTCCTCCGGCCGGGCGCCACCGCCGACTTCGAGATCCTGCGTACCTTCCTCACCGAGGAGGGCCGCATCGCCCGCTGGCAGCTCCCGGAGCGCTGGACCGTCATCGAGTCGGTGCCCAAGACGAGCGTCGGCAAGTTCGACAAGAAGGTGCTGCGCAGGCAGTACGCGGACGGGGACCTGGACGTCACCATCCTCTGAGCGCCTACTGAGTGCCTCTGAGTGGCGGCCTCGCCGGGCGGGGTGTCGTACCCGCCCGGCTCCGCCCGGTGATCAGTTCGTGCCGATCCTGGCCAGCAGGTCCACGATCCGGCCCTGCACCTCGGGGCTCGTCGACCGCTCCGCCAGGAACAGCACCGTCTCGCCGGACGCCAGCCGCGGCAGGTCGGCCTGGTCGACGGCGGCGGTGTAGACGACGAGCGGGGTGCGGTTGAGCTGCCCGTTGGCCCGCAGCCAGTCGATGATCCCGGCCTGCCGGCGGTGCACCTGCATCAGGTCCATCACCACCAGGTTCGGCCGGAACTGCCCCGCCAGGGTCACCGCGTCCGTGTCGCTCGCCGCCCGCGCGACCTGCATCCCGCGGCGCTCCAGCGTCGAGGTCAGCGCCAGCGCGATCTCCGCGTGCTCCTCGATGAGCAGGACCCGCGGCGGGTGCTGCTCGCTGTCACGCGGCGCGAGCGCCTTCAGCAGCACGGCGGGATCGGCGCCGTACGCCGCCTCGCGCGTCGCCTGCCCGAGCCCGGCCGTCACCAGGATCGGCACCTCGGCCGTCACGGCGGCCTGCCGCAGCGACTGGAGCGCGGTACGGGTGATCGGTCCGGTCAGCGGGTCCACGAAGAGCGCGGCGGGGAAGGCGGCGATCTGCGCGTCGACCTCCTCGCGCGACTGCACGATCACCGGCCGGTAGCCGCGGTCGCTGAGTGCCTGCTGCGTGGTGACGTCGGGCGCCGGCCACACCAGCAGCCGCCTCGGGTTGTCCAGCGGCTCCGGCGGCAGCTCGTCGTCCATCGGCTGCGGGCGCGGGGTGTCCGCGACCTCGACCGCCCCGCCCGGACCGTCCAGCGGCTCGGGACCCTCGGCGGCGTTCTCGTCCGGGGCGCCTATGGCGTACGACCGTCCGGCGCCCTCGGTGAGCGGGGCGAGCCGGGACTGCCCGGCCAGGGACGGCTGACCGTCCGGCGTCGGATGGGGCCGGGCCGGCTGTTCGGGGCCCTGCTCCGGGCGCGCGGCCGGGTCGGGCGGTGTGCCCAGCTTGCGGCGGCGGCCGGAACTGCCCGGCGCGTACGGCGGCGGGGTGGCCGTCGGCTGCTGCACCTGCGCGGCCTGCCTGCTGAACGGCACGCCCTGCCCCAGCGTCCGCACAATGGCCCGGCCCTGCGTCGAGTCCGGGTCGACGGGTGCGGTTGGGACGGCGGGTGTGGCGGGAGTTGCCGGGGCGCCGACAGCGGCCTGGGCGGCCTGGGCGGCCGGAGCAGGCGGAGCGGCGGCTTCGGCGGGCAGCGGCTGTGCGCCCGTCGGCCGCGCGGCGGCATGCTCGGGCGGCAGCGGGGTGCCGGTGGCCGGGGCGCCGGTGGGCGGGGTCGCCCCGGCGGCGCCGGAAGCCGCGTCGGCCTGCTCGGGCAGCGGCCGCGCGGCGGGGAGTTGTCCGGGCACCCGCGGAGCCGCGGCGGCCTGGGCGGGCGCCTGGTCCACGGGAGACCCCTGGGCCGGCACCGTCTGGGCGGCCAGCCCGGGCGCCGGGGTCGCCGAGGCACCCTCCGGCCGGCCCATGGCACGCCGACGGCGGCCCGTCGGCGCGGCGGTGGGGTGCGGCTGGGGCGGTGTGTGGTCCTCCGCCAGGTCGCGCGGTACGGCGTCGTGCCGTCCCTCGTCGCCCGGGGCGTCCTCGTGCGGTGCCTCGGCCTGCGCCGGAACCGAGACGAGCGCGGCCTCGGGCACGGGCGGACGGTCGGCCTCGGCCGGGGGCAGCGCGAAGACCGTACGGGCTCCGGCCTCCTGCGCGGCGGCACGCTCCGCCGCGGCCGCGAGCGCCCGCCTACGGCGCCCGCCCTCGGCCGGCGTGCCCTCCGGGTCCGTACCCGCCGTACCCGTGGTGTCGGCCGTCGCGGGCAGCGCGGGCGGCAGGGCCTGCGGCCCGGATTCGTCGGTGTCGCGCCGGGCGCGCCGCCCGGTCGGCACGGGTACGCCCTGCGGCGGTACGGTCCCGCCGAGTCCGGTACCCACGGCCGCGGCTCCCGCCGCGTGCTCGGCCGCCATCACCACGGAGCCCTCGGCCACGTCCGTGCCGTCGGGGGCGTTCTCGGCCGCCCGGCCGCGGCGCCGTCCGGTGCCGGAGGCCTCCGCGGTCTCGGCCGCGGGCTGCTCCAGTTCCCCGGCGGTACGCCGCCTGCGCCGGCCGCTGGGCACGGCTCCCTCGGTCTCGGTGGCGGCGCTGTGCTCGGCGGGCGCCTCGCTGTCCAGGAAGGCGTCCACGGAGGACCGGCGGGCCCGCCTCCGGCCGCCGCCGGAAGGCTCCTCACCGGGGGCCTCGGCCCCGGAGGTGCCGGGACCGATCTCCCTGGCGGTCGCGCCGGATCCGGGCGCCGGGGCCGCCACGGCCCCCGCGCCGCCGCCGAGCGGCACTTCCAGGACGTAGGCGCTGCCGCTCATGCCGGGCACCTCGTGCGTCTGGAGCACACCGCCGTGCGCCCGCACGATCCCGCGCACGATCGGCTCGTGCACCGGGTCTCCCCCGGCATACGGCCCGCGCACCTCGATGCGTACCACCTCGCCGCGCTGCGCGGCCGCCACGACGACGGTGTTGTCCATGTAACCGCCCGTCGAGACGGGCGCGTTGCCGGTCGCGTCGACACCCGCCACGTCCGCGACGAGATGCGCCAGCGCGACGGCGAGCCGCTCGCTGTCCACCTCGGCCTCGATGGGCGGCGCGTGCACGGCGAACTGCACCCGCCCCGGACCGATCAGGTCCACGGCCCCCTCGACACCGGCGGCGACGACGGCGTCGAGCATCACCTTCGTACGGGTGACGGTCTCCGCGCCGGCGTCCAGCCGCTGGTAGCCGAGGACGTTGTCGATGAGCTGGGTGATGCGCGAGTAGCCGGCCGAGAGGTGGTGGAGCACCTGGTTGGCCTCGGGCCACAGCTGCCCGGCGTCGTCCGCGGCCAGCGCCGACAGATCGCGGCGCAGTTCGTCCAGCGGGCCACGCAGCGAACGCCCGAGCAGCGTCAGCAGCTGCTCGTGCCGCCCGGCCAGCGCCTCGTAGCGGTCCTTCTCCCGCTCGCCCAGCGCGGCATAGCGCTCCTCGCCGGACGCCAGCTCCTCCGTGTGCCGTTCACGCAGCTCGTCCAGCTCGGCCACGTGTTCCTGGCGCAGCGCGGTGAGATCGGAGGCGTGCTTCTCGGAGAGGGCCTCCAGCTCGTCGGCGTGCGCCTGCTCCAGCGCCGTCTTCTCCTCGGCGAGGGTGTCGTAGGCCCGCCGGTCGGTGAAGGTCATCACCGCGCCGACGAGCTGGTCGCCGTCGCGCACCGGCGCGGTGGTCAGGTCGACCGGCACCTGCCTGTCGCCCTTGGCCCACATGACCTGCCCGCGCACCCGGTGCTTGCGTCCGGAGCGGAGGGTGTCGGCGAGCGGCGACTCGTCGTACGGGAAGGGGGAGCCGTCGGCACGGGAGTGCAGGACGAGGCCGTGCAGCTCCTTGCCGCCCAGTTCGCCCGCCCGGTAGCCCAGGATCTGGGCGGCGGCCGGGTTGACGAGGACGATCCGTCCGTCGGTGTCCGTGCCGACGACGCCCTCGGACGCCGCCCGCAGGATCATCTCGGTCTGCCGCTGCGAACGTGCCAGCTCGGCCTCGGTGTCCACGGTCCCGGACAGGTCGCGCACGACGAGCATCAGCAGCTCGTCGGCGGTGTAGCCGTAACCGTCGTACGCCTGCTGCCCGTTCTCCAGGTTCGCGCTGGTGACCTCGACGGGGAACTCGACGCCGTCGGTCCGCCGGGCGGTCATCCGGGTCGGCTTGGTCCGTCCGCGCGGGTCCATGTGGTCGGGTCGCCGCATCGAGCCGGGGATGAGCCTGGAGTCGAACTCGGGCAGCAGATCGAGCAGCCCGCGCCCGACCAGGGCCGTGCCCGGCGCCTCGAACGCCTCCAGGGCGATCGTGTTGGCGTTGACGACTGTCCCGTTTGCGTTGACCAGTACCAACGCGTCGGGCAGCGCATCGAGTATGGCTGCGAGGCGAGCAGCGCCTCGGGATGGCCTGCTGCTCACGAGACGCATCCTCCCTGTTACCGCACCTTGCCGACCGCTCGGGCCATCCTGCCAACCGGCCTGCGGCGTGTCACGCGAGGGAGTCTAAGGGCACAGGTCCCACTCGCGGCGCTGGATGAGAGGGAGGTCGCACGATGAGATGCCGGAAATCCGGGGATCCGCCCACCCAGCAGTAGGCCCGGCCTTCGCGGGACCCGCACCGGAGATTTACCTGACCGGGGAATTCGCCATGAAATGCCCACGCGCGGCGAGGTCGGGCAGTAGCGGGACCATCCCGTTCCATCGCCCGATCTCGCAGCCGTTGCGGCGGACGTAGACGGCGTCGACCGGGCGTCCGGCCCAGGTCCCGGTGACCCGCGCGGTCGCGGGGCCGCCGTACACCGTCGTGCAGAGGCTGTCCGGCGGCACCGGGGCGAAGGGGTCCCGGCCCCACCGGGTGTTCCGGTCCAGGGCTCGACACGCGCCGTCCACGTCCGGGTGACTGCCGCCGGCGGGGTGACAGAACAGTTCGTACGTCCCGTCCCGGCCGGAGCCCGCGTCCCGGACGGTGACGGTCAGATGATCGCCGGGCGGGTCGGCCCGGTCCTCGGCGCGGACGGGCGGCGGCGCGGCCGCGGCGGGGGCCGGCGCGTGGGCCAGCGCGAGTGCGGACGTCAGGAGGAGCGCGGCGGCTCGGAAGAGGTGCGATGCCATGCCCTGCCCAACGCCGGTGGCCGCCGGACGTTGCGGCCGTTGCGGGCTTTGCTCTGCGGCCCTGGTGCCTAGTACCGTAGGGGTCGATTGGTGACAGCACGCTCGACTGTGTCATCATCTGCACGCACCGATCACGCGCTCGCGTGGGAGGTTGTGCTGGAGGCGTCGCCTAGTCCGGTCTATGGCGCCGCACTGCTAATGCGGTTTGGGTCTTAAAGCCCATCGAGGGTTCAAATCCCTCCGCCTCCGCGCCTGATCGACGAAGCCCCGGTCCATCTGGACCGGGGCTTCGGCGTTCATGGCATCTGTGCAGGTCACAAGGGGTGCGGCTAATGGATTTCACATGGCGGCGGCAGTCATGTAATGTTCTTCCTGTCGCCGCGAGCGGGCCGAAAGAGCCGGGAGCGAAGACAGGAAAACTGAACAAACAAGCACTCGTAGCTTAACGGATAGAGCATCTGACTACGGATCAGAAGGTTGCAGGTTCGAATCCTGCCGAGTGCACACAGGTCAAAGGCCCCCTGGGATGATCCCAGGGGGCCTTTGACATCAACGGCTGACATCAACGCGGTTGGAAGCGCCGATCACACCTCGCCGTCCGCCTCCTGCTCGCTGCTGGATTCCTCGCCGGACTCGTCCAGCCCAAGGGCGTCGTCCATCCGATCAGCGGCGGCCTTGAGCGTCGTGCTCATCACGTGCGCGTAGGTGTCCAGGGTCATCGTGATCGTGCTGTGCCCGAGCGTCTCCATGATCGTGCGAGCGTCCACGCCCTGAGCGAGCAGCAGCGAGGCGCACGTGTGCCGGAGGTCGTGCACCCGCACCCGCCGCACGCCGGCGTCCCGGCACAGGAGGGTGAGCATCCTGTTCAGGCTGCGAGGGTCTGTGATCCGACCATGCGCCGTGGTGAAGATCAGACCGTCCGGCTGCCCCGGCGCGGGCTGCCACTTCTTCCCCGCAACCTTGCGTTCCTGCTCCTGCTGGGTTCGGTGCTGGGCAAGTGCCCGCATGCAGTGCTTCGGCAGAGAGACCGTGCGAATGGAACGCGTGGTCTTGGGGGTACCAAAGATCAGCTCACGCCGGATGCGCTGGACGTTCCGTCGGACGCGAAGCTGACCGTTCGTAAGGTCGACGTCCGCCCACGTGAGAGCGAGCGCTTCACCTCGTCGCAGGCCTGTCGAGACGAGCAGCAGCCACAGGGCGTAGAGACGGTGGGATCGGGCGGTCTTGAGCATGAGGCGAGCCTCTGCGGCGTCCAGCGGACGCACCTCCTTGCGGGTGACGGTGGGGGTCTCAACGATCCGGGCGACGTTCCGCGCGATCAGCTCCTCTCGGATGGCCTGCTGGAGAGAGGACCGGAGAACGGCATGGATGTACTGGACGGTCCGGGCGGACGGGCGACGCTGGCAGCAGCGGCCCACGGCGCAGCACGAGCGTTTGTCCTCCGGACGCTCCTTGTCCGCGCCCCGCAGACAGCACAGGCAGGAATCCTTGAACTCCGCCAGGAACCGGCGTACGTCCGCCGGGGACAACCGGTTCAGCCGCTTCTTGCCGAGGGCGGGGCGGATGTACAGGCGGGCTAGACCCTCGTAGCTGTTCAGCGTGGACGGCTTGAGCCGCTGCGGCGCGATGGTGGCGAGCCAGTACGTGAGGTAGTCGCCGAACGCCATGGTGGCCTCTGCGGCCGGAATCCCCTGGCGCGTCTTCTCCTGCAACTCCGTGAGCTTGTCGGCCACTTCTTTGCGGGTCTTGCCGTAGACGAACTTGCGGGTGCGGGTTCCGTCGGGGCGGTAGACGTAGGCGGCGGCGTGGTAGCGGCCATCCGCTCGCTTGCTGATCGTTCCCTCGCCGTTGGCACGCTTGGCCATCAGTCGGTCTCCTCGATGCGGTTCTGCATGTAGCGGCGTACGGACTCGACCGGGATGCGGCGGGCGCGTCCGGCCGTGAAGCTTTCGAGCTGTTTCGAGCGAATGAGGTCGTAGACCTTGCTGCGGCTGAGGCGCAGGGCGGTCATGACTTCGGGCACCTTGAGCGCCTGGGGCATCGGGGGCATGGCGGTGGTCATGCGGTGATTCCTCCGGGGCGGTCCGTCGGGGGTCCCTCTGAGGGCCGCTACTTCCGCTACCGCCGCTACCGCGCAGGTCAGGGGCCTGTTCGAGGTAGCGGGAAGGGGTAGCGGTAGCGGATGGGTAGCGGCGCGGTAGCGGCAACCATGGCCAGTTGCCGCTACCGCGTTAGTGCTGGTCAGGCAGCGTTTTCGGTGCCCGGTAGCGGAGGTAGCGGACTTTCCGGGGGTGGGGGGCAGTAGCGGGCCCACGCGTCCCGGAGATCGGCGGCGTAGTAGCCCTTGAGCACGCTCCCGGCGGCCTTGATGTTCCGGGACGTGATCGGCTCGTTGTCGGCCGTCATGTACTCGGCGAGCATCCGCGAAAGGCGCCGGTTGTCGAGCGCCTTGCCGTTCAAGTCAGCCCACGGGGCGTCGTCCAGGGCGTTGAGCCGGTCAAGGATGGCGACGGTCGGCAGGCGGTCGATGCCGACCATCACGTGGTCGCGCAGGTCGGTCAGCAGCCGAACCCCCAGACTGCCCTTGTCATTGGCCTTGGAGGCGGTCACCAGCGTCACGCAGGCCGCCCGAGCCCGCTCGGGCCAGTTCCCGCCTGCAGCGTCGGCAACGGCGAGCAGGGGTTCCCACACGTCCGCCGGTCGGTCGCTCACCCCGTCCGGCATGTCCGGCCACGCTCCCATGACCAACCCTCGGGCCTGCTCTGCCCATGTGGCGAGCCGGTCACGGTGCTTGTGCCCCTCCGCCTCATGGATACGGGCCCGGAACGGCTCCACACGCTCGTTGCGGGCACGGCGACGCATGCGGATGACGACGGAGCGGCTCAGGATCGTGTCAGGCAGGGAGCCGAGTCCGGCGACCGCGACCGCGCAGTACGAGGGAAAGGCCTGCACGGTCTGTTGCCCGCCGTCCCCGATGCACCGGTAGGTGACCCCGGTGCGGCGGTGACCGGCGTTGAGGAATCCGCGTAGTTCCTCGTTGTCCCCTGCCTTGGGGCCGAAGACGGTGTCGATCTCGTCGAACAGGATCGTGGGCTTGCCGTTGCCTGCGGAGACGGACCGGAACAGGGCGGCGGCGGAGGCGTTGACGGCCGTCATGGGCTGCGGCACGAGGGTTTCGACGATCTCCAGGGCCCGGGTCTTGCCCGACCCCGGTTCGGGGGACAGGAAGGCGATGCGGGGGGTGGAGTCGAAGCAGTCGAGCAGGTGGGCGTGTGCGTCCCACAGTGCGACCGCGACGAACGCGGCATCGGTGGGGAAGACGTTGAAGCGTCGGTGGAAGGCTTCCACCTCGTCGAGCAGCGCGGCGCCGTCGATGGCGTTGGTTGCGGTCATGCGGCGGCCCTCCCTTCGAGGGGTGCGGCGGGAGCTCCCGCGCAGGCGGATCGGTGGGCGTCGTATTCGGAGATCAGCGCGGCCACGGCGTCAGGACCGGTGGCGGTGCGGGTCTGCCCGCAGGCGCAGGCGTAGGCGGCGGTCGGGGTGTCGCCGTACCGCTTGGACCAGCGGTCTCCGTCGTAGTGGTGCCGGTAGATCGGCGGGGCGAGGATCCGGATGCCGGGGGTGCCCGGTGTCGGGTCCGTGCCCGGCCGAACCGCGGACCGGTTCGAGCGGGGAAGAGCAGTGACGACGCCCTGTCGGGCGGCGCCTTTCGGCTCGCCTACGCCCGCCGTGTCCACAGGCTGTGGAGCGGCGTGCGGCCGATTGGCGGGGCCGGTGGGGCAATCCAGGCGGGGGGAGTTGGGGGCGGTCATGAGGCTGCCTGCCGCGGGGTGGCGTGGGCGATGACCCAGTCCATGGCGCTGCGGATGGTCGTGCGGCACTCGGTCGGCGGCAGTCCGGTGGCCTCCCCCGCCCCCTGGATTGCCTGCTCTGCCGCATCCCGGGGCAGGTCGCCCCATGCGACGAATCGGGCAATCTTGCAGGCGCTCTTGTGCAGGGTGTTGTTGCGGCCGTCCGGCCCGCCCTCCGTCGCTGCGGCGACGACGGCGCACTCGCGTTCCAGCGCGGTCCGGGCGGCGCGGGTGCCATCTCGCACCGGGGCCAGGTCGACGACGGCGGGCCGGTCCGGCTCGGTGAGCCGTTCGGCCAGCCATCCCGGCAGCGGCGCCACCGGGGCGCCATCGGCTACCTCGTACGTTCCGTCAGGCGTTGTGCTGCCGGGAGCAACGACGTAGCCGCCCCACGCGCGGGTGTCGATGTGCGGTCCGAGACGGTTCGCGCTGCACTTCAGCCGCACCCCCGCCGGGGCGGCGAAGTACAGGTGTTCCCCGCCGCGCGCGGTCCGCACCCGGTAGGTCGTGGGGACGGCCTGGCCGGTGCGCTCGCAGAGCGCCGCAAGGGAAGTCGCGCCGTCAGGCGCCCCTTCTGGCTCTTCGGGCTTGCACACGTCCAGGTCGACGACCAGCAGACCGGCCGGACCGGTGGCGATCCCCACGTTGTACGGGCGCATGGCCCACGTGGCGTGGATCAGGTCGGGGTTAGTCGTGGCGCGCTGTTCGGGCTTGCGGTGCCCGCCCGTGCACCGTCCGGTGCCGGGGCAAGCCCGTTCGGCGTGTCCGGCCGGGCGCTTGGCCCGCGGGTGCAGGGGGATGACGGGCCAGCCGCGTTCCGCACTGGTGAGGGCGGAGGCGAGCAGGGGCAAGCAGGCCAGATGGGCGGTCAGGGGCTGGTTCATGCTGCCCTCCGATCGGTGAGCAGCGTCTGCCGGTGGGTGGGGATGGCACTGATGGCGCGCTCGCGCCACTTCAGGGCGTAGTCGATGCAGTTCGCGCAGTTCTTGTGCGTGGTGTGGCCGGGCAGCGGCGGGCGACGGCGCGCGTGGGAGCTCCAGGCCGCGGAGTCCGCGGACGCGAGCAGATGCCCGACGCGTTCCAGGCCGAGGATCTTGAATCCGAAGCCGTGCAGCTTGAAGCCGTGCGCGGCCATGGCGGTGACGATCGCGGCGCCCTCGCGGGTGGACTGCAACCGGCATACCGATCCCAGCCCCACCACCGGTTCACGCCGCAAGTCGACGCCCACCTTCTCGAACAGCTCCACGCAGCGCTCGTACTCGGGGATGCTGCGTCCCTGGAGAACGGGGGCGATGCGCAGGTCCGGGGCGAGGGAGCGCAGTTCGAGGAAGTTGGCCACGGTGCGGCGCTGGTGCTCGGCGACGCTGAGGTGGGTGCCGACGAAGTGCTGACCGCCAAAGGTGCCGCCGTGGATGATGGCGTCCTCACACATCCAGTCCTGCTGCGCGGCCCAGTCGTAGGGGCCGACATGCTCCCAGATGCGGCGCAGGTCATCGACATACTGGCGGGGCGGGCGGGTCCAGGTGCCCTTGTTCTTGAGCTCCATGAAGCCACCGGAGTCGATCGCGTAGGGACCCTGAGCTTGGTCCCACTTGATCGCCCGGTCGAAGTGCTCGGACTTGAGGAACAGCGGCACGTCGGTCAGGCGCAGCCAGTGCCGCTTGTGGGTGGTCAGGTAGAACCGCATCGCGCCCGCGGCGGGAGCTCCCGCCGGTAAGGCTCGCGGGAGGGTCGTGGGTTGCGTCATGCTGGAAGACCTCCACAGGTCTGTCGAAGGGCAGGTGGAAGGCGGCGGCCCCGGTTCTTGGCGGAAGGGGGGCCGCCGTCGTCGTGTGGTGGATCAGGCGGCGGCGGACTCGTCGCCGCGCGTGGCGGTTAGGCGGCCGTCCGAGGTACGGACGACCGTGCCTCCGGTGGTGAGGGTTTTGACAGCCTTGGACACGGCGCCCTTGGACAGACCCGTGCGCGTGACCAGGTCCTTCTGGAGTACCGGTTCGGCGGCGGTCTCGATGACCTTCAGGACGCGGGCGGCGGCGCCGTCTACGGCGGGCGCCGTCTCGGTCGCGGCGTTCGTGATGAGGGTGAGTGTCGGTGCGCCCGCGGTTTCCACCGTGGGAGCGACGGACCGGGACCAGGGCTCACGGTCGGGCAGGGCGATGACCACGCTCTTGTCCATGTAGCGGACCTTGACGGGGTCGGGCTTGCGCTTGCCGTCCCGGATCAGCGCCACACCCGGCACGGGGAGTTCGTCGGCGTTCCAGCCCTTGGCCTGTGCGTCCTCCCCGAGCACCACGCGCGCTTCGGCCGGCGTGCGCACGGCCAGGCAGATGGAGACGCCGATCTGGGGGGCGATCTGCTTGGGATGCCGTCGCCGATGGTGGGCTTCTGGGTCATCCACCACAGGTCGATGCACGCTGCGCGGCCCATGCGGGCGATGGACTCCAGGGCCGGAAGTGCGGAGCGAGTGGTCGTGCGGGTCTTGCCGTCGCTGGTCTCGGTCTCGTAGGGGACCTTGTCGGCGGCGGTCATGACCTCGGCGCCCTCGTCGACGACGACCGTGATGCGCGGCCGGTCGGGTGTGGGGGTCCAGGTGTCCTGGCCCTTGGGGAGGATGCTGAGCCGTTCCAGCATCTCCGTCTCCAGCTCGTCGGTCACGTCGATGACCTCGTGCGGGGTGGAGGCGACGCGGGCTCGGTGGTCCCACAGGCGGCCTTCCACGCGCTTAAGGTCGATGATGACGAGCGCGTTCGTCTCACCCTCGGACGCGTCGAACAGCAGCGGCCGGGACGCCACCGACTTGCCCGCGCCGGACCGTCCGGCGATGAGCAGCCGTTCCCCGAGCGGCACGGTGACCTGTTCGCCGGTGACGGTGTCGATGCCGAGGGAGCGTCGCTCGGGCGTCCAGGTCAGGTCGTCGCCGTCGGCCGCGCTGCGGGTGCGCAAGGTGAGTTCGGCCCAGCCGCCTTGCTTGCCCGCCTTGATCTGCATGCGCAGGCTCGTGCGCGCCCCGAGCAGGGCGCGAATGTGGTCCTCAGCGCTGCGGAGCTTGGTCGCCGTCCACGTGCCGTCGAGGCGGACGGCGCACACGATCCCGGCTTCTGTGAGCTTGGGTCGGCCGGTCAGCGTGCCCGACAGGCCGCGCTGTTCGGCGTGCTCCTTCCAGTGCTGCGGCTGAAGGCGCTTCAGCAGCGCCGACTCTTCAGCGGTGGGCTTCAGGCCGGTGGTGTCGCGCTCGCGCACCGCGATCCACACCGACAGCGCGGTGACGGCCGCGACGACGGCGACGGCCGACCACACCCACACGCGGGCAGAGACCTGCGGCAGCCACACGTACCCTGCGACACCGAGCGCGGTGGCCGTCTTGGTGGCGAACAGCCACATCGGGTCCGGGACGCGCCGCTTGGCCGTGCGCAACTCGCGCTCCGCGCGGTGGCGCAGGGGGGTGACGCCCTCAGGGTCGATGGCGCGGGCCGTGGCGAGCGCACGGCGAGCGTCGCGCACGAGGGGCTTGCGTTCGGCGCGCAGGGCGCGGCGGCGCTCGGATTCCTTGCGCCAGTGATCGGCCGTCCAGCGGGCGGCGGTGGCTGCGTACTGACGGTGTGTACGCCAGACTTGTCCCTGACTCACGACTGATCCTCTTCTCAGGGGTGGTGGGTCGGTGGTGACGGGCCCTGCGACGGCCCGTCACCACACGCGCGTGTTACGCGGAGTGAGCAGGTTTCCGGTTTCCTGGTTTCCGAGGCGGCCCCTACGCGCGTGCGCGCGATGACGGAAACTTCCGTCACCCTGCGTCGCTACGGGGGTTGTGGCGGCCGAACGGCCTTCCGGGGGTCAAACCCCACCCGGAAGGCCCCTCAGGCGCCCTGCGGGCCACCTACGGCCTCGGGGTAGTTCAGCGGCCCTTCCGACCGCGCTTGCCGGTGCCCTTGCAGTCGTCGCCCACGGCCCGGACGACCGTGATGACTGCCCAGCCGAGCACGAGCGCGATGAACGCGAGCATCGCCAGGTTCGCGGCGATGGCCGTGAGGGCGCCGACGAGCAGCGGGCCGAAGTAGACGCCGGCCGCGACCGCACCGGCACCGACCCCGGAGCCGAGCGCGACGCGCTGCACCGTGCGGTCCGGCGGCGCCTGGTGGATGTGCACCACCTGCGGCCCGGCAAGCTGCTGCGCGGGCACGGCGGCGGGGTCGGCGTAGACGTGGCTGCCGTCCGGGAGCTGAACGACCGTCATCGGACGGTGTGCGGGGAGCTGTTCCATGACGCACCCTCCGGGGCGTTGTCGGGGAAAGCGCAGGTCGTGCACATGCCGAGCGACGGCGGGATGACGTATCCCGCATCACGACGGCAGGCGGGGCAGGTGCGGCGGGCAGCGTTGGCCTTGGCCAGAGCCGCCCACCGGGCCGGAGTCATCGCCCGCACCGGCTTGGCGCGGTCGATGCGGTAGAGGTAGGCGACCAGCGGGCCCCGCCGTCGGCGGGGACGTTCGAGCTGTGCCGCCACGTCCTGACCGCCGGGCCGCAAGCCGCGCGCTCGGAGCTGGCGGCGGGTGGCGTAGCCGTCCGGGGCGAACCGCCACCGGTAGACGGGCAGGGCACCCATCAGGCGACCTGAAGGCCGCGTTCGGCGCGCAGGGTGTCGCGCAGGGTGCGGGCGTTCGCCGGGGAGGTGCGGACCTCCCGGCGGATGCCCTCGGCGGTCAGCCTGGTGTCCGGCCAATCGGCCGTGACCTTCCGGGCCTCATCGAGCAGCTCGTCCGGGCTGCGCTTCGGGCGCGGGGTGCGGGCAACCTCGGGCACACGGCCCGTAGCACGGCGCGGGCGGGTCGAATCGGCGGCCACCGCCCGCCGCTCGATCGGCGCCGGGGGCGGCTGCTCGATGGCCCCGACCGGCTTGGCCGGGATGTTCGACTTCAGGAAGCCGACGGCCACGGCTCGGGGCAGCGCCGTGACGTTCGGCGTGATCGGCGCCGGAGTCGATACCACGAGGTCAGAACTAGACCGATTCCTCTCGGTATTGGTCGATTCCTCCGCATTCGCGGTCGGAGCTGCGATCGGGGTGGGGCGGTGGTGCAGCACCTTTGCCACGAGGTCGGACCCGAAGTAGATCGACCCGACCGGCAGCGAAGTAGCGAGCAGCACCAGCGCCCAGTTCGCCGGGCCCCAGTCGGCCAGTCGGCCCCAGTCGACCGAGCGGCCGTGGAGCTCCGGCACCAAGCCGTGCACGTAGTTCAGGACCAGTGAGGCGAGGGTGTAGCCAGCCAGCACCCGCAGCGCGAACGTCCGGTCCCGTCCGGCGAGCACGAGCGTCGTGATCAACGCCAGGGCCATGAGGCCATCGACCACGAACGGGTACAGCATCGCGGCCGTGTCGTCGGCGCCGATGGCGCCCGCAACGTCGCGCAGAGCGTTCCAGGACACCCGGAAAGCCATCGCGACCACGACGACCAGCGCGAGCACGAGGGCCGCGCGGCCCTTGCGGTGAAGACTCATGCCGCACCCCCTGCTGTGAGCAGGGCGGCCAGGATGAGCAGCGCCCCACCGACGCAGGTCAGGTCGACCGCACGGCGCAGGCACGTGAACTTGGCGACCGCGAGCCGGGACAGTCCGGCGATGTCGGCGGCCAGGTCGGTGGCGACGGCGTCTGTGATCTCCTCGGCGGTGAGCTTGGCCCACAGCGGGAACCCGCGCCGCCCGCGCAGGTTCGGGCAGGTCGAGCGCAGCAGCAGACCGGCCGCCGCGACCAGCAGCACCATCCCAGCGCCACCCGCGATGTAGGCGGGGAGCGTCAGGGGCAGGTCACGGGCGACCGTCCAGGCACCGGCCAGCACCGCGCCGACGAACGCCAGCAGCAGACCGGTCTTGGTGTCGGTCCGCGTGATCTCCGCCTTCACCTCGGCGTGCGCGGCGGTCAGGCTCCGGGTGGTGCTCATGCGGCACCGGCGGGCAGGGTCGCGGCGGCGGTGCGGTTGGCCAGGTCGATGCGCGCGGCCAGCGCCCGGTTCCGGGCCCGGCGGATGCGCCGGTTGTCCAGCTCGGTCGGGATGCGGTCCAGGGCGATGATCTGCGCGTCGAGCAGGTCAACGTCCGCCATGATGACGGGCATTTCCTGCTCGATCGCGTCCAGCTCCGCGTCCGTCGGCTCGATCCAGTCGGCGAACGCGGTAACAGCGTCCCGAACAGTAACGATGTGGCTCATTGGGTCGTGTGTCCTCTCAACAGGTACGGCCCGACAGCGCCCCCGGAGTTCCAGCTCCGGGGGCGCGCCGTTTAAGGGGTGTGCAAGTCCTAGGTCAGCGGCCCTGCGCCCAGCGGAACAGGCCGACGACCGAGTCGGTGACGTCGGTGACACGGCCCGACTCCAGCTCGTCGGCCCGGGCCTCCATCTGCTTCGCGGCGGTGTCCTTGCCCCGGCTACGCAGCACCTTCGCCGCGTCACGGTTCTTCGAGGCCTGTGCCTTCAGGCGGTCCATGAACAGTCCTCTCGATGGATGAAGGGTGAAGCTCACGCGGCTCCCCTCAGCGCTGCTCGTACGAGACGAGCAGCGGAGGCAACCGGCCGCCCGCAAGAAGCGCTGCGAGCGTCGTCGTGCAGGTGTCTCCTTCGGGAACACGGGCTCCCGTTACAGGCGTATGGAGACGCGACCTTTCGGTCTAAGCCCTCCCGAATGACCAGGGTCGGGTGCGCCCTCGGCCCGCTCTGTCCCGGGCCCCTTGACCCCGAACCAGCCCTGAGGCAGAGCGCGTTGAGGTCCTGCACCCCCCCGACCGGTGTACTGGCCGGCGAGTACATCCCTAAGGTTCCCTAGGGTTCCCTGCGGTGTCAAGCGGTAAGCTAGGGAACCTAAGGGAACTGCGATGAGGGAGCTGACGAAATGGCTGGTCAGGCCGACAATCGAGCGCCGTATGCGCGGATTGCCGCCCACTACGCGGACCTGATCGCGTCGGGTCAGCTACAGCCGGGATCACTTCTGCCGAGCATCAAGAACCTCTCGGAGGAGTGGAGCGTGAGCACCGCGACGGCCGAGAAGGCGTTGCGCAAGCTGCGCAACGATGGTCTCGTGCGGGGGATTCATGGGATCGGGACGGAAGTCCTGGACCGCCCGGGCCCCATGTCTTCGGGTTCTCAGCGTCAGGACCGGGGCCGCCGTACTGGATCGAGTTGGGGATCAGGCGAGCGGTCCGACTCGCATCAGGCCGCCGTGGTGCCTGCGCCGGCAGACGTGGCCTCAGCCCTGGACATCCAGCCCGGTTCCGAGGCCATCCGTCGGTGCCGGGTGTACAGGGACCGACACGGCATCGTGGCGCACAGCACGTCGTGGATTCCCGCTCAGTACGGGAAGCTCATCCCTCAGTTGGCGACGAGCGAGCGGTTGACCGGGGGAACCTCGCTTCAACTCATCGCCCAGGCGACCGGCCGCCCGATCAGTCATCGGGTCGACTCGGCCTCAGCGCGCCTGCTGACAGCGGAGGACGCGCAACTCCTGGAACTGGACCCGAAGAACCCGCCCGCAGAACCGGTAGTCGTGATGACAGCAAAGTTCATCGATAGCGAGGGTGGCATCGTGGAGTACGGCGTCGACCTCGGCGCTCCTGGGCGCACCTGGCGGACGGAATCGGAGGTCTTCCAGTGACGGACGACGACACGCTCTTGAGCGTGCTCGAAAGCCGCTTGGGTAATCTGCTCGCCGCTGGCCGTAGTGGCCAACTCACACCCGAAGCCGAAGCGGAGATGTCCGTCATCTCCCAGACCCTCACGAGATCGATGTCGCCGCGTCCCCCGTTCTGCGTCCTGATGGCTGGCCTGCCCGGCTCCGGTAAGACCACGCTTGCACGTGCTCTTACCGCCCGTGGGTTCGTGCGGCTGTGTCCGGATGAGGAGATGTATCGCCGCCACGGCGTGTACGGGGTGGACTTCCCGAGGGGGACTTTCCCGACCCTTGAGCGTCCGGTCCTTGAGGATGTCGCGGTTGAGCTTCGGGAGCAGCTTCAGGCGGGGCATGATGTCGTGGTTGACCATGGCTTTTGGACCCCGAAAGACCGCGACCGGTGGCGAGCCATCGCGACTGACGCCGGCGCCACCCCGGTGCTTGTGTATCTCGCAGCCAGCCACGATGAACTCTGGGCACGGATCAGCAAGCGCAACGAGGACCACGCGCACGATCCCAACGCGATCTACTTCGCCGAGAGTGACCTTCAGCGGTACCGCACCCGCTTCGTCCCGCCCGAGTCGGATGAACTGCACCTCAAGTACGACGGCGATCCTGCGGCCGTAGTCGCGGCACTCGAAGCCAAAACCGACACGTACTGAGACGTGTTGTGCACGCTGGCCTGCACGGTGCCGCGCCCATAGAGCACGGCACCCAAGTGAGGCTTAGCCGTTCCCCCCACCGCTCCGCTGTGAGCGGGAACTCCGGCACTGCAGAACCGCGGCGTTCGAAGGGCTAGTCGTCGACTGACTCGTGCTCCGCCAACTCAATACCTCGTACCCGACGGAGCCAGCGGGACATGACGTACAGCGAAGCGCCAGCGATGCCGCATGGCTCCCAAACGTCTGTCACTAGAGCGATCAGACCATCATTCCCGACGATGCACACCGCCTGGACGCCGATGGCAGTGGCGATGAATGCGTTAGTCCGCGACTGGACGCGGAGCAGCCAATCGACGGGCCGCCACGCCGGTCGCACCATGTCCCTCAGCCGCATACGCAATGCAGCGAGGAGAAAGCCCAGAGCAAGTGCTTGCTGACGTGCTCGGGACAGCGGAAGTCCGTCCTCGGGGCTACCTGCCAGCAGCGCCTGCCACTCATCGTGGAGATGAGGGCGGCTTGCTCCTGCGACGCGAGCAGCCAGGCTCGTTGCAGAGCGCGCCGTTCGGGGCGGCTGGTGGTTAGGCATTTCCTCCTCGTGGCCCTCTGTGTCCACGTCCCGGATGCGCAAAATCCCGCGTTCGTAGTCAGGGACGATTGTCAGGACGAGCGAGAAGTCGAATCCACGTGTGACGGAGGCGGCTGTCACACGCAGCGGCTTTCCAGTGTGCTCCCGCAGATCAAAGTCGTTGGGGAGTCGGCTGAGAATCCCTTCGATGGTTGGGATTAGGTTCGGGTTCTCGGCGCATGCCTCTCGCGCTGATCCTGACCACGCGTACCTCAGCGGAGAGGTGTCACTCATGCGCCACCGCCCGAGAGGCCAAGGCCGAAGCGGCGCGCCCGGCGGCCTTCCAGTGCCTGAACGGCCCGTTGACGACCGGTCCCAGTGAGTTCGTAGAAGCGACGGGGAGGTCGGCCAGGATGGGGGCCAGATTCCTCAACACTGGTGACCCAGCCACGCTCAGCGAGACGATCGAGGATGGGGTAGACGGTGCCGGGGCCGAGGTCCGCATCCCGACAGATGCTGAGGCCCCAAGCCGGATTGTCGCTCGACGCGGAGAGAAGTGACTCCAAGACGGCGATCGTCGGCTTCGTAAGCCGGATGTTCGTCATGCCACCTAGTGGAGCATCTATCGAGTACGACATGCAACCGTGTATCGAGTACGACTGACGGTTTCGACTATGGGACGCCGACCGCATGACTGACGGCCGTCTCTCGCGGCTCTCATGATCGGGCACCCTGCCGCCCGTACATGGCTTGAACAGCGGACGTCAGCGACTCGATGAGCGACAGCTGGATGGCGCCCTGACATCAACGCCTGACATCAACAGTCACGTACACCGGTACACAGCGACGGACCGGCATCGTGGATCGACAGTGGAGTCACGGCACTGGAAGGCTGGCGGGCGCCCGGCATCTTAGGGGGTGACGCGCCTACGGATCAGAAGGTTGCAGGTTCGAATCCTGCCGAGTGCACATCGGACCAGAGGCCCTGTGGAGAGATCCACAGGGCCTCTGGCTTTTCGGTGTGGGCCGATCGGTGTGGCCGGGTTACTGCGCGGTGGTGATCTTCGTGTGGCGCAGGCGCTGCGGGGAGTGACAGCGGCTCTGTGAATGCTCGGATGGGGTCGCTCTGCTTGTGAGCAGGGCCGTCGCAAGTGAGTCCCCATCGAGGTGGTTGCAATCCGAGTACACCGAGTACAACGGACATGGCGGCAGGCGGTGGCGGTAGGGGCCGTCGTCCTGGCCACGGTGGGTGCGCCGGCGAAAGCCACCCCGGCGAAGGCTGTCTCCGCCGGCGCCGCTGCCTCCGCCAAGAGTCCCGGAGTCGCTGTTCAGCGGGTGCGGCAGACGCCCTGGCCGTGCAGCGGGCAGATCATGGTCGTCAGCGGGACGGGCACCGTCCAGCTCTACACCGGCACCCCGGGGGCGGGCACCGTCACGTTCTCCCCGGTGGGCACCCCCCAGCCGCTGTACAACGCCATCGCCATCGACCCGTCGACGGACATCATGTACGGGTTGCAGGGGTCCGCGCAGAACCTGATCGAGGTCAACCCCGACGGAACGACCACCACCGTCGGCGCGGTCGCGGGCCTGCCCGCCCAGGCCTCCCCGTACAGCTCGGGCGGGTTCGACGGGAGCGGCAACTACTGGGTGACCCAAGGCGGCAAGTCGACGCTGTACAAGATCAACGTCGCCAACGCCACACTCGTCCAGAGCCTCGCCCTCTCCCAGACGGTGCGGCTCGCGGACATCGCCTTCGCCGACGGGTTCTTCTGGGGCGCGGACCCCACCGGGGCGATCATCCGGATCGACCCCACCACAGGGACGACGACCAACTTCCCCGGCCAGCTCCCGGTCGCTCCCAACTACGGCGGCATGTTCACCTACGGCAACGGCGACCTCGGGTTCGTCTCCAACGCCGGAAACCTCTACCGCGTCGAGGTGACCAACCCCGCCTCGGCCAACCCCACCTTCACCGTGCTGTCCACCCAGGCGTCGCCCACCGGGTTCGCGAACCTGGACGCGACCTCGTGCTTCGGCTCGGACGTCGACCTGGGGATCACGAAGACCGGACCGGCGCAGGTGGCGCCGGGCGGGGCGATCTCCTACTCCCTGACCGTGACGAACCACGGCCCGGACAACTCCTCCGGCTACACCGTCACGGACGCCGTCCCGGCCGGCCTGGTGAACGCCGCGACGACCACCCCGGGGTGTTCGATCACCGGCGGCATGATGTCGTGCACCTCGGGCCCGCTGGCCAACGGCTCCAGCAACACGATCACCCTGACCGGCACCGCGGCCGCCGTCGGCGTCTCGTCGATCGCCAACACCGGTTCGGTGACCGGGAACGACCTGGACCCCAACCCCGCGAACAACCAGTCCACCGCCACCACGACCGTGGCCGAGGCACCGAGTGCTCCGGTGTTCACCAGCCCTCCCAACGGGTCGGTACTGGCGCAGAGTCCGCCGACGTTCACCGGCACCGGTGATGTCGGAGACACGATCACACTCTCCGAAGCGGGCGTCACGCTGTGCACGACGACAGTCGATGCCACCGGCACCTGGACCTGCACCCTGCCCAGAGCACTGAGCAACGGCCCACACACCATCACCCCGACGGCCCGGGACGCCGGAGGCGGCGTCACCGAGGGTGCTCCGATCACAGTGATCAGGCGGAAGCGCTGATCAGGCGTGCCGGACTTCCGTCGGTTCGGGGACCGAGTCGAGACACGAGCTGGGAAACGAGGATGCTGATGACGGGTCGCAGCACGCGCCGCGGTGCGACGGCGCGCAGACAGGTCGCGCTCTGGTTGGGGGTGGCGGCACTCGGTATGGCCGGTGCCCTGCCCGCCCACGCGGCAACCGTGACCAACGTCGGCTGCGGCCCGACCGCGGGTGCCGACCTGGTGGCCGCGATCACCGGTGCCGCCCCCGGCGACACCCTCGTCCTCGCCGACTACTGCGTCTACACACTCACCGGCGCCGCGTCCGGCGACGACGGCCTTCCCCCGATCGACGAACTGCTCACGATCCAGGGCCACCACGCCACCATCCAGCGATCCCCCTCGACCGCCAACCGGTTCCGCGTCCTGGACGTCGCCGCGGGGGGACACGTCATCGCGGACAACCTCACCATCATGAACGGCGCACCGCCCGAC